>RAZD01000040.1 GCA_003612525.1 bacterium C-53 | reverse complement strand
TTTTATTGTACCATGCTTATGTGTATTTTGGATTTCTCATTTTGGCTTGTACTATTTATATTCTAACACCATTTTGTCCATTGCAGTGATGAAGAAATAGCAGACATAATTAGCTTGTGCATGAAAATGTATTCATCAAAGAAAATAGAACATGCCGATCTGGTTCTTACATCTCCAGATTCATTTCGTGTGAAGGCATTAAAAACAAAGGATATAGTACAAAAACTGATTACGAGCACCGAAAAGAGCCTTACTATTACGGGGTATTCTATTTCGGATTATTTTGCAGATATGCTTGATATGATTATTGAAAAGAGCCAGCAAGGTGTTTATGTTCGATTGTATGTAAATGACATTGAAAGGCAAAGAGATGTACTTAATAGGCTAATGGCGTATCGTTCACGTTTTCTACAAGTATATGAATATCAAAAGCAGGAAGAAGATAAAATGGCAGCGATGCATGCGAAATTAATAGTTTCGGATATAAAGAGATTATTACTTTCATCAGCTAATCTTTCATATCATGGTATGCAAGGTAATGTTGAGGTGGGATTTTTGATAGAGTCACATGACAAAGCCAAGCAGATAGAAGATGTTATGAAGGAAATGGTTAGGATGAAGGTTTTTTGTAGGCGAAACAAGGATTAAGATGATTGATGCTGTGGTTTTATCGGAATATTATCAGAAATTATTGTGAACAATTCATACCAGAAAGAGAGGCGTTTGAATGATACCATTAAAAATAGAAACTTTACTAGAGGGACGTGTCGTTGAACATGACCGTGTAGAGTATAAAACAGGCTGGAATCCAAATGATATTATTCATTCTATTTGTGCTTTTGCAAATGACTAAGCGAAAGGACTTTTGAAACTACATCTAGTATTATTTGGTTTCATTTATACCATATATTGTGGACTGAATGGACTGTATGGAGGAAAAAAACAGGGTGGAATCATAGGAATTGTGAACAAAATTCGTCGTGGAAAGTATTTAAAAGAAGAATATAGGAGCTAAATGATGATCTACAAGGCATAGGAAATTTGTCTTGTAGATTTTTTTTACAGAAAACTATGAGAAATGAGGAAAACATTATGTCAGAATATCAATTAGAGATCAAACAGATTGTGGATTATCCACGCTGCCGGATCTACCGGCAGTTTATCCAGAACTTAATGGCAGACCGGAGCATTCGCACAAGCGGGGGTTCCGGCCTTTTTTATTATACGGTGCTTTGCAACTACGCAAATTTCCGTACCTCCTATCTCCGCATAGACGGTATCGGCTATACGGTATACCCCGGTGAATGGATCTGCACCGTGAAAGAACTTACAGCATGGTTCCGTACCCGTTTCCAGTGCCAGGCAGTTTCTATCCTGGATGAATTGCAGAAACGCCATCTTATATCCTATCTTTTCCTTGACCGGGGAAAGGTAGTCAAATATAAGGTGCGTGACTGGAAAAAACATAATACCGTGTTGGACTACAACTGCCCCTGTCAAAAGGATACAGGATTTTTCTTTATGCCGACTGTGATTGCAACAGAACTGGTCAGCGCCGGCCGCTGCTCTGAAATGGATATCCTGCTGGATCTGTGGATGTCTGCTGTCTACAATGACAGCCAGGTACAGGGGTCAGAAATTGGTCCGGTTGTCTATTTCCGTAATGGCACCGGCTCCCCGCTGGCCGCCTACAGTGAAATGGCTGTCCGCTGGGGCATCTCCAAAGCTACAACAGGGCGGATACTAAAAAAGCTTGCTGACATGGACTATATCTCTTTCATGTCATTCCCTGGAAGGACAGGCAGCGTGATCTATCTGCATAGCTACCTTTCTACCATGTTCCAGATATCAGATGTCCTTGTTGATAAAGAGGAGGTTGCCATGGTCCTGAAAATCAATCTTGCACTGCCGGATGAAACAGATTCACAGAAAGATTCTACTGTTACAGAGCATGAGATATGTGTTTCAGAGGAATTAACCAGCGTTTCAAAATCGAACATGGAAACTGTCATCACAAAAATGGCGCAAGTCCTTGATGCACAGGGCATTTCCTGTTTCCGGTGTCCCAAATCCATATATAAGTTATATCCTTTATCAGACGCCTGCAGGGAAGAGTATATATCCCACATACTGAAAGGTGCTGTACGGTTTGGAATGACTGTATCCTGCGGGGAGGATAAGCCAGTATATACCTTTGAGCTGACGCTTTCCCCAACCGAAAAAAGCAGAGAAGGAGGTGCTAGGGCATGAAAAAGAATCAGGAAGAAATGAACATTGCCGATAACCCACTGTACCATGATACCTGGAAACTGCTGAAGAAATACAGGGACGTGGTGTGGAGTCAGGAGCTGTCCGTCCAGCAGGTGCGGAGCCGGTTTGAGATCGAATATGGGAGTTCCATTGAGGATTTCCTGGAGTCCGTCTATGTGGCCGGAATAGACCTGTCAGACCGCAGCATTGAGCACCATGCCAAATGTATCGAGCGGAGCCACCGGATGCTGAAACTTCTGGATACCTCCATCGACCTACTCCGTACCAAGCATAAAAATGGGGAGAGCTATTACTGGCTGCTGTATTACTCCTTCCTTTCCCCGCAGCAGCTCCGAAATGTGGAGGAGATCATAGAGAAACTGCGCCCCCATATCCGGGATATTAGTTTCCGTACCTATTATCGCAGGAGGCGGGAGGCGATTGACGCACTCAGTTCTATCCTGTGGGGGTATACATCCAAAGACAGTATCGATATTCTGGAGAAGTTCTTTCCGGACGATAAGGAAGCCAGGGAAGAAAAATAAGTAGCTATATGATATTTTTAGGTGATCAGGCCGGATTGGAGGAAATATATGATAACATTGACCGAGAATGAAAAGAGGATGGTATTTCAGCTGGAAGGCTGCAACAGATATGATGCGATACAGGAGATTGCTATGTTCTGCCAGTATACCCGTGACCATGACAAAAGGAACATTGCCGAAAATCTGTTAAAGAAACTTCGTGAACTCTCAGAAAATGACTGTAGGGAGCTGATTTGTGATATTCAGAAAAATTATAATCTGCCTCGGAAAGCAAAGACTGTTGGAGAGATGATTGCTGTGGCCCGGCAGGAGTCCGGTGCCCGGAAACTGGAAGGGCATGATATTATGGCACTGGAACGCTTTGACCCAGAAGTGGCGCATATGATTGTGTTCGATGTCCTTTCAAGAGAATCCCCCATAGGAGATAAAGGGCATAGGATGCGGCTGTTTCTGACAGAAGTGGGATATAAAAAGGCGTTGGAGAGTCAGGACAAGTCTTTTATTCGGATTCTGAACCATGCAAAAGTGGCACAGGGACATTTGAGATATGACCAGCTAGGCGGAGAACGGTAAAAAGTTTCTGTTGCATAACCAATGTATGCTTTTGGGTATATACGAAAACATATAGATTTATAGACAGCTAAAGGTATCCGCTCTTTTATCTTCTCTGCATAATTCTGAAAAAAACATACAAACTATATTTTGACATATCTATTGACCTTTTAGGTATAAATATAGTAGTATGGAGGTGGAAGGAGTGGATACCTGTATGCTGAAGGAATATCTGGAAAAAAACTATGGTTACAACGAACCGATTTTCATAAACGAGATTCAGCTGGATGGGCTTAATGATAATACCCTGCGCCAGTATTTCAAACGGATGCTCAAGTCAGGCGACCTGGCTCGTTTTGACACAGGGATTTATTATCTCCCCAAAGCGTCACGGCTGCTGAAAAAAAGTTATTTAGATCCCATGAAAGTCATTATACGCAAATATATCCAAAGTACAACAGAAATCTACGGATACTTCGCCGGAGCTACTTTTGCCAATCAGATCGGTCTGACAACCCAGATGCCGGCAATGTTGGAGATCATCACATCAAAAGAATCGACAAAGGGGCGTACAGTCACCGTAGGCTCCCAGGCTATCCGGCTGAAACGGCCCGCCACGACTATAACATCGGAAAACGCTGCACTGCTCCAGCTTTTGGATGCCGTTTCCCAGGCAGAAAAGTATTCTGAGCTTTCTGCTTTAGAAACCGGGAATCTTCTGAGAAACTATACAAAAAAACAAAATTATAGTAAGGAACTTCTTTCCAGCGTGTTGTCTGGCATTACAGGTCCTACTGCAAAAAAACTGATTGAATGGGGAATTATTTATGAATTTACATCATGACCACGAAGCATTTAGCGAATTTATCATCGCTGCTTCTAACGAACTGCATATACCTCCCGGAATTATTGAAAAGGATTATTATGTTACGCTTGCTCTCAAGGAGCTGGCCTCCAGGGTAAAGGGGATGGTTTTTAAAGGCGGCACCTCTCTGACAAAATGCTATCAGATTTTGGATCGCTTTTCGGAAGATATAGATATTTCCTATGCCGCATCAGAAGGCGTTCCTGGCGAAAGTCGTAAGCGGCAGCTAAAAAAGGCAGTTATTTCTTCCATAGAGTCTCTGGGGTTCTCTGTTACAAACCTCGAAGAAACCCGTAGCCGGCGCAGTTATAACTGTTACAGGGCTGGTTATCCCAGTATTTATTCCCCGCTGTTGGAATTAAAACCAGAATTGCTCATTGAAACCTATATTGCCCTATTGCCCTTTCCGACAGTAAACCGCATGGCCGATAATTATATATACCGTTTCTTGAAAATGACGGAACAGGAAGAACTGGCAGAAGAATTTGACATCATGCCCTTTGAGATCACAACGCAGGCGATTGAGCGGACTCTGATTGATAAGGTCTTTGCCATCTGTGATTATTATTTGTCAGATAAGATTGACCGGCATTCCCGACATTTATATGATATCTACAAGATTATGGAATACACTAAGCCAGATGCATCTTTATTGGGGCTTGTTCAGGAAGTTCGGAACCTCCGGGAACCTCTTCCGGTTTGTCCGTCCGCGAAAGCAGGGGTATGTGTCAATGACGTTTTGGCAGAGATTGTGGGTAAAGAAATATATCGGCAAGATTATGAAACGATTACTGGCAAGCTTTTATTTACATATGTTCCTTACGAAACGGTCGTTAGTGGGATAAAGGAAATTATTAGAAGAGGATATTTCAGTAATCTTTAATGAATTTAATAAAATATTTTCCTTTTTGGGACATGTTTCCAGTGGGAAATGACTTATGGGCAGTAGCTTCTAAATTATCATTTATACGAAGGAGGCGTTACAAAATGTCTAAATATAATTTCTACTACGATGAGTCTGAGCATAGCCGAAAAATCAACTACAAGACGGTAAGTGCCTCTAATTATTATGATAATTTCGTAACCATGATTGTGGGATGGTCAGCCGAAAAGAATGATATTTTGCAACAGCATGCTGCTTTTGAGACCAGATACACAGATAGAAAAGATCGTAATGGTGAAATCAAAAGTACCATGTTTCCGCAAAAACAATTTAAGTATGGTTTTGCCTCCCTCAACAAGCAGAACACTCAGTTTTTAAATGATTTCCTATCGCTTTTTGACGAGGATATTCATATTTATTTTTCTGTTTCCAGCAAAATAGAATACCTTGTATTACAGCTTTTTCAAGGGTACAGAAACAGTTTTCTCATTGATGCAGACTTAATGAAGTATTCTATTACAAAGGCTCTCGTTGTATATCGTCCGCATGAAATCATTAAATGCCTGTATGGATCGCCGGAAGACTTTTTAGAGGAACTAAAGAGGTTTTTTCAAGATAGGATTGAATACAATAAAAACAATCCAGAATTGAAGCAAGCAGAGACGATGGCATTTCAAGATATTTTACTCGTATTAGATGAGATTTCAGATGTCCCAGAGCTTGATTGGGATTATCATATGTCTTTTGATGGATTCAATAAGTATCTGCAAGAAAAAGATATACAGAACTATTCATTGATTATTGATAAAGAAGGTGAATCGGAAGAAGAAAGCAAAACGCTAAAGTCTGCTCGTGAAATAGGACTGAATAATTCAGATGAAGCCAATTCTACGGACCATCCAGGTCTTCGTATGGCAGATATGATGGCGGGAATCATTTCTAAGCTGTTGAAGGGGTTATGCGATTCTTTGCGATATCAATCTCTTGATGAAAGCATCAACAAAAAGATTTTGGATGTAGGTTGGTTTTGCTTGAATGAGTTTCAATTAGAACTTTATAAAAAGCTGTATCGCCTTATTTGCGAATGTCAGCCTGCTTGGTATAAATCGTACTCAGGTATTTATTCGGATGATTTGGTTGTATTCAATGCTTTGCTTAATTTTATGAACCATTTTGAATCTGTCGAGCAGCTCCGAGCGAATATAGATATGCAAGGCGAATACTTTAATGCGTTTGCTTGTGGTCAGTTGGCAAGGTATTTTGACCAGAGAAGATGCAAACTGCCCATTGAGCCTGTGATTCCCCTTGATGAAGAATCGTATTTGAACCAAAGGGGTGGGAAGATATATTTTGATTCAAGGAAGCAACGCCTTTTGCCGTTACATAAAGGTTCTCAGATTTTTGATGTATTATCGGTTGGGGTAGATCAAAAATTCACTCCAACAGTAACAATTCTAAAAAATGGAGAATCCGAGTGCTTTCGACTTCCAAATGAATTGAGCGAATGGGCCTGTAGTGTTATTGGCATGGCAGCCATGGGAATGAATCTTTTTCCTGCCAAAGTGATTTTTTCCAATGTTAATGAAAGATATTATGCAGATATACTTTAAATACAAGACAAAAAGAGAAGAATACTGATTGATAAGAGTCAACAGTTTCTGTGATAGTTTGGGGTTTCACTTGAAAGTTTGCGAACTATGTAATTTATGATTTTTGCATGAAGTAATGAATCGGATTTTATAGATTCGAAAAAGAATGTGAATATAAGAACGTAAAAATGGTCTCGAAACACGAAGAAAATGGGTAAAAATAATAAAAGAATATAAATTTATCTTTTTTTACGAATAAATTAACATCTATACTACCCATTTTCTTCGTGCTATAATGTCAGCATAAAAGGAGGATTTGCTATGCTGACAAAAAAAGAATTGGGGATTATTGAACAATATGTTGATGAAGAATTTTATGATAAAGAAAAGCTTATAAAATACTTAAATATACATGACGTTGTTGGTAATGAAGTATTTTCATATTGTGATAGACAGAAAAACGGGAAGAGTACATATTCCAGTTGGTTAGATTATGAGAAAGGCTATGGTCCTCTACCTGTTTCTACTTTTGTAAATAGGACACCGTTTTATTTTTATGCTATAGATAAAAAAGATTTGGATGTAGAAAATATTGGCACACTCCACAATTTATACTCTTCTTTGATAGGGGAAGATGAGGACTATAGTAACGAGAAAATTTATATGGCCTTAGAATATGCGTTCTATTCATTAAAATTGCCTCTTAGAAAAATATTCAATTACTGGATCAATCAAACTGGATATGTGAAAGGTGATGGATTTTTTCAGTGGATTCATTATCTTAAGCTATGTGAAAGGTTTGGAATACAAGAGTACTTTCCAGAGCGATTTGTAGTTGCCTATAATGAGATCCTTGAGATGTCTGGTTTAGAACCTATTATTTATGAGATAAATGAGTGTGGGCTTGGCGCACCATTTATTCGAAATGGGACACGGCTAGAATTTGAGGGGAGATTTCCTTGTGATAATGATGGCAATCCGATTATGAAGTGGATTGGTATAAAGGCGATAAATGTAAAAAGTATTTGCTGTAATTGTGAAAAATCAAAAAGGGGTAATTTGATAATAGAAATTAAGCCCGATACAAAAATTCATGTTTTAAATTTCTATAATTACTCAGATGATAAAGATTATTGGTATCAAGTTTATGCAGGACCGTTGACAATGGAATTTGATTATAAGATTTTAAAGGAACAAAGGAAACAGTTTGGTTTTACGCAGAAGCAAGTTGCGGAAGCGGTTGGGACAACGGTTAGGACATATCAGAAATGGGAATCAGGAGAAACAACCCCAGATGGACATTTTTTGTTACGTCTATTAAATTGGTTGGATATTCCCGACATACAGAATGCAATTAAGTATAACTGGGAATAGATGGAGGCATGTATGGCAAAGAGGAAAGTGGCAAGAAATTCATTGAAGGGTTATAATTATCAAAATTATATATTTACCTTTTTCTTAGCAAAGATGGATACTGAGCGTAATATTGTAAAAATAGAATCAGAGGCTCTTGATACAAAACAGTTTGATGACATTTATATCGAAATGAATGATGAAACTGTTTACCGGATTCAAGCGAAGAATTATCCAGGGACTCGAATAAACGATATTCTTATAACAAATCACATCGTAAATATTAAGGGGAATCAAAATCAGTATGATAGCAAAGATAATAATGTAATGATTATCAATACAAATCAAGTTACTACTGATACAGAATTTATGGGACTACCAGCGGTGAATAAAGATGGAATAACTATAATCCCATTAACAGAAGAGCAGGTGACAGAATATTTAGATGCTTTTTTTCAAACAGAAGAAAGAGAACTTCAAATAATTCAGAAAGCGATTGAGTTTACTTGTGCTGAAAAATTTGTTGTGGGAATATCTGACCTTCCTGAAATAATTACGTTGTCAACAGATTTGCTACATCAGACAGTTATTTTACGCGAAGCACCTGACAACATTGAACCTGGTATAACATTTTATGTAGGGAAACCAGGAGTTGGAAAAAGCCACTATGTAAATGAATTAAAAAATGCGTTTCAAGATGCTATTGTATATAGATTTTGGGTTGGACCACAGGATGAACAATTGAGACGAAGGTTACAATTTGATAAATTTTTGACAGAACTTGGGTTGTTAGTTTATAAAACACCGAGAAGTTTTACAATCGATGAAATTGTTGCGGAAATGGCTAATAGTAATCAGATTATTATTGTTGATGGTTTGGATCATGTGGAAAATTATAATCCATTGGAATTAGAGAAATACATAGATTTTATTGACAAATTATCAAATGCACAAGTACAAACTATAGTTCTTTCTCGCCCCTTGAAAAAGATTGTGGAGTGGAGAAGGGTAGAGTTGCGTAACTGGAATTCTGACGAAACGAGGCTATATCTTGCAATGGCACAGAATATAACAGATTATACTGTACAGAAACAAATTTGGGAAATTGCTGGGGGATATCCAATCATTACATACTTTTTGGCAGAACATTATAAGAAGAATGGGAAAATAAGTCCAGAGCAGCCAGTTAATAATTTGAACCAATACTATGATAATCTCTTAGCGGATGTAAGTACAAAGTCATTGTTAAGTATATTTGCAATTAACAACAGCTTTTTTACATGGAATGAACTTTTTGGCTTTTTATTAGAAAGTGGCTTTTATGATGTAATAAAGGAATTTGTTTTATCCCATCAGTATTTGTTTGAGATAGTGGAGAACAGAATTTCTCTTATACATGATAGTCTAAATACATATTTGCGAGAACAGATACCTTCATTTAAAATTCAACAAGGAAATATTTTGCATATTGTAAAATCCAGTCTTGAAAACATAAATGCTGAATATATGGCAAGACTTGCATCTTTTGAATTTGAGGATGATTTTTTAGATGATTTGCTTGTGAAATATAGCGACTTCAATGTTTTCAGGCAATTATTGACCGGAACATTAGATTATAATTCCATTACAAGTTTTTATAAACAGTTACAACGTATCTTAGAAACAAGAGAGAATATATTAGATGTTTATCAGTATTATTCTTTCTGCATTATTTATCAGGTTGCTGTTCGTAATGATTTAGTGGGGTGTGCTGGCTTAATCTATCAGATTTTATTTTATCTACATAAACATGATTCAATTGAAAATCATATTTTTAGTTCAGGAGTAATGTGGAATTTATATCTAGCCTGTAGACAACAGGAAGACATAACGAAACAATATATAGAGTCTGAAAAATATAGTGAAAATCAGTTTTATGAATTGATTCAAGCAGTAAACGATGAAATTACATTTTTTGATCGTTTAGATAAAAAAATACTGTTTGAAGAAATTAGGGAAACGTTGCAAAACAATCAAATTGACACACAAGATAAAGCAGATTTATTTGAGGATTACTTGGTAAGTGTGTGGATTCATGGGGATTCCAGTGAAATGTTTCATGATTTGTTTTTAGAATATCTTGAAACCAATGATAAAACTCTTTTTCGTTCGCTTATGAAAGAGTATGGATTAGATGATTTTTGGGCTGAATTTATTCCGCATCGAGCAAAAATAAGGCTTCATGAATTAGGCTTTTTTGGAGATGAAAATTTATATCGTGGAATGACTCTCATGGAAAAAATAGAGGAATGTGCACCAGAAGGATCATTTACTGTTGTACCAGTTTTGTTATCGGTAATACGTTTGGCCAATTACGAGGAGCGAGAGATAGATATTTTTTCGGTAAATTATGCATGGACTATGTATGGGCAAAGAAAGGATTACAGTGTATATTCTATTGATGATGCGTTAATAGTTTTTGAAGAGAAAGGCATGATTAAAGAAGATGATTCTATTGAAGTAATCTGTAAACTCATGTTGCAGTCCGAAAAAGGTATTCGGCATTTAATTAGCTCCTATATCAATAAAAAGGGACCGGAGTGTACTAAACGATTGATTCAAGCAGGGTATTTTCGCGATTCTTCATTTCAGGCAGATATATTTGATCTTTTACCAGAAAATATCAACTGTTTTCCAAAGCAGTATATAAGGTCGAGAATTGACGAATTGCTATATAGCGGTAGATATTCCCGATTTGTTGAAGCAAGAGATATTTGTTATGTACTAGAGTCCAATTATTCGGATATGGTATTGAGTGCATTAGAATATTATGATTATTCTGTATATGAAAGTGTTGGTGTAAATAATGCCAAAAAGCTTCATGAGCGGGGGATAAAATATTTAGCATCAGATGAACAAAAGGGAAGAAAATATGTTCCTTTCGAAAATGGGTGTATTCACGAAGAAGATAAAAACTATATAATTGAGAACAAAATTACAGCACATGAAATTGCGAGATATACTGATGGATGGTATTCATGTTTTCCATACCCTGAGTTATTTAAAACATATGATAAAAACGAGTTGAAACTAAATTATCTTTCAATACTTCATACAGCTATGTTTGCCAGGGTTCTTGATAGAGAATATATTGGAGATTGGCATAGGCTGATAGGAAATATACTTTGTTTTCTTAAAATTTGTGATGTAGAGATAAAATGGGAAAAATTATATGAGATATTTAGAAAGTTTTTAGAAGTATCTCTAATTTATATTTCCCAATAGTTCATTAAAAGCAAGGCGCAATAACTTTGCTTTCCGGGGATATCTTTTTTTCGGCAAAAATTGATATCAAAAGTTGAAAAAGCATATCAAAGTGCGGTACTTTCGATACTACTTAATTTTGAAATATACATTATTTGTAGGGAAGCTGTATGTTTTTCAACTGCAGTAAAATATAAGAGTATTTTTACATACTTCCTATGTATTGAATATTCATAAAACACTATATATAGTATTGATTACTTGACTAAATCAATATCTTGTGCTAAACTGTCCTTGTAATTGATTTTTGTGCGTAGCCCGTAAGGGAAATATAGTCCGTTCAGGCTGTATGCGGAGAACTTTCCGCATTGCACACGCTGTTAAGTTTGTATTTTTGTGCCAGTAGTACCATTATGCCCTCCGGGCAGTGGTTTACTGGCTTTTTTATGTAAAAGGGATAACTTTCCCTTTAAGAGCGGGAATGACTATGGTTCATGGAAATCCATGGACGCCAGGATTTGGCAGATGGTCATTTCCGCTTTTTTATTTTCAGCCCAAATGCCGGTAACGGCTTTGAGGATAAAACATTTTAGAAAGGCAGGTACAAAGAATGAGCATGAGAAACAAAAAGGCCGGCAGGAGCTGGCAGAAACAGGCGGCAGGATACCCGTTCAGGGATACCGCTGTCCAGAAAGCCAATGACCAGTACTGGAAGAACTGTACCACGATCCGTACAGTGAACTTCACGCACAGGGCCAGAAGGGGGGGGGCGTGACCATGCCCGATACGAACATGGAGAGGGAAAGGCACAGCCCGCTGGTGCTGGTGGATACGGAAGACCTTACCAGGGAAGAATGGCTGGACTGGCGGCGCCGCGGGATCGGCGGCAGTGATGTCTCTGCCATCATCGGGATCTCCCCTTTCCGCACCGCACGGGATATCTATTATGACAAAGTGGGTATTGCGGCAGTGGAGGAAAATGAAGGCAACTGGGTGGCTATGGAAATGGGCCATCTCCTGGAAGACCTTGTGGCAAAGATATTTGAAAGAAAGACAGGGCTGAAAATCTATCAGATCAAAAAGATGTTCCGGCATCCCCTTTATCCGTTCATGCTGGCAGACGTGGATTACTTCATCACCATGACGGACGGCACGAAAGCCGTCCTGGAGATCAAGACCACGAACTATAATGCAAAAGACCACTGGTGGAAGGACGGCAGGGAGACCGTGCCGGTCCATTACGAAGCCCAGGGCAGGCATTACATGGCCGTCATGGATATGGACCGGGTATTTTTCTGCTGTCTGTACGGCAACACGGAAGATGAGGTCATTATCCGGGAACTCCGCAGAGACATGGCCTATGAGGAAGAGATGATATTCCTGGAACAGGAATTCTGGAACAGCCACGTGCAGAAACAGCTCCCGCCGCCCTATCTGGAGGAGGCCGCTGAAAAAGTAGATATCACCGCCTATATTTGGTATAATGTAATTATTCAATACAGGCGGTGGTATTATGGTTGAGCAACAACAGAAGTTGGTATTAAGTCCCTACATGGAAATATATGAATTAGTCGTTCCAAAAGACAACCTGCTCCGACAGATAAAGGAACTGGTAGATTTTGGGTTTATTTATGAAGAGCTTATTGATAAATATTGTCTTGATAATGGACGCAATGC
>RAZD01000003.1 GCA_003612525.1 bacterium C-53 | reverse complement strand
TTTGTGGTCATATCCTTTCACAGCTTCTTGCTGCTTTTCATAGTATCAGCGAATTGAATCAACTGCCGATGTGTTACTGTTTCGCTTAGAAGGTGTGGCAGGTGGTTAATTTACTTAATTTATAACTATAGTTGCATGATTGTCGTTTGCTTTGATTACCCTTACATTAGGGTAAATTGCTTTGAATACCTGATATTCAAAGTATGTGACGGTCTTTTTAATCATTGGTTTTTTCCTCCTGAAAATAAAAAAAGTGCAAAGCCTTTGATAATTCGTAGACTTTACACTTTTATGTGATGTTTGGTTATGTAGTTGTTTATGCAAGATTCTGTAATTTTTCGCTGTGTTCTGTAAGTACTTTTTTGATAATTTCTATGTCTGCTTGCATTGCCTCTATTTCGGGGACTGCCTTTTCATATCGTTTAGCAGCTGGAACATAATTTTCGGCTAATAATTGAATATTTTTGTCAGTGGTATTTTCAATATGTAATGCAATGCTTGTAATACGCTGCTTCATATCTCTTAGCTCGTCTTTTAGTGGTTGTAATTCTGACTGTAATGAAGATTTTAATTTTATATCTAATAATTGACTAATTGCAAGTAAATCTTCATTTGATAATGCCATTTTATGTCACTCCTTTATTGTGAATTGCTTGTGATTGTTTCTTTGTTGTAACAAGTATATCATGTTCAAAGTATAAAGTCTATTCAATTATCAAGGTGCTTTGTGTTGTGGTTTGTTTGATTTGATAATACAACTATATAATATGGGTACCCATAATATATAATAACCTTACAAGGTCAAACAAAACAGACCTACAAATAATCCGAACAGCAACAGGTATACGGGAGCTAAAGGCTTCATAACGACAGAGCGAGTCTTGAGCAATATCCGTCAGGAGAGGCAACAGCAGACAACAGCCATGCGGAACCTGTTCTGTAAATGAAGAAGAGAAGGGAGATTACGGATATGTGTTCAAATATGAAAGAATTCCAGACGGTATCAGAAAAGATTTTTGAATTAGAGCAGAAGAAAAGGATGGTGAGTCAGTTTATAAAAAGTATCTCAGAAATATTCCGATGGAGTGTGTAACGGTAAGACTTGCCAAAACACAATTATAAAGCCTTTACGTGGACAGCAAACAAACTCTAAGCCGTGAGCGTTCCCATTGGCAACAGTGGGAGCAGCCACCCAATAACAATTCACATGGAAAGGATTATGATATGGAAGGGGTTGCAGATGAATTGTTGCATGATGATACGGTGAGATATAAGAATCAGAAAAAGGAAAAATTGGATAAAATGCGGAAGGAAGAGAGGTATTCATAACGTGGCATTGTCAGTGACGGAAGATGTTGAAAAGAATGAACGCCTGAAAAAAGAAGTGTATGAGGAATGTGCAGAGTATGCGAAAGAATACTTATCATCGGAACAGATGCAGAAATTTGAAGAAGCATTCTTTACTGCTGCTGAAGGGTATATATTTGGGGAGAGGAAAGAATAGGATTATTTTTATGTGTTGGTTGATTATGAAAGA
The DNA here is from genome assembly GCA_003612525.1 of bacterium C-53. GTDB lineage: Bacteria > Bacillota > Clostridia > Lachnospirales > Lachnospiraceae > C-53. Next base: position 200,740 of record RAZD01000003.1, on the reverse strand, counting down.
GGTCACAACTCAAAGGTTATGGCTTCTTTTATTTTGGGGATAATTCATAGTGTATTGATGGGAAATATATGATGTTTGATCTATTGTAGTTCGGTGATGTTCGGGATGTGTTTCGTGCTATGATTAAATCCTAGTGTTTTGATATGATTTGGTAGAAATATAAAAAAATATATATAAGTGGTAATGCAATATGGAACTGATGATGGACGGGGAGGCGATATGAAAAGTGTTGATTTTATGGGGCTTCCGGGATTCAGGAAGGAAAAGAGAGGATTTTTGTGTTTTTGTTCAGTAATATGTTGAAGAAATAGTATAAAATGTAATTATATTATTGTATTTGACGAAAAATGTTGTAATATAGATATTATTAACAGTTTTTGATATAATTGGAGGATAGGGACTATGTTAAAAAAATATATAGGAAGGGTATTTTTGTTTTGGACTTATGTAGTGATAGGATTAGCTGTGTTTTATTGTTCACTTCATCAAGATGAGATTTTTAATTTGGTTGCCTATCCTGCCGGTGGTAAAGATTATATCTCATTTGATGTAAATGATGAAAATAAAATAATTTCAACGGTTTATTATCGACAGGAAAGGTATGAAGGAGAACTTGATTTAGAAAATTTGGAATTATTTATAGTACCTAATCATGGATATTTGATATCAAAGGAGGATAATTATAGTACTGAAAAAATTAGGGAATATTTGTTAGTAAATGGACGTGCTAAAATAGTAGATGAGAAAAAAGCAAGGATAGAAGAATTAGAATTTCAAAATCAAGCTGTTGAAAGGGAAATCGGAATATGGCGCACTGGTGATTCAAATTATTCAATACCGTCATTTTTTATTTTATATGCTAAAATAATAGATTTTTTGTTTAGTAAATTAGGTGAAATTTCATTATATTTTTTTGTTTCGGTTGTTGGAATAGGGACAATTGCGGACATTATGAAAAAAATAATATCAAAAAGAAAAATTGATGTAACATTTATGGGTGGAAAATCATCTGGAAAAACAACGTTGGTAAAACGTTTATGTTCGCCTAATATATCAGAAGGAGAACTATTAACAGATGCAACTCCGACTAAAGGAGAAGATAAAAAGCGGGGGAATCGAATTCCATATAAAAATAAAGATATTTATACGGATTTATATGATAGTCCCGGAGATAGTTATGGGGGAATGTTAGATGCAATCAATGAGTTTGGAATACGAAAAAGTGAAAATAAGGTTGTTGTTTATGTTATATCATTTACACAATTAAATTCTAAAGAACAAAATAAGGATGCATTTTTTGAGTGGGATTTGGTTAATAGTCAAATAAGTAAAGCAGCAGCGCTAATCACAACGATAAAAACAAGCAAATCAATAAAACATGTAAACAAAGTAATTGTATTCTTTAATAAATGTGATTTATTATATTCCAATGAGGCTTCTTTTGTAAATAATTATTTTAATATTAAGGATACATATAAACATGCAAAAGATTTTAATGAATTAGAAAAAAATGCAGATGTGTTGATTTTTGGAAGCGCATTAAAATCATGGAAGTTTAAAGAACTTATGAATGAAATTGTAAAATAAATATTGGAGAAGATTAGCTATGATATTATATGGAATTGAACCATTTATAGTGTTGCCATATAAGGAGGAGCAAAATACAGTTTTTTATACCAGTAAATCACTAAACTTAGATATGGGAATAATACGTGAAATGGTTTATAATATATTACCTAATAAGATCATTAAAGATAATTTAGTAAGGGTAATTGTAAGAACGAAGTATGTCTTTATTGTACATATTTATCCGACTGAGTTTAAAGAGGAATGTAGCGGTAGGTTGGGGCAAAACTTAATAGTAGGATATATTATCGAAAAAAATTTATTTAAAGATAAAAATAAATTAGTAGTTGATGTAGTAAATATTTTTTTTAATAGCCTAAAAGAGTGTCTTAAATGTAATGTTAAAGATAATATACCAACAAATTTTTTGATAGAAGTAAATAATTGCAGTGATATTGATAGAATTATAATGCTTTTAGAAAAATCAAGGAATAAAATGATAAAAGAGTTGGGACAAGAATATTATTATGAAATAAAACATATTAGTACTTATAGATCTTTTTTACCACGTTATAAAAGTAAGGATTATAGAAGTTATAATTTGATTTTAAATGAGAGGTTAGAGTACTTATATAATTATATTAAAGACAATATAACTTTTTTTGATCAATTTTGGATTCTGATTAATTGTAATAATATCGATTATTATGGATTGAAGAGATTCAATACACTTTATTTTTGATTTACTATCAGAGCATGGTGGATTTGCAAATGATTGACAGAGGGGAATCGTATAAGAAGCTGAAACCAAGCTATATTATTTTTATATGCCCGTTTGATCTGTTTGAAAAGGGAAGGACTCTGCTGACACTTATGTCAGGAGATTGCAGGAAGCTGTGAAAGCGGCACGTAAAAACAGAGAATGGAGGTATGATTATGAGGAAAACTTTAATCGTAATTGACATGCAGAATGATTTTATTGACGGAAGCCTCGGGACGAAAGAGGCGCAGGCAATTGTAGGAAATGTGAGGCAGAAAATACAGGAATACCAGTCGGCGGGAGATGAGATCATTTTTACAAGAGATACACACGGTGAGGATTATCTGGCTACGAGCGAAGGGAAAAAACTTCCTGTGAAGCACTGCATCAGGGATACATACGGATGGGAGATCGCGGAGGGGCTTGATATTGCGGAATGCAGACATATTGATAAGCCGACGTTCGGATGGACGAAATGGGATGAATTTGACTTTGAAAAGCTGGAACTTGTGGGACTCTGTACGGATATCTGTGTAGTTTCAAATGCGCTTATACTAAAGGCTTATTTTCCTGATATAGAGATTACCGTAGATGCGGCGTGTTGTGCGGGGGTAACACCGGAAACACATGAGGCGGCGTTAGCGACAATGAAAATGTGCCAGATTTGTATTACAGGAGATACATGAGATTTTACAGGTGGCTTATGGGTGTATGAAATTGAATGATTCTACAGTATATAAAAAAAGAGATATAAGGATTTGACATTTTTGTTTAAATGTAGTAAAATCTCATTACGCGAAAGGGAGTAGTTATAAGAGTACAGTCAACATCCTCTGGTGAAAACCATGGTTGTGCCCCTATGATCAGGATTAGGAACGAGACTTTTGCACACGCAGAAAGTGTGCAGGGGTCTCTTTTTTTATTCTGAAAGGAGATGGATAAATCTAGCATAGCTTTCGCAGTAACTGTAAAAAATAAGAGATAAAGGAGAAAAAGTTATGGGTTTGGCAGTTGTTTTGTTTATCATTGGCATCATTTTAATTGTGAAAGGCGGCGATTTCTTTGTTGATGCAGCCAGCTGGATGGCGGAAGTGTCAGGAATTCCGAAATTTGTAGTAGGAGCTACCGTGGTAAGTCTTGCGACGACGCTTCCTGAATTGTTGGTGTCAAGTATGGCGGCAGCAGAAGGAAAAGTAGATATGGCAATTGGAAATGCGATCGGTTCTGTTACGGCGAATACAGGCATGATTATGGCAATCGGCGTATTCTTCATGCTGCCGGTTATGAAAAGAAAGCAGTTGCTGCCTAAAGGAATTCTTCTTCTTATGACAGTGGGGGCGCTTTGGTTTCTATCGATGGGGGGCTCACTGACAATTCGGGAAAGTATTGTGCTGCTTGTTATATTTATCGTTTTTATTATTATCAATGTAATGGAGGCAAAAGAGGGAACCGCTTTAAATACAGACGAAAAACCAGATCATTCCGGTCCTGTGATTTTGACTAATATTGGTAAGTTTGTATTCGGAGCTGCCGGAATTGTGGTTGGGTCTCAGCTCCTTGTTGATAACGGAAGTTTTATTGCTGCGGAACTTGGTGTTCCTGAGAAAGTAATCGCGCTTACGGCAGTGGCGATCGGAACATCATTGCCGGAGCTTGTGACAACAATCACAGCGATTATCAAAAAACAATCGTCATTGTCTGTCGGTAACATTATTGGAGCGAATATCATTGACTGTGCATTGATCCTGCCGGTCTGTGCAATGATATCAAAAGGCTCAATTGAAGTATCGCGCTCTACGATTTACCTTGATATGCCAGTGTGTGCTCTGGTATGTGCGATTATGCTGGTTCCGTCTTTCTTTACGCAGAAATTTCAGAAGTGGCAGGCTTTGACAGCATTTGTAGTTTATATTGTTTATCTTGTTATGGTATGTGCGTAAGTGGTATACTATAAAAGAAAGATATTCTGTGGTTCATAATCTGATTCCAAAGGAGGTATTCTTATGTTGTTGCAGGAGAAAACTGCGATTGTTACAGGTGGTACAAGGGGAATAGGATTTGCGATTGTGAAAAAATTTCTGGAGAATGGGGCGAAGGTGGCTTTGCTTGGGTCCAGAGAAGAGACGGTAGAGAAAGCGCTTACAAAAATAAAAGAGGAGAATCCGGATGCGCAGGTTTATGGTTACTGGCCGAATCTGATGAATCCGGAGGAAGTCGCGGAAGTATTTGCAAAAGTAAGGGAAACTTACGGAAAACTTGATATTCTGGTCAATAATGCCGGGATATCTGCAAGAGACAGCCTCTATGATTATAAACCGGAGGATTTTGCAAAGGTGATGGACCTGAATCTGAATTCCGTATTTATCTGTGCACAGGCGGCGGCAAAGATCATGAGAGAACAGGGCGGCGGTGTGATACTGAATACAAGTTCAATGGTGAGCCTGTATGGACAGCCGGCAGGTGTCGGCTATCCGGCATCAAAATTTGCTGTAAACGGACTTACCAGATCTCTTGCAAGAGAGCTTGGAAAAGATCAGATTCGTGTGAATGCGGTTGCTCCAGGTGTGACAAGAACCGATATGGTGGCGGCGCTTCCGGAAGAGATGGTGAAACGTCTGACCGCATCAATTCCACTCGGGCGTGCGGGAGAACCGGAAGAAGTGGCGAATGCATTCCTGTTCCTTGCAAGCGATATGGCGTCGTATGTGACCGGTGAGATTCTTTCGGTGGACGGCGCGGCTATGACTTGAGGAAACGGCAGGAATGACTCTGAATTTAATATGGAAAATTATTTTAAGTATGTTTTCTTTAATTTGTTATGATACCAGATCATAATTACAACAGGAAACATCAGGCCGCCGCATGCCAGGAGGGTATACCACATGGAATCTCCTGTGAATATCAGGATGCCATATGAGAAAAGGATTGCCGTTCCGTAGAGTATCCACATGATTCCATGCTTTTTATTCCAGGCGCTGACATCGGTTAAGTCCCCTGCCTGCGGCGGTTTTTCACCAGAATAAAAACCAACCGGCTTTTTGCTCAGCAGCTGTGCGATGCCGATGGTAAACATTACGAATGCAACAAGTACAAAGATGATAAAACTGATTAAGTTTTCCGCTGTCATATAAAACCTCCTAAAATCACTACGTCAGATAATACGAATAGAAACTGGAGGGAGATTTATGGCTGTTATGCGCTGTTCGCCAAATACACAAATCAATTCTCCCCTTGTAATGTTTTTATTATATCATTCTTTTGGGGGAATTTGTAGAGAAAAAGAGAACTATTTGATTGAACAGGAAAATGAGCGTGATGAGAGCAGCGTCGACAACCGAGATTTGAATGATTCATTTGTGTAAAACACACAAAGAGTTTTGGTCTTTCAGGCCTTTGTCTAAAGCTATGACGTGTTTTAAAGCGCAAAGTATAGAGAAAGTACTTAAGAGAAATGGCGTGAAAAAAATATTATAAATCTTTTTCACTGTAATAGTATGTTACACAATTGACATAAACAAAAAACAAAGTATGGCAAAGCAGGACGTCCATACGACAACGCCCTTATGGAAAGGTGTTTCTACACACTGAAAAATGAATATGTTAATCTGTATGAGTTCCAGACATAGGAGACGTTGTATCAGGCACGGACTGTTTTATAACTTGGAAACTAATTTTATTAGCCATATGTGTTATAAAAATGCTTGACCACAACAGGACGCAATAATTTCTTTTCTGTTACAGTGATTTATATTTAATATGAGAAATGACAAGGAGCAGCTAATTTCAAAAGAGATTGGCTGTTTTTGCTATATAAAACTTATATATTATTTATTGATGTTTTAGAGTTTAAAAAAGTGTAATTTATATATACATTGATCAGTGCTTATGGTATGATTATCCTAATACAGATTGTTTCCGTAAAGAGGTATTTCGTTATGACTATGGACTTGTTTTTGAATGATTATTATAAACTGTTAAAGCTGTTATATGACAATCAGACAGTTGTGCTTGATAAAAAAGTTGTTCCTTTGACGCAGATGGAAATATGCTCTGTCCTTAATATGTCAAAAGTAAAAGTCAATACAATTTTTGTAGAACTTCAAAAGGAAGGTTTGCTTATTCAGGAAACAAGAGGAAAGTATAGCCTAACGGACAAGGCGTGTGCTATTGTTGATAGTATAGAAAAAATTAATCAGATGTAGAATAATTAAAAATGTCAAGATAAAGGTATGAGATGAAGAAAGGCAAGGAGCATGGCAAAGGTAAAGTTTGAATATGAAGTAGGATCGCTTTTTATTGATAAGCTACAGGAAATGAATTATGAATATGTTAATTTTAGAAGGAGTGATGTTTAATGGAATACGATGCCTCTATCAGAATAAGAGAAGACCTTGACAAGATTGATAATTATGAAATAAGTTCAGAGGGTATAAAAAGGTTTAGAGAAACTGTTGCGAAAATAGAGAAGGTAATAGCAGATTCATTTAATGTTCAAACGACTAAACAATCTTTTGAGATGCTTAATAAGGTTGTGAAAGACAGTTATAAGCCAATATTTGAGCAGTATGAATATGAGAAAATGTTGAAAGATATTCGATTTGTCATTGATGAAATGGCAGATGCAATGGACTTTAGGCAGCTTGAAATACTAAAGAATATAGATTTTTCTAGGATATATAGAGATTCTTTTTATAGCGAGAAATATGCCGAAGCAAGTCAAAGGGCTTATGAGTATGCAGAAGAGGAAGTTAAAGGTGAAGAAAATATCTCACAAGAGGAATTATTGGAAATTTTTAATGAACAAATAGGGCGAAAAATTGGATGGCAAGAAAAGCTATACAATAAGTCAGAGGAATTTAAAAGAAGATATTTTGTATTCTACAATATTTTTGTGGCGTGTTTATGCTTTATCATTAGTGAAATAATGAGTTTTTTTGCGCAGTTGGGAATTGCATATGCTTTTGGGAATATAACATCAGAGCCGCAGAAGGACGCTCCAGTTATCTATTATTTTGACCAGAGAACAGAAGTGAATATCATCGGTGAAACAGATTATTACTATTTTATTACATATCCTGATAATGATGGAAATGAAAGTGTAGGATACTGTGAAAAAGAAAATGTAGAAATTATCCCAGAGGACAACAATGAAAATGAGAAAGAAGCTGAATAAAATATTTGTAGGGATAGGAGTGGCCAGAATCAAAAAGGGATTTCATATATAGTTCAAAGAAAATTGTTTTGTCGGAAAAGGAAAACAAGATTATGAGCAAAGAATCCGGAAACAAGTTAAGAAATATGAGAGAGTTTTAAAATGTGGCGGCATTGATTGTTATGGAAATTTTACACGCCTACATGACAGAAGTTGGAATTAAATTTGGAAATGCAGGCAAATGGTATTATCCGCCTGCATTTTTCTGTTTTATATATTCATAACTTAACCCTTTTGAATACAATTACAGGGTGGCATAAATATAAAGTTTTGTGAGTGGCCAAAAATCAGATTAAGAGTAATTATAGAAATATTCTATTTACGTGAATATATTATATGTAGTTGCAGGAAAGGAATAGGATTAATAGCACTCTGCCCCTAATATCATTTATGGAAAATATTATTATTTTCTAAAACACGTATTAACATTACTTCTGAAAAAAACAATTAGAAACTTGAATAGTCAAAAAAGTTCTGAATTGTAAAAATACTAAAAGAATAGTACATATTGTTGCAATTCCAAAGTTCAATAGAAGTACAGTATTTGTTTAAAGCGAATCAATTTTGCATCAGTTTTAACACACTTCTATCCCCAATTCTGAAATGCATAAATTAAATTGAAAAAAATTCGCTTCCTAATCGAACCATTTTCCTATCCAAATACTCTTATATACAGGTGCACCTAAAAAATGCTATTCAAACAGGCAGGAAGGGGAGTTTATCTTGGACGACAATGTTCTGGTAGAAAAAATGAAGGCAGGGGACAAAGAGTCATTTGACATATTGTATGAACGATATCAAAACAGACTGATTCGAACCGCGTATTTAATTACGGGAAATTATTCAGACAGTGAAGATATCGTACAGGAGACATTTGTCAAATGCTATCTGCACTGCAATGAATTGAAAAATAACAGCGGATTCAAACCGTGGCTATATCAGATACTGACCCGCACGGCATGGCAGTATGGAAAGAAAAGAAGCCGGGAGCTTCCGGATGAAGAAATTGAAAAGAAAGCAGAACGAAGTGACGAGATAAATTCACTGGATTTGATTCTGAAATCGGAGCAGTCCGCTAAGATTTGCGAGGCGGTCAGGAAACTTGATATAAAGTATCGTGTTGTAGTAGTGTATTATTACTATTCCCAGATGTCCACAAAAGAGATTGCAAAAGCATGTGAATTGCGGGAAGGCACGGTGAAATCAAGACTGTTTGCTGCGAGGAAACAGCTTAAAAAAGAGATGCATGAAATTATGGAGAAGGAGGAGCTGCGTGATGGAAAAATACGAGGAAAGAATCATCCGGGCTATGTATGAAGAAGGAAATAAAATTACGCCCTCTGAGGCATTGAAAGACAGAATTGACCGTGAAATAAACAATATTGAATGGAAAAGAATGGAGGAAAAGAGAAGTATGAGAAAATTTCATATAAAGAAGTTCGTTGTGGCAGCAGTGGCAGCATGTTTTGTGATTCCTACCGCAGTCTTTGCAGGAGGAACGGTGACAGGGTATATTACAGGTATAGGTGGTTATCACGAATTTAAGTCATATGATGAGATGGATCAGGCAAAAGAAAAGACAGGGTTTGATTTTTCTTCTGTAGAAGAATTCTCCAATGGCTATAGTTTTAACAACATGCAGGTCGGCACAGTCGATAAAATGGATGAAAACGGGAACCGTTTTGGAACCTTCAATGAATGGACCGGAAGTTATACAGATGAGAGTGGAAATGAAGTGAGCTTATATATTAATGAGACGCTGCCTCAGGACGAGACAGACGCGGCAGAGGAACCGCACGACAGACGTGATATGAATGGTGTTACATTAAATTATGCAGAGAATTCCTACATGTTTGTTCCGGCGGATTATGAATTAACGGAAGAAGATAAAGAATTTGACGCGCAGCCTCATTGCTATATTTCTTACGGTTCAGATGAAGTGGAGCACAGTATTTTCCGTCATGTTACCTGGGATAAAGACGGAGTACATTACGATTTATTTGCGAAAGATTCTCCCCTTGAGATGGAGGACTTGTATGAGATGGCTGGTGAGATCATAGGAGAATAAAACGAATAACCAGACCTTAAGAGAATGTATGGTGAATACGATCATTTAAAAGAAGGGTACTCTTCTTATGGATTTATATCAGGGCATAGGAAACTGTCTGATAATTTGCGAGAGCAGATTGTCAGGCAGCTTTTTTATGGCATGAAACTTCGCCCTTTTCAGAATGATGTACGCATTGGGAGACGGCTTCTAAATATACATTGTAAATGGCAGATAAGTATTTTATACTCAAAGGTATATATCAGAAGTCGGAGGTTCATTATGAAAGCAGGATTCTGTAGAAAACAAAACACCGGTTCATTTTTTCGCTCTTTTATCCCTCTTCATGTAAGCAATCCCTTCTTCCTAAATGTCTACAAACTGCTTGCACGCGTTCAGGTCCCGCAATCGGTCAGGGAGAGAAATCTGGCTGAAAACAGGGAACACCTGCACGGTATGGACTGGAAATTCTGGAATCAGTCTTCCACCTATATTGAGAACCAGAGAGAATGGGGGAAAATACGGTTTGGCGCGGGCCCTCACCACAACATGAGCTATTCAGGGTGCGAGATTATTGCTGCATTTAATGCGAAAAAAGTATTTGGGTTTCCCGGAACGGCGGAGGAGATGGCGGAGCTGATTTATGAGTTCGAATCGTGCGGTGCAGCTCTCTGGGGAGAATTCGGCACATCTCCGGCGGCGATAGCAAAACATTTTGAAAGAAACGGTTTTTCAATAATTATGACGGTAAAAGAAGATGACAATGTGATGGATAAAATCAACAGAGAGTGTCCGGCTGTCATTGTCACGGTGTATAATGACAGGCATGATATACTGAAACAGGTGCATACGGTCTGCATTACGAAAGAAAGCAAGGGATATGTGATACATAATGCATATCGCCTTGATACAGGGGGAAACTATAATGCAAGCTGCCCCTATAGAACGCTTATGGAAGCAGTCGGCCATATATCACGGTATGAGTCGAAACTGATCTGTGCGATCGGAATTGCAGGTATGCAGATAGCTTCAAATGTACATAAATGATAGAAAGGATGAATCAATATGGCAAAAAGAATCTTGAATATGACACCGAAAGAACTGACAAATCTTACAAAGGAGGAGATCATTTCTGCGATTGCGGGTAATGAAGGAAGGATGCTTGTGAGCGAGACGATCGGAATTACGATTCCGCTTCTTACGGATGTGACAAATGCCGAATTCGCAGCATCGATGGGAGCGGACATGATTCTTCTGAATATGTTTGATGTGCAGGAGCCAGAGATTATGGCGCTTCCCAAAGTGGATACGATAGATACGGTACGTGAAGTGAAGAGACTTACCGGACGTATGATCGGCATCAATTTAGAGCCCGTTGATGATGCTCTGGCATCGGAAAATGCAGAAACTATGTGGGCTATGAGCGCAGGACGCTATGCGACGGTTGAAAATGCTGTGCGGGCGCAGAAGATGGGTGTGGATATGATCGTTTTAACCGGGAATCCGGGAAATGGCGTGAGCAACGGCGCAATCATCTCTTCCCTGAGGGCGATTTCTGAAAAAATCGGAGATAAAATTGTACTTGCGGCGGGAAAGATGCATGCGGCAGGCGTGATCGGTGAAGGCGGAGAGAAGATTATAACAAAAGAAGACATCTGCCAGTTTGCCGGTGCGGGGGCGGATGTGATTTTAATGCCGGCGCCGGGAACCGTGCCGGGGATTACGACGGAATATATAAGAGAACTTGTCAGCTACGCGCACAGTCTCGGGAAACTGACGCTGACTGCAATCGGAACCTCCCAGGAAGGGGCGGATGTCGATACAATCAGAAGGATTGCAATAGAGTGCAAGATGACAGGGACGGATATTCACCATATCGGTGATTCCGGTTATGTGGGGATGGCGCTTCCCGAAAATATTATGGCGTACAGCATTGCAATTCGCGGAATCCGTCACACGTACCACAGGATGGCACAGTCGCTGGAGCGGGATGCGTAAGGGAAATGCATATACTGCCGGCGGCATGTCGGGAAACATCAAAACAGCAATTTCTCTGACTGGAAATATTGACCGTACAAGTGATATCTGCTATACTTGTATGCGTTAATACGGTGTTTTATACGCTGCGAGGCGCACCGTTAAATTCAGAGCAGAGATTATAAAGGAGAAAGTGGAAATGAAAGGAAATATTGTTGTTGGTCAGTCAGGCGGCCCTACAGCCGTAATTAATTCTTCCGTTGCCGGTGTTTATGCGGCGGCTAAGAAACTGGGCGTAAAGAAAGTATATGGTATGGTTCACGGGATTCAGGGATTCTTAAATGATAACCTCTGTGACCTTGACGAGCAGATCGGCGGAGAGATGGGAATTGAGCTTTTAAAGAGAACTCCTTCTGCATTTCTGGGTTCCTGCCGTTTTAAAATGCCTAAGATCGAAGGGCATGAAGATGTATATGAAAAAGTATTTGAGATCATGGAAAAACATGATATTGAATGTCTGTTCTATGCTGGCGGGAATGATTCTATGGATACGGTAAAAATGTTATCCGATTATGCGGCAGCACATAATAAACCGCAGAGATTTATGGGTGTGCCGAAGACAATTGACAACGATCTTCCGATTACGGACCACTGTCCGGGATACGGTTCCGCTGCAAAATATATTGCAACATCTATCAAAGAAATTATTCGTGACAATGAATCTTTCGGTGTTGAGAAACCGACCGTATGCATTGTGGAAATTATGGGACGTAATGCAGGCTGGCTTACGGCAGCGGCAGCGCTCGCAAAGGGTGAGGACTGTGGAGGCGTAGATGCAATTTATCTTCCGGAAAGAGTATTTGATCTGGACAAGTTCCTTGCGGATGTAAAAGAGCTTGCGGCTAAGAAATCTTCCGTAGTGATCGCTGTTTCCGAGGGCGTTCAGGTTGCGGACGGACGTTATGTATGCGAGCTTGGAAAAGAAGTTGCGGTAGATGCGTTCGGCCATAAGCAGATGTCCGGTACGGCAGCTATGCTTGCAGCCAGAATTGCAGAAGAAACAGGGCTTAAGACACGTGCGGTAGAATTCTCTACACTTCAGAGAGCGGCTACACATCTTGCTTCCCTCACAGACATTAATGAAGCATTCCAGGTTGGATACGACGCGGTTCTTGCGGCAGAAGAAGGCAAGACAGGAATGATGATTACACTTGACAGAAACGGTGACGCACCTTATCAGTGCGGTACTTCTGCATATGATATTCATGCAATTGCAAATGTTGAGAGAAAAGTTCCTGATGAGTGGATTACAGAAGATGGCAAGGGACTGAATGACGGATATATCAAGTATGCACGTCCTCTGATTATGGGTGAGCTTCTTCCTGTATTTGTAAACGGAACACCGAGACATCTTGTAAGAAAATAGTGAATGGATTCCATTGCAGGCTTTGGAGAAGTGATTTTCCGAAGCCTGTTTTTTCATAAGACAGAAATGTGGAAATATATGTAAAAAAGGAGTGGGAAAATGGCACGAATGAAAAATTGGATGAGACAATACATCCATATCATCTGTATAGTGATATTGAGCCTTGCCGTTTTTCTTTTTCTGTATGGAATTCATGTGATTGATGTGACGAATACGGACTGGCTGATGGCAGGAGGAGATTTGTCACAACATTATCTTGGGTGGCAGTTTTTTCGTTTTGCACCGTGGCAGTTTCAGATTGGAATGATGAATACAATCGCATATCCATACAGCGAGTCTGTGATTTTTACGGATTCGATTCCTCTTTTCAGCGTTATGTTCAAACTGTTTCGGGGCATTTTGCCGAAAGAATTTCAGTTTTTTGGATTATGGGGCGTATTTTGCTTTGTATTACAGGGAATACTTGCAATGCGGATTCTCGGAAATTATTTGCAGAGGAAATCGGAAATTTGTCTCGGAACGGCTTTTTTTCTGTTGACGCCGATCTTTATTGACCGTATGTACTGGCATTCGGCGCTTGCGGCTCATTTTGTGATTTTATTTGCAATCCTCCTTTTTATTGAGGAAGAGAATCAGAAAACGCCTGTAAAGAGTGCGGTATGCTGGAGTATTGCCGGAATCTTTGCATCTGCCATCCACCTTTATTTTCTTGCAATGTGTGCGGCGGTGTTAGCTGCCTTTGTGGTGAAGAAGTGTCTGAAAAAGGAGTGGCAGACCGCAGCGGCGGGAACCGCTGCTTATTTTCTGGCTGCCGCAGCTGTTATATGGATTCTCGGTGGATTTTCTTCCGGAATGGATGACGGAGCGCCGGGACTTGGATATTACAGCTTTAATCTGAACGGTTTTTTTCAGCCGTGCGGGTGGTCGAGCATGATGCCCGAATTCTCCTATTATGCAGACGGACAGTCCTATGAAGGATTTGCCTATCTTGGCGTGGGAATTTTCCTGCTTGTATTTCTGGCCTTCTGTCTTCGAAGAATGCACAGGATACGCCCTTCGAAGACGGCTGCTGCCGCTCTGCTTGTGAGCGCGGGACTTCTGTTTGCGGCTCTGTCAAATGAAATTTCGCTGGGGAGTCATCTCCTGTTTCGATTTGACCTGCCCTGGTGGTTGGAAAAACTATGGTCGCCCTTTCGCTCATCCGGCCGCCTGATCTGGCCCGTCGTCTACTTCATTATGATTTATGCGGTGTGCGGTATAAAAAACATACGAAAAAAGCATTTGCGCAGTCTGCTTCTTTTCGGCTGCCTGACGGTTCAGCTGATTGATTTCGGACCGCGGCTTCTCGAAAAGCATAATGAGTTTCGTGTAGAGAAATCTTACAGGGAGAGTGTGGATACAAAGCCTTTGGATACAATCTGCAGGGACAGACAAATTAATCATCTGATTTTTATGGATAAGGACAGACTTTCACAGGACGATTTATATACGTTTTCTGATTTTGCATGGAAACGGGAGATTACAATCAATGATTTTTATTTTGCACGAAATTTGCGGAATCCTACGAACGAAGTTGCGGGAGATTTTGCATCGCATCCGCAGGAAGACTGTATTTATTTGTTTGGAGAGAGAGACAGAATGAATCTTGTATCCTATGATCTGCACTATTACCGTGTTGGCGTCTATTATGCCGGGGTGAAGAAAGCAGTTGACGGAATGCAGGAAATATCGGCGGAGGATGCAGCGGACTTTTCTTATATCTTTACAGGGGAAAATGTGGATGACGGATGGGACGAAGCAGGTGTCCGGTATCTTGCGGCAGGAGGATGTTCATATGGTCCTTATTTACAGTTGCCGGAGGGAAACTATACGGTGATTATCCGGGGGGAAAATCTGACGGAGTCTTATCTTGAATCTTATTCTTCCGGAGGAGGCAGGGTTCATGAACCGAAAAACCTGCTTGTGGAGGATGAGATCGTGCAATATGACCTTATTTTGACGGAAGATGTGGAAGACTATGAAATAAAGATCACGAATTTATCACAGAATACAATGAAGATATCTGGAATTGATCTTACGATAATGCGCTGATGTGCAAAGGGAGGAACAGATGGTTTCCATAAAAGAAGTGGCAAAACATGCAGGAGTGGCAATTTCAACCGTCTCTAAAGTACTGAACGGATATCCGAATATCAGTGAGAAAACAAGAGCGAAGGTCGAAGGAGCAATCAGAGAATTGAATTATATTCCGAATTCCATTGCATCTGCATTATCATCGAAGCAATTCGGAAGAGTGGCGCTGATTCTGGACCCGAAGCGGCAGACGCAGGCGATCGACCAGATCTTTATGCAGTATCTGCTCGGCGCTCTCGATAAGGCGAAGGAACTGAACCTTGAAGCAGTTACGATTTTTACCTCAATGATTGCAGGCATGAATGCGGAAGAGATTACAAGACACTTCATGTCTCAAAGTATATCGGGAATCATCATATATGGTTTGTCAAAAGAAGATAAGGTGCTGCAGAAACTGATACACGGGCAGGAATTTTCCTGTGTGGTGGTGGATGCGCCGATTGTAAACGAAAGGACAACCTCGGTAAGCATAGATCACGAGCAGGCGCAGTATGATGTAGCAAAGAAAACCATTATGGATGACAATTGCAAAAGAGTGCTTTATATTGCGGGGCGAAAGGATGGCTATGTCACACAGCAGCGTCTTTCCGGCATGAAGCGTCTGGCGCAGGAGATGGATCTTGCCATGTTTGTGCGTCAGGGAGATTTCAGTGAACGGACTGCGAGGAATATTGCTCTGAAATATGCAAAGAATAAAGATATTGTAGTATGTGCATCCGATCTGATGGCAATTGGTGCGATGAACGCGCTGATCGATATGGATATTTTCCGTCCGGTCTGTGGATTTGACGGAATTACACTGATGGGATATGTGGGAAAGCAGATGAATACAATACGCCAGGACTTCTACAGTATTTCAAGTCATGCAGTGGAAGAAGTGGACCGGCTGATGTCCGGCGAAAGCGGGCGGGAAGTTCTTCTGCCTCACAGTATTGTCAAAATGTATTATAAAGATATTATCTGCTAAGGTAATTTGCACAAAAAAATAATATATACTTGCGGAAAACGTTTTCCTGTGATATCCTACAAATGGTAAACAGAATGTAAAAGAATGAAATAAAGTGCGGATTGAAAAATCAAGATTTTTCAATCGTCAAATTTGTGCTTGCGCCCAAATTCGCAGGTAGAATGGGGGATTAATATGACATTACAGGCAAAAATGCAACAGGAGGTTTTACAAATGAATCTGGAACAGCAGCTGAATGAGATTACTCAGAAAACGTATGGAAAGAAGATTGCGGATTGTACGAACGCGGAGCTTTACAATTGTGTATTGCAGCTTTCCAAAGATCTTATGGCGGCAACGCCTGCAATTACCGGTGATAAAAAGGTTTATTATATTTCGATGGAATTTCTGATTGGAAAACTATTGTCCAATAATCTGATTAATCTTGGCGTATATGAGAAACTTGATGAGGTGCTTAAATCCAATGGAAAGAACCTTGCGGATATTGAGGAGGCTGAGCCGGAACCCTCACTTGGAAATGGCGGACTTGGCCGTCTTGCCGCATGCTTCCTTGATTCCATTGCTACGCTTGGACTGCCGGGCGACGGAATCGGTCTGAATTACCATTTCGGATTATTTAAACAGGTATTTAAAGATCATCTTCAGAATGCGGAGAAGAATGACTGGATAGAAAAGAATTCCTGGCTCAATAAGACAGATATAACTTTTGAAGTGGCATTCGGCGACAAAAAAGTGAAATCCGTACTCTATGATATTGATGTAATTGGTTATGAGAACGGTGTAAATAAACTCCATTTATTCGATGTTGCTTCCGTAGATGAAAGTCTTGTGAAAAAAGGAATTGATTTTGACAAGACGGAGGTTGAGAAGAATCTTACGTTATTCCTGTATCCGGACGATTCAGATGAGGCAGGGAATTTGCTGCGCATTTATCAGGAATACTTTATGGTCAGCAATGGCGCGCAGCTTATTATCAGAGAGTTAAAAGAGAAGAGATACGACCTTCATAAGATGAACGAGCATGCCGCAATCCAGATTAATGATACGCACCCGACGATGGTGATTCCTGAATTAATCCGTATCCTTACGGAAGAGGAAGGATTTAAGATGGATGAGGCGATTGATGTCGTAAGCAAGACCTGTGCATACACGAACCATACAATCCTTGCAGAGGCGCTTGAAAAGTGGCCCCTCAGCTATATTGAGGAAGTAGTTCCGCAGCTTGTTCCTATTATAAAAGAACTGAGTGACCGCGTAGCTGAAAAATATGAGGAGGAAGATGTTCAGATCATTGATGAAGACGACCGTGTTCACATGGCTCATATCGACATTCACTACGGATACAGTGTCAATGGTGTGGCTGCCATTCATACGGATATTCTGAAGGAAAGTGAACTGAATCATTTTTATAAGATTTATCCTGAAAAGTTTAACAATAAGACGAATGGAATCACATTCCGCCGCTGGCTTTTATCGTGCAATAAAGAGCTGGCCGCTTTTCTCACTGAAACGATTGGTGATGGATTTAAAAAGGATGCGAATCAGCTTGAAAAGCTTCTTGAGAAGATTGACGATCAGGCAGTGCTTGACCGGCTTTATGAAATCAAGAAAGACAATAAGACTGCTCTTGCGAAATATATTAAAGAGAAGGAAGGAATTGAACTTGATACAAACTCGATCTTTGATATTCAGGTAAAGAGGCTTCATGAGTACAAACGTCAGCAGATGAACGCACTCTATATCATTCATAAATATCTGGAGATCAAGGGTGGTAAGAAACCTTCCACGCCGATGACCTTTATCTTTGGAGCAAAGGCAGCGCCGGCTTATGTAATCGCTCAGGACATTATCCATCTTCTTCTGGTGCTTTCCGAGATTGTGAACAACGATCCTGATGTAAGTCCGTATATGAAAGTGGTTATGGTGGAGAATTACAATGTAAGCTATGCGGAAAAACTGATTCCCGCATGTGATATTTCCGAGCAGATTTCGCTTGCGTCAAAAGAGGCGTCCGGTACCGGCAATATGAAATTTATGTTAAACGGTGCGGTGACTCTTGGAACAAGCGATGGCGCAAACGTGGAAATTCACGAGCTTGTCGGAGATGATAATATCTATATCTTTGGAAAGGACAGTGATACGGTCATTGAACATTATAAGAAGGCAGACTATGTTTCAAAAGATTATTATAAGAAGAGCCCTGTGATCAAGGCAGCGGTAGATTTTATTGTGAGCAAGGAAGCGCTCGCTGTCGGGCATAAGGAGAACTTAAAACGTCTTTATGATGAACTGCTTAAGAAAGACTGGTTTATGACGCTTCTTGACCTTGAGGAGTATATTGAGGTGAAGGACCGTGCACTCAAAGATTATGAAGATACGCAGAAGTGGAAGAAGATGATGCTTGTGAATATTGCAAAAGCCGGTTTCTTTTCTTCTGACCGTACGATTGCAGAGTATAACCGTGATATCTGGAAATTGAATTAGGGATATAAAAGGAAGCGAAGGGGCGATCGGTATTTACCGATTGCTCCTTTGTCTTTTGTATTGAATCACATATGTTATTTTTAGTAAGCTTTGACTGCAATCAACCTGAAGTATTCCATATACAGAATATTTGTTCGAAAATTTGTGCAGGTTGTATAAAATCGAATCTTTCAAATTGATTAAAATATACAAACATTGGAATATTAAAAAAAATAGGTTGCAAAGAGTTATTGAATATGCTAGTATTTAGTCAAGGTAATTGGAAACGTTACCGACAACGATACCGATATCGTTACCGACAACGGTACCATTATCATGGATATGCAGAACGAAAGAATGAAAGCGCATATCCGGGGAACAGAAAAAATTTATAAAAAGAGAGGTAAAGTTTATGAAGAAGAAACTTGTAAGTGCATTATTATGTGCAACAATGGCCGTATCTTTATTAGCTGGATGCGGAAGCAGCAGTGAGGCGCCGGCAACAGACGAACCGGCAGCAGAGGCGCCGGCAGAGGATGCAGAAGCGCCCGCAGAAGATGCAGAGGCACCGGCGGCAGATGCAGGAGCGGGACAGGTATATTACCTGAACTTCAAACCGGAAGTTGATGAAGTATGGCAGTCTCTTGCAACACAGTACACAGAAGAAACAGGAGTTCCCGTTAAGGTTGTAACTGCAGCCAGCGGATCTTATGAGCAGACTCTGATGTCAGAGATCGCAAATTCCGAAGCTCCTACATTATTCCAGATCAATGGACCGATCGGTTATCAGAACTGGAAAGATTACTGTGCAGATTTGAAAGATACAGACCTTTACAGCTGGCTGCTCGACAAGAGCCTTGCAGTAGAAGGCGACGACGGCGGCGTATATGGCATTCCTTACGTAGTTGAAGGATTTGGAATTATTTACAATGATGCAATTATGCAGAAGTATTTCGCTATGGACGGTGCGAAAGCGGCATCTATTGATGATATCAAAAATTTTGATACATTAAAGGCAGTTGTAGAAGACATGCAGGCGAAGAAAGATGACCTCGGAATCGAAGGCGTATTCGCATCCACATCCCTTACACCTGGTGAGGACTGGAGATGGCAGACACACCTTGCGAATGTTCCTGTTTTCTATGAGTTCAAGGACAAAGACATTACAGATACAGACGCACTTGAGTTCACATATTCCGACAATTACAAGAACATTTTTGACTTATATATCAACAATTCTTGTACAGCTCCCGGATTACTCGGAAGCAAGTCTGTAGATGATTCTATGGCAGAGTTCGCACTTGGCCAGGCAGCTATGGTACAGAACGGGAACTGGGCATGGGCACAGATTTCCGGTGTTGACGGTAACGTTGTAAATCAGGAAGATGTGAAATTCCTTCCGATTTACACAGGCATCAGCGGTGAGGAGAGCCAGGGACTCTGCACAGGTACAGAGAACTTCTTCTCCATCAACAGCCAGGCATCAGCAGAAGATCAGGCAGCATCCATCGCATTTGTTGAGTGGTTATTCAGCTCTGATACAGGTAAGGCAGCAGTTACAAATGATTTAGGATTCATTGCACCTTTCAACACATTCTCTGATGATGAGAAGCCTACCGATCCTCTTGCACAGGAAGTTATCCGTTATATGGCTGATTCTTCCAAGACGAGCGTAGCATGGAACTTCACTTCCTTCCCGAGCCAGCAGTTTAAGGATGATTTCGGCGCAGCATTACTTGAGTATGCTTCCGGAAGTCTTACATGGGATGATGTTAAGGCTCTTGTGGTAGAAGAGTGGGCGACAGAAAAAGCAGCGATTGCTGAAGCAGCAGAATAAGTACAGTAAGTCATTGTGGGGCAGTGGCAGTGCCACTGCCCTTATTTTATCAAAAAATAGATGAAACGGATAGGAGAGAGCTTATGCAAAAGACATTAAAACGATATTTTCCGATTTTTGTATTACCGACGTTGATTGCCTTTTCGTTTGCATTTATCATCCCCTTTGTTATGGGCGTTTACTTGTCATTTTGCAAATTTAAGACAATTACAAATGCACAGTTTATAGGGTTTGATAATTATATTAAAATTTTTGCAAATAAAGATTTTATAAACGCATTTGGATTTACGGTGAAGTTTTCCATACTTGCAATTTTAACAATTAATATTTTTGCTTTTGCGCTTGCTATGGCGCTTACGAGAAAGATGGCAGGAACCAATCTTTTCCGTACCGTATTTTTTATGCCGAACCTGATCGGCGGTATTATTCTTGGCTATATCTGGCAGCAGATGATCAATGCAGTGCTCTTAAAATATGAGACGACGCTGGTAGCAAATGCTACATACGGGTTTATCGGACTCGTTGTGCTGATGAACTGGCAGATGATTGGGTATATGATGATTATCTATATTGCCGGGCTCCAAAATGTTCCTACTGAGCTGATTGAGGCGGCAAAGATTGATGGAGCGACAAGTTGGCAGACGTTAATAAAAGTTAAAATACCGATGGTTATGCCTTCTATTACAATCTGTCTGTTTTTAACCGTATCGAACTGTTTCAAGCTGTTTGATCAGAACCTGGCATTGACATCGGGTGCACCGAGCAAGAAGACGGCAATGCTTGCGCTTGATATTTATAATACATTCTACGGACGTTCCGGTTTTGAGGGCGTTGGTCAGGCGAAGGCAGTATTGTTCTTTATTATTGTAGCTATTATTGCATTGTCACAGCTTGCATTAACCAGAAGTAAGGAGGTAGAGCAATAATGAAACAGAAAAAAATGGTTGATGGAGTACTTATTGTTGTATTGTGCGTATTGGTTGTCGCATTCCTCACTCCGATTTTCTTTGTATTATTGAATTCTTTTAAAGGCAAGCTTTATATCAGCAATAATCCGTTTGCATTCCCGACAGGAGAAACTTTTGCAGGGCTTACGAATTATATGAACGGAATTTCGAAGACGAACTTTTTCGGCGCCTTTGGATGGTCCTTATTTATCACGGTATTTTCCGTGGCAGCGATCATACTGTTCACTTCTATGACCGCTTATTATATTACAAGAGTAAAATCAAAAGTTACAAGTGCACTTTATTATATGTTTGCATTTTCGATGATTGTTCCGTTCCAGATGGTAATGTTTACAATGTCAAAACTTGCGAACAGCACACATTTGAATAACCCTCCGGGAATGGTTCTTCTCTATCTGGGATTTGGCGCCGGGCTTGCGATTTTTATGTTCAGCGGATTTATCAAATCGATTCCGCTTGAAATTGAGGAAGCGGCAATGATTGACGGATGCAATCCACTTCAGACATTTTTCGGCGTTGTAATGCCGATTTTAAAGCCGACTGCGATTACCGTTGCCATTTTGCAGGCGATGTGGGTATGGAATGATTATCTTCTTCCTTACCTTGTAATCGGACTCAGCACTCCTTATAAGACAATTCCTGTTGCGGTACAGTACCTGATTGGTTCTTACGGTGCAAAGGATATGGGTGCGATGATGGCTTTGCTGGTATTATCGATTATTCCGATCGTTATCTTCTATCTGACTTGTCAGAAATATATTATAGAAGGTGTTGTAGCGGGAGCTGTTAAGGGGTAATATAGAAAGAAATGGATTTGAAAGGAGCAGCTGCAATTATGAGAAAGAGCGGGATTTTAATGCCGATAGCAAGTCTGCCGTCTGCATATGGAATCGGTTCCTTTTCGAAGGAGGCATATGAGTTTGCAGACCGTCTTGAGGAGGCGGGGCAATCTTATTGGCAGATATTGCCTCTGGGACCGACCGGTTATGGAGATTCGCCGTATCAGTCCTTCTCCACATTTGCGGGAAACCCCTATTTTATCGATCTGGAAGATCTTGTTGCGCGGGGATATGTGACGAAAGAAGATTGCGATGCATATGACTTTGGCGACAATGAGCAGTACATTGATTATGAGAAGATTTATAAGAGCAGGTTTCTTCTGCTAAGGAAAGCGTTTCAGAACAGTCACATAGATCAGGATGCATCATTTCAGGCATTTGTGAAGGAAAATGCATACTGGCTTGACGATTATGCACTCTATATGGCAGTCAAGGCATCATTTGATCATGTTTGCTGGGTGGAATGGGATGATGATATTAAGCGTCGCAAGCCGGAGGCGCTTGACGCTTACAGGAATAAGTTTCGCAATGAGGTGGAGTTTTATCAGTTTCAGCAATATATGTTTCATGTGCAGTGGGAGAAGCTGAAATCGTACGTGAATGGGAAAGGGATAAAAATAATAGGGGATATTCCCATTTATGTAGCATTTGACAGTTCGGATACGTGGGCGAATCCTGAATTGTTTCAATTTGATGAGGAGTGTAATCCGGTTGCTGTGGCCGGATGTCCGCCGGATGCATTTTCGGCGACGGGGCAGCTTTGGGGAAATCCTCTCTATCGCTGGGATTATCACAGAGAAAGCGGCTATGAATGGTGGATGAGACGGCTTGAGTCCTGTTTTCAGAGATATGATGTGGTGAGAATCGATCATTTCAGAGGGTTTGATGAGTATTACTCGATTCCTTACGGAAATCCGACCGCTGAAAATGGTACATGGGAACAGGGACCGGGATATGATATCTTCAGAGTTATGAAAGAAAAATTAGGAAAAAAAGAAGTTATTGCCGAAGATCTTGGATTTTTGACGCCTTCTGTGTTAAAATTATTAAAACGGTCCGGATACCCGGGAATGAAGGTATTACAGTTTGCTTTTGATTCCAGGGAAGAAAGTGATTATCTGCCGCACAATTATATCAATAATTGTGTTGTATATACAGGAACACATGACAATGATACGGTGGAAGGATGGTATCAGACTTTTGCCAGAAGAGATAAGCAGTTCTGCAGAAAGTATTTAAATCTGCAAAGACGCGGCAAGGAAGGCGTGCACTGGGATTTTATACGTGCGGCTATGGCGAGTGTGGCAGATACGGCGATCATTCCTATACAGGATTATCTGGGACTCGGATCACAGGCCCGTATTAATACGCCGTCCACTTTAGGGGATAACTGGAAGTGGCGTATGAAGAACGGAGATTTTACGCAGGAGCTTGCAGTGCGGATTCGGGAAATGACAAAATTATATGGAAGGTTAAGGTGAGTAAAGCTTGACGGGCGTTCTGAGAAGGGCGGGATGTCCGGAAACTTTAGGTGTCTTAAGCGATGCTGCCTGAGAACTTCCGGGGTTTTATACCGAGGAATGCCCTTTTCAGGGCATTCTTTGTGATTTTAAGATGAATTCTGGCTGTATAGTTCTGGAAAGGTTTGATTCCTATGGAGGAAGTAACAATTAAGGATGTCGCAAGAATCTGCGGTGTGGGAGTGAGCACTGTATCGAGAGCGATCAATAATCATCCTGACATAAATCCTGAAACAAAAGAAATGGTTATGAAGGTGATCAAAGAGCATAACTATATTCCGAATAACAGCGCCCGCAATTTAAAACGCCAGGATGCAAGAGCAATCGCGGTTCTGGTAAAGGGTATTGATAACTCCTTTTTCAGTGAGATGATCAGACTCATGGAGGAAGAGATAAAGAGAAAGAAATATACCCTCGTTCTTCAGCATGTGGAATTCAGCGAGGACGAAGTGGACGCAGCGCTGGAACTTGTGAAGGAGAAACGGCTTCGGGGAATTATTTTCCTGGGCGGATATTTTATCCACAGCGAGGAAAAGCTGGCTCAGTTGAATGTTCCGTTTGTATTGAGCACAGTTGGGGCACAGCCAAGCAGCTACAGTAAGAATACCTACTCATCCATATCTGTGAATGATGAGAAGGAAAGTTATAAAATGGTGGATTATCTGATTCAAAGCGGACACCGCGATATTGCGGTTATCTGTGCTAAGACGACGGATGTATCAATCGGAAAGCTTCGTCTTGACGGGTACAAGAGGGCCCTGCGCGATAACGGTATTCCGGTCAGGGAAGATTTGATGCTTGAGATGAAACCTGATATTGAAGATTATTCACTGGAAAACGGGTATATGGTAACAAAGGAATTTCTGGAAAAGAAAATTCCGTGTACGGCAATTTATGTTATTTCCGATATCATGGCAATCGGAGCGGGTAAAGCGCTTGCGGAAGCAGGGCTTAAAGTGCCGGATGACATTTCACTTGCCGGATTTGACGGTGTGAAGATCGGGAAGTATATCACACCGTCCCTTACGACTTTGAGACAGCCGGCAGCTTTGATGGCGAAAGAAACGACGACGCTTCTGTTCGATCTTATTGCGGGAAGAGCGGAGCATCAGCATATGGTTTTTGAAGGGGAACTGCTGGTGCGCGAATCGACGAAAGCGATTTGAGCAATCGTTTTTGCATAACCGGATGATACAGAAGGAACAGGTGAAACAGGTATTGGCGTATGGCTGGTGCCTGTTTTGTCATGTCAGATATGTTTCAGGTTCCCGGCAGCGGCTCATGTTTGAGTTGTGATAGCGCAGGTCAGATGTGACATCTTTATCAAACCAGTGCGGCATCTCAAATGAATTTGCCGCTTCTTCCGACGGAAATTCCACTTCGGCGAGAATCAGGGATTCAAATGGTTTGTCAAATAAGTCAAGTTCGACTGTAAGGTGGTCGGACAGTGGAATCAGGAATCGTGTCTTGGAAAGAATAATTCCGTCTGCTTTCTCTTTTAAGTGTTCATAGGCTTCCTGAGTGAGAGGGAGGTTGTATTCTTCGCGGACCATGAGTCCCTGTCCCTTGTAAGTCAGATAATAGTCGTCATCCTGCCGGCGGATGCGCACGACGGGATTCGTGCAAAGGTAGGCCTGTTCGATTTTGCGGCAGCGGTACTTTTCGAGATTTTGCGGCAGTTCCTTTATTAAAAATTTTCGTTCAATTTCCTTATTTTGCATAATAAACGGTGTCCTTTCATATGAATAGTTCAAATCTGATTCCTATTTTACATCTTGCAAAGAAAAAGATGCAATATAAAAATAAATGAGTTATACTATTGGGTAAGTAAAACAGACGATAAAGTCGGAATGGAGAGAAAGCATGAGTAGAACATGTATATTTTTGGCAGATGGGTTTGAGACAATTGAGGCGCTTACCGTAGTGGATATGCTGCGAAGAGCCGGGGAAGAGATTTTCACGGTTTCAATCACCGGTGAAAAAAGAGTGACAAGTTCTCATAAGGTGACAGTGGAGACAGATGCGGTTTTTGAAGATGTGGATTATGATACCATAGACGTACTGGCACTTCCGGGCGGGATGCCGGGGACATTAAATCTTGCCGGATGCGAGAAACTGATGTCTCTTGTGAAAAAACATTTTGAGCAGGGCAAAACGGTTGCGGCAATCTGCGCGGCTCCAAGTATACTGGGTGAACTTGGACTTCTGAAGGGGAAACGTGCCTGCTGTTTTCCCGGTTATGAAGAAAAGCTTCTCGGAGCGGAAGTGTCTTTCCGGGAGGCGGAGACAGATGGCAATGTGATTACGTCACGCGGAATGGGAACATCTGTTATGTTTGCAGCAGCGATTCTTGAGAAGACGGCAGGAAAGGACAGCGCGGAGGAAGTGCTTGGAAAAATTGTATACAGGCAGTGACAGACGGAGCGTTATCCGCCTGCATTAGGATATAAAAAACAGGAGGAAAGTTATGTGGGAGAGAAGTGAGCTTAAGAGGAAGGCAAAAAATGTTTTAAATACAACGTATTGGAGCTCTGTGCTGGTATGTTTTATTTTGAGTGCGCTTGGCGGGTTTGGAGGGCGCGCCGGAAGCGCCGGTTCTTCTGGCAATTCTTATACAGAGGGACTCGAACATACATTAGATCAGTTGACGTCAGGCCAGCTTCTTGCGATACTGGCGGTGGTTGCGGCGATTGTGATCGGAGCTTCGGTAATCGGACTGGTACTTCGGATCTTTGTGATGAATCCGCTGGAAGTCGGTGCGATGCGGTATTTTATGGAGAGCCGCGAACAGAAGTCTTCTGTGGGCTGTCTGGGATATGCATTTAAAAATAATTATATGAATATTATTATAACAATGGTCTTAAAGGGACTTTTCACATGGCTTTGGTCTCTTCTGCTCGTTGTTCCGGGTATCATTAAGAGTTATGAATACCGTATGATACCGTATATTATGGCGGAAAATCCGGAGATCAGCCATCAGGATGCGTTCCGGCTCAGCAGAGAGATGATGGACGGTGAGAAATGGAATGCATTTATTCTTGACCTTTCATTTATTTTGTGGTGTTTACTTGGCGCAGTTACCTGCGGCCTTGCATTAATTTTTTATGTGGCGCCGTATATGCAGCATACGAATGCGGAGCTTTATGCGGTTCTGAGGGAAAAGGTGCTCATAAACGGCGTGTCGAATACGTATGAGTTAAAAGGTTTCGGCAGCGATACCATGCCAAATGACTGGAACAGGCCATATTAATTACAAAAAAATACCAACATAAGAAATAAGAATCCGTTCATACTAAGAACAAGATAAGTCACAAAAAACTTATCTGAAAAAACACAGAAAAAAAGTATTTACGGAGGTACAAAGATATGTCTAACACATCTCAGAAAAAAGAAGCAAAAGCTGCTATGGATCGTTTTAAGACAGAGGTAGCGTCTGAACTTGGTGTAAACTTAAAGGATGGCTACAATGGTGATTTAACATCCAGGGAAGCCGGAAGCATCGGCGGCGAAATGGTTAAGAGAATGATCGCTCGTCAGGAAGAACAGATGAAATAATAAAGAATATGTGAAAAAGGAACTGTTGTGCGGCTGCACAGCAGTTCTTTTTTGTCAGAGGTATTTTGAGATCCTTTCGATTGACATATGATTTCGAATGAAATACGATAGAATACACAGGAGGATGAGAGATGCATCATGAGCTGATCAAAGCATTGTCCGTGATTACGGAAGAAGAACAGAATATATTGAGCGGCCGTCAGACAATCGACCAACAGCTCTATACGGAGGAGCGCGAGCTTGTGGTAGACAGCAGGAAGCTTTTGCAGCATGGAAAACTGATTCAAATTCGTCCACATACACGGTTCATAAAATTTCCAAAACACAGGCATAATTATGTGGAGGTTGTCTACATGTGTCAGGGGATGACGACGCATTATATTGACGGTGACAGGGTGGAATTGAACACAGGTGATCTGCTGTTTCTGAATCAGTATTCCGAACAGGAAATTCTGCCGGCAAAGGCGGAAGATATTGCGGTTAACTTTATTATCCTTCCGGAATTCTTTGACGTGGCATTTTCCATGATGGGAGCGGAGGAAAACAGTCTGAAGGATTTCCTTTCGGGGACACTGTGCGGCAAAGACACGAAGATCTCATATCTTCATTTCCATGTGGCGGATATTCTGCCGATTCAGAATCTTGTGGAAAATATGGTGTGGACGATTTTCTATAATATAGGGAATAAGCGGAGTTGTAATCAAATTACAATGGGGCTGCTTCTTTTACAGCTTTTAAATTATATGGATAAGATGGAAACAGGGACACGCCGCTTTGACAGAGAACTGGTTGGAACCGTGTTAAGCTACATAGAGGAACATTATAAGGATGGAACGCTGAAGGAGCTGGCTGAGCTGATGGGGTACGATGTATACTGGCTGAGCCGGGAGATTAAGAAACGCACAGGGAGAAATTACAAGGAACTTCTTCAGGCCAAGCGGATGAGCCAGGCGATGTATCTGCTGATTAACAGTAAGCTTCCGGTTGCGGATATCATAGATTCTGTAGGATATAATAACACTAGCTATTTTTATCGGGAATTTAAAGAACGGAATCACATGAGCCCGAAAGAATACAGGCAGCATTTGTGGAAAAGTAACATTTAATGTTGGCATTATGGGAAGAAAGATGCAAATAAGGACGTTGTTTTAGGCGAATGGCGTCCTTTTTTTGTGCGTTTTTCCCAATTATAATAAAAATGAAATCAAAAAATATGGGGAGGTGCAGAATGGGCAAATATTATTTGGCGGTGGACATAGGCGCTTCAAGCGGGCGGCATATGCTGGCGTCGCTTGTGGATGGGAAGATGCAGCTTGAGGAGGTGTACCGGTTTTCAAATGGGATGAAGGACAGGAACGGCACACTTTGCTGGGATGTGGAAAATCTGTTTTCAGAGATTAAGAACGGACTGAAGAAGTGTAAAGAATCAGGTAGGATTCCGGATTCCGTTGGAATCGATACATGGGCGGTTGATTATGTATTATTAGATCAGGACGGACGGATTCTGGGAGATACGGTAGGGTACCGTGACAGTCGTACGGAGGGAATGGATGAAAAGGTGTATGAGAGAATCCCACAGACGGAGTTGTATGCGAGAACCGGAATTCAGAAGCAGATCTTCAACACGATCTATCAGCTGATGGCCGTAAAACAGACGCATCCGGAGTATCTTGAGAAAGCGGAGTCAATGTTGATGATACCGGACTATTTTCATTATTTGTTGACGGGTGTGAAGAAAATGGAGTACACCAATGCTACCAGCGCTCAGCTTGTAAGTCCGAAAACGAATGACTGGGATTATGAGTTAATCGAGCGTTTGGGCTATCCTTCAAAGATATTCCGGCCGGTGTCGATGCCCGGAACGGTTGTGGGGAATTTTACAAAAGAGATTCAGGAGGAAGTTGGATTTGATTGTACGGTGGTGCTTCCCGCAACGCATGATACGGGTTCGGCGGTGCTGGCGGTTCCCTCTGACAGTAACCGTGCGATCTATATCAGTTCCGGGACGTGGTCGCTGATGGGGATTGAGCGTATGGAGGCAGATTGCACGATGTCGAGTATGCAGGCGAACTTCACAAATGAGGGAGGATATGACCATCGGTTCCGTTACCTGAAAAATATTATGGGATTGTGGATGATTCAGTCAGTAAAGAAGGAGTTTAAAGAAGATCTGTCCTTTTCGGAAATCTGTGAGCGTGCGTCAAGGGAGAATATTGTGTCCATTGTGGATTGCAATGACAGCAGTTTCTTTGCTCCAAAGAGTATGATTCAGGCGGTGCAGGATTTCTGCCGGAATTCGGACCAGCCCGTGCCTGAAACTGTGGGAGAAATTTCGGCGGTTGTGTATAACAGCCTTGCATACTGTTATGGGGAAACCGTTCGCGAGATTGAAGCGGTTACGGGCAGTACATATGATACGATACATGTGGTGGGCGGCGGTGCAAATGCGGGATATCTGAATGAACTGACTGCAAAGTATACGGGGAAAAGGGTGGTGGCCGGTCCGGTGGAAGCTACGGCGATCGGAAATATTGCTGTGCAGATGTTAAGAGACGGGGTGTTTGCAGATCTGAAAGAAGCGCGCGCATGTATCAGGCAGTCATTTGACTTAAAAGAATATAAATAAAATTAGGAGGATTCAATATGTTAGTAAATACGAAAGCAAAAATAGGTGTATTTTCCATTGCGCTGGGCGCTTATCTGCCTCAGTTTCCGTCACTTGTGCCTGAATTTGAGGCGCAGTATGAGGCGTTTAAAAAGACGATGCCGGATACCGTGGAGATCATTGACGGCGGAATGGTGACTACAAAGGAGCAGTCGCAGGCAGCCGGGGATTTATTCCGGGCGGCGGATGTAGATCTTGTATTTATGCAGCTTTTGACTTATGCCACATCTTACAATATGCTTCCGGCTGTGAAGGACCTGGATGTGCCGGTGGTGCTTGTCAATGTGCAGAAGCTGAAAGCGCTTGATTATGATCATACGGATATTGCTTCATGGCTTGGAGAAGGTTATGCCTGCGGTGCGGTTGGCGAGATGGTGGCTGATCTTGAACGGTTCGGAAAGAGACATGCGGTGATTACAGGTGTCGTGGAGGGCGGGGATCCCGGCGTTCAGGCGGAAATTGAAAATTGGTGCCGTGCGGCGCAGGTCAGAAGGAGATTCCGGGATACGAACATTGCGCAGATCGGAAGACCTTATCCTGGCATGATGGATCTTTATATTGACGAATCAAATCTGTATAGAAGAATGAATCTGTACACCAAGCAGTTTGACTGGGAGAAGATGTGGGCGATTGCGGACGATATTACGGATGAAGATGCAATCCGCGTGAAGGCGCAGGATATTCTTGATACATTTGACATTGAAGGCGGCGGGAGCATCGAGGAAGTATGGGAGATGGCAAAATACGTAGTTGCCTTTGAGCATTGGGTGAAGGATGAAAAACTGGGGCTGATTGCTTCTCACTATGACGGATTCGCGCAGGGCAAGGCAGGAGTCCTTGACAGTATGCTTATCCCCGCATTTTCTATGCTGATTAAGCAGGGGACTGCCTGTGCGGTGGAAGGCGATATGAAGGTTGCGATGGCGATGAGCATTCTGAAAACCATTTCCGGAACCGGACAGCTTGCCGAGATGTATTCGATTGATTTCAACGATGATATTGCGATCATTGGGCACAGCGGGTCGGGAGACGCGGATATATCCGATCGGAAGCCGACTATGAAGATCGTAAAGGTATTCCACGGAAAGACGGGAGGCGGTTACCTGACTCAGTTCTATCCGTATACAGGTCCGGTTACGTATCTTGCCATCACGCAGGACGGGGATGGACATTTTAAGTTCATTGCGGCGGAAGGCGTGAATGAGGAGGGTAAGATTCTTTCCTTTGGAGATACGAATATGAGGACTCGTTTCACCTGTGGGGCACGGGAATTTGTCAACCGCTGGAGTGAATGCGGGCCGACGCATCACTTTGCAGCGGCGACAGGCCGGCATATCGATACGATCCTGAAAGTGGCAAAGATTTTCAATGTGCCGGTGGATATTGTAACCAGATAATTTTATGAGTGGCAGGCGGTTTTGTGCCGCCTGTCTGACATTGTTCTGAAATTTTTAGAATATTTGCGGGTCTTTTACGGCGTCCGTATCTCTACATCCGTCCCGCCTCCGGGAACGCTGGTATATTTGAGCCCATATTCGGTCCCGTACATAAGCTGCAGCCTCCGGTGTGTATTGTATATGGCAATATTTGATCCGGAGCGGCCTGCAGTGGTTTTCTTTTCGGAAAGAATTGTTTCAAGTTCCTGTGGAGCAATTCCGACGCCGTCATCAGAGATCAGGATTACGATGGCATGTTCTTCCTGCCATCCGGTCAAAACGATTGTGCCTTTCTTCTCCTCCTTTTCCATAATGCCGTGTAAAATGGAGTTTTCCACAACCGGCTGAAATGTCAATTTTGGAATCGCATGTTCCATGAGTTCGTCCGGCATGTCTACAATGAAGTCAATATTATCATCAAATCGCATGTTTTGAAGTTCCACATAGATGGTCACATGTTCCAGCTCGTCCTGAATGGTGCTTAGGGACTGTTTGCGGCTTAGAGTCAGCTTATAGAATCGTGAGAGCTTCTGGATTGCAAGTGACACTTCCTGAGAGCGTCCCTGCAAGGAGAGCCAGTTGATCATTTCCATAGTATTGTAGAGAAAATGTGGGTTCATCTGTGCCTGAAGGGAGTCAAATTCCGCAATGCGCAGGTCTTCGGCAGCTTTTGCCTGCTCTTCGACCAGGTCATGTATCATATGCGTCATGTAGTTGTAGGAGTCTACGAGTTCCCCGATTTCGTCCTGTATGGTGGAATCCGGCAGTACGCACGGGAGTCCCAGGCGGCACCGGGTCATTCGGTCAATCACTGCCGCGAGACGATTGGTCAGAGAGCG
This sequence comes from bacterium C-53, assembly GCA_003612525.1. GTDB lineage: Bacteria > Bacillota > Clostridia > Lachnospirales > Lachnospiraceae > C-53. Next base: position 168,530 of record RAZD01000003.1, on the reverse strand, counting down.
TGAGAGCAAGGTGGCAATGATGAATGCGGCAAGGATGCACCCTAAGTAGATCAGTACAAATACCCCCATAAAGATACGGCTTTTCAAAATCAGAGGGTTGGACGGAATCGCGACGACCATGTACCAGTCCGTATTTTCAATACGGTTGAAACCCGCGTAGACATCTTCCCCCAGGATATTTTTCGTGATGAAGTTGTTGGAGGACATGACGGAATCCTGGACCACATCATAACTGAAATGATACGTTCCGGATAATGCGAGATCAGTTGTGGCTACAATGCTTTCCCTTTCATTGATGATATAGGCAACACTGCTGTTAGAACTTAAGTTATCGGCAAGGGTATCACGTAAGTGATCGGTTGAAAAATAGATGGCGAGATAGACCGTGACCCAGTCGCCGTTGTAAATGGTCCGGTTTTTTGAAATATATGCGATATCCCCGTAGTTTTGCGCTTCATAGGTACTCAGGTAAAAAGCGGGACAAAACAGTTCGCTTTTGGCAGGCTGTCCGGCAAAGATGCCATACCAGTACGTGCGATAAGCGCGGTCTAAGGGTTCTGCTGCGCTGTGGATGGAGCCTTCTGAAAAGATGGATTCATTGCCGGGTACGTCCAGGTAAATGCGGATGTCCCCAATCAGGCTGCCCGTGGTGAGCTTATGGATTTCACGCTGAAAGTCTTCCGCTTCTTCGGATACGGATAGCTCTTTCAGGGATTCTGTACGTGCGGAATAAATTAGTTTTTGATAAAAAGCATGTTCCGTAAGCTGATCGTGGGCGGACAGGATGTCTGAAACTTCCGATTCAATCAGCGGGGCTGTCTGGAGCGCCGCCTCCTGTTCATTGCGAATCGTGTCCGATACAATCATATCATAAATTCGTGTAAAGAAAATCAGCATGATAGCTGCCATTGGTATGGTTACAATGACGAGATGCGTGATGGTTAGCTTGGTCTGGAGCCGCAGGTTATTATAAGCATGTGTGACGCGGCGGAAAAATGATTTCATCTGTTATTGTCTCCCTGTGATTATCCCAGCATTTTTTCCCTGTACTTTGAGGGGCTTAAGCCTGTAAACTTTTTAAAGCTTTTGCTGAAATAATTGCCATTTGTATAGCCTACCTGATAAGAGATATCGGCAATCTGATACCGGGCATCTTCTAATAGCCGCATTGCCTTTTCCATGCGGTATTCTGTCAGATACTGGTTCAGGGTCTGGCCGGTCTGCGTCTTAAAATAAGTACAGACATAGGAGGCGGACAGATGCACGTGGTCACTGATATCTTTGATCGACAGCAGATCATTTGCGTAATGTTTTGCTATATAGTCTTTAATCATAAAGATAATATTGTCCTCCGGGATATAGGAGTCCATCTGCGCAAATAAAAGTGCAGTGCGTTCTTTCAGAGTTTGATGCAGTTCTTCATAGGTGAAACAGTTTTCCATGAATTCGATAATGCTTCCGCAGGAACCCTGTGTTTTTGACGGAAGCTTCTGCCTCTGGCGGCAGTCATTGATTGTTTGGAACAGTTTATAATAGGTATCTTTGACCTGGCTCGGAAGCAGATGGCAGTTTTTCGTGTATTTCTGAAATAAATTGTCCAAGAAAAGAATGCATTTATCGTAGTTTTTCGTGGCCAGTGCATCGGCAAACAGTTGCGTTTCCGCTTCAATATCTGAAGAGGTCTCCGGGGAAGCGGCAGCAACGTTCAAATCTTTTGAAGTGAGCAGGGTTTCGGAAGGGAAGAAGAAACTGCTCTGCATGGCCACAACAGCAGTCATATAGGAGGCATGCGCCCGGGTGATTCCGGCGGCGGCATCTCCGCGGCTGATGAAAAACGGGCCGAAGGGTTGAAACTGTTCTTTCAAAAACAGGTCTATGGAAGAAAGCACGGTAGAAGAAAATGCGTTGTTCCCCATAATATGGAATACATGGTAGACCGCATGCATCCGTATATAAAACGACCGGAGATGAAATTTCTTAAGAAAATCATCCAGGTTCTCCCGGAGCTCTTTAAGCATTGCGGATATGGGCTCATCTGTCTTCAGTTTTACAATATAGGAGATGAAACTGCATCCCGGAGTCAGGCGTAACGACAGTTCACCTGCGAGGGCGTCAATCTTTTCGCTGTTGTCCCTGTAAGGTTTTGTCAGCAGCAGCGCCAGATTGGACGCGGTTTCCATAGACAGAAGATCTTCATTCTGCCGGGAATAGAGAAAACGACGGCGGCGTTTGACCGCCTCTTCGACGGTTGCCTTTACCGTTTCAATGTCGAGCGGTTTTTCCACATAGTCAATTGCATTCAGACGGATGGCGGCTTTGAGATATTCTTTGTCGGAATAACCGCTCATAAAGATAATGCCGGTATCAGGCAGAAGGGAGGATAACTTTTCCACCAGTTCAATTCCGGAAAGCCTCGGCATACGGATATCGGACAGGATGATATCCGGTTCCTGGAGTCTGGCGATATGCAGGGCACGGATTCCGTCTTCTGCCTGAAAAATCTGATGGATACCCAAGCTTTCCCAGTCTATGGATGAGATTAATCCTTCCCTTGTCAATATCTCATCATCCGCAATCAACAGTTTCATTCCGATTCCTCCCAGCCTTTTTGTAAGTTATCTGATCGTATCTTTATTTTATAGAACATCACTATAGAATGCAATACAAAAAGATATTACCCGTAATCCAAAGATTTTGCTGTTTTTAATCGAAAAAGCATCAGATAAAATGAAAGAAGGAAGGAAAGGAGGGGGAAAAGTGTCTGATTACGTTTTGGAGTTAAAAGGAATCACAAAGATTTTTCCCGGTGTAAAAGCATTAAATAATGTGCAGTTTCAGTTGAAAAAGGGCGAAGTCCATGCGCTGATGGGGGAAAACGGAGCTGGAAAATCTACTTTTATTAAAGTAATTACCGGAGTTCATAAGGCTGAGGAAGGCGAGATGTTTCTGGAGGGGCGGAAGGTGGACTTCAGAGGTCCGCGTGATGCGCAGGCAGCAGGAATCGCGGCCGTATACCAGCATCCGACGTCATATCCGGATTTAAGCGTTGCTGAAAATATATTTATGGGGCACGAAATTATAAAAAACGGAATCATCCAGTGGAAACAGATGAATGAAGCTGCGACAGAGCTTTTAAGTGAGCTGAATGCAGACTTTCAGGCTACCGATGAGATGGGCGGCTTGAGTGTTGCACAGCAGCAGATGGTTGAGATTGCCAAAGCGCTTTCTACCCATGCACGGATTATTATCCTGGATGAGCCGACGGCGGCTCTTACGAAAAATGAGTCGGAGGAGCTTTACCGGATTGTTGATAAGCTTCGGGAGGACGGAGTATCCATTATCTTTATCTCCCATCGCTTTGAAGATATGTACCGCCTGGCAACGAGGGTTACGGTATTTCGTGATTCGCAGTATATCGGCAGTTATGATGTGGATAAGATCACGAATGCAGATCTGATTAAGGCGATGGTTGGACGTGAGATTAAGGATTTATTCCCGAAACCGGAGGTGAAGATCGGTGCAGAAATGCTGAGAGTGGAGGGATTTTCGAGACTGGGGTATTTCAAGAACGTATCCTTTGCGGTGCATGCAGGCGAGATTATCGGCCTGACGGGGCTGGTGGGCGCCGGGCGTACGGAAGTTGTTGAGAGTATATGCGGAATTACAAAGCCGGATGAGGGAAAGGTTTATCTGGAGGGAAGGCCGGTACAGATCAGGAAACCGGCGGATGCAATGAAACAGGGAATCATACTGCTCCCCGAGGACCGTCAGAAGGAAGGTTTGATTTTAAGCTGGGGGCTCGGCAGAAATGTTACGCTTCCGACGATGGGGAAATATGCAAAGAACGGCTTTAATGATGAGAAGAAGGAACGGGAAATTTCCAAACAGCTTCTTGAGGAGGTCGATACGAAGGCGGTTACGATTTTTGACCCGGCATCTTCTCTTTCCGGAGGAAATCAGCAGAAGGTAGTTGTTGCAAAAGCGTTGGGCCAGGAGATGAAAGTGGTCATTATGGATGAACCGACGAAGGGCGTGGATGTTGGAGCAAAGGCGGAGATTTATCAGATTATGGGGAATTTGGCCATGCAGGGATATGCGATTATTCTGATTTCTTCTGAGATGCCGGAGATATTGGGCATGAGCGACCGGGTTATCATTATGTGCAATGGAAGAGTGACCGGAGAGTTAAGCCGCAGCGAGGCAACGCAGGAGGGAATCCTCGAACTGGCTATGGAAAAATCAAAGTAAGGGAGAACGGAAAAGATGAAAGAAAATAAGTCAATTTTAAAAAAAATCACCGGTTCCCGTGAAGCGAGTCTGTTAATCGTATTGGTTGTCCTTTGTGTTGTGATTTCAATGCGCAGTCCTTCTTTTCTGACATTAAAATCGATTTCGGATATGCTGAAAAATAATGCGGTTATCATGATTATGACGCTTGGAATGCTTGGGGTTCTGCTGGTCGGAGGAATTGATATTTCGATTACTTCCACGCTGGCGCTTTCCGGCATGACGGCGGGAATGCTGGTGAAGTACGGCATTGTGGAAAATACATTTTTATTATTTGTCATTGCAGTTGCAATCGGCGGTTTATGCGGATTTCTGGCCGGGCTGATTATCTCAAAAGGAAAGGTGCTGCCGATTATCGCGACGATGGGATTTATGTACATATACAGGGGTCTGGCGTACATTGTCGCAAACAGTCAGTGGGCGAGTGCGGAGGATCTTGGCGCTTTCAAGGAGTTTGCACTAGGGAGCGTATTTGGAATCAATAATGTGATCATTGTGCTGGTCATCTGCTATGCGGTCTTTTTCGTTGTGATGAAGTGGACGAAGACGGGACGAATGGTATATGCGGTGGGAAGCAACCGTGAGGCGGCAGGAATTTCCGGTATCAATACCTCCAGTGTGGAACTTATGGTCTATACTGTAATGGGAACGCTTGCAGGGCTTTGTGGTGCGCTTGCTGTGTCTATTTATTCTTCTGCACAGCCGAACATGTTGTACGGGAGAGAGATGGATGTAATTGCGGCGTGCGTAATCGGCGGCGTCAGCATGACGGGCGGCCGGGGAAGCGTAGCAGGGGCATTGCTAGGCTCTCTGATTCTGGCAATCATTGCAAAGGCGCTTCCGCTGGTGGGAATTGAGGCGATCGCGCAGAATACGGTAAAGGGTGTTATTATTCTGGCCGTGATTGTATTGAATGTAATTACACAGAGGGTGATGGATAAGAACAATCTGAAAGGGAGGGAGATGTAGCTATGGCAGGAAAATCCGGAAGAACGATTGCCAATGTGCCGGAGAAGTCTCTGAAAAAAACAGTACTCTGCTGGGAAGGCATGCTGGTAATTTTATTTATTGTCATTAATTTGTTTTGCGGTGGTATATCTCCCAGCTATCAGTTTGCCAATGTTTTGAGGGAGATGCCCAAATACCTGACGGAAATGTTTCTGCTGTTTCCGATGGCATTCATTCTGATACTCGGAGAGATTGATATATCGGTAGGCGCGTCTGTGTGTCTTGCGGCTACATTCACGTGTATGGCGTCGAATCAGGGGCTGCCTTTCGGTGCAGTGATTCTGGTATGCCTGTTAACGGGTGTGGCATGCGGATTTATAAATGGTTTGATTCTGACACGTTTTCAGGAGCTTCCGCCGATGATTGTTACACTGGGAACGCAGATTGTATTTCGTGGAATTGCAGAAATTGCGCTGGGAAGCGGAGGGTCTGTTTCCTTATCGAATGCGGATGGATTTCGGAAAATTGCGGGAAAGGCAGGAATTGTGCCGTACATTCTCTTTGTTGTGATTCTCATGGCTGTCCTGTATTCGGTGGTATTAGCGAAAACGACTTTTGGCAGAAGCGTATATGCGATCGGTTCCAACAGGATGGCGGCGTATTATTCGGGTATTCCTGTGCAGAAAATCCGGCTGATTATCTATACGGTGACAGGATTTATGGCAGGACTGGCCGCATTGTTTCTTACATCCGTGCTTTACGGTGCGAATACGACGACTGGAAACGGGTTTGAGATGGATGCAATAGCGATGGCAGTATTTGGCGGCATCTCAACATCCGGAGGAAAGGGGAGATTGTTTGGCGGCATTCTGTCAGGATTTACGATTATCTGTCTGCGTATCGGACTTGGACAGATTAACATGAATCCACAGCTGATTTTGATTATTCTCGGTATCCTTCTTATTTCGGCTGTGTTGATTCCGAATATTTCAGCAAAATTGAAACTTAAGAAAAAAGCGGCATGACAGATTTCGTGTCTTATTCAGATACCATGTGTCCCGCTTGTGGACGCCTGATATAAAATAAAAATTCCAGGGAGGAAAGAAAAATGAAGAAAAAACTGATCAGTGTTTTGTTATGTGTAAGCCTGGCAGCAACGATGCTGGCAGGGTGCGGCAGTGAAAAAGCGGCAAGCAGTAATGCAGATGCGGGGAATGATGCCGGACAGGAGGCGCCGGCGGAGAGCGGCAGCACAGAGGGTGGCGGCGCAGAAGGCGGCAAGACTTATGCGATTGTGACGAAGGCGGCCGGAAATCCTTTCAATGAAAAGACAGCGGACGGGTTTAAGGAAGTGATTGAGGCATCCGGCGGTACGGCGATTATCAAACATCCTGAGGCTCCGACGGCGGATGCGCAGGTTTCGGTTATCCAGTCTCTGATCTCGCAGGGCGTCGACTCAATCTGTATTGCAGCAAATGATGAAAATGCGCTTCAGGCAGCGCTTGAGGAAGCTATGGCAGCAGGCATCAAAGTGTGCTGTGAAGATTCAAAGACAAATCCGGACAGCCGTCAGGTATTTGTAAATCAGGCAGGCGTGAATGAGATCGGAGTGGCTCTGATGGAAGCCGTACATGATATCACAGGCGGCGAGGGACAGTGGGCAGTTCTCTCCGCGACATCACAGGCAGCAAATCAGAATGCATGGATTGAGGCAATGAAGAAGACGATGGAGAGCGATGAAAAGTATTCCAAGCTTGAATTGGTAGAGGTTGCTTACGGTGATGATGAGCCGCAGAAATCGACGGACCAGACACAGGCTCTGCTTGCAAAATATCCGAATTTAAAATTAATCTGCGCGCCTACTACGGTTGGAATCAATGCGGCGGCGAAAGTTTTGCAGGATGAGAAATCTTCCGTAAAACTTACGGGACTCGGACTTCCTTCTGAGATGGCTGAGTACATTGGCGATGATGATGCACATTCCTGCCCGTATATGTATCTGTGGAATCCGATTGACTTAGGACGTCTCGGCGCGTACACTTCAATTGCTCTGGTCGACGGAACGATCACAGGCGCGGAAGGTGACAAATTCACAGCTGGAGATATGGGTGACTATGAAGTAATCGCAGCGGATGACGGCGGTACGGAGATGATTCTCGGCGCACCGTTCAAATTTGACGCATCGAATATCGATGAGTGGAAAGACGTATATTAAAAAGTGCGTAGAGGTGCATATGGTACGAAAAGGATTTAAAATGAAACTATATCCGGGTATGACGGAGGAATATGAGAAGCGTCATAATGAATTGTGGCCGGAAATGCGTGATATGATTCATGAATACGGGGGAGAAAATTATACGATATTCCTGGATAAAGAGACGAATGTACTCTATGGGTATATTGAGCTTCAGGATGCCGAGAAGTGGAGCAGGAGCGCAGATACCGCAATCAACCGCAAATGGTGGGATTTTATGGCGGATATTATGGAAACAAATCCGGATAACAGTCCGGTAAGTGTGGACTTGGCGGAAGTGTTTCATTTGGATTAATGTGTTTGGAGGATATATAGTGTAGATTGGGGAAGGGGCATATCAAATTGATATGTCCCCTTTCTTTTTTGGCATTCAGATCATGTATATTATACATAGTTTTTTCCAAACACTTTTCGGGTATAACAATCCGTATTTGCAAGGACAGGTACATCTTAAAACAGTATCTAAGCAGCAGGGAAGCGGAGGTAAACATATATGCTTTTAGGATTGAAATGGCATTGGTGGTTGATTATCGTCGTAGTGGTGACTGCTTCTATCCCGTTCAAAATAAATTTTATGAAATGGTAGAGCAAACGCCAGAAAGAGCAGAAAAATTGTCAAAAAACAGATGGGGCGATGAGGAATGATAGTGGTTGAAAATTTAATTTTTTCTTATATTTTTATTCATAGATCACGGAAGGCATAAATAAACAATTATGACGCTATCGGCTATTGTACGGTGTTGCTTTGGGCTGTTTTACCGTTCCTATTTCAGCAAGTTTTCCCGACCGCACTCCACGCCGCTGCTCTGTTCTTTCTCCTGTTCCGGGAAACGGAAGCTCTGTATTGTCCGCTCACAGAACTCACGGAGAAACGGAATGTCCGATATGGCCGTTTCCCATACCAGCCCCACATCCACAGCGCCGTAGTTATGGGCGAACAAATTCCTCATTCCCTTGATGGCCGGCCAGTAAACGGAGTCTTTTGTTCTCTCGCGGAAATCCTCCGTCAGATGACCGGTCAGCTCCCCGATCTGCAGAAGGCTCATACAGACAGAATTTCGGTAATCCCTGTCCGTGTCAAAAATATCCTTTTCTCTCCCAAAACGTTCCAGCGCCGCCTCTATATCTTCGCAGTACGTCAGGATATGTTCAAGGATGTCAATGTTCTTCTTCATAAATCAGTTTTTCATCCTCCTTCATGCGGACACGGAATCCCTCCGTCCTTGCTGCGTTTGCGTCATGGGACAGGGCTTCTGTCGTCACGAGATCCACCGGTTTTTTTAAAGCCTGCGTCAGTTCATGGTAAAGAGCGCCCAGGCCGAACATGGACTGAATCCTGCCCCCGTCAATCCGCAGGTCGATGTCGCTCTGCCCCGTAGCCTCCCCACGGGCATAGGAACCGAAAAGATAAGCCCGGCTTACGCCGTAATCCTGTAGAATTGGGCGGATGATCGCCTGTATCTCATTCAGGGCATATATTTTCTCCATAGCTGAACCTCCCTGTAGATTTTTCTATTTATTTTCATTATATCATTCCCATTTTCGCTTTTCAATATTGGCAGACATCAGTTTTTAATGCTGTGCAGGAAGGTCTCTGAGCTCATTTCAAGTTTGCGTACGAGTTTCCCCGGGTTGCCGAGTACATTGAAATCAACACCGCTGACTCCGCCGAGGCGGGTTTAAAAACCTATGTCTGATTGATGCGCATGTTGTATTTATAAACAGTCGTTCAAAGCCTTCATGTATTGACCGGAACGGATCAAAATATGGAAATCAATCTTATTATACTGTCTGTTCATTGTATTGCGTGGCTTCTCTTATTTTTATTCATAGATCATAGGAAGCATAGATAAAATTATGCATATAAAATGCCACCCGTACATTTTTTCACCCCATTCAAACTGCCCAATGACAGGCAGGGAGAAGTGCGTTATAATAAAAATAACATTATACGCCCGTCCAGTGCCAGCAGACGATAGTAAACCAGTGAGGGAATCGGTAGGATTGATATAAAATATGATTTTTATGGAGATTTATTATGAGAAAAAGGACAATTGTTATTATAGTGTTGATTTGCATACTGACAGCAGCTGTCACCATTTTTATATTTGCAGCCGGCAGTGGCAGGAAGCCATATAAAGATTTGGAGGCGGCTCAAATCGTATCTGCTACGGTTCAATTATCACCACCAGACAAAACCATTCAAATTACAGAAATTAAAGAATTAGTCGATTTACTAAAAGATATTGTTATCTATAATGAGGATAATTCTTATACAGAGTATGCAGGGCAGGGCGTTACCTTTACATTGGTCATGACAGACGGAACACAAACAAGCATTATGGCATATAATCCGTTCCTTGTGATTAATGGTGTTGGCTATAAAACAAAATATGAACCGTGTGAGGCACTGAATCATTATGCCAATATGTTGTTGGAACGAACAGAAATGTCCGCTTCTGCAAATAATACGAAGGAAATAACATTTCAGGCGACAGTCATTGAGGTAGCAGACGATTGGATTTTAGTAGAATCTGTGGGGGATTCTTTGGAGCATAACTCGGCGGATATATTTAGCATTCCGAATAAAGAGAAACTTGCGTTGAAAATCGGCGACACTGTAGAAATTGTTTATAATGGAGACATAATGGAGTCCTACCCTGCACAATTGGGAGAGGTGTATAAAGTTACGCTGCTGGAATAAGCGAAGACAGATGCCATGTGGGACAGGATCCCAATGGTAAGGGTAAACAGCAAATCGGACTATGATACCGGAAGAGAAAGTACAGTCAGTGGGCATTGAATTTGAGGATATTTTAGATCATATAATTTAGGATTCACCGTATTTTTGGGTTCTTAAATATTCCATAAAATGCGCCTCTATTCCGTTTATAATTATGCTCTTACAAACAAAAATAAGCAATAGTGGAAGCCAGGGAATAAAATTTAAATAGCAAAATGACGGTTTTGATTTCTCAAAACCGCCTCTATAGAGCATGATGTCAGTTTGTTGTACAATGGTCTTTCCTTTTGCTGTTATATGGCAGGCTCTTTTAGTTGACGGGGGTGACAACAGGCTTACCGTCCTGATCTACCAAAACGGTTAATCCGGTTCCTACCCTCAAATCATGGGAACCCATCAGGTAATTCACGCCGGTTTCCGTATCAACAAGGATCTTTGCTACATTCAGCACACCCTGAGAGTAGACTTCCACAAAACGATCGTTTGCCATATGCTCACCTCCCTTCTCATTTTGTCGTTTGTAATAGCAAACATACCATATAAAAAGGGCTTTGGGGGTTAAATTTCCCGAATGAACAGCAAAATTTCCTGAATGGAAAGAAGATGACAGGAAATCTTATTTTCTTAAGCATCAGAGACGAAAACCGGTATTGACCGAGGGACCCATCTTTTTGCGAAGCTCTGCTTTTCCGGCGCGGGAAAGCAGGCACTCCTGGCCGCCGACCCACAGCTTATTATGTTTCAAATCTACAGCCTCGATCTTATCCGCGGCAACCAGATAGGCCCTGTGCGTACGGATAAACGAATCCCCTAACTGAACGTTCAATTCGCTTAGACTGCCTAAGAAATTCATCCGGCTGCCGGCTGTATGAAGAAAGACATGGTGAGGCGCAGAGGCGGTTTCAAAAAAGAGTATATCGCGCAAAGGGACATGGCGCACCATATCTCCCGTCCGCAAGGTGAAGATCTCTGCCGGAGCCTGATGCGCTGATAGCAGACGTGCGTGTATTTCATCGAGACACCGTGCAGCGGATGGGCCAATCGGTTCCGGTCCTTTCACAATGTAGTCAAAAGCCTCCAAATGATATTGGAATGTGCGCCAGGCCAGGTCTCCATAGCTGGTGATGTAAATCAGTGTACTGCGAGGGTCCCGCCGCCGTAATTCCTGTCCCAGCCGGAAACCGTCCCATTCCTTATCCTTTAGTTCCACATCTAAAAAGTAGATGCTTTGCTGCCCGTTTTCCACCGCATCCAACAATTCCTGTGCATTAGAGGCGCTGCACAGAACCTTCATATCATAATTTTCAACAAAGATTTTCCACTCTAAGGCAGTTTGAATCTGGTGGCGAACAGCGTCTTCGTCATCGCAAAGATAAATTCCGATCATCATCTGCCCTCCACAGTCAATTCCTGAATAAATATGCCGTTTTCCCAACTGGTGCAGGGGGAAGTATTGGGGTAATTTTCCAGAATACGTTGATAGCTGTACAGGCCTAATCCCCGGCCAGCTCCCTTAGTAGACCAGCCCTCGTCCCACATTTTTGCCAGATCAATGATATTCGTGCAGGAATTGGATACCCGAAGAAATACCTGTCCGTTCTGAGCCAGCAGTACGATCTCCACCCAGGGCTTTTCGGCGTCTGGTGCGGCTTCGACAGCATTATCAATCAAAATGCCCAGGCAGCGGACAAAATCCCATACATCCATATCCACAGACGTTACAGGATAAAGCACCTCCAGACAGCATTCCACTCCCTTTTCACGCATGATGGTGAGCTTGCTTAAAAGCAGGCTTCTGACTTCGGGAATCTGTAAATTTCCGATTTGAGTGGACGCCTGGATTTTCTCACCAAGCCGCGAGTCAAAACCGGCATCCAATTCGGACAGGGTATGGAGCAGCCCCTCCAGTTCACCTTCTCCCGCTTGTTGGGACAGGCCGGCCAGAAGATTCTTGTAGTCATGGCGGAATGTGCGTACCTCGCGGCGGATCATCTCCAGGTCTTGTTCATAGAGTCGCTGTTGAGCGATAATATCCTGTTGCGCCTGTATTTTTCGGGCGGCGTCGAATCGCTGGGCCAGGTACATCACCAGTACTGCCATCAGAACCACCATTGCGATCACTAACAAGTAGTATAGTGTCAGGAAGGGGAGCTCAACGCCGTTTAATAATTGAAGAAACACTTCCATTATGACTTCCAGAGTAAAAAACAGAAGGGCTGCCCGCCACGGAACGGATTCGTTATCCAGCAGCAGGCGAAACCAGGTTCCGAACCGCAATTTGTAAAGCAACAGAGAAATAACAATACTGATACCCAGATGCAGTCCTATTGCAGCCACAAACCGGAGCCTTTCGTTCAGCGGGCCCGTCAGGTACAGCATCCAGGATAACGTGGCATCGGCCACCTGGAAAATAGCTGCCATACAGGTAGCGGCAAAGGCCTGCCAGAACCCGAACTGCCATGCCCATCGCACCCATAAGGTATACATAGTAAGAATGGTGAAAGAGAGGATGAAATAATGAAACATTCTCAATTCCGGGACAGTGTGCAATGCGGCAGAAAGCAGAGTGGCAATGAGAGGGGACAGGAGCAGAAGCGGCAATTTTTTCAGCCGTCTCCACACCGCCCGTTCATCTGTCACAGCCAGCAGATAAGCTGTCATTGCCAGATGCGCTGTCAGGGTGTCTGAAAATTCGGCTAAAAGATTGCTTAATGAAGTCATGATGTCATAAATCTCTTTCTACACAGTTTCGTTTTTCGGTTTATTATAGCATTGCATGTTTAAGATGACAAGAATAAAGCCGGAAGGCCGGCCTCCTCTGTGGGTCAGATGATTTTCATGTCTTATTACGGGCCGGAAGTTGTAAAGCACATGAAGCCGATATATAATTATAATCGCAACATAGAATACTTTAAAAATGGGAAGGCGTTTCGCAACAGCAACGGGATTCAGAGGAGGTAAAGTGTATGAATATGGATAACTATAAAGCATATATTTCGGCGGAAACAATGATGGGGCCGAATAGTGTAAGGATATTAGCAGAATTGTTTGATAAATATCCTTTGCAGTTTGTTTCGGATGACAGGATTCTTGACTTAGGGTGTGGGAAGGGGCTGACAAGTCTGATCATTGCCAGAGAGACCGGAGCGAGGGTTTTCGCAAACGATCTATGGATAAGTGCAAAAGAAAACGGAAAACGGTTTGCTGAATGGGGTGTTGGGGATCAGATAACGCCCGTTTGTGAAGATGCGAGAAATCTGCATTTTGAAAAAAAGCAGTTTCGTGCTCTGATTAGTATTGATTCCTATCATTATTTCGCGGGAAGCGAGGGATTTTTTCAGGAAAAGATTCTGCCGTTTATGAAAGATGATGGTGTGGTTTTGATTGGAATTCCTGGTCTGAAGGATGAATACACAGGTTGTGCCGAAGAACTTCTTTCTGACTGGCTCGGAGAGGATGCCTGTATGTTCAAAAGTCCGAAACGCTGGAAAGAGATCATTGGCGTCGGTGATGGAATCGAATCGGTGGATACATGGGAAATGGACTGTTTCAGCAAAGCATGGGAAGACTGGCTTGCAACAGACAATACGTTTGCTGCCGGTGACAGGCAGCACTTTGAAAGGATTATCAAACCGTATACTTGTTTTGTGGGTGTCTGTATCAAGCTGAAAAAGGCATTATAATCCGGACTCTATAAAACCATGTTTTATGGAAAGAAATACTGGTATTTTCCGCATACCTATGCTATAATCATAAAATGGCTGTCAGTAGGCATAAAAATCAAGGCATTCAAGGTATAATTTTAGGAGGAAATATGTAAAATGAGTTTACAGGTAGAAAAATTAGAGCACAATATGGCAAAATTGACAATTGAGGCATCGGCAGAAGACCTGGAGAAAGCGCTTCAGGCTGCTTACTTAAAAAATAAAAAGAAAATCAGTATTCCGGGTTTCCGTAAAGGAAAAGTTCCCCGTCAGATGGTAGAGAAAATGTATGGGCCGGAAATCTTTTATGAAGATGCTGCAAATGAACTGATTCCGGAAGCTTACGAAAAGGAAGTGGAAGCCTCAGACCTTGAAGTTGTGAGCCGTCCTGATGTAGATGTGGTACAGATTGAGAAAGGCAAACCTTTTATTTTTACGGCAGAAGTTGCTTTGAAGCCAGCAGTAGAGCTTGGAAAATATAAAGGTGTGAAAGTTGAAAAAGCGAATCTTGAGGTTTCCGAAGAGGAAATCCTTAAGGAGATCGATAAAGAAAGAGAGCGCAATGCAAGGACAATCTCCGTAGAAGACCGTCCGGTGAAAGACGGCGATATGACGGTAATTGACTTTGAGGGCTTTGTTGACGATGTGGCATTTGAGGGCGGCAAGGGGGAGAATTATCCTCTTACAATTGGCTCCAACACATTTATTCCAGGGTTTGAAGATCAGCTGATCGGCGCTGAACTGAATCAGGAAGTCACAGTAAATGTGACGTTCCCGGAGGAGTATCAGGCAAAGGAACTTGCGGGAAAACCGGCGAAGTTCATCTGCACCGTGAAAGAAATCAAGGAGAAAGAATTGCCGGAGCTTGACGATGAATTTGCAGGTGAAGTTTCCGAGTTTGAGACACTTGCCGAGTATAAAGAAGACATAAAGAAGAAGCTTGTGGAGAGAAAGACGAGCGAGGCAAAACGGGAAAAAGAGGACAAGGTTGTTGAGGCGATCGTGGAAGATTCCAACATGGATGTTCCTGAGGCAATGATTGAGGCAGAGGCATATCAGATGATTCAGAATTATGCCGGAAGACTTGCACAGCAGGGACTTTCTCTTGACCAGTATTTCCAGTTTACCGGACTGAATGCGGAGAAAATGTTAGAACAGATGAAGCCGCAGGCAGAGAAAGGCATCAAAGCAAGACTTGTTCTTGAGGCGGTTGCAGATGCGGAGAAGATCGAGGCATCTGAAGAAGCGTTTGAGGAAGAATTGAAGACCATGTCCGAAGTATATCAAATGGAAGTGGAGAAGATGAAAGATCTGCTTGACGAGCGCGAAGAGAAGCAGATCAGAAAGGACATTGTGATTAAGAAAGCGATTGAGTTTGTAGTCGAAAATGCAAAAGAATCAAAAGCAAAATAAATAAAAATGGAGATGATATAGATGTTAGTACCTTACGTCATTGAAAACAGCAGCCGCGGTGAGCGTTCCTATGATATTTATTCTCGTCTGCTGAAAGAGAGAATTATTTTTCTGGGAGAAGAGGTCAATGAACAGACGGCAAGTCTTGTTGTGGCGCAGCTTCTGTTTCTTGAGTCGGAAGACCCGGAAAAAGATGTACAGTTTTACATTAACAGTCCTGGTGGTTCTGTTACGGCGGGATTGGCAATCTATGATACAATGAGTTATATTAAGTGTGATGTTTCTACAATCTGTCTTGGAATGGCGGCAAGCATGGGGGCATTTTTGCTGGCAGGCGGTACGAAGGGGAAGAGAATGGCTCTGCCGAATGCGGAGATTATGATTCATCAGCCTTCCGGCGGGTCACAGGGACAGGCGACGGAAATAGAAATTGCTGCGAAGCATATTTTGAGAACGAAAGAACGTCTGAACCGAATTCTTGCGGAGAATACGGGCAAACCGATTGATGTAATTGCGGCGGATACCGACAGAGATAACTGGATGACGGCGGATGAGGCCAAAGAATATGGAATCATTGACGGCATACTTATAGATCATGATACTGTAAAATAATAGTTGCAATTGGAGTAAAATATGGCAGGAAAGAATTTAGACAATAAAGTCAGGTGTTCCTTCTGCAATAAGACGCAGGATCAGGTGAGAAAACTGATTGCAGGGCCGAATGGCGCTTATATCTGCGATGAGTGCATCGATATCTGCGCAGACATTATTGAGGAAGAGTATGAAGATGAACCGGGGGTGGAAGATCTCGACATTAACCTTCTGAAACCGATGGAAATCAAGGAATTTTTGGATGATTATGTCATCGGACAGGAAGAGGCGAAAAAGGTACTTTCGGTCGCCGTATATAATCATTATAAAAGGGTTACGGCGGACAGAGATCTTGAGATAGAGCTTCAAAAGAGCAATATCCTTATGCTGGGACCAACCGGTTCCGGCAAGACGTTGCTTGCGCAGACGCTTGCGAAGATTATTAACGTACCTTTTGCGATTGCGGATGCGACGGCGCTTACAGAAGCGGGCTATGTGGGTGAAGATGTTGAAAACATACTGCTTAAACTGATTCAGGCTGCCGATTACGATATTGAACGGGCGCAGTTTGGAATTATCTATATTGATGAAATTGATAAAATAACGAGAAAAGGCGAAAATGTATCGATTACCCGTGATGTGTCGGGTGAGGGTGTACAACAGGCGCTTCTTAAGATTCTGGAGGGAACAGTTGCTTCCGTGCCACCACAGGGCGGAAGAAAGCATCCGCATCAGGAACTCCTTCAGATTGATACGACAAATATATTGTTTATTTGCGGTGGCGCGTTTGAAGGACTTGACAAGATTATTGAGAAACGTCTGGATCGCAAATCAATCGGTTTCAATGCGGAGGTTGGAAAGACGCAGGAGAGCGATGTAGGAAAGCTTCTGCATGAAGTCCTGCCGGAGGACCTTACTAAATTCGGTCTGATTCCGGAGCTTGTGGGACGTCTGCCGGTATGTGTATCTCTGAACCTTCTTGACAGAGATGCACTGGTGCGTATCCTGACGGAACCGAAGAGCGCAATTATAAAGCAGTATAAAAAGCTGCTTGAATATGATAATGTGAAGCTTACATTCGAGCCTGATGCGGTGGATGCTATCGCTGATCTGGCGATTAAGCGCAAGACAGGCGCAAGAGGGCTTCGGTCGATTCTGGAAAATATCATGATGGATGTCATGTTCAGGGTTCCATCAGACGATTCGATTCTCGAATGTATTATTACGGAGGAAGCGGTACAGGGGGAGAGCGCTCCTCTTGTAGTCTGCAAAGACAGGGAAAGAAGAGCAAGATAAAATATGGAGGGCTGCTGCGTCAGGCTGCATCAGGAATATTCTGATACGGTGGTGCGGCAGCTTCTGTTATATGTATATTGATAAATGGAGGCACTATGAGTGAAAGCAGAAAATTAATACCGACAGTTGCTCTCCGGGGAATGACCATTATGCCGGATACGATTATACATTTTGATCTGAGCAGACAGAAATCCATACTGGCGGTAGAGCAGGCAATGATGCAGAATCAGACTATCTTTCTGGTAGCGCAGAAAGATATGGATGTGAAAGAACCCGGATTTTCGGATGTTTATCATATGGGAACAATTGCGAATATTCGTCAGGTTATTAAACTTCCCAATAATATTGTCCGTGTATTGGTGGAAGGGATTGCAAGAGCTGAGCTTTTTGCATTTGAGGATATAGATGAGTACCTTCTCGCAGATGTGGTGACGGTGGATGCATCGGCAGTGGATATTTCGGATGCGGAAGCGGAGGCAATGACGCGTGAGATTATGGAACTTTTTCTCCAATACACCACTTATTATCCGAAAGTTGGAAAGGCAGTAGGCAGACAGCTTGCGGAAGTTCATGATCTGGGAAAGCTTCTTGACCAGATTGTATCCAATATTCCACTTTCATTCACAAACAGGCAGTCTGTTCTGGAAAAGGATGAATTAAAGGCACGTTTTCATGTGGTAAAAGAGATTTTAACTCAGGAAGTTACGGTTGCAAAGATCAGAGGAGAACTGCAAAGCCAGGTAAAAGGACGTGTTGATAAGAACCAGAAAGAATATATTCTCAGAGAGCAGCTGAAGTATATCAGAGAAGAGCTGGGAGAAGATAATTTCGCGTCGGACGCAGATCGTTTTGAAGAAGAGACGGAGGGACTTAATGCGCCTGATGAAGTGAAGGAAAAGATCAAAAAGGAAATCAAACGTTTCCGCAATATTGCCTCAAGCTCTGCGGAAGCAACGGTTGCAAGGGCATATATTGAAACACTTCTGGAGATGCCGTGGGATAAGGCGTCGGAAGATAATAAAGATCTGAAAAATGCGAAGAAGATTCTTGATGAAGATCATTATGGTCTTGAGAAGGTCAAGGAACGTATGCTTGAATTCCTCGCGGTCAGAAACCTTACCAATAAAGCGGAAAGCCCGATTATATGTCTGGTAGGGCCGCCGGGTACAGGTAAAACATCAATTGCACGTTCGATTGCGCGTGCGCTTGAAAAGGAATATGTGAGGATTTCTCTTGGTGGAGTGCGCGATGAGGCAGAAATCCGCGGCCACAGAAGAACATATGTGGGGGCAATGCCCGGGCGCATTGCGATGGGTCTTAAGAATGCAGGTGTGAAAAATCCGTTGATGCTTTTAGATGAGATTGATAAAGTCAGCAGTGACTATAAAGGAGACACATCGTCGGCGTTGCTGGAGGTGCTTGATTCTGAGCAAAATGTGAAGTTCCGCGATCATTATATTGAGATTCCGATTGATTTATCGGAAGTTTTGTTTGTTACAACTGCAAACTCGGCAGCGGATATTCCGCGGCCGCTTCTTGACCGTATGGAGATTGTCGAAGTCAGCAGCTACACCGAAAATGAAAAGCTTCATATTGCGAAAGAACATTTAATACACAAACAGCTGACGAAGCATGGACTGAAGGCTTCGAATCTGAAAATTACAGACGAGGCATTGAAGAGAATCATTCGCAATTATACGCGTGAGGCGGGTGTGCGTAATCTGGAGCGCAGAATCGGTGAAATCTGCCGGAAAACAGCGAGACAGATTTTCGAGGAGGAAAAGAAGTCCGCGCGTGTTACACCGTCTTCATTATCCTCCTATCTCGGAAAGGAAAAATATCGTTTTGATGAAGCGAATAAGACGGATGAGGTAGGAATCGTCCGCGGGCTTGCATGGACAAGCGTCGGAGGCGATACGCTCGAGATTGAAGTGAATATCATGCCGGGAAAAGGTGAACTGGCGCTAACCGGACAGCTGGGAGATGTGATGAAAGAGTCGGCGCAGGCGGGTATGGGCTATATACGTTCCATGAGCAAAGAATATGGCATTGCGGCGGATTATTATAAAAAGAACGATTTTCATATTCATATTCCGGAAGGCGCTACGCCAAAAGACGGCCCTTCGGCCGGAATTACGATGACGACGGCACTGATCTCGGCGATCATGGGGATTCCGGTTCATGCGGATGTTGCGATGACCGGAGAAATTACGCTGAGGGGCAGGGTGCTTCCGATCGGCGGGTTGAAAGAAAAGATTCTGGCTGCAAAGAACGCAAAGATTCAGACTGTACTGGTACCGGAAAAGAACCGCAGTGATGTGGAGGAGATTTCGGATGAAATTAAGGGTGGAATTGAAATTGTTTATGTGGAATGCATGAAGGAAGTTCTTGACCGGGCTCTGTGCAAGCCGATGAAAGCTTTGAAGAAAGGAAAGGTGAAAGATGGTAATTAAGAGTGTGGAACTTGAAACCGTGTGCGGAATTACGAGTACGCTGCCGGAAAGCAAATTTCCGGAGATTGCTTTCGCCGGGAAGAGTAACGTAGGAAAATCGACCTTGATCAACGCGCTGATGAATCGAAAGTCATTGGCGCGGACTTCTTCACAGCCGGGGAAGACACAGACGATCAATTTTTATAACATCAATCAGGAGTTGTATTTTGTAGATCTGCCGGGATACGGTTTTGCAAAGGTGTCAAAGGATGTACAGGAAAAGTGGGGAAAGATGGTGGAGCGTTATCTGAATAAGTCGAAGCAGTTAAAAGTGGTTTTCCTGCTGGTTGACATCCGGCATGAACCGTCTGCAAATGACCGGAACATGTATCACTGGATTGTGGCGCATGGTTTTCACCCCATTATTATTGCGACGAAGCTTGATAAAATCAACAGAAGCCAGAAGGACAGACAGATCAGGCTGATCAGAAATGGTCTTGAGGCAGAGTCGGGAACGATTCTGGTTCCATTTTCGGCGGTTACGAAACAGGGAAGGGATGAGATTTATGAAATCATCGACCAAATATCTCAAGGTGGCGCTTAATCTTCTGATTGCGCTGCTGTTTCTTTTATTTTGCGCGTTTCTGCTCCCGAAGCTGATTAAGTTTTTTATGCCGTTTATTCTGGGGTGGGTGATTGCTATGATCGCAAATCCGCTTGTGAAATTTCTGGACAGGAAGTTCAAGGTTGTGAGGAAAGCGGCGTCAGCGGTGATCATTATTCTCGTAATCGGCGCTGTCATTTTGATTCTATATAACGTGGCCATGATACTGGGTGAGCAGGTTCGGGGATTTATGGGCGATCTCCCTGAAACATGGAAGTCCATGCAGGCTGATCTTGATATGGTTGGCAGGAATTTATCGAGATATTATGATAAGCTTCCCGAAGATATGCAGGAACGAATGATGGGAATTCTTGAAAGTTCCGAGGAAATACTTGCCGGACTGGGCACGCGTGTGAGCGCCCCGACAGTGAAGGCGGCGGGGAATTTTGCAAAGAATATTCCGCTTGCAATGATTTATATTATTATGACTTTGATTTCCGCTTATTTTTTTATTGCGGACAGAGAGACGATTTTAGAGTTTGTAAGAACGCATACTTCGCAGGGAATGAAGGAGCGGTTTCAGGTTGTGAGCGACAGTCTGCGCCAGGCAGTCGGTGGGTATTTTAAGGCGCAGTTTAAGATTATGGGAATTGTAGCGGTGATTTTATTTATCGGACTTAAGATACTGCGTGTGCGGTATGTAACGCTGATCGCTTTTCTGATTGCTTTTCTTGATTTTCTTCCTTTCTTCGGCACCGGGACGGTGATGCTTCCCTGGGCGGTCATTAAATTTCTTTCAGGAAATTATAAAATGACCATAGGACTGCTCATTATCTGGGCGGTAAGCCAGCTCGTGCGCCAGATTATACAGCCGAAGATTGTCGGTGATTCTATGGGAATGCCGGCGATACCGACCATGTTTCTGCTTTACATCGGATTTCGGCTTGGCGGGGCGGTTGGTCTTATTATTGCAGTTCCCGTAGGGATGATTGTATATAACCTTTATAAAGCGGGGCTTTTCAGCAATACGATCAGGAGTATGCAGATTTTGATAACAGATATTAATGAATTCAGGAAAATAGATGAGGGAAATGATAAAAATGAAAATGAAGGTAGCTGTCTATAATTACAGAGAATTTGATGAGGCAAAGTGGTTTCAGAAATACAGTAAGGAGTTGGGGCTTGAGCTTGTCATCTGCCACGATGCGCCGGATATGGAGAATGCATCTATGGCGGAGGGATGTGCATGTATCAGTATCATTACTTCTAAAATTACAGCGGAACTTGCGCAGCGGTTTGCAGATCTCGGAGTGAAGTACATTCATACCAGAACGATTGGCTATGACCATATTGATACGCAGAAGTGCCGTGAACTCGGCATTCGTTTTGGAAATGCGCCATATGGACCCAACGGCGTTGCGGATTATACGGTAATGCTGATGCTTATGAGCATCCGGAGAATGAAATGCATTATGGAGAGAGCCGCCGTGCAGGACTATACGTTAAAGGGAATTCAGGGGCGTGAGCTTGCAGACTTTACGGTCGGGGTGATTGGAACGGGGCGTATCGGACGCACGGTTGTGAAAGCGCTTAGCGGATTCGGATGCAGAATCATTGCGTATGACCTTTATGAGAATGACGAGGTAAAGCAATTTGCGGATTATGTGAATTTAGATGAACTGATGCGGACGGCTGATCTGATTACATTGCATACGCCTCTTACGGATGATAATTATCATCTGATCAACCGGGAAACGATTGCGAAAATGAAAGACCAGGTAGTGATTATCAACACGGCAAGAGGCGGTCTGATTGATACGGATGCATTGATCGAGGGAATTGAGAGCGAAAAGATTGGCGCGGTAGGACTTGATGTGGTGGAAAAAGAATTCGGACTTTACTACTATGACCGAAAATCGGATATCATCGGTAACAGGGAGCTGTCTGTTTTAAGAGGTTTCCCGAATGTGACGGTGACGCCGCATATGGCTTTTTATACGGACAATGCGATTCGAACAATGGTTGAGAAATCGCTTTTGAGCTGTCATGCATTTATGACAGGGGCGGAGAATCCGTATGAAGTGACCGATTAATATACGCATCACACATGAGCGGAGTTGTGCGTATGGATCTATGAAAGGGATGGTATTCCATGAATTACAGAAAAAATAAAAAAGGTGAGGATGTTTCGCTTTTAGGATTCGGCTGTATGCGCTGGACGCGAAAGGGCGGGAGAATTGATATTGAAAAGGCGGAGAAAGAGGTTTTGAAGGCAGTGGAGAGCGGCGTCAATTACTTTGATACGGCGTATGTTTATACCGGCAACGAGGCGGCGCTTGGAGAGATATTGAAGAGAAATCCCGGACTCAGGGAGAAGATTAACATTGCAACAAAGCTTCCCCATTACCTGATTAAGTCAAAGGCCGGAATGGAGAAAATGTTTCAGGAGGAGCTTCGCCGTCTCGGAACGGATTATATTGACTATTATCTGATGCATATGCTGACAGATACGGATACGTGGAAGAATCTCTGTGATATGGGCGTGCTTGACTGGATTTTGGAGAAAAAAAGAAGTGGAAAAATCCGGAATATTGGCTTTTCTTATCATGGACACACCGAAGTCTTCTGTAATTTGATTGATGTATATGACTGGGATTTCTGCCAGATTCAGTATAATTATATGGATGAGCATAGTCAGGCAGGAAGGAAGGGACTCCGGTATGCGGCAAAAAAGGGAATTCCCGTGATTATTATGGAGCCGCTCCGCGGCGGGCGTCTTGTCAGTATGCTGCCGAATGAAGCGAAGAAAATTTTTTCATCTGCGGCGCCGGAACGTACTCCGGCGGAATGGGCGTTTCGGTGGTTATACAATCAACCGGAGGTAACATGTGTGCTTTCTGGAATGAATTCTCTTGCAATGGTGGAAGAAAATGTAAGAATTGCTTCCGATACAGAGCCGGGTTCTATGACGGATGAGGAAATGCAGGTGTTTGAACAGGTGAAGGAAGCAATCAGCGGGAAAATCAGAGTGAACTGTACAGGATGCGGCTATTGCATGCCATGTCCGAAGGGAGTTGATATTCCTGGAACCTTCCGCTGCCTTAACGAGATATATACGGAGAGCCGTGGAGGAGCGCGCAGGGAATACCTGATGACAACGGCATTCCGTAAGAATAAGAGCGCGGCATCTCAGTGCGTGAAGTGCGGGAAATGTGAAAAGCACTGCCCACAGGCGATAGAGATACGCAAGGAGCTTTCGGCAGCGGTGAAAGAGCTTGAGACACCTGTGTATAAAATTGCGAGTAAGGGAATCAGCTTGTTGAAATTGTGGTGACAGATGGGAATCCTATCCTAATTCTTTTTCTTTCTTGACATTTGATTGCCAGTTGTGTTATTGTATTAATGAAATAGAACAATAGAAAGCAGGCTAATATTATGAGAAAATACTCTCTTTCAGAAGAAGAAATGAAAAAGCTTCACGGCAGGAAAATGATTGCACCGATTATTATCACCATAATAATTGTGATGTATTATATAGGTTTTGCAGCTGTTTGCTTTCTGATGCCAATTCCTTTGGGGCTGGGGCTTATATTCGGGTTTATACCGCTTGTACTGGCAGGCGTTATAATATATGTACTCGTAGAGAGAATTCATGAGATAAGGAGTGGGATAGAAGATGATCTTAGTCAATACTGATTACATTGCAGGAAAAGAACTGGAGATGCTTGGACTTGTTAAAGGAAGCACGATTCAGAGCAAGAATATCGGAAAAGATATTACGCAGGGGTTTAAAACTCTGGTCGGCGGGGAGTTGGGCGCTTATACGGAAATGATGAATGAGGCGAGAGCGCTTGCGACAAAACGGATGGTTGAGGAGGCTGAGAAGTTGGGCGCCGATGCCGTTGTAAATGTTCGGTATGCGTCTGCCGCTGTCATGCAGGGAGCGGCGGAAGTGATGGCTTACGGGACGGCGGTTAAGTTTCGATAAGAGCGTTCTTATGGATTTCAGAAGAATAAGATAGGAAAAAGGAAGGCTGCCGATTCACCAGTGCCAATAGGTTCAGACTTATTGGCATCGATGAACCGGCGGCCTTTTTTGCATATGAAATTCAATCAGCTTCTTTCTTCCAATATGTTTAAAAAATGGTAATATGTGCATACTATCCTACCAGATAGATCATGAACAGATGCGAGGTAGGAATATGAAGAGGTGTACACAGGCAGGACTGATCACAGCAGGGGCAGCGATTGCGGCAGGACAGTTGATTTCAAATAAGATATATAAAGATGTATTTTTTAAAAGAAGCGGGGAGCGTGATTGCCCGTGGGAAAAAGGATTTGATGAGTTTCCGAATCTGAAACGCAGAAAGGGAATATTTCCGACGAGTGATGATATTACGCTTGTCGGTTATTTCTATTATGACAGGCTGAGTGTGCGGCCGATACCGGAAAGCAAGGGAATCATTATTTTAGCGCCTGGTTTTCTGCAGAGCCACAAAGACTATTTAAGCGATATTGATGCTTTTGTGAAAGCAGGATTTGTTGTCTTTGCATATGACAATATGGGATGTTATGAGAGCGGAGGCAGCAGGATACTAGGAATTGACCAGGCAGTTGTTGATCTGCGCAATGCTATTTCTTATGTGGAGGATGTGAGCCGGTGTATGGTGCCGATCTGTCTCTATGGTCATAGCATGGGGGCATATGCCTGCGCTTCTGTGTTGGGAGAGGGCTTTCGAATTCGTTCTGTAGTGCTTCGTTCCGGCTTTTACAGTCCTGTTTTGATGATTCATGATGTTCTGCATCGTCTTTATGGATTCGGGGCCTGTGCGCTTGTGCCGTTTACCGTGAGTTACCGTACATTTCTGTTTGGAAAAGATGCGTGGAAATGTGCGGTTCGTGAGATACGGAAGTTTGAGGGGCGTGTATTGATACTTCACAGCGAGGATGATCCTGTGGTATCATTAAAGCATAGTATTTACGGGAAGAAAAAAAAGTTCCTCAGGAAAGAAACGATATATACACGTATGTATTTCGGCAAAGGCCATGATATCGTAAGGGATGACAGGGCAATGCGTTATTACTTTGAAAAGGAAGCGGAGCGGAAAATGCTTACGGAGGAATATGGCGGGATTGATTTTGTCCCGGCGGAAAAGATTGACGAATTTTACCGGAAAATAGATAAAAAAAGGGCAAATCTTTATGATGCGGAGGTTATGGAGAAGATTGTCCGGTTTTTTCAGTTAACATGTGAGGAGAAATGAGAAAATGAATTACAGAATGGAGCTTCAATACGAGGGAACAAGGTATAACGGATGGCAGAGACAGGATAGCACGGAAAATACGATTCAGGGGAAACTGGAACAAGTTCTTTGCCGTATGACGGGGGAAAGAATAGAGGTGCAGGGAGCTGGCCGGACGGACAGCGGTGTGCATGCGAAAATGCAGGTTGCAAATTTTCATACGGAAAAAGAGCGGCGGCCGGAGGATATACGTAATTATATGAATCGGTATCTGCCGGAGGATATTGCGGTGACGTTCTGCACGGAAGTATCAGAACGTTTCCACAGCAGACTGAATGCAAAAGGGAAAGTGTATCAGTACCGTATCTGGAATTCGGAAAAGCCAAATGTATTTGAGCGTAGGTGGGTATATGAGTATCCGGATAAGCTTGATATTCAGGCGATGGAAAGTGCGGCCGGATTTCTTATGGGGACGCATGACTTTAAATCTTTTTGTACCAGAAAAAAGATGAAGAAAAAGACTGTACGTACGATTACCGGAATCCGGATAGAGGTGTTTGGTGAGGAGGTCCGGATTACATATGAAGGCGACGGGTTTTTATATCATATGGTACGGATTCTTACGGGGACATTGATTGAGGTCGGGATTCATGAGAGAAGTCCCAAAGACATTTTGCATATTTTTGAGGAAAAAGACAGGTCGGCAGCAGGATTTCTTGTTCCGGCAAAAGGTCTTACGCTTCTTAACGTCATGTATTGAGTAAATGTGCATATAATATTAAGAGTCACACATGAATGTATGGCCTGTGGCCTGATGTGAAGTATTTGTGGAAAGGTGTGGTTTTTAATATGCGATTTATTGCAGGCAAGGGGATAATTCCTGTTTATACGGAAAACGGAATTATGAGCGATGAGATCCTGTATGGAATGGAGGCGGAATTTTCATCGAAAAGACAGGGGGAGTATCGTTATATACAAACGGAGTATGGGTATGAAGGGTATGTAAAAGAGGCGGATTTTATTCCGAAAAAAGAGGATGGCGGGATTCAGATGACGGTGCGGCAGGCGTATGCCGATGTCTTAAAGGAGCCGCATGTGAGAGGGAAGCGGCTGATCAGTGTACCGCGTGGTGCAAGGATAAATACGCTTTCTGAAACAGAGAACGGATATCGGAAGGTTCTGCTCTATGATGATTTGGAGGGCTATATTAAAGAGAGTTATCTTACGCAATATCATCAGGAGCCGTTTTCAAAGGATGAGGATACCATCCGAAGGCAGGTTGTGAAGAATGCTCTGGAATACATGGACGTGCAGTACCGATGGGGTGGGAAAACGCCTCTTGGAATCGACTGTTCCGGCCTTACTTTTATGGCATATTATCTCTGCGGGATTGTAATTTACAGGGATGCGAAGATTATGCCGGGATTTCCCGTCCATCCAATTGCATATGAGAAAATGATGTCTGGTGATCTTATTTATTATGATGGACATGTAACCATGTATTTAGACAGCGGCCGTTATATTCATGCGACGGGCCATACGGGAAGCGACAGGGTTGTAATAAACAGTCTGGTAGAAGGCGACGAAGGTTACAGAGAAGACCTGACACATGGTATTGTTTCATATGGGAGCATATTTTGATTTTTTAGAAATTTTTCATAAGCGGCGCTTGACAGATATGTTATGATATTGTGAGAAGAAGTTTAAAGGATATGTTTCAAAAGGCGGCATGCCGGAACCTGTCGGGGCCGGATGTATGCCGCTGTCAGAAATCATATAAGGCAAAGGAGCGTCAGACGTAAAATGACAAAAGTAGATATTATTTCAGGGTTTCTGGGAGCAGGAAAGACAACATTGATAAAGAAGCTGATTGCGGAAGTATTTACGGGTCAGCAGATTGTTCTGATTGAAAATGAATTTGGCGAGATCGGGATTGACGGAGGATTTTTGAAGGAATCCGGTGTGAATATTACTGAGATGAATTCCGGTTGTATTTGCTGTTCGCTTGTGGGCGATTTTGGGACAGCGCTTACAGAAGTGATCGATACGTACCATCCTGACCGCATTATTATTGAGCCGTCCGGTGTAGGGAAACTCTCTGATGTGGCGAAGGCGGTCGAGAATGTTATGGA
This sequence comes from bacterium C-53, assembly GCA_003612525.1. Lineage (GTDB taxonomy): Bacteria > Bacillota > Clostridia > Lachnospirales > Lachnospiraceae > C-53. The sequence continues at coordinate 140,883 of RAZD01000003.1, read as the reverse complement.
GCATGCGGATATTGTGATAAACAGCATGACAGCTGTTGTAGATGCCACAAAAGCAAAAATTTACATGAAGAATTTCGGTGAATTCTTTAATAATCAGATTGAAAGTGCGAGAACAATTATTCTTTCAAGAACAGGTGGGATGAAGCAGGAGAAGCTTGATCTTGCCATTCACATGATTCGGGAGCATAACAGTGAGGCTCCGATTATCACGACAGACTGGAGCGAAATTGACGGAAAGACGATTCTTGGTGCGATGGAGGAAAGCAAATCACTGGCGTCGGAAATGATGGAAGAACAGGAACGGCAAGGTCATGAACACAGGGACCATGACCATCATCATGAAGAGCATCATCATCAACATGACTGTGAATGCGGCTGCGGTCATGACCATGATCACAGCCATCATCATGCCGATGAAGTTTTTACAAGCTGGGGAGAGGAAACTTCTCATAAGTTTACGGAAGAAAAGCTGAAAGAGATTCTTATGAAACTTTCTGAGGAAACGGACTATGGTACGGTTCTGCGCGCCAAAGGAATCGTTGCCGCAAAGGAAGGAGAATGGTTTCATTTTGACCTGACGCCGGGGGAATATGAAATTCGAAGAGGTGTGGCAGATTATACCGGAAGGCTTTGTGTGATTGGAGCAGATTTGAAAGAGGATGCATTGAAAGAACTTTTTGAATTGTAGGATGACTGGGTGAAGAAATGTTTGGAAAACGATTATTGCCGGTATACTTGTTTACCGGATTTCTGGATAGTGGAAAGACAAGTTTTATCAGAGAAACTCTGCTGGATGGACAGTTTCAGGATGGAAAGACGACACTCCTTATTATCTGTGAGGAGGGAGAAGAGGAACTCGAGACGGAACTTCTTAAAAAGAATAAGATGGAAGTCCGCATGATAGAGGACGAGGAAGATGTCAGCAGGGAACTTCTGAAAACATTTGATGCTGAGGTGCGTCCGGCGAGGGTTATTATTGAGGAAAACGGGACCTGGGATGTGCGTGAAATTGTAGAGTCGTTTCCCGAAAACTGGACGCTTGGGCAGGGAATTGCCACTGTGGATTCCAATACTTATGAAATGTATCTTTCCAATATGAAACAGATGATGATGAATCAGTTTGCATATGCGGATCTTGTCCTTTTTAACCGTTGTACGGAGGAACATGACAGGGCAATGTTTAAGAGAACCGTACGTGCGGTGAATAAGCGAGCGCAGGTGCTTTATGAGACGCCGGACGGCAATGTGGATGATGAGGTGGAAGAAGAACTCCCATATGATATAAGTGCAGATCTGATTGAGATTGGCGATGATGATTTTGGAATATTTTATCTTGATGCACTTGATAATCTTGAACAGTATGAGGGGAAAACTGTCACTTTTAAAGGACAGGTATTTCATCCGAAGCGTGGGAAAGAGGATGTCTTTATACCCGGGCGGTTTGCGATGACGTGTTGTGCCGACGATATTGCTTTTTTTGGCTTTCCATGTAAGTACGGCGAGGCGAAACGTCTGCGGACGAAAGAGTGGGTGAAGGTTACGGCAAAGATTGGAAGTGCAATGAGCCGCGAATATCAGAGAAGGGCGCCTGTGCTTTATGCTTCCGTGGTGGAAACCACGCAGGCTGCCGAGGATGAACTGGTGTATTTTAATTAAAATTCGTTAAATAAGGCTTGGATAATAGAAGATAGGACAGAACGCAGGCTGTTTGTTGTTGACACTATATTTTAGATGTGTTATAGTAATCTCAACGAGGGGCGCAATCTATAGTAAACAATAGTTGATTTTTATAGTATGCGATATATAAATTTGAGAAGGAGTGTGACGCAATGAAAGACAACGAATTATTGCTTGCCATATCTAATATTGTTCGATCACAGATTGAGCCGATAAGACGAGATATAGAAGACATAAAGCAGGATGTTAAAGATCAAAGGCAGGATATAGAAGACGTAAAGCAGGATGTTAAAGATCTGAGACAGGATGTAGAAGACATAAAGCAGGGTGTTAAAGATCTGAGACAGGATGTAGAAGGCTTAAAGCAGGATGTCAGAGATCTGAGACAGGATGTAGAAGGCTTAAAGCAGGATGTCAGAGATCTGAGACAGAATATAGAAGATGTAAAACAGGATGTTGAAAGTTTAAAGCAGGATGTCAGAAACCTTAATTTAAAGATGGAAAATGACATACTGCCAAGACTAAATACAATCGAAGCCTGTTATACTTCTACATATGAAAGATATGCAAATGGCATTGATCAATTAGATGCGTTGCAGTCTGATACAGATATTCTGAAGAAGGTTGTGGCGGAGCATAGTGAAAAAATAAAAAAGATATCGTGAAAAAATAATGAAAGCAACGAAATCCCAATGTAAAGGATATAAGTAATAGTATACCTTTTTACATTGGGATTTTTCATGAAGAAATTTTAATTTTCGTTTTCAACGAGAAAATATTCTTCGCCAGGAGCCGCGGTTCCCGGCAGATTGTCAAAATCGCCATCGTAATATTCCATCAGCAGTCCGACTACTTTTGCGTAGCTTAAGGAACCTTCGGGAATGCCGTTCATCAAAAGGTTCGTGTTGATGAATTCAGAAGCGGCTTTTTCTACGGTTTCCGTTTTGATTACAGCTTTTTCTTCCATGGTTTTCCTGGCTTCTTCTGTAAGGAAGCGGTTGTCTCTTCTTACTTCGGAAGCAATTTTGATATGAGTGTTATAGACCTCCCTGTTTTTTCCTGTTGCTTTGTAAAAGTCGTTATCAATATAATTTAAGACACTCAGATAACCGCTATACTGAAAATAGGGATCGTCTGACTCTACACATGCGAGAAAACCGATCAGGTTTGCTTCATCCTCATAGATAAATCCTTTTGTGTGGGCAAGTTCATGACACATGGTGGAGGGCTTGTTTAACGACGTCATGACGCCATTATAATTTGCCTCCATTGAAAATGGGAAGTAATATCCGCGCATGCTCTGCTGGCTCATAAAGTTTGAAAAACATAATTCCTTTGGCACCACGTAATATCCGGCAAGCTGACTGTATTTATTTCCGAGTTTTTGCATGCTTTCCCTTGCAGTCTGTTCCATATTGCCCCGGTAGACGGCAAAGCCGTCTGCGTCACGCTCAAGTTCACGGGAAAGAGTGTTTACCTTGAGTACGATATAATCTCTTAAAGAGGCAAGCTCATCGAAAGAGTATTCTCTTTCGGTGGCATTCATATATTTGTCTTCAAAGGTAGAGCAATGGTAGAGCGGAAAACAGTTCAGTGTCATAACAAGAGTTACGCACGCAAGAATACATGCAAAAACCGAATAATATTTTCTGGCGGCGGCCTGTATTTTTCTGGTCAACAGTGAATGGGGGCGGAGAAGGAGAAATACAGTCGTAATAAATCCCAGAATCACGGCAATTCCCAGAAGCGCAATTCCGAGTACAATCATAAATTCACCTACGGAGAACGAAAACAGGCTTGTGAGCCGTCCATAAGTATTCAGCCAGACCGGAAAGATCTCCGCTACATAAAAATCACAGAATTCCGTACTGTTCCATGCGATGCAGTTGATCATTACAGCAATTGTGAAAATGGAAATCAGAACAATCCAATAATGTTTTTTCATAGCGGCCCGCCTTTCTTATCGATTCCCGCGGGCAGCGAACCGGGCACGTGTACTGGCCGCTGCTTTGCGAGTAAATTATATAGAATAAAATCCCAACCTTAGTACTATGTTATCATCGAAGTGTGACAGAACAGATTCCGGTTTATGAACAATTTGTTAATGGAATTTAAACAATTTTTGGATAAAAAGATTTAAATAATTGGACAAAATATACAAAAAACAAAAGTGCATTGACATTGAATAAAAAAATGATATAATGAACATATGAACAAATGATCATATGTAAAGGAGGAGATATGTCAAAGGAAGACAGCAGAGAACTTGGGTGTGAATTTATACATGTACATGAAGATATTGTAGACAAGGTGAAAGAAAAAATACCTGATGATGATAACTTGTATGATTTGGCAGATTTTTTTAAAATTTTTGCAGATTCAACGAGAATCAAGATATTGTATGTTCTGCTTTGCTCAGAAATGTGTGTGTGTGATATTGCACAGCTTACAAATATGACGCAGTCGGCAATTTCACATCAACTGCGTACTTTAAAACAAAGCCAGCTTGTGAAAGCCCGCAGAGAAGGAAAGACTGTATTCTATTCTTTATCCGACGGGCACATCAAGAATATACTAAGCCAGGGCTTTGAACATATCAGTGAATAAGAAAGGGCGTGCCAGATGGCGCGTAAAGGAGAGAGAAAATGAGAAAAGTATTTATTTTGGAAGACCTTGACTGTGCAAATTGTGCGGCAAAGATTGAAGCGGATACGGGAAAACTTACGGGTGTGAACAAATGCAGTGTATCGTTGATGGCACAGAAGATGGTGCTTGAAATTGATGAGAGCATATCAGGAACGATTGAAGCGGATGTAAAGAAAATCGTAAAAAAATATGAACCTGATGTAGAAGTAACAGCCAAATAAAAATGCGGGACAGTGTGGAGGAGATTTATGACGAAGAAGATGAAAAAGCGCCTGTACCGGATTCTGTCAGGCGGCGCGATTTTGCTGTTGGCGGTATCCATTGAGCATCTGATGCCCTATAGTTTGGGAAATCTCCTGCTGATTGTGTATCTTGCCGCCTATTTTACTGTGGGTGGAGATGTAGTGAAGAATGCCGTCAGGAATATTGGAAAGGGTCAGGTTTTTGATGAAAATTTTTTGATGGGGATTGCGACGGTCGGAGCGTTCTTTGTCGGAGAGTATACGGAAGCAGTTGCCGTTATGTTGTTTTATCAGGTTGGGGAGCTGTTTCAGTCGTATGCGGTCAACAAATCGCGTAAATCGATTACTGAGCTTATGGATATCCGGCCGGATTATGCGAATGTAAAACGTGACGGGGCGTTTGTGGAGATTGACCCTGATGAGGTATCTGTCGGAGAGACTATTTTAATCCGGCCGGGAGAGAGAGTCCCGCTTGACGGGGTTATTACAAACGGAAATACGACGCTTGATACGATGGCGCTTACCGGAGAGTCCGTGCCAAGAGAAGCGCTTACGGGTGAGGCTGTGATTAGCGGATGCATTAATTTGAGTGGTATGATTGAAGTCGAAGTCACAAAAGAATTCGGAGAATCAACAGTGTCGAAAATTCTTGATCTTGTGGAAAATGCGAGCAGCAAAAAGGCGGAGGCGGAAAATTTTATCACAAAGTTTGCAAAATATTACACACCGATTGTAGTCATTTGTGCCTTGCTTCTGGCATTTGTGCCGCCGATTGTAACAGGCGGAAACTTCGGTTCATGGATTTACCGTGCGCTTACATTTCTGGTGATTTCATGCCCGTGTGCGCTTGTGATTTCGATTCCGTTAAGTTTCTTTGGCGGGCTTGGCGGAGCAGGCAGAGCAGGTGTGCTGATTAAAGGCAGCAATTATCTGGAGGCGCTTGCCAATACGCAGATTGTGGTTTTTGACAAAACAGGCACGCTGACCAAAGGCGTTTTTACGGTGTCTAAGATTTGTCCCGCAGACGGGTTTGCGGGTGATAAGCTTCTTGAAACGGCTGCGCTTGCGGAAAGTTTTCTGAATCACCCGATCTCAAAGTCGCTTCTGTGTGCATACGGAAAAGAACCGGAGCAGGACAGAATCGGAGAGGTGGAGGATATGCCGGGATTCGGGGTCCGTGCGGTTGTGGACGGAGAAAATGTCTATGTCGGCAACAGAAGGCTGATGGAACGTCAGGGGATTGTATCACCGGCGGCTTCGGAGATTGGGACGGTGGTATATGTAGGTGTGGAGAAGATTTACGCCGGATATATTATCATTTCGGATGAAGTCAAGGAAGATTCCGCGGGGGCAGTACGCGATCTGACGGCGGCCGGCGTGAAAAAGACGGTTATGCTGACCGGTGACCGCCGGGAAGTGGGAGAAGTGGTTGCAAAGGAACTTGGGTTGTCGGAAGTTTATACAGGGCTTCTGCCGGGGGATAAGGTGGAAAAAGTTGAGAGATTATTAAAAGAAAAACCTGAGAAAAGTATGCTTGCCTTTGTCGGGGACGGTATCAATGACGCGCCCGTACTCGCCCGCGCGGATATTGGGATTGCAATGGGGGGTCTGGGTTCGGACGCGGCGATTGAAGCGGCGGATATCGTAATTATGACCGATGAGCCGTCAAAGATTGCGGTGGCAATTCGCATCTCACGAAAGACACTTGGCATTGTAAAGCAAAATATTGTATTTGCCATTGGCATTAAGGTACTGGTGCTGCTGTTTGCGGCAATCGGCCTTGCGTCGATGTGGCTTGCTGTCTTTGCGGACGTCGGGGTCTGTGTAATCGCAATACTAAATGCAGTACGGGCATTAAAAGTGCCGGAGAATGTTTAAAATAATTTTACAATAATCATGGCAAGGCCGAGGATTGCAAGGACGATACCGGTAACACGGTTTAGGACTTTCGCCTCGGCCTTGTTTGCAAATCCGGCGGATACCTGTGCGCCGGTAAACGTAGCGGCAATACACAGAATGAGCGCTGGGATATCGGGCCTGCCGCCGATTGCCATGTGTGATACGGCCCCGGTAAATGCAGTAAACGTCATGATGAAAACACTTGTGCCGACTGCTGTTTTCAGTTCATATCCAAGAACGCTTGTGAGCATAAGAAGCATCATCATTCCGCCTCCTGCGCCGACAAAACCACAGATGAAACCGATGACGATTCCACATAGAATTGATTGATAAAATTTCTGAGCGGCCGTTTTTTGTTCCTGAAGTTCTTTGGTTGTCATTACCGGACGAATGATAAATTTTAATCCGAGGAAGAATGTCATAAATACAGAAAAGCTGCCCATTGTGCTGTTTGACACGAGGGAGGCGATATAGCTTCCGACGAGTGTAAACAGAAGTACGGTGCCGAGCATGACAACTCCGTTTTTGATATCAAGGTTCCTGTTCTTTCCATATGTATAGGCAGATACCGCAGAGGCCAGGACGTCGGAGGCGAGAGCAATGCCTACCGCTTCATAAGCGGGAAATCCGAGAAATGTAATGAGCATCGGAGAGATGACAGCGGCCGCGGAAAGCCCGGCAAGGCCGGTTCCGATGCCGGCGCCGAGTCCGGCAATGATACAGACGATAACTTTTAGCAGCAAGATAGATGCCCCCTGTTCTTTTGTTTGGATTTTTGATACTTTCATCATTGTGCCCCCGCAAAATATAGAAGTCAAGAAAGCAGTTCTAAAAAATGTATAAATCATTTATGAAATCCTAAAAATGATGTTGACAAATAAAAAATAACTGTTATATTTGATATAGAACAAACAAAGATGTTTTAAAAATGACGCTGAGGAATCGGGCGGCGGAATGGAGGACATTATGAATATAAGTAAATTTACACAAAAATCAATTCAGGCAGTCAATGACTGTGAAAAACTTGCCTATGAATACGGGAATCAGGAGATTGAGCAGGAGCATCTGCTCTATAGTTTGCTGACCGGGGAGGACAGCCTGATTCTTAAACTGATTGAGAAGATGGAGATAAATAAGGAATACTTTACAAACCGCGTGGAAGAAGGACTCAGGAAACGTGTGAAGGTGCAGGGCGGGCAGATTTATGTTGGTTCAAATCTCAATAAGGCTCTTCTTGCCGCGGAGGATGAAGCAAAGGCAATGGGGGATGAATATGTCTCTGTGGAACATCTTTTCCTGTCCCTGCTGAAGCATCCAAATAAAGAAGTGAAGGATATCTTTAAGGAATTTGGCATTACGCGTGAACGCTTTCTGCAGGCATTGTCAACCGTCAGAGGAAATCAGAGAGTGACCTCAGATAATCCGGAGGCGACCTATGATACGTTGGAAAAATATGGACAAGAGCTTGTGGAGAAGGCGAGAAACCAGAAGCTTGATCCGGTGATTGGACGGGATGCCGAAATCAGAAATGTCATTCGTATTCTTTCGAGAAAGACGAAAAATAATCCTGTACTGATTGGTGAGCCCGGTGTTGGAAAAACGGCGGTTGTCGAGGGTCTTGCACAGCGGATTGTGCGCGGCGACGTACCGGAGGGGTTGAAGGATAAAAAGATTTTTTCACTCGATATGGGGGCGCTTGTTGCGGGCGCAAAGTACAGGGGTGAGTTTGAGGAACGTCTGAAAGCGGTTCTTGAGGATGTGAAGAACAGCCATGGACAGATTCTTCTTTTTATTGATGAGCTTCACACGATTGTAGGCGCGGGAAAAACGGACGGGGCTATGGATGCAGGCAATATGTTAAAGCCGATGCTTGCGCGCGGTGAGCTTCACTGTATCGGCGCAACGACGCTTGATGAATACCGCAAATATATTGAGAAAGACCCGGCGCTGGAGCGGCGTTTCCAGCCTGTGCTTGTCGATGAACCGACGGTGGAGGATACGATTTCCATCCTGAGAGGGCTTAAGGAACGATATGAGGTATTCCACGGGGTAAAAATTACGGATTCCGCGCTTGTCTCGGCAGCGACGTTGTCACACCGGTATATTTCCGACCGTTTTCTGCCGGATAAGGCGATTGACCTTGTAGACGAGGCATGTGCGCTGATCAAGACGGAACTGGATTCGATGCCGACGGAGCTTGATGAATTACAGCGCAGGATTATGCAGATGGAAATAGAGGAGGCGGCTCTTAAGAAAGAGGAAGACAAACTGAGTCAGGAACGTCTCAGCAGTCTGCAGAAAGAGCTTGCGGAGCTGAAAGAGGATTTCGCAGGCAGGAAAGCACAGTGGGATAATGAGAAAACATCCGTTGAGAAACTTTCCAAAATCCGTGAGGAGATTGAAGAGATCAATAACCAGATTCAGATTGCTGAGCGGGAAGGAAAACTGGAGCAGGCGGCGGAGCTTTCTTACGGTAAACTGCCCGCGCTTCGTAAACAGCTTGCGGTTGAGGAAGAGAATATAAAGAAACAAGATTTGTCGCTTGTGCACGAGTCGGTTACAGATGATGAGATTGCGAGGATTATTTCCCGATGGACGGGGATTCCGGTCACAAAGCTGAATGAGAGTGAACGAAGCAAGACCCTGCATCTTGATGAGGAGCTTCATAAACGTGTCATCGGACAGGACGAAGGCGTGACGAAGGTCTCTGAGGCAATTATCCGGTCAAAAGCCGGAATCAAAGACCCGTCAAAACCGATCGGTTCCTTTCTGTTTCTGGGTCCAACCGGTGTCGGAAAGACGGAGCTTGCAAAGGCGCTGGCGCAGAGTCTGTTTGATGATGAGTCCAATATGGTGCGCATCGATATGAGTGAGTATATGGAGAAGTATTCCGTATCCCGTCTGATCGGGGCGCCTCCGGGATATGTCGGATATGAGGAGGGAGGACAGCTTACCGAAGCGGTACGCAGAAAACCGTATTCGGTTGTTCTTTTTGACGAGATCGAGAAAGCACATCCGGATGTATTTAATGTATTGTTACAGGTGCTCGATGATGGGCGCATTACGGATTCACAGGGACGTACCGTGGATTTTAAGAATACGATTCTGATTATGACTTCCAATATTGGCTCTTCTTATCTGCTGGATGGCATTGGCGAAAACGGCGAGATCAGAAATGAGGCTGAGAATGCGGTTATGAGTGATCTCAGGAATCATTTCAGGCCTGAATTTTTAAACCGTCTGGATGAAGTTATTTTATTTAAACCTCTGACGAAGGGGAATATCAGTGGTATTATCCGCCTGCTTGTGGAGGAACTGAATGGACGTCTTGCGGACAGAGATCTTTCAATCGAGCTGACTGATACGGCAAAAGATTTTATTGTGGAAAGAGGTTACGACCCTGTGTATGGTGCGAGACCGCTTAAGCGTTATATGCAGAAACATGTGGAAACGCTTACCGCGAAACTGATACTTTCCGGTGACGTCGAAGAAGGCGATACGATTGTGATAGACGTGCGTGACAATGAGCTTTCAGCAGAGCTTAAACGGACGGAATAGTACTCTTTGTTTTGTGTGAAATTGTATTGTTGGAAATCATTTATTGTGCTATATTAAAATGAAAATACAGAAGTGTTTTTTAAGTGACAGGACTGCCATACGAAGTTTAAAATTGTATGACAGTCCCGCTTTATGTGTTTCTTGAAAGAAAGCTTGAAAGGAATGATTTCAATGAAAATATTGGTCATAGAGGATGACCTGGCTCTGAATGCGGGGCTGTGCTTTGAACTGGACAGCAGCGGATATCTGACGGTTGCCGCGTATAATTGTCAGAAAGCGCGGAAATTTCTGGAATGTGACCGTTTTGATCTGGTGATTCTGGACGTAAATCTTCCGGATGGGAATGGATTTGATCTGTGTCGGGAAGTGAAAGCGTTGTACCCAAAGCTGCCGGTGATTTTTCTGACGGCCAATGATCTGGAACAGGATGTGCTGGAAGGGTTTGATCTGGGGGCGGAGGATTATGTGACGAAACCATTTAATATGAAGATTCTGCTTCGCCGTGTGGAGGTGGCTCTGCGTCGTGTTGGCGCCAGTCAGACGGAAGCTTCTGCAAAACGGTGGAGCGACGGTTATCTTGCACTGGACTTTACGGCTCTGACCGCGCAGCGCGGAGGTGAAACGCTATCGATTACGCCAAACGAGTATAAGCTGTTACGGTCATTAACGGAAAATGCGGGAAATATTCTGACCAGGCAGATTCTTCTGGAGCGTCTCTGGGACAGCGGAGGCAATTTTATAGATGACCATACGCTCACAGTCACTATGAACCGCCTGCGGGCTAAAATTGAGGATGATTCCCATGTTTACATACAGACCGTTCGCGGAATGGGATATATCTGGAAAGGAACGCAGCAATGAAGAAAGCATATACGAGGTTTCTTTCCTTTCTGCTGTTTCTGACAGCGGCGGGTCTGGTGGCAGCGTTGATATTTCTGTTATGCGAGTATGTGCCGCGCGCATCTGTTCGGTATGGACTCCTGGCGGTTTGCGGCGGTATCATGCTGATTTCGGCATTGTGGGTTTGCTTTCAGCGGTGGCAGATCACCCGGTTTGCGGATGAGGTGTGTGAAACGATTGACGCGGCGATGGCAGACCACCCGCCGGAAAATTTTCATCCTTATGAAGATTCTCTGACATCCAAAGTGCAGAGCAAGCTGATGCAGTATTACGACAGGATGCGTGAAGGAAGGTTACAGAGTAAACAGGATAAGGAAACCCTGCAAAGTCTGGTCAGCGATATCTCACATCAGGTAAAAACGCCGATTGCGAATATCAGACTTTACACCGGGATTCTGCATAAGCCGAGTCTCACGAAGGAAGAGCGGGAAATGTTTCTCGCCACTTTGGAAAATCAGGTGGATAAGCTGGATTTTCTGATGCAGTCTTTGATTAAGATGTCGCGGCTTGAGACGGGCACTTTTGTACTTCATCCGGCGGATCAGAGAGTGGGTGATACGATTGCGCAGGCGATGAGCGCCGTATGGATCAAGGCGGAACGAAAGAACATCCGTCTGACCGTGGAATGCCGCCCGGAAATTACGGTCTGGCATGATTCGAAGTGGACGGCAGAGGCATTCGGCAATCTCCTGGATAATGCGGTGAAATATACGAAAGAAGGCGGCAGCGTAGCGATCACGGTGCGGCCCTGGCAGTTTTATACGCGTATTGATATTACGGATACCGGAATCGGCATTTCAGAGGAACATTATAATGATGTGTTCCAACGGTTTTACCGTGCGCAGGAGGCGGCTTCCGAGGAAGGCGTAGGCCTGGGATTGTATCTGGCGAACGGGATTATTAACCGTCAGAAGGGGTATATCAGTGTAAAATCAAGGGTTGGGGAGGGAACTACGTTCTCAGTTTATTTGCTGAGTTCATATAATGAACAGACGGGGAGTAAAAAATGGATATTTTGACAATACATAATCTGCATAAAACCTTTGGGAAGGGAGAGAATTCGGTAAAGGCTCTGAACGGCATTGACCTTACGATTGAAAAAGGGAAGTTTACTGCGATCATTGGAGCCTCCGGCTCCGGGAAAACTACGTTGCTGCATATGATGGGAGGATTGGATACGCCGGATGAGGGGGAAGTTATAGTAGATGGTGTGAATGTATCCGGCCTTAGGGAAAAGGAACTGGCAGTCTTTCGCCGAAATAAAGTTGGCTTTATCTATCAAAATTTTAATTTGGTTCCTACTCTTACGGTAAAAGAAAATATTCTCTTTCCTCTGAGTCTTGCCGGTTCAGCTGTGGATCAGGAATTTTTGAAGGAAATGATCGAAGTGCTCCACCTGGAAGAGCGTCTTCACTCATATCCGCATGAACTTTCCGGCGGCGGACAGCAGCGGGTGGCGATTGCAAGGGCACTGATTGCAAAGCCGGCGATCGTTCTGGCGGACGAGCCTACCGGAAATCTGGATTCCAGGAGCGGACAGAATGTCTTAGGATTGATGAAACTTTCTGTGGAAACCTATCATCAGACGCTGGTAATGATTACACATAATCTGGAAATTGCGCAGATGGCCGACCGGGTGGTGCGCATCGAAGACGGCAGTATTCGTGCACAGGGAGGATGAGGTATGCTGGCAAATAATAACCTTAAGGTCTGCCGGATGCTTGTAAAGAGGGATTTTCAATTCCATTGGGTGAAGAATTTGGTTCTGGCATTTGCGGCAATGCTGATCACTGCCTTATACTCATTCGTATTTCTGCTGGGAAGTTCAGTAGAAAATGCCTATTTGCTGAGTTACCAGTATGCTTACGGTTCAGCAAGCCATATTCTCTATACCGGACTTACCAGCCACCAGGCAGATGTCATTGCGGAAAATGCGAATGTGAAAAGCACGGTGCGTCTCAGTGCGATCGGTAAATTGTCTGATTCCATGATCGGTCAGCGTTTCGTCAAACTGGCAGTGACAGACCGGGCTTATGCGGAGACGGTGCTTTCGGTTCCGGCTGTCGGAAGGCTTCCCGAACAACCGGGAGAAATTGCATTGGATGAGTTTACGATGAATTCTTTAGGTGTACTGCATGAGCTTGGCGCTGCGGTAAGCCTGCGGTGGATGGATTCGGAAGGCCGAGAACATATGTCTGATTTCACCTTGTGCGGCTGGTGGACCAGCCCTATGAATTTTACGGAGGCCTGTGCATGGATTGCAGCGGATACGGCGGAAGCTCTGGCACCGGGGTACAGAGATGAGAACTCGCACAATGTGACGCTTGGCGTCAATCTCTATCAGCCAAAGGACTTGGAAGTGCAGGCGGAGGCTGTTCTTCTGGAGCAGGGGATAACAGGATGTGAGTTCACTACCAATCTGGCATACCAAATGGTTCGTAAGGAGATGGCGGGGGAGAAGGCCATGCCTTTTTATGCTCCAGCAGCGTTGGTATTTCTGTGCGGTTATCTGATGGTATACAGCATTGTCCATGTGGCGGCCGAACGTGATTACCAGTTCTTTGCCGGAGTGAAATCTCTGGGGATGACACCCAGACAGATTTTCTGTCTGCTTGTGGAAAAGGGGGTTTTTGTAACTTTACTTTCAATGGTCCCAGGCTGGATTTTGGGATTTCTTCTGCACTGCTTCATTACAGGCCGGGTGATTATCGGTATGGACGAGAATCCTATTTTTTACTTTTTATCATGGAAACCTTTTGCGGCTTCTGTGGTTTGCACGTTGATTACGGTTCTGCTTTCTTACCTGCTTCCGGCATTTCGCATGTCCGGAATGACCCCGACGCAGACAATCCGTTCCGTTTCTGGCTGGACATCTGGCCGGAAACGAATCTCAGACGGACGTATTACGTTGATGCGGATGGCTTTTCGCACACTGGGACGCAGCCGGGGGCGTACGTTTCTGTCTGTAATTTCGCTGCTTCTGGCGGCGCTGCTGCTGAGTTCCGTATGGATTCGGTATATCAGCATAAAAGAAGAATTGTACATGGCAGTAATGTCCCCGTGGGATTACAACATTTCCGATGGCTCCGCTTATCTTTCCGTGCAAATATATAATGAGAAGAATCATGGCATTGGAGAGGAGGACGTGCATGAACTGAAAAGCCGTCCGGAAGTTGTTTCCGTCAGCGTGTTGAAAAGCAGGGAACTCCAACTGAATGCTTCTGAGGAGCTTAGAAGGCGCATTGTGGATTTCTATAACCAGTCCTACGATGAGACGCGGACTTTACGCGACACGCAGAAAGGCTTCCCGGATTGGTGCAACGGACTGGACCGGCTGGAACAGAGAGGAGAGTATACAGGTCTGGTTATTGGCCTGGATGGAGCATATCTTGACTATGTACTCGAATATTCTCCCTTTACCAGCGGCAGCTTTGACGAAGAAGCCTTTGCGTCCGGGGATTATGTATTGGCGGGCGGTGCGTGTCATGAAGGTGTATCTGCTCCGGCGGCAGGAGAATCCATTACATTGTGCGGACGGAATTTTACCGTACTGGGTTCCATAATGCATGATGACTCCTATCTGAATGGGTCCAACAGCATGGAAGCGGCGTTTCATATTGCCTATATCCTTCCTGTGAAAGTATTTGATCAGTTGTTTCCCAAACAGGGTTATCGTCAGCTTGCAGTAAATATTGACAACAGCCGTCAGACAGATTTTGAGAATTATTTGGATGAGTATGAACAGGGTTTGAACCGCGGCGTGGGCATTGCGAGGCGGAGCGAATATCAGATGAATTTTGAAACAGCCCGGTTGAATATGGTGCTTCCGGAGCTGGTGATCGGGCTTGTATTATGGATCATTGCATTGATGAATTTTGCCAATATGCTGGTCGTGAAGATGGTGAGTCGAAAAAGTGAGTTTGCAGTATATGAAAGTCTGGGTATGACCCGCTTTCAGCTGAATGTCCTGGTACTGTTGGAGGGTGTTTTTCATGCGATGCTGATGGCGCTCATCATTGTGCCGTCAGTGATTTTATTTAATTGTTTTGTGATGCCTGAGGTAATCCGGTCTATGGAATCCTGGAGTATGGTTTATACTTTCTCCATGATGCCTCTCGGTGTTTTGGTGATTGCCGTTGCGATGCTGGCTGTCGCGGTACCGATAAGCTGTCTGCACTTTATTGTAAGAGGCAGCCTGAACGAGAGAATGAGGCCAGTGGAGTAAGATAAGTTACAAAATTGTACCTTTGCTGTACCTGAATTGTGACATTGGTCTGGTAGACTAAGAACAACACAAGGAGGGAGATTATCATGGAAGCGATTTTAAAGGTAAAGGGTTTAAAAAAATATTATGGAAAAGGGGAAGCGCTCGTAAAAGCGCTGGATGGCATTGACCTGGAGATTGAGCGTGGCAGATTTACCGCAGTAATCGGCACATCCGGTTCCGGCAAATCCACTCTTTTAAATATGATTGGAGGACTGGATATTCCCAGTGAAGGGAGTGTTCGAATAGGCAGCACGGAACTTTCGAAACTGAACAGCGAACAGTCGGCTGTTTTTCGAAGAAAACAAATTGGCTTTATCTTTCAGAATTACAATCTTGTCCCGGTTTTAAGCGTATGGGAGAATATCATCTTTCCGATTTCACTTGATGGACGCAGGCCGGATATGGATTTTGTTATGCAGGTAGTAAACATGCTGGGGCTTAGCCAGAAGCTTGACAGTCTTCCGAATCATTTATCCGGAGGCCAGCAGCAGAGAGTGGCGATAGCCCGTGCACTTGCTGGCAAACCGTCGATTATTCTGGCGGATGAACCGACAGGAAATCTGGACAGTAAGACAAGTGACGATGTCATTCATCTCCTGAAAATGACTGGTAAGGAGTTCAACCAGACCATTGTCATGATTACGCACAATCCTGAAATCGCTCAGATGGCTGACCGGATTATCCGCATTGAGGATGGACGGATTGTGACGGAGCAGGGGAGGCAGCTGGCATGAATAAAAAGGATAAGAAAACGTTTCATCCGATTCTGGTATTGAACCGGCGCACCTTCCATAAAAACCGGGGCAGAAATCTGGTTGCGGCGCTTGCAGTTTCAATGACCACAATTCTGTTTACCACTTTGTTTACGCTGGCGCAGAGCATGAGTGAGAATCTTGTGGAAATGACATTTCGTCAGACTGGTTATGACGCTCAGGTGTCTTTTAAGAGCATAGATCCGGAAGCGGTTAAGAAGCTGGCGGCCCATCCGGATGTAAAAGAGGTTGGAACGAGTATTGTTTTGGGACTGGCGGAGAATAAAGAACTGGCAGGGCGTCAGGTGGAAATCCGCTGGGGCAGTGATGCTTATGCGCGGCATTCATTTGCCGCGCCAACGACTGGCCGGATGCCGGAAGCGTCAAATGAAGTGGCTCTTGACCGGATTACGCTGAAGCGGCTTGGAATTCCGGCGGAGCTTGGGGAGAGTGTCACGCTTGAATGGCGGAAAGATTTGACTGATTCTGAAGCGGACTGCATCCGGTCGGATTTTGTTCTATGCGGCATCTTTGAGGGCAATGAGTCAAGCTATGCCAGTATGTCCTGGGTTGCGCGGACTTATGCAGAAGAGATGACGGGCGGATATTACAATCAGGAAGGAATCATTCTCGGGCAGTATATGGCACAGGTATCCTTATACAGTGACAGGAACATTGAAAGTATGATGGGGCAGATTTTGGCGGATACCGGACTCTCTGATCTGAAGTACGGCATAAATCTGGCGTATTCTCCGGAAATGGGAGCGACGGCTCTCCAGCAGACACTGCCGATGTACTTAGGGATGATACTGGTATTTATCGCGGGATATTTGATTATTTATAATGTTTTCCAGATCAGTGTTACAACTGACGTTCAGTTTTATGGAAAATTGAAAACGCTTGGTATGACCGAGCGGCAGATTAAAAAACTGATTTACGGACAGTCCGGTCGGCTTTGTGCAATCGGAATTCCGGCAGGTTTGATACTGGGATGGCTGCTTGGAGTTGTGCTTGTGCCGGCCTTTACAGGCATTTTGGGAGGAAATAATAAGGTTTCTCTGAACCCTGTTATTTTTATTGGCTCCGCAGCTTTTGCAACGCTTACGGTGCTGATTTCATGCATGCGCCCGGCCCGGCTTGCCGGAAAGGTCTCTCCGGTAGAAGCCCTGCGTATGAATGATGCGGACAGCAGGAGCAGGAAAACAAAGAAGAGAAAGAACAGCGCTTCTCTGGGCGGGATGGCATGGGCGAATCTTTGGCGCAATAAGAAGCGTACGGTTATTGTGATATGTTCCCTGACTTTGAGCCTGGTACTGCTTTGCGGCTTTTATGCGAAGAATGCTGCATTTGACATGGAAAAATATCTGTCATATTTGATGATTGCAGATTTTGAACTGGCGGACGTTACAAGCGACGATTACATTGGCGGATATAATCCGCTGGGAAGTACACTGGGGAGCAGCCTGACAGAGCATTTGGAATCTTTTGAGGGGCTGGAGGCCGCAGGCCATCTGTATACGCATCAGTTCCTGTGGCAGATGGATGAACAGACGACTGAGAATCTGAGGAGTTATTATACGCCGGAAGTGCTTTCAGACTGGGGCAGTTATGATCCGGACGGACCCAAAGAGTTGCAGAAGGCGGTGGACAGCCGGACAGTGAGTGCGGTTGTATATGGGCTGGATGGTATTCCGTTAGAGGCGGCCACACAGCCGCAGTATCT
This sequence comes from bacterium C-53, assembly GCA_003612525.1. Taxonomy (GTDB): domain Bacteria; phylum Bacillota; class Clostridia; order Lachnospirales; family Lachnospiraceae; genus C-53. The sequence continues at coordinate 123,219 of RAZD01000003.1, read as the reverse complement.
GCTTGATGGCAGCTTTGATAAGGAAGCTTTTGCAAAAGGCGGTTATGTTCTGGCAGTTGGTCCTGCGATTGAAGCGGGAGAGTCATATCCTGTGCTCCCTGCGCCTTCTACAGGAAGCAGGATTGAACTGGAAGGCAGAAACTATACGGTGATGGCAGTTGTCTGTCCACTGTCGCCGGTTGACGACGGGGCATCGGAAAAGGGAGCGCCGGATTCTATGGAGATGCATTTTATCCTTCCCTCTGATACGTTTCGCACGCTGTGGCCGGAAAATACCCTGCGTAAGCTGTTTGTAGATGTAGATGATGAACATCTGGATGAGATGCAGGGATGGCTTGACAATTATACAAAAGATGTAGACAGCAGTCTGCCGGTGGAATCACGGAAAACAAAGGCGGAGCAGTATGAGACGGAAGTGCGTTCTTCAGCTGTAATGGGGAACGCGGTGAGTGTGATTATCGCTATGGTTGGTGTGTTGAACTTTATAAATTCTATGGTGACGGCGATTGTATCCCGCAAGCGGGAGTTTGCTATGATACAGAGTGTGGGTATGACAAAGAGACAGCTTTGCAGCCTTTTGATATATGAGGGGCTTTATTATGCGGCAATAACCCTTGCGGTGTCTTTCTTAGTTAGTTCGTTTTTGGTGGGGATTGTCATCCGGGCTATGACAGCAGGCGGATTTACGACATTCCGCTTTACGTTATTGCCGCTTGCGGTTTGTACGCCTGTACTGTTTATATTTGCGGCGCTGATTCCGTTTTTGTGTTTTAAGAATCTGGAGCGTCAGAGCATTGTGGAGCGGCTTCGCATGGAGTGATTCGTGGAAATGACAGGTTCCCTCTTGAAATTCCTTTTAAATCCATGTATTCTGTTAATATTAATCATGAACTGCAAAGGGTATGGGGTGTGCGGCGTCCATAAATCATGCAGGAAAAGAAGCCGTGCGGAAATGAGGAAAACGATGATACCAAAAGATCCTGTGATGCTGTTGAGCTTTGTGAACCTGAAGCTGAGAGACTATTACGGAAGCCTTGAGGCATTGTGCGAAGGGCTTGATGTGAGTGAGTCGGAAATTGTAGAGAAGCTTGAAGCAATTCATTACCATTATGACAGTGAGCTGAACCAGTTTAAATAGAGGAGGCATGGTGCGTGGAAGAACAGAATACACCAAATATTTTAAAAAATAAATATTATCTTTATATGACGGAGTTTTTCGCGGGAATGTCCGTGATGGCTGTGGAATTGGGAGCAAGTAGACTGCTTGCTCCTTATTTCAGTTCATCGCAGATTGTGTGGACGATTATCATTGGAACGATTATGATTGCAATGGCGCTGGGGAATATATGGGGTGGAAAGAGTGCGGACAAGAATCCGAATCCGGACAAGCTGTACCGCCGGCTGATCCTGTCGGCAATCTGGATTGCAGCGATTCCTGTGGTTGGAAAATATATTATACTTGGCATTTCAGGTCTTCTGGTACTGACGGTCAGCAGTAATTTTCTTGTGCTTGCCGCATTTATTACGTGCATGGTTGTATTTGTGTATCCGCTGTTTCTTCTTGGCACGGTGACGCCGTCGCTTGTCAAGTATACGGTGGACAGTCTTGATGACAGCGGAAAGACGGTGGGGACGCTTGGCGCGTTCAATACAATCGGCAGTATATTAGGCACGTTTCTTCCTACGTTTGTGACGATTCCGGCGGTAGGCACATCGATTACGTTCCTGATTTTTTCAGGGATTCTGTTACTCCTGGGTATTGTGTATTTTGTCAGCAAACGGTCAGGAAAAGCGGTATGCGCTGTTTCTGTAATTCTTTTCCTTCTGTGTGGCATATTCGGCAATTCGGGAAGCTTTGCTTTCTGGGAGCGTGGTTTGACATATGAGGGAGAATCTATCTACAATTATCTTCAGGTGAAAGAGACAGACAATAGCGTCATTTTATCCACCAATGTATTGTTTGGCGTACAGTCGATTATGATGAAGGATGATTCCCTGACTGGAATGTACTATGATTATGCGATGGCGGCGCCGCTCATGGCAGGCATTGGGGATAAGACGGATGCGGACATTCTTGTGCTTGGAATGGGAACCGGAACATATGCGAAGCAATGTATGAATTATTTTGACCGTGTGAAAGTGGAAGGCGTGGAAATTGACGGGAAGATTACGGAGCTTGCGGGAAAATATTTTGAACTGCCGGACACCGTGGATGTCGTGACTTACGACGGACGGGCTTACCTGCAGGCAATTGACCGGAAGTATGATGTGATTATGGTGGATGCATATCAGGATATTACAATTCCGTTCCAGATGTCTTCCACCGAATTTTTTACGCTTGTAAGAGATCATCTGAAGGACGGCGGAGTTATGGTAGTCAATATGAATATGAAGTCGGATGGGGCGGGAAGCATTAACGAATACCTGTCCGATACGATTGCCGGCGTGTTTGACTCCGTATACACTGTGGATGTGAAGGGCTCTACAAACAGAGAGCTGTTTGCTTCTGCAAATCCGGAAATGCTGTCTGTGATGGAGTCTGAGACGGAGAAACTTGCGGATGCAGGATTGAGGGAGATGATGCGGACAGTTGGAAATTCTCTTGTGGCATATGAGGGCGGCGGCTGTGTGCTGACGGACGACAAGGCGCCTGTCGAGGTGCTTGGCATGCGTGTAATTGATGAACTGATTCAGGATGAGATCGGGTATTATAAAGAGATTTTTAAAAGAGAGGGGATAGACGGGCTGTTGTAGATGGCGGTTTTTGATTTTTTGTTTAATTGAAAGTGTGCAGATTACGATACTGAATCCTGCATCCCTTGAATTTCAGGGGATGTGGGATTTTTGTAATAATTGGGAAAATCAGTGCTATTATAGGTGTATTATGGTAAAATATATAATAATTGTAGTTTTTTGCAAAAGATAATATAGAAGGAGTTACTTAATGGACAAAGTGGACTGCATAAGAGAATATGAAAAGGTCAGAGAAATTATTCTTCTGGAAACAGATAGGAATAAAAAAGGAGATCTTTTTAATCGGCTCATCTATGACGTGTTTCATGCACTTGGATTTGGGGAACCACGATTTAATGTGCCAAAAGCAGGGAGAGAAATTGATCTCGTTTTACAGCATCGCACTGAAAATCGTGTTGCACTGGCAGAATGTAAAGCTCAGTCAGACTTAGTGGGTGGAACAGATGTGAATAAATTTGTAGGGGCACTGGATGTGGAGAGAGGAAAATATGAACAAGATGGCAGCAGTGTCGTTGGATATTTTATATCTCGGTCTGGATTTAAACCAACTGTATATGAACAGGAGGAAGAGCGGATCAGAGCCAGAAAAGGAAGAAACGATAAGCTTGAAATGATTCTTTTAGGGCCTGATGGGATTGTAAGAGAATTAATGCGAGGCCGCGTCCTCTGTTCGCTGGGACAGGCAGCAAGCTCTGTGAGGAGTCTGAAAGAGGAATTGTATTTATGTGAACAAGTTGACTTGCTTGCAATTGAAGAAGGCTGGGTATGGGTATTGTATTATGCACGCTTTCCCAAACAGGAGCCGACACACGTTGCTTTTGTGCATGCAGACGGCAATCAGCTCCTGAATAATATTGCAGATACGCTTTTGAAGCGTGTCCGTTTACAGGAGCTTCCGTTCTCTAATCTCACCTATATTGAAGCGAAATCTGAAAAATCTTTTGATAAGAAGTCAGCGCAGGAAGCTTATTTTCAATATCTGAAAAATGAACTGGGTGAAATCCAATTTGAGGGAATGCCGGCAGATAAAGAGGCAGGGGCGGTAAAAGTCGATCTTGAAAACATTTTTGTACCTTTACAATTTTATTTAAATGACGAGGAGGAAGAACAGGGGATAAATGAGAACGAGAGCATTCAAATAGAAGAGGTTCTTAACAGGTCATTAAGAGCGGCTATACTTGCGAAACCAGGTGGAGGGAAATCTACGTTGATTCGGAGAATTGCTTTGGCTTATGCATATCCGGAGCGCAGGTTACGTGTAGATGATGGTCTGCCGGACAGGGATTGGTTTCCGGTTTATATTCGCTGCAGGGATTTGGAGAATAATGCGACGAAGAGTATCATGGAGATGATAGACATGATTGTTCAGCGCGCAGAAATCACAAAATATGCAGGCGGTTTTAAAGCATTGGTGGAAAATGCGTTGCAGGATGGGCGTGTGTTGCTCCTGATTGATGGATTGGATGAAATATCAAATGAAAAACACCGTATTTGCTTTGCGAATCAACTGCGTACATTTGTGGCGACATATCCGAATGTACACTTGGTTATTACATCCAGGGAGGCGGGGTTCCGTGCAGTTGCGGGTACAATTGCCACGTATTGCAAACAATATTCAATTAGTGGGTTTGAGGAAGAACAGATACGTCTTTTGAGCTTGAAATGGCATCAGGCTATTCTGGGGGATTCAAGGCAGGTAGAGGAGGATTCAGCCAGGCTCTGTGATATGATACTTCGTGACGTGAGGATTGTTGTGCTGGCGGAGAATCCGTTGCTGTTGACAACATTGCTGTTTGTAAAACGTTGTGTTGGGTATCTTCCGACGAAAAGATGCAGGCTTTATGAGGAAATGATAAAGCTGCTTCTTGTAACCTGGAATGCAGTGGCGCATGATAAACTTGATATGGATGAAACAGAGCCGCAATTAGCATTTGTGGCCTATTGCATGATGGAAGATGGACAGCAGAAAATAACAAGGGATGAATTGGAAAGATGTATCCGGAGAGCACGGAAAGAATTGCCGGAAATATTAGATTATACTACGGTATCTCCATCTAAATTTATTGAGCAGGTGGAGGAGAGAAGCAGCTTATTAATTCAGATGGGATATGAAGAAAATAACAGAGGACAGCTGACTGCTTCCTATGAGTTCTCTCATTTGAGCTTCCAGGAATATTTGGCGGCAAAAGCGATTGTGAAACAGTGGGCCCCTGACTCACACAACATTAATTTGCGCAACACTTTGGTACCTCATTTGCAGGAAGAACATTGGAGGGAAGTAATTCCATTGGCGGCATTTCTGTCAGGGCGTGATGCGCAATCATTTATTGAATATCTGATTGAATGCAACAAGGAATGTTTGGAAATTGACGAGAAACAGAAGATGGGTAGTTATGATATTATCACACTGCATCTTGCAAATTGTATTGCAAATGAAGTGCCTATGAATCAGAAACTGCTTAAGGAAAGTATTCTTCTTATTTTAAAAAGGAAGAATGCTTTAGATAAAATACGTATTAATCATGATTCTGTTGATTCCGTTCTTGTATTTGATACAATTTCAAAGAGTAAATATGGAAGCAGTTATCGTGAAATTGTAAAACATGAATTATTTAATCAATATGAAGATAAATATGCATTTCAATTTTCGGATGCATGGTTCCGCTTATTCTTGCTTGAGGACGAAGAAAGCCTTCATGCAAAGAATATTTTATCATTGATGGAAAGTGGTGACCATCAACAAGAAGTTACAGGCGCTTTATTAATGATGTATGGGGCATTTCAGGTTTCAAACCGAAGAGGAAATGAAGGGTTAAAATATTCGGCATCAGGATGTATGAAGGAAATATTTTCAGCGGTCAGTCAGATGCTGAAATCAGGGGATGATCTAAGCGTTTTTTCGGCATCATGGTGTGTTGCATGGGCCGGCTATGGAGAGGCGGATCTCATTCCTGTTGAAATGGCGGCGGATCTTGCGGATTGTCTTGTGGAATTATGGATCAGAGATCTGCCGGCGAGTCTGAAACGCGTGGTTTCGTGGGGGTTGGCCACTGTATGTATGCCTGGTTTAAATCTTCGGAAAAGGAAGAAATTATGCGAAGTTATTGAGGATAATCTGAAAAAGCCTCAAAATAGTCATGATAGAATCGCTGCCATTCATATAGCCATCGTAGCAGACGAATGGACAAAGGAAGAGGCCAGACAAAGAATCGATGATGAGATGAGACAGGATTATCGTATCAGGAAGAGTCGCTTTTTGAAAAAATTGAAGATTATCACGGCGAACCAATATAGACAGAATCGCCAGGTATCTGAAAGACAAAAATAAAAAAGATTTTCAGGATACGATCAATAATCACAAAGAGGCAGGTTTAAATCTTCTAAGAATAGAAAAACCGGAAACACTTTATAATAAATGAACAGGAGAAAACGTATATGGAAAATCAGGTGCCTGTAACAAGTATGGCAGGAATGCTCTTTTCAGTCATTTCTTTGTGGATTTTATTACGGTTGTTGTTGCTTCTTTTGTATCAGTTGCAGCGGTGGAATGTCTGGTTGCCGTTATGTTCGCGGCAGTCGGAGGAATTGCATGGAAAATCTGTCTGAATGAGAAAGGCGCAATCGAACGCATCTGAAAATTGACATCTGCCATTACATGGTGATAGAATATTGCACAGTGAAAAAATATACGATCAGGAGGATTGACTTGTGCCAAAAAGAACAGACATTCATAAAGTATTGATTATTGGTTCGGGGCCGATTATTATCGGTCAGGCCTGTGAGTTCGATTATTCGGGAACGCAGGCATGCAAAGCGCTTAGGAAGCTGGGATATGAGATCGTACTTGTCAACTCAAATCCTGCAACGATCATGACAGATCCGGAAACAGCCGATGTGACATATATTGAGCCGCTGAATGTGGAGCGGCTTGAGAAAATCATCGCAAAGGAGCGTCCTGATGCGTTGCTGCCGAATTTGGGAGGGCAGTCCGGTCTTAATTTATGTTCGGAATTAAATAAGGCGGGAGTCCTTGACAAATACGGGGTCAGAGTAATCGGTGTCCAGGTGGATGCGATTGAGCGTGGCGAGGACCGCATTGAGTTTAAGAAGACAATGGACAAGCTCGGGATTGAGATGGCCAGGAGCGAAGTAGCGTACTCTGTTGAGGAAGCTTTATCAATTGCTGACAAATTAGGATATCCGGTTGTTCTGCGCCCTGCATATACGATGGGCGGCGCCGGCGGAGGTCTTGTCTATAATAAGGAAGAATTGAAGACGGTCTGCGCGCGCGGATTACAGGCAAGTCTTGTGGGACAGGTTCTTGTGGAAGAATCAATTCTCGGGTGGGAGGAATTGGAGCTCGAGGTTGTGCGTGATGCTGACAATAATATCATAACTGTATGCTTTATTGAAAATATTGACCCTCTGGGTGTGCATACGGGCGACTCTTTCTGTTCTGCACCGATGCTTACGATCTCGGAAGAATGCCAGAAACGGCTTCAGGAACAGGCATATAAGATTGTGGAATCCGTGCAGGTCATCGGTGGAACCAATGTGCAGTTTGCGCATGATCCTGTAACAGACCGTATTGTGGTAATTGAGATTAACCCCCGTACCTCACGCTCCTCTGCGCTTGCTTCCAAAGCAACCGGATTTCCGATTGCGCTTGTGTCCGCTATGCTGGCGGCTGGGCTGACGCTTAAGGATATTCCGTGCGGCAAATATGGAACGCTTGATAAATATGTGCCGGACGGGGATTATGTAGTAATCAAATTTGCACGCTGGGCGTTCGAGAAATTCAAAGGCGTTCAGGATAAGCTTGGAACGCAGATGCGTGCAGTTGGTGAGGTTATGAGCATCGGAAAGACATATAAAGAAGCTTTCCAGAAGGCAATCCGTTCTCTTGAAACGGGACGTTATGGGCTTGGACATGCGGCAAACTTTGATACTTTAAGCAAAGAAGAGCTGCTTCGCAGACTTGGAGTGCCGTCAAGCGAGCGTCATTTCCTGATGTATGAAGCGCTCCGCAAAGGCGCATCTGTGGAGGAAATCAACGAGATTACAAAAGTAAAAACATATTTCATAGAGCAGATGAAGGAACTTGTAGAGGAAGAGGAAGCGTTGCTTTCGCATAAGGGAAGCGTGCCGGTGGATGATCTTCTGATATCTGCAAAGAAGGACGGTTTCTCCGATAAATATCTGGGTAAGATTCTGGAGATTCCTGAAGAAGATATCAGAAGCCGCAGGATAGAACTTGGCCTGGAAGAAGCATGGGAAGGCGTTCATGTCAGTGGAACGGAGGACAGCGCTTACTACTATTCAACCTACAATGCGCCGGATCGGAATCCTGTGAGTGTACAGAAGCCGAAAATCATGATTTTGGGCGGGGGGCCGAATCGAATTGGTCAGGGAATTGAATTTGACTACTGTTGTGTACATGCCTCTCTTGCGTTAAAGAAACTCGGATTTGAGACGATTATTGTAAACTGCAATCCTGAAACAGTATCTACGGATTATGATACTTCTGATAAGCTCTATTTCGAACCCCTGACGCTTGAAGATGTTTTAAGCATTTACAAAAAGGAGCGTCCGATGGGTGTCATTGCGCAGTTTGGCGGGCAGACTCCGCTGAATCTGGCATCCGAACTTGAGAAGAATGGCGTGAAGATTCTCGGCACGGCGCCTTCTGTGATCGATCTTGCGGAAGACCGTGATCTGTTCCGGGAGATGATGGAAAAGCTTTCAATTCCGATGCCGGAGTCCGGTATGGCGACAACGGTAGACGAGGCTGTTGCGATTGCGAATAAGATCGGATATCCCGTTATGGTGCGTCCTTCTTATGTGCTTGGCGGACGTGGAATGGAAGTTGTGTACGACGATGAGAGCATGACGGAGTATATGAACGCGGCTGTCGGCGTGACACCGGACCGGCCGATTCTGATTGACCGTTTCCTGAATCATGCGCTTGAGTGTGAGGCCGATGCGATCAGCGACGGCACGCACGCATTTGTACCTGCCGTGATGGAACACATTGAGCTCGCGGGGATTCATTCCGGTGATTCCGCCTGCATTCTGCCGTCCGTTCATATTTCGGCCGAAAATGTGGAGACGATCAAGGAATATACAAGAAAAATTGCGGAAGAGATGCATGTAAAAGGACTTATGAACATGCAGTATGCGATCGAAAAAGGAAAAGTGTATGTGCTGGAAGCAAATCCGCGTGCTTCGCGTACTGTGCCTCTTGTGTCAAAAGTATGCAATATCCGCATGGTGCCGCTTGCAACTGATATCATCACATCCGAGATCACGGGCCGTCCGTCACCAATCCCGGCTCTGAAAGAACAGGTGATACCAAATTACGGGGTGAAGGAAGCCGTGTTCCCATTCAATATGTTCCAGGAGGTTGATCCGATTCTCGGACCGGAAATGCGCTCGACAGGGGAGGTGCTTGGCCTCTCGGCCTCTTACGGTGAAGCATTCTTTAAGGCGCAGGAAGCGGCTCAGTCAAAACTTCCTCTGGAGGGGACTGTTTTAATATCCGTGAATAAGAAGGATAAGGATGAAGTCGTCGAGGTGGCAAGAAGCTTTGCGGACAGTGGGTTTAAAATAGTTGCGACAGGTGGAACATATGATTTGATTTCGGAGGCGGGCATTCCGGCGGCGAGGGTCAAAAAGCTCTATGAAGGACGTCCGAATATTGCAGACATGATTACAAATGGAGAAATTCAGTTGATTATAAATTCTCCGGTCGGAAAGAACAGCGTTCATGATGACAGTTATTTAAGAAAAGCTGCAATTAAGGCAAAAGTGCCGTATATGACGACGATTGCCGCAGCGAAGGCCAGTGCGGAAGGAATCCGTTATGTGAAACAGCATGAGAGCGGCGAATTGAAATCTTTGCAGGAACTTCACAAGGAGATTCATGATAAATGATGAAAATAATAAATCTCGTAGAAGATACGCCCGGGGAACCGGGCTGTCTGTATGAGCATGGACTGAGCTTTTACATAGAGACGGAGATGCATAAATTGCTGATGGATTGCGGAGCGACAGAAATGTTCCTTAAAAATGCAGAGGCGCTTGGTGTGGATGTAAAGGCAGTCGATACCTGCATTCTAAGCCACGGCCACTATGACCACGCGGGCGGGATTCCGGAATTTGCAAAGGTGAACGATCACGCAGCAATATATCTGAAGGACTCTGCCGGGGGCGACTATTATCATATAACGGAACACGGTGAGAAATACATTGGGATTGATCGGAAAATTATGGAACTTCCCGGATGTGTGGCGGCTGGCACAGAGTGCAGGATAGATGAAGAGCTTTTTCTCTTTTCAGGCATCACAGGAAACGAAAATCTGCCGGCAGGAAATCGGAAGCTTAAGAAGAAGGTGGACGGAACATTTGTTCAGGATGTGTTTGAACATGAACAGTGCCTTGTGATCACACAGGACAGTTTCCATGTATTGATGTCAGGCTGTGCACATAATGGAATTCTGAATATACTGAATCGGTATTTTGAACTTTTTCAGTCCTATCCCGACGTAGTAATCAGCGGGTTTCATATGGTGCAGAAAGGCGGGTATTCAGAGGAAGATATTTTAAATATCCGTACAACCGCAGAATTGCTGCTTGAGACAGGGGCTGTGTTTTATACGGGACATTGTACCGGTCAGGAAGCGTATGACCGGATGAAGGAGATTATGGGCGAAAAGTTACAGCCGATTCACAGTGGCAGCAGTATAAAGTTTCTTCAGGATGTCCCTGAACATTGACCTTTGCAATTTGAAAAACAATTTTTTAGAATCATTCAGCTCTTTGTAAATTGTTCAAAATGATCAATATATACATGCGATAGCATTTATAATCGGACGATAACCGTAAAAATGACGAAAAACGGCAGAATGGATAAAAATTTGTATTTCATATTGACAAAATAATAAAAATTGCTGTATAGTAATGTTATTAAAAATATTAAGTGAAGAATAGAAGCGGATTGTTACCCAAACGATTTAGTGGGGCAATACCTTTAGAAAGATTTATTTATGGAATCTTTCTAAGGTATTGCCCTTTTTGCGCTTCATTTTTCATCTGAAAAGAAGGAGGTTTTTATGTCAGGATTTACAGAAGGGTTTTTATGGGGCGGCGCAACGGCTGACTTCCAGTATGAAGGAGGGTTTGACGAGGGCGGAAAAGGCTTGTCCACGCATGATTTCGAAACGGACGGAAACCTTGAAAGGCCAAGAATGATTTCGCTCCGGCTTGCGGATGGTTCAAGAGGAGAGGTGCCGACAAGAGAGAGCTTCCCGGATGGCGCGGAAGCTGAAATTTATGATGATGTATACTATCCAAGTCATAAAGCAGTTGATTTTTATCATCATTATAAAGAAGATATTGCGCTGATGGGAGAGATGGGATTTGGCGTATTTCGATTTTCCATCTGCTGGTCCCGCATTTTTCCGACAGGAGATGAAATGACTCCCAACGAAGAAGGACTTAAATTTTACGATGACGTGATTACGGAGCTTGAAAAGTACCATATCCAGCCGTTAATCACGATATGCCACGATGAACTTCCGGATTTCCTTGCAAAGAAGTATGACGGATGGTCATCCAGACATGTGATAGACTGTTACGTCCGGTATGCAGCTACGGTTCTGAAAAGATACAAAGGAAGGTGTAAATACTGGCTGACATTCAATGAGATTAATGCGGTAAATGGATATGCCCAGATTGGCACGCACAAGCAGGATGAGCAGACGGTGTATCAGGCAAAACATCATATGTTTGTTGCAAGCGCGAAAGTCGTTAAGATTGCACATGAAATAGACCCTGAGAATGTGGTCGGGACCATGTATGCATTAAGCCAGATGTATCCGGCGACGTGCGATCCTGATGATATTATGGCAAGTTACATAAAGCGGCGCAACAACTTATGGTTTGTGGATATTATGGCGCGGGGCTGCTATCCCAATTATACGGATGAGTTCTTTCGGGAAAGGAATGTTACCTTAAAGAAGGAGCCGGAGGATGATAAAATCCTTGCGGAAGGAACCATCGATATGGTTACATTCAGCTATTACCGTTCTATGACAATCTCAAAGGATACAAAGCTGACATGGGCAATGGGACTTTTAGGCGGTGATCCGAATCCGTATCTTGAGAGTACAAAGTGGGGATGGCCGATCGATCCGGTTGGACTTCGGTACACATTAAATGAATTGTATGACAGATATCAGAAGCCGTTATTCGTGGTTGAAAACGGACTTGGGGAAGTGGATGTTATGAATGAGGACGGAACGGTTGATGATGATTACCGCATCAGGTATCTCGCACAGCATTTCGAGGAGATGAAGAAAGCTGTCAACATTGATAAGGTTCCGTTGCTTGGGTACACTATGTGGGGAAATACGGACCTTGTATCTCTCAGTACAGGCGAGATGAAGAAACGGTATGGATTTGTGTATGTTGATCTTGATGACAAAGGAAATGGGACAGGAAAAAGAAGCAGGAAAAAGTCCTTTGACTGGATGAAAAAAGTCTGTCGGACAAATGGAGAGGATTTGAGCTTCTAGAAAGGTTTGAGATATGCCGGAGCATTTTTATGTAATAAAAAAGATACTGAATAATAATGTGGTTATTTCTCAGGACAGAGAAAATCGGGAAATCATAATTATGGGCTCTGGAGTTGGATTTGGGAAGCATGTCAGGGACATAGCAGACCCAAAGAAGATACTGAAAGTATATGAGTTACGTAATAATGCATTTGAAAACAGGTTTAAAAAACTGGCGGCGGAAATACCGTTTGAATGTTTCCAGTTAACAGAGAAGATCATTGCATATTCGGAGGAACATCTGCACCAGAAGTTAAAGGACGGGCTGGTACTGGCATTGGCAGACCATATTCATTTTGCGGTACAGCAGTTCAGGAAGGGTGAGCAGCGTGTCGCGCTTATGAATGAAGAGATCAGACGTCTGTACAGAGACGAGTATGAAATCGGGCTGGAAGCTGTCAGAATGATCAATGACTTTTATCATATTAAACTGCTTTCTCATGAGGCAGCTTCCATAGCCTTCCATCTGATTAACGCAGAGGTCAACAGTGATGCGAGTGACATCAACATCATATTGAAGGGAACTCATGAAATTTTAAAGATTATTGAAACTACGCTTGGCGTAAAGCTGGGTGAAGATACGCAGGGATATTCGAGGCTTGTGATTCACTTAAAATACTTTATGAAAAGGGTAATTATTGAACACGAGGAGTGCAAAGATCAATTCGGAAAAGCTTTATTCGACGAGGACGATGAGCAGTTTATACTTGTGAAAAAGTGTCTGGACAATATAAAGGCTTATCTGAGAGAAACGTATGATTATGAGCTGGATGGAGCGGAGCGTATCTATCTGATCATCCATATAATAAGAGTTTTACCCAATGAATGAAAAGGAGAAAAAGATTATGGCAAAAATTGATGCAAAAGAATGCGCGGCTCAAATTGTAAAATGTGTCGGCGGCCCGGAAAATGTGAAATCCGTGGCTCATTGTATGACAAGGGCAAGATTTGTAGTAAAAGATATTAACAAAGCAGACCAGGAGGCAATCAAGGATATTAAGGGAGTTATGGGATGCATCTATTCAGGAGGACAGCTTCAGGTGATTCTCGGAGCAAACCTTCTTCCTGTGTTTGAACAGATTGTAAAACAGAATGATTTTAAACAGGACGATGTAATTGATGAAAATCTTGACGGCAAAGAGATGGGGAAGAAGAATATTGGAGGCGCTATCCTTGGATATGTTCAGGCGGCAGTAACGCCTCTTGTGGCAGGACTTGTGGCAGGCGGTATTTTGAAGGTTATTTTGATGCTGCTTCCGTATGTATGGCCGGAATTTGCAGAGACAACGACGAATTCCGTCTTAGGATGGGTGGCAAATGCGCCGTTCTATTTTATGCCGATTTTTGTGGCTTATGGCGCAGCAAAGAAGCTTGGCGGAACCGAAATTTATGCAATGGTTGTAACGGCAGCGCTGCTTACGCCTGAGTGGGTAGCGGCAGTGTCGGAGGAAACGGCGATCACAATATTCGGTATTCCGTGCCGTGGAATTACATATAATGGACAGCTTTTACCGGCGCTTTTGATTCCAATCGCTGCTTATTATATAGAAAAGTTCCTGAATAAGATTATACCGGGTATTATCAAGTCCCTTCTGGTAGGTTCCGGAACCATTCTCGTTACGGGTGCGCTGGCATTTTCCATTCTGGGACCGGCAGGCAGGTATGTAGGTGATGCAATTTCCGGTGTATTCATGTTCCTGGGCGATAATGTTCCGTTTATTGCAGTTGCAGTGCTTGCAGCGTGTCTGCCGTGGATGATTATGGCCGGAATGCATACCGCATTGTCTCCATTCATGGTATCGAATCTTGAAACAATCGGTTATGATGCCGTGATCAGACCTGCGTTCGTTCTTCATAATGTATCAGAAGGCGGAGCATGCTTAGGCGTTGCATTAAGAACAAAAGATAAGGAATTCCGTTCCGAATGTTTATCTCTGGCAGTCAGCGCTATTGTAGCCGGGGTTACGGAGCCTGCAATTTACGGCTGTAACCTGAAATATAAAAAGCCAATGTTCGGTGTCATGGGAGGCGCTGCAATCGGCGGGGTTGTTGCCGCTGTACTGGGAGCAAAAGCCGTTGTAATGGGATATTCGAATATGCTTGCGGTATTGCCGATGTTTATGAATACAGCGTGGGCAATGTTTGTCGGCGCCGCAGTCGCCATTGTATCAGCCGCTGCCATTGCATTTGTGCTTGGCATTGATGAAGGGAAGAAAAAATGATTAAACTGATCGTTAGCGACCTGGACGGAACACTGTTAGACGAGCCGAATTCAATATCAAAGATCAATCTGGACGCTATTGACTATGCCTATCGTAAGGGGGCCCGGTTTGGATTTGCAACCGGGCGCGACCTTGCGAGTGTGAACAGTATAAAAAGCCTGCTGAATCAGGAGCCTTTATTAATTCTGGGAAATGGGGCGGTCATTTATGATGGAGACGGTACGGTTGTCGGAGAAGATTTTTTCCCAAATCAATATCTCGGAGAGGTGACAGGCATTATGAATGCTCATGATGTCTGCCATATGATATTTACAACGGACGGATTTTATACGACGACGGATGCAGACGAAGTCAGAAGAAGATTTATTGAAAGAATTGCAGCTGTGGCATCGAAAGAAATTGCGGATATATTTGATACCGACAAAAAGAAACCCTGTAATAATCTGGTACAGATCGCAGACATGCATGAATTTACAGAAACAAAGAGAATAATAAAAATAGAAGGCTTCCATATAAATTCGGACCCTGTTGAGGCTGTAAAGCGTGATCTGGAAAAATATACGGATTTATCTCATTTGTCAACCGGAAAGAATAATGTGGAGGTTACAAATATTACGGCGCAGAAGGGGCTTGCATTAAAGAAATATATAAAGAATGCAGGACTTTCGGAAGATGAAATCATGGTTCTGGGAGACAGCGATAATGATATAAGTATGTTTGAAAATTTCAGGTACAGTTTTGCGCCGGAAAACAGCTGTGACGAGATCAAAAAAAAGGCGTATCGAATTGTGAAAAGCTGTAAAGAACATGGTGTAAGTGATGCAATTTATGGATTTATAAAGTAAAGGAGGGCGATCTATGTTATCCATATTTAAAAAGAAGGAAACTGCTGTTCCAAAAGCTTCGGTTCACGTATCAGATGATGAAATTACTGCAATTGCGGATGCGGTGATGATACCATTGGAGGAAGTAAAGGATGATGCTTTTGCGCAAAAGATGATGGGCGATGGGGTTGCATTTGAGCTGAAGGAGGATGTGGTTCTGTCACCATGCAATGGAACATTAAGCGCAGTTTTCCCGACAGGACATGCATATGGACTTACGATGAAGAATGGTGTGGAATTGCTGGTCCATGTAGGGATTAATACGGTAAGCAGCAAAGGGGATGGATTCAAGGTTCTTGTGGAGCAGGACCAGAAGGTACAGGCCGGAGATCCGCTTGTGAAGCTTGACATGAAGAAACTGAAGGCAAACTATGACATGACAACCATGCTGATTATAACAGATCCGAATGAAAAGGAAATACGGTTTATTGATTATGGAGAAGTTGAGAAGGGACAGAAAATCAGCAGGTAAAAAGGCAGAAATGGAGGCGAAAAATATGAATTTTCCGAAAAATTTTTTATGGGGCGGTGCAGTGGCTGCAAATCAGCTGGAAGGTGCATATCTTGAAGATGGCAAGGAACTGAATGTGACGGATGTCGGGATCGGCATTATCAGCCAGCCGGATCTTAAATGGAATGAAACGACTGAAAAGTGGGAGCCATCGCTTGACCCTGACAAGGTGTATTTAAGTCATGAAGGGATTGACTTTTACCATAGATACAAGGAAGATCTGGAGCTTATGGCAGGTATGGGGTTTAAGGCTTTCAGAACAAGTATATCCTGGGGAAGAATTTTTCCGAAAGGTGATGAAAAGGAGCCGAATGAGGTAGGCTTAAAATTTTATGATGATCTTTTTGATGAGATGCACAGACTTGGAATGGAGCCTGTGATCACGCTCTCTCATTATGAGACGCCGCTCCACCTGTTAACCGAGTACGGGGGATGGCTCAGTGAGAAGTTAATTGATTTCTGGATGAATTATGTAACTGTTATATTCAATCGGTATAAAGGGAAAGTAAAATATTACATGACCTTCAATGAAATCAATAATATTTTCCGTATGCCGTTTGCGGCCGGAGGTTTATTAAAGATTGATCCGAAGGATACGAGCAGACCAAATGCGGATTTGTCGGACAAGGAAATTTATCAGGCTACTCACTATATTTTTGTGGCAAATGCGAAGACGATAAAGGCATGTCATACGATTGACCCTGACGCAAAGATCGGGTGTATGTTATCGCTGTCCTCGATCGCAACCTATCCGTATAGCTGCAATCCGGATGATGTATTTGGAGCGCTTCAGTTCCAGAGAAAGCAAAAGCTGTTTCTCGATGTTATGTGTAAGGGACAGTATCCCGGTTATGTGAAGAGAATCTGGAGGGAGAAGCAGGAAGAGCCTTTTATGAGAGAAGAGGAACTTGCGCAGATCAGAGATAACACAGTGGATTATATTGCTTTCAGTTATTACAGGAGTGCGGTGTATAAATCAGACGGTTCAATCACTGTGGATACCGGAGGCGCAGCAGGAATCGAAAATCCGTATCTGGAAGGGTGCTCGCCGAAACCGTGGTGCTGGCCGATCGACCCGAAAGGGCTCCGCTATGTGTGCAACCTTTTAAATGATGAGTACGGACTTCCTCTGTTTATAGTGGAAAATGGCATTGGCTTAGATGAAACGCCGGATGAAAACGGAAAGATTGCGGATGATTTCCGCCGGAAATATGTCAAAGATCATCTGATTCAGGTCAATGAGGCGATAAAAGACGGCTGTGATATCATGGGATATCTCTATTGGGGACCGATTGACGTTGTTTCCGCCGGAACCGGAGAAATGAGAAAGCGTTATGGGTTTGTATACGTAGATCGCTTCAATGACGGGACAGGTTCGCTTGAGAGGAGTAAAAAGGATTCCTATGAATGGTTTAAGGATGTGATTGCAACAAACGGGGAAAATCTGGAGGATTAGATTGAAAAATCAGGATTTTTCAATCGTCAAATTTGTGCTGACGCCCAAGTTCGCGGGTTGGGCAAGAATGGAGGACTGATATGAGTAATAAAGAATTTCCGACAGGTTTCCTGTGGGGCGGCGCAACGGCGGCGAACCAGTTTGAAGGCGGTTTTAACCAGGGCGGAAAGGGGCTTAGCGTTTCTGATTGTGCGAGAGCGCATTTTGATCTGGATGTTACAAACTTTGAAAAGCACAATGAGATCACAAGTGAGGATGTAAGGGAAGCAATTGCTCACCCGGAAGATATGGTAAATTATCCAAAGAGGCATGGCAGTGAATTCTATACTCATTATAAAGAGGATATCGCGCTGATGGCTGAGATGGGATTCAAGGTATTTCGAATGAGCATTGCCTGGTCGAGAATCTTCCCGAATGGGGACGACGAGAAACCGAATGAAGAAGGGCTTAAATTCTATGATGCTGTTTTTGATGAATGCATAAAGTATGGGATTGAACCGCTTGTGACTATGTCGCATTATGAACCGCCGTTGAATCTGGTGTTAAAATATGACTGCTGGTATGACAGACGTACGATCGACTTCTTCTGCAGGTTTGTTGAAACAATCTGTAAGAGATACAGACACAAAGTAAAATACTGGCTTACATTTAATGAAGTAGACAGTATGATTCGGCATCCGTTTACGACGGGAGGGCTGATTAAGGACAGATTTGAGGGGAAGAACTGGGAGGAAGTTATTTTCCAGTCCATGCATCATCAGTTTGTGGCAAGCGCTCTGGCAACGAAAATCTGTCATGAGATCATTCCTGGGTCTCAGGTTGGGTGTATGCTGACAAAGCTCACTTATTATCCGTATTCCTGCAGGCCGGAGGATGTTCTGGAAATGCAGCAGAGAATGCGGGCAATATACTGTTACAGTGATACGCAGGTATTTGGCGAATATCCGGCTTATCTGCTTGCACGTTTTAAAAATCATGGGTTGAATATCGTTATGGAAGAAAAGGACCTTGAGTACATGAAA
Organism: bacterium C-53; assembly: GCA_003612525.1. GTDB lineage: Bacteria > Bacillota > Clostridia > Lachnospirales > Lachnospiraceae > C-53. The sequence goes on along the minus strand of RAZD01000003.1, from coordinate 104,756 downwards.
AGTTATCCGGTGGACTTTATATCCTTTTCATATTATATGTCAAGCTGCGTTGCGAAAAACACGGAAGGGCTTGACACGACTGCAGGCAATACGATTACGGCAGTCAAAAATCCTTATCTGCCGGCAAGCGAATGGGGATGGCAGGTTGACCCGACAGGGCTTCGGATTTCTCTGGTGGATTTGTATGACAGATACCGGAAACCATTATTTATTGTTGAGAACGGGCTTGGAGCGAAAGAGGAGCTTGTGGAAGATGGAAACGGTTCCTATACGGTAGAAGATGATTATCACATTGCGTATTATAAGGAGCATTTTAAGGCGATGTATGACGCAATTTATGAGGATGGCGTAGAACTGCTGGGTTATACTTCATGGGCCTGTATTGATCTTGTCTCGGAAAGTACAAAGCAGATGAGTAAAAGATATGGTTTTGTATATGTGGATGCGGATGATTTCGGAAAGGGCACTTACAATCGGTACAGAAAGAAGTCATTTTACTGGTACAAACATGTGATTGAGACGAATGGCGCTGCTTTGTTTGAACAGGGAGAGCCGTTATGATTGCATTGCTTCTGGCAAAGCAGATCGCAGAGTTGTTTTTCATCATCTTCCTGGGTTTTCTGCTTGTAAAGCTTAAATTACTGAAAACGGGTGACAGTAAGGTCTTATCGACGATCGCTCTTTATCTGCTTAATCCATGTGTCATTATAAATGCTTTTCAGATTGACTATTCGGACGATATACGGAGAGGGCTGATTCTCTCTTTTGCGGCAGCATTTATTGTACATATTGTTTATATTTTGGCAACTTCGCTGTTGAACCGCATTTTTCATTTGAATAATATAGAAAAAGCGTCTATAATATATACGAATGCAGGAAATCTGATTGTACCTATTGTACTGTTACTGTTTGGAAAAGAATGGTTAGTGTATACAAGTGGATATATGGTGGTGCAGATGGTATTTATGTGGTCGCATGGCAGGATGATTGTCTGCGAGGAGCAATCTGTCGATATCCGTAAGATCATGCTGAATGTGAATATGATCGCATCTGCGATTGGAATTTTAATGTTTGCACTTCAGATAAAATTTCCGGTGATTGTTCTGGAAACTATGGAAATGCTGACAGCGATGATTGGGCCGGTCTGCATGCTTGTGGCCGGTATGATTATCGGGGGAATGAACTTAAAAAAAGTTTTCCTTTTTAAAAGAATCTATATTGTGACGTTTGTAAAAATGGTGGTATATCCGATGATGATTCTTTTGCTGATGAAGATGAGCAGAGCGGAATTGCTGGTAGTAAACGGCAATACGATCCTGTTGATCAGCCTGTTGGCATCCATAGCGCCGACAGCGGCATCCATCACACAGATGACACAAGTTTACGATAAGGATTCGGAATATGCAAGTGCCATTTATTTTGTAACAACGCTTGTATGTATAGCAACAATGCCGGCAATGGTCTGGCTATATCAGATATAAGTAATGTGGAAAAAGCTTCTGTAGATGTGCCGCTTTGCGGCGCGTCTACAGAAGCTTTGAATCTCATTCAGGAGAATGTCCGGAACACGGCATTCTCTATACAGATTTGTGCTGCGATAAAATTGGGACAGGGAGGTTGACGTGAGGGAATTTAAGTATACGGTTAAGGATGAACTGGGGATGCATGCCAGGCCCGCCGGGTTGTTTGTGAAGGAAGCAGTTGTGTTTCCCGGCAGGATTACGATTGTGAAAAATGGAAAAGAAGCGGATGGCAAGAAAATTTTCGCAGTTATGGAGCTTGATGTGGAATGCGGAGATGAAATCATTCTGCGGACGGAGGGTGAACAGGAAGAGGAGGCAATTTCTGTTTTAAGCAGATTTTTAGAGGAAAATCTGTAATGGCAGATGAAAAGATATAAGGACAGAACGATTGGGCCGGAAGACACGGTCAATTTTTATTTCTGGATAACAGGGGGATGGGATAAATCATTATGGGTCAAACGAAAATTTTGCTTGTTGAAGATGACACGGAGATCAGCGAAATGCTGAAAAACTATCTGACAGCCGAAAATTATGATGTTGTATGTGCATTTGACGGGAGAGAGGCGTGCCGTCTGTTTGAAGCCTCGGAGTTCAGCCTTGTGCTGCTGGATTTGATGATTCCAAAGATCAGCGGAATGGATGTGATGCAGCAGATTCGAAAAAGCAGTGTTGTTCCGGTTATCATTCTGTCTGCGAAAGATACGGAAGCGGATAAGACAATGGGACTGGCGCTGGGTGCGGATGATTATATTACAAAACCGTTTTCGGTTGTGGAAGTCCTGGCACGTATCCGGGCGAATATACGAAGGGCAACGCAGTACGGTCATACTGCGCCTGTAATGCCTTCCATTCTGGAAGCAGGGGATTTATCCATGAATGTAACGGATTACACATTGACAAAAAAGGGCAGGAGGGTTGATCTGACTGCAAAGGAATTTGAAATTCTGAAACTTCTGATGCAGAATCCGAAGAAAGTTTACACGAAAGAGCAGCTCTATAGCCTTGTGTGGAAGGATGTGTATTATGGAGATGAAAATGCGGTCAATGTGCATATCAGCAGGCTTCGGAATAAGATTGAGGAGGATTCAAGAAATCCCAGGTATGTGATTACGGTCTGGGGGATTGGTTATAAATTGGGGGATGTGTTATGAGCGATGCATGGATTCTGTTTTTTCTGTTGGTCTGCATTGCTTTTTTGTTTGGAATAATTCTCTATCAGAGATTTGCTTTCCGGACAGGAATACAGGCAGAGCTTCTTGAGATTTGCAGGCAGTTAAAAAGGATAAATGATACGGATGGCGGAGGTGGCGTTATAGTTTTTACGGACCATAAGGCGGTAATGGAGCTTGCGGCACAGGTGAATCGGCTGCTTGAGAATCATTTAAGAGTAAAAGCGGGGTATCGGCGTTCGGAAATTGCCTCTAAAAAAATGCTTTCTAATATTTCGCATGATATGAAGACGCCGATGACGGTTATTCTTGGGTACCTCGAAATAATGAGCATACATGGTGCATCCGATGAAATGCTGAAAAAGACGGAGCAGCGTGCAAAGGGTGTTATGGAATTGATTGACCAGTTTTTTACGCTGGCTAAGATTGAGTCAGGAGATATGGAACTTGCAATCTCCAAAATTGATATTTGTGAAGTCTGTCGTGAAAGCATTTTGGACTTCTATGAACTTCTGACGAAAAACGGATTTCAGGTGGAGATTGAGATACCGGAAAAACCGTTCTATGTCCAGGGAAACGAAGACGCTTTGCAGCGTATTCTGTTTAATCTGATTTCCAATGTGATACGGTATGGAAGTGACGGAAAGTATCTGGGGATTTTTGTGAGGGAAGACGAAGGAAATGTATTTGTAGATGTTGTGGACAAAGGAAAAGGAATAGACAGTTCGTTTGCAGACTGTATTTTTGATCGTCTTTTCACAATGGAGGATTCCAGAAACCGGAAGATACAGGGCAATGGGCTGGGACTTTCGATTGCAAAGAATCTGGCGCTTCGGATTTCCGGCGATATTCTGTTGAAGAGCATCCCTTATGAGAGGACAGTTTTCTGCGTCCGGTTAAAAAAGAATGCCTTCGAAATATAATGAAAGAAATTTGTAAGATTTGTGCAAGAGTTTTGAAAAATGGAACCGTTACAATGGTATCATGAAAGGGGGCAGAAAAATGCCATATATTTTACAGACAAACCACCTTACAAAGACCATTAACGGGAAGACTCTTGCATCCGACGTCAGCCTTCATGTGAAAAAAGGTGAAATTTACGGATTTCTTGGCCCGAACGGGGCAGGCAAGACTACGATTATGAAGATGATTACAAATCTATGGAAGCCCACGAATGGAAGCATTGAAATCTTTGGTGAAACGCTTACGCCGGGTTCTTATGAGGCGCTCAAAAGAATGGGAAGCATGATTGAATTTCCTGTTTTCTACAACCATATGACAGGCTATGAGAATCTGAAACTTCATTGTGAGTACATGGGGTATTACAATTATGGAAGCATCGAGAATGCGCTTTCAATGCTTGAGCTGACGGAAGCGGCAGGAAAGCCGGTACGTACATATTCTCTGGGAATGAAGGAGCGGCTTGGAATTGCCCGTGCCATACTTTGCAGGCCGGAGCTTCTGATTCTTGACGAACCGACAAACGGACTGGACCCGGTCGGAATGAAACAAATTCGTGACCTTCTAAAGAGGCTCAGTACAGAATATGGGACTACAATCATGATTTCGAGTCACATTCTTTCAGAAGTGGGGAGTATTGCCGACACAATAGGAGTCATTCACCACGGCAAAATGAGAAAAGAAATCAGTATGGATGAGATTGAACAGATGAGTCTGGCGTATATTGAACTGTCCGTACAGGAGTCGAAAAAAGCAGCCTTTGTTCTGAGTGAGAAATTAGGGCTTACAAACTTTAAAATCATTGAGGATGGAAAAATTCGTATTTATGACACCAGGATTTCTTCGCAGGAAGTATCAAAGGGGCTTGCTTTCAATGGGGTTGAGTTTTCTGCGATTGGCAATAAGGCGGAAACTCTGGAAGACTACTTTTTGAAAATAACTGCGACGGAGCGTAGAAGTGGAGGCGGAGAATAATGTTAAAATTGATTCGGTTGGAATGGAAGAAAAATAATATCGGTAAATATATAAGAAATGTGATTCTGCTTGCGGCTGTCCTCTGCCTGTTCATTTATGCGCTGGCATATCTTGGAATTGCAAACGATCCTGATACGGGCGTTCCGGATGCTGCGCCAGGCAACAACGGAATATCCTCGTCGATTGAATTGTTTACAAGTATGTCATTTCTTGTTTTTACAAGTGTGATGCTGGCATCCTTTATTGTCAGCGCGTATAAAGAGAAGACGATGGACCTGATGTTTTCTTATCCTGTGAAACGGCAGAAAATACTGATCTCGCAGATGGCTTCCGTATGGATTTTTAATTTTGTGTCTCTGGTTATCACAAAGTTACTGTTGTATGGGTGTGTTATGTTTGGTTCATATACGATGGAATCTTCGTTTTTGATTGACTTTGATATGGGAAGTCTGAATTTTTATTTACAGCTTCTTGCAAAATCAGTTGTGATTGTCACAATGAGCTTTATAGCCCTGTTTATCGGTCTGGCCCTGAAATCATTAAAGGCGGCTGTTGTTTCTTCGTTCCTTCTGATATTTTTGACACAGGCGAATGTGGGGGATTTCACAATGGCGGACAATGCGGTATTTCCTCTTGTACTGACATTCCTGTCATTGTTCTTTGCTTTTCTTTCAGTCAGGAGAGCGGAAAGGAAAGATCTGATGTAGGCTGTTTTCAGACATGGTAACGAAAGCACAAAATAAAGGGCGCCCTTTAACTCATTGGATGCCCTTTATTTCTTCTGATTAAACATTACTTAATGTTTCAGCTAACTTTGATATGGGGATGGTTATACAATCAGCTGAGATACAATTAAATATGCCACAAATTTTAAATATTTTTCCGAAAGTTGAAAACAAGTTACTTGATATTTTGCGCTATCTTGAAAAACAATTTGAAAATTTGGATGAGTTAGACATTGATGTGGATAATAAGAGTGAACAAGAATTGAAAGAAATAGTGAATCATATTTATGTGCTGATTTATAATGATTAAAGTGTTACTATTGGAAATGATAATGAATTTAATAATTCAAATATTGCGTCTTCAATTAAAACCGAAAACTGCAAATTGGGCAAGATAGGGATAGAGTGTTTTAGTTCTTCAGTATAGACAAATCTGGATATGATTGAAAATATTTCAATTGTATGGTAGTATAGAGATACAAAAATGGAAGGGAAAGCAGGTGGAAAGTTTGACAGTGATGGAACAGATAGACCAAAAACATCAGGAAGATTTACAGAGGCTAAGAGGTTTTCGCCTGCTTGATGATGATTTCCTCACAAAGTGTTTTGAGGGAGATACGACAAGCATAGAACTGGTATTACAGATCGTACTGGAAAAGCCGGATTTAAAGGTGTTGGACGTCCGCACCCAGGTATTTGTGGAGAATTTGTTGAATCGTTCCGTAAGGTTTGACATTCTTGCTACTGACAGTACCGGTGCTAAAATAAATGTTGAAATCCAACGAGCCGATAAAGGAGCCGGGAGAAAAAGAGCAAGGTATAATTCCAGCATGATGGACGCAGCTTTTTAGGGACCGGAGAAAGATTTGAGGACGGTTCCCATATACTGTATGTAAACGGCGCTTATCGTGGAGATACACCAATCGGAAAACTCATGCATGATTTTTCATGTACGAATGCAGCAGATATGTATTATACGACACTGGCAGACAGAGTTCGTTTTTTCAAGGAAAGTAAGGAGGGCATTTTAATCATGTGCAAAGTCATGGAAGATATGAGAAAAGAATCTTTACAGGGGGGTATAAAAGAAGGGGCAATAAATACTGCTAAAAGAATGTTGACAGATGGAACATTGACACTTGAAAAAAATGCGGAATATGCAGGACTTCCTCTTGACGAAGTAAAAAAATTGAAAGCGGAGCGGATGGCATAAAACAAAACCGTAGGCCGGGAATCTAAAAACAGGTTCTCGGCCTTATTTTTTGCCCTGAAATGTAAATTTTCTGTGAATTTGATTAAAAAGTCCTTTACAAAACGTCACTAGACAGACAACACTGTTTTTGTTCATGGACGTGGAAAACGGAAATCAACGGTATTTTAGAGTTTTTCCGCAGATTTCTTGAACGGCAGACCATTTATGACTGGCATACGGCAAGTTTTCAGGGGAGAAATAATTATTGTAAAACCGATCCTGATGCAACCTTTATGTATATGAAAGATGATCATATGAGATATGCTCAGTTAAAGCCAGGGTATAATGTACAGACTGCAGTAGACAGTGAATATATCGTGGCAGCAGATATTTTTCAGGACCGGAATGATGTCTGGACATTGGTTCCTTTTTTAAAGACAATGAAAGAGAACAAGGGCTTGCGTTATCCAAGTGTAACAGCTGATTCCGGGTATGAAAGTGAAGAAGCATATACGTATCTGAGAAGTGTCAATCAGAAACCATACATAAAACCACAGACTTATGAAAAATGGAAAAAGCGAGGTTTCAAGCGGGATATCAGCAGACGTGAAAACATGGGATATAATCTCAATAAGCTGCACGCAAAAATCCAGAAAGAATCAGCAAAATAAAAGATTCTTTCTGGATTCTTGCATATATAGCGCGAGGGCATCGCTCCATCATATAATTTGATAATTTTGCGACACCCCCTTTTGAAATCATGTATGGATGAAACTTATACTACAAGGAACTTACTGATATAAACCGGGAAGGTAGATGTTCCTTTCATTTCTTTACCCGCTGTAATCGTGACATTTTTATCTGTAATCAGATATTCGATATTCGCGCCCGATTCCACGATCGTATCCTGCATCAGAATACAATTCTTCACTTTTGCGCCTTTTGCGATTTTTGCGCCGCGGAAAATAATGCTGTTTTCCACTTCGCCTTCAATAATACATCCGTCAGCAACCATTACATTCTGTGCTTTAGCTCCGCCAATATAATGGGTCGGATGATCGCCACGAATTTTTGTATGGACAGGTGAGCCAGAGAAGAGCGCGTCCAGATTGTAATCGTCCAGAAGCTTCATATTTTCGTCGAAATAACTCTTCATATCCGTGATGCGTGCCACATAACCTGTATATTTATAACCTTGCATATTCAGTTTATTGATCTGAGGAATTAAGATGTCACGCATGAAAAATTCTTTGCCCTGCATGAGAGCTGTATTTACCATATCGATCAAAACCTCATGGTTAATGACGAATATGTTCATGGAAAAGTTTTGTATGCCTTCAGCTTTTGAGTTAATATATATTTTCTTAACTCGTCCCTCTTCTATGTCGAATGTATAGTAAAAACTTCTTCCATTGCTTTCGTGTTTAAGAAGACTTTCCGGCAGCTTCTGCTCATTATAGGCAAGTGTTATGTCCGCGCCGCTTGCAATATGAGTCTGGAGCATTGCATTAAAGTCGAAGTTCACAACAATGTTTGTATCGGACATAATCACATATTTTTCTTTTTCATCTCTTAAGAAGTCCAGAATGTTTGCCAGAGCGCTTGCACGTCCAACATAAGGCTTTGCTTCTTTTTCTGCAAAAGGAGGGAAAATATGCAGGCCTCCGTTTTTACGAACCAGATCCCACTCACGGCCGGATCCAAGATGATCCATCAGAGAGTGATAATTTTTATTTACAACAACAGAAATGTTGCCGATGCCGGAATGGGTCATACTGGATAAAATAAAGTCAATGATACGGTAACGGCTGGCAAAAGGAATGGAAGCCATCAAACGCACGTTAACCAGTTCCGGAATCAGGGCGTCATAACTGTTGGGGAAGATAATTCCAAGTGCACTTGTATTTGATTTTACCATTGTTCTTCACCACCTTCTACGTTATTTTTCACCATGGCGTTGGGGCCTATGACTGCATTTTCACCGATTGTAATCCCTGAACCAATGGTTGCAACTCCGTTTTCATCTCCGGACGGCATTGCGCCCACTACGGCGTTTTCACCGATTATTACATTTTCCGCTACGATACAGTGCTTTACCACGGCTCCTGCCTTTATGGTAGTGTTGCCCATGATAACTGCATCTTCCACAACCGCGCCTTCATCTACTTTTACGCCTCCAAACAGAACAGAATGCTTTATGTTCCCCTTAATACGGCATCCGTCTGTAATCATTGAATTTTCGATAACTGCGCCGGCGCTTATTTTATGTCCGGTCATACCTGTGTTACGACTGTAAATTTTCCAGTCCTCATCGAAGAGGTTGATTCCGCTGTTTTCGGGGTCGAGAACTTCCATGTTCGCTTCCCATAAAGAAGGAATCGTTCCTACGTCTTTCCAGTATCCGCTGAAATGATATGCGTACATCTGGCGGTTGTCACGAAGGAGATTGGGAATGATATTATTTCCAAAATCGTTTTCAGAATTCGGATCTGCTTCATCTTCTTCCAGGTATTTTTTCAAAATGTCCCAGTTAAAGATATAAATACCCATAGAAGCCAGGTTTGATTTCGGATTCTTCGGCTTCTCCTGGAATTCCGTAATCTTATCATTTTCATCCGCGACCATCAGTCCGAAACGGGAAGCCTCTTCCCACGGAACTTCCATAACAGCAACACTGAATTCGGCGTTCTTCTTTTTGTGGAACTCCAGAAAATCACTGTAATCCTGTTTACAGATCTGGTCTCCCGAAAGAATGATTACATACTTGGGGTCATATCGCTCAATAAACGAAATATTTTGGTAAATTGCATTCGCCGTGCCTTTGTACCAGTCAGAACCGCTTGCTTTCTGGTAAGGCGGCAGGACATGTACGCCTCCGTAAAGACGGTCGAGATCCCAGGGCTGACCGTTGCCAATATATTCATTCAGCACAAGAGGCTGATACTGGGTCAGGATACCTACGGTATCAATACCCGAGTTAACGCAGTTAGACAGCGGGAAATCGATAATACGGTATTTACCGCCGAATGGAACTGCAGGTTTTGCAAGCTTCTCTGTAAGTGTATACAGGCGTGAACCCTGTCCGCCGGCAAGAAGCATTGCAATCATTTCTTTTGCCATATTTCTACTCCTCCTTTTATTTGCTATCAAAATTATACATCATAATCATGAAAAATAACAGGTTTAAGATTCGTTTTTTATAAAATTTGTCGCATAAAATTTCGTTTTCTTCCGGTATCATATCTATGCTGCCGATTTATATTTTTTTCACAAAAGCAGGCAGCGTGCAGACAGTGATTTTGAGATTTGGAATTGTGGTTTTTAATCCTGGCTCTTTTTAAATATATAAGTACAGGCTTAGGAATATGCTTGTAAAATCAATTGATCGTTGCCTTGAAAAACAATGATTATGTTGATATACTGGAAAATAATCCGAAAATTTTATGAGGGAGCGGAATTTATGAATCAGCAGTTTATTCAGAGGATTATGATTGACTGGAGCAAAACGGATGAAGACAGCTATTTAAGGAAGATTGAGGCGATATCTGGACTAGACAGCCTGGAATTTGCGAAACCGGTTACATTTTTCGTGGGGGAAAACGGAAGCGGGAAGTCAACTTTATTGGAGGCGATTGCGGTATCTTATGGCTTTAACCCGGAAGGCGGCACGAGGAACTATAATTTTTCTACTTATGATTCCCATTCCGGCCTGTATAAAGCGGTCACTGTATCGAAGGGATACCGCAGGATGCAGGGAGGCTATTTTCTAAGGGCAGAAAGCTTTTATAATGTTGCTACGCAGGAGGAAAATTATGCAGATAAGAAGCATCCGTCGGAGCGCTATCATGAGAGATCGCATGGTGAGAGCTTTCTCGCAATCGCTCAGAGCCGGCTGAGACCGAATGGCATCTATATTTTTGACGAGCCGGAAGCCGCGTTATCGCCGCAGAGACAGATGACACTTTTGATGGAGATCGATCGTTGTGCGAAAAACGGTTCTCAGTTTATCATTGTTACGCATTCGCCGATTTTACTGAGTATTCCGGGTGCAGAGATTATGACGTTTGATGATGGGATCGTACATTCCTGTACATATGAAGAGACGGACAGCTATCAGATTACAAAAATGTTTTTGGATAACAGGGAACAGATTTTAAGGAGATTACTTGGTGAGGAGTGATGTTTTGCGGCAGACTTTTAAATCTTAGGAAAATCTTAAAACTTTTTTGAGCAGATTGTTAAGAATAGAATCGTTATATATGATAAGATATTTTGAGAACGGGAGTTGATCTTATGCGTGTGAAAAACAGGACGGATGTATTTTTAACAATTTTATTTACTGTATATATGTTTCTTTTGGTATGGGTTATATTGTTCAAACTGGGTTTTTCGCTTGACGAACTGGTGGCGGAGAGAAGATTGAATCTTATACCATTTTATTATGGAAAAAAGGTTGGAATCGGATTTCATTTCAGAGAAGTTATGGCAAATGTAATGATATTTGTTCCTTTTGGAGTCTATTTATGCATGTTCAGGCATGAGCCGAAATTCAGATTCAAATTAATGGCGATTTTTGGTACAAGTTTTGTTCTGGAGTCTTTGCAGTATATTTTGGCGGTGGGCAGTTGTGATATTACGGATTTAATCACAAATACGTTTGGAGGAGTATTCGGGATTGTGATGTACTATGCGGCAACAAAGCTGTTTTGGAGAAGAGAACTTATCAACCGGATTGTAATTATTCTGGCCACGGTTGTGACGATTGTAGTGACCGGTGGAATGTTTGTCTTGTTAGCGGCGAACCGGTGAGAGCTTCGGGCGGGATAAGAAGAAATACGAGAAGGGGCGATTTCCTGGATTGGCTTAACTGCTGATCCGGGAAATCGCCCCTTCTGTCGCAGGAATATTGTATGGTCTTTCTTCGCATACTGCAAATATTATTTACCCAGCGCAGGGTACAGCAATAACTGAATATAAAAGAAATACTATATCATACCGGTTACGAACCCTGTGATATTTACTCATCACGTCAATTCTCCGATAGTATAATAATCTGCCGGTGGTTTTGGCTGTTGACAGGACAAAAAATGAAATGTATAATTTAATCGTGTTACAAATGTAACACAAAGGAAAGGAAGCTGATGATGAGTGCAGTAAATTTTAAGATTTCTGACGCTGAACTTGAGGTAATGAGAATACTCTGGCGAGAAAACCAGGCTGTATCGTTTCGGGATATTCGTACAGAACTAAGCAGTAAAATGGGTTGGGAGAAATCTACAATTGCAACGCTTTTAAGAAGATTGCAGAAAAAGGGCGCTGTTTCGATTCAGGAGAAAGAGATTCATTACTATATGCCGAATGTAACAAAAGAAGATTATGTGAAGCTCAAGAAAAGAAGCCTGATAGATAAACTTTATGACGGTAGTACAAAGAATTTTGTTGCGTCTCTTTGTCAGACTGGGGAACTCACGGAAGCGGATATTGATGAACTGAAGGTGTATTTCCAGATGGGAGGCGAGAATAAATGACGGTTGCTGAAGCGTATTCTGTAGAGATAATTAAGCTTATTCTTTCGATGACAATTACCGGCAGTATAGTGTCAGTTTTTTTATTTATTGCAAAACCGATTATAAAAGATAAACTTCCAAAATCATTCCAATATTATATGTGGTTTTCGGTGGTGATAGCTTTGATGCTGCCTGTGTCAAAAATCATTGTGATTCCTGTATCGAGCCCTTTGGTCATATCAATGGAATCGATGCCTGATATTGCACAGTGGATTTCTGATACAGTATCTGAAAGTCTTGTATTTGCATCACAAAACAGGAACGAGAAAAACATTCTGCAAATGAATCATTTTCCGGATACAGCTGTTATTTTATTTGTTTTCTGGCAGGCAGGGATGATTCTGATTCTTGGATTTAATCTCATATGTTATTTGCTCTATGCCCGAAGTCTGAACAAACATAATATAAGTGCAGACCAACAGGAGATAGAATTGCTGAATAATCTGTCAGAAAGAAAAAGTGCTCTACGATTGTATAAAAACTCAATGGTGCAAACACCGATTTTAATTGGTTTCTTTCATCCAGTAATCCTTTTGCCGGATAAAAAATATGAGGACATGAAGCTTCGAAATATTTTGATGCATGAGATTACACATATGAAAAGGTATGACATTTTCGTTAAGTGGTTGTTTATTTGTATTGGAGCGATACACTGGTTTAATCCGCTTGTCTATTTTGTGCGCCGTGAGATGAACAAAGCATGTGAATTAGCGTGTGATGAATCTGTCATAAAACGATTTGACAATAGCGAGATGCAGCAGTATGGCAACACTTTAATTGCAGTTGCAGCTGATTCAATAAGAACGAGGTCTCTTTCAATCACTATGATTGAAGATAAGAAAAATTTGAAAGAAAGGTTAGACGCTATTATGAAACATAAAACGTATTCAAAAAGAACAGTTATTGCAGCAAGCGTTATTCTGGTTATGACTGTTTGCGCTGTTCTGGGATTTCGTACATTACGCAGTATGGAAAATGAACATAATTACGCAGATAATTATCCACTGTGGCAGGACCAAAAGCATATTATAGGAATTGAACTGAGAAAGGCTTTATGTAAGTATGATAAAAAGAATATTGCTGAAGCATACGTGTTTTTAAGTGATTCTGATAGTGAAATTACAAATGCCTATATAACGATCATATGTCACCAAAAAAATCCTGATTCTGAAATGCAGAGTGGAATAAAAACACTTGCATCTGAAGAGCTTGGACTGGATATCCAAAATATTCACGTAGATTATATAGATTTCGAATCATTTACTTCAAATGAAAGGGTGGAGGAAAATACTTCATTTGAAAAACAGGATTTTAAGGAAAATGTAAGCCGTTAAGGAAAGGTAGTTATTAGGGGGTCTCGAAGGAGTGCAATGAAAGAGTTTCATGAAAGAGTTTAACGAAAAATAAATCTTGTGTTTTTTCCTTGCGGGTGCTATGATTGTGGACAAACATATCTGAAATTATTTTTAGCCTGCTTTTTTCTAAGTATTTCAAAACATATTCCCAATTTTTTGTTTCTTTCACAAGGAGAATTCATGCATGAGTCTAAATCGCAATGCAAACGGCATTGGCATCCCGCCTTTTTCGCTGGTCTGCAAATAGAACTGTCTGAGGAGCGCAGTAACCTTATTTTTGAAAATGAGCATCTTCTCGGTACAAAACCTACGCAGATTGATGTGATAATCGTAAAGAAAAATAATCCTGGAATTTACTATATAAAAGGGGATTTTGTGCCGATACAATTTATAGTGACAAGTGAATTGGAAAAGAAGAAAAACCTTTGGCTATATAGTTTGACAGATGAGTTATGCGGAGAAAAAGATGTGGTGCAGTTGATTCAGGAGTACAAAAAGCATCAGAATCAATATTTGTATGAATCTGTTATGGATATTATTGTCCGTGCAAACGCGGACATGTTTAAGGAGGGAGATAACGTGTGCAGAGCTTTAGAAGAGATTATGCTGAAGAGAATGCAGGAGGAATTAGAGGAAAGGGAGCGCCTGGGCGTAAATATTGGGATTTCTCAGGGAATTATACAGGGAGAACAATATTTTGTCCTGCTTACACAAAGTTTATTGTCAGATTCCCGTATAAATGATCTGCAAAAAGCAATTGTTGATTGTGACTTCAGACGAGGATTGTATATGGAGTATGGGATTGGAAGGGATGAGGGATTTTGTGAGAGGGATGGAAGCGGTAGCAGTGATTATTTGATATAATATTATGAATACGTTTTAGGATGGAACGGGGAAATGGAAGATGGCGGAAATTTCTCCGTTTTATTGTGAGTATTGTGCGAAAAATCAGGAGAAATTTTGATGATATCTGGAAATATGTAGGTAAATTGTTTGAATTATGTTATATATAAATATTAATGAAAGATTGTAAAAATATGTGGAAAGTAGTAGAATTTTGTATGGAATGTGGTATAATGGTAGAAATTAGCAGTTAGAATGGTTGAATAAAAATTTTGAAAGGTTTGAGGGTTTTGATGGATAATTGAAAGTTATCCGTTATTTAAGGCTTAGTACAGATAAAAGGTTAAATAGATAAAATGAGTTTAGGAGAGATTAGATGGAGGAACTATCTGTTTTAAATACAAACACCCCAATAAATGCTAGAGAACTACTGCAAAAATATGATAGTATGGAATTTTTAGAATTACAGTATACAGGATATAAATTAGAAAACGTGCCAGATGATTTTACTGGCCAGAGAATTAAAAACGGCGATTATGAAGAATGTCGTTTCAATGGAAACAGTTTTAAATATGTAGGCGCTGCTGGAACCCGTTTCCGCGCATGCACGTTTACTGATTGTGTGATTCAGGGCGCAAATATGCAGTTTTGTGATTTTTCTAACAGTCGGATTCAAAATAATAAAAACGCAAAAGCAATGCTTGATGCTTCCAACTTAAATCAGAGTTGTTTTTATAATACAGAGCTTCATGATTTACTCGTTGAAAACTCCTCCATATCCCAGTCACAGTTTTTTCAAACAAAAATATATAGCTGTGAGTTTACGCATACAACGTTGCAAGACAATATATTTCGTGATGCAGTGATACAAAACAGCACATTTATAGGTTGTAATATGGAATTTTCTGTTTTTCATAATATCAGCCTTAAAAATGTGACCCTTCCTTTTCATCAGATAGCCTATATTTTTAATGGACTTCAAACCATTACAACACAAGATAATGACGTAAAAATAACATCCTCTATGAAAGATGCCCCCATATTAAGCGCAGAGGAATACATAAAATTATTACCTATATTTTCTGATTATTATTTTGCGGAAAGAGAGTATTTTCCTTTAGCCAATATTGCGTTGTTTGAAAAGAAACAGACACTTGCCCAAGATTATATTTATGAGGGATTAAAAGAATACATACAGCAAAGAGATTTTCGCAAATTAAAATCTTTATGCAGGCTGGCAGTCTTGCAAGGAGACTTTGAGCGCCATTTTTTATCAGAGCTTTACTTTAGAATTGTACATTATTTTATGTCGGTTGAATTAACGGCAAGCGAACAGTATCAGTTTAATCTTCACATTGATGAAATTAAAAATATTTTATTTACAAATACGGAGAAATCTCATATTGTATTAGCTCTAAAAACGAATTTAACATTAGAAGACGCAACAGAGTTTGCAGAATTGATTTCTATACTCGAAAGTTGTTTGGAATACAATCAAATTCCGGACAGTGAATATAGTTTTGAAATTAAGCATAATTCTCCTACCTATTCTATATGGATTATGGCAGCATCTATTGACCCAAACCAACTTGCTTTATTTATAGGCGCGTTGCAGGCGATTATTACTGGAAATATGGATTCATTTTTTTCTGCTATGGCAGTTGCTGCAGACATTTTAACAATTGGCGCATTTGTAAAAGAGTTAATAAAAAATAATAATTTTGTGTCAGAAAAATTTCCTGCAAGAATCAGAAATAAAAATGCAGAATCTTTTGTTTTAGGAAAACACAAAATCCTGCAAGAAAAAAATATAAAACTTGATTTATCTTTGGGAAATCTACATCTTAATTATGAAGCCCGCAAAAAATATCAGTAGACAGGCTTAATGTATTATTTTGGCAATATATACAGTCTGGTCCTGGATTCAAGTGATAAGGGTGACATAAACTTAATGCCTCATGAAATATTTTTTGCAATACTGAACTTCCTGGAGCAATCCTATTTTTTATTTCTGTGTCCTGTAAAGGGCGAAATACAGAAATAATAGGTTGTATACCATGTGATGCCAGCCATTCAATGCCCAATAAGAAACTAGTATCACTCTCCAGCCCATACAGGATAGAACTTTTTACACTTCCTGTATTACCCCATAACTCTACCGCTTTTAACAAAGTTTCTTTATAGATTTCCAAAGAAATAGAACCTTTTCCACTTATGTATTTTTTTCTAAGGCTGTTGTCGAAAATTTCTATATTGAAAGCAATTTCATCAATACCTGCATTATAATATTTTGACAATATTTCTATATTTTTAGGCGGTAGAGCCATTAAATAAATTGGCTTATCCGTTTTAGAACGCAGATATTGGATTATTTCTATAATTCTGATATATTCTGTACTTCGTTGTTCTGAACCGCCGCCTATTAAAATATGCCGGAATTTGGAATTTGCAATATGCCAGTCTATTACTTCAATTAAATCTTTAATGTTAAAATCTGGTACGCCTGCAGGCACATCACAAAAACTGCATCCACAATTATTTCGTTTGAAAAAACAGCCAAACGAATGATGAAGTCTTAATCTGTCCGTTGCTAGAAAAGACAAATCTTCATATTTTATTCCCGTTTTTGTTTTTAAATTGCAGAATGATTCCTTTCTATCCAAATATATAGGGCATATTTCTTTTCCTGCATACATGAGTAAAAAATCATTTTTTTCAAAATGAATTTCAAACGGAGACATACTGCATAATTTCAACTCAAACGGAGCATTTATAATTAAATCAGAGCGTATATAAATATCTAAAGAACTATAAGTTCCTTTCCTGATAATCTCTTTTTGCATTTTTTGTTCAGCTTCTTTAGATATTCGTACCCCTTGCGATAACAGTTTCGTTTTTAGATCCAAACAGTCATAGAATGAATCTGTCCGGGGCAGGTTTTTTTGATAAGATTTTATGTTTTCGTGTATATTTAAGGATCCGTTCGGATTCACAGTCGTAATATTTGTTTTTAATACAATACTGTATATACTTGCACATTCCTCATATGCCGTATGCTTTTCAAAACCGTCTTTTAATATTGCAACGACTTCTTTTGACTCTATGGCATTTTTTATATATTCACTGTAATAACCATAAGAAGAGTATGCGTCTATAATATACGAACTAAATGGAACATCATTTTGGAGTTGCGGAATAATGTATTCACTGTCTGTATAAATCTTCAAACATATTTCTTGCAAAGTTGTTCCATTCTCTATAGACAGTGCTTCGTTTAAAAGAGGCGTTGATGATTGAAAACGGGGATTAATTTCCAAAAAATATGCTTCTTTATTAAAAACAAGGAAATCCATCCCTAAAATGCCTTTATAACCTATATTTTTTATCAACTCGGCCGTCTGATCAGCGTATAACTGGATTTTTGCTCTTACTTCTTCTGGTATATTGCAGTATTCAATAAAATCGCTTCCATGAAAAATAAGTCTGTCCTTTTCTTTTTCAACAATTTGAATAGAGGCAGGTGTAGTTCTGATATTGTTACCTATTATTATATGGATATTTACTGAATAGGACGGAGTTATATAGGGCGAAAGGAGGAAAATCTCATTTGGATTTAAACATTCTTTTACCCTGTCCCATGACTTTTCACTAACAATATAAGTATCATTTCCGCCTGCACCTGTACATCCTTGTAAAATAAACGAGTCATGCCCAGGAAAAAAATTTTTAAAGGATTGTATGGAGCATTGACTGACAGACAAAGCAGTGCTTTCCAGTACAGGAATTGTTTTAGAAAGCCAAAGACGGGTTTTCATTTTGTCCCTTAAAAAATTATAGGGGTAAATTTGATTGGTAGTTATGGTATGTTTTAAAATTTCACCACCAAGAAAGAATGCATAATACGGGTTATAAAACATAAATTTTATATTGTGATTTTCTGAAATCATTTGAAGAAGCGTCTCATTTATAAAAGCATCTAATTCGCCGGAATCCGAGTTATAATTCAAAATTTTCCCGGTATGAGAAGAATAAGAAATATTTCCGTTTTTTCCAGAACCAGTATATGTAATACTACCCTTAAATATATTTATACACGAACGAATTTCAGATTCTTTTATTCCTACCCAGTATAGTTCCTCCATCTAATCTCTCCTAAACTCATTTTATCTATTTAACCTTTTATCTGTACTAAGCCTTAAATAACGGATAACTTTCAATTATCCATCAAAACCCTCAAACCTGCCTCCCCCAAAAAAATAAGCATAAGAAAAGACATCAATCTCCCCTCCTCACCAAAAAGATTGATGCCTTCCATCCCCTCTATTCCCTTCTCACAAACAAAACCCTCTTCGCGGATGCTTCATCATTAGAATCTCCCGTTGCTTGGACATTGCCACATGCGTATAAATCTCCGTAACATGTATCGAACTATGTCCCAGCATTTCCTGAATGTATCGAATATCAACGTCCGCTTCCAACAGACATGTAGCGAAGGTGTGACGGAACATATGCGGTGTAATATGCAGTTCGATTGAAGACAGAGAAGCATAATTACGAATCATTCTGCGAACGGACTGATCAGATAATTCCCGGCCGTTCTGGGTGGCGAAGAAGCGGCCGCAATTTTGGATTTCATTAAGATACTCTTTTTTGTAAGTTTTTAAAATAGTAACCACATCGTCATTACCGATTTGTATTTTTCGCTCTTTGGAACCCTTTCCGTAAATCAGTATGGTTTTGTCATATAAGTTCACATCATCTGATTTTAAGGAACAGAGTTCCGAAATTCTCATTCCGGTTCCGAAAAGAAGTTCAATAACAGCAGCATCCCGAAGGGATTTTTTTCGTTGATACTCTGTTTTGGCATCTGAATATTGTTTGTAGATTGTAGAGAGAAGTGCTTCTATTATATGAAGCGGAATGGTTTTTGGCAGAGTGACAGGTTCCCGGAATTTTACACGTATTTTATTAAAAGGGTTCTGGTCAATCAGCTCCCTGTATTCAAAATAGTGGAAAAGCGCTTTTAAAGAAGCCAGTTTTCGTTTGACCGTTTTTGGCTTGTATTTTTTGTGGAGATCTGCAATATGACTTTCCAACATCTGTGGAGTAATTTTTTCAAGATCAGTTGTTTGAATGAATCCATTAAATTGTGCCAGGTCAATCCTGTATGCCTTTAATGTCTTTGCATCCAGCCTTTTTTGCTGCTGGCAGTATTCTAAGTAATGTATTATCTGAGTGTGTAAATTGTTCATCGTAGAAGCTCCTTTGATTTTTTTACCTTAAAATATATCATTTGTTGGGAAGCCGGTGTACCGTATGATTCACATTTTGCCAAAGGACGGGTATTATTGGAGCTGTGTAAGAAGTAACTTCCTTCATTTCTGTAATTCTGCTCTGCCTTAAGGTATGGAAGAGAAAATGAATTGATATTATATGTTACATTACGTATAATAAAGACAGCAGACGCTTTGAGTCTGTATACCAAAATAAGAAATGATTTAAGAAGGGATATGGCAAAAAAGGAGGAGTGAATATGTGGAAGACGATTGCAGATATACGGCTCAGGTTTCTGGATGCGGCAATTTTGACCATCGCTATTGCAACGACAGTATTCTATGTTTTGTACTGGCCTCATATGCCTGAACAGGTGCCGGTACATTGGAGCGGCACAGGAAAGATCGATAACTATGCGCATGCAGGAAGCTATATTATGTTATTAATCCTGATGTATTTTTTTCTTGCATGGCATGCGGTATCAAAAGTGTGTACATCATTGATTGAAAAGGAGAATCTATTTGGAAAAGAACTGGCGAAAAAGGCGGTTTCAGAAGACGAGGAGGAAGGGATAAGGGTGATTTTATATATGCTTTGGTGGTGTGATTTAATCGTTCAGGCTACCGTTGCATATATCATTTTATGCGGAGTCCTTGTCAGGAATCTGGGTGTGTGGTTTTTGCCGGCGGTTTTTATAGGGTTGACAGTGGTTTTAGTCAGGTATCTCAGAAAGATGGCCTGGTTAAAAGAAAGAGTGAAAGGCAGGGGAACTTTATGAAGAATTATTCGGAAGATGCAAACAGACAGTATCATATACAGGTGGCGAAGGGCGAGATCGGGCGGTACGTCATTTTGCCGGGGGACCCGAAGCGCTGTGTGAAGATTGCACAGTATTTTGACCATCCGGTCTTGATTGCGGATAACAGAGAATACATAACGTATACGGGGACGCTTGACGGGGTAAAAGTCAGTGTGACTTCAACCGGAATCGGAGGGCCCTCCGCATCGATTGCGATGGAAGAACTATATCGGTGCGGCGCGGATACATTCATCCGCATCGGAACATGCGGCGGTATGCAGCCGGAGGTAAAAAGCGGCGATATGGTGGTTGCTACAGGCGCAATTCGGATGGAAGGCACCAGCAAAGAATATGCACCGATCGAATTTCCGGCTGTGGCGGACCTCTCGGTGACGAATGCGTTGATTATGGCGGCGAAGAAGAAAGGGTATCCGTTTCATACAGGAGTTGTACAGTGTAAGGATGCGTTTTACGGCCAGCATGAGCCGGAAACGAAACCTGTGAGTTATGAGTTGATGAATAAGTGGGAAGCCTGGAAGCGTATGGGCTGTCTGGCTTCTGAGATGGAATCAGCGGCAATCTTTATTGTGGCAAGTTACCTGCATGTAAGGGCAGGCTCCTGTTTTCTGGTAGTTGCCAATCAGGAGAGGGAGAGGCTCGGACTGGAAAATCCGGTGGTTCATGACACGAACATGGCGATTCAGACAGCTGTGGAAGCGCTTCGCACATTAATTCATCAGGATGCTTAGAAAATGGAATGGAATTCCATATGAAGTGCATTGGACAAATGGCAGGGTACATATAAATAATTAATGCGGAGTGAAAACAGGCGGTAACATGAAAAAGGTATGTATTCTGCTGGCAGTTGTTTTTGTATCCATGTGGCAGATTTTTTATTATCAGAAGGAGAGCAGCAGGGGCTTTGCAGGCGTTTTTGCAAGGGATGTTGAGCTGTTTGAGAAGCCTAAAGTTGCGCTGACATTTGATGACGGCCCTCATCCGTATCTGACGGACCGGCTTTTGGACGGACTGAAAGAGAGGGGCGTAAAGGTGACATTTTTCATGTTAGGAAAAAATATAAAGGAAAATGAGAATACGGTGAAGCGGGTCGCTCAGGAAGGCCATTTGATCGGCAATCATTCATATTCTCATCCGGAATTCCATCACATGAATGAAGCGGATATTTGTGCGGAAGTGGCAAAGACTTATAATCTCGTCTATGAAGCGACAGGAAAAGAAACAGAATTTGTCCGTCCTCCTTATGGTGAGTGGCGGGACAGTTATGGCTGCAATCTTGACATGATTCCTGTGCTCTGGACGATCGATACCGAAGACTGGAAGACGGAAAATGTAGATGCGATTGTGAATCATGTGGCAGACCGTGTAAAAGAAAACGATATCATACTTATGCATGATTATTACGAGAGCTCAGTTACAGCTGCACTTCGGATTGTGGATTATCTGTTGGAAAATGGATATGATCTTGTGACAGTGGATGAACTGATGCTGGAATAGAAGAAAAGGATACGGTTAATTGTATGGATTTATTTGATTATATGAGGAATACGAATCTTGAAAAAGATTCCCCTCTTGCTGCGAGACTTCGTCCAACTACGCTTGATGAGGTAGTTGGACAGAAACATATAATTGGGAAAGACAAGCTGTTGTACCGGGCGATTCAGGCGGATAAACTTTCCTCCATTCTCTTTTACGGACCGCCGGGAACCGGTAAAACGACACTAGCGAAAGTGATTGCGAATACAACAAGCGCGGAGTTTACCCAGATTAACGCTACCATTGCGGGGAAAAAGGACATGGAGGAGGTGGTGGCGAAGGCAAAGGATAATATGGGTATGTATGGGAAGCGTACGATTCTGTTTGTAGATGAGATTCACCGGTTTAACAAAGGCCAGCAGGATTATCTTTTGCCCTTTGTCGAAGATGGCACGTTGATTTTGATCGGTGCGACGACGGAGAATCCGTATTTTGAAGTGAATGGCGCTCTGATCAGCCGTTCAATTGTATTTGAGTTGAAACCACTGGAAAAAGAAGACGTAAAGGAGCTGTGCAGACGTGCGGTCTATGACAGAGAAAAAGGAATGGGGGCATACAATGCGCAGATTGACGAAGATGCGCTTGAGTTTCTTTCGGATATTTCAAATGGAGATGCCAGAGCCGCGTTGAATGCGGTTGAGCTTGGAGTATTGACGACGGAACCTGAAAAGGATGGTAAAATACATATTACGCTCAATGTGGCTTCGGAATGTATTCAAAAGAGAGTGGTGAGGTATGACAAAACGGGAGACAATCATTACGATACGATTTCCGCATTTATCAAAAGCATGAGAGGCTCTGACCCTGATGCGGCGCTTTTTTACCTTGCGAAGATGCTGTATGCGGGAGAGAGTGTGACTTTTATCGCGAGACGTATGATGATATGCGCATCGGAGGATGTGGGAAATGCGGACCCAATGGCAATTACAGTTGCCGTTTCCGCAGCGCAGGCCGTGGAACGCGTCGGTATGCCGGAAGCGCAGATTATATTATCACAGGCGGCAACGTATATTGCGACGGCGCCAAAAAGCAATTCGGCCTGTGTGGGAATTGAGGAGGCGATGAGGGCAGTGAAAGAGACAAAGGATGCATCCGTGCCCGTGCACTTGCAGGATGCTCATTACAGAGGAGCAGCCCGGCTCGGGCATGGAGAAGGGTATAAGTATGCGCATGACTATCCAAACCACTATGTGAGTCAGCAGTATCTCCCTTATGAGCTGAGTGGAAAGGAATTTTATCATATTTCCGGTAACGGATACGAGAAGAAAATAAGAGAACATATGAAACGTATCCGTGAGGAAGCATCACATTAATTGTTTTATAACATAGGCATAGATATCCTGATTTTTTTTCAACCAGTTATCACACAGACTGACAGCGCCTTCTTCAGTAGGGACGGTAAGCGTCAGTTCGATAATGGGTTCATTGTTGTCTTTCACAGACATATGTGCGGCAAAGTCACCGGATGTTGTCTTATAGTAGTCGGCCTGTGTAGACACCTCATTGCGCATGGCAAGATTATTTTCATCAAAAAAATGTTTAATCTGCTGTTTGATGGCATCAGGCACCCGGTTTCCGAAATAAGAAAGAGTTTCTCTTCCGGAGTCTGTCATTGTAAGCTGTGTGCTGTTGCGTGTAGACTGTCCGCGAATCAGATCGGCATCCATCAGTTCAGCGACTGCCTGCTGAAGCGTAAAATAGGTAGCGTATCCCTTATCCAGAATAAAATTAAAAATCTGAACGCGGGTTAATGGAAAGTCAACTTGTCCCAGCATATATAAAACAATTAGTTTGTAGAGCATTAATGAATCCTGCATATATGGTCTCCTTGATGAATCTTTCTTTGTTTTAATTCTTTGTGGATTGTATTTAGCACATTTCTTTTATTAAGACTCCAGAGCGGCGCGATCAGCTGGTCACGCGGGCCATCTCCTGTCAGGCGATGGATAACGATGTTCTCTGACAGGCAGGAAATGCTTTTGCAGATCAAATCTACATAGTGTTCTTTCGTAAGAACGGGAAACGGATTTTTCCTGTAAGAATTGAGAAGATCCGTATCTTTCAGGATATGAAGCATCTGCAATTTAATACCGGATATGTCGCAGTTGTTTACATAACGTACAGTGTCAAGTATTTGGGCGTCCGTTTCATTGGGCAGTCCCAGGATGACATGTACAATGACAGGAATGTCAATGGATTGTAATGCGCTGACACTCTTGTCAAAACAGGACAGAGAGTAGTTGCGGCGGATAAATCGAGCTGTAGATTCGTGTATTGTCTGCAGCCCCAGTTCTACAAATACAGGTTTTATGGAATTCACTTCTGACAATAGTGTCATGATTTCCGGTGACAGGCAATCTGGTCGTGTGGCAATGGAAATCCCCACAATATCAGGTTCTGCGACTGCTTCATAATATAATTGACTTAATCGGTCAACATGTGCATATGTATTTGTGAATGCCTGAAAATAGGCGATGTATTTCGTGCCATGTTTTTTAAGAGAAGCTTCTGACTTCCGGCGGCCGTCTTCAATCTGTTCGCGGATGGAAAGCGCCCTGTCGCCCGCGAAATCGCCACTTCCGCCACGGCTGCAGAAAATGCATCCTCCATATCCCAGCGTCCCGTCCCTGTTTGGGCAGGTAAAGCCGCCATCCAGTGCAATTTTGTATACCTTCTCCCCGAATGTCTTCCTATAGAATGCATTCAGGGAGTAGTATGGTTTCTTGTCAGGATAATCGGTCATAATGGCCGGATATGGGATTTCACCGCTTCTGCAACAACTTCGGCGACACGGGGGTCAAAGGCTTCGGGCATTATATTGTCATCGCTTCGTGCCTCATCGGAAACAAGGCCTGCAATCGCTTCAGCGGCGGCAAGCTTCATTTCTTCTGTAATCTGTGTGGCGCGTCCCTCCAGTGCGCCTTTGAAAATGCCGGGAAAGGCAACTACATTATTAATCTGGTTTGGGAAATCGGAGCGTCCGGTACCTACAATACGGGCGCCGGCGGCTTTTGCCGCATCCGGCATGATTTCGGGAACAGGATTTGCCATTGCGAACAGAATTGCATCACGATTCATGGAAGCCACCATTTCGGGTGTTACGATATTTGGTGCGGAAACGCCGATAAAGATATCTGCGCCTTTCATTGCATCGGCCAGGGTTCCGGTTTTGCTTTCCGGATTCGTTACCTCGGTCATTTTCTGCTGCATCCAGTTAAGGTTTTCCGTGTCGCGGCCTAGAATGCCGGCTTTATCGCACAGTGTAACATTTGTAAATCCATATGTAAGAAGAAGCTTTGTGATCGCAACGCCGGCGGAACCTGCACCGTTTACGACAACCCTGCACGCTTCTTTCTTTTTGTCGGTGACTTTCAGGCTGTTGATAATTCCGGCCAGAACGACGATCGCCGTTCCGTGCTGATCATCGTGAAATACGGGAATCTTCAGTATTTTCTTTAAACGCTCCTCAATCTCAAAACAACGCGGGGCGGAAATGTCTTCGAGATTAATTCCTCCGAACCCCGGAGCCATATAAGTGACTGCTTTGATAATTTCCTCAGTATCCTGCGTGTCAAGACAGACAGGGACAGCGTTGACGTCTCCGAACTCCTTGAAAAGCGCCGCTTTGCCCTCCATGACCGGCATTGCTGCGTATGGGCCGATGTTGCCAAGACCTAAGACCGCGCTTCCGTCGGATATGACAGCGACGGTATTTGCTTTCATCGTATATTTATAGGCGGCTTCGGGGTCTTTCGCAATTATTTTGCACGGCTCCGCGACACCGGGCGTATAGGCAAGCGCCAGGTCTTCTCTTGACTGAATTGGAGATTTGGACATAATGTTCAGTTTTCCATTCCATTCTTCGTGTAATTTTAATGCTTTTTCTGCGTTCGTCATAGAATTCTATCCTTTCTGAAGTGCAATGATAAATTCATTGTACATTTTTGCAGGGAACAAATCAAATATATTTTTCTTGTGTTTTTTAATGGTTCGTTGTATAATTTGCCATAGCGATTCAAAATATTTCTATAATAAAATCCCATTGTTACAAATGAATAGTGTGATAGACTGAAATAGTTCAGGAGGAAAGAATTTATATGATGAAAGATAAGTATGAGTCTTTGTCCTTGTCTGCGCTGAAAGATCTGGCAAAAGTGCGCGGTATTAAAGGAATTTCTGGTATGAAGAAAAAAGAACTTGTAGAGGCTATGCTTGTGCAGGATGACAAAGATGCACAGGCAAATCCAGCTGTGCAGAAGGAGAATTCTGATGAAGAAGTCCACAGAGTGGAGCCGGCAAAACCAGAAAAAGAGACTGCAAAGAAGGATCCGGATGCACTTCCTTCAGATAAAGAAGCACTTGACAGTGGGATTTCAGCAAATGGCATACTGGAGGTCATGCCGGATGGCTATGGATTCATCCGTTGTGAGAATTATATGCCAGGTGAAAATGATGTTTATGTGGCGCCGAGCCAGATACGCCGTTTTAATTTAAAGACTGGTGACATTATTGTTGGAAATACGAGGGTGAAGACGCAGGGGGAGAAGTTCAGCGCGCTTTTATATGTAAAGTCTATCAATGGATATCATCCGTCAGAGGCAACAAAGAGATGCAATTTTGAAGATATGACGCCTATTTTCCCGAATGAGCGACTTAAGCTTGAGAACGGTACGGCGAATATGGCGATGCGCATCATGGACCTGATGAGTCCGGTTGGCAAGGGGCAGCGCGGTATGATCGTATCTCCGCCGAAGGCGGGAAAGACGACTTTACTGAAAGAAGTGGCGAAGTCAATTACAAGAAGCCATCCTGAGATGCACATGATTATTCTGTTAATCGATGAGCGGCCGGAGGAAGTTACGGATATCAAAGAGGCAATTGAAGGGAAGAATGTGGAAGTGATTTATTCTACATTTGATGAGCTTCCGGAGCACCACAAGCGCGTGTCCGAAATGGTAATTGAGCGTGCAAAGAGACTGGTGGAGCATAAGAAAGACGTCATGATTCTTCTGGACAGCATCACGAGGCTTGCGCGGGCGTATAACCTTACGGTGCCACCTTCAGGAAGAACATTATCGGGCGGACTCGACCCGGCGGCATTACATATGCCGAAACGTTTCTTTGGCGCTGCCCGCAATATGAGAGGAGGCGGAAGTCTGACGATTCTTGCATCGGCGCTTGTGGATACAGGAAGCAAGATGGATGATGTAGTCTACGAGGAGTTCAAGGGTACGGGCAATATGGAGCTTGTGCTGGATAGAAAACTGTCTGAGAAGAGAGTATTTCCGGCAATTGACATCCCGAAATCCGGGACAAGACGTGAAGACCTGCTGCTATCCCAGGAAGAGATGGATGCAATCTACATCATGCGCAAGGCACTGAACGGATTAAAGCCGGATGAAGCGGTTGAAAAGATACTGGATATGTTTGTTAAGACGAAAAATAACCGTGAATTTGTTGAAATGGTAAAGAAAATTAAGTTTTTTTAATAAAACCTGAAATTTGTCAAAAAAGATATTGCATCATAACTCTACCTATGATACAATTAACAAGCTGTTTATAAGAAGAACCGTAAAGAAATTGGTAAGTATAAATATAGAGAGGTGAACGAAATGAGAGAAGGAATCCATCCGAATTATTATCAGGCAACTGTGACATGTAACTGTGGAAATACGTTTGTAACAGGATCAACAAAGAAAGACATCCATGTTGAAGTATGCTCCAAATGTCATTCATTCTACACAGGCCAGCAGAAGACTGCAAGAGCTGACGGACGTATTGATAAATTCAACAGGAAATATGGCGTTACGAAGTAATTGTCCGCAAATAAAAGAATTGAATTGCCGTTGCCGGTTGGTAACGGCAATTTTTGGATTAGAATGGTGGAGAGAATGGGAAAAAAAAGTAAAGGCAACTACTGTGGGATTGGCGGCCAGGCCGTACTGGAAGGCATAATGATGAAGAATAAGGAAAAGTATGCCGTAGCCGTGCGCAGGCCGGATGGCGGAATTGAGGTAATGACTGACGAGTTTAAGACCGTTGCGCCGATAAAGAAGCTGACGGAAATTCCTTTCATCCGTGGCGCTTTTAATTTTGTGGATTCTCTTGTTCTGGGTATGAGATGTCTGTCGTTTTCCTCGGAGTTTTATGAGGATGAACCGGGGGAGGAGAAGAAGAAAGGCTGGTTTGAGCGTGTGTTCGGTGAGAATGCGGATAAGATTCTGACTTATCTTACGGTGGCATTTTCACTTGTTATGGCGATTGCTCTGTTTATGGTTCTTCCTTATTTTATCTCAAGGTTTTTTGAAAATTACATTATGTCAACAACACTGCTGGCATTGATAGAAGGCATTCTGAGGATTCTCATTTTTATCGGTTATGTGGTAGGGATTTCCATGATGAAAGATATCCGGCGCGTCTATATGTATCACGGAGCAGAACATAAGTGCATTAACTGTATAGAGCGTGGATATGAGCTGAATTTGAAAAATGTGATGAAATCATCAAAACAGCATAAGCGGTGCGGAACAAGCTTTATGTTGTTTGTCATGTTGGTGAGTGTAATATTTTTCATTTTCATACGTGTGGAAAGTCCCGTGCTCCGGCTGGCTGTGCGTATCCTCCTGATACCGGTAATTGCGGGTGTTTCCTATGAGATTATCCGCCTGGCCGGGAAGAGCAATCATATTCTGATAAGGATAATTTCGGCGCCGGGGATGTGGCTTCAGAGATTGACGACGCGGGAGCCGGATGAAGATATGGTGGAAGTTGCGATCAAAGCCGTAGAAGCGGTTTTTGACTGGAAACAGTATTTTAAGGATACGTTTGGATACGATGTGGATGGACCGGCGGATGATGAATTATAGAGAGACATATGAATATGGCAGAGGAGTACTTGCAGAATGCGGTATTTCGGAAGCAAAACTGGAAGCAAGGCTTCTTCTTGAGTATGTTTGCAAAAAGGACAGAAGTTACCTGCTGGCGCATGGGGAAGATGTGATACCTGAGGAAGCGTTTGAAATATACAAAACAGAGATCGCAAAGCGTGCGTCCCATATTCCGTTACAACAGATTACGGGAGTTCAGGAATTTATGGGATTCGAGTTCCTTGTAAATGAACATGTCCTGATTCCGCGTCAGGATACGGAAACGCTGGTGGAAGAGGCGATGATTGAGATACAGGACTGTTCGCGTGTGCTTGATCTGTGTACCGGTTCCGGCTGCATCCTGTTATCGCTTATGAAATATAAAAATGGAATTGAGGGCGTTGGGGCAGATATTTCCGCGGAGGCGCTTCAGGTGGCAAAGGAAAACAGCCGGCGTCTTCAGGTGGAGGCTGAATTCATTCAAAGCGATATGTTTGACAGGATAGAGGGGAAGTTTGATGCAATTTTATGCAATCCGCCGTATATCAGAACAGATGTAATTGAAACTTTGATGGAGGAGGTTCGCGCTCATGAGCCGTTTCTGGCGCTTGATGGGAAGGAAGACGGGCTGCATTTTTATCGAATTCTGACTAGGGAAGCGGGCAGCTATCTTCAAAACGGCGGGGCGCTTCTGACAGAGATCGGTTATGATCAGGGTGAGGCGGTATCCGAATTATTTCGCGAGCATGGTTATAAGGATGTTCAGGTCATCAATGATCTGGCGGGACTTACAAGAGTTGTGAAAGGGAAAAAGTAATGTTTGACAGACTGGATGATTTACTGATTCGATATGAAGAGATGATGAATGAGCTTGGGGAGCCGGGAGTGGCAAATGACCCGGCGCGCTACAGAAAGCTGATGAAGGAGCAGAGTGATCTTGCGCCTATTGTGGAAGCCTACCGTGAATATAAAAAGAGCAGGCAGGATATTGAGGACAGCGTGGCGATGCTTGAAGAGGAAAAAGACGAGGACATGCGTGAAATGTTGAAGGAAGAGCTTTCCGGTGCAAAGGTACGTGTGGAGGAGCTGGAGGAAACGCTTAAAATTCTTCTGCTTCCGAAAGACCCTAATGACGATAAAAATGTAATTGTGGAAATTCGTGCAGGGGCGGGCGGTGATGAGGCAGCTCTGTTTGCGGCGGAAATGTACCGACTCTATGTGCACTATGCGGAGAGTCAGCGCTGGAAGGTGGAACTTGCAAACTGCGATGAGATTGGAATCGGCGGCATGAAGGACGTTACATTTATGATTAACGGACAGGGTGCGTACTCGAAGTTAAAGTATGAGAGCGGTGTGCATCGTGTGCAGCGCGTGCCTGAGACGGAATCCGGTGGGAGAATCCATACATCTACAATTACGGTTGCAGTGATGCCGGAAGTGGAAGATGTGGATGTGGAGATCAATGAGAATGATATAAGGATTGATGTCATGCGGGCATCCGGTTCCGGCGGACAGTGTGTTAATACGACGGACTCCGCGGTGCGGCTGACACATATGCCTACAGGCATCGTAATCTACAGTCAGACGGAAAAGTCGCAGATTCAGAATAAGGCAAAAGCGTTTGCACTGCTTCGTGCAAAGCTCTATGATCTGGAACTTCAAAAACAGCATGATGAGGAAGCTGAGCTTCGAAGAAGTCAGATCGGTACGGGTGATCGCTCTGAGAAAATCCGTACGTATAATTTTCCACAGGGACGTGTCACAGATCATAGAATTAATTTAACGCTTTATAAACTGGATAAGATTATGAATGGGGATATTCAGGAAATTATTGATGCGTGCATCGCGGCTGATCAGGCGGCAAAGCTTGTGAAGATGGGAGAAAACTAGGGCATCTGTTTTTACTTTCATAAATAAAGATAAAAGAGACGGGGCGGAGAAGTTAATTTTCTTCGCTCTGTCTCTTTTGGTGTGAACAAAATGCGGGAACAAGGTAAAAGTAGCAAAAGACATTCTATAGACAGGTTTCAATAAATAAATCTTTGGTACGGCAATAGTGGTCATCATAGATCAGAGAAATAGTTTTCATCTGGCAGGGGATCAGTGGAATCGATACAAGATAATCCTGAAAGCGGTTTTTCTTGGCAAATTGGTGTACAATGGCATTGCCATATCCGCATGCAATTTTTATAAGCATCCCCTCAAACTCCAGGGGAGAATTTGTAGGATAATTTCTTACATCAAAGAGTACATTCTCTAATTCCTGTTCGGAAATTTCATTGATGCCGGCCAAAGGGCCGGATTTGGATGTAAGCAGCACAAGCGGATAAGATTTCAGGCTGCGATAGTGAAATCTGCTGTTATTCATACTAATGCCAAAACCAACATCCAGAGTACCGTTTTGGATATGCTGGTGGAGAGCGAGATTCGAGTATCCGTAAGGGTTGACTTCAATTTCGGGGTATTTGGACCGGAAGAGAGATAAATAGGAGATCAACAACTCTGTATCCAGATTTTTCACAAAGCCGATGTTGATGCATCCTGATTCTCCATAGCGGTATGCGGATATATTTTGTTCGGTCAGATGATACTGGTGCATCAGACGGAGCGCTTCTTGTTTAAAGAAAGCGCCTCCCTCCGTCAACTGCATGCGTTTATTTTCACGGAGAAAAAGTGCAAATCCCAATTCTTCTTCCAGAAGCTGCAGCTGCTTTGTGACAGCTGTCTGCGAGACATACATATTCCGTGCGGCTTTTGTAATGTTCAATGTTTTTTCAACTTCCAGGAAATACTCGATTTGTCGTATTTTCACAATGTTCATCTCCTGATAACTAAATTTTTGTGTATGATAACTAAATATAATTATAACACAACTTTTTTTCATTGGAAAGCCATATGAAAAAATGATATTCTAAGCAACGGAAACAGTGGACAGGAGTATACATTTCTTCTGCTGGTTATTGCCATTTGACCGGCTTCAGCGAGTGCGATCTACATGTAAAATGTCAAATGGCAATGACTCCGTTAGAAAGGTTCAAAGGAAAAAAGCAAAGGGGGATGTGGCATTATGGCCAGTAAGTATGATGGATTAGCAAGAATTATTATCCAAAATGTGGGCGGAAAGGAGAACATTATCAGCCTTACGCATTGCATTACAAGATTGAGGTTTCAGCTTCGTGACGAGGCGAAGGCAAACACGGATGTACTGAAGTCTACGGATGGTGTCGTGACCGTAATTCAGTCCGGCGGACAGTATCAGGTTGTTATCGGCAACCATGTAGGAGAAGTTTTTGATGTGGTGTGTGAGAAAGCGCATCTGGCAGGCATGGAAGAGTCAGGAGAAACAAAAGACATGAGTCTGGGAGCAAAGCTTTTGGATCTGCTGTCCGGGACATTCCAGCCGATTCTGGGCTATCTGGCAGCGGCAGGTATTATCAAAGGACTTCTCGCCGTATTAACATTTGTGATGGGCGCGGCTGTAAAAGAAACAGGGTTTTATCAGATTTTGTATGCGGTTGGAGATGGTTTTTATTATTTCCTTCCTATGGTAATAGGTGTTGCATGTGCGAAAAAGTTTAAATGCAACCAATATTTGGGAATTGCAATTGCATCAGCGCTTCTCTATCCGTCT
This sequence comes from bacterium C-53, assembly GCA_003612525.1. Taxonomy (GTDB): domain Bacteria; phylum Bacillota; class Clostridia; order Lachnospirales; family Lachnospiraceae; genus C-53. The sequence continues at coordinate 72,323 of RAZD01000003.1, read as the reverse complement.
ATGGTTGGATTGGAGACGATTGGTACATTGTTTGAGGGGACAATCTTAGCGCTGGAGTACAAGATTACATTTCTTGGCATTCCGATTGTCTATCCGTTGTCCGGTTATACATCATCGGTTGTTCCGATTCTGATTGCAACAGGAGTCGGCGCTCAGCTTGAGAAATTCTTTAAAAAGGTAGTGCCGGATACGTTAAAGCTGTTTTTTGTACCTTTTTTGACAATCGTTATCATTGTGCCATTGACGTTCATTGTCATTGGACCGCTGGCAGGTATTTTGACGAATCTTCTGAATGTTGTATTTAGTTCCGTATACATGATTCCGGTAGTGGGCGGTGTTCTTTCTGGAATTCTGGTAGGCGCATTATGGCAGATCCTTGTAATTTTCGGCCTTCACTGGGCGATCATTCCGATTGGAATTGCAAATATGGCGACATTTGGATATGATATGGTAATGTCTCCTTACTTTGCTGCTTCATTCGCTCAGTCGATGGTTGTTGCGGCGATTTATATTAAGACAAAAGACAAAAATATGAAGGCAATGGCGCTTCCGGCATTGATTTCCGGTCTGTTTGGAGTAACAGAACCTTGTATTTATGGTATTACGCTTCCAAAGAAAAAACCGTTCATTATCTCATGTATTGCGGCAGCAATAGGCGGCGCTATTATAGGTGGTGCAGGTGTTCTGCGCTATCAGTCCGGCGCTTTGGGCTTTTTTGGATTTATGTCTTTTGTAAAAGAAGGCGAGCCTTTGACGGGGCTGATTTGGTCTGTTGTCGGCGTGGCAGTGGCAATGGTGCTCTCATTTGTTGTGACAATGGCTGTTTATCGTGATGATGATACAACGACAAAGACAGAAAAGAAATCTTCAGCGGCTTCAGATGGCCCGAAAACCATTTTGTCTCCGTTCCGTGGCGAGGCCGTAGCTTTAAGTGAAGTAAAAGATGAAGTCTTCTCAGGCGGTTTGATGGGACAGGGGCTTGCCATTCAGCCGGAGGAAGGAAAAGTATACAGTCCATGTGACGGAACGGTCAGCACAATTTTCCCTACAGGTCATGCAGTAGGTATCATGGGCGATAACGGAGTGGAAGTATTGATTCATATAGGAATGGATACCGTTAAACTTGATGGAAAGGGCTTTACAAAGAAAGTCAGCGATGGCGACCGTATAAAGGCCGGACAGCTTTTGATTGAATTCGACATTGATCTGATTAAGAAAGAGGGTTACTCCGTATTAAGCCCGGTCATTGTTTCCAATACGGATCAGTTTGCAGATGTGGCTCCAAGTGCATCCGGAAAGGTGAAGCCAGGGGATGAACTAATCGTAGTGATGTGATGGTAGAGGAGAAAGATTGAAAATTAAAATTTTCAATCGCGAGATTTGTGTCGGCGCGCTGCTTGTCACAAACTCGTTATGTGCAGAGAGTGGCGCAGAAATGGGGTAAAATATGAGTAAAATGCCAGAAAAGTTTTTGTGGGGTGGTGCAACTGCCGCAAATCAATGTGAAGGCGGTTTTCATGAAGGGGGCCGTGGGATTGCGAACGTAGATGTGCTTCCGGCAGGTAAGGACAGAAGAGCCGTAATGGAGGGAAGCATGTCCATGCTTTCCTGTGATGAGGAGCATTATTACCCGTCACATGAGGCTATTGATATGTTCCATCATGTGAAAGAAGATGTTCAGCTTTTTGCTGAAATGGGATTTAAATGTTATCGCTTTTCCATTGCATGGTCAAGGCTTTTTCCGCAGGGAGATGAAAGTGAGCCTGTAGAAGAAGGATTCCGGTTTTATGATGAACTGATTGACGAGTGCTTAAAATATGGAATCGAACCATTGGTAACGATCTGCCATTTTGATGTGCCGATGCATCTGGTAACAAAGTATGGGTCATGGCGTAATAGGAAGCTTGTGGACTTTTATCTGAATTTTTGCAAAACGCTTTTTGCCCGTTATGGAAAGAAAGTGAAGTATTGGCTGACCTTTAATGAAATTAATATGCTGATGCATCTGCCGTTTATGGGGGCAGGACTGGTTTTTGATCCGGATGAAAATAAAAAGCAGGTACAGTATCAGGCGGCTCATCATGAGCTTGTAGCCAGCGCTCTGGCTACAAAGCTGGCTCATGAGATGATGCCGAATGCTATGATCGGCTGTATGCTGGCCGCAGGGAGCTTTTATCCTTACAGCTGCAATCCTAACGATGTATGGGCGGCTATGGAACGGGACAGAGGGAACTATTTCTTTATTGACGTTCAGTCCCGCGGAGAATATCCTGCTTACGCAAAAAAAATGTTGGAAAGGGAAAATATCCATGTTGCAATGGAAGAGGGGGATGAGCAGATACTGAAAGAAAATACGGTGGATTTTATTTCTTTCTCTTATTATTCTTCCCGTCTTACCAGTGCGGACCCGGAAGTGAATCGCGTGAGGACAACCGGAAATGTAATGTCTTCTCTGCGTAACCCTCATCTTGAGGCCAGTGAATGGGGATGGCAGATCGACCCTCTCGGACTCAGAATTACAATGAATGCACTTTATGACCGCTATCAGAAGCCGCTGTTTATCGTGGAAAACGGACTTGGGGCCGTAGATACGCCTGATGAGGAAGGAAAAATCCACGATACTTACCGGATTCAATATCTGCGTGAGCACATAAAGGCAATGAAAGATGCAGTCAATCTGGATGGTGTGGAACTGCTTGGATATACTGTCTGGGGATGCATTGATCTGGTAAGCGCCAGCACCGGAGAGATGAAAAAAAGATATGGTTTCATCTATGTCGACAAAGACAATGAGGGGTCAGGGACTCTGAAGAGGAGCAAGAAAGATTCTTTTGACTGGTATAAAAAAGTGATTGCGTCCAATGGAGAAGACCTTGAATAAATAAAATGGATTTTTGTTAAGTGAAATGTATAAATTTTTAGCAGAGAGGGGGTGAAAACCCCCTCTCTGGTTATGTGTATCCTGTGTATAAGAATGGGTCCTGTCTGTTTACATCTCATAATAATACTGTTTTCCTTCAGGCGTGTCGAGTGCTTTGACTTCGATACCGTACAGCGTTTTGATAATGCCGCTGTTTAAGATTCTTTCCGGTGAATCCTGCATTGTGATTTTGCCGTTTTCCATCACACAGATGCAGTCTGACAGTTTTAGGGCAAACAGAAGGTCATGCAGCACCAGGACGACGGTTTTGCCGTTTCCTGCGAGTTCTTTTACAATTCTCCCGAATTTCATCTGTTGACCGATGTCAAGGTAGGAGGTCGGTTCGTCCATCAAAATAACCGGTGAACATTGTGCGAGGGCCATTGCAATGTAGACCTTCTGACGTGTACCGCCGGAAAGCTCTGCTACGGGCTTGTCCGAGAGAGCAGAGATGCCCATCTTTGCCATTGCCGCCTCAGCAGCTTCGTAGTCGTATTTCTTATATTTACGCGGATAAGAAAGATAGGGAAACCGGCCATGCAGAATCATTCTCCCTGCTGTGATATCCGGCGTGTTTTTGCCTTGTGAAAGGTAAGCCGCCAGTTTTGCCCGGTTGGTTGGCGTGAGACCTGTAATCTGTTTTCCGTTTATCAGAATCTCTCCGCCGGAGGCCGGAAGGATTCCGGAAATCGTCTTTAAGAGCGTGCTTTTTCCACAGCCGTTCTTTCCAATGATCGTTGTGATTCTGCCATTCTTTGCGGTAAAATGAATCTCGTGCAGGATTTCTTCCTTTCCGTAGCCCGCCGACAGGTTTCGGATTTCAACCATTTCTGTGTCCTCCTTTCATCTTCAGAAGCAGCCAGACAAATGCCGGACCTCCGATTACCGCCATCAGGATTCCAACCGGAAGTTCATATGGCATGAATAAAAGCCTTGCGATAAGATCACATAGAGTGAGAAAGGCAGCGCCGGTTACGGCACAGAGCGGCAGAAGGCGTCGGCTTTCATTTCCGGTGATTTTTCGCACAAAATGCGGCACGATCAGACCGATGAAACCAAGAAGGCCGGAAAAACTCACCGCGCTCCCGGCAAGAAGCGCCGCTAAAATCAGAAACAGAACCCTGTATCTTTTTGCGGGAAGGCCTACGCTTTGTGCGCTTTCATCGCCAAGTGTCAAAACATCAAGTTCATTAAAGAGTGTAAAAAGGAGAATAAGCGCAGTAAAAATAAATGCGGATGCCGGAAGCAGTTTCTGCATGGAGACTGCCGAAAACCCGCCTACGCGGAATTCTGTCGTCAGAACGGCGACATCTGGGTTCAGCACCGTAATGGATTCCGAGAATGCGTTCAGCATGCTGTTCAGGGCTACGCCGCCTAAAATAACAGTTGTTTTTGATGCACCTGTTCTGCCTGAGAAGATAGAAATAATGATAACGGTGGCGAGGCTTCCCAGAAATGCGGATACCGATACTGGCCAGCCATACATAACGCCGAAGGCACAGCAAATCGTGACTCCGAGACCAGCCCCTGCATTTACCCCGATGATGCCCGGAGACGCCAGTTTATTTGCGAGAACATTCTGAAGAACGGCGCCTGACACGGACAGAGCGGCGCCTCCCATAAGGCAGGCAGTCGTGCGGGGCAGCCGCGCATATTTCAGAATATTGAGATTCATCGGCTCGCCTTTTTGAAAGAGCGCAAGAATCACTTCGCAGGGGCTGAAAGTGACAGCACCCAGACAAATGCTGAAACAGGCGACGGCCGCGCAGAGAAGCAGGCTTCCTGTAAACAGAAGCCTGAAATTTGAGGTGTTATTCTGCATATAGAATATCCTCCAGTTTTTCATATGCTTCTGCCCAGTATGCGTTTGGCTTAAAGCCGTAAAGCCTTTTTTCCATGTAGTAAACGGTTTTATTTTTTACGGCGTCAAGTTCACCCCAGAGAGGATTTTCGCGGAACATGGTTTCAACGTTTTTCTCCATGCCTTCGATATCGTCGCCGGAAGGAATAAAGAATATTTTATCAGGATTTTGGAGCGCAATGCTTTCAATGCTTAAATTTTCCAGAAGTGTATCATCATCGTCTGCAATATTTTTGCAGCCGAAATCTTTCAGCATCGTGCCGAGCACGGTTCCATCGCTGTTTTTCGCACGGATAAAGGAGGCGGATGCGCGGAGGACGAGTACAGTCTGAGCGGGCTTGCCTTCATTTCTGTCAAGGATTTCATCAATCTGCTTTTGAAGACGGGTTCCGTGTGTTTCATATGCCTCCGAATCTCCAGTGATATCGGTGCAGATTTTAAGCATTCTTAAGTAATCGTCAAAGTCCGATACATCAAAATAGGCAACGGTTATGTCGGCATCCTCAAGATTCTTCTGCCATTCCAGGTGTTGAGGCGTGTTTGTGCTTGCAATAACAAAGTCGGGCTGTGCACTCAGGAGCTTTTCCAGACTCAGACTTTTTGTCTTCCCAAGATTTACAGCGTCTTCGGGAAGATCTAAATGGAAGTCATACCAGGCATCATCGGCAGATGCGCAGACAGTGCCGCCTGCGAGCATCCAGACATCTGCATAGCTTCCAAGAAGCGCTGCTGTTTTCTCATAAGAAGATACGGTCACTGTGCGGTCCAGATCGTCGGTAAAAGTATAGCCGGTCTTTTCTGATTCCGCTTTTTTTCCGCAGCCACAGAGGATGCTTACGGGCAGCAGGAAAAAAATGAGTGTCTTTAATAATTTTTTCATACGTTTTCTCCAATGTTCTGTTTTTCAGGGACTGTCTGTTGTGACAGTGCAAAAAGCCAGCCCGGTAGCAACCGGGCTGAAATTATGGATTAGCAGGTTGCGCCGCCTTTTACCTGTTTGGCCAGAACTTCTTCTTTCTTCATCTCGCCGTTTAATAATTTGTCTTCCACATAGGAAAAGCCAAGTCTTGCAACCGTATCGGCAAATCGTTCGCCTGTGATGCCTTCATTTCGGAACAGAAGGATTGCCTTCTCCACGGTGTCGAGGACTTCCTCCTCACTTGTGAAGATTCTGGAGAGCGGCTGCCCGTTTGCAATTTTCTTGCCCCATCTGCCGCCGATGTAGATTCTGTAACCATTTATGTATTCTTCAGTCACGCCGAACGGACACTTGCTCCGGCACCTGCCGCAATGGTTGCAGGCTTCCATATCGACATGCAGGATGTCATTCTGAACGCCTGCGATTTTGATTGGACAGGCTGTTTCTACCTGACATTTTTTACAGCCTTTGCATTTTGCAAGGTCGAACCGGGGAACCATCTGACCGACAATGCCGAGGTCATTTAAGTCCGGTTTTACGCAGTTGTTCGGACATCCTCCAACCGCAATCTTGAATTTATGAGGAAGAACGACATCGTGATAGCCTTTGTAGAATCGTTCATGAATTTTTTCACTGAGTCCGAATGTATCAATCAGTCCGTACTGACAGGTGGTGCCTTTGCAGGAAACGACAGGGCGGACAAGTGACCCGGTGCCGCCTGTTTCCAGGCCCTTTTGCGCGACAAATGCAAACAAGTCGTCCAGCTTCTCATATTTTACACCCTGAATTTCGAGCGTAAGCCTGCTGGTCATTGTCACCTCTCCGCTGCCGAAGCGTTCTGCCGCTTCCGCCACTGCGCGGTGTTCTTCGGAAGTGATTTTTCCGTTTTTCGTGATGATGCGTACATTAAAGACATCGTTGAAGCGTTTATCCTGCAGACAGCCAAGCGCTTTGACCCTTTTGATTTCTTCGGGAGGAAGTTTTTCGCCCGCTGGAAGCGCCTTTTTAATGACATTGAAAGTGGCGCCTGCTTCGAGTACGCGGGTGTTCTCATAGCCCATGCTTCGCAGCTTATTCTGAAGCAGGTAGCTTCTCTTTCCTCTTGCGCATGCCAGGAGCAGTTTTGCGTCTTTGTCATATGCCAGGTTATCTAATTTGGCAAGACTTATCCAGGGAGCGCCCGGAATTGTGGGAGCCGGATGGCAGTCGATCAGCGTGTAGTCTTTTGCCGCGCCTTCGGCGTATTCGGAGGGCGTAAAGGTGACAAGTCTCTCGTCCATCTTATTTGCAAGGATAGAGCAGGCCGCAGCAAACGGATGAATGGCTGTGGAGAAGGGCGGTGCGTAGGCAAAGTCCATAGTAATATAGTCGTCCGCCTTGATGCCCATTGATATGCCGACAACGGCGATATCCGCCATTTTGTCCACACTGCCGCTTCCGATGATCTGGGCGCCCAGAAGCTTTCTTGTGGTCTTATCTGCGATCAGTTTTGTGATGAAGAAGGAGGAATCAGGATAATAATGCGCCTTATCGTCGTTCACACAGGTGACGCAGACGACATCGTATCCGCTTTCCTTTGCAGCCGCTTCGGTGAGGCCGGTTTTGGCTGCGCAGAGCGTATGGGAGAGCTTTACGACACCAGTGCCGAGAACTCCTTTGTAATGGGTTTCTTCACCGCTTAAATTGAGCGCGAGCGCCCTTCCTGCAATATTTGCGGTGGAACCCATTGCGGACCACTGCTTCTTGCCTGTGATGCGGTTTTTCACCATAGCGCAGTCGCCGACAGCATAAATATCCGGCAGGTTTGTTCTCTGGCATTCATCGGTCAGAATCAGACCGCGTTCTGTTTCGAGGCCTGTTCCTTCAAGAAAAGCAGTGGCAGGGCGGATACCGATTGCAAGAATCAGCAGATCACAGGGAAGACTGCCGGAACTGGTCTTCACGGAGGTGACTTTTGTCTCGCCGCCTATTTCCTGCAAAGCGCTTTTCGTCAAAATGCGCATACCGCTTTCTGTGAGCTTCCGCCTCAGATAATCCGCCATATCATAATCAAAAATATTTGGCATCAGCTGATCGGCCATATCGATCACTGTGACCGACATTCCCTTTGACATGAGATTTTCCGCAACTTCGAGTCCGATGAAGCCTCCGCCGACTACGACTGCTTTGCGGCAGTTGTTATCCTCGGCGTATTTTCTTGCGGCGATTGCGTCTTGCGGTGTCCTGACTTTGAAGATGCCCTGCAGATCAGCGCCCGGCAGATTCGGAATGATCGGGAAAGCGCCGGATGCAATCACGAGGTTGTCATAGGAAACGGTTTCGCCGTTTACGAAAACCGTTTTATCGGCGGGGTTTATTTTTGTGACTTCGCTGTCCGTATGTACAATAGCGCCTGTTAATCCCGTATATTTTTGCGGGGTGTTGACGATTAATTCATCTTCTGTTGCGATTGCGCCGCCGATGTAGTAGGGCAGTCCGCATCCTGCGTAGGAAATATCGGTTGACTTTGTATAGATGACAACTTCATCATGAGGTTTCTCCCTCTTAAGTTTCGCGGCTACTTTCGTTCCGGCTGCCACACCGCCGATAATCACAGTTTTCATGAAAAATCTCCTTTGTATATTTTTATTTGATTCTATCATATTTTAATGATAATATTAAATTATTATTTATTATAGAATGATAATATTAAATAATATTGAGGTGCAGTATGCTTGATTTTCGTATGATAACTTTTCGTACGCTGTACAATGAGATGAATTACAGAAAAACAGCGGAACTGCTGAATATGACGCAGCCAGGTGTAACACAGCATATTCAGTATCTTGAAAAATATTACGGCGTAAAATTATTTGAGTATAACGGGAAGTCTTTGACAAGGACAAAAGAAGGTGAACTCTTAAAGAAATATGCCGACTGCGTCGCCTCTGAGGAGCATGACGTGAGGCGGGCTTTTGAAAATACATATCGGGTTACATTGAATGTAGGCGCGACAAAGACAATTGGTGAATTTGTGCTGAGTGATACGGCGAATCATTTTCTGTCGGAGGAAAATCATAGTCTGAACCTGATCATCGACAATACGGCGAACCTCCTGAAAATGCTTGAAAATTCAGAACTTGATTTCGCTGTCGTGGAAGGTGTTTTTGATAAGAGGCGGCATTCTTACCATCTTTTTAAAAAGGAGAATTTTGTTGGAATCTGTTCTCGCAGTCATGAATTTGCAGGCAGGCAGATTCCTCTGGAAAGACTGTTTTCGGAAACTCTTATTGTGCGGGAACGGGGGTCCGGAACGAGAGCGCTTCTGGAGCAGGCAGTGACGGACAGGGGATTTTCTCTTGAGTGTTTTCAGCGCGTGATTTCCGTAGGGAATTTCAGTGTGCTCACAGATCTTGTCATCCGGCAGAATGCAGTTACTTTTGCATATGCTCCGATTGTAAATAGTCGTGAAAATCTCTGTGTTTTTGAAGTGGAGGATATGAAAATCAGCGGGGAATTTAATTTTGTTTACTGTGGCGGGAAAGCGGCAGGAGAGAAGATTCGGATGTTTTTTGAGTGAAATTTGCACGACTTGTACGAAAACAACAGGAAATATGTAACTGCAAGGTTTCCTGTAGGACATCCGATCTAAATACTCCCAGTCTGACAGATAGCTTTCATCTATGAAAATCAATCCGTCCAATATGCTTGACGGGCGGCCTTTTTTTATGTAAACTATGTGTTTATCTGGAATTTGTACTGCATTAGAAATCAGGGAGGATAATGATGAATATTGAATATTTGAAAATGGATGGAACCGATCTGGCAGTTGTTTCCAGTGATGAGAAGGTAATTGTTGACGTACAGACCGCATTGGACCTGGCAATGACCGTACGATACGAAACAGGTGCGGACAGAATTGTAATTGATAAAACGGCAGTATGTGAAGAGTTTTTCATTTTAAGCACAGGGATTGCGGGAGAAATACTTCAAAAATATATCAACTATCATGTAAAATGCGCCGTGTATGGCGATTATTCGAAATATACCAGTAAGCCTTTGAAAGATTTTATCTATGAATCAAATCATGGAAAGGATTTCTTTTTTACGGCGACAAAGGAAGAGGCAATACAGAAGCTGATAGAGACGCAATGACAAACAGTGGTACAAATTCCGGAAGATGTGTGGATGTCATTATGTCAGAGATTGCATGAAAAGCGGCATATCTTCTATGAATACCTGCTGCCGGGAATCAGCAGCAGATAAGATCGTATGAAAGCAGGAATTTCTGACTTTTGTACTGTTTAAAATACCTCTGATATGAATATTTCGAGGCCGATCACAATCAGAATCATTCCTCCCAACATAGCAGCTTTGCCTGAAAATTTAGTGCCGAATTTCTTTCCGATCATTAGTCCTGCCATGCAGACTGCGAAGGTCACGACTGAAATAATAAGTGCACATACAATGGCCATAAGGAAGGCATATTCTGCAATCGCAAATCCAACGGACAGGGCGTCAATGGAAGTGGCAATGCCTTGTAATAAGAGGTATGCGGTTCCTGTTTTTTGCTTTTCTGTTTCATCGCTTTTGGGTTTAATACCGTCAATAAGCATTTTACCCCCTATAAACAGCAACAGAATCAATGCAATCCAGGGAATAAAACTTCGGAAAGCATTAAAATATTGGATGATTGTATGGACGCATATCCATCCGATCATTGGCATTGCGGCCTGGAAAAAGGCAAATACTCCGGCTATTTTGCACATTTTTTTGTCTTTCATGTCCGGCTCATTTAAACCATTTGCAAGGGATACGGAGAAAGCATCCATCGCAAGCCCAAGACCAAGCAGTATGCTGTTTAAAAAAAACAGTAAATTCCATTCCATGTTTCGCTCCATTTCCGCGCTGTTGGTGCGCATAACGAGTTTGTGGCAGGCAACGTGCAGACACAAACCTTTGTTTTTTCTGAATTAGTATTGTCCGGACGGTAAAATTTATTTCCGGTCCGTTCTGTGATTTATGTGTTGGCTGTCGGTCATATTTCTTTTGGATGATATGAACATAAAAAACCAAGTACAGCCTCAGGAACTATACTTGGTACATATTTCAGTTTCAGGAGCTGTGCGAATCATACAGCTCTTCTGATAACAGGCAATTCCGTATTTGAGAATCGTCGTCATTCCTGAAACCATTTCAGAATCTGTTCCATGAAAAGTTTACGGATTTCGAGATTTGGAATGGCAAGCTTTAAAGTATCCGCATCTTCTCCGCATTCCCCGCGTTTCGTGAGGTAGCCGGTGGTAAAGAGGACGCTGAAAAGGTTGTCAGTACTGTCGTACAGCTCTCTGTAAGTCAGCTCCTGATTGATCTTTTTTGAAACGCATTCCCCGTTTACAAGGGATTCCAGTTCCCGTTTTGTCCGCGGGGAGGCTTTTTGAAGGAAGGTACGAAGGATTTCGTTGCCGCTTGTGTGAATCCAGAAGGCTTTCGGGGAGGCGTCCGGCTCGAAGCGGAGGAGATTCACATAATTAATGACATTCCAGGGACAGTAGACGTCAGATTTGCCAAAGCGATAGCCGTCGTACCATTCTTTTATTTTCTTATAATTATGCTCGAGGCCATAATAGCGGAGCATTTCCCTGACTTCAGAATCGGTGAAGCCGAAGTGTTCGTCAAACTGTACATTTGTGATGGAAAAAACATTGAAGTTGTTGAGTCCTGTGAAGATGCTTTCTTTTGCAATCCGAAGGCAGCCGGTCAGAACGGCGAACTGGATGCTGTCGTTAATCTTCAGAGCACGTCCGAACAGGCTTCGAATCAAATCGACCATTTCGTCGTAGTATCCGTAATGTTGTGCTTTATCGAGAGGGACATCGTATTCGTCAATGAGAAGGATTGCTTTCTTTCCATAATGTTTAAAGAGAAGGCGGGACAGAGTCAGAAGGCTGTCTTTTAATGTCTCTTCCGACAGATCGAATTCCTGTCTGCCGTTTCGATCGACTTTTGTCAGATTTCTGTAGCGCATTTTCTCCCCATCAGAAAGACGACCACTTTCCAGAAGAACAGAAAAGTGCATTGCTTCATTGCCGATAATGGAGCAGAGAGCTGCCTGTGCGCCGTGATAATTCCGTGCATCAACACCCTTCAGGGTAATGGAAATCACCGGGAATTGTCCCATATATTTTTCACAGAGTTCCTTTTCCTTCGAGATTTTAAGTCCGTCAAAGAGCCTGGGGTCACACTCATAGGAAAAGAAATGCTTCAGCATGTTCATATTTAAGGATTTGCCAAACCGTCTGGGGCGCGTAAAAAGATTTGCCTTGCCCCAGTTATTTAAAAGTTCAACAATCAATCCGGTTTTGTCGGCGTAGTAAAATCCTTCTGTGCGGATTTCCTTGAAATTCTCAATGCCAATCGGCAGTTTGAGAACAGACATATTCATTCCTCCTCACTTTTTCAGGGATTGCTCTTCGCATCTTTTCGCAGTATTTTTTCCATTGACCTCCCTTTTGCAAGTTCATCCACCAGTTTGTCCAGACAGCGTATTTCTCTCATCAGAGGCTCTTCAATTTCCTCAACCCTGACACCACAGACGACTCCTTTGATCAAATTCCTGTTTTCATTTAATTCCGGTGCGTTCTGAAAAAAATCTGTATATGAAACACAACCCTCAGCCATTTCTTCCAGCTCCGGCTGTTCATATCCGGTAAGCCATCGGATGACTTCGTCGATCTCTTCTTTGGTCCGCCCTTTTTTCAAAACTTTATTGACGAGAAGAGGATATATTTTCGAAAATTTCATCTGGTATAATTTATCATTATTCACAAAGATACCTCCTTTCCATTCGGCACCATATGCTGATTATACCGTATACTTAGAATACTGTAAACATTGGCGTTTTTAATGGAAAAAGAAAAATCGGAATAAGTGTATCTTTTTGTGCAATTTTATTATCTAATGATATGTAAGACGTCTGAAAAAACCATTACATGCTTTTATGTCGCTTAAGAGGCATGACGGCAGGAAAAATGAAATGAAGGTGACAGATTTAATGACAAAGGCAGTAAGCATGGAGCTGATTGGAAGAACTTTAAAAGGGGACAGAGAGGCTTTTGGAGATCTGATTGTAATGCATCAGGAGTATCTGTATAAACTCGCTTATATATATACGAAAAATGAGCAGGATGCTCTGGACGCTGTGCAGGAATGTGCGATGCGTGCTATGGTTTCAATGGATAAGCTTCGAAATCCGCAGTATTTTAAGACGTGGATTACACGTATTATGATTAATAGTATTTATCAGGCGAAAAAGAAAGGCAGAGATGACGCTCTGTTTTGTGAATGCATGGAAGCGGCGCCGGAGCCTCCGGTTTCAATAGAGGAGAAGGCGGATTTGTATGATGCGATAGACCTGCTTCCGCCGGCATATAAGACCGTTGTGATTTTACAGTATTTTCAGGGAATGAAGATCAATGATATAGCACAGGTCATGGATATTCCGGCCGGAAGTGTAAAAGCATATTTGTTTCGTGCAAAAGCGGCGCTGAAAAATCAGCTTGACAGAGATTAGTTTATTATGAGGCGCAACGGGATTTGTGTCTGTACATTGCCTGCCACAGACCTGTTATGCGAAAAAGCGGCGCGGAAATGGAGAAAAATATGAAAAATGATAAATTGAATTCAATTGAAATTCCCGGATGTTTAACGGAATATGTGCAGGAGGGAATACAACAGGGGGAGAAAATATATATGAGAAACAAACGAAAGAAAACTCTGATTCGATTAACAGCGACAGCGGCTATGCTTGTATTATGTATGGGGATTTTTGCGTCCCAGCCGGCGCTTGCGGCAAAGATACCGGTAATACGGGATATCTTTAAACTGCTTCAGGACGATTACTCCTATCGGGGGGATCTGGATGCCGTGGCAGATAAGCTGGAAGAGCCCAGGATTGAGCTGAACGGAAATGATGGTTCAAATGAGCAGGGAGGCGGAGTGTATACGCAGGGTTTTGTGGAGGATTCTGCCTATACGAAAACTGTGGATGGTGTAACCGTATCTGTTTCGGAAACATACTGTTCCACGGAAGCAATTTATCTGTCGCTTACAATAACTTGTGAAGATGCATTTCCCGATACGATGCTGGATACGGAAGGAAAACCGATTCTTTCTTTTGAAGCGACGGCGGAATATTCTTTCAGACAGCGTGAAGATAATACGGCAGCCGGCTCGCTGGAAGGAACATTTCTGGATGAGCGGACTTATGCGGGAATTTACCGTATAGATCTGTTGGATATTGTGGGAAATGATAATACACTGAAAGAAGAGTACCGCAGTATAGATGAATTTGATATGGATTTCTGCATTAACAGGATTGTCGGCGATAAAGAGGAACAGGAGAAACTGGATATGCAGGGAAAAACAGATGAGGAATTGAACAAAATGTCGGACGAGGAGTGGAAGGCGTTTATGAATGAGATTACGCCGCCGGATTGGTATGAGTATCCAAACAAGTATCAGAACTGGTGGTTTGACGGTCCTTTTGCATTCCAACTCAGGATAAAGCCCGATCATGAAAATGAGAAAATTGTAACGGTAGATGAAATGAATGAGAACGGCGCCGGTCTGTATCAGGTTGTAAAAACCAAATTTGAAATTACAGTACAGGAAAAATGCAGTGAAGAGCGTGCGCAAAAGGGGGTATTTTTAACCGTGCTTGATGCTGACGGGCGTGTACTTCCGTATGGCAGCAGTCAGTTCTGCGATACGTATGCGATAAATGGCCGGGATGTGTCAAAGGTTTTTGTTTATGTCTGTGATTATATTGAATACATGGACGAGATTAAAGGACACAGAAACGATGCGGATTATCAGCGTATTCTGGAACAAAGATCTCTTTACTGGAAAGAAGTTGTATTCTGAAAATATGTGATGATTCAGTCAGCACGGATATGAGTTGCGGCAAAATACCGGACAATCCTCCATATTCCTTCAAAATAACTTGAAAGATTGTTGTATTTTTTGTTACAATAATTCCAAGATTGTCTTGTGACGATGATAAATTATGAGGGAAGAGGGATTATACATGAAAAACCATAAAACCAGAAGCATAAGTATCCGTGCGAAAATCGTACTTCCGGTCAGCTTGCTGATTATTGTATTGTGCGCTGTTATGGGAACGAATTCCTACACACATACGAAGAGCGGTATGGTTGCAATGGGTGTGGAGCAGGCACGGATGGCTGCATTTATTGCGACGAAGGTGATTGATGCAGATCAGCTTTCAAAACTTACATCAGAGAAGGATGAGGCATATCAGGAATTGTTTGTGACTTTGACAGGAATTAAAGAAGATTGTGGCATTAAATTCCTGTATACGCTGTTTTCAGATGGAAATCAGGTCTATTATGGTGTGGATACAGATAATACGGACAGTCATTCCGGTTACGGACAGCCTTTTGAAGTATCGTATCAGGAATTGCAGGGGGTTTTCGGCGGGGCGCCTTATGTGCAGGATTTTATAGATTCTACGGAACATGGAGATCTGATTTCTGCCTATATGCCGGTTACGGACGACAGCGGACGTGTGGTTGCGATTGTCGGATGTGATTATGATGCTTCCGGTGTGGTAAAGCGGCTGAACGATATCCTGAGACAGACAATTACTATTACGGTGATCTGCCTGCTGCTTGTCCTTGTGATTATCAGCCTGATTATCGGGAGGATTATTAAGAAACTGCGCGTTGTTAACAGTAAAATTTATGAGCTGGTGCACAATGAGGGGGATCTGACGCAGTCGATTGATGTGCATACGGGAGATGAAATGGAACTGATTGCTGATAATCTGAATGATCTTCTGGGATTTATACGGAAGATTATGTTGAATATTTCAGCGAATTCGAAACACCTGAATGAGTCGTCACGTATGGTGGCGGAGAATTTATCAGAGGCAGAAAACAGCATTTCCGATGTATCTTCCACAATGGAGCAGATGAGCGCTGCAATGCAGGAATCAAGCGCATCGCTTGACCAGGTGAATGAGTTGGTCGAACAGGTGTTTGTCGCAGTGGAGGAGATCTACCATCGGTCGGAAGAAGGAAGTCTTTCCTCCAACGAAATTATGCAGAATGCATCAGAAATTTATAAGAACGCGATTGAGGACCGCAAAAGAGCGGAAACGCAGGCGGCGGAAATGGCATCGGCAGTTCAGGAGAAAATTGAGAAGTCAAGAGAAGTGGAGCAGATTCGGGAACTTACAAGGAATATTATCAGCATTACGGAGGAAACGACGCTTCTTGCACTGAATGCAAGTATTGAGGCGGCACGGGCAGGAGAGGCAGGCAGAGGCTTTGCAGTGGTTGCGGACGAGATCGGAAAACTTGCAACAAATTCGGCAGGCGCCGCTACCGAAATACAGGAAGTGACGGCGGCTGTGATTGAAACCGTAGATGAACTGGCGGCAGAGGCAGAGACGATGATTACCTTCATGAATGAAACAGCGATGGGCGGTTATGGAAAACTGCTTGAAACAAGCGAAAACTATAGAAATGATGTCGGAAGCATGAATGAGATGATGCAGCGGTTTGCCGCGGAGAGCGAAGAAATCAGATGCAGTATGGACAACGTCAGAAAAACCGTTTCGGATATCAAAACGGCGGTGGGGGAGAGCGCTCTTGGCATAAGCAGTGTGTCGGAACTGACCGTTACACTGACGGGAAGCGTCAGCGAGGTCGGGCAGGAAGCGAATTCGAACCGGGATATTGCAGAACAGCTTAAAATGGAAGTGGATAAATTTAAGATGTAAACAGAATGACAAAATATCAACCACAAAATAAAATGGTTGACAATCATAGTATCCGGTAATATAATGACTTCATATTGATAGATTACGAAAGAGGTAATGAAAAATATGAGTCGTATTATGGGGATTGCAGAAGAAATTATTGCAGGAAAGAGACTCGGGCGGGAAGACGACCTGAGTTTTCTTTTTGACGGGGATATTGACCAGCTTTGCAGTGCGGCAAATCATATCCGGGAGGAATTACTGGGAAATCGTGTGAACCTGTGCAGCATTGTAAACGGCAAGAGCGGCCGGTGCAGTGAGGATTGTAAATACTGCGCGCAGTCGGCGCATAACCATGCGCAGATTGAGGAATATCCGTTTCTTTCGGTGGATGAACTGATGGAATCATGTTGTGAGAATGCAAATGCGGGAGTCCACCGCTTTTCGATTGTGACGGCGGGAAGGGTTTTGCAGGGGGAAGAGTTCAAAAGGGAGCTTGAGGCATTCCGAAGAATGAGTCGTACATATGATATTGAATTATGCGCGTCCAATGGCCTGCTGACAAAGGAACAGTTTGAGGCATTAAAAGAAGCGGGTGTGTCAATGTATCATGAAAATATAGAGACATCAAGGCGCAATTTTCCGAATATTTGTACGACGCATACGCTCGATGAAAAGATACGGTGTCTGAAAGATGCAAAAGAAGCGGGGCTTCAGGTGTGCTCCGGCGGAATCATTGGAATGGGCGAAACATGGGAAGACCGTGTGGAGATGGCGCTCCTTCTGAGAGAGATCGGCGTAGATTCAATTCCAATCAACGTTTTGATGCCGATTAAAGGTACGCCGTATGAGGAAATGGAGCCATTGACGGAGGAAGAGATCAAGCGGACTTTTGCCATATTCCGGTTTTTGAATCCGGAGGCCGAGCTTCGCATTGCGGCAGGCAGAATTTTGTTAAAGGATTCAGGCAGAGAGCTGTTTGAATCGGGTGTGAATGCAACGATTACGGGAAATATGCTTACTACATCGGGAAACAATATAGAAGAAGATCAAAAAATGCTGAAAGAGATGGGACTGGTTGTGTGACCAGTCCCGTTTTCAGCAATATTATTTTACATATAACATATCGACTTTCATGATATGGTTAATCAGCCAGTCTACCAGAAAGTCCAAAAGGTGTTGTACCGCTTCCTCCTGCTCGTCAAAATCATCTTCAATAGCATCAAGGTCAAATACCATCAGATTTTCCTCAAATTTACGGTGCAGTGTAATATGTGCGGAAATACGCGGGTACTGAATGCTTTCCATGTAAGCCTCTTCATGGGAAAAATGAGTCCGGGTATAATCAATCAGTTCGGAAATTAAGTGAGTGATACTGTCGGCTTTGTCTATCAGAATGTCATTGTTCAGTAAATCATGAGTCTGCTGTGCAAGTTCAAAAAGCCTTGTATGTTCCTGATCAATCGCCTCAATTCCCGTGTAATATTCCGGTTTCATCTGATACATGATAGTTTCTCCTCTCTTTTTGGTATATGTTGGATTTATTATTATTGTACTTGATTTATTTTTAAGAATCAAGAGTGATATGGATGGAACGCAGATGTAAAGAAAACGGGCGGAACTGAACCGGCTGCTTCAAAATCTGGAAAAACAGTACGGTTATAATGAGCTCGATGCATTTCTTGTTTGAAAAGATATTCTGGCCATTGTCTGGAAAAGCCGGAAGAGTAAGGCATAATGTGCAGTTTAACTGCAAATGTTAAGAATACGCTAAAAAAAGAAAAAATCGTAGGTTCAAAATGGAAAATTTGTGCTATAATACTTAGTCGGTAAATCATAAACAGATTTCGAGGGAATATTGGGAGGATTACCGGGAAATGACGAAGGGATATATTGAAGAGGTAACAAAGTCTCTTCTGGCATATAGTACAGAGGGACAGGTGAAATACACACATCATGTTCTGACAGAAAGCGCGCCTGTGATTGGGGTGCGCCTGCCTGTTCTTCGTAAGATGGCAAAAGCGGCTGCGAGGGAGGATTATCGGTTTTTCATGGAAAACTGCCCAAGTGATTATTTTGAGCAGGAAGTTTTGAAAGCGTACACGATCGGTTATGCGAAAGATGATATCGAAACGATTTTGTCTTATGCAGATGAGTTTATTCCATCGATTCATGACTGGGCAGTCAATGACTGTTTTTGTCAAAATTTTACAATCGCAAAGAAGAACAGAGCGCGTGTTTTTGAATGGCTTATGAAGTATGTGGCAGAACAGAAGGAGTTTTCACAGAGAGTGGCTGCCGTAATGCTTTTGAGCCATTTTTTGACGGATGAATACATAAAAAGAGTACTAAGTGTGATGAATGAATTACAGTTTGATGCGTATTATACGAAAATGGGGGTTGCGTGGTGTGTTGCAACGGCGTATGCTAAATATCCGGAGGATACGTATGCGTTTTTGCTTGATAATAAACTTTCGGACTGGACGTTTCACAAGTCAATCACGAAGATGCGTGAGTCCTTCCGCGTCCCGGAGAGGGACAAGGAAATGTTAATTCAGCTGAAAAGGTGAAACAGAGGAATGATGAAAAACGAATCAAATCTTAAAAAATTAATCCGTTATTACGGGCCGTTTAAAGGAATATTTTTTGCCGATCTGTTTTTTGCGGTTACAGGAGCGGCAGTGACATTAGCGATTCCATTGATTGTACGGTTTATCACATCGGAGGTTGTGTACCGTGAAGCGGGGGATGCGTTCCATACGATTATGAAACTCGGGGCGCTCCTGATTGTACTCGTCCTGATTGAGTGCGGCTGCAATATTTTTATCGCTTATTACGGGCATATCTGCGGCGCCAGCATTGAGGCAAATATGAGACAGGAGATTTTCGGTCATTATCAGAAGCTCTCTTTTGCGTTTTATGATAATCAGAAGGTCGGATATCTCTTGAGCAGAGTCACTTCCGATCTTTTTGACATCAGTGAACTTCTGCATCATGGGCCTGAGGATATTGTGATTTCACTGATTAAATTTGTCGGATCATTTGTGATTCTTGCGCAGGTCAATCTACGGCTCACTTGCATTGCTTTTGCATTTGTGCCGCTGATCGTTGTGTATGCGTTTTATTTCAATATCCGGATGAAGCGTGCCTTTAAGAAGAACAGGGAGCGCATTGCTCTGTTGAACAGCCAGATTGAGGACAATCTTTCGGGAATCCGTGTGGTGAAATCGTTTGCGAACGAAGAAGAGGAATTAAAGAAATTCGGGAGGGGCAACAGCCGGTTTGTGGACAGTAAGAAAGAGAGTTACCGCTATATGGCGGCTTACCATTCAGGACTCACTGCTTTTACGCAGCTTGTGACAGTGGGTGTGCTGATGGCGGGGGCAATGTATATTATGGACGGAGCGGTTGTCGTGACAGATTTGATCACATTTCTGCTTTATATCAATAATTTTACGGAGCCGATCAAAAAGCTGATTAACTTTACCGAACAGTTTCAGAATGGGTATACAGGATTTGAGCGCTTTCAGGAAATCCTGAATATGGAGCCGGATATCCGGGATAAAGAGGGTGCGGATGCGCTTACAAATGTGAAAGGTGATATCGCGTTTGAGGATGTGTCCTTTCGCTATGAAGAGAATAATGACAAGGTGTTAAATCATGTTACGTTCCGTGTGAATGCGGGTGATTATCTGGCGATTGTCGGCTCCTCAGGGGCAGGAAAGACGACCATGTGCAGTCTGATTCCGCGGTTTTACGATGTGACGGGCGGAAGAATTCTGATTGACGGGAAAGACATCAGGGATGTGACACTTAAGAGCCTGCGTGAGAATATCGGAATTGTGCAGCAGGATGTGTATCTGTTTTCAGGAACGATTATGGATAACATCCGCTATGGAAAGCCTCAGGCGACGGACCGGGAAGTGATTGAGGCGTCAAAGCGTGCAAATGCACATGAATTTATCATGTCATTTCCGGACGGATATGATACAGATATCGGACAGAGGGGCGTGAAATTATCCGGCGGACAGAAGCAGAGGCTTTCGATCGCGCGAGTATTTCTGAAAAATCCGCCCATACTTATTTTTGATGAGGCGACATCGGCGCTTGACAATGAGAGCGAGAAGATTGTACAGGAATCCCTGGAAAAGCTTGCAAGGAACAGGACGACATTCGTGATCGCACACCGTCTGACCACGATACGGAATGCAAAGGAAATCCTTGTTCTGACCGAGGATGGAATCAGGGAGAGAGGAAGCCATAAGGAGCTTCTTGAACGCGGCGGAATTTATAAGAATCTTTACGAAGCATAGTCGTGTGGGAGCGATTTTTAAGTCTCATACAAAAGAATGCAGGAGGCGGCGCTCTTCATCCGGATTTGTGCTGCAGAGGGGGCAGAATGGAGGTTTGTGATGTTTTTATTTTTAGTATGCCTTTGGATTATGTTTAATGGAAAGTTTACGATTGAGATAGCGGTATTTGGAATTGTGATTGCACTGGCTGTCTTTCTGCTCATGTGCAGGTTTATGGATTACAGTTTGGAGAAAGAGAAGAAACTGTTTCTTATTCTGCCGGATATCATAAAATATTTGTTCCTTTTGATCTGGGAGATTGTGAAGGCAAATATGGCGACTGCACATCTGGTGCTGAATCAGAAAATCGAAGTGGAGCCTCAGCTGATTTGTTTCACGACACCGCTTAAGACGGACACGGCAAGGGTGATTCTAGCGGATTCCATTACGCTTACGCCGGGGACGATTACGGTGGAGCTTGAGGGCGGAGAGTTTAAGGTACACTGTCTTGACAGGGAGCTTGCAGAGGGAATTGAGGATTCCGTGTTTGTGAGAAATCTTCTTAGAATAGAAGAAAAAATCCTGAAATAAGGGAAGGAGCGTTTTCGGAAATGAGTGGACTGGCAAAAGCATATGACATCCTGTTTGCCGCAGCCATTATTGTGCTTGCGGTACTGATTATCAGTATCCTGATCCGGGCAATTGCAGGACCTAAGATAGCGGATCGTATTATGGCAATCAATATGATCGGGACAATGATTATTATGATCGTTTCGATTTTATCCGTAAAGCTTTCGGAAGAGTATCTTCTGGACATTGCAGTGATTTATGCAATGGTCAGCTTTCTTTCGGTAGTGATTCTGAGCAAGGTGTATATAGGGGTTCACCGTGAAAATCTGGAGAGAAAAAACAGAAGGAGGAATAAATAGAATGGAATGGCTTCGGTTTATTGCAGCTGCCATATTGATTCTGCTGGGTCTGATTATGGAGCTGATTGCTGTGTTTGGCGTTTACAGATTTAAATTTGTTTTAAACCGTATGCATTCGGCGGCAATCGGGGATACTCTGGCGCTGGGGCTTGTGATAGCGGGCCTTATTGTGATGAAGGGATTTTCGTTGGTTTCCCTGAAACTGCTGTTTGTCCTTTTCTGTCTTTGGGTGGCATCTTCTGTATCGGGTCATGTGCTGAGCCGCATGGAGGTAACAATCGATGAGGAAGATGTACATAAGAATTGCGAGGTGCAGGAATGAATCTTTTTGTATTTTTGCTGCTGGGGGCGTTGGTTCTTTGTGCGATAGCCGCCTGTCTGAATAAAAACCTGCTGACTTCGATTGTCATTTTTATGGCATACAGTTCCGTTATGAGCGTGATATGGATGCTTTTGGAGTCCCCTGATCTTGCAATTACGGAAGCGGCGGTTGGAGCCGGCGTGACAAGTATTCTGTTTTTCGTTTCGCTCAAGAAAATACATGCGATAGAGGAGGAAGAAGATCATGAGCAGGATGAGGAATGATTATGAGAGCACTCTCTGGAGCAGGATTGAAAAGTTTGTAAACGGTGAGGAACCGGAACAAACGATGAAGAGAAAGAAGAAAAGCAGAGCGAGCTATGAACAGGTAAAAAGAGAAGATGTGTTCATGGAAGATATTTTGCTGCGGATGGAGCGGCGGGAGGAAGAATCCTTTTTAGAAAAAGTGGAGGAATACGGTGAGAAGAGGAGAGTCCGGCGGTATGAACGCATATACAGAATCCTTGCGGTATTTCTCTGCTTTACGGTTATGGCGGTTCTGCTTGTGACCGTATCGTATCTTCCGCCATTTGGAAATCCGGACAATCCTGCAAATAATGAGGTGATTGAACGGTATATTGAAAAGGGGCTTCAGGAGACGGGAACAGTGAATGTTGTGACGGGCATGATCTTAAATTATCGTGGATTTGACACGATGGGGGAGACGCATGTGTTGTTTATCGCGGCGACGAGCGTTACGATTCTCCTTCTTGCGGTCAGTGAGAAAGACAAAAAACGGGCGTCCGACCGAAGTTTTGAGCCAAAGAATGATATCATTCTGCAAAAAGCCGCGAAAGTTCTTGTCCCTGTGATTTTTATGTTTGGAATCTATGTAATCATGAACGGGCATTTATCGCCGGGCGGCGGTTTTTCAGGCGGTGCGATGATTGGCGCCGGAATGATACTTTACGCGGGAGCATTTGGGTTTGCAAAGACAGACCGGATTTTTAACGGGCACGTGATCAAGATTGCAAAGATCAGCGCGCTCTGCCTGTATGTTTCGAGTCTGAGTTACTATTTCTACACAGGAGCAAACGGAATCGAAAATCATATTCCGCTTGGGACTCCGGGAAATTTATTCAGCAGCGGACTGATTTTCTTTATCAATATATTTGTAGGAACAGAAGTGGCGTGTACAATGTATACGTTTTATGCACTGTTTCGGAGAGGAGGCCTGTAAAGGTGGGAAGCAATCTTTTTGTCAATTTTTATGAGACAGTGGCGATGATTTTATTTGCGGTTGGATTTACAACGCTTCTTCTTCACAAGAATATGATCAAGAAGATCATGGGATTTAATATTATGGATACGGCGATTTACCTCTTTCTTGCGGTGAAGGGATACATCAATGGCCGCAAGGCGCCTATTATTGTGGATGGCGTTACGGATACGTCCGCCTATATCAATCCTGTTCCGGCCGGCCTGGTTCTTACCGGAATTGTGGTATCTGTCAGTGTGACAGCGCTGATGCTTGCGCTTACGGTGCGGCTGTACCGCCGGTATCATACTTTGAATATCGATCTTATTTCCATGAGAGCGAAACGGGAGGATTTATAAATGGATTTTGTATGTAATTTTCCGCCTTTCAGCATTATATTCTGTCTTGCATGCGGAATTATATCCTCG
This sequence comes from bacterium C-53, assembly GCA_003612525.1. Taxonomy (GTDB): domain Bacteria; phylum Bacillota; class Clostridia; order Lachnospirales; family Lachnospiraceae; genus C-53. The sequence goes on along the minus strand of RAZD01000003.1, from coordinate 48,651 downwards.
GCGCTTAACGGAAGGGCGGCAAAAAGGCTCAGTATCGCTTTGGTCAGTCTGGTCGGAGTGATGTCTGCCTGTGTGCTTGCGTACACGGTAAAGACGGGGGAGGCATTTATTTATGTGATGGGAAAGTTCCCGGCGCCGTGGGGAAATGAATTGCGGGTGGGGACGCTTGAGGGACTGATGGCGCTGTTTTTCAGCATAATCATGCTTCTCTCGATACTGGGAGGCCTCCGGGCGCTTGAGACGGATGTGGAAGAAGCAAGAATGAATCTTTATTTCGTAATGATAGATTTAATGATGAGTTCGCTGCTTGCGCTTATTTATACGAATGACTTGTTTACGGCGTATGTATTTGTCGAAATCAACACGATCGCAGCATGCGCTCTGATTATGATACGGGCAAACGGGCATACGATGGTAGCTGCGACGAAGTATATGATTATGAGCCTTTTAGGTTCCGGACTGCTGCTGATCGGCATCTGCATGATCTATGACCTGACCGGGCATCTGTTAATGTCCAACATAAAAGAAGCGATTGGCGTTCTTGCGGCAACGGGACAGTATGAGATTCCGCTTACGGTGGTGATCGGGCTCGTCTGTATCGGCCTTGCAATCAAGAGCGCTCTTTACCCGTTCAGTTCCTGGCTGCCGGATGCTTATGGATATTCGACAGCTTCCTCAAGTGCGGTTCTCTCAAGCCTTGTGAGCAAAGGCTACATATTTTTGCTGGTCAAGGTATTTTGCCGTGTGATAGGGTTTGACGTCATGGTAGGGCATAAGATCACGAATATTCTGTTTCTTTTTGGTATTCTTGGAATGATTATGGGGTCCTTAAATGCGATACGCCAGCACGACGTGAGGCGGTTGATCGCTTTTTCATCAATCGCGCAGATCGGATATATTTACATGGGAATCGGAATCGGGAATAACGCAGGTTTAGTTGCCGCGATTTTTCATATTATGTCCCATGCGGCTTCAAAGTCGATGCTGTTTATCTGTGCGGCAGGGCTTTCAGAGGTATCGGGAGGCAGTAAGAACTTTACTGATTTAAAAGGAGCCGGATACAGAAATCCGGCGGCCGGAATCGGATTTACGGTAGGCGCTTTTTCGATGGTCGGGATTCCTCTGTTTGCAGGTTTTACTTCAAAAGTGTATTTTGCAGAGGCGGCGCTTACCGGAGGCGAGGCGAAGATGGAGATTGCGATGGTAACGCTTGCGATCAGTACGATCTTAAATGCGATTTATTTTATCCGTGCCGTGATTTCCATTTATACGCCGAGAAATGAACATTTCCAGAATGCTGCATACCGTCCGGCTGCTTCTATGGTATTTTCGATTGTATTGTTTATCTCATTAAATCTGCTTCTTGGAACATTTTCTTACCCGATTGCGAATGCAATCGGAAGCGGACTTTTTATGTTTGGTTAGGAGGCGAGTGTATTGTATTTGAGTCTGACATCAATATTGATTCCGACGGCAGGGGGTGTGCTTCTCCCGGCGCTGAAGCCGGTGAATAAGAATCATTCGTTAAGAAACTGGTATGTAGCGGCTGTCACTGTTGCGACATTAGCGTCGGTTGTGGCCTGCATCGTTCAGGATACATCGTTTCTGCATCTTTTTTATATGACAGAAGAACTGGAGATCTGCCTGAATCCGGATTCGCTTGGAAAGTTGTTTGCATTTCTGACAGCCATTATGTGGGTGCTGAACGGATGTTATTCCTTTGCATATATGAAGGGGGAGGAGCATCTTACCGGCTATTATACGGGGTTTCTGCTGGCGCTTGGCTCGATGATCGGAATCAGCTTTGCAGGGAACCTTGTCACCCTGTATCTTTTTTATGAGATGATGACGCTTACAACAGTCTGTCTCGTACTGCATGAGCGGACAAAAGAGGCGATTTACGCAGGCAAAAAATATTTTTTCTATTCTGTCGGCGGAGCATTTCTCGGATTGTTTTTGTTTTTTGTGCTGTTTCATTATTCAGATACGCTTGCTTTTCGCGCAGGGGGTGTGCTTGACCCCGAAAAGACGGCAGGCCATGAATTCCTGATTCTCGCTGCAATTCTCTGTGCATTGATTGGATTTGGCGCAAAGGCAGGGATGTTTCCGCTGCATGGGTGGCTTCCGACGGCGCATCCGGAAGCTCCGGCTCCTGCATCGGCGATTCTGTCGGGGAACATCACGAAGATGGGGGTTTTTGTAATTATAAGGATTGTCTTTTACGTGGCAGGGGCTGATTTCCTGCGGGGCACTTTTGTGCAGTATGCGTTCATGATACTTGCGCTTCTCACCATTCTGATGGGCTCCATGATGGCGTATGTGGAGGATGGATTGAAGAAACGGCTTGCCTATTCCACCGTGAGCCAGGTGTCATACATCCTGTTTGGACTTTCGCTTTTGAACACAACAGGATTCGTCGGGGCATTGATGCATGTTGTATTTCATTCATTTGTGAAAAATACGCTGTTCTTAAATGCCGGCGCTGTCATTCACCAGACGGGAAGGACGAGCGTGAAGACGCTTACCGGAATCGGGAAGGAAATGCCGGTCACTATGTGGTGCTTTACGCTGGTTTCCCTGACGCTTGTCGGGATTCCTCCGACAAGTGCGTTTCTCAGCAAGTGGTATCTTGCTGAGGGTGCGCTTGCGGCCAGGCTTCCGGTATTTTCTTATCTGGGACCGGTGATTCTTCTTGTAAGCGCGCTGCTTACGGCAGGATACCTTATTACGATTACAATCAAAGGATTCTTTCCGGGAGAGACATTCGATTACGGGAGCCTGCAAAAGAAAGAAGCAGGCCTGTTGATGACGGTCCCGATGATGGCTCTTACGGCAGGGGCTGTGCTTCTTGGCATGTTTCCGGTGAAATTTGTAAAAATAATTGAGATGATAGCAATGCAGGCTGTCAGATAAGGAGGAGAGGAGAAATGAGTCCGTCTTTGGTAGTGCTTCCGATACTTTTTCCTCTGATTACAGGGGCTTTGCTCCCGCTGTTTCGATTCAGGGAGCGAAAATGCCGGAATATTTACGTGGAACTTGTGACGCTGATCAATTCCGTAATGATCTTGATTCTGCTGTATCATCATCCTGGAATTGCTTATCGTGCAATAAATCTTGCAGGAAACCTCGAGGTGACCTTTAAAATTGATGGGTTATCGTGTCTTTTTGCAGGATTAATTGCATTTTTGTGGCCGTTTGCTACACTTTATGCGTTTGAGTATATGGAACATCTCGGGAAAGAGAATACGTTTTTTGCCTTTTATACGATGACGTTTGGCGTAACAACCGGGATTGCCTTTGCAGGCAATCTTATGACACTTTATATGTTTTATGAGATGCTGACGCTTGTCACGCTTCCGCTTGTAATGGCAGGGATGAGCAGGGAGGCCATTCTTGCCGGGCGCAAGTATGTTTTCTATTCCATAGGGGGAGCGGCGTTTGCATTTATTGGATTTATTTTTATTTTCACATACGGCAATACAATGAATTTTGTACCGGGCGGGGTACTTTTGGGACAGAGTCTTGGTGATAAGGCAGGACTTCTCCGTCTGGTCTATGTGCTTGCGGTGCTTGGATTCGGCGTAAAAGCGGCAGTTTTTCCGTTCCACGGATGGCTTCCGGCTGCGTCGATTGCTCCGACTCCGGTTACGGCCCTGCTTCATGCGGTTGCGGTAGTAAAAGCGGGAGCATTTGCAATCATCCGCATTACTTATTACAGTTACGGGACCGACTTTCTGCGGGGGACATGGGCACAGTATGTCATACTTGGTTTTGCGGCGGCGACGATTCTGTTTGGTTCCGCGAGGGCAGTGAAGGAACCGCATTTGAAAAGGCGTCTTGCCTATTCGACGGTCAGCAACCTGTCCTATATTGTTTTTGGCGCTGCTCTTATGACGCCGGCGGGACTCGCAGGCGGTTTAAGCCATATGATTTTCCACGCGTTTATCAAGATCACCCTGTTCTACTGTGCGGGGGCGGTGCTTGTGGGGACGCACAGACAGTATGTGCGGGAGCTTGACGGCCTGGGGAAAAAGATGCCGGTGGTCTTTGCCGCTTTCACGGTTGGTTCTCTTGCCCTGACGGGAATCCCGGGGTTTCCGGGGTTCATCAGCAAGTGGAATCTCTGCACTGCGGCGGTCAAAGAGGGAAACGCAATGGCTCTGACCGGCATTGCGGCGCTTCTGATATCGGCGCTTTTAACGGCGGTTTACTTATTTACAACGATTATCCGGGCGTATTATCCGGGAAAGGATTTTGATTACGCAGCGCTTGACTCTGTACATGACCCGGGAATGCTTATGAAGATTCCGCTGACAGTCTTTTCGCTTTTTATTATTGTGATGGGTATTTATTCGGTGCCTCTGATGCAGTTTCTCGAAAAGATTGCCTCAGGATGGATATAGGAGGGGATGATGATGCTATTGCTTTTGACAGCCGGTCCTATGGCGGGGGCGGCGCTTTCTTATCTGATTGGCAGAAAGAGCAGGACGGCGAGGGACTTTTTTGCCGATGTTCTTGTAATCGCGGAGTTTCTTCTGTTTCTTGTTCTTGGAATGAACGTTTTAGCGGGAGATGTACTGACATACCGCCTGCCGGGATTTTGTATGCGGGGGCTTTCTTTTAAGATGGACGGTTTCCGGTTTTTGTATGGGACAATCGCGGCATTTATGTGGATGATGACGACGATTTTCTCGGAAGAATACTTTGCGCATTACCGAAACCGGAACCGGTATTATCTGTTCATGCTCGTGACGCTTGGAGCGACGGTTGGTGTATTCCTGTCAGCCGATCTTTTTACGACATTTCTGTTTTTTGAGATCATGTCGTTTACTTCCTATGTGTGGGTTGCACATGATGAAAAGAAGGAGTCGCTTCGCGCGGCGCAAACCTATCTTGCGGTTGCCGTGATCGGAGGCATGGTAATGCTGATGGGGCTTTTCCTGCTGAATGATGCGGTGGGAACGCTTGATATGGATTCCCTTTTCGAAGCATGCCGTGCCTGTCCTGACAAGGGGATCCTGTACGCGGCAGGAGGCTGCATGCTGTTTGGTTTCGGCGCGAAGGCGGGTATGTTTCCACTTCATATCTGGCTTCCGAAGGCACATCCTGTAGCGCCTGCGCCCGCTTCGGCGCTGCTTTCCGGTATTCTTACAAAATCCGGTGTCTTCGGAGTGATTGTGGTAAGCTGCAATATTTTCCTTCATGATGCGGTGTGGGGATTTACCGTTCTTCTGTTTGGCGTGGTCACAATGTTTATCGGGGCGTTTCTGGCGGTGTTCAGCGTGAATTTAAAGTATACGCTCGCATGTTCCTCCATGTCTCAGATCGGCTTTATCCTGGTCGGTATCGGAATGCAGGGACTTTTGGGGGAGGAAAATGCACTTGCGGTCAGAGGGACGGTGCTTCATATGGTGAATCATTCTCTGATTAAGCTTGTACTGTTTATGGCAGCAGGAGTTGTGTTCTTTAACCTGCATAAGCTTGATCTGAATGAAGTGCGTGGGTTTGGGAGGAAAAAACCGCTCCTGAAACTGTCTTTTCTGGCGGGAGCATTGTCGATCAGCGGCGTTCCGCTCTTCAGCGGTTATGTGAGCAAGACGCTGCTTCATGAGAGCATTGTGGAGTTTACAGCTTATGGGGGTGTACAGGCGACTGCTTTTATGAAAGGCGTGGAATATGTCTTTCTGTTCACAGGCGGACTGACGGCTGCTTATATGATGAAATTGTTTGTGGCAGTCTTTGTGGAAGAAAATGAAGATCAGAAGTCAATGGATGCGTCAAATGGGCGATATATGAATCGGCGGACTGCATTTGCGCTTGTCGGGTCGGCTGTGGTCCTGGCGGTTCTGGGAGTGGTTCCGTCCCTTACGATGGATTTTGTTGCAGATATTTCGCAGGGATTTATGCATGGAACTTCACCGCACGAGTCTGTCCGCTATTTTTCGATAACGAATCTGTCGGGAGCAGCGGTCTCCATTCTCACAGGTATTGCCGTTTATTTTGGATTCATACGGACGTGCCTTATGCGAAAGGAGAACGGGAAGAAGTATTACGTGAACAGACTGCCGAAGTGGTTTGACCTTGAGAACCTTCTGTACCGTCCGCTCCTGATGCGTGTTCTTCCTTTCGCGCTCGCGTTTGTGTGCAGAATTTTTGATAAAATAACAGATGGTATTATATGGTTGATTCAGAAGACTGTTTTAAGGGAGGCACGCGCAAAGGAACCGCTTCCTTATGGAAACAAGCTGACGCACTGTATCAGCATTGTGCTGAACTGTATGGCGAAGGTGATGAATCATACGATTCGCAGGAAACGTCCAATTCGTGTTTCATTTGAAAAACGCACGGCACAGAAGTATGAAGAATTTATTACGACAACGCGTCTCTTTGAAAAAAGTGTGTCTTATGGACTCTTGATGTTCTGTATCGGTCTTTTTGTGACTCTTATTTATCTGCTCCTCAGTATTTGACAGGAAGGTGTGTCCGGATTTTGCCGGACGCACCTTTTTCTGATTTTTTCATATTTTATGAGTATAAAATGAGGGATAGAGGATAGAAAATGGAATATGACCAGAAGATTGAAAACCTTCTTAATCTTTCGCTCAGCATACCAGAGGAGGAGAGAATGCAGTCAGGGGATTTGTCGGCTGGTTTTGATGAGCAGGAGGATATCTGGACGTTAATTATAAAGTATCATGGGGATATTGAGACGATCAGGGAGATTGCGGTATCGGCGGTTCCGCTTTTTGGGGGATATGCGGTGGTGAGAGTCCATACGGAAGCGATACCGGCGCTTGCGGGACTTGTCCAGGTGGAATATATCGAGAAGCCGAAGATGCTTTATTTTGACGGTGTCTCCGGCATATGTTATAGTAAGGAAAAAGAATTAAGAAAGCAAATCATATGAAAAAGGGATTATACAGACTGGAAGTCTATTATAAACAGAATGCAACCGAAAGTGAAAAGGAAGTCTTACGTTTTTTGATCAGCAGAACCAGGGAAGCGATTGAAATGGACATCCATACGCTGGCGAAAACATGTTATTGCAGCGCCGCAACAATCGTGAGGATATGCAAGAAGAATGGTTTTTCGGGTTTTAAAGAATTAAAGATTGCCTTGGCGAATGATCTTAATTTTTCGAAACAGCTGATACAGGCTGAGCTTACATCGTCGACGGAAGAGAAAATTCCAAATATAGTAGTAAATGCCTTGAATGCGAATATTACAGCGATTCAGAATGTATATAATCTGCTTGATTTTGAGGAATTAAACAGGATTGTTATGCTTCTGGCGGCAAGCAAATATATTTATCTTTACGGAATTGGGGCAAGCTTTCTTGTCGCAAAGGATTTTCAACAGAAATTTGAACGGGTCAATAAGAGAACGTTCCTGTATGAGGATATTCATTTGCAGCTTGTAAGTTCCACAAACCTTGAAAAAGACGATGTTGCAATCATTGTTTCCTATTCCGGGCTGACAAAGGAAATGGTAGAAATTGCGAAAAATATAAAAATGTGCGGAGGGAAAATTATCGCGCTTACCAAGTACGGAACAAGCAAATTATCATCAATGAGCGATTATAATCTTTTTGTTCCGACTTTGGAAAAGCCGTTGCGGGTAGGCGCGAGTTCGAGCAGGGTATCACAGCTGTCTGTCGTGGATATTGTTTATAATACCTATATCTCTTTGGAGAAAGATAAATCTATGGAGAAGATACTTGCGTCAAATAAACTTCTGGAAAAAAAGGAGTTCGAATAAGCAAGGTATCCTGTGAGAATTTTCAGGCATCCGTTCCTGGCAATTATTCTGCCGTTTCAATGGACGCTACAATATTCATCTTTGCAATAGAGCGCAAGGGAATAGCTGTTGCCAATAAACAGGCGGTGATAGAAATAATTGCAGCTTCAACAATGGATAAATAAGGTATTGCGATAAATTGTAAGCTGTCTGTTGTGGCTGCATTTACAAAAATTGTGCAAATATATCCGAATATTCCACCGGCAATAGACGCAATGATTCCATAGTAAGCCCCCTCCCATAGAAATGTTTTATAAAGGCTGTCCGCACTCATGCCGATTGCCCGCTGCGTACCGATTTCAGCAATACGGGTATGAATGTTGCTGTAAACGGTGTTGATGATATTCAATATTCCAATCAGTCCGATAAATAAGATTAGTCCCCAACACAGCATATTGATTTGCTGAAAACTTTCTTCGAGCTGTGCAGCGGTTTGCAGATAAGAAAGCCAGTGGCTGCCGGGATTTTCTTTGCACCAACGATCCAGCCATGTTTCAAATCGTTCATTATCCACATTTGTCTCTAAGGTTGGATAAACTTCTGAATAGTGATTACTGCCCGTCAGCAAGTCATACATTTTATCATTTACAGTAATCTGTACTCCGTTTGAAAAACCAGCATTGTTAATCGAAACTGGATAATCGGCGATACCGACAATACGCAGTTCATGTCCATTTACTGATATGGTATCATTGTACTCAAAATTGGTGGTTTCTACTGCCTGTCCCTCATATGCAAAAGGAATCGGATTTTTTACAATACATGCTGCTCCGGAGAGCAAATCATTTTTATCCTGTTCGGATAGGTCAGCTATGTAAGAGGACAGGCGCGTATCATCCAAACCTGCGACCTGAAATGTTTCCCACGATTGAAGCGCAAAGCCAAGTTTAATCGGATATTGCCCGTTTTTGTCCTGGGTATAAACCGATAACTTTGTTGTTGACAGATGTTCTATCATTTCGTGTTCACGAATTTTCGCTATGCTTTCCGGCGTCATTCCAACAGTTTCACTTGTAATTGCATAATCGCCCGGAGTCATGTCCTGTACTCTGCTGCTTGTGTCAAGGAGCGCAATAAAACTTTGTAAAGTCACAAAAACTGTAATGCTCATAACCAACGAAAGAAGGGTAATCACTGTTCTGCTGCTTCCGCGTTTTAAGTTCAACCTCGCATAATAGGCTTCAAAGTTACGAATTGTTTTTGTTTTTCTCCCATGACGTTTTATCTTTACACGCTGCCCGGACATTGCGACTGTCGGAGAAACACGGGAAGCATATCGCGCCGCAGGCAAGGCCGCAAGCATAGCAAATAGCAAAGTGATAACGATACTTACAAAATAAATAAGTATATGATTCGCGCTTGTACCGTCAATCATAGTATTAAGTTCCGTGGTACTGCCTGCCATAAACAGATCGGGGTTCAAAACCCCTGTTGCCGCGATTAAAATTCCTTTTGCAGACAATGCGCCAATCAATAAACCAACAGGAATACCTATCCCGCATAAAATGAATAGTTCCAGAGAAACAAGCCGATAAATCTGCCCCTGTGTGCTGCCGATTGCGCGAAGTGTTCCGTATTCTTTAATACGCTTTGTTATGGCTATTTTTAAAATATTGTAAATTACCAGGCCTGCCGCGAGCAGAACAAGTGCGCCAGCCATAATGCAGGCAAATGTCAGAAAAGAAAATCCTGTATCTGTATCAGACGTTCCGGCTTCTTCATAAGAAATACCCAGTGCATCCAGTAAAATCCAGTTGTATTGTATATTTGACCTTTCAATTCCGGTTTTGTTTGCAAGGTCATCAATAATATTTTGAAAGTGTGATGTATTTTTTACCTTGAGATCGGTTGAATAAAGCAGATATTCTTCTGGCAATAGCGCAGAAGCCGTTCCCTCGCCTGATACAGCGTTCAAAGTTCCCGTAGAATAACCAATATAATTACTTTCCAATATTCCGCATACAGTGAATTCGGCAGAGTATGCATAAGAGGGGATTGTTCCGTTCATAAGGGATATTTCCGCCTGTAATGTAACGGTATCGCCAATACTAATATTTTCACCAAGATATTGCAGGGCGCTTTCCGGCAATGCGATTTCAAACGGAGAAACGGGCAAACGTCCCTCCTTTACTCTGCTGATTGAAGGATAGGCGTCCAATGCGTTATCCATGTATTCACGTACATATAAGGTTAAACTGCTGTTACCGAGCTTACTACATCCGACGTTAATCAAGCTTCCTACATCATAGAGCCGGGTATCCCTATTTAATTGCAGCATTTGTTCTTCTGTCATTTGATGAAATGTAGCATGGCGGTCGCCGTTTAATGACGCAGCCTGTTCCATTCTCATTGTCTGTAAAATGCCGAGGGATTGTCCGACAGCGGTCGTCATAATACTTGAAAGGATTACCGCAATCAGAATGAGAACCGCCGTTACCTTTTGGGCTTTTATTTCTTTGGAAGCAAGTGAAAGATAGGATTTCATTGTGCACTCACCTCCGTAAGCTCACCGTCAATCATTGTAAAGCGGCGGTCTGCCATTTCTGCAATACGGGGGTCATGGGTAATGATAACAAGCGTCTTATTCATTTTTTCACGAATATCGCAAAGCATTTTCATCACTTCGCAGCCGTTTTTACTATCAAGATTTCCTGTTGGCTCGTCTGCAAAAATTATGTCGGGTTGTGCAATCAAGGCTCGGGCAATCGCTACGCGTTGCTGCTGCCCGCCGGACATTTCGTGCGGAAGGTGTGATAAACGCATTTTCAGGCCTAAAAGCTCTGTAAGCCGCTTAAAATATTTTTCGTCCGGCTGTTTTTTATCTAACAACATGGGCATGATGATATTTTCCCTTGCGGTAAGAACAGGCAAAAGATTGAATTGCTGAAAGATAAAGCCAATCTTTTGGCGGCGAAATGCGGAAAGCTGTTTGTCGCTGCCGTTATGGATGTCGGTACTGTCGTATAAGACAGAGCCGGAAGTCGGCTTATCTAATCCGCTGATGATATGCAGCAGCGTACTTTTTCCGCTGCCGGACGGTCCCATAATCGAAAGAAAATCGCTCTCAAATATTGTCATTGAAGCATGATTAAGAGCAATAACCTGGCTTTCATTTGTTCCATAGATTTTTGAAATATCGTTTACTTGAATTTCCATGAAAAACACTCCTTATCTGTGTGATAAGGAGAGTGTAAAGGGCAAATCTCAAAAATCCCTCAAGGTTATTGAATTTTTAATGTGGCTGAAACCGTTGCGCCGATTTTATGATTCTGAACGGATATGCTGCCGCCATGCCTTTGGCAAAGAAGATTACAGATATATAATCCCATTCCAAAATGTTCCGTATCTTTGCTGCCTTTTTGAAATGGCTGAATCCCATTTTTTATGAGTGCTGCCGGGAAACCGCAGCCGTCGTCCGTAACAGATAATTTCAGTACCGTTTCATTTAGGGAACAGGAAACATAAATAGTCTGCGCCGCAAAGCGGATTGCGTTGGATATGAGATTTTCCGCAATCTGAAACAGGATAGATTTATCGATCGAAAGGGATTTAGCAGAGGTGGAGCTGTTAAACTTTATCCGTTTGCTGCTGTCTGCGCCAACAAAAGTTATTGTGGCTTCCAGTTCGGAAATAAGATTGTCCCACTCTGCCTGTTCCTGTTGAATAGGGATTTCTTCTAATCTCTGAATACTGCTCATTGTTTCTATATAACGTTCAATTCTGCCGGTATAACGTTCAATGCGTGATAGATGACCGGCAATCTGTTCTGGACTTCCGGTTCCGTCCATAACACTTTTTTCCGCCAGCTTTGCAGAGCCTTTCAAAACAGTAACAGGGTTTCGCAAATCATGAGAAAAAGCGGCGTTTAATCTTTTGCGTTCTTCTGCCTGCCGCCATAATTCGCGGTTATTATCGAGTAAAGTTTTGCGCATGGTTTCAAAAGCGGTACAGAGCTGTCCTAATTCGTCCTGTGATTCTGCTTCAATCGTAAAATCAAGGTCATTCTCTATAATACGGGAGGCGCCTTTTGTAAGCAACGCCAACGGCTCTTTTAGCTTCAGACAATAAAACATGGAAACAGTGATAAACAATGCGCCTATATAGATCAGTATCGGCAATATCATCTGAATAACAGAAATAATTTCATCGATTGCCGCAGCCTGTGCAGTTCGTTCCGGCAGTTGGTTCATTACCACTGAATTAGACCGAATTTCAACAACAATACCGCTTGGCGCAATCTGTGAGCGCAATGTGACACACCCCCAAACAGAAAGAAGCGACAGGATAAGGGCAATAGTAATATTGAAAAACGTAATTGTAAATAATGCCTTTTTCAAGTTCATCTGTTTTATCCGTTCCATTTATAACCCACCCCCCAAACCGTTTCAATGTAGCTGTGCATGGTTACGGCAGCAAATTTATTTCGTATCTTTCGGATATGTTCCATAATGGTATCGCTGTTTCCGCTGCCCTCTAATCCCCAAACTATATCGTAAATTCGTTCCCGGTCAAATACTTGCCCGATATGCGTGGAAAGCAATTCCACAATATCAAACTCTTTCCTTGACAGCACAACAGGCTTTTGATTTATCGTTATATCCCTTTTGGCATAGTCAATGACCATATTATGAAAAAAACGCAGGCTGGATTGTTCCTGCTTTCGATTTTCGCGTCTTAAATGGGCTGCAACTCTTGCACCCAATTCATCCAGGTCAAAAGGCTTTACAATGTAATCGTCTGCACCGACGGAAAATCCCTTAATTTTATCAGGCGTTTCAACTCGGGCTGTAAGAAAAAGAATAGGGCAGGTAATGTATTCACGGATATTTTGGCAGACAGTAAGCCCGTCCATATCCGGCATATTTATGTCAAGTAATACAATATCGGGAACCTGTGATAATTTCTTCAAAGCGTCTTTTCCGTTGTAAGCAGTTATAACCTGATAACCTGCCATTTCAAAATAATTTTGAACGACTGCAACAATCCCCGGTTCATCATCAACAATTAAAAGTTTTTGACTCATACAAAAATCCTCCTATCACAAAAACAAATTATAGCATATAAATCTCAATTATTTCTCAACTGTTCCTATGCCTCGCTGGGGTAATACGTTTGCATATAAAAGTTTTATTCTGGTTATTCTTGAAATAAAGGGGCGTTTATGGTGTGTAAAGTTTCATTTGATGAAATAATATTTCACAATTAATATAAAATATTGTAAATAAAAAAGAAAAAGTTTATAGTGTCGTCAGGAGGTAAGTGAATATGATGAATTTAAGCGCTATGTCAACGGAGAGGGTAAATCCCAGAACAACGGAATTGAGTTCTATGAGTATACGGGAAGCGATTGAGGTAATCAATCAGGAGAATTACAATTCTGTGAAATGTATTGAAAGCCAGTTTGATGTGCTGGAAAAGGTAATTGAAATTACAAGTGAAGCACTGGAAAGAGGCGGCAGAATTATCTATATGGGCGCCGGAACCAGCGGAAGGCTCGGTCTTCTGGATGCCGTTGAGTGTCCGCCGACGTTTGGTGTTGATTTTAACACCGTTATCGGATTGATTGCAGGCGGGGATCAGGCATTTGTGAAGGCGGTGGAAGGCGCCGAAGACTCGGAGGAATTGGGAGTCGGGGATCTAAAGAGGATTCATCTGAATGAGAAGGATGTTGTGATCGGTCTGGCGGCAAGCGGAAGGACTCCCTATGTGATCGGCGGAATCGAGTATGCAAAAAAGGCCGGTGCAAAATGCTGCGCCGTAGTGTGTAACAAAAACAGTGAGATCGGCAGGATCTGCCCGCTGACGATAGAGGCGGAACCGGGACCGGAAGTATTAACAGGATCTACGCGTCTGAAGGCAGGGACAACCACGAAACTGATTTTGAATATGATTAGTACAATCAGTATGATTCGAATCGGGAAGATTTATAAGAATTATATGGTCGATGTGAAAATGTCAAATAAAAAACTGGTTACCAGAGGAACCAATATTGTTTCGGCGGTAACAGGCTGTTCCAAAGAGAGAGCGGAAGAAGCGCTGGCGGAATCGGAAGGCAGCGTGAGAACCGCAATTGCAATGATCTTATTAGGATGCAGAAAAGAGGAGGCAGAGGATGCTCTGAAGAAAGTAAACGGCCGTATTCAAAATCTTGTTGAGGAGGAGAAAGGATGACAAATTCGGAACTTGCCAAAGTAATTGTTGACCTGTTGGGCGGCAAAGAGAATGTGGTAAAAGCAACAAACTGCATGACACGACTTAGAGTCACATGTAAAGATGTGAGCAGGGTTGATTCCGACGGAATCAAAAAGACGGACGGAGTCCTGGGACTGGTTGCGGAAGGAGATAATTATCAAATCGTTCTGGGACCTGGGAAAGTCAAGAAGGTTACGGATATATGCATAAATGAGTTTGGTCTTCCAAGAAATTCCAGTGACACTTCATGGAAGGAGAATAAGGAACAGATCAAAAGCAGCCAGAAAAAAAGCAAGGCGAAAGACATCATGAAACTGATATCGGAAATTTTTGTTCCGATCATCCCCGCGATTATTGCCGCCGGTTTATTTAATGGTTTTGGAAGCCTGTTAAGCCAGATGATTGCCGATGGCGTTGTTTCCGGCAATGGATTTATGATGGTGCAGCTGATTCTGTCACTTCTGGGAGGCGCCTTCTTAAGTTATTTTGCGATTTATACCGGTATTCGTGCGGCGGAGGTTTTTGGCGCGACTCCTGCTTTCGGCGGTATCATTGGCGGTATCAGTATCGGCGCAAATATTGTTGAAATATCAAAGATGATAGGGCTTTATAATGAAGAGGTTCCGCTTGAATCCGTACTGACGACAGGAAAAGGCGGTATTATCGGAGTGATTTTCGGAGTGTGGATTTTATCCATAATTGAAAAGAATATTCGTAAGAGAGTGCCGGATGTTCTTGATTTGATTGTTACTCCTTTTACCGCACTTTTGATCACCGGGATTATCTTTATTTTCATTATTATGCCGGCTGCCGGATTCGTAAGCGATGGTTTGGTTACTGTGTTGACGGTGATTATTAATTCAGTCAATCCGGTGATTCGCGTAATCAGCGGCTTCTTACTGGCAGCGTTGTTCCTGCCAATGGTATTGCTCGGACTGCATCACGGACTGATTCCTATTTATGCGGTGCAGCTTGAGCAGATGGGCGGTGTATCTTTGTTTCCGGTGCTTGCAATGGGCGGTGCGGGACAGGTTGGCGCTGCAATCGCAATTTATCTGATGGCAAAGAAGGTTGGCAATAACAGAATGAAAGGAATTATAACCGGAGCGCTGCCAGCCGGTTTCCTCGGAGTCGGGGAACCTCTGATCTATGGCGTTACGCTCCCGATGGGCAAACCATTTATCACGGCAGGAATCGGGGCCGGATTTGGCGGTGCGTATGTTATGCTGACGCAGGTTATGGCAAATGCATGGGGACCCAGTGGTCTTGTAGCAATTCCTATGATGCAGGGCACGTCGGGTATGCTGAACTTTCTGATCGGACTGGTAGTTGCTTATATTGGCGGTTTTGTTGTGACAAAGCTCTTTATTAAGGACAGTGATGTAAAAGAGTAAGAATTTCAATTTTCATCTATAAAAGGCATTATATGGATAGCTTTGACTATACATATGATGCTTTTTATGATTTCATAGGTCTGACCAAATCACAAACTGTATTTGCTGTTGAATTGTGGGAAAATGTAGTGTATGTTATAAATATACGAAAGTGATCCGATTCGGTATCAGATAGAATTAGGTTAGAGAAAGGCATGGATTCTGTTATGGACAAGAAGTATTTGGATGATGCGAAACTAAGGGATTTGATCGAGCGTTCCGAGCGCGATTTCCTTACGGGTGTTTATAACCGCGAGACATTTTATTCAAAAGTTTATGAGGCAATACATGGGGAACTGGAGGATACTTATGTTGTCTGTACGCTTGACATTGATAAGTTTAAGCTTGTAAACGATTTGTTTGGCGCAGTGCAGGGGGATCGTCTGTTAAAGCACATTGGCGCAAGTCTGCTGGGGCATTTCGGCGCAAAATCGGTATCCGGCAGACTGAGTGCGGATAATTTTGCGGTTTTGCTTCGCCAGAGTACGGTACACGGATATGAACAGGAGATCACAGACCAGATACAGGATATGGTAAAAGATTATCCGCTGAATATTCAGATTATTATCCGCTGCGGATTTTACTATATACATGACAGTGATGTAGAGCCGGGTCTGATGTGTGACAGGGCGAATCTTGCGATGCAGGAAATCAAAGGGAGTTATTCCAGGCGGTTTGCGATTTATGATGAGAAAATGAGGAGCCGCATGCTGAAAGAGCAGGAAATTCTGAATGAAATGGGGCGCGCGCTCACCGAAGAACAGTTTTCCGTATTTTACCAGCCGAAATATAATATGGAGAAGCTTAAGATTATCGGTTCGGAAGCTCTTGTACGCTGGATTCATCCGGAAAAAGGGATGATTTCTCCGGGTGAATTTATTCCTATTTTTGAGAAAAACGGGTTTATAGCCACACTTGATTATTATGTGTGGGAACATGTCTGTATGGATATCGCGGAATGGATACGAAAAGGTTATGCGCTTTGTCCGGTGTCCGTAAATGTTTCGAGAGCGGAACTTTATAATGTGCATCTGGTTGAACAGCTTGTGAGTCTGGTGGAAAAATATGATGTTCCGATTTCCATGCTTCAGCTCGAGATAACGGAATCCGCATATACAGAAAATCCGGAGCAGCTTATAGAGACAATTAACAGGCTCAGAGAGAAAGGGTTTGTCATTTTGATGGATGACTTCGGAAGCGGTTATTCTTCTCTGAATACGTTAAAGGATGTTCCGGTCGATGTGCTGAAAATTGATCTTAAGTTCCTTTATAATATGGATAAGAATTATAAAGCGGATTATATTCTGAAATCGGTGGTACAGATGGCAAAACGGCTTGATCTTGTCGTGATTGCCGAAGGCGTGGAGACAAACCAGCAGGCGGAGTTTTTAAAATCCATCGGATGTGTTCGGGCACAGGGCTATCTGTTTGCAAAACCGATGGATGAGTCTTCCTTCCGCATCTATCTGAATAACCCGGCCATGATTGCGCAGAAGGATGATGATGAGATTGAGGGCCTGATAAATATTGATGATATTATGTCCCGAATCCACCGCGAAGATGAGATTGAATGGTATCGTGCCGCGGTTATCCAGATGAAGGGTATTATGGCGCAATATGAGGTGAATTCAGATATTTTTTCCGTCTTTGATATGCGGGTAAATGAGGGAAGCAAAGAGCTTGTGAAGGTGGAGATTCCCAACTTTCTGCGTGTCGTGCGGGAAGGAAAGTACATTTATCCCGACGATGTGCCGATCTGTTCGGTTATTGTTGAAAATCATGTCTGTGGTCCTTTTCAGTTAAGAGCGCGCAATATGAACCATGTCAGGGGATACCGCTGGTATGAACTGGAAGGCCGGTTTTTGACAGATGTGAGGGGAGAGGGAGAGCTTTTCAGCTGCGTTGTGCGTGACATAACGGATATCAAGGCAAATGAGGCGGTAATGGGAGTGCTTACCGCATTTGAGTCGAATGAGCGGACGAAGGAGGCGATCGCTGAAATCTTTCCTCTGATTGGGGATATTTATATATTTGACCGTATAACGATGCTGTTTCAGGCCGAAGATAAGCGGGTGCATCAGACCGGATGTTC
The DNA here is from genome assembly GCA_003612525.1 of bacterium C-53. Taxonomy (GTDB): domain Bacteria; phylum Bacillota; class Clostridia; order Lachnospirales; family Lachnospiraceae; genus C-53. The sequence continues at coordinate 31,137 of RAZD01000003.1, read as the reverse complement.
CTGGAGCCGCGGCCGTGGTATGAGTGAGGTGTGGGAAGACAGTGGCGCCAGGGATGATATCATGAATGCCTTATTTGATGATATTATGGAGGACGGTATTGTCATTTATCAGGAGGAGCAGAAGGATACGTATCATGGAGCGGTTGCAGATTATCTGTTTCCGGGAGATGTGAAAACTGTCTCGGTAGCGTCCATTCATGTCGGCGGTGGATACCGGGGGATGATCTTATATGAAAATTGTGATGAGGCAAAAGACTACACCGTACAGGATAAAGGGTTTCTGGTGGAGCTTACAAAGTGTATCGCTTCAAACCTGCAGAGAATAATTGAACAGATGCATAAGAGAGAGGTACAGTCTTTGTACAGGTATGCATTTGAAAAGTCCGGTTTCAGTATGTGGGAATGGAATATCCGCACGAAGACGCTATACCGCTCCAAAGCAGTGCGGGATAAGCAGGGATTTGGCGAATATGTGGAGAATATACCGGATGCTTTTGTGGAGTCCGGGGTGATTGCAGGGGATTATGCAGAAGATTACCGCAATATGTACCGCCGGCTTTCCGAGGGACATGATGCCGCCTGCACGTTTAAAAGCCGGCATCTGGACGGAACCTATAAATGGATGCGGATTGCTTATTCTGTCATTTCCGATGAATCAGGCAGTCCGGTGAAAGCGGTTGGTTTCGGGGAGGATGTAAATGCATTCTGTGACAGAAAGGTCAGAATCTGTCGTGATCTTCAGCAGAAACATCTGGATAAAGGAGAGATTCTCTATGCTTTTGCGGGTGACGTGACGGCAAGAGATATACCGGATGAATACAGGGAATTATTTGAGAGAAGCTTTGATTATGATGACATCATACGGAGATTTCTCAAGGGAGATCGTTATTTATATATGGTTTATCAGGTTGAAAATGAAAGCGGAGAGTTTCAGTGGGTGGAAGCGTCTACATACCTGGAAGCAAATCCGAAAAACAATCATGTGATATTCAGAACATTTTTCCGTGATATGGGAGAGGTTCAGGCGTGGTCCGGCTGTGAGGATTTTGAGGGGGAAAATGATAAGTTCCGCGTATTTTCCGGATCTAATTTTGAAAAAATGGTGAAAAACCGCCTGAGGGAAAAGAGCGCAGGCAAAAGTGCGGCGCTTCTTGTAATTAAGTTAAAGGAATATCAGATACTGAAAGATATCTATGGTTATCGGTACTGGGAAGATGTTATGTTCAGTCTGGCCGCTGTTATAAAGGCGTCGAAACCTCTTCACAGTGCGCTTGGACGGATATCGGAAAGCGATTTCTGTATTTACATTGATGCGTTTGAGAAAAAAAGCCGGATCTATTATTTAGTAGAGCGCCTGACGCGGGCGCTTCAGACATCATTTACTGCGGACCGAAAACATTATTCGCTGGGACCTGATATCGGTATGGCTTTTACGGATGAATGTTCTTATGAATATGAGGAGCTGCTTTTGGAGGCGGACAGGTTTCTGGAAGGTGTCGGCGTATGACCGGGAGGCTGAATGACGGATTACACACGAAATACAGCTTCAGGAGAGACGTAACATGAGAACAGAGCAGATCATTGAAAAGTATCATTTTGAAAGAGAGGCGGAGGGCAGAATCAAAGAGCTGTCTTCCGCTCTTGTATATGCCGTGAATCTCCGAATGCGGTATAAAGAGGGAGAGTTTGCACACGGAGCCATTCTCGCCGGGATTACATTAGGGGATGGCCCTGACAGGCTTTGTGAAGCATGGATGCGGGAAGGCAGTCTGACGGATGCGTATATGGCTGATTGTATTTTGTGCGAAATGCTGGTGGATGCGTATGGCGCTTTTTGCAAACAGTTTCATCGGGATACAGGCAGATATATTACTTATATGAAATTTATCGGGGATATGGATATTCCGGCCGATCATCTCAAGGAGGCGCTTCGTATGCTTGAGATGGAAGAAATCCGGTGTACCGGGGGCGGGATGATGGCGCCGTCGAAAAGTGTTGTTTTCTATGCGGGTGCATCGGCTGAGAAGCCGGAAACGTGCAGTTCAATATGCGCGAATTGCGGGAATAAGATGTGTGAGAGGCGGAAGAGGTAGGGTCTGTCAACAGGGTCCTTTGGTTTACTGAGGGTGAGACTTATGAATATACATTCTTGCCTCTTTGATTTCCGGTTTATCTATAAGGCGTATTATTTTATAGTCCATTTCTCCATTCGCTTTCTTTCGATGATTTGTACAAAAAACCCTCTTCCGGAAAATCCGGAAGAGGGTCATCTTAGAGCGATAGACGGGGCTCGAACCCGCGGTCTCGACCTTGGCAAGGTCGCGCGTTACCAACTACGCCACTATCGCATCAACTCGGTACTTATGTAGCATACATTACTTTGTGAAATTTGTCAATAGGAAATATGTAAATTTTAATTAAAGTTAAACCTAGGAAGATGCAAGATATGTAAAAATTCATTGAGAAAACAATATAAGTAAAGTATAATATATTGTGAAAATATGACAAAAGAAGTAAATTCTTATGAATAATAAGTCTTGCATAACTGATATGAGAAACTAAGAAGAAATTTGAAGAGGAAAAATTGTGAAACTTGATGAAATATTGGAACAATCACCCCTAAATGATCTTATATGTAATTCCATTATAATTACGTATGCTAAGCTACAACGATATGAAAAAGTATTATGTTCTGTCAGTGGAGGAAGTGATAGTGATATTTTAATTGACCTATGTCAGAAATATGATAATGCTAGTAAAATTACATACGTTTTTTTTGATACTGGTTTAGAATTTAGGGCAACTAGAGAACATTTGGCATATTTAGAGCAACGGTATGGAATACAGATTTACAGGATACGAGCGGTAAAACCTGTGCCGCTCTGCTGTAGAACTTATGGACAGCCATTTCTATCTAAGCAAGTAAGTGAGTGGATTGAAAGATTGCAGAGACATAATTTTCAGTGGGAGGATGAGCCTTTTGATGTTTTAATAAAACGATATCCGAAATGCAGAGCCGCATTGAGATGGTGGTGCAATGACTTTGAACGGAAATCACAAAGTAAAGAAAGTAGTTTTAATATTGGATATAATCAGTATTTAAAGGAATTTATGGTTGCGAATCCGCCTCAGTTTAATATTTCAAATAAATGTTGTTATTATGCGAAGAAGATGGTTGCAAAGCGTTTTAAGGAGCAGGAAAAGTTTGACTTGAATATGTATGGTGTCAGAAAAGCGGAAGGTGGAGCAAGAAAAAGTGCTTATAAGACTTGCTTTTCAACTACTGATAAGGGATGTGATGAATATAGGCCTATTTTTTGGTATTTATCGGATACAAAAAATGTATATGAGACGCATTATGATATTCGAAACAGTAGATGCTATAGTGAATATGGATTAAAGAGGACTGGATGCGCCGGATGCCCATACTCGAAAAATTTTGAGGATGAATTAGAAGCTATGCGACAATATGAGCCGAGATTATTCATAGCAGCTAATAATATTTTTGCAGATTCATATGTATATACAAGAGATTATAGAGACTTTGTTCAGAAAATGAAAAATAGCATTGATGAAGGGAGATAGATAATTATGGATAATATTGTGAAGGCTAGTCCTACGAAAGAATTTTTTGTCAATATGCTGGTTCGGGATATTTTATTAAAACAGGCAATTATCGAATTAATTGATAATAGTATTGATGGCGCAAGGGGAACAAGAAAAAATAATCAGTATTTAGGGCTTAAAATTAGCATAGAGTTTAATAATAATAAATTTGTCATAGAGGATAATTGTGGAGGGATTCCATTAGATGTAGCCGCAAACTATGCGTTTAGATTTGGGCGGCCGAAAACGATTCAAAGTGGTGATACAGAAACAACCGGAATATTTGGAATTGGTATGAAGAGAGCCTTATTTAAAATGGGCAATTATTTCTCCATACATTCTACCACAAGAACGACCGAGTTTCAGCTGGATCTTGACGTCAAGGAGTGGTTGAAAAAGGACGATAATGACTGGGATTTTAGTTTTACATCATATGGTGAGAATATGAATAATCCGGGAGAGCTTATAGGAACGAGAATAGAAGTTACAGATTTAAATATGGAAATTGCGGCAGAACTAAATAGTGAAGAATTTGAAAAGGAAGTAATCGAACATATTCAACGCCGAGTTGGACTGGATATTGCATATGGTATAGCAATCATTGTCAATGATAAAACTCTAGTTGGAAATAATATTTATTTGATTGATAATGAAGAGATAAAACCAATTAAAGAAGAATATGAAGACGGGGAAATTGAGGTAAAAATATTGAGCGGCATTGCGCCGCGTGAAGGAAAAAATTATCCTCCTGAAAAAGCAGGATGGTATATTTATTGTAACGGAAGGCTTGTAGTGGCTGCAGATAAAACTTCGTTGACAACATGGAAGGACATGGAAAATAGAAGCAGTGGCAATGTATTTCACTATAATTATGCGGGGTTTAGAGGAATCGTACATTTTAATTCCAAGTATCCTGAAAAACTGCCGTGGAACACTACGAAAACAGGACTTGATGAGACATCATTAGTGTATTTGAGAGCAAGAGAAAAGATGTTTGAGATTTTTAAAATTGTCAAAAATTTATTAGATGAAATAAGAAAAAATACGGAAAGCAAAGATGATGGAATTGAAGAAACAATTGCGCAAATGCGAGGAACCGAGATGACAATGCAAAATGTTAATAAAATAAAAGAAAATAGGGCATTGATTAAAAAAAATGTATCAGTAACTACTATACCTTATGTTGGCATTAGTTATAAAAAGCCAAAAGTGGAGGTTGAAGAACTTAAAAAAGTGTTAGGGGTGAAAACTTCTAAAGAGGTTGGAGAAAAAACGTTTGAATACTATAAAGATGCGGAGTGTTAATATATGCCTGGAAGTGATCAAAAAATAAATTATCAGGTTCGCCCAGCAAAATCGATAGAAAGAAAGATGCTATGTGACTTGATTCGGGAAATACAGTTAATAAGAGTTGATGGAGAGATGAGATATATAGGGTTGGGAGCGAAATACTTTACAGATTTTCTTCTGTTTCATAATGAATTTGGTATTACGGACATGATCAGTATAGAAGCAGAGAAAGAACGGCAAATCAGATATGATTTTAATAAGCCGTTGAAGTGTATTCAAATGTGGTATGGGACGACGAATGAAGTGCTTCCTCAGATTGATGGATTTAATGAAAAAATGAATTTAATATGGTTAGATTATGATGATACTTTTGAAGATACTATGCTAATCGATGTTGAAACAATTTGTAGAAATTTAGATATTGGAAGCATGTTCTTTTTATCATGTAATTATTCTTTTCGTGGAGAAAAACCATCCGAAAAAATGGTATCTTTTAAAAATAGCGTTGGAGATTATTTTGATGAAAAAATTGAGAAAAATGAATATAAATCAAAAAATATGCCTTTTATTATAAAAAAGTTGATTGATAATCAAATACATAAAACTATCAAAATGAGGAATAGGATTGATCAAAGTTTGATCGAATATTTACAGTTACTATTTTTAACCTATAAAGATGGAGCCCCTATGATGACAATTGGAGGTATTTTAGTAGATGAGGTATTAAAAGGTAAACTTAAAAACAGCGGTTTGTTTGGTAAATACTTGTTTATGTCATGTGATGAGCATATTTTTTCGATAGATATTCCTAAATTGACCAATAAAGAAATACAATTAATATTAAAGAATATTCCTGTAACGGAAGAAGAATTTTTGAAGCATGAGCAAAAATTTTATGGGATAGGGTATGATGAAATCTGCAAATTTGAAAAAATATACAGATACTATCCGTATTATTCTGAGGGATTTTTTAATACATAGTATATAACTTAACCTGTTGTGCTATTTTAAAACAAAAACGCTTGAAATGGATAAAAAGTGCAAAAAATCCCTATATCACCCATATATCTCTGTTGAGATATATTAGAAAATCAGATGCTTTATTTGAGCAAGTTCACAAGTTTCGCTAAAAATGCTGTTTAATGCCAGACAAAGGTTATATGCCAGGATCTTATTTGGGATCCTGGTATACAACCCCTGAAAACTCCGGGCAAACACTCTTTCTGCATTGAGCTGTCTGCTTAATTGTGAAAAGACAGTTTCCACACGGCGCCTTTGTTTGAATATTAGCTGACGGACTTCTTTAGGCCAGTTCGTTTTGCTGTTGGAGCATTTTAGTGCCATCAGACAAACCCCATGATCAGCCAGCTCCCACTTGAGCATTTCCCCTGCATAGCCTTTATCGCCAAGGATCACAAGCCCTTCCTTTCCTTCTACAAGGTCACGCAGGCCTTCATGGTCATCAACGGATGCTGATGTGATTTCAAATGCGGCGACATATCCTTCCAAAGTGACCAGGGCATGTACTTTGTAGCCGAAATAGGTTTCCTTTTTTGAAGGGCATTTTCCGTAATCCGCACCATAACCTTCGGAAACAACGGCAGTAACGCGTTCGCCCAATTTGCAGACGGCAAGAGGAAAACTGTCCACCACAAAATACCTGCTGGCAGGGATGGGAAATACACAGGACAGCTTCTGCCTCAGCAGTTCTGTTGTCTGAAGGAGTGCCCGCCTCGTCCTGTTAAAACGACTGCGGCTGCAAAGGGTTGGAAACAAATGGTGGTAATTCCGTTTTATGAAGGAATACCAAGCATTTTCTGAGTCAATAATGACATAGGCTGTTAAAATAAAATCTTCAAAAGCAGCTATAATTGTGGTATTATTATTTTGGAACTTCAGCATGATAATGCCCCCTTAAATTTGTGTCGTTACAAATAGGATAGCATATTTTGTTGAAGTTCTTTTATTGTTTATCTAGCACAACAGGTTAACTTAGATTCGTTTCATGTAAAGCAATCTCCTTAATAGACGTAAATATCAACGAAATAGGACTCGGAAATTTTATTTAAAAGTATTGTAAGAATGTTTGGCTGTTTGGTATAAAATACCGGGGAAGAAGGAATCTGTCAAGTGAAAATTAAAGTAAATTTAAAATCCATAGCAAAGAGGAAACATTCTGTGAAGCCTGTAAATTATGAGATCAACGGCCGGCCTTCCACGGTGCGGGAACTGATTCTGGCAGTTGTGGATGCTTCTGTCCGGGCCTACAATGAGAGGATAGATTCACAGGAACTTCTGTCCTGCCTGACAAAAGAGGAAACGGATGAACAGGCGCAGGCGGGAAAGATTTCCTTTGGTGTAAATTATGGAGAAGCACGAGCGGAAATTGAACAGGCGCAGGAGAATGCAGTTCAGTGCTTTGGGGACGGCATTTATCGGATTTTTATTGACAATAAGCCGCTGAGGGAATTGGATGAAGCGGTGGCAGTAACCGAGGAGAGTGTGTTTACGTTTGTCAGACTGACGTTTCTTTCGTGAGGAAACGGGGAAAGCGTCGAAATGGAGGGGTACGATGGCGGAATTTAATTATATGACAAGAAAAGTGATTAGTGACAGGTTGAGAGAGGACTTAGAAAGACGTATAGACAAGCTATCCGGACATGATAAAGAGCTTGCCTGGGAAATTGCCGGCTATAGCAGGAAAGACGGGAAAAGCTGGGGTGCGCTTGGAAAGATAGAAAAACAGTTTTATGCGGAGGAGAAAAAGACGCCGTCCCAGTGGTTCAGACAGAAGGGTATTCTGCCCGGAAAATATATGCATCAGGCGCTGCTGGATGTCTTTGTCCCCAAAAAATATCAGGAATCCTACCTGTATATAATTGACAAATTAAATCAGTTTCCATTTTCATATGGGTGGAGCAGGAGGACTGTGCGCACGGCGGGATATGGGCCGTCGGTTCGCCGTGCGTTTTCCCTGCTGATGTCGTACGAGAAATTGTTTTACTGCGGGGAAAACCTTGAGGATATTATTTACCGGCGTTTCGATGAGGAAAAACTGGATTATATCGGAAGCCAGTGGAATTTCAGCCAAAATTTCAGTCTGATCTACGCGGCGGAAATTGACAGGGGAAATCAGGCAGTTATAAGCGCTCTGGAAGATTTGATTTTAAGTGAGAATAATACGGCATATCTGGACCGGGAAATGATACTCGGGATTCTGCGCTCAGATCATCACAAGCTGCACAGGCTGACAGGCGATCTGCTTTTGGCGGCAAGGCTTCAGGAGGGACTGCGCCAGGTAATCTGCGAGGCGATGGATGAGGGGACGAGAGAGGCGTTTATGACGCTTCTTCAGGTTGTTGAGGAAAATGATCTGATTCGGTATTCGTCGGTGAAGCGGGCAGTATCAACCTGGATTGGAATCTTTGACGAGGGAAATGTGGACAGGGTGAACGGAAAACTGCTGCAACTGATGGGACAGTGTCTGCGGGATAAGGCGTTCTGTGCGGCTCAGCTGAAGACGAATGATTCGGTTGCCATAAACGCTGCTTTGTGGGCCCTGGGGTTTGAAGAGGCGGAAAATGCAGTGGATGCTATGACAGAGCTGGTTGACCACGGCAGTAAGAACCAGAAGCTTTCCGCATCGTTTTATAATGGAAATCTGTTTGACGAGCAGATCATGAGGAAGACAGCGCGAAAGGTTATTCTGGAGCATACGGATGATCTGGAGCTTGTGGCCGCTTTTATGCCTGCCTATACGGTTCGTCTTCGCAGCTTTATATTTGATCTTCTGCATAAGGATACTGGCAGCTCCGAGAAGCTGCAGAGACCGGAAACACCGGTAATCACCGATTACTTCAGGGATAGAAAGGATGCGGAGGAGCAGTACACAAAATTTTGGAGCATTTACAGGCAGCTCCCGAAAAAAGGTGTACTTTATGACCCATGCATTTTCCCGTGGCATTATGTGGAATTAAAACCGTCCGAGGTAGTCTTACTGCTGGCTTTTACCGCTTTTGTGTTACAGGATGAAGAAAAGATCACGGAGATGGCTGCAATGTTAGGGGAAATTTCGGTCGGAAACTACAGTTATGACAGGGGATATCTTCTGAACCTGCTTTTGTATCATCCGAAGAATGCGGCGCAGAGGAAGCTGCTGATTCAGTATATGGGAAATGCGGAGGAATCAACTTCCGAAAAAGCGGTCGAGCTGGTTAAGAAACTGTCTTTGGGGAAAGAAGATTTTCTTTTGATGGAAGATATGCTTCGGTTTAAGCGCGGCAGGCTTCGCAGAGAGCTTTTGGAGTTTTTGATGAAACAGGAAGATGCGGACATGGCTGAATGTCTGAAACGCCTGTTGACGGACAAGAAAGAGGAAAAGCGTATTGCCGGGCTTGATCTGCTGCTGCGGCTGTCAAAAAAGGAAGAGAAAACTGAATTTTACCATAATGTGAAGGGGCTTGCCGCCGGAATCCTGAATCCCACGGATAAAGAGAAATTATTATTAAAAGAAATTCTTGATCAGGAGGAGAGCAGTACAAATCGGTCGGATAAGAGAGGGTATGGCATCTATAATCCGGACGCTCCGGTACAGATACCCGAAGGGGAGGAAGGTCGCAGCGCCGTTTTGAAATGTATTTCTCTTTCGGAAGAAGAAATTATTAAGAAGATAAAAAAACTGGACGCACTGATTCAGGAGAACAGGGATTACGAGTATGAGGCGGCCTATGGCGGAAAGGAGCTTCTGGGTAACTGCTACAAACCACAGAAAAAAGCAGACAGAACCGGCTTATATTGTCTTGAGAATTTTCCTCTTGAGGAAAAATTCAGAGCTTTTTATGAGGAGGAAATCAAAGATTACGCTGTCTTTATCGAATGGGAGGCGAGGCTTTTACTGTTTAATGAAGAGGTGTACCGCAACAGTAAGAAATTTTATCAGGCGGTTTTTGGAAGGGAGCCTTTTGCGCCGGAATTGTTTGCGCTTGATTACGAAACACAGGTTCGGGCCGTACGCCTTAATTACCGATATGAATATATGGACCGGAAATTGCTGCTTCAGGCAGGGCTTGAGGCTGCTTCAGCCCTCCTTACGGTGATTGACTCTGAAAATAAAAAAGTGGAATACCATTATACCTCATGGAACAACTCCTCTACGCTGGCATCTGTCCCGGTAAAAGACCTGCGTTTTCTGGACCGTTTTCTGGAGGGACTTGGATATTGGGATACGGACACCGAATTTCAGAAAGCCTTTTATGCAGCGTGGAAACTGGAGCTGAAATGTAGTAGGGAGACGGAAAAGTCCAGATTTTATTCTGATATGAATCGGTATAACAGTTTAAACATGCAGCCGATTACGCCAATTGCGCCGTACTGGTTTTTGAAGGCGTATCATATGGAGCTGATTTCCTGGGATATTCTTCTGAAAGCCATGCTGGAATATTTCAACAGAAAGAATTGTCTGCGGGCCTTGACGCAGTTTGTGAAGGAAGAGTTTGCAAAGCCTTTCAATACTGCGTTATGGAAACAGTTTTTTGGAGAGAATATGGGAGAGAAAATTCTCCGTCAGGCGGAAGAACTCACGGGCCGGGAGAGCTGGTGCCGGAAGCTTATTCGGAAGCTGTATGATTCGATTGTGCCTGTGATGGTGGATACGGAACTGCGCCGCGGAGAGGCGGAGACTGTTTTTTCAGAGGACATCGGAGGGATTACGTATATCGAGGGAATCGGGTATCTTGTACGCATTTTAATGGCGCTCGGAAAAGATACGCTTGGACGTGAGACATATTATTCGTGGTATTATTCGGCGGTCTACACAAAAAAGGAGGTATTAAGCCTTCTTCTGAAGGCATGTTATCCGGCAAAAGGAGATGACGCAAAAGCGCTTGGCAAGGCGCTTTCACAGGCGAACATCAGTGCGCAGCGTCTGGTAGAGGTAGCTATGTATGCGCCGCAATGGATGGATATTATACAGGAATATCTGGGGCTGGAAGGATTAAAGAGCGGGTGTTATTATTTTATGGCTCATATGGACGAGCGTTTTGACGATCAGAAACTTGCAATGATTGCAAAGTATACGCCGTTATCCGGAGAGGAGCTGCAGGGCGGAGCATTTGATATCGACTGGTTTCAGGAGGCATATGGAAAACTTGGCGAGAAAAATTTTTCGATGCTTTATAAGGCGGCAAAATACATTTCGGATGGGCAGAAACATTCCAGGGCAAGAAAATATGCAGATGCAGCTTCCGGAAAAATAAGTCTTCAGGAGTTAGAAGATCAGATTGAGGAGAAACGGAATAAGGATTTGCTGATGAGCTACGGACTTGTGCCGTTTGGGAGAGGCCGGGAAAAGGATATTCTGAACAGATATCAGTTTATCCAGAAATTCGCGAAGGAATCGAAACAATTTGGCGCGCAGAGGCGTGCGAGTGAATCAGCGGCGGCGCAGACCGCGCTTGTGAACTTAAGCGTTCATGCCGGATTTGCGGATGTGACAAGGCTGACGCTGAATATGGAGAGCCGTCTTGCGGGAGAATTTGCATCTTATATGGAGTGGACGGCCGTAGAAGATATCGAAATCTGTCTTCAGGTGGATGAAATGGGAAAGAGCGCTGTCCTGTGTCGTAAAGGTGAAAAAATGCTGAAATCCGTTCCTTCGCGGATTGGGAAGAACGGGTATGTGGTTGAAGTAAAAGAAGCGCATAAGAAGCTGAAAGAGCAGTATATCAGGACAAAGAAGCTGATGGAAGAGTCGATGGAGGACGGAGCGGAATTTATGGCATCGGAGGCGGCAGGGCTTATGGGAAATCCGGTTGTTCAGGCAATTCTTAAGCCGCTTGTATTTATCAGTGGTAAAACGTCGGGATTTTTGTCCTGTGAGGAATCCGCTGCGTGCGGGGCGGTGGGAATCCGTCTTGTTTCATGGGATGGAAGCTGCAGGCAGCTTCATGCGGAACAGAAAATCAGGATTGCCCATCCGCTTGACTTATATCGGGCCGGTGTATGGCACTCATATCAGAAATATTTATTTGAGCGGAAAATCCGCCAGCCGTTTAAGCAGGTATTTCGGGAATTGTATGTAAAACTGCCGGAGGAACTGGGACTGAAGTCGTCCAGAATGTTTGCCGGAAACCAGATTCAGCCGAAGAAGACCGTCGGGTGCCTGAAAGGGCGGCGCTGGATTGCAGATTATGAGGAGGGCCTGCAGAAAGTCTACTATAAGGAGAATGTGATAGCGAGGATTTATGCGCTTGCGGATTGGTTTACTCCGAGTGATGTGGAAGCCCCGACGCTTGAGTGGGTGGAATTCTCAGACCGGAAGACGTTTGAGCCGCTCTGTATTGGACAGGTTCCGGATTTGATTTACAGTGAAGTAATGCGGGATGTGGATCTTGCTGTGAGTGTAGCGCATGCAGGCGGCGTGGACCCGGAGACGAGCCATTCAACAATTGAAATGCGCAGGGCCATTATAGAATTTAACCTGCCGCTGTTCCGGCTTGACAATGTAGTATTGAAGGAGAGTCATGCGCTGATACGGGGGACAAGAGGGAATTATAATGTGCATCTTGGAAGCGGCGTGGTGCACCAGGAGGGCGGCGCGATGCTGTATATTCTGCCGGTGCACAGCCAGCATCGGGGAAAGTTGTTTCTCCCGTTTGTGGATGAGGACCCGAAAACGGCGGAGATCATGTCGAAGATTGTGTTTCTGGCAGAAGACGGTAAGATCAAGGATCCGTCTATATTGAATCAAATCCATTGAAAGATTATGGCGCATTTGTTTGAAATGAGAAGGGGCATGCGCTGCCCGGAACGTTTGCAGCGGGCAAACTGCGGTATAAGAGCTATTACAGATACAGGAAAGGAAACAGAAAATGAAATCATCAGAAGAATTGAGAAATCTGCTTAGGAAAATTGACCACAGGGGATATCCGGCGTACAAGGAAGTGAAAGGAAGCTACGATTTCGTGTCTTATATGCTTTCGGTGGATCATGTGCAGGGGGACCCGTTCGCGTCTCCCTCAAAGGTCAGCATTCATGTAAAAGGCGCAAAGGCCGGATTTCCGGCCGGCTATTATGCGAAGGCATGCATGAGGACAGCTCTTCAGGATTATATTTTAAGGCAGTTTTCCGCGAGAATCGCAAAGGTGTCGTTTCAGGCGAAAGGTTCCGGGAAGAGCGGCCTTATGGCGGTGAGCCGGTGCGGTCAGGAGGTGCTTGCCAGGAGCGCCTGCGAGATCAGTGAGAGGACGGGAGATGTCGTTGTGCGGATGGAGGTAGGATTTCCTGCAAACGGGCGCACTGTAAATTCCGGTGAGCTGATTAAGATATTTTTTGACTTTATGCCGGGATGTGTGAAGGGAGCGCTGTTTTACGCGTCACTGAATCAGAAGGATGTGGAGCGGACGGTCTTTCTGGCGGAGGACCAGCAGTATTTAAGAGATGCGCTTCCGGGTATGGGACTGGCGGCATTTGTCGCAAATGGTTCCGTACTTCCGAGAGAGTCCGGTATTTCGGGAAAACCGATGAAAGATGCCGTACGCTTCTGCTCACCGGAGTCAATGGAGGTTTCCGTTACACTGCCTCATCGCGGGGAAATCCGGGGAATGGGGATAAGAAAGGGCGTCACGCTGATCGTGGGCGGCGGATATCATGGGAAGTCAACGCTTTTAAAGGCGCTGGAACTTGGCGTATATCATCATATAAATGGGGACGGACGGGAGTTTGTCATTACGGATGATACTGCGGTGAAGCTTCGCGCAGAGGATGGGCGGAGCATTAAAAACGTCGATATCTCAATGTTTATCCGCAATCTGCCGAATGGAAAGGATACGAAATCGTTTCAGACGGAGGATGCAAGTGGAAGCACCTCTCAGGCGGCAAATGTGGTGGAGGCGATGGAGGCGGGCGCGCGTCTGTTTCTGATTGATGAGGATACGAGCGCGACGAACTTTATGATACGGGATGAGCTGATGCAGCGCGTGGTGAATCGTGATGCGGAGCCGATTATCCCGTTTATTGACAGAATACGGGAACTGTATGAAAGATACGGTATTTCAACGGTTCTTGTTGCGGGAAGCTGTGGGTCTTATTTCCATAAGGCGGACTGTATCGTACAGATGAACCGGTACGAACCGTTTGAGATTACGGAACTGGCGAAGAAAGAGGCGGCGGAATTTCCGATGCCGAATGATGGAATAGAGCCGGCAAAAGAGCCTGGTTTTGCACGTATCGTAAAGGAGAACCGCGCGTTCTGTCAGAATGACCGCATTAAAATAAAGACGACGGGAAGGGATACGATTTCAATTGACAGGGATGCGATTGACCTTCGCTATGTGGAGCAGCTTGCGGACGGCGAGCAGTTAAACCTTCTGGGGCTGCTTATGAAATATGCAGGCCGGAATCTGTTCGACGGGAAGCGAAGCGTTGTGCAGATTGTGGACGCTCTGTGGGATATGCTTGAGAAAAAAGGATATGCAGCGGTGTGTCAGGGGAGTCTTGTTCCCTGCAATCTTGCGTCTGTGAGGAAACAGGAGATTTTTGCTTGTGTGAATCGGTGGCGCGGGATTCGTTTGTAAAGAAGTTCTGAAGTTCACGCCAATGGGCGTTTTGCTAAGAACTTCTAAGTTCCACACCGAAGAATGGCAGGCGGACAAATCTGCCTGTCATTCTTCCCATTGATGATTGATCCGGGTTTGGATTTCGGTAGTGTGGAATCACAGAAGCTCAAATGAAAAGTTTTATTGAAACAGCGTCATTAGCAGAATTTAAATATCCGTCAAATGCGTATTCTTGTTCAGCCGTGCAATAATTGCTTCGCGGTATTTTGTATGATGCGGCATGCCTCCGCCAAGCCCGCCGAGTTTTGGAAATAAAAGCCTGAAATAGCTTCCGTTTTTCATGGTAAGGCGGCATTTAACAGAACCCATCCATCCTTTTTTTATTTCACAGCTTTGGATGTCTGCCAGTGGAAAACACTTTCCGATATCTGTAAAATAAATATCCGATGTAACTTCCTGTATACCTGCTTGGCCCACATTGGGATTCTCTTTAAACTCATAGAGGTACATCTGGGTCTCGCAGTCGGAAAAAACCAGGGAAGACTGTGTAATGCCGATATAAATATCATATGTAGAGTTTTTCTTTTTGCTCAGTTCAGCGGTGACTCCGTTTTCATCCGGGATCAGTTTGTGTTCTGTGCGTATGCATTTGCTGAAAATACACTTTATGTTTATTTCTCTTGCAATTGCGTGTATACCTGCAAGCAGTGTTTCTCCGCTGGGTATGTATCTGTCCAGAGCCTCCCGCATGTTTGTTTCATCAAAAATTTCAGACATATCAGATTCTCCTTTTCTCATGTTCTTGTAAGAGATTAAGATTGGCAGCAGATGCCCGAAAGCCAGCACCAGAAAAAATATCCCTGTCATAACAATAATTTTAGAGACAGTAATCATCTGTTGGCTGACAGGCCCCTGACTCCGGCTGATAACTACGATGCAGATGAAAATTCCGAAACATGCCAAAGCAGTACATATACATAAAAGGAACAAAACAATTGTCACATTTCTCGATTTTCTTCGTTCATCATTCATTTTGAAGACCTCTTTTGTAAAGTGGAGTTGGGAGCTGCCGATTTTTGCGTAGAACGAAATGATATATAAAACAGTATAGCATAAAGTATGGTGAAAAAACAACAGAAGATAAAGTCCATACCTTTACGGTGTAGTATTCTGTCTGGCACTTCCTCTTGTGATGTGGTATACTTAAAAATATGGAGTTGCGGCTGTTTGCGCCGGAGCGTCACAGATAAGCCCTGTTGGTATACCTCGTCGCGTAAACACTCCGAATTGGAGATTTTTATGGTTTTGATGTGTATTTCAGAGCTTTTGTTCATTAAAAATAAAAGCTGAATAGTGAAAGTGATAAAGGTGAATATGAGCGATTGCTAGACGAGATTCACACCGGGCAAGCCGAATATGAGTATGGGTATTTATTTTCTGGAAGTAGAGAATATTTATTGCTCCATCCGGTGCCATATAATACAAAAGGGGAAAAGGTAAGTAATGAGCGTGCTGTGGAAAAACTGGTTCAGGAGAAGCTGCTCGAATTTCAAAGTAATAACTATCACTTAGAAATATTTATGGCAAAAGGCAGAAAATGATTATTGAAATTGATAGGATATCTATGAAGAAAGATTTGTCATGTATAATAGATACAAAGGCAATAGCCAATCAGCCAAATGATGTGCCGATTTTTATAAACTTGAATGAAGCGCTTCAATCTACAGACAAACATATATGTATAAGTGGTATATATAATATTCGATTTGAGCAGACTAAGTACTCTTTCTGCTGAGGGTCTTTAGCAGACTAACAGATTGGGGGCTATTAAAATGCCAGAAAGCCAGAATATCATCCTCCTGTGATATACTAAAAAACATATTTTATGGAGAGGGGACCTTTTCATGGGCAATCAAGGAGAAGAAAAGAAATCAACGAATCATATTTGTATAGGTCTACTCGCCCATGTTGATGCGGGCAAAACAACTCTCGCGGAAGCAATGCTCTATGAGAGCGGCAGTATCCGCAGGCAGGGGCGTGTGGATAATAAAGATGCGTTTCTTGATACGCATGAGCTTGAACGTGCACGCGGCATTACGATCTTTATGAAGCAGGCAGTATTCTGCTGGAAGGACATGAGAGTCACCCTGCTTGATACGCCGGGGCATGTGGATTTTTCGGCGGAAATGGAGAGGACGCTTCGTGTGCTTGATTATGCGGTTTTAATCATCAGCGGTGCGGACGGCATACAGGGACATACAGAGACACTCTGGCGAATCTTGAAACGTTACAGAGTGCCCGTTTTTGTGTTCTTTAATAAGATGGACCAAAGCGGTACAGACAAGGACATGCTTATGGCGCAGGTACAGGAGCGGTTCGGGGACGGATGCATTGATTTTTCTGAGGAAGGCACAGAGCTGTTTGCGGAGAGCATCGCAATGAGCGATGAAAATGTTCTGGAATATTTTTTGAAGGAAGGAACGGTGAAAGACGATGAAATCTGCCGTCTGATTACAGAACGGAAGATTTTTCCGTGTTTCTTCGGCGCGGCGCTCAGGTTGTCGGGCGTTTCGGAATTCCTCGATGGTATCGAGCGGTTTTGCAGAGAGAGAAAGTATCCGCCCGATTTCGGCGCGCGCGTCATAAAGATTTCAAGAGACGAGAACGGAAACAGGCTTACGCATATGAAAATTACGGGTGGAAGTCTGAAGGTGCGCAGTATGATCGGGGATGAGAAGATCAATCAGATACGTATCTATTCCGGTGCGAAGTATGAAAGTGTGCAGGAGGCGCAGGCAGGTGTCATTTGTGCGGTAACAGGGATACAGAAGGCAGCGGCAGGCGAAGGACTGGGAATGGAAAAGGAAAATTCCGTTCCTCTTCTGGAGCCGGTATTAAGGTACAGGATTGAATTGCCGGATGGGTGCGACGCTGCACAGATGCTGCCCAGGCTTAGGACGCTTGAGGAGGAGGAGCCGGAACTTCATATTGTGTATCTGGAGGAATTCAGGGAAATTCAGGTGCAGATTATGGGAGAGGTGCAGCTTGAGGTCTTAAAAAGCCTGATTGCCGGACGCTTTGGCGTGGAAGTATCCTTCGGGGCCGGAAACATTGTTTATAAGGAAACGATAGCCGATGCGGTGGAAGGAGTTGGACACTTTGAGCCTCTCCGCCACTATGCCGAGGTGCATCTTATGCTGGAACCGCTTCCGGCAGGAAGCGGACTGGAAATACGGTCGGATTGCAGTGAGGACATGCTTGCCGTGAACTGGCAGAGGCTGATATTGACACACTTATATGAGAAGGAGCATAAGGGTGTGCTCACCGGTTCCGCCATCACTGATTTGCGGATTACACTGAAATCAGGGCGTGCGCATTTGAAACATACAGAGGGCGGAGATTTTCGGCAGGCGACATACCGTGCAGTGCGGCAGGGCTTAAAGGAGGCGGATTCGGTTCTTCTGGAACCCTATTACGAATTCCGCCTGGAAGTGCCGGAAAAACTGGTTGGACGTGTTATGAACGATATGGAGAGAATGTCCGGGGAATTCGGGGCGCCCGAACTCATGGGGGAGATGGCGGCGCTGACAGGTATCGTGCCAGTTTTTGAAATCAAGGATTACCAGCGGGAGGTTGCGGCTTATTCAGGCGGACGCGGAAGGCTGTTTCTCTCTTTTTCCGGGTACCGGCCCTGCCATAATGCCGATTTTGTGATTGAAAGTTTCCGGTATGATTCGGAGCGTGATTTGGAGAATCCGACTGGTTCGGTTTTCTGTGCGCATGGCGCCGGTTATACCGTAAGCTGGGACCAGGTAAAGGAGCATATGCATCTTCCGAGTATTTTCAGTCGTTCCCATGAGGTGGAAAAGATGCGCCAGGCTGTCCCTTCCGGAAGCCGCGGGGAGAGAAGCATCGGAGTGGAGGAGATTGATGCGATTTTAAGTCGTGCTTCCGGTGCGAATAAGAAGGAAAAAGGTGAACCCCGCAGGACACACTGGAGTCTTAGAAAGCGTGAGCCATCACCGGAAAATATTCCGGGCGATACAGGAGCGTACAAGACAGGAAAGCAGAATACGGATGCCCGTAAGGAGTATTTTCTTGTGGATGGCTATAATGTGATCTATGCATGGGAGGAACTGAAAGCGCTTGCAAAGGACAATATAGACGGTGCACGGGGGCGGCTCCTTGACATTCTGTGCGACTATCAGGCAATGCGCAGGTGCTGTCTGATTGTGGTATTTGATGCGTATCGTGTGAAGGGGCACAAAACGGAAATTACGGATTACCACAATATTCATGTGGTGTATACACAGGAGGCGGAAACCGCCGATCAGTATATCGAAAAATTTGCGCATGAAAATGGGCGCAAATACAGGGTAACGGTTGCAACTTCCGACGGACTGGAGCAGATTATCATCCGTGGACAGGGATGTGCGCTTGTGTCCGCCCGTGAACTTCTGGAAGAAATCAAACAAGCGAAGGAGAATGCGCTTGAGGCGTTTTCACAGAAATCGCCGGAGGGCAGAAATTTTCCGATGCGGACGGTATCGGAGGAAATTAAAAAACAAATGGGAGTGTCCGGTTATCAGAATCAGGATTCTGGCATATGAATAGAAAAAAAGAGTGGAATGATTATGCAGGATTACTACTGTTTTGTCAATCTTCCGCTGCCTTATTCTTATACGGCAATGGAACCCTATATTGATGTGCAGACGATGTATCTGCACCATGACAAGCATTTACAGACTTATATAGATAATTTGAATAAAGCATTAAAGGACGCGCCGCGTCTGCAAAGGATTTCTCTGGAGGAACTGCTTTTCTATGCGGATGAACTTCCCGAGGAACTCCGGGTGCCGGTTAAGAATAACGGTGGGGGCGTCTACAATCATCGATTCTATTTCAGCGGGCTGTCAAATGATGCGGGAGAGCCGTCAGGGGCGCTTCTGGATGCGATTGTACAGGACTTTGGAAGCTTTGAGTCCTTTAAAGATCAGTTTAAGGCGGCTGCGCTGTCTGTTTTTGGCTCCGGCTATGCGTGGCTTGTGGCAGGAAGAGGCGGGCGCTTAAAGATTATAACAACGATGAATCAGGATACGCCGATTCCGCTTTCGGTATGTCCGATTTTGAATATTGATGTGTGGGAACATGCATATTATCTGAAACATAAGAATGTCCGCGCAGATTATGTAGATGACTGGTTTCATGTAGTAAACTGGAAGAAAGCGGCGGAAAATTATGCAATTTGCTGCGGAGCTAAGAAATAGGAGAGACGAATGAATCTTCCGGAGAAATTTGAGCAAAGAATGAAAGATATGCTGGCAGAAGAGTATGAGGATTTCCAGAAAAGTTATGAGAAGGATGCTTTTCACTCTCTGCGCATGAATCCGCTGAAAGGAGATACAGAAGAAGGAGCCGCCCGGCTGAATCTTACGTCCGGACGTGTTGCATGGGAAAAGGAAGGGTATTATTACGAGGAAGGCAACAGGGCAGGAAAGCATCCGTATCACGATGCAGGCCTTTACTATATACAGGAAGCAAGCGCTATGCTGCCGGCTGCGCTGCTTCGTCCCAGGCCGGGGGAGAGGATTCTTGACCTCTGTGCGGCGCCCGGCGGGAAGAGCACGCAGATTGGCGCGTATATGGAAGGAAAAGGGATTCTTGTATGTAATGAAATTCATCCGACACGGGCAAAAGTGTTATCTGAAAATATTGAACGAATGGGAATCTGCAATGCGGTTGTGACGAATGAGACGCCGCAAAAGCTGGCGGCTTATTTTCCGGAATATTTTGACGGCATTCTGGTGGATGCGCCATGTTCCGGTGAGGGAATGTTTCGGAAAAATGAGGAGGCATGCGGAGAATGGAGTCCTGAGAATGTAGAGCTCTGTGCCAGACGGCAGGATGAAATACTGGATTGCGCGTCCGGCATGCTTCGTCCGGGCGGCAGGATGGTCTATTCAACCTGTACATTTGCGCCGGAGGAGAATGAGGGCAGTATCAGCCGTTTTCTGAGCCGTCACCCTGATTTTAAGCTTTTGGAGCCGCCGTTTCAAACAGAGGGGATGTGCGAGGGCGTGCCTGAATGGGGCGAGGATGCATTGAGTGAGCTAAGGAAGACAATCCGCCTCTGGCCGCACAGAATAAAAGGTGAGGGACATTTTGCGGCGATACTGTGCCGCACAGGAGAAAACGCTTCTGATGAGGCGGCGGTTTGTGAGACGGACGGTACGGTGCAAAAGGAGAAATCGAAGAAATCAAAAACCTTTTCAGAGAAAAGAGAACTTGAGAGAGGAATTTCGGAAAAGGAATTAAGAGAGTATGTCGAGTTCCGGGATGCGTTTCTTACGAAGAAAGAAGAAGGTATATATTTGAAATTCGGCAGCCAGCTTTATCTGGCGCCGGAAGGGACGCCTCTGTTAGATGGGCTTAAGGTGCTGCGTCCGGGCCTGCATCTGGGAACAATCAAAAAGAACCGGTTTGAGCCATCTCATGCACTTGCGCTTGCACTGCGTCCGTCCGATGTCAGATACCGATATGATTTCCCGGCGGATGGCGCGGGAATAAAAGCATATCTGAACGGACAGACATTTCCCGCATCAGGCGACAAAGGGTGGTATCTGATTACTGTGGATTCGTATGGTGTCGGATGGGGAAAACTCGCAGGGGATAAGATGAAAAATCATTATCCAAGAGGGCTTAGAAAATAGTGTGGGATTCAGGCAGCAGGAAAGCCGTTGTATGTGTTTCCTGATTTAAAAATCGGGTCAGAAAAACGGAGGCTGTCCGTTTTCTGACCCGGTATTCATAGATTCGATGTTTCCTGTCTATTCAATTTTCAGATCGCCCCAATCTCCTTCCGGAACAAGAGCAACGTAGGTTTTTCCGGTATTGATTTTGATTTCGTTTCCATCCATATCATAGTAACGGGTAGGATTCATATCATCAATCTTTGACCAGGTTACAGGAATTGCTTTTCCGTTTGTGATGTAGTAGCCATCACGGTTGGAATCGACGGAATGGAAATACATATATCCGTTGTCATCCAGCTTCTCCAGATATGCATTCTGAATTAAGATATTTTTGAAACATAACTGTGCGTTTCCATTACCCGGATCTACATGAGCGGAGCCATATTCTGAGTAGTAGTACAGTCCGTCTGATTCATTGTATTCCAGGAAGGGATTGTTGTGGTGAAACGGAAGATCAACCCTTTTTGCATCTTTTGCGTTGGAATCGGACGATAAGTCCACAGGATTTTTCTCACTTGCGAACTGATAATGGGGGCCGATATAGTATTGGTTGTATTCTCTATCTACATTCGAATTAGAGAAATTCTTCTCCAGATCGCCAGGTAAAATATATTCGGTGAATTCTCTTGCTTTTCCGTTATTTACACGGGAAAATGTTCCGCTGAAATGATCTACAAAATCATTTTTCAGGAAAAGGTCAATATAGAAGGGACCACCGTCATGGCAGACTACCGCATTCCATTCGGGTGCAATCTGCAGGTTGGTAGGTCTGACGCTTCGTATACTTCCGAGCTGTTCAATTTTTTCCCAATCTTTTACCATAACCATGAAACGTGTAACACCCTGATTCATGGTACTGTTTGTCATTTCGTAAACAATGTCCGCTGTGGACAGGCCATAATGCGGGAGCGCAGTTTTTTCATTATCAACCATTGCCGCGATTGGCCTCTGGTTCTTCAAAGATTCGTCGAGCCATTCATTTGTCAGTTCGCTGCGGTACATTCCCTCTCTTGTTTCTTCTTCCTCTTCAACAGGCTCTTCCTCAGATGGTTCCGGAGCAGGCTCTTCTCCGCCGACTTCAATGACGGGAGTGGTAGACGGCTCTTCCGGAGCAGCTTCTTCCTTTTTGCCGCATCCCGTAGCAAGAACGGTACAGGAAAGCAGGGCAAGAAGTGTTAAGCTTCTTTTTGTCATAATAATATTCCTCACTTTCTAAATAAAACATTTGCAATTTACCCAGATGCCATTATATCATTAATTAGTACATATGCAAATGGGAAATTGAAATTTAATACATTCTTAAGGAGGTTTTTATGACAAAAGTAATTGGAAGTGCGCTGCCTAACATACCCTGGCAGGAAAGAAAAGAGGGTGATAATGCACCGGTGTGGCGTTTTGAAAAAAATCCAATTATTGGAAGAGATGGAAATAAGCACTCAAACAGTGTGTTTAACAGTGCGGTCGTTCCATTTGGCAATGGCTTTGCCGGCGTATTCCGTTGTGACAGCCGTTCGGTCAGCATGGATATTTTCAGCGGCAGGAGCAGTGATGGGATTCACTGGGAGATCGCAGATGACCCTATTGTATTTGAAGGAGCGGATGGAGAAATTTTGAACAGAGAATACAGGTATGATCCCAGAGTCTGCTATCTCGAAGACCGATATTACATTACATGGTGCAATGGATATCATGGTCCGACGATAGGCGTTGCGTATACGTTTGACTTTCAGAAATTTGTTCAGCTCGAAAATGCGTTCCTTCCATACAATAGAAATGGAGTTTTGTTTCCGAGGAAAATAAACGGGCATTACATGTTGATGAGCCGTCCAAGTGATACGGGGCATACTCCGTTTGGCGACATTTTTGTGAGTCAGAGTAAGGACATGGAGTTTTGGGGCAGACACAGATACATGATGGGAGCGGTGAAAGGCGATGTCAGTGCATGGCAGAGTACAAAGATCGGTCCGGGGCCTGTGCCGATTGAGACGGAGGAAGGCTGGCTTTTAATTTATCATGGTGTGCTTACGACGTGTAATGGTTACGTGTATCGTATGGGATGTGCGCTTCTTGATCTTGAGGAGCCCTGGAAGGTGAAGAAGAGGAGCAGAGATTATATACTTGCGCCGTATGAATATTACGAGTGCGTGGGAGATGTGCCGAATGTGACATTCCCGTGTGCGGCGCTCTGTGATGCGCCGACTGGACGAATTGCGATTTACTATGGCTGCGCAGATACGGTCACAGGGCTTGCGTTTACGACAGTCGATGAGCTGATCAGGCACATGGATGAATATCCGTTGACATAAATATTTTTGCAGCGTCTGATAGATGAAATGAGAAAAACTCCTGGCTGATTCGATCAGTCGGGAGTTTTGATTTCTCAATCTATAAAATGTAATTTTCTATGCCATACCGTTAGCTGTCTTATATTTATAGATCATTTCAGCGTGTTCCTGCTCTTCGGTCTGAATATGGTTCAAAAGCTTGCGGATACCTGTCGCAGCAAACTGGAAAAGGTCACTGTTGTATGCGGAAGAGACCATTTTTTCCGAACTGATCGAATCCGTACAGAGAAATTCATCATGGCATTTGTCGTTTGTGTTCTCGCCGCTTTTATAGGTCGCTTTCGGAGAATAGCCGGCTGCCATAGATTCTCTGGGATTGGGAACTGTCGGGAGGGAACCTTTTTGAAGTTCGGAGAGCGAATTGAAATGTTCCTGTTCATCCTTTTTTAATTTCCCGAATAATTCTTTTAACTCAGGATCTTTAGCGGACTCGGCATAAAATTCATATTTCTGGATACAGACTTTCTCCTGGTCAAGAAGGTCTTTTACGAGGGAACTTTCTTTTTGTGTTAACTGCATAGTTACAATCTCCTTTTCTTAAATTGATGGATATTCAGGTAATCACCTGTTTGCGGGTAGTATTTCCAGTACAGGAAAGATTTATTCAATCGGTCTGCAAAATGATATTTGCACACAGAATCGGATTAGTCTGCAACGCGCAGCTTTTCAACAATGCTGCCTTTATTGAATCGTTTCAATGCGGCAATCGGTACAAGTGCAGCAACAATCAGCAATAGAACACATGCATTGGCAGCGGGAACAAGAGTAAAGTGGAAAGTGAAGTACCAGATTCCGTCGACAAGCATCTTTACCACAGTAAATGCAAGAACCACGGACAGGCACAGGCCGGCTATACACGCACCGAAAACATAGTAAACACTTTCCCAAATCATCATACGAGTCAACTGTTTTGTTGTCATGCCAATGCTCTGCATGGTTGCAAATTCGTGACGTCGCGCCAGAATCGTGGTGATGATGGTATTTATTAAGTTTAGTACACCGGCCGCACCAAAGATAATTCCGATTAAACTGCCGACAAATCGAAGCATGGTACGGGTTGTCATAGCATCCTGCCGGGCATCCTCGGCGGAAATGTAATTCAGACTGGGGTCCACATTTTCTACATAGTCCTCCAGAAACTCACACATTGCAGCCTGGTGCTCATCCTCTACATCAAAAGAATATTTATAAATGACTGGCTGATCGTAAATTTCAGTGTAAATGCTGGTCGGAAGGTACAGAAACAGACCATCTTTTCCAACTTCAAAAGGACCGTTGGTGGTATACCTGATTTCCTCGTCATCGCCATTGAGGGCGGCCTTTGCCAACACAGGCAGTTCCATAATTCGTTTGCCGTTTTTAGAAACCGTAATGATGTCGCCTACATCAAGCAAATCAAACGCGGGATTCAAAACAGACGTTCCCATATCAGATTTAACCCCTAACAGTACGCCTTCACCGTTTGCCATCTGTTCATAGAGCGTATGTGCGTCTGTTTCACCTTCCTGAATATCCATGCGGGCAATGGCCCTTTCTTCCATGCCGTATACATTGCAGAGTGCATTTCCATCATCGCCCAGGTTAAAGAAGACCGCATTTTCAGTGGAAGCATAGGCGATGCCGGTCTTTTCATCCGTGCCGGTGCAGACGAATTCCACCGGAAAATCATAGGTCACATTGCTGTCGTCCAAAGTGTTTTTATAGACAGCCGAAGCCCCATTGACGCCCGGCTGTGTGTTGATGGCGTCGATCACTTTCCGCCCCAGTCTGTGCTCGCGCCGGGTGAAGCCTTTCATAATGTTTGTGCTGACGGCGTTCACTACGGCGAAGTCGGTTCGGATACTGTAAGATACCTGTTTTTCGATATCCACGCTGTCAGCGGCAATGCCCGTACAATTAAGCAGGACAACGCATAGTGTTAGAGAAGCTGCAATAAAAGCGGAGCGGCGTTTATTACGCCCTAAGTTAGACCATGCCAGCCGGGGCAGGCTGGCGCCGGCAGCGCTTTTCTTCGTGGCTTTTCTGACTGTCACTGCCTCCACATAGCGGAATGCCTCGATGGGTGGGATATTTGCTGCCGTGCGGATGGGCTTCCTTGTGGATAAGAATATGGTAAAAGCAGCCAGTATAGCGGCTCCTGCGAAGATTACCGGAGATGGGGTTACATTGACTGCCACATTCTCATAGCTGTCAGAAAAAATACTCATGACATAAGGCAGTGTTGCTTTTCCAATAAAATAGCCGGCCAGTAAGCCCAGGGGAATGCCAATGCAGGAAAGCCATAGCGCCTGTTGGTTGATCAGTTTTTTTACCTGACGTTTGCTCATACCTACGGTGCGGTACAGACCATAACGGCGGATTTCCTGCATCACTGCAATGTCAAATACGTTGTAAATCAATAAATACCCGCAAAGAATAAAGAGCACGATTATGACAGCCCCCAGCAGAAGCGTTGTGGGATCCGGTCTGGGATTGGTCATTGTATTGATCGTTGCTGATATGCCGGCAGAGTTCAACGCATCCGGATCGCCGCCCATTTGCCGCACCCAACGATCAAGATTTTCCTGTAAATTTACTGTGCTTGTGGCTGTAAAGTCAGAATAACAGGTACCGGCCATTTCACGATCCCGATCATAGGTGTATGTAAAGATATCGGGATGTGCGTCTCGAAATGCCGTTCCCGCCCACATCATACTGATCTGATCATTTGTGGCTTCAAACCAGCCGGATACCACCATATCAAATTGATATTCCCTGCCGTGGGCAGGAAAAGCGATGGTGACAACCGCTCCTGTCTCTGGCTCCACTCCAAGCTCCTTAAGCGCCGTGTCCGAGGTAACAATCTCATTTTCTGCCTTTGGCACACTGCCGTGGACAGGCATGCTGAATGTCAATTCGGCCTGAACGGAGTCCATTACATCAAACTCAATGTTATGGCGGGTGGTATTTATGAGAAACCCTACCGGCATGCGCAGGCCGTATTCCCTGATAAAATCAGCGCCGTCCAAAGCCTTATGCTGTTCGGCGGTCATGTTGTGGAAATCACCGTCTGAACAGCTTCCTTTCAGCATTTGCATAGTCAGGGTCACAGACTCTGAAGCTCCCATGCCGATTGTTGTAACAGCAGTAAATAGAATTGTGGTCAGCATGATTGCCAATATTGCAATCAGGTTCCGCATTCTGCCGGCGCGGAAGCTGCGCCTGGCAAGAATACTTAGCATATTCTTCATAGCATATTCCTCCTTGCATGTTTCTAAATATGAAGGATAGCATAGCTATGTCTCAATTCAGGTACACGAATGTCACAAATTTGTGACAGGAAAAATGCGCCCGGCTGTCAGGCGCATTCTCTCTGTTATATAATTTTTCCGTTTTGAAGCCGGATTACCCGGTCAGCAAGCTGTGCAAGGTCGAGATTATGTGTAATCACAACCAGTGTCTGGTGAAATGTTGCGGCAGTCATCCTGAGCAATCCTGCAACGTTTTGTGTCGTTTTCATATCAAAGCTGCCGGTAGGTTCATCAGCCAGAACAATCGAGGGTTTTGTGATCAGGGCCCGCGCAATCGCCGTACACTGTTGTGCTCCGCCGGATAACATATGCGGGCGGGCATCTAAGTAATTGTCAAGTCCCAGCAGATGAACAAGGCTGGAAAGATAATCTGCATCTGGCCGGGAATCATCAAGACTCAAAGGAAATACGATATTTTCCCGGATTGTCAATTCAGGTATCAGGTTATATCCCTGAAAAACAAATCCGATCTTTCTGCGTCTGAATACCGTAAGCTGTTCTTCCGTCAATTTTGATAAATCCAGACCGTCAACCATTACGGTTCCTTCGGTGGGAGCGTACAGCCCGGCAATTGTATTTAACAGCGTAGTTTTTCCGGAGCCTGATGCGCCTGCAATGGCTGTAAATTTCCCTTTTTCAATTGACAGGTCAATTCCGTCTAATGCTTTGATTATTTGCGGTCCGTCCTTGAAATATTTTTTCAGGTGTCGTATTTCCACTATATTCATCCTTTGATTATCTCCGTTCGTTTAACAGGAATATGGAAAATGTGCTTCCTTCACCCTTTTTTGATTTTACTGTGATGTATCCGTTTTGACGGGTGATGATGCCTCTTGCCAGATACAGGCCCAGACCGACGCCTTCCTCAGCGGCTACTTCTTCCGCTCGAAAAAAGCGTTGGAATATGGCGTTATAGTCAGCTTCATCAATGCCAATTCCGGTATCGCTTATGTCAATCCGGGTGTAGAATTGCCACGGCCGGACCGAAATGTTGATTGTGCCGTTTTGGGGCGTATATTTTACAGCGTTATCGAGAATATTTCCGATGGCTTCCGCCGTCCATTTCAGATCATGTTTCACGGTCAGTTGACTGTCGCAATCAGCGGAAAGAACGATATTTTTCTTTTCCGCTTTTGCGAGTATCAGACTCACAGCCCCCGCAATTGTGTCATTCAACCTTGTTTCTTTCGGGTGTAAAACGAAAGTTCCCGTTTCCAATCGTGACATTTTAATCAGTGACTGCATTAAAAAATCAAGTTTGTTGATTTGTGCGGCCATCAGGTTCAGAAATTTATTTTGTTCTTTGCGGGGCATTTCGTGCTGACTCAAAATATCGGTAAGCATCTGGATATTAGCTGTTGGCGTTTTGACCTGATGGGATATATCACTGACCAGCTCTTGTATGGTCAGCTTATCCTGTATGCTTTGCAGCTGTTCCTCTCTCATTTTGTCGTAGTATTGCAGAAGTTTCTCCTGTACTTTTGAGATGGCTGTTTCTTCATACAGAAAAAGATGTTCAGGTTCCCGGCCTTCCATCAAAGCATCCACGGTTTCGCATATATCGTTGGAAAAGTCTGAGAGCAGTTGCCCTTGCCAAAGCGCCCAGAGCGTCGTTGCAAGGATGGCAGCGCTGCAGAAAACCAACAGGAATCCGCGTATGAATTCCGGAGGAATGTAAGAGAAGAAAACTCCTGTCATTCCGGCGCAGAAAGCCAGTCCTAAGAGCGCTCTTCTGCAAAATCCTGCGTAGTGCATTTCTTTCATACCGCTGCTCCCATCCAGGCATATCCCACACCGCGTACTGTTTTGATGTATGTATGGGTATTGTCCTCAATTTTTGTTCTCAGGCGGTTGATTGTGACAGTCAGTGCATGGTCGTCAACAAAATTGGTATCCACGTCCCAAAGCCGTTCCAAAAGGGTCTGTCTTGTCAGGATGTTTCCGGCGTTTTCAGTCAGGATTTTCAGCAGTTTGTATTCATTTGAAGTAATGATAATTTTTTCGTTTCCGCGAATTGCAGTAAGTGTACTGAAATCAAGTGTGAGAAAGCCGTCGCTCCAGAGATTCTCAGTCTGCTGTGCTGAGAAACGGTTCCTTCGGAGGGCAACTTCCACACGGCGAAGCAGAATCTTCATATTAAACGGTTTCGTCACATAATCCTCAGCGCCCAGGTCAAACCCTTCCAATATATCCTGCTCCAGATCATTGGCCGTAAGAAAAATCACAGGCAGTTCCGGATGAGTGCTCTTAATGGTGCGGCATAGATCAAAACCGTTTCCGTTTGGCAAATTAACATCCAGTATGGCTAAATCAAAATGGTCGCTTTGAATAAGCTGATTTGCCTTTTTGCAGTTATAGGCGGCAACCGTCAGGTAACCGTTACAATCCATTTCAAAACATATTCCCGTACTCAGGGTTAAATCATCCTCAACAACTAATATCTTCATGTATCTGTCCCTTTCGTTTGTTTCTTTCAACGTCATAGGGTCCATAAATATACTCTCCCAATGTCTTCTCTTATTTCATAAAGTACCACAGGGGCATGCTATAGTCAACGGTGCGCAGATATAAGTATACCGTTTCCAATAATATAGAGGGAAACGTCCACCTTTGTAATCGCCGGCTTGATGATGTGGTTCTTTTTCCATGTCCTCATCATAATATAATAGATGTGAATCCGGTGCGCTGCCGGCTTATAGAAGGGAATATATCATATGATACAGGCAAAAAGAGCGTCATGCATTACATCAGTACAGTCAAGAGAACCTTATTTATTTGGAAAAGATATTTTGATTGGCATCATTGATTCGGGAATTGATTTTTATCACTTTGATTTTCGGAATGCGGATGGTACGACTAGAATCAATTACTTATGGGACCAGACAAGGAAGGCAGAAGAAACATCCATATTTTCAAGGGAAGATATAAATGAGGCATTGTCATTTTCTTCACGGGAGGAAGCATATGCAAAGGTGCCGTCCCGTGATTTTTCCGGACATGGGACAGCGGTCGCGGGGATTGCGGCAGGCAACGGCATGGAGTCAGAGGGCGCACAGAGGGGCGTGGCGCCGGAAGCGGAACTTATTATTGTCAAGCTTGGCAATCCGGGCACAAACGATTTTCCAAAGACAACGGAACTTATGACAGGAATTAATTTCTGTATTGAAAAGGCACTTGAAGTGAAACGTCCGATTGCGGTCAATATAAGCTTTGGAAATACGTATGGCTCTCACACCGGGGACAGTATTCTTGAAACCTATATTCAGAATGCGGCATCTGTCTGGAAAAATGTGATTTGTATTGGGAGCGGAAATGAGGGAGCTTCCGGTGGTCACACCGATCTTGTTCTGGGGTCAGGGGAAGTCGGGGAAGCGGAACTTGCGGTTGGAGAATATGATACGGGAATCAGCATACAGATATGGAAAAACTATGCGGATGATGCGGAAATCACGCTGATATCTCCTTCCGGAGAAAGCTTTGTGATAGGGGATAAAGGACAGGGAACAATCCAGACCGAACTTTCAGATACGAAGATTCTGATTTTCAGCGGATCTCCGACTCCATATTTTGCCGGACAGGAAATTTATATTTCTCTTCTCCCCAAAAGGGATTATATCCGGACGGGAATCTGGCGGATACGGATTCAGACGGGCAGTGTCAGCGATGGCACATTTCGACTGTATCTGCCTTCGGAAAGTGCAATTGGGCGTACCAGTCGTTTTCTGCTTCCTACGCCGGAGGGGTCTTTTACTATTCCGTCCGCTGTACAGGCCGGAATCAGTGTGGGCGCGTATAATTCGCGCACAGATTCGTATGCTGATTTTTCCGGACGTGGTTTTGAGAATCTTTCGGGGACAATTTGGAATAAACCGGATATTGCAGCGCCGGGAGTCGGTATCACCAGTACGAAAGCGGGCGGCGGTTACGGGGAGTATACAGGCACGTCGTTCGCCACTCCTTTTGTGACGGGGAGTTCTGCGCTGCTAATGGAGTGGGGGATTGTGAAAGGAAACGATCCTTATTTGTATGGGGAGAAGGTGAAGGCGTATTTGATACGGGGTGCGCGGAAACTGCCGGGGTTTGAGGTTTGGCCAAATGAGATGGTGGGGTATGGGGCGCTGTGTGTAGCCTCAAGTCTTCCGACTTGAGGCGAGATAGTTTGCTGGGGTAGAATAGAGTGGTTTTTGGGGAAATAAGCACTTTATTCTGTGACGTATGGTGTCGAGTAAAGTGCTTATTATGTGTTGGTTCAGGAAAAATCGAATGAAATAAACATATGAGATATGAAAAATGCAAATTG
>RAZD01000039.1 GCA_003612525.1 bacterium C-53 | reverse complement strand
AAGGTGGAAAATATCAATTTCGGGTGGCTCTCAAGCGGGAAACTGGTGGCTCCCAAGGAGGATAATATTCAGCAGACGGCGGGCAGGCAAGCCACCGGTGGCTGGAGGATGCGGACAGTAAAGCGTGTCTCCCCATCACAGCACCTCCGCTTCCGCAAGCAGCGCAGGGTATTCCGCCGGGTCGATCTCCGACAGCTTATCCGCGCCGTGCTTATTCAGCAGCTCCCTCACTTCCTCCGTGTGTCTGGAGCGGGACTTCTCCGCCAGCACCGCGCGGACTTCCTCCAGCGTCAGCGTTTTCTCCTCCGGCTCCTGCTTTGCCGCCTTCGTGTCCTTTTTTGCCGTGTTCTTTGCGGCCGGTTTCCCGGCCTTGCCCGCTTTCTCCGGCTCCTTCGTGGTCGTCAGCTCTGCCTCCGCTGCGCCATTGTCCGCCACCGCATCCGCAACGGCCTGCAGGCTGTCGGCAAGGGAACGCAGATCCCCGATGACTTCAAGCAGTAACTTCACTTTTCCCATGTACGTCTCCTCCTTCCATGACTTCACTCACTGCCAGCTCCCGGACGGAACCGCCCGGAACGATGATGGTCAGACTCCGCTTCTCCCCCAGGAGGAAGCGCACGAGGCGCTCCCTCACGGAGACATTGCGGCAGCTCACAATCCCGCTGGATGCCGGCTCCTTTGAAACACTGATCCTCAACGTGTGTTCCATGCCCATCTCCTCCATTTCCGAAGGGCGGCTGTTTTCATGCCCTTCGCTATACGGAGATTTCAGGGCGGCTTCATACACCCCTGGACTCAAAAAATTTTTTCAGCTTTTCACGGACACCCTTCACGCTCTTCATGACGGCATTCGGGGCGACGCCTTCCCTTCTGGCAATCTCGTTGATGGAAAGCCCGTCAGCAAGGCGGCTCACACGCTCCTTCTGTATTTCTGTCAGGCACTCAAGCGCCTCCTGCAGTTCCCCTCTGCACTCATCCGATACGAGGAGGCTTTCCGGCGTTTCATTGTCTGCATATTCCGCACCCTCAAACTGCGCAGCATCCAGTGAATAGCAGTGGTACCGCTCCTTGCGGGAAAGGTTGTCCTCCAGCCGCCTGTCCTCGATGATGACAGCACCGATGGATTCCTCCACCTCGACTTCCGACACCGTCCCGTCTGCAAATTCATATTTAATCTTCACTTTGATTCCCTCCAGTCCTGAAATTTGGTTCAACAGTTTCAGAACCGGAGGGGCTGCGCGCGGGCATGGCAAAATGCCAGAAACAGCCTTTTTCCGACAACGAAAAAGCGCACCCACTTTAAGGCGGATGCGCTTTTCTTTAAGATAATATAGTATTTTGGGTTATGGACAGGCTTTAAGCGGAAATATGTCGAACAGAAAAATACCGCAATCCCCTCATGGACTGCGGTATGTGTTGGAAACAAATATATTTTTGTATTGATAGACGTATGGCCCGTCCCCGCCCCTGCCATGCCCATGGTATCCCCTTTCCGGGGACACACGGCACACAGCTCCGGCATTCCCCTGACAGCCTGCCAATGGGGGAAATTATAAAATATGCAAAGGTAGACCAAGTGTAGGGCAAAGGTAGAAACGGTGTAGAAAAACGCAAGTTATGACAATGCAGAAATGGAAAATGGCGCATATCATCTGATTTTACATGAATTTAGCAGACCGCCCCGAAAAATGGCAAAAAAATAACAGCAGCCTGATTCCCAAAGCCGCTGTTATGTACGTTTCTGTTCCGTGTTCAGTTCAAAACAGTACCCGACCTCCCGCTCGCACCGGATCGTAAAGCAGGCATCGGGCAGAGCCGCATACAGCTTTTCCCGCAGGTTCCGTATGTGGCACTTTATGGTGTTGCTCTCATTGCCAAGCGCATCCTCGCCCCACACTTTCTGGTATATCTGGTTATAAGTGAGGATGTGTCCCTGGTTCACCACCAGGAGGTAGAAAAGGTCATACTCCTTCACCGTAAGGCTGATCTCTTTACGACCGCGGTATATCTTCCTGCGGTTGGGGTAAATCTCAAGCCCCGGTATTGAAAGTACGGAATCTTCATTCAACTGCTGGTAGTCGAAGTCAGGGTGGCGTTTCAGGACATCCATCACCTCGTCAAAGGCGGGGGAATCCTGCTCGCCAAACTCAATCATCAATATGCGCCCGATGCCATCACCTTCTTTCAAAAAATTATCTCACGCCTTCACATCAAAACCGCCCTACTCCCCGATTCCCCGATCTGCCGAATCGCCGGGGATGCCTGCCCTGTCAGGCTGTGGCTTATTGGGGATATAAAATCATGAAATTCTAAATGATATTCTTATGTCCTTAAGCCATGCCTAGCAAACTGGAATTAGTCACGTTTCCCGCTCCGGTAAAAACCAAAACATACCATAGCCCAAGTTCCCGGCACAACCGCATATCCGGCATTTACTTGCCCATGGTTTATAAGAACATATCCACCGCCTACAAATGTCAAAACCAAAAAAATTATTCCTAAAATCAACGCTGCTTTTTTCATCAACTCTAACTCCATTCAACAACTTTATTATAAGGTGCCCCCATACACTGGAAAGCCGGGATACCTACCCTGCCTTGTCAGGTTACTCCTGCGTTTTCTTTCTAATAAACAGAGAAATCAGCATAGCCATTATCCCTATAACGAGATAGACTGCCGCATACAGGATAAATGCCGTTTCCCCCATGTCAAAGAATATCCATGTTCCTATCAGAAATAGCACTGCTGAAATAACCGGAAGGTTCCACAGATGTTTCACATCTTTTCCCGCAAACGCTCCGATTATCACGGTATATAATGGATTGACTGCAAAAAACAGAAGAAAGCATACCGCCATTCCCGCATCGCCTTTTACAAAAGTAACCGCAAGCCACGGAAATGCCAGCATGACTACCGCCAAAGACGCCACCCATAAAATAATGTTCTTTTTCATGTTATACCTCTCCCAAAAGCTGTTTTAATTATTCACCGATCTGCCAGAAAGCCGGAGATGCCTACCCTGCCTTGTCAGGCTGTGGCTTATTGGGGATATGCTGCCATTGATTTTATTTCTTATTCATGAAATCCCAATATGCCTGCATACTGTACTGGTAATATGCCGCAGCCTTCTTCTGGCTCAGCAGCTTCATATCGCTTATGGCATTCTTGAACATATCCATGAAATCCCGCCTGTCATTTAGCCCCATGTTCCCTGTTCCCATCGGAAGGGAACTAAAGCCATTCTGCTTCTCCACGCCCGTATATGCTTCCAACGCCCTCATCTCCACGATAGTTGCAGATTTCGGATTGATCTTGTTGATATGTATGGTCTGCTCGAATTCATCCCCATTCTCATCAACCCCTTTTGCAATCACAGTCGGATCATCTTCTGTTGAACCTTCCGCATACTTGATGTAGAAAGACAATCCTGAACCATTCCCGCCGGAATACAGCATATCATCCGTTTTCATATAGACAGTATGTCCTTTGGCTCCCGCCACATTGTTTACCTGTTCTGCAAAATTCTTTCCTGCCGTATTCTGCTGTGTTTTTCTTGCTCCCGACCATGCCGGATATCCTCTTGTTCCTATTCCATTTACATTCATTTTCCAAATCCTCCATTGTCATCAATTATTTTAATGGCAGCCCCTCTGTCGGTCAGAGCCGCCCCTGCTCCCATGTAATAAGTCCGAGCAGTTTATGCCTCCATGCAGACATCCCCCCTAACTTCCTTGGTCAAATCCCATACTGACCTTCACCTCCTTCCAGATAATCCCTGGCAGGGGCGCATGGTTTTTATGCCTCTGCGGAATGGGATGTAAAGATTATATCTTCATGTCCAACGTGCTGCCCGAAGACGTTTTTTTCACAAGCGTATTGCCGCTTTTCACAAGAGTGCTTTCCACGGATTCCCTTGTAACGCTGTCCAGTATTCCGGGATCAAACGGCTGGCCCGGCTCCCACTTCGGATTTGCCGCCTTGACCGCCGCATACATTGCAGAACGGTATTTCCCCTCATACTGCTGCAAAGTCCATGTCCCTTTTGCACGGTCTTCTTTCTTTACGCTTAACTGGTATTCCCTGAATATCTTAGACCTCTTTGTGGTATCACCATTGGAAATACCGTTCTCTTGAATGAACTCCCTTTTCACGTTGTCGAACATCTTCTGCCGTGCATCATCAGAAACATCTATTAACTGCTGCCATGTCGAACGGTCTACAGCGCCATCCCTTCCATGATACATTCCGGGAACTACAACCC
The DNA here is from genome assembly GCA_003612525.1 of bacterium C-53. Classification (GTDB taxonomy): domain Bacteria; phylum Bacillota; class Clostridia; order Lachnospirales; family Lachnospiraceae; genus C-53. The sequence continues at coordinate 10,700 of RAZD01000039.1, read as the reverse complement.
CACTCGGCCCTATAAAATCCCCGTCTGAATTGAAGTTGCCCATCACATTTCTCATATGCGCTTCCCGCCCGCCAAGCAACACATACATCATTTTCTGCTCTGGCGTCATCATGGCCTCTTCAGCTATAACGGCATCCAAATACTCATCCGCTGCTGCTTTGTACTGTTTACTGTTTGTGTCGATGCTTTTGTAAGGATAATTGTTACCTGCACCAAATCCGCTAATGTTCATTGCCATAAATATCATCCTCCTTGATAAATTTTTTTAAATTTCCCGCCTCATAAAATCCATCGGCAAGTATGCCCGCATTTCAAACCACGATTGCACCAGGTGACTATAAATTGCACGAAATGACCATAAAGTTTATAATATCACCACCGCCTGGAACTTTTCCCCGTCACAGGAAATGGCAAAATCGCCCCGTATTTATCCACCACAGCTTTCACGTTCGACAGGCCGGTGTCCTCAATGACCTCCACTTTTTCCGCTACAAGGTTCCTTACGGAGAAGATCAGCTTCCCGCCCTCCTGCACCAGCTTGACATGGATAACAGCCTTCTTTCCCTGCCGCACCACTTTCACACACTCATAAAATGCCCTATTGATAATATGCAGTCATAAAGGTATTTCTCACTCAAACTCACCAACAATACTACCTTTTTGGATGATATGCCTTTCAGCCTCTTTCAGAAAATTTCTTTTCATAGAGTTGGCACTTATATTTATTTCACAATCCAAGGAATAGACTGTAAAACAGTAAGTATGCTTTTTCCCTTTCGGTGGCTTCGGCCCCGCGTAACGGTGCCGGCCATATCCTATCCCCTGGCGGGCATTCCCCAACATTGGCACAGACTTGCCAGCAGGAATATTTTTCTTTATTCTGTCAGTGGCAGGAATGTTCCATATAACCCAATGCGTAAAATTCTTAATCGGGTGTGATAAATCTTCCAATGTAACAGCGAGGGTCTTTGCATTCAATGATAGGTTTTTAATTATAAATTCCGGCGATATGTCCTGCCCACGCCCGGTATATTCGATGGGAAATTTGCTTCCGTCATCCATGCCAATGCATTCAAATTCCAAAACAGTATTATTCATAATTTCCTGCATTACCTGTCCTCCCCTCCATACTCATTCTTTAATGACCGAATCAATGTTTCTACCATATAGGAATAACTTTCATCAGCATCTACCATTGTTCCAAAAAAGCCCGCTTCCTCCAAAGTAATAAATCCATGCATGGCACTGCGTATTGTCCGGCTAAAATGAATGATGTCCCTTTCTGATAAACCGCAGGCTTCCAATACAGGATATAAACTGTGTACAAGGTTTTGCCCTTTTTCAATTAAATCGGAACCTCCTGTGGACGGAATTTTGACTATTGTTTTATATAATTCTGGATTTTCCTTTGCAAATTTCCGATATCCTATTGCTATATGGTAAAGCGTATCAAAGGACGATTTACATTCTGTTCCGTTATATAGCTGTCTTGCCATCCTTTCAAATGCTAGTTGCCCGATATTAGAAGTCAGCTCTGACAGACTGCTGATATGATTATATAGAGATGCCGTTTTCACGCCTAATCTATCTGACAGTTCCCGAAGCGAAAACTGGTCAAATCCCTTTTCGGCAATAAGCTCGGCAGCGGCTTCCACAATACGGTCTGTATTCAACCCTTTTCTTGCCATAGAAGTTACCTCCAAAACTAATGATGTTAGCTATATTATAAACTAATACCGTTAGTTTTTCGACTTCAAATTTATCAAAATCTGACATTTTTACATCTTAATAACCTCCCCGCTTTCCAAGCAATTTCCCTTATCAGTCCGCCCGGCCTGCTTGGTAAAAAGCAGACCGCCGCATATGGTGGTGAGCCATCTGCGGCGGTTAGCTTTTGTAGCATTCATAAATATCTATTCTCACATACGCTGCTGATTATGTGATGAGTTTCCCGCATATGGGAACAATGGCTCGGCCAGCCGGAAAGTGAAAGTCTCCCTGTCTACCATTCCCACCACATTTTCGCTGTCGTACAATTCAAGCAGGAATCCGGCCATCTGTCTGCTTGTATGATATGTTCCAAAAGATTTATCATAATCATATTCACTGACATTGTTTGCCACCATTCCGAACTCTGTCTTTGTCGCCGCAGGCGCCAGCACTTTTGCTTTCATCTTTGCACCTGTCTCTTTCAGTTCCCATGCCAGCCCTTCCGTGAAAGTGCTGACATAAAACTTCGCCGCACAGTATGTTACAGCCGTAGGCACAATGGTATAGCCTCCGCATGAAGATACATTGATAAGCTGTGTCCCCTCTACATCCTTATAGTCACGGACAAACAGGGAGGACAGTATTGTCAGCGCCTCAATATTCAGATGCAGCATTGCCCCAATTTTCCCCAAGTCCTGATCTGCTACCCTGTCATAATTTCCAAAACCCGCATTATTCACCCATGTCTCAATCTCATAGTCCCTCAAGCCCTCATAAAGCTGGTATACGTTTTCCGACACGGATAAATCCGTACTTCGGATGACAACATCCAAATCCGGGCATTCCTTCAATATCTCCTTTTTCAGCATCTCCAAGTTATCCCTGCGCCTTGCTGCTATGACCGGATTTTTCCCCCGCCCCGCAAATGCCTTTGCCGTCTCATACCCAATACCGGAACTCGCCCCGGTGATGACTGTATATTTTCCTTTTTCCTGAACCATTTGATAATCCTCCTTCGATTTGGTATAATCCAACCATACAATGTAGAGTGAACTCTATGTCAAGAGGATTGGAGTGATTTTTTATGGAATATTCCATCGGGGAATTTTCAAAACTGACGGGGCTTGGCATCCATACCCTGCGCTACTATGAACAGGAAGGGCTGATTGCCCCGGAGCGCAATTCCGGCAACCGCCGCTGCTATTCCGATAAAGACCTCACATGGATTGAATTCATCAAACGCCTGAAAGACACGGGAATGCCTATCAAGGAAATCAAACACTATGCCGAACTCCGGGCAGCAGGTAATCCCACCCTTTCTAATAGGATGGAAATGCTGGTGCAGCACCGGCAGGCGCTCAATGAGCAGATTGCACGGCTACAGGAGCATAAGATAAAACTGGATGAAAAAATTGAGTTTTACAGAAATGAGATTGAACGTGTAAATACCAAAGGGCAAGTTCCCCCGCCCCTCCATATTAGCCAATCAGTCTAATTTCTTTATTTCCCGGTTGAAACAGGATGCCATGCTCACTGTAAAGCCGCATATCCCGGTACACAGGAACATTGCCGCCATGCCGCTTCCAGCACTATCCCCTACTATTATTTCCAACATTTCCGCCATTCTGTTCCCAGAAACCATAAAAGGCTCAAACACATAATCTGCCAGCCAGCCTCCGAGGATAATTCCAGCCGGGATTGTGCTGTACTGGATAGCATTCCTGACCGCAAATACCCTCCCCTGCATAGCGGCGGGAATCTTACGGTACAGTATCGTATTCTGGTTTGCCATAATAAAAGGGATCGGCAGACTGGCAGCAACCGCAGCCACTGACCACCAGAATACATTTTGACTGGCTGCCATCATCAGGTCACCGAACAGAAATGACAATGCCGCCGGAACATAAATTGCCACAGCCTTATGGCGGCTTTCTTTCTTTACGGAAACAATGATACCCCCGGCAATCCCGCCTATCCCCATGCAGGCATTTACAGTTCCAAGCACAATGCTGTTCCCGGAGCTTCTTGCCAGGATCATTGGCGATAAAATATTCTCATAGGTCAGCCTTGAACAGAAATTGATCAGTGCCATTGTAACCATGATATAAAATATGCCTTTTTCCTTTTTCAGAAAATCAAATCCTTCCACTATTCCGGCAAATGGGGAACCGTACCTCTTTTCCTGCTCCTGTTCCGGGATAGTGATAAAGAACAGCAATACGCAAAAGGCAAAGACAAAGCTCGCCAGATCTATCAGCAGGATAAGAGAAAGCCCGCCTGCCGCAAACAGGAATGCCGCCAGCATAGGGCTGAATACCACGATAAGGTTATTGGAAAAAGAATTCATCCCGCTGACATTTGAAATCTTCTCCTTTGGTACAAGCCTTCCCGTTGCCACTGCGGATGCAGGCTGCTGAAAGGCATTCGTTATACCAATCACCGCATTTATGGCATAGATATTCCAGACATCCAGACATCCTGCAAACAGAAATGCCAATACTGCCAGCGAACCAGCCGCCGCAATGCTGTCCGAGACCAGCATGATCGTTTTCTTCTTATGTCTGTCTATAAAACTGCCGACAAACAGGCTAAAAAAAACATATGGCACATAGTTACAAAAGGACATCAGCGAGACGGACATTGCAGAATGGCTCTGTCCATACGCCCATAAAACGAGCGCAAACCCGGTCATGGAACTCCCAAGTCCCGATACGCTCTGGCTTAACCACAAAATGATATATTTCTTAAATGATTTTTCTTCCATTGAATTTTCTCCATTCTATTCTTTATTCTTTCAGAATAAAAAGTACAAAATCCAATGTGGACGATAGATTTTACCTCTGTACAAATTTCGTCCAGTCATCAGACTTTGTACAGAGTCCTTTGTTTAAGTCAATCACCAAATGGCAGAGCATATTTCCCCACCTCCCTCAGTTATCTTTTCGCTGGACAGTATGGCACGGAAACTTCTTTAAATCAATTTATCCATAAAAACAATAAATCACTAAAAATAGTGTAGAAGTATGCATCAGAAATATATTCCTGAACGTGCCAGCCATTCCACCCACAAGGCTCCACTGGCGCTGCATATAAGATTTCAGATTTTCTGTACTTTGCCGATAATCCTCACAAGCCACCTGCGGCGGTTAGCTTATTATTTGACAAAACCAGACTGGCCTGGCACCCTTTTAGCATCTACTAGCAAAACTATCAACAACGCAGAGTACCATCTATTTTCCATTGACGGCTCCACCGTTTTCAAACTCATTTCCATATGACCTGATTTCTTCCTGATAATTTTGCTTTATTTGTTCCAGCATTCTATTCCGGATATTTTTGAGGTGTTGAATATCTGTTGTAACATATCTTCCAGTTGTTGATTGCTTCACGAGTATTTTCTCATCCTGCAGGACTTGTAAGGCCCTTTGCATTGTATTAGGGTTCACCCCAGCCTGTTTTGCCAGTTCCCTTGTTGATGGAAGTCTATCCCCCAACCTATAATACCCATTAAATGTTTTTTTCAATAATTCAACCGCAAGTTGATTATACCTCTTTGCACTGTCTGCCTTAATCATAGCATCACCTCTTTTTTTATCCTTTGAAAGCATCCTAATAGATCGATAGCTGTATTATTTCTTTCTGCTATAGCCCATCATGCTTATTATCATCGAAATAGTAAAGAGGACAACTACCGCAATCCCCGCCACGACAGCATAAGAGAGTATAGAACTTGTCATAGCAGAAAATCCAGCCCCATCTTCAAAATATTTGACAAAATAGAACATGGGAATGACTACAAGAAGCCCCATTGTCTGCGCAGAACGGAAACCAAACCAATAGGTTAATGGCAAACAGATTCCAGTCCATAATAACGGAACAATCAGGGATGCAGCAACAGACACTCCCCAAACAGTAACATTGAAACTCTGAAAAGCAATACTGGGTAAAAGATTTAATATAATGCTTCCAACAATGCTGACTGCCAAAGTGCAAATAACGGAAATATATTTACCTGCGACTACTGAAACTGCGTTTACAGGCATTGCTAACTGATATTTTTTCCAGCTTGCCTTTTCATCGCTTGCAAAACTCATTATATTCTGCATACCTATTGTCATGGCGAGCATTACAGAAGCAAGCAGCCCCGCATAAACGCCGGTATTAACCATGAGCAATATAATTGCACCAACCGCTATCAGAACCAGTTTTTTGTCAATACTCTTAAAAAAGAGTGTAATATCTTTGTAAATCAATCCTTTCATGCCACGCCTCCTTTGATGTAGAAAAGCATAATATCTTCCAGTGTCGCGTTATCAACAACAATATTTTTATATTTGCGCTTTATCGCTTCCTTATCACGGACAAGACACTCAATGCTCACATTTGTAACCCTGTGGATAATATAATCATCCGGGGAAATGGAAGCAAATTTTTCTTTCCCGCATTTCACTATCCCAAAATTATAAACAAGGTCGTCTTTCTGTTCCTCAAAAATAATCTTGCCTTGATGAATCAAGATTACATAATCCGCAATCTTTTGTATGTCCGATGTGATGTGGGAGGAAAAGAAAATGGAACATTCCTCGTCTTGTATAAATTCTAAAAATAAATCTAACATTTCATCACGCACAACTGGGTCAAGCCCCGTAGTCGCTTCATCTAAAATCAACAACTTCGGTTTATGCGCCATAGCGCAGATAATGGATAACTTCATCTTCATGCCCTTCGAAAAAGAGCCTATTTGTTTTCTTTCGGGGATTTTGAATTTTTTTAGGTACTGTCTGTAAAGGTTGCTATCCCATGATTTATATACGCCGGACAGTATTTTTTCAATATCTGACACATTAAATACGTCATGGAAATTGCACTCATCAAAGACAACTCCAATGTCCTCTTTGACAGCGGAAATTGTGTTTTCCTTACCGAAAATCTGTATCTGTCCACTATCCCTCTTTAATTCATCAAGTATCAGGTTAATGGTCGTACTCTTACCTGCCCCGTTTTCGCCAATGAAGCCGACAATTCTGCCTTTCGGAACTTGAAATGAAACATGGTCTAACAAAAACCCGTCAAACTGTTTACACAAGTCCCGTACTAAAATGTTGTTTTTTTCCATACATTCGCCTCCTGATTATTCCTCGTAAAACAACTTCAAAATATTGGTCATTTGTTCATAACTGATTCCATGCGCCCTGCCGATTTCCGCAACCTTTTGTAACAATTCCTCTGCCACACGCAACTGTTCTTCTTGAATAAACTCTTTGTTTTGTGCTGCAACAAAGCTCCCTTTTCCAGATACAGTTTCTATAAATCCGTCACGGGTCAAATCTTCATAAGCTCTTTGGACAGTAATAACGCTGATATGCAGGTCTTTAGCTAATACCCGCATGGACGGTAACGCTTCACCTGGAGATAAAGTTCCGTTCATAATCAGATTTTTGACCTGCATACATATTTGCTCATAAATAGGCTTATCACTGCTGTTGCTTATGATTATTTCCATTCATTCACCCCTTTCCTTGCGTACTGTTTGTAATATGCGTACTTATTCAATAAATACAGTATATACGTTTTTTGATTTATTGTCAATATCCTTTTTATTTATTTTAAAAATTAGAGGTTGAATTACTAGAAAAAACAAAAAAGGAGCCATCAAGCAGCCCCTTTTCTCGTCTCATCAATATTTCATTCTGTTTTCATCATTAATCTGTATACTATCACGGAAACCCTTATATTATCACGAAAACTCCCAACGAGTTTCCGTGATAATAACCGACTTTTGCCTACGAGTATATACTATCAGGCAAAAGAACCCCAGAACAACCGTTCGTACCATTACAAATGTAAAAATGCCCCTAAAAGCACACGGAAATAATGTAACTTTGAAACCTATGTAGTGCCAAAAGTGGCGGATTTACGGGCTTTCTCGGCTTTCCGTGTCTGTATCTGCCGGAAACTAAGACACCTTATGGTGCCAAGGTTATCGCTCCCAGCACAAGGCTCTACCCCTGCCCTGTTCAAACCTTTTAACGATTGCCTGCTATCGTTAAAAGGAGGTGCAAATTTAGAGGACGAAACAGCCCCCGCAACAGAAAAAAGGCCCAAAAAGCCAAAAAATAAAACCGCCGAATCCGTGAAAAGGCTTATTTCCACGCATTTCTGCGGTTTTTCATTGTATCAATTTCGGTGTTGCGATGTTCCTATATATCTGTGGGTATTTTCCTGATAAAACTTAAAATTTCTATATTGAAAAATACATCTAAAATCATACTTTAACGTATAGTATTAAAGTATAACACTCTTTATTAGTTTAAGTGTTTTTATCTGACATATTTATTGGGTTAACATATATTCTCCCCATTGTTTGAGCCGCTTTTATTTTACTATTAAACATTTCTTTCACTGTATACATATTTTCTATGATTAAAACTAAATCTCCACCATCTACCAAAATAGTTCTTAATGCTTTTCCTGTTGTCAGAGCTTGTACTGAATCAGGTGAAAACCCATTAATAGAAATAAATATTCCCCTTCCATACATCTTTCCTTCCACTTTCGCAGCAAACTGATATAAGTCATCAGAAGCACTCCATTTATCATGCCACTTAGCCTCAATTATGTAATGTTCTCCATCATACTTAATTGCACCATCAATTTGTTCTCCAACGATTTTAAACGATTCTGTAACCTCTATGCCCTCATTTAAAAACAGTTTTCTCAAAAACTCTTCAAATAAATATCCACGCTTTTGGCTATTTATTTCTTTTTCATCCTGATCCCGCCCATTAAATAGATTCAGAAAAATATCTTTCAATTCTTTTGTGCTGATATTTATATTTTTTCGCTTCTTTTCCATTTCTTCCTGACGTTGTCTTTCTTGTTTTATTTTATGATCTCTGATTTCCTAAAGCTGTTTTAAATGCATAATATTTCTTTTTGCCTCCGCCTCATCCAGCTTATTTATTTTCTTAAAATAATAAGGATCGAAATAGTCCCATTCTGTTAATCGTTTTAACATACTACGAAACTGCCCTATGCCCAAATCATTCCGCTTTTCCAAATTAGAAAAAACTCTTTCTATAATCTCCACCCTATGAAGATCCCTATATTCACTTTCAGGCATCAATTCCCTCTGAGTACAGCCTGACTTCTGGAAAAAGTCTACTATATCCTTCTTAGGCCAAAAAAATAGACAAAATGCAACCTTTCATACAGTCCATTATATCTTTAGGAAATGTGTTAACCATGAAATCTCAACCTCCTGATTTAATCATTTCTGCCCTTTATAAAACAACACATATTTTTAAAGAATCTCAGAAACCTTTCATTTTCTGCAGCCATTAACTTTTTTGTATATTTTCGTTATCTAACATTTCCAAATAACTATCCAACCTTGCATTCACATAACCTGCAAACAACTTTTCCATCGCACCAAGATTATGCTTTACATGGTATTCATCGAATGCATTGTAATACGAAATCCGGTCTGCAAATTTAATATCAATTGGCGGATATCCAGCTTTCATCAATTCCAAATTTATAAGCAGCCTCCCGGTTCTGCCATTTCCGTCTATAAAAGGATGAATCCCCTCGAATTCAATATGGAATCGTGCGAGCCGGGGAAGGATATGATCTGTACTATTCCTATAAGCCTCCAACAACTGTTCCATTTTAGGCTGGATCAAATAGGGCTGTACCGGTTCATGTTTCGCACCCATAATTCTGACGGGGACTCTTCTGTAAACCCCCCGGTCCTCCCGTTTATCCGCTAATACAAGATAGTGTATCTGCTTGATAATACTCTCCGATAAAGAAATCTGCTCTTTTACCAAATCCCGCACAAAATCAAACGCTTCTTTATGCCCGACTGCTTCCATATGATCTTTTAACGGCTTTCTGTCAATCGTCAGACCACGCAAAACCATATCCGTTTCACGAAGAGTTAGAGTGTTTCCCTCAATTGCATTTGAATTATAAGTATATTCAATAATGAATTCCTCAGTCAAGCGTTCCAGCTCACCCTCAGTCAACGGGCGTCTGGTATCAAGTTCTCTTTTCTTCCTGTCTATGGCTGTCAGTAAACTTTCAGTCGCTTTAAAACGTCCATCCTCTGGTTTTCTCGCATCTGCTGGTATCATCCAACTACGTCCTTCACGGGTGACACCTGAAATCTTTCCTTCCGAGCAAAGTATACGCACCCGTCTGTCAGAAATCCCCCATTTCTCTGCAGCCTGTTTTACCGTCATATACATAAATAGTAACCCTCGCTTTCCAAAAGATTATACCCCTTTTTCGGTATAATATCAATAAATAAGGAATAATATTTTATGTTTTTCGGAATAAAAAGATTCGAAAATACAATATCTGCTTTCCGAATCTTAATTTCTACTTCTTAAGAAATATGTTAGGAATTCCTATCGTTAAAAAATGCACCCAAACTCATGCCTGGGTGCATTGTATCAAATTGTGGTACGCAAGTCAGTAAGAGAGTATACCAATAACTACCTATACATTCCTCGAAAATCAGCTTCGCACAGATGGTACCTTCTATGGATATAAGGCACCGTTTCTCTCATTTTCTTTCAAATATCAATCCTGTCAACTCAACACCACCCATATCCATTCCATCTACTCAACTCTCTGCCACTTTTTACAAGAGACCAATTTCCACAGACTGATTAAACGTAAAAAATCTGGGAACCGGAACCGTTGTCCAAACAATCACGACTCCCGGAAACCCCTTATTTTCTACACTTTTTCAATCACTTACTTCTCAACCGTGACATCAACACGACACACTCAACGGTATTACCCCTTTCCCACAAAACTTTCCTTACTTCCTTGCCATCAATATAAATCGGAAAATTAAACTCTATCGACTTCAACGGCATTTCCGATTCTCCATTCGGGTATATCTGGATTTCTTTAATGAGGTAAGTGATAAGGCTTTTCTTCTCCTCGTCACTCATTATAGCATATAACTTTCCAAA
>RAZD01000038.1 GCA_003612525.1 bacterium C-53 | reverse complement strand
GTATCAAAGTCATGCATATTGTTTTTGTCGATTACCATTGTTATCAGCTCATAGATCAGCACAAAACTGATAATCATGCCTGCTATGGGGACTACCACGTTTTCCGATAACGTCCGTATCATGCTGAATATGCCGGAGTTCCAAGTGCTTGGTGTCTTGCTGACCTCCCCCGCAATCGTGCCGACCTTATCATTGACATCGGAAAACATGGTATCAAGGTTGTTAAGCACCCACCCTTGCAGCATCTCCTTTATGAAATCAGTAATTTTGTCTATGATGCCGCCCATTTATCTTATGAAAACAGGCTGGAAAGCTGTGGAATCACCGTCTGCGCCACAATGATAATGCCCCCTCCACTCATAAGCTGTGTTATCCCCAATTAGTAGGAACAATACAGCTTTCTGGCGGGCGGCGGCACGTCAAGAAATATATATGGAGTTTTTAAGAATCCCCCCGGAGCGGGGGAGCGGTCAGCCTGTGACCTGCTCCACTTCCGGTATGGGTTTGAGATTAAAATGAATTTCGATAGAAATGTGTCTTGTTTTGTCGCTGTCTATGGTTTCATGGACAACGATTTCTTTAATCAGGCGGTTCAGGGTGGGAGCGTCCAGTTCGGTGATGTCCCGGTATTCCTGAATGGATTCCACCCACTGCCTTGCGTCCACGGCAAGCCGGATTTCATCGGCAAGGCGTTTCCTGCCTTTCTCGACTTTTGCCTTTAATTCCGCCTGTTCCTTCTGTGTCTTTTCCAGCAGGAGATTGAAGTTTGCGTCTGTGATTCGCCCGGCAACCATGTCCTCATAGAGCCGCAACACCATTTTTTCCAGCACTTCAATCCGTTCCTCGTCTTTGGCAAGGGTGCGCTCCATCGCTTCCCGCTGGCCTTTCTGTTCGGCTTCGCAGGTGTCGGTCAGCCGCCCGGCCACCGCTTCACTGTCGGTCAGGGCAGCGGCGGCGCACTCCCGGATTTTGTTCAGGACAAGGGAATAGAGCGTGTCAAATTCAATCCGGTGCTGGGTGCAGTGCTGTTTTCCATAGGCATTGTAGGTCTTGCAGGAGAAAATCCGCTTCGGGAACTTCTCATGTGTGGTGCGGATGGTGAGGGATTTCCCGCACTCCCCGCATTTTATCAGCCCTGCAAAGAGGTTGATTTCCCCGGACTGCCCCGGCCGCTGGCGGGATTTCAGCTTCTCCTGCACAATGGCAAAACTCTTTTTGTCTATCAGCGGCTCATGCGTCCCCTCCACCACAATCCAGTCCTCCGGCTTCTTGTCCCGGATCGTGCCGATTTTAAAGCGGTACTCGGTCTTTTGGGATGCGATTGCGCCGGTGTAGACGGGGTTCATCAGGATTTCCTTAATCACGGAGAAGTCCCAGACGTACCGCCCGTTCTCCGGGTCTTTCTTTTCCCATTTGGTGCGGATGTTCCGGTGTCCCCGCTTCCGGTTCCACCATGTGGGGCAGGGGTGCTTCCCTTCCTCCAGCCTGCGCCGGATGTAGTTGGGGCCGTGCCCGTCCAGCGCATACCCGAAAATCAGCCGGACAACCGGGGCGGTTTCCTCGTCCACCAGCAGGCGGTTTTTATCCTCCGGGTCTTTCCGGTAGCCGAAGGGGGCAAGGCAGCCGGTGAACTGGCCTTTCTGCGCCTTCAGCACATAGGAAGAATGGACTTTCTTGGAAATATCCTTGCTGTACATCTCGTTCAGGATATTTTTGAAGGGCGCAATGTCGTTGTTGTCCCGCATGGTGTCTATCCCGTCATTCATGGCGATGTAGCGCACGCCGTTCCTTGGGAAGAAGTCCTCGATAAGCTGCCCGGTCTGCAAGTAGTTCCGGCCTAACCTTGATAAATCCTTCGTAATGACAAGGTTTATCTGCTTCCGCTCAATGGCTTTCAACATCCGTTTCAGGTCGGGGCGTTCCATGTTCAGGCCGGTGAAGCCGTCGTCCTGATAGACTGCCGTAACCTCCCATCCCTGCTTCTCGCAGAACTTTTCCAGCATATCCCGCTGGTTCTCGATACTGGCACTCGTCCCGTCAAGGTCGTCGTCCTTGGACAGCCTGCAATAGATAGCTGCCCGGAAGCTCCCGGCAAGGAGTGCGTCCATTCCTGTATATCCAAAAGTGTTCATCATAACCGTTTACCCGCACAATCCAGACGGAACACGGTCACTGTGAACCTCGTCTTTATTATATCTCATTTCTTGTGTTTTAGCAAGATATTCTTTATCCATTTTTCTGCTGTGTTTCTGTGCGATAAGGCTCACGAAAACGTCTGTAGCGTCCAGCTCGCCGTCAAATACTGTGATGACATGAATCTCTGTTTTATTTTTCGCCATAGGCAGTTGTCCTCCATACATGAAAAGGCCAGACAGGGAAGCGGCAACGAAGTCCGGCAACGGGCTTCAAAAAACCTTGGAACTAATCCTTGTCTGGCGGTTGGGTTATTTTATACTTTTTCTTCTATTTTTCTGTTGCTTTGGTTGTTAAAGGGGAGAAAAGCCCGCAGTTACGGGATTTCCCCCGGCAACCAGCTCGGCAACGGGATAGCAACGGGCTGTCCCTGACCGGATTTTTTCAGAAGGGAAGCTCCATCTGCTCCGGCACTGGCGTAAATCCCTCCGGGGTTTTTCCCGCCCCGTTGCCGGTGTCCGTTGCCGATTGCTCCCGTTCCCATCCTTTCTGCCTGCCGTACCCGGCGAACATCCGGGGGTTGGAGAAATATTTCCAGCCGATGACGCACTGGTTCATTATCTCGTTGATTTCCCGTATCTCCCATTGTTTCGGCTCGTCATAATCATGGTTCAGGGCTTCTCTGTAAAGCTGCTTGGAGCAGACGGTATCGCCGGGGTAGCTGTCAAGGAAAGCCTGTATCATCCCGGCCTTGGTGTCCTCCGGCATGAAGTCCCGCTGGTGTTCCTTTAAATGGCGCACCATTTCCGGGCTGAATGTCAGCTTCCATCTGCCGCTCCGGTAAATCTCCATCGCTTCCGCCCATACCTGATTCAGATAGGCTCTGGAAGCGGCTTCGTCCTCTAAGATGTGTGTTTCAGCCTGTTCCGGACATACCTGTATGGGGATGAAGCGGCGGTTGCCGGAGCGGTCAAGGGGCAGGAAGTCAAGGGCGTTGGACGTGCCGCCGAACACGCACTGCCTTGGGCGGTCTGCCGGGTGGGTTTCATAGGGTATCTTGTAGACCTCCTTCTGGCGGCTCAAAAATGACTTGATTTCCTCTATGCTCCTGGCGTTTGCGGTGGCAATCATCTCCGACATCTCGATTATCCAGTGGCCTTGCAGCTTCCGGTACACGTTGTCATCGTCCAGCTTCCGCAAATCATCGGAGAACCACTCGTCTTTGACTGCCAGCAGGCGGAAGAAGGTGGACTTCCCGGCTCCCTGCCCGCCTACCAGACAGAGCATGACTTCAAACTTGCAGCCGGGGGAAAATGCCCGGTGGATGGCTCCCAGCAAAAACAGGCGCAGGGATTGGTAAGTGTAATCATCCTCACCGGCTCCCAGAAAGTGCCGCAGGCAGGAGCGTATCCGCCCGGTTCCGTCCCATGTCAGGCCGTTTAAATAATCCCGGACAGGGTGGTAGCTGTTCTCATTGGCGGCAAGGTCGGCGGCGTCCTGTATCTTTTTCTCGCTTGTCAGGCCATAGGTCTTTTCCAGATACAGCCGGATATATTTCATGTCCGTGTCGGTCATGGGGCTTCCGGCGGTTCTTTTGTAGCCGATTGGCTTTAAAATATCGGTGCGGTCGGTCAGCAGGTTGTAGGCAACCGCCCCGGACAGGAGCGGGTCGCACTGGAACACGGTCAGGCAGTTGCTCATGCTGTTGCGGAAGCCGCCTTTCTCGGTGGTTTCCAGCATGGCTTTGACTTCCTCAACGCTCCGGGGCGGCTCGGCGCTGTCTGCCATGTTCGCTATTTCCTGCCGTATCTGGAGCGGTAAATTCTGCCATTCGTCTTTCAAGGTTCCTCACTTCCTTTCCGTGTCCTGTGATAAGTTCTGCCCGCTCCCGGATGTCCCCGGAGAGAAGCACGTCCATCAGGTATTCCACCCGGCTCATGTTCTGCAGGGCTTCCACAAACCGGGGGTTCCATGCTTCATCCGGCTGGCGTGGGGCGTATTCCTCCTTCCAGCGGCCCAGGAGATGGTAATAATCGGACAGCACCCGGAAACAGTGCCGCTCCATGCGCTTAAATTTCTGTTCCTCTGTTTCCTTCCGCAGTCGTGGCCGGATAGGTTCCCTCCCGGTGTTCCTTCCGTCCTCATAAGGGATGGAGAAGTCCTGCGCCAGCATGAGGGCGGCTTCCCGGCTCCCGATACCGTGGAGCCGGGAAACAAAGTCAATCACGTCCCCGGTGGCTCCGCAGCCGAAACAGTAAAAGCGGCGGTCAACCTTCATGCTTGGGTTTTTGTCGTTGTGGAACGGGCAGACGCACATCCCGTTCCGGTTTACCTTAATTCCATAACGCTCCGCAGTCTGCCTTGTGGTGACGGACTGCTTCACGGCTTCAAATACGTTCAATAGGCGTTCCCTCCTGATAATCCCAACGTGGGCGACACAATGTCGCTCACGTTGTCAATAAATTCTGTTCAAAAGAAAAAGGCGCTTGTCTGCGGTTTCCAATCACAAAACAAGTGCCTGTTTAAAGTTCCATATTCTGTTGTTTCTCTGTCCGGCTCGGCTGGCTTTTTGCTGCCTGCTCCTGCCGGATGCGTTCCTGCCGCCCTTTCAGGCTCTCCTGAACGGACGGTTTCCTCCCCGGATCGGCGGTCTGGCGGTATTGCTCGGATGGCAATACCTGATTGAGCCAATGGCGCACGTCACGGAGTATTTTTACGTCTGCCTGAACCGCTTCCAGCTCCTTCCGCTTTCCGGGCAGGGCGGCGGTAAGCTGTTCCCGTTCGGATTCTAAATCTTTACGGGAGTAGGAATTGCCTTTCAGGTTGGCTTTCAAATACCGGATGGCGGCATTGTAAGCGTCCAGTTCCCCCCGGTGGCTCTCCGCAAACTTCTCCTTTTTCTTCTTCCAGCCGATGGCGGCGTACTCCGCATGGACTGGCTTGTTCGCTTCGTATTTGTCAATGTAGGACAGCATGGTATTGATGGCTTTGATGCGCTTCTCGCTTTTTTTCATGCTCCCCATGACGGAAACGGCGGCATTGCTGATTTCATCCAGCCGGGTGTCAAGGCTCCCCACGGTGGAGATTCCTTTTTTCCGCAGGAAGTCCATCGCCGCCTGCACTTTATTGTAGTCGGCAACGGTTCCTTTCAGCTTCCCTCTGGAAGTCCAGTCGGAACGTTCCCCGCTCCGCAGTTCCAGATACTGGAAAAGCAGCTCCGGGAGTGTCGGCTCCTTGGCCTGCTCCAATGCTTCCAGCAGCACGGCCTTTTTCTCCTTTAAATCGGCAATCCAGCCTTTTAAGTGGCGCACCATCTGGCGAATGGACTGCATGAGGGAGTTGGCTGCTCTGATGTCCCGGTTCAGGTTGCCGATGTTGGTCTGGATTCCTTTCTTCTCCATCTGGCAGGCGGCTGGCCCCATGTGGACGGTGGGGATTTTGTCAATCCCCTGTCGGGCATAGGAGCGCAGGTCAAGCCGTTCCGGGCGGTCGTTGGCTTCCAGATAGCGGTTGGCCGTGTCCGCCCATCCCTGCCGCCAGATTTCGGCGTACTTCCGGTCGTTCCAGTCTACAGTGTTCTCCTTGTGGCTTTTCCATCTGCCGGACGGGAGCCGGACTCTTTCGCCGTTCCCGTCAAGGTCGTATATCTTGCGGCTCTTGGGGAGCCATTTGCCATTTTCGTCCATCGCCCGCATGGTGAGCAGGATATGGGCGTGGGGGTTCCCGTCCCCTTTGTCGTGGATTGCGAAGTCGGCAATCATGCCTTTGGAAACAAAAAACTCCCGGCAGTAGTCACGGAGAAGGTCTGCGTACTGTTCCGGCGGGATTTCCCTTGGGATGGCAAGCACGAACCTCCGGGCAAGCTGGGAGTTCCATTGTTTTTCCTGCGCTTCGGCGGAGTTCCATAAGGTGTTGCGGTCTGCAAACTCCGGCGGTGCATGGGGCGGGAGCATGATTTCCTTGTGGGTGACTTCGTTCTTGTAAGGATAGTATTTCTGCTCTTGGTCGTATTCAGAGAACAGCTTCTCGCCGCTCTGGTAGGCAGCGGCGGAAACGGCGGATTCGTTATTACTCCGTTTGATGATGGTGATTTTACAGTGCGGGCATGGCAAGAGTGCGCCCTCCTTTCTCCCGGATTCCGGGCAAAAAAATAGCAGGATACCTTTTTAGATTTCCTGCTTGGTTGTGCCGCTGGTGGACGGCGGATTATTTAGTTTTTTGATAGGCTGTCAGTTCGACAAACTGGAATTTTAGAGTGTTTAACAGATAATAAGTTTATTCTCCTTGACTGTAATAATCTACTACTAATCTAAAATAAAGCGATTATAAGCTATCCTTTTTCCTGTGTTTGTTTTAAAGTTTTCATCTATACACTTTTTTATCTTTTCCTGTTCTTTTTCTTTATCCATAACCGTTAAATTTTCAAGCAAATCAGCTTCCCATTGTATTTGAAAATCAAGTCCATCAATTTTAGATGGAGTATGATGGTTGCCTATTATAAAGCATATTCTATCAATATTTTTGTTATAGCCTACCTTTTTTAATATTTCTTTCGCTACTTCTGGTCCTTCCTTTTCTTGATAAACACCATCAATAGAACCGTATTTTTTTTGTGCTTCAACCGCACCAATATCATGTAGTATAGCAATAATACTGATGAATTCTTTTTCTTCCTCTCCGATATTTTCTCCTTTCATTATATCTTCTGCATTTTTCAAAACTTTGAGAGTATGCTCTATGCCAAAAGGAATTTCTTTGAATACTTCTTTCATCTCTATAATAATTTTTTCTTTAAACATAAATTACCTCCATTTATACCTTATAGGTGTTTTAGTTCTATCTATCCACTTTTTTGTTCGCCGATACAATCAGCATCATGGGACGACGCATTTCATCCTGCATTCCCGGAATATCCATCATGTTTTCTGGCGGCTGCGGCTCCACAATATGATTTATTATAAAACCATTTGAAAGCAGTGTATTTAGATATGTGGTCAGTGTTCTATGATATTTTGTAACCTTTTCTCCCAAAAACACAGCTGTCCGTTTGCCCTCATAATAATAATTATCCACCGGAAAATGCAGTATTTCTCCTTTTTCGTTATAATGCCAGTCTTGTGTTCCATAGGCAGTAAAAACAGGATGTTCAACCGTAAAAACTAGCTTACCACCAGACTTCAGTATTCTATATATCTTTTTTACTAAAATCTCATAATCTGCTACATAGTGAAACGCAAGTGAACTTAATATTACATCAAAACTCTCCTCTGGGAATTCCACATCTTCTATAGCACAGCATTTATATTCAACCTGTGGAAAATGTGTTTTTTCTTTGGCTACCTCGAGCATTTTATGAGAAATATCAACACCTACAACAGAAGACGCTCCGTGTTCCATCGCATAAATACAGTGCCATCCATAGCCGCATCCTAAATCAAGCACACGCTTATCTTTAAAATCCGGCAGCAGCTTTCTCAATGTTTCCCATTCTCCTGCACCGGCTAGTCCCTGCTGTGAGCGACTCATTTGACTGTATTTTTGAAAAAATATATTATCATCATATTTGTTTTCTTTCATCTGAATTCCCCTCGTTTAAAAAATTATTTATCTCCGTTCTTCTTCGCTTAGGTTATGGCAATGATATTCAAACAACTGCCACGCGATATCTAACTGAAATAATATTTCTTTTTTCATAGGATTGTCCGTTTCTTATCGTTCTTTTTTCACTACAGGAATCCATATCTCGCTATACGCATGTCCTTGTCTATCAGGATTCATTTTTGCAAACGAAAACGAAAGGGATTCTGCCAGCTCATAATCCGCTGTCATAAACCATTCTGCATAAATTCTTGCCATTGTATTTTGAAGTGTGGACGGAAACTCTCCTTCATTTGGAAATACCGCCCATGTTCCTGCTTTCATTGGCAAAGTTTCTAAGCCTGCACCGATTTCTTTTTCTGTTGTCAAAACACCAATCAAATGTGTCAGATAACCTTCTTCTTTCTTAAACTCTGTGTCTGAATTATAGGAAACATTGACAACTTCAAACGGTTCCATATTTTGCAGACGATGCATTTCTTCTCTTTGTTCCTGCGTGATGCTGTTTGCAAGATCCACAATTGCGTTATTAACTCCTTCAAACTGCATCGGTACTCGTTTACTTACACCGACAAAAATGAATGCCGATTTTTCAATAATTCTGCATTCCATGCTGTTTCCTCCGCTTACTTTTACTATGAAATTAAATTTGGGAAACACTTTATGTTCCCCCCTCTTTGAAATCTCGGAGGGTAAGAAACCACACCAGTTTTTAAATGCTCGTGTAAACCCATCCATCGATTGATAGCCATACTTAAAAGCAATATCCGTCACTTTTTTGCCATGAAGCAAATCATAGTTTGCCTCAGACAATCTTCGGTTTTTAACATATTCATTGATAGACATACCTGTTAGAAAGAAAAAAACATTTTTAAAATGTAGTTCCGAAACGCTGACTCTTTTCATTGCTTCGTCAATCACTTTTTCATCCAATAAATGTTCTTCAATATAATTGATGGTGTCGTTCAATTGCTTAAGCATTTCCTTACCTCCTTGCCACAAATTATAGTAGCTTTAGGAAACCATTGCTCGACTTTATCATTATAAAAAAAATCGAATTATATTTTTACACATCTGCAAATTTCGATTTTTTGATTCATCAAACAGGAATTTATCTACGAAGCCCTTCTTCTGTAAAAGTTCTTTTTAATGCCTTCTCTGTCGGGAATATAGAGCCTATCAAAACAGCAATTTGAATAAATGTCAAAATCAAGCCGACAATTCCAATAGCATCATCTGAAGCTCCATAAAATGGAAGATGAATAATAAGTGACGGAACTAAAATAATCCAGCCAATTCGCCACCAAAGTTTTCCACAGTAATGATGAGCAAAATGCCATGTATCCATATTCTTCATAGAACGAGAGGTTCTATATCCAATCAGAGAATTTATCTTTTGCGGCGGACGCTTCCACATAAGCCGTCCAATAACTATCATCAGCAACGGAATCATTAAATCACAGCAAAGCATAAACCACCAAAACCACATTACATTCACCTCTACAATTTGCGATTTGTCGCTGGCTCTATTATACAGCTTTGACTTGCCAAATGGAATAGACTTTCTGAAAGATTTTCGGGTGGCAAGTTCACAAAGGGGTAGCTGGCGGAGCCAGCGCAGGGGAAGGGTAGCTTCCCCTGTGATGATTGGAACAGATTGGAAATCTACGGAAATCATCCGCTGTCCGCAGGACGCTCCCGGCAGGGCGCAATGCACCACTTCCCCAAGTGGTGTATAATTGCGCCCTCTTTCAGAGGGGAGTTTTCCGGCTCTCCGTTTTTCTGTCTTTTTTCACCGTTCCTGCTGTCTGGGCTTTTTGTCAGGATAGAGTTTTCCGGCAACAACGGCGGCATGGCTCTTTATCCTGATTTCCCCCTCCTGTTCGCTGTGCTTTGCGTTCCGGTAGCCTTCATCGGAGAGATAGAAACGGAACCGCTCCCCCTTAAAGCCGACAAAGCAATCCTTCTGTACTTCCAGTGTAATCATGTGGCGGGTTTCCGGTCGGAACCGTTCTTTTCCTGACAGGTCATGCCCCTGCATAATCGGTTCCTGTACCTTTGCCGCCGCAAGCCGCCGGCGGATGGAATTGTCACGCTCTGCCAGGAACCGTGCTTTTGTTGCGGCAAGAAACTGGCTGCACTCCGGTTCCGGTATCTTTTCCAGTTTCCGGATAGCGTTCTCCACGATTGCCTTTGTCAGTAAGTCCTTTATCACCGGCACGATTTCCTTCATTCCCGCAAGGGTTTCCGCCTTGGTCGGTGCGGCATACTGGTAGATAATGTCCATCTCGCTTTTTGAAAATTTCATTCCGTGTCCTCCTTCCGGTTTTCTGTAAGAACCTGTGCCACAAGACGTTTGGTGTCGCTCCGGCAGAACAGGACTTTTAAGATAGTGCTGACCTGTTCGTCCGTCACGGATTCCGGGTGGGGGAGATGGCTTTCCAGCATAGCCCCTCTGGTGCAGAGCCGGTGCGTCCGCTCCTTCCGGTTCAGTGTCTTTATCTGGTGTTCCAGCATTTTTTCCTTATGCTCCGCCCGCCGCAGTTTCGCTTCAGTCTTTGCAATCTCCTGATTCAGTTTTTCCAGCTTCTCATTCATGGGCGGCGTCCTCCTTTGGGAGCAGGATGTAGATGTGGCTGACCTCCCCGATTCCCTGACGGACACGCATAATCATCCCGGCCTGTTCCAGTTCGTTCAAGGAACGCTTGCAGGTCTGGGGGCTTCGGGAAAGTGCCGCCGCTATCTCCATGATGGGGAAACGGATAAATAAAATCCCGTTGCAGTCCTCGATTCCTCTTGTCAGGATTTCATCCAGCAGACGGGCATACATAACTTTTGCCGTGCTGCTGACCGGCAGGCGGAGCGTTGCTCTTGGGAGCGGCATACAGGGCGGCAGGGGTGTTCCGGTTATCATAAATTCATAATTCATTGGGTGGTGTCCTCCTTTTGGCTCGTTTGGATAGATAGCGGGGGCAGTCGATAATGGCAGCCCGGAAACTCTGCTTACATTCATGCTGGCATTTCCGGCAGAGTCCGTTGTAGCTTCTGCGCCCCCGGTCGTTCAGGAAGAAAGCAAGTTCTTTCTTCAACTTCTTTGACATTCTCGGCATGGTGCCTCCTTCATAGAAAAACCGCCCGTTTCAGCAGTAACAGCCGGAATGGGCGGACAGTAGTTTTTTGTGTAGCTTTTCGGGGCGATTTTCAAGGGAAATACAGCCGTAAAGCCGCCCCAAAATCCCCCTTGGTATTACGGACAGGGCAGACTATACCCTGTGAAATTGTTGTGTTTCGGTATCGTTTCGGTGTTCATTTTGCCGGTTCCCTCTGCTGTCGTTCCTGCCCCCGTCTTTGGCGGCGTTTCGCTCTCCTTGGTACGCTCGTTGCGGTCAGGGTTCCTCCATTTCCCTGCCGGAAGTCGTTGCGCTACATCGCCGGGGAGCATATCCCATACAGGCCGGTCGTTCGATTGGAATAATCCATCGATGAACTTACCTGTATCATAGGACATTTTTGAGCCTTGTGCCGTATGTCCACGAATCAGGAATAAAGCCCAAAATCCGAAAATTTCCACGATTGCGGAAAATATGGTATAATCCCTATGGACGGCGAAGAGCCGCCGGAAAGGAGTGTGAATCCATGAAGGAAGGGACTACCATACAGGAACGGCTCTGGGATTTACGCAAGGAAAAAGGATTAAATCTGGAAAAACTGGCAGTGGCTACCGGCCTTTCAAAGTCAGCGCTCGGAAGCTATGAAAAGGATGAACGCAAGGAAATCAGCCACAAAAGCCTTGTGGAACTGGCAAAGTTCTATGGGGTATCTGCGGACTACATACTGTGCCTGACAGAAAACAGGAACCCTCCAAATACAGAACTTACGGAACTGCATTTAAGTGATGATATGGTGGAACTGTTAAAAAGCGGGCGTATCAACAACCGGCTTTTGTGTGAGATTGCCACACATGAGGACTTCGTTACCCTGATGACGGACACGGAGATTTATGTGGACGGTATCGCAACCTCCCATTTCAATGACTTCAACAGCCTTCTGGAAGTGCTGCGGGAACAAGTCTTTTCCCAACATCAGCCGGCAGAAGAAGATACTGCTTTAAAGGCATTGGAAGCTATGCAGGTACAGGAAGAAGATTATTTCTGCCAGGTCACGCACCGGACTTGGGACGCTATCCTCCATGACATAAGGGAAGCGCACAAGGACGATACGGACAGTGCGCCGGATGGCTCTAATGCTCTGAACTTAATCAAGGATGCGAAGAAAGCATTGGCTGTGCCGGGTTCCTATCTGGATGTGTTCACCGCCCTTATGTGTACGCAGCTACAAATCCGGTATGAGAAATTGTCAGAGCAGGAGCGCACTGTTCTGAAAAATGTTATGAAGAAAACTCCGGCATATAGGGATTCACCGTTGAGTAGGATGAAACGGAGATAAGGAAATGCCGCTGCTTGGGTTTTATCCATGCAACGGCATTGTGGTATTTCTGATTCAATTTTCAAGCGCACTGGCAGGAGATTACAGCAGTCTGCTAATCAGATTAACTGCTGTGACTGCATAAACAAAAATTGCTACTCCGCCAAAAATGACAGCATCCCTTTTAGAACCCTTATCATAACATTCTTTCGCATTTGATAACATAACTAATCCCATAAACACAAACATAATAGGCAACGTTATATCGTAAGGTAGCAATTTCATCAATCCAATAGAACCAAAAGCAACTGTCAAAATCGAAAATACTATTTTCCAAATATGCATATCTATTCCCTCCTAAGCTTCGACTTTTTCAGTTCTACAAATTTGAATTTCTATTTGTGTTGCCATGTCATTACATAATCTTTTTCTCCGGTAGCCTCATCTAAGCCACTATGCTGAATCTCAAATCCTTCTCTCTTATAAAAAGATATTGCCCGTGCGTTCTTTTGGTATACGTTCAAGTACAACTTATTCCTTTTATCCTTTGCATACTATCGAGTAGCTCCTCTATAATTTTCGATGCTTGAATTGCTTCTTTCGGTATTTCTTTGTTATTCATATTCTCGACTGCGAGCTCCTTTCGCGCAAACTTTCTGGGCATCCCGACACATATCTCGAGACCTTTATGGATGTAATTGGGGATGATTCCTTGGACTTATCCCGTACATTTAAATTAAAACTGGTTTATTTTAGAAGATTTTACTGCTTTCAAAAAATCCTCAGGTGCTTCTGCAAATTGCAGCTTTTCAAAATCTTTTTGCGGCATATGTTCTTTTAGAATGGTTAAACATTCCTCCAAATCATTTTTTCTATATCCGATTATTGGGTCTGTTAAAAAAGCAAATCCAAAATCAGAATACAATTTTATTGCACGAAAGCTGGATGGTTGTGTATGAAGAAATACCGGATAGTCATTCTCTTTAATACTTCTCATAACAATGGAAAGTAAAGCTCTACCAATGCCTGATCCTTCATAGTTTTTCCGGACTTTAAACCAATGTATTGTAGAAATTTTTTCATATGCCTTCCACGCAAAGCACGTCCCTATAGGAGTATCATTTTTATCACAAACAAATAAACACTTCTGAAAAAATAAATCTTCTTTACTTCCGTATACATCATTAAAGTATTCCGTCATAAACCCATTATATTCTTTGGCAGATTTCACATCGTCAAACGGCATCTCTTTCCATATATCCAGTTCATCTCTTCTACATGTTCTAACATGATACTCATCTGACAACTCAGAAATGGCATTGGAATTTAATGCTTTGCACATCATAAAAAGATTTTTTTCAGGAATCCCATTTTCTAAATTCAAACTAGCTCGTTCCATGATTTTCTGTATTATGGACGTTTTGGCGTCCGCATAGTGTTGAACATGCCTCCATTTATTCTTTGCCAAGTTTCGCTTAACTTGTGCATATTTGTCTCGATCAGCATCATTAGTCCGCAACCAATCTCGAAAACGTAACATTCTATCAATCTCTGATGTGCCCGAACTGAACACATGCAGATTGATGTCGGTATCGGGTCCTTTGAACAGGCGGTGTTCGAACCACTCGGGTTCCCGAATCCGCAATATATAGCCAGCTGATTCCAATGCCGGAACATAGGATAGCTCGTCGGCAGAGTCCTTCACAACCAGCAGCATATCAATTATTGGTTTGGCACAAAGCCCCGGTACCGAGGTCGAGCCTACATGTTCAATCTGCAAGGCTTTGTTGCCGAGTACTGAACGAATCCGGTTCGCTTCCTGTTCAAACAAATCAGACCAACTCGGATCGTATTCGACAAGAGTAATCGGTGCATTGTGCGGCTTAAGTTCAGCAACCATGTTTTTTTGCAGCTCTTCATCACTCCTTGGTGTGGAGTTATTTTCAGATAGCATCATATCGCACTCCTTTGCTGTTTATGTTGCGGGTGTTTCAATTTTATCTTTTCTCTTTTTTGTTGGCCGATACAATCAGCATCATGGGACGGCGCATTTCATCCTGCATCCCCGGAATATCCATCATGTTTTCCGGCGGCTGCGGCTCCACAATCTGATTTATTATAAAACCATTTGAAAGCAGTGTATTTAGATATGTGGTCAGTGTTCTATGATATTTTGTAACCTTTTCTCCCAAAAACACAGCTGTCCGTTTGCCCTCATAATAATAATTATCCACCGGAAAATGCAGTATTTCTCCTTTTTCGTTATAATGCCAGTCTTGTGTTCCATAGGCAGTAAAAACAGGATGTTCAACCGTAAAAACTAGCTTACCACCAGACTTCAGTATTCTATATATCTTTTTTACTAAAATCTCATAATCTGCTACATAGTGAAACGCAAGTGAACTTAATATTACATCAAAACTCTCCTCTGGGAATTCCACATCTTCTATAGCACAGCATTTATATTCAACCTGTGGAAAATGTGTTTTTTCTTTGGCTACCTCGAGCATTTTATGAGAAATATCAACACCTACAACAGAAGACGCTCCGTGTTCCATCGCATAAATACAGTGCCATCCATAGCCGCATCCTAAATCAAGCACACGCTTATCTTTAAAATCCGGCAGCAGCTTTCTCAATGTTTCCCATTCTCCTGCACCGGCTAGTCCCTGCTGTGAGCGACTCATTTGACTGTATTTTTGAAAAAATATATTATCATCATATTTGTTTTCTTTTCCATATTCTACATAATTCAACCTCTTTCACCTCGCTGTAAACTTCCGATTTTTCGTTCTCTGCGACTTCCCAATAAACGGGAATTTGACTTGCCTATTTTCTTAAAATCTCATGTGGAGCTTCTATTTCATTTGCCAAGGTATGCTCTGTTAATTCTGACATCAATTTCAATTTTTTATTAATCAATGGTCGCATACAATTAGGAACATGTTCCTGATGCGCTCTGTGGATTGCTACACATTCCTTACAGTTTCCGTGATAACGACAGGCTTTCAGGCAAGGACAGTGATCTTTGTCTTTATACTCCTTACGAAATTCCGCTGCAAATTCTTCTTGCAGTCTCAGCCCCTCGACACGGTTTCCCTTATGAAATTCTACCATTGCATCCAGTTCTTTCTGGTTCCCTTCAATCTTCATGTTATTATAGCGCCTCCATTTCAACTATTCCTCATTTTCTGATAAATTTAAAGTTGACTAATTCTTCATAGAATTATGTATCAATTCTATTTAATACATGAATGTTTTTATTTCTATATACCAAATCATCTCTATCTACAAATCCAATATTCTCCCAAAAACCATTTCCTTTAACATTCTTTTTAAAAGCAACCAAAGCTACTTTATTTATGCCTTCTTTATCTAAAGCAGATATAGCACAATCAACAAGTCTTTTTGCTATTCCTTGATTTCTATAAGCTGGTAAAACAGCGGTATGATATATATATCCTCGTCTTCCGTCATGACCAGCCATAATCACTCCAATTATCGTGCCATCACATTCTGCTACAAAACTTGATGTAGGGTTACGTCTTAAATACTTTTCAATACCCTCTCTGCTATCATCTGTTGAATTTAATCCCATTCCTGGAGTATTAACCCATAAATTATATACTCCATCATAATCTGCTATTGACATTATTCTAATATCTACCATCGTAGTTACCTCCACAAATTCCGATTTGTCGATGGTTTCATTATACCGCAATCATTTCCCAGAAGAAATAGATTTTACAAAAAATTCATTTTACTATGATAAACATTATTTTCCTGAATCTGCCCTTATTTCGTCTTTTGTGATGGTAAGCTGCCCCTGTTGGCACTTCACGGTGATTTTATCCCCGGCAGAAAAACCAGCCTTTTCCAGCCAGTTCCCTTGTAAAAGAATCTGCGGCGGCGATTTTTTGAAAGCCCCTCGCCCGTTATAAACGGTCAGTTTGCGGTCGTCCATCCGTCCTCCTTTCCCGTAGCCTGTCGGCATACGACTTCAAACACATCCCTGTCCTCTGTCCTGACAGTGAGCAGGCTGTTCCGCTCGTCTGCGTTCAGGTCGGCAATCCCCATCCCTTCGCTGTCATTCAGCAAATCAAAAAGTTTGTCCCTAAAATAGTTCAGTTCCATTCTGTTGTTCCCCTTTCATATTTTATAGTCTACTAGCTAATATTATATAGTCTTTTAGAATCTATTGCAATCCCTATGTGTGATGTAGTCTAAAAGTGAATAAAATAAATGCTAATAGCTTATGAAATGGGTGGGCATTATGGAAACAAAAGGATTGGGCAAACGTATCAATATGGTGAGGAAAGACCGGGGATTCACGGCTGACAGGCTTTCAGAATTATGCAGTATAAACGCAACCTATCTCCGGCAGATTGAAGGCGGGACAAAGGTTCCCAGCCTGCCTGTATTTATCAATATCTGCAACGCACTGAAAATTTCCCCGGATTATCTGCTACGGGATACGCTGGAAGATAATGAGGTCAGTGAAATACGGGAGCTGGCAGCGTTGTGGGAAAGCACTTCGCCCAGCCAGCAGGAAATCGCCGCTGCCATGATTCGGGCGGTATTGGAGCGCAGGGAAGATTAGAAAGACCAGCCGATAATCGGCTGGTCTTTCTAATCCAATCAAATATAAATCAACTCGCTGTTTATGATTTCCTCCGCCCGGTTTCGGATATTGTTCATCCGGCCTACCCATTCAAGCTGGTTCCGGGCTTTCAGTTCCTCGGTCACTCCCTCGGCGGCTTTCATCTGCTCTATGATTAAGTCAAGCCGTTCCTCTGCCTGCTCGTTCAGGTCGGCAAGGTACGTCCATAATTTCCCTGTCAGGATAAGGGAATTGTACCGTGCCGGATGCTCCTGTTTAAGATATTCCCGGTGCAGCCGCCCATAACGTCCGATGGGGCGGTTCTCCTCCGGCAGCTTCAAGTCCGGGATATAGTAATCGCCTACCAGAATATAATCAATGCCGTTCTCTGTGATTCTTTCTTTCAGTTTTTCCATTATCGTTCCCTCCTGTGGCGGAAGGTTCGTCACTGACCAGTTCAATCACGTCCATAATGCCACAATCCAGCGTTTCGCAGATTCGTGCCAGCGTGTCCATGCTGATGTGTTTTCCCTCTTTGCCCATGTTGGCAATCATATTTGTGGTCAGGCCAGCGGCAAGCCTTAAATCTTCTTTCCTCATGTTTCGCTCTATCAGCGTGTGCCAGAGCGGTTTGTAGCTGATGTGCATTTTTCTCCCTGCCTTTCTGCCCCGGATGGGCGCTTGCCCCCATTATATCAGGTTTCTTGCTAACTCACAAATATTTCTTGACGGTATCGCTGGTTCCGTCTGGATTGTGCTTTTCCTTTCCTCTTTTGATTACCTCTAATTAGCCGTGACCTGCTTGATTCCCTGGCTCTTTGCTCATGTGAGATAAAGAAGTAAAAGAAGTGTAAAAAATTTTGCCGTTCCCTATCCGGCTGACTGCCGGACGGGTCGGGCTTTAGTCGGGCAATTCTACCTTGCCGACAAAAGAGTAATAGATT
>RAZD01000037.1 GCA_003612525.1 bacterium C-53 | reverse complement strand
TTATGATAATGCAGTGGCGGAAGCAACATTTAAAATCATAAAAACAGAATTCGTATGGAATGAAACATTTACGAATTTAAAGGAATTGAAATTGAAGTTATGGGATTATGTGAACTGGTATAATCATCACAGAATACATTCTTCCCTCGGATATCAAACTCCGGTACAGTATAGGGAAAACAACCTTAAAAAAGTTGTCTAAAAAAATGTTGACAATCCATTTACCGCCTCTGTAATTTCACTGTTTAAGTCCCTGTTGGAAACACTGACTTCAATGATCTCGGTGTGATCGTCTTTGTTTTGCCCGGGTGTTTTCCCCGTTTCCTGCATCTGTCCGATCACATCCTCGTAAGCGTCAAATTCTTCGAGGAGGTCATTGATATCGATCCGCTTTCCGCGCGCTTCTTTCAGCCCCATTAAGGACTCCACCTTATGGATTACCGATTGTATCTTTTCATCCAGAGAGTCATAGAATTCAAGCATGTTGTCATACTTCTGGCTGATCATTTCACGCTCTGCATCGTAAAGGTCTTCAATGGTGTCTTTGCAGTCCTGGGCTTTGTCATACCACTCCTGGTATTTTTCAATCTTATCGGCAAGCCCTTCATCTTTGACATCCTGAATCCGGATGGAGCCGTCCTGTACTAGTTTTTTATACTTCTTGCCAAGCCCTACGCCGTTTGCCTTCTTCAAATAGTAGTAGTATGCATCCTCATTCCCGGAGATCTCTTTCCGGTTTGCGCGCATTGCTTTATCAAGCGCATTGTTCTTTCTCCACCATGAGACGAACGCATCCGCGCTGTCTTTTAACTTTTCCGTCGCTTTGTTTAACCTGTTTAACAGACGTTCAATCCAGTCCATTTGTTTCGAGAAGTCTTTTTCCTTTTCGGCTTCTTTTTTAGAGTCTTTTTCTTTCTTTTCATCCGGTATTTTGAATCCGAAGTCCACCTGTCCGAGCATCATGGCCCCGTTCTGGTAGCCCTTTAAGATGGTGTCTGCCGCCTGTCCCTGCATTGCCCCGCGCACTTTTGCCGCTGCAACCGCCTGTTGTAACATGGCCTCCGTTGCGGAAAGGGATGCTCCGACAAGATGCTCATTCGCACCCGCAAGGTATTCCGTTGCCTCTGCTTCGGATGTAATGTTGTTAATTGTATCAATCGCATTCCGTGCAAGCTGGATCTGCATTTCATTCAGCTTCGCCTGACCGAGACTCTCAAGCGCGGCCTCTTCATCCCCGTATGCGGCAAGCAGTTTAAAGTCAGCGTCTACGATATCCTGTGCCTGGTCAACCGTGATCTTTCCGTATTTGTTGTAGGTTTCCCGCGCATCTTTCACAGCATCAAGTTTGGACTGGTATTTATCCATCTCAGAGTTTAGCTCTGCCATGATGTCTACTTCTTTTTCTGTCTCTTTGGCGGCTTTAGAAGCTCCCTTTGCAGCACCGGGAAAATCAATTTCCACAGGTTTCCAGTCAAGGATATCCTGTTTAGCCTCTTCAACATCTGATAATGCTTTTTCATAAGATGTAAGGGATACCGTTTCACCAGACTCCACTTTCCCAAGTATGCTTTTGGCATTTGCAAGTTTCGTTAATACATCCGCTCCCATTCCGGCTGCGGATGCAAGATTTATAACGTTCTGTATGTCTGTGGCTGTATTAATGGATGTGCTGTTTACAAGCAGTTTCTTTAACTGTAGCAGTGCAAGAGCCTCGCCAGCATATTCAGCAGAAACAGACTGGTTTACAAAAGCCTGCATTTCTTCTTCTGTTGTATCCATTAAATCAATACCGGCTTCTTTCAACGCCTCCGTATTACTTGTTAAAGCAGCAAACGCGACAAATTCACTGTTTGCAATGTCTAAATCCTCAAGTGCAGCCTTCATGGTATTAAAATCTTCCGCACCAGATAATGCCGCCTGTGTAACAGAAGCAGCAAGAGCGTTAAACTTTTTCTCTACACTTTCTTCAGTAGACTCTGTATTGTTTAATACCCCTATTAAATCCTCATAAGCAGAATAGTCTACATTTAACCCTGCTTTTGACATTTCATCCAGTTTAGACTTAATGGTATCACAGGTTGACAAGATATCAACGCTATTAAGGTCAAACTCATTATCATCTGTGAATATGCCCTGATATGCAGATTTTAAAGCATCAAAAGCAGGTTTAAGCTGGGTATTGATCTGGTCTATGGTTTTGGATGCGGATAATGCATTCACGGAACCTGTTCCCTGATCCG
Organism: bacterium C-53; assembly: GCA_003612525.1. GTDB lineage: Bacteria > Bacillota > Clostridia > Lachnospirales > Lachnospiraceae > C-53. Next base: position 15,632 of record RAZD01000037.1, on the reverse strand, counting down.
ATGCTTTTACGATTTCATCATTATATGTTCTCATAACAGAAATCAGATCTTCCAAAGTCAGACCGTTTTCTCTTAAATAATTATCAACCTCTGAAAAATTAGCTGATAATTCATCCTGCGTCAGTTTCCCGGAATCTACAAGATCAACTAACTGCTGTCTTGTTTCGGATAAAGAATCTTTATTTATAAAGCTCACAAAATTCTGTCCCGGCGATAAAAGCAGATCATCAATCATTTTAAGCTGCCATGTAATGTTTTCCAATTCTTGCCCCGTATCCCCGGCCGCCGATAAATCATCGGAAAATCCCTGTAATTCTTTTCTATCGTCCCGTAGTTTCTGTGCGATTCCCGTAAGCTTCGTTTCGTACTCCCCAATAGAGGCCACATCTTTATTCTGCACTGCTTCTTTCTTAAGTTCTGTATAATATTCATACTGTGCAATAAGATCGGCTAACGTCCCTGACCCGCGCATGTATCCGGTTTCCTGTTGAGCGGCCGCATACGGCATAGACTGCATGGAATTTCCGCCTGTCAGATAAGAGGACACGGGCGCGGATTCGGTATCCTTATCTTTATATAAAGATTTATACTGATCTACTGCCTCATGATCCGTATTTCCATATTTCTGCCCGTATTTTTCTTTTGTCAGATCTGCAACCTTTTGCAAATCAGCTTTCTCCTGATCTTCAAGATACTTCTGACGTATTTTCAGTTCTTCATTCTGGTCTTTCAGTCTTTGTAAATCTTCTTTATCTGTAATAGAAAGGGAAGACGGGTCTAAAGCTTCCAGTTTCATTATCTCATCTGTTGTATCGTCTATTTCCTTGTTTACAGATGATAATTCTGACTGTGTGGCAGACAAGTCCTCTTTCGCATTATCAAGCCTGTGGATATAATCATCAATGGCACGTCCCGCCGCCTGTATTCCAATCATTGCCGCCTGCATTGCAAAGCCGACACCAATGCTGATAGCTGAATTCATAAGTACTGTTTTCAATCTTAAAGCATCCGTTGATACTCCAATCGAATTCAGGTAAGATTTATACCCCTCCAGTGACGCAGGATCACCTTTACATGTACTAAGATAATCTTTGAACTGGGCGTTATTTTTGACAAGATCACTATTAAAAGAATCTAAGTCAGCTTTGCCACTAGCCAATTTATCATTCCACTGAAAAATAGCCTCTTCCGCTTCATTGAAATGATTTTTCATATTTTTAATATTGGAAAAATCTATTCCGAGCATATTTCCTTCCAGACTAACTTTCCCTTGCTCTTTATCCCATATCTGGGTTATGCCGTAGTCCTTATTCATCATTGTCATAGCAGTCTGTAATGTTGTAAACACCACTGGTATTTCGCCAACTGTATCCGTCAGTGTTGTCGCACCCTGAATCAGCTTGTCAAAGAATGAAAGGCCTCCAATTACAGTATCCTTATTTACTAGCGTATTTATAAAATCATCAAAATTGTTCTGAACTTTATTTAAGGTTCCCTCCCAGTTGTTCGCTGACTTCATAGCCTCTTCCATAGCGGAACCAGAACCTTCGGAGTAATCTACAAGCATCTTGTCAAACATATCCATGTTCTGGAGAAGTGCTGCTAATTTTGTGGCCTGATGCTTCCCACCGATATTTGTTAAGATCTCTGCCCTTAAAGCATCATCTTCATCTAACTGATTAAATGTTTTTGATAAATCCCTTAAAATATCAATTGGATTACGAAGTTTTTCTGCGCCGTTCACGAATTCTGTCATAGAAGCATTTGCAGAATTTAGTGTAGTTACTATTTTGTCAGAAGTAATGTTCTGTAAATTGATTAGGATAGATTTCAGAGAGTTCCCTACTTCGCTGCCGCCTGATTTTGTAACCGCTTCTATGGTTCCGATCATTGCAGATAAATCTTCAACAGACACACGATAACTTGATGCAACGGTTCCTGCTTCTGACATAGCCTCCGCCATATCTTCTAGTCCGACACTGTTCCTGTTTGTAATACTATTTTGTCCGTCAAGGACAGCATTCAACTTTTCTGCTTCCCCGTTATATTTATAAGCGGCATTGGTAGCCAGAATATATTTATTCGCCAGTTCAGCACTCATATCACCTGCCGCCTGTGCAAGTAATGACTGTTCTGCCATTGCAGTGCCTTTATCGCCATAAAATCCGGAACGTGACATTTCCTGAATACCAATCAGATAATCAGAAGCAGTTTTCCCGTATTTACTCGCGGATTTAAAAGAAGAATCTCCTAACTTTTCTAACTGCTGTGCTGTCAGATCAGATGTTTTACTGATTTCTGTAAGAATACTATCAATTTCTTTTAATGTTCCAACTGACCTTTTAAAGTTATCCATTGCAAGGGACGCTACACCGAGTATGCCTCCGATCTTCGTTACATGCCCAATCATTCCCTTAATTTTATCTGTAGTGGACTTCGTATTAAATCCCGTAGCAGACACCTCTGATTTGTAGAGTGCAAGAGCATCTGTAGCTTCCCTTAAAGATTTCTTGTCATTAATTGCACCAATAAGACTTCGAACCTTATCAGCCTCTTTCAACAATACTGTAGACTCACTAATTTTCGTATTCCTGTTTAAATATGTTGTCAGGTCATTATCCAATTTTTCTTTCTTAAACTGGATATTTACTGTAACAGGCACCTTTTCTACATAAGATTTTACATCCGCAATAGCTTTCTTAACCTTGAGCCTCGTTTTATTCTCATCGATATTCAGCATATCAATATCTTTGAACTTTACGGCATTCAATGCGCTGTCCATTTCACGCTTTAAATTTCTGTTATCAATCTTTGCTTTTAATTTTAACGTGGAAAGCCTGCCGGATAACTGATTTATATACGCATTGAGTGATTTTTTCGTCTCACCTTTTGCAAACACGCCTGTAATCCGGAGTGCATGGATTGATTTCTCGATCTGCTTGATATCGTCATTTAACTGCTTCCGGGTCTTGGTTTGTTGTAATGTACCTTTTAAATCTAATAAAAATTCATTATTCAAGTATGTTTCCTCCTGATCTTAAACATAATAAAAGAGAGATACTTCTATAATATAAGTAATCTCTCTCCAAAGCCGCTATTCAGTTTTTCATAATTATTGTCTTATTTTCTTATAATATCTGCACTAAAAATGTCTTTTCCATACTTCACTCCTAATTGCTTCAAAATCATACAATCCGCAATTAGAACATCTCATAAACATTAAAACTCTTTTTTACATCTATTACATACCCGCTTTACTCTTCCGCTTCCAAGAAAACCCGTAAGAAGAGAATATCCACGGTTTAATAAGGTGAATTCACTGCATCCACAACGAGGACAGCAAACAGACGCACTAGTGTTTTTCGATTCTGAAAATGCATTAGGGACATATGTTCTTAAAATCTCCTTAGCCTTCTCAGAACTACCAGATGAATCCCTTGGTGGTGCTTTAAATTCCTTTATCAAAAAATATGTATCACCAAATTTCTCTAAATCAATTGGCTTATCTCTCAAAGTAGCACTCTCTCCGTTATCACTTTTAAATCCGTAATAATACCAAGTGATCCAATCAGAATGCCCATCATCACCACTATCATCCAGAGGTTTTCCACAAACTAAACATACATTTTCACTATTCTTCTGTTTTAATATATCCTCATTCATTGTTGACTGACAATGCGGACACAAGATCATTCTTCCCATAACTAAATCCCCCATATTCCTGTAATTTCATATCCCGTTTAAAATTTTTTCTTACATCTTACACACATTCTGTCATATTTATTTGTTGCAAATCCCGTCAAAATACTATATTTTCTTGGAACTAGTTGAACTTCTGTGCTTCGACAACGGGGACACTGTACTTTACTCGGGGAACTATCATTTACAAGCGGACTACTGGGTAAAACCTCTTTTAACTGCCTTTCTGCATCTTGCATATCAACAGCATCGAATGTATATAACGGGGTAAAACAGTCATATAATATATCATCTAATATACCACCGCCCTCTTTATAATAATACCACTTTGTTGTTTCCTTTTTTATTTCACCTGCATCATCACCACTATCATCCAGAGGTTTTCCGCAAACTAAACATACATTTTCACTATTCTTCTGTTTTAATATATCTTCATTCATTGTTGACTGGCAATGCGGACACAAGATCATTCTTCCCATAACTAAATCCCCCATATTCCTGTAATTTAGTTATTATTATACCATTATCACCTAGTTTTTTCAACAAGGTGATCGAACATATTTTCTTTTTACCTGCACTCATTTCCTCCTTATTTTTTCTATATTCAGTTTTTCATTCATTTGATTTTTGCAGCTTAGATTGTTAATTTGTTGCTTTGAATTTTGATATTAAGATTTAAATTTGAAATTTATATGTATTTGATTGGTTTATGGGTTACTTAATTTTTTAGGAGATATGCTTCTAACTTCACAAATAGATGTGGATATAGATCAATTTTAGCTGTTCTGAATTTTGAAAGTATACTACTATCAATTCCAGTAACTTGAGAAATATATTTCTGTTTCTCCCTGATTAATCTTTCATTATACAATTTCCTTAACTCTTCCTGACTAATAACAATCACCTCTTCTTCTTTCTAATAAATTTTTTTATATCTACATTCTTTGATAAAAAATTCATACTATACATCCAGCCGGAAGTGTAGAGCCTCCCGACCGAAGCTACCGGATGAACGCCGACATAAGTTTGAGGCTTATACCGACTGTGCTCAAAAAGGAGATGTATTTGAACGAATTTATGTCAAACTGCAATTATGCAGTTATTGGCGCGGCATAAAAGATTTCTGCCAGTAACCTTTTCCACAATGCTACTGATCCAATATGCCTGATAGTATGATATTTCTAACAACTTAGAGGGAAGGCATTACTAGACTTACGTTCCGTTCATACCCCTCTCTCTAATAGAGATTATGAAACCTTAGTAAAATCAAGAGTTTCAGAACTTTTTGCGGAACTTTTTTCAATTTTTTTGAAACAGGATAAAAACATTTTAGAATCTTTATCATATAACACCGTCAACAGCCTGTCCCTTATATCCCCATTATTAGTAAATGCATACGCAATTAAGGAATACATTGTACTCTGATTTATAGTAAGGTTCCTTAGTTTTACCATGCAGTTATCAAATAAATTTTCAACGTCTTTTGAATAATCACTTTTCGACCTATCTAACTTTTTGGCTTCCCTGTCATATTCCTGTACAATCGAAATCACTTTCTTATACTGCTTGCTGTCCCGTATCCTGTCCGTCTTATATTGGAAAACAGTATTTAAGTTACATGTATAAGGCATTAATTCTCTATACTTCCTTAAATCCATTATACCCTTTTCAATGATGTCTGCCAGTATTTCCATGGCACAGTTAAACTCTCTTATTTCACATTCTTTTATTTCCTTTTTCTTCTTTCTCCCTTTTATCTTTTGTGCCTGCACATTTGCATAAAAAACTGGATATTTCTTGCCATCTTCCATCTGCATACACATTAGGTTACTCAGCCTCGACAATTCACTGTTCACATTAATATCAAAAGTACGCTTCGCAGAGTCTATGGCAACCTGCGCTAAAACAGAACATATTATAAACACATCTTCCTGTTCCTGGCTTTTACTTCCACCATCATAGTAATAGCTTAACGCCAGTTGTGCGATATTGCTTGCCTCCCCTATAGCATATTGGGATGAAGAAATCTTACTGTCCATTTTGGCATATGACTTCATATCTTTCTTATATCCGCTATTCCTTTTTAGCCCAATATTATTAATAATAGTAGGATAATTCAAGTATGCCTCTTCTGCAATATTTACAATATCAGGCTGATTCGTAGTGTATATTGCATCAGTATCTAAATCCTGTCCATTCAGGCGACTCTGTACATCTGTGCCAATCCCATTAATAATAATAACATTATTACCCAACTTTGGAAAATATCTTTGAATTTCTTCTGAATATGTATTGACCAGATGCACGATATTGTTTGGCGCATTGTGCGGACTCCGAAATCCAGCTAATCTTTCCCCATCCTCAAATCTTGCGGTGTAACATTGAATCCCATTGTCAATCTGCTCAAAACATGTTTCTTTAAGAAAATCCTGCCCGGTAACTTTCATTAATAATGCAACAGGATTCCCACAGATGGTAAGATTATCCCCATATTGCAAAAGCTTCCCTAATTTTAATCTTTCCTTCTTAAATTTACTTATGATCTTCCTTTTCTTCTCTTTAAAGTATCCCGTATATTTAAAATTATCATTCCACTCATCCAATGCAATAAGAACATTATTAATGCTATAGCTTTTTGAAGCGTCTGCCGCTAAATGTTTCATGAATGCATTGTGGTTTGTCTTTAATGAATTACAGTACTCAACACTTGTCTTTGCAATATTCTCTAATTTTTCCCGGTCTGTACATGGGAAACTGTTATTAATCTGGTATGAACTTCTTTGCAGTTCCCCGTATTTACTTCCATGTGCAGTCTTTACTATTTCAAATTTTTCATTGTGCTTTATCATAAACTGTTTATAATATGTATATGCTGCCTCTTCACTACCGCCCATTATATCAGTAAACTTTATCCACTTAATCGAATTCTCTGTAGTGATAACCTTAATGTCCTTCACATACAATACATTTCCAAACATATCCGTTACCGTTGCTGTTTCATAAGAGCCTCCATAATAATCCTTAAAATATTCCTGCAAATTCCCTCTGAATAAGCACGATTTGAAAAAATGACTCCTACAATAAATAAAACCTTCCATACCTTTATCTTTGGGAAATATGGATTCGTCAATTAATCCCATGCCGTCCCATAAGGTATTTTTCACTTCTGCCTTTTCTCCTGTTCTGTCAACACAGCACTCCTTCCTGTAGTAAGTTTCTGTTTTTACAGGATAATCTAACACTCCATTTTCTTTCAATGCGGACTTTGATTTTCTAATGCATTTCAACTTCGGGTTATCTCTGCGTTTCTTTTTGTAAAATGTAAGATTATATGCATTAATCAGTTTTTCTGATGCCTCCCAGTCAATTAACTCTTTCTCATAGGGAACATCATGAGTCCTTACAGAAACAGCATTGACCATTGCGTATACATCTTCATCTTTCACAATTAAAATATTTTCCATGGGAATTGCGATATAGTCAATTGCTGTTGCTGTGACTAACGGCGCATAGGCTGACATTTCAACTATTTTTGCATTTTCTGCTGGCATCTTGTCCCACAAATCCATTGTAATATATTTTAATGCTGTGCCATGCAAATTTTCACGAACAAAAATGCAGTCCCCCTCTTTTGCTTTGCCGGTACTGCGCATAAGCATTTTATAATGTATTTTTTCTTCTTTTATAACATTTCCTTCTTTATCATAAATCTGCCATGTAACAGCTGCACCATTCTCATAGTAATAATTCCTTAATTCCTTTGCTGACATTTCATTCTTAACGCCATAGTCAAATTTCATTACAATAAAGTCCCTGCTCCTGTGTTTCTTATTAACAGTTACTGCATGATGCATCATATAATTAGAAAAAAGGCTGTTGTTTATTACTGCTTCTCCTAAATCAAGATATGGCTTTTTATCTGTTCCGCCTCCTTCTACATAATTATTTACAATATAAAGACTGTTAGCCTGTATACTTTTAATTTTAATTGATTGTACGCTTTTTCTTTGCTTATTCAATATCCATCCCTCCACAATTCAATCTCAAAATTCATCCACAACAATACCTTCAAAATATCTCTTCTCTTTTTTATTTCGCTTTTGTTTTTATTCACTTCACATCGTTCTCACCTAAAGCAGATCAGCCAGAGCGGAAAGATTTGATAGTTTGTCTTCTCCGAAATGGTTTGTCTGTTTTATCAAAGACACCTGACTGTTTCATATAACTTTCATCCTCCTTAAGCCATCTCTATAATTTATTTTTCTATTTCTTCTTTCTCTATCTCTTTCTAAACTTTTTCAAAATTCCTGCAAAAATTTAAAAAAGACATCAAAAAAGCAAGAAAATTAAAATATTTCTCATAAAAACGGAAAAATATTTGTTTTTCTCAAAACTGTAAAACCCATGCAGACTATGTCGCAAAGTAAAATTAAAGCAATTCCATTTTTGAACTGCTCCAAACCTATACATACTTCTACATTCTTTACATTCTCTTATTAAATTTTTTCATTATTAATGGATTTCTATTGAATCCGTGTGTTGTATATATGTTTCTGATATCCTTAAATCTGATACCACCCGTACTGCCAATACGAATAGTTTTGTGTTAATTCAGGAACATATGTTCTATATTTGCAATTATATCGAATATATGTTTGTGTGTCAATAGTAAAAAATACCACCAGCATTTTATTGCTGATGGTCAGATTTGTATTTTATAGCATCTATGCAATCTTCATAAAAACTGATTTCCCTATTACATTTATATACTAAACGAATACTTACAATTATTGTAACAACAATGGCACAAAATAACATTACAATTATTTGACTAACCGAATTTACAGAAGATTGATATATATCTATAAGATATGAAAATTCACCTATGTATATTGGTATAGCTATACATTCCATAATTTTAAGTGTACATTTGCTAAATCTAAGCTTCCTATTCAAATAGTGCTGAAAATTGCAGGTATTGTAAGCATTCATTAAAAACTTTTCTTTAAAATAGTTTCTCCACTCAGTATATTTATTAAAAGAAAAATCATCTTTTTCATTTTGTTTCTCACTAATAAATTTTTTATAATATGCGTTACCAATTTGAGAATATCTTTTATGTTCAACTTTACTATTAAAACCATATGGCGTATACAACTTCCTCTTTGTATGAAATTTTAGTTTTTTAACTCTTACACATATAAAATTCCAAAAATTGCTCTGCCTCTTACAATATAAGAAACTAATTTTTGAAACAATTAATGAAGTGCTTTCATTTATATATTTCTTTACTTGTGTATTCATACAATTTATTTCTTTTATAGCATTTTCAGTATTTATATAATTTAAATATTTATGTCCAATTTTATCTACTGCTTCACAATAACAGTGAATAGCACTTTTGAATTGGTCAATCTTAAAATCATATCCTATACTTAAAGATATTTCATTATATGTATCGCTTAAAATGAATATTGACTTATTCATTTCTGTCATTTGTTTTAAAACTCCATTAAACTTAGGAGCACGTTCAAATATATCTTTTATTGACAATACCTTAATAAGAGAACTTGATATTTCAAACACATCATGTCTTGTTTCATGAATCCATGACAATATCCTCTCTAAATATTGGAGCTCCATTTCTCTTTTTTTATCAGTCCGATTCCTTTTTCTAACAAAAAATTCACTTATAAAAATTGTAACTAATGCTATAGCAGTTGGACTAACACCCTTAAATATTTCCCAAGCCAAATCAATCCACGGATAACAATTTATTAATTCTTCATATGTCATATATTACAGTCTCCTTAAACAATATGACCAAATTTTATCACACCACCCCTCAATATTCAATTCTCAAAATCCCAAAATTTAACAACTTCTACAATAATCCATTTTTATAAAAATATAACCACCATTACTATTCTATTATCGTATAACAACCAATAACGTATAACATCTTCACAATATCTCCCTTATTGTTTATCCCCTCTAATTTGCCCTAATACCGCACAAAATCACACCACCCAATAAATGTTTGCATTCAATCACAAAGTCTCTTATTTCCGCTATAAAACGCCATACAAGCCATATGCCTCAATGCTCATGAGATATTGCGTTTAGACATATTAAGTTCTTTTGCTATTTCATCTAATGTTGCTTTAGCAAAGAGTCCATTATGGTCTTTTTGCTTATATTGATTTGAACCATTCCCACCTTGCTTATAACCTCTAAGAGATACATAAGTTTCCAAAGCCTTTCTATCCTTAGCTGGATCATTCTTACGTCTTCCAAAATTATTTGAGATCAAGGCACGAAGTTTCGAGTTCTCATCTTGTAACTCTGGTATCATACTTGCCATTCGCATATAATTACTCATAGTCTATTGTGTTATACCATATGATTCTGCTAATTCTTTCTGTGTGGATGGCATTTCGTTGTTAATCAAGTTAAAAACTTTTGCACTTGATTTTCGATCACCTTCATGCTGAAATCCATACCAATTATTTAGAAAATCAAAACATCTTCCAAGTTTCACAGGATTAGTGCTGCCCAAAACTCTTTGACGAAGATTAGATTCGATGAGAAATTTTTTCGCTTTTCCCTTGTGTAAGTTCTTTATAGCCAGCACTTATGGAAGTAGCACCGGATAAAACTCTTTGTTTTAAATCGTCATTTTCTGAATCTAAAACACGTTTTGCCTGACGATAAGTTTCAGGATTAACATTAGCAACTTTTGCTAATTTACTGTTTACTTCTCTGTCCTTAGCTGCTTTTTTCTTTTCACTTTCCCCAAGATTTTGTGGAATGTTATTTTTTAAATCGTTACGTGCACCTTGATTTTCTTTTGCCTTTTTCTCATAAATTGGTCTATATTTTTCAGCAACAGCAATTCTCTGAATAGGAGAGAGGTTACGTCTTCCTAGCTGAATATCAAGCATCCATCTTATAACGCTCTCATTCGCCCAAATTCCCCCCCCCCTTATTCTCACTTACCTATAATTTATCACTGTAATCACACCAGCCCCTATATGGTCAAAATACAGCGTCACAGAGTATGTTTATACTGTTCTGTATCCGCTCCTTCTCAACTTATAAACCTATAATTCCCACTCTTCATAGGTAAAAACTCTTTAACTCCATAGACTTCCAGCATCTTATTCATTGCCCACTCAATCTCCTGTTGATACCCCTCTTTATTCAACACATAAATATTAGGTACATTTTGTGGTGGTTTATTTGCGTCTTTCTGTATGCTGCCTACTTCTTCTTTCACTAATAATGCCGGAATTCCTTCAGACGGTACAGTTAAATAATCTAAACATTTATTGATGGTATTTTTTGACATTGAAAGCTCTTTTGCCATATTCTCTATACTTCTATAAAATGCTTCAGGATAATCCTTTGCATTTGGCATATTAGAACCGTCATTATTCCTTTTGCGGCATCCTATGTATGAATTGATATATAAAAACGCCATAAGTATATTTTCTCTGTTTAATGCCGTATCTGCCATCATAATAACTTCATACTGTGAAGATGTTATCATTCCAAATTTTTCAGGATAATCAAAATTTTCAGGTATGATTTTAATTTCAACAGCCGTATCATACGATAAAGCGTCCAAATCCTGTTCAATTTCAATCATCTTATTGTTAATCATATATTCCAGTACATCCAAAATCTCATATACAGCTTTAGGCTTATTCTTGTTTGTTTTATAGCCATAAAAATTCAAAACCTTACGGATCGTTATCCAGCTGTAATCTTCATATGACCTGTATTTATCAATGAGAATATACATAATATAAAATTTACGGCTAATTCCAAAATCTTTTCTAATATCGCATTGTATATATTTGTTTGGAAATCTTGTAAAATATTCTTTTTTACGTTGCACTATACCCACCTTTCAATTACGAGCGTTCAGCAAACAAGGAAAAAGTATAGTCAATTCTTCCATATTTATAAATTTGACAAGGATAAAACCTTGTTTACTGAACTGAATAAAGATATAATCCTATTTTATAAAGACAGACTATATTCCGTGCCATATTCCGCTACGCTACATATGTCACTCCATAAATAATTTTTTTATTGTTTATGTTTGTTATATTTAATTTTATCTGCCATACCAATATCTTAAAATAAATTTTCTATATATCTTTTTTATTACAATGTTTATATAAATAACTGTAATTATATCCTCATTCCAATACATTCAAAATCAAATTCCATTCCATTTTTCAATATCACTATTGCTGTTTCCGATATTTTGAGGTTATCTTCCTGATCAGTTTCCTCATAACAAGCCACAACTTCATCATAAGGAATTGAAAACTTATTATATCTAACATCAAAATTTTCATCTTTATCCCATTCCAACGTAAAACCTTTATCATCTGCATTGTATACACTGTCTGATGTAATAAAAATTTTTCCTATATTGCTGTTTTTAACTACATTATTTATATATATCTCAACTGCATAATTCTTGTTTCTTTCTAAGAATCCACCTAATATCTTAGCAACTTTTTCTTTCATGTCTACCAGTCCCATAGTCTTTTCTCCTTTTCTCTTGAATACATATCCTTTGGTTGTTTTATAAAATGATATTCTCCATCTGAAGCATATCTTTTATACTTTTTCTGCAAATTCTTCAGCTTCTTCCAATGTAAGTTTATAATCTGTAATTTGAGTTCTATCTGTCACATCCAAATGAAAAATTGCATACTTACTTCCATCAAACTTAAACATCAAATTTTTATGTGCTAATTTCTCTTGTAATCGTCTGAAACGCTCAATCACATTATTCTCGCAATACATATGGAATGTGTTAAAGTAAGTATTCATAGCTTGCTTTTCTTCTATGGTAAGATTCTGGTGTCTATTCGCCATCATTCTTGCATTTTGCTTACCTACATCATTAGCATAATCAAAATTCCCATTATTCATCATTTTCTTTTTTCTCCCTTTTCATTATTATCTGTTTCTTTGTTTTCGTCACTTGCTTTATTCCACTCTTTTTCAATGGTAATTTTCTGTGATAAGAAGTAGATTGATATTTCTTCCCTTTTAGTGGAGATTGTTATATAAGCACTTCCGATTTTGTCACACTCATAAAATGGAAAATATGTACTTGGAACTTTCATGTAGAAATCAGAATATTCCATATAGTTCATTCTTCTCTTTTCTTCAATCCACTGTTCCAATTCATCAACAGATTCAAAACCTCCTCTTTCAATCATATCTCCAATTCTGTCACAATATCCGTATTCAACCGTTTCTATTTCATCAAATGGAATCTCATAATTCGCAAATAAGCTATTATCATCCATATCCATATGTAATAGAAAAGTTCCAGTACTGCCAAACTGATCTTGCATGATTGGTTTAAACCGTCCTATGCACTCACGTTTTGCAAATTCAACTATTTTCTGTAAATCTTTCTTCATTTATCATTTCTCACTTTCTTGTAATAACAGTTTCTTTTCTATATCTTCTCCATCCACACCATCAGCGACACGCAAATATACAGTTATAATAATATCTGAATATCCGTTTAAACTCCCCGAATCAATTATGTATTCTCTGTCTGAATTATGCCTTTTCTCATAGTGCCAGTCGATCATATCCGCAAACATGCCAGATTTACTAAGAAAAGAAAAATTCTTTATAAATGTTTCTTTGCCTATTTCATCTGTCTGTTTAGAAAACTTATAACTGATCTCTACTTTTATTACCTGTAATAAATCACCTGTAATTACTTTGTTCAATTGTGCTGTTGTGGTTTTTTTTCTCATATATACTCTTCTCCCTTTTTGAAGGTGGCATATTACGGAATTGAATATACCGCCTTATATGTATTACTGCTTACTCTATAAATCCAATCGAGATCACATTCCGATTCCCTGTTAAATTATCGTCTTCCGGCAGCATATAGACATTAAATACTTTTGCAGAAGGAACACTAAACCAGTCCGCAAAATCCTCTACCTGCTCAATTACATCAATCTGATTAATGTCAATGAACATGTTTGTGTTAATTTCTACTGGATACAGGTCTTTTCCTTCTTCTGATTTACCAGCAGGCTTTTTATTCATGTTCCCGAAGCAAAGAACCATCGTATCCCCTAACGTGCTGCATTCTGTGAAATACAAATCACCTATTTCGACACCAATATTTCTTGCACTTTTGTTACCAAGATCAGCACTATTTAAGTGAATCTGATAACCGTTTGTAGTTTTGTTGTGCTCCGATAATGCCCTTAAAAATTCTGATATTTCAATTGTCATAATTACTTGTCCTCCATTTTTCTTTATTAATTTTATTTTCTGACAGTATCCTCGTTAAAAATACCGCCTGATAAATCCATGTATGAATGCTTAAACATCTGTATAATGCTTGTGCAGCCTCTTCACATAATCATGTGTTAGCGCTTCCTCTACTGAAATGTCCTTTTCTCTGCAATATTCATCCACTTTACGTCTGAATTTGCTGTTGAACATATAATCATTATGAATCATTATAATTACCTTCCTTTACTTTTCTTTATCATTTTCTGTTTCATCTCTGTTTATGCTGATCTTGATATCACCGTGAATGGCACAAAGCACAATAAATACTGTGCACGCTATCATAAATGCAAGCATAAATATCACGCCTAATTTGAATAATGTCTGTAATGCCGCTGTTAACATTTCAATCATCTCCTTTTGTTTTATTGGTGGGGTGGCAATATACCACCCACTAATATTTTATTTCTACATTTAGGATTCCAGTTCGTTTAACAAATCCAAACTCACATTGCTACGCCTTCTTTTTGGCTTTTCTTTATTTTGCTTATTCTTACTCGCTAACAACCGTTCTCTCATTGTCATTGGTTTTTCTTTGGTAACTGTTTTCCACTGTGGAATATGAACTTCATTCAAGTATTCAGATAATATTTCTACATCTGATTGCTCTAAACAATCCATACCACCTTTGAATCTGGATAAATCATTTACATCCACACCTACATTTAAGGCAATAGACTTTAGCATCAAGCCTTGATTTGTAATCTCAATCAATTTGTTTCGTACTGAATCGTTATTATGTAACACTTCCTATAACCTCCACTTCTCATTTTCAGGTAAGGAATTAGCATATTCTGACCACGGTGATATATTTACTGGTTATCTGTGACCAGCTATTACTAATCCCTTATTAACTCTGATTAGTTATGGTAAAAAACAATCGGCTTTTAGCCTGTATCATCTACTTCTTTCTCTCTTACTTCTCTCTTCTGCTTTTGGTATGGATAGATGCTACATATACCCATCCGACACTCCGGATTGTAAGACTTACAACCGTCACACTTTTTACGTTCCCAACTATTCTTTTTTCTCAAATAATGAATTCTCCTTCCCTTTAGTAAATCCATAACAGTTTCTGTTTCATAATTATAAAATTCTTTATAATAACTATTTCCCCGTTTTCAATTTCATATTTCAAATATTTCTACCATCTTGAATGTAGAAGTATATAGTTTATGATCTTTTGTTTTTCAATGCATAATTAATAATCCCCATGATTTATAAATTATAAGGTTCTTCCATATTCTCTATAAAATTTAAAAACATCACTATAACTACCAATGAGGTTAATAGCTGAAACGCTTGAAAATAGCTTGACTTACAACACATAGATATGTAATAATACGGATGAGCGTTTCTGCTCGTTCAAATTCTAGCCATTTCTGGCAGTGAATTTGTGTGTATGTATGAAGGCCTGTCCGATGGTGCTGCCAACACCGTTTTGAATTGCACCCCAAATATTGGACATGAGAAAAAAATCATGTATAATATTCGGAGGTGCATATTTTATGTCAAAAATAAAATCTGGAAAACATTATCCAAAGGATTTAATCGCCCAGGTAATCAACGATTAT
>RAZD01000036.1 GCA_003612525.1 bacterium C-53 | reverse complement strand
GCTCTCAAGGTGGAAACTTCCAGGTGGCTCTCAAGCGGGAAACTGGTGGCTCCCAAGGAGGATAATATTCAACCACCTGTACGGATAGATTTTGTCCTCTTATATTGTACTGAAATGGGAGTTCTACTTAAACGATGTGAAATCTCTTTATGTAGGATATTTAATTTCTGCAAACAAGGGATGAAAGTTCATATTTGCACAGTTGAGATTGTTCGTTTTAACGGATACAATATGATTTAGGAGGTCAAAATGTTTGAATATATGACGGCGCAAGAAGCTGCAGCACTTTGGAAGATATCAGTACGGCGAGTACAGAGACTCTGCAAGGAAAATCGGATTGAGGATGTACTAAATATCAATCGTGTATGGTTAATTCCTAAAAAAGCAAAAAAACCTAACGATGCACGATGAAAAAAGGGATAATCTGTCGCTCACATTTTTACTTTTAGTGCGGACTGTAATGAGATTGTAAGAAGTGTTCGCTATACTAAAATTACAAAAACATTGGAGGGCATATCTATGGCAATACTTGAAACAAAAGATTTACGAAAAATATATGGCAGCGGCGAGAATGAAGTCCACGCCCTTGACGGAGTGTCTGTTACTGTCGATGAGGGAGAATTTGTTGCCGTTATCGGTACATCGGGCAGCGGTAAGTCTACTCTGCTGAATATGATTGGCGGATTAGACCGCCCCACCTCTGGAAGCATTACTATCCGGGGAAAAGAACTTTTGAAAATGAAAGACGAGGAACTGACAATTTTTCGCCGCAGGAATATTGGCTTTGTCTTTCAGAATTACAATTTACTTCCCGTTCTTAATGTATATGAAAATATCATCTATCCAATCGAGATAGATGGCGGCAAAACAGATACAGAATTTGTAAAGCAGATTATCCATACACTGAGGCTTGAAAAGAAACTTGAGAATATGCCGAATAATCTTTCTGGCGGTCAGCAGCAAAGAGTAGCGATTGCCCGTGCATTAGCTACCAAGCCTGCCATAATCCTTGCCGATGAGCCAACGGGTAATCTGGATTCCAAGACAAGTATGGATGTCATTCTGCTGATGCAGTCCATTAGCAGACAATTCCGCCAAACTACAATTATGATTACGCACAATGAGGAAATCGCCCAGATGGCAGACCGTACAATTCGTATAGAGGATGGCAAAGTTATTTCGGGAGGTATCAAATATGCACGATAACCGAAACAAAAATGCAATGAAACGGGTAGAAAAAGGAATGATGAAAGCAAACAGTACCCGCAATCTGTTTGCAATGTCCGCAATCATCCTTACCACCTTTATGATTACCACGGTTTTCAGTTTAGCTATTAACTATATAGAAAATATAAATCTAATGCAGATGCGTACTCTGGGTACAGCCGCTGATGTTTCTCTTGCTATGCCGACAGCAGAACAAGAGCAGCAAATTACATCATTGGATTATGTGAAAACTGTTGGTGTGCGATATATGGCAGGCTCGGTTTCCATGAAGAACGCCGAGGGACGTGAATTTTCCATAGTGCTTCAATATTATGATACCGCTGAATGGGAAAAACATTATCAGAAAGCAATCAGCGGTTTCGTTGGTAAATACCCTGCAAACGAAAATGAGATTATGCTGTCTGTGGACGCACTCTCACAGCTCGGCATCAAAGCCCCAGAGCTGCATATGGAAATCCCTCTGTCCTATTCTGACAGGAATGGCAGGCAGGAAAGAATTTTTATTTTAAGCGGCTGGTTCCATTCCTATACCGGTACGGGAATGGGTTTTGTATCGGAGAGCTATTGTAAAAATGCAGGCTGCACAATGGCGGAGGACGGCGTGCTCTCCTTGTCGTTACAGAAAATGCCCGATGATTTTCTCCGTATCCAAAGAGATGTGAAGCTGAACGAAAACCAATTTTGGGATGGTGCGGTTTTGATGAAATCCTCAAGCGGCTCAGTCATAGCAATGGCCATCTTTTTGGTAATGTTTATCATTGGCAGCGGTTATCTGTTGATTTACAATGTCCTATATGTATCGATTTCCAAAGATACCCGTTTTTACGGCTTGATGAAAACTCTTGGCACAACGCAGACACAAATTAAATCGTTGGTTAAAAGACAGGCAGTAAAATTTGCCTGTATCGGCATACCGATTGGTATTTTATTGGCAACAACCGTTTCCTTTGGATTCGTTCCGCTTTTTCTGGAAAAGGGGTTTAATCAAGGTAAGTCGGCGATGGAAGCCGTGGTATTTTTCCATCCGTCAATCTATATTTTGTCAATCCTTTTTTCAGCATTCACAGTCTGGATTGCCTGCAACGCACCTGCGAAAGCAGCGGCAAAGACCTCGCCCATAGAAGCCTTGAAGTATCAGAACTTTGCACCCCAAAAGACAAAAAACAGAAATTCCAAAAACGGCGGCAAACTATATATCATGGCGTTTCATAATGTTTTCCGTGACAGGAAACGGGCAATCCTTGTGTTCATGTCCTTATTTATGGGAATTACAATGATTTTAGGAGTGAATGGCATAGCTGGAAGCTATAAAGCAGAAAACTATGTGAAACAGTATATGGATTACAACTTTGAATACACTGATATTCAAGTCAGACAGTATGAACAGCTCCAAAAAGAAGTACCACAGTTTGACGAGCATTTTATAGAACAGATTGAGCAAATCGAGGGTATTAAAAACGTGGAGATTCAAAAAACAGTCTGGGCAGGCATTGATTTTGACGAATCAGATTTTGGTGATTTTATGAAAATCAAGTATGAGGACAGCAGCTATAAAGCCAACGGGCAGTCTTTTGAACAAATGCTTGCAGGATTAAGGGCGTATGCGAATGCAGGCGAATACGGTTGCTACATCACGACCCTTATGGATGAAAGGATTTTGGAAGAATATAATGAAAACCATCCTAAAAAAACCATTGACCTTGAAGCCTTTTGGCGTGGCGAAATCGTGATTACAGGTTGGGACAGCGACTATAATGCCCCCAATGCCGCCTTGGTGGGAAAAACGCTGACACTGACTGCCAAAAGTGCAGACGGAAAGGCAACTGATTTTCTTGTCGGTGGAGCATTTGATTTTATGGATGATACCAATAGGCTTGCCAATAGCTTAGGTCATCACAAAATGATAGAAATCGTACCAGACATCATCTATGTCAGTGAAGCGGGTATGGAACGTTTGACCGGGGAGGCTCTTATTTCCGGTATCGGCGTGGATGTTGAGGAAATAAACGACTTAGAGCGGGTAGACAGTGAATTGCAGGGAATCAACCGAACCTTAACTACAGCAGAGTGGAATTTCAAAAGTGCAGTTGATACAGTAGAACAATTTAACCAAATGTTATATGCTCAAAAATTGTTAGGAAACGGCGTGGCTTCCCTGCTCATCGTAATTGGATTGATTAACTTTGTGAATGTAATGGTGACGGGCGTAGCGGCAAGAAAAAATGAATTTGCCATAATGGAAAGCATCGGCACAACGAAAAAACAGCTTAGGAAAATATTGACCATAGAGGGTGGAATTTATGCCCTCATCTCCACGCTGCTGATTTTGACTTTTGGAAATGCGTTCCTTATGCTTGTGGCAGACGCAGTACCAAATCTGGCAGACTATGCCGTATTTGAGTATCCCGCTTTACTGGTAATCCGCTTGATTGCGGCAATCTTTGTGATATGCCTTAGCGTTCCCGGAATTGTTTATAAGTTGATTTCCAATGAAACAGTCATAGAACGGATGCGCAGTTTTGATAACTAAATAAGCATCGACAGGTACAGACGCAAACCTGCTGCGTCTGTACCTGCCATTAAAAATTTATTGAGGAAAGGTGGTGTGTTTCAGGCTATGGCAAATATCTTTTTACTCGAAGATGACAAGATTTTATCGAAAGGAATTTCGATTGCCTTGAAAAAAGACAGTCATACCATAACTGCTTCTTATGGTTTTGTGGACGCTTTAACACAATATCAAAAACTGAAAACTGACCTGTTTTTGCTTGACATCAATCTGCCCGATGGCAGCGGTTTGGAATTGTGCAGAAAAATCCGTGAAACATCCGATACACCAATTCTGTTTTTGACAGCCAATGATACCGAAGAAAATATGTTGGAGGGATTTGGGGCAGGATGTGATGATTATATTTCCAAGCCGTTTTCTCTTGAAGTTTTGCGAAAAAAGGTACATGCTATCTTGAAACGCACAGGCGGCGACAGCCCCCATATGAAATATAAGAGCTTGGAGATAGATACGGATAAATGCCTTGTTCTGTTAAGCGGGGAGGAAATACATCTGACTGCTACCGAATATAAACTGCTTTTGTATCTGATACAAAATAAAGGAAAAGTCGTTACGAAAACAATGCTTTTGGAACGTCTCTGGGATATAGATGGAAATTTTGTTGATGACAATACAATCCGTGTCAACATAAACAGATTACGCCAAAAGCTGAACGATGAGAAGCAGGAATATATTGTAACTGTTTTTGGCATGGGATATACCTTTGGAGAATGACGATGAGGCATTTTGATATTTACAGAAAACTGGTTCTGATTACAGGAGCTGTCATATCGGTTTTATCTGTTCTTATGGTGTTTTTTGCAAGGAGCACTCCTGTTACAATGCTTTGGGGCTTTTCTGGCGTGCTTATCTTATTTGCCTTACTGCTCCTGCTTGATTTTCTCCACAATCGTTACAACGATGATTTATTAGAACAGATTACCCTGCTTATAGAAGCTTTGGTTGAACAGCAGGAACGGCAAATCTTTTCAGAAGCAGAAGATACGCTGACAGCCCGTTTGCAGCATCAGCTTTTAAAACTCCGTAACATTCTGACAGCCCAAAATCAGATGTTAGCACAAGAAAAAGAACAGATTAAAACACTGATTTCTGATATTTCACATCAGATAAAAACGCCTATTGCAGCAGCAAATACATTTGCCGAGCTACTTAGCGATGGGGAACTGTCTGCGGAAGAAAGAACAGAATATATTGCCACTTTGCAGATGTCACTTGGAAAGCTGACCTTTTTGACAAACAGCTTGATTAAAATGTCCCGCCTGGAAAGCGGCATTATCAGCTTAAAGCCCGAAAAGAACAGCTTGAACGAGATTGTACTCCAAGTTGTAAAAACGATATATGCAAAAGCAAAAGAAAAAGGCATTTTGATAACCTTTGAATGTGACCAATCTTTTGAAGCGGTTTTAGATTTTAACTGGACGGCAGAAGCCATATCAAATGTCATTGATAATGCCGTGAAATATACGCCGCAAGGAGGTTTTGTCCGCTTGCAGATAACAGAGTACCCGTCCTTTCTGCGGCTTGATATAAGCGACAACGGTGTTGGCATCCCAGAAGAAGAACAGGCTAAGATTTTTGGGCGGTTTTACAGAGGAAAACAATCCGTTGGTACTGACGGGGTGGGAATCGGCTTATACCTTACCCGTGAAATTATCAATAAACAGAATGGATATATGAAAGTGTCATCTGATGAAAATGGCAGCACTTTCTCATTGTTTTTGAAGAAAGACTAAAAAGAAATGGAAAGGATTATGATGGAGCAAATACATTGGATATGCTGCCCAAACTGCGGCAATAAAACTCGTGACAGGCTTAGAGCGGATACAGTTTTGATAAACTACCCTATCTACTGTCCGAAGTGTAAACAGGAAACTTTAATCAATGCAAGGGATTTACAGATAACTGTCATCAAAGAGCCGGACGCATAGACGCAGAGCCGATGAACAAGTGAGCAATCACGGTTTATCGGCTCTGTTCTTTATATAACCACGGGCAGTACAAGCCCACCGAATAAAAAAAACGATGTATCGGTGGGCTGATTAGCCATGCTCTGAACACTCTCCGACTTCGCTTTTTGGAGTTTGGAGGGATTTTTATTGCCTACAAGCAGCTTTTACCTGCATCTACATATACCATACCGAGGATGGACGGATAACCTGTTAAAAAAATCCTCGTCAATGCATGGGGGTTTTCTACCCTGCAAGTAGAAGCCAAATCTCTACATAATAGAAATAAACTCTCCTTAAACCGTAAAGGTGTGACAGCCTTTGCGGTTTTTCTTTTGTCGATTTTTGCAAAAATACGCCGCAAGGCTGTTTCTGCCGTGGGATGCCGTTCTCCGCCTCTCAATCTGGATTTTAGCGATTTTCAAAATTCAGATTGGAGGTACTTACAGTGAAATATGCACCAAGAAAGGTCTATATCAAGGAAAACGGCGGCTACACAGAATTGTCCTACGAGGATTTCTGCCGCCGCAGGGAAACGGACGGAACTTATAAGGACAAGCTCTTTATCCCCGTGCAGGGCTGTTTGATTGAGACGGAACAGACACACTACATCGAGTTCTATCGGGACAAGGAACGGTGGCGTTATCTGAAAAAGCTCGATGCAGACAACAGCCTGCTGTCTTTAGAAGCGATAGAAAGTGCTGATGACAGCGGTAACGGCTTTGAGTTTATAGCTGATGAAGCAGTAAATGTTGCAGAAACCGTTGTCCGCAGAATGATGTTGGACAAGCTACGTTTTGCCATTTCCTTATTGTCAGAAGATGAACAAAGTTTAGTAAACGCCATTTTCTTCCGTGGATTGTCAGAACGGGAATGGTCAAAGGCTTCGGGCATCCCGCAGAAAACAATCAATGACCGCAAGCGAAAGATTCTCTCCAAGCTCAAAAAACTTCTGGAAAAATAAAAAATTATCCGCTCAACCCCCTCGCTTTTTCCTTTGGAAAAGTGAGGGGGCTTTTCTATAGGCTTCCCCAAGCTCCTTGACAACCGAATACCCATTCACCAAATACATTCTCTTTGTGATTGTGATGAGCAAAAGCGTGTGCAGCGGTACGCCATGACCTGCCGAAAAAGCAGAAGCGATGAAAGGTGGTGAGCGGAAATTACCGACTCAAAATATCGGGTAGCCCCCGATTTCGCCATGACCCACAAAGAGGACAATGATACTCCCGTCCAGTCACAGTCCGAGCGGTAGCCAATCCGCCGCAGGCAATGAGGGCGGCTCTGTCAGACCGACAGTTGGGGTGAGATTCCCGTGGCGTCAGTTCGCTGCTGACCGTTTGGTGGATTCTATGCGTTATCTAACGCATTTGCATTTCGTGGGTGTAAAGCCAGCTCTGCTGGCTTTGGACAACATAGAAATGCTCCTATCATATCAAGCCAGATGCAGGGCGGTCTATGGAAACGGAGCTTTGTTTTATGCTCCCCCGACCTTAAACACTCCCTTGTATCTGGCTGCTACATAGGCAGGAATCCCCTGCCTAAATCCAAATAGGAGGTCAAACACATAATGGAAAGAGCTATCAAGCGTGGGGATATCTTCTACGCAGACCTAAACCCCATTGTCGGCTCGGAACAGGGCGGCAGGCGACCCGTACTCATCGTCTCCAACGATATAGGGAATACCCACAGCCCCACCGTCATCATCGTGCCAATCACGAGCCGAGTGCATACAAAGGCAAAGCTGCCCACACATACCGAGGTAGGCAGCTTCGAGGGGCTTGACAAGAACTCCCTCATCCTTGCAGAGCAAATCCGCACCATAGACAAGCGGAGACTGGAGAACTACATCGGCAGGCTTCCCGAAAACATCCTGCCAAAGCTCAACCGCTCCCTCGCCGTCAGTATAGACTTGGCGGCAACAGAACAGCAACCCTAAGTAACGCTTGTGCCTATCCCGCACAGGCTTATTTTTTGACAGGAGGTTTTATGAACTACACAGAGGTTCCCATCTGGGAGAAATACACCCTCACAATCGAGGAAGCCGCAAAGTATTTCCGCATCGGGGAAAAGAAGCTCCGCCAGTTAGCGGACGAACACCCCAACGCAAACTGGCTGATTATGAACGGAAACCGTGTGCAGATTAAGCGGAAGCAGTTTGAAAAAATGATTGATTCTATGGAAGTCATATAGTTGCAGCGAGCTGAAATATCGGTATAATAGAGGTATGTCGTATCAAGGCTCGTTCCAGAACGGAAAGGAGCTTCACACTATGTCAGAAAAGAGACGTGACAACAAAGGACGAATATTAAGGACTGGAGAGAGCCAGAGAAAAGACGGGAGATACGCATACAAATATATAGACGCATTCGGCAAGCAGCAGTTTGTCTACTCATGGAAACTGGTAGCCACGGACAAGACCCCTGCGGGCAAGCGGGAGCTTCCTGCTCTGAGGGACAAGATAAAGGAAATCAGCAGGGACTTGGAGGATGGCATCGACACCATCGGCAAGAAAATGACAGTATGCCAGCTCTACGCAAAGCAGAACGGTCTTCGGAAGAACGTAAAACACGGCACGAAAAAAGGGCGTGACTACCTTATGGGCTTGTTGCAGGACGACCCTTTTGGCATGAAAAGCATTGATACCGTGAAGCAGTCGGACGCAAAGGAATGGGCGATACGGATGAGCGAGAAAGGCTTCGCTTTCCAGACCATCAGCAATTTCAAACGCTCCCTCAAGGCGGCATTCTACACCGCCATCGAGGACGACTGTATCCGCAAGAATCCCTTTAACTTCGCCCTTGATACAGTCATCGAGGACGACAGGGAGCGCAAAGCGGCTTTAACGCCAAAGCAGGAAGAAAGCCTTTTGGCATTCATGGAGCAAGATACGGTATATAGGAAATACCGTGACGAGGTAATCATCCTGCTCGGCACAGGACTTAGAATTTCCGAGTTCTGCGGTCTCACCACGGCACTGGACTTCAAAAACCGCCAAATCAATGTAGACCATCAGCTTTTGCGGGATGCCGACATCGGCTACTATATCGAAACGCCAAAGACCAAGAACGGCATACGGCAGATTCCCATGAGCGAAGAAGTCTACCAAGCGTTGAAGCGTGTGCTGAAGAATCGGAGCAACGCCGCCCCATTCAGTGTAGAGGGATATAAAAACTTCCTGTTCCTCAAAAATGACGGGATGCCCAAGGTGTCAGCGAATTACGACAGTATGCTGAAAGGGCTTGTGAAGAAGTACAACAAGCAGAACAAAGAGCAGCTTCCGAACATCACGCCCCACATCCTCAGACACACGTTCTGCACACGGTTAGCAAACGCAGGCATGAACCCCAAGGCGTTGCAGTATATCATGGGACACGCTAACATCACGATGACGCTGAACTATTACGCCCATGCAACCTACGATTCCGCAAAGGCAGAAATGGAGCGTCTGGCGGCATAGCCGAATCGGTGCTTTTACTACTGTCGTACTACTTTTGGATTCAAAAATATGCCGAGAAGCATCAAGATATGCCAAGTATCTCCCGATATGACAAATGGCGAAAAAGCCTTAAAATCCAAGACTTATCGCCATTTGCCGAGATATGAAAAGATAGTTTGAAAATTTGCTTGAGGTTTAAAATAATTATATATGGACCCAGTGGAGATATTGCATGCTTTGGCCACAGCTCTGATATTGATTGCATCCGGACCTTGTGTCTGAATGAGCTCCCGGCATACGTTCAAAATCGCTGTTTTGGAAGTAACAGCCGTATTCAAGAATACACCTCCCTGCAAAATGAACTATGTTCAGCATACAAAATTCATTTGTGTATGTCAAGGGTTTTGAGAGTTCAGTTTTTTTTCACGAGTTCAATGGCTTCCTTTCCAGATACATGTTCAATGGTAAGCTCCATCATGCAGAGAGGTTTCCACTCCCGGAGGATGATTTCTTCCCGTGCTTCCTCCGTATCATCTGGATGATATTTAACAGCTAATGCCTGGATTGCCTTTTTCATTCCGGCTTCTTCTTCAATAATACGGATTCGGCCGAATGCAATCGCGCTTCTGAAATAAGTGGTGTATTCTTCCGGGACAATGTGGTCCTGGTCAATGACACAGAAGGAAGCCTTACCGTATTTTCTGATCGCGTCAATTTTATGGCCGCTTTTTGCTCCGTGGAAATAGATGATGGAGTTTTCAGGGTCATAGGCATAGCTGATTGGGACGGCATAGGGATAGTCATCGTCTCCCAGCAGCGCCAGAACTCCGGATGTGCCTCTGGTTAATATTTCAGCCGTTTCTTCGGATGATAAATTTTGTTTGCATCTGCGCATTTCTCTAAACATGTGTGTTTCCTCTCTTTCTGTGTGGTTGTCAGGAATTCGTGTAAAAAATTTGTGTTTGTTCCCAAATTCGCAGGTTGAGCAAAAATGGGGAATTTTTATAAAAAAACGCCAGTCTTTTCTGTCTTCTATGACCTGCTGACAGAAAGTCTGACGCCTGGTCTCCCTACCCGGTGGCAAAGGAGATGCGTATTAGAATCATTGACGGAAGACTGCCTGAAATCATAAACTTCCGCATGAAATAACTATAACATATGAAGCGGCTGGATACAATTGGAATAAGTACAATTTTTATAATATTTATGATGGATGCCACATGGAAAATGATAGTTTTAAGATTTTTTTAAATCTTGATTAATATACATAGAATTGGATTGACTTTTACTATAGTTTATTATAAAATACGTTACTGTATTAATGTAATAATACAAGAACAGCCAAGCGGCGGAATGAGAGAAAATATGGGAAAATTAATCGAAATTAAGGATATGTCGAAAATCTATAATCCCGGTGAGAATGAGGTAAAAGCGCTCGACCATGTTAACCTTCGCATAGACACAGGCGAATATGTGACGATTATCGGTCATTCCGGCTCAGGGAAATCCACGTTGATGAATATGCTCGGATGCCTCGACGTGCCCACATCCGGAAGATATTTTCTCTGCGGGGCGGATGTATCGGAAATGACGGACGATGAGCTTTCTGACATCCGGAACCTGGAAATCGGATTTATCTTTCAGGGATTTAATCTGATTCAGAGCCTTACGGCGGTGGAAAATGTTGAACTGCCCTTGATTTACAGAGGGATTGGAAAGAGAGAACGGCACAGACTGGCAGTAGAGTCTCTGGAAAAAGTGGGGCTTTCACACCGTATGGACCATAAGCCGTCGCAAATGTCAGGAGGACAGCAGCAGAGAGTAGCGATTGCAAGGGCAATTGCAGCGGCTCCGCCGGTCATACTTGCGGATGAGCCTACGGGGAATCTTGATTCCTCCTCAACCGAAGAAATTATCGGGATATTAAGAAGTCTTCATGAAGACGGAAGAACCGTGATTATCATTACACACGACAATGATATTGCGGAGAAAGCTGACAGAGTGATCTGCATCAAGGATGGAAAAATTGTAGATGATTATATGAACGCAGACAGACAAAAGGAGGGCTGATGAATGAAATTATTTTCAAAAAAACAGATAGAAACAGGTGAGGAAGAGAAGCTTGGCACACCTGCGGTGGATGGAGAAGGGCAGCAGGAGACGGATAAGACACAGGAAGTAATGGCTTATATCCGAAAGCGAAATCCGCGCAGGAAGAAAAAGCTTATAAGAATTGCAATTGCGGCTGTGCTTCTGGCAGCGATATTAGGCGGTGTGGTACATGCAAAGACGAAGGGAAATTCCCAGGGAGTGCAGCTTGCCACGGTAGCGGTAGAGCGGGGAGATGTGGAGCAGAATATCAGCACGTCAGGAACCGTGGAAAGTGAGAACATACAGACATATTTCGCAGATGTGGCGGCTCCGGTTTCCAAAGTGAATGTAAAAGCAGGGGATACGGTTAAGATGGGCGATGAACTGCTTACATATAATACGGACACGCTTGCGATGGATAATGAGCAGGCAAAACTCACGGCTTCTTCCACGAAGAAAAAGCTGCAGGCGCAGCTGGAGGAAGGCAGCTTAAATGAGCTTAAATTCGTGACGTCTACGGCAGAACTGGGAACGTATGATGCTCAGATTGCGGACCTGGAAGGCAGGATAGATCAGGTTTACTGTATGATTAACAGCAATAAAAAGTGGATGTCAACGGAAGGCGTAAGGCTGGAGAGTGAGATTGCCGAGCTGGAGTCAAAGAAAGCAAGCGTATCAAAGAACAGTGCAAAGGATCACTATCGGAATGAAATTGATGCAAGAAGAGAAGAGATCAATAAGCACGGTACAACGGATCTGGAAGAATATCTGCGTCAGGGGCAGGAAGAGCTGTCAAAGCTGAAAGAGGGCAGGAGCGCAAGCGAGGGGACTCAGAAGTCTTCCGAGGCAGGGATTCTGACCGGCACGCAGAAAAGTGAAATTACGGATGAGAGCAAGCTTGCGGAATTAAATGCGAAAGAGGCGGCGGCGAATCTGTCAAAAGCGTCAAAGGGCGTATCAGCGAATTTTGCGGGAATTGTTACGGACGTGCAGGTTGTGGAAGGAAGCACGACATCGCCGGGAACCCAGCTCTTTACTGTGGCTGACAGCCAGAATGTCAAGGTAACATTAAAGGTATCAAAATATGATCTCGAGTACATCCGTGAGGGTCAGAGTGCGGATGTGACGATTGCCGGATACGAATATACGGGTAAAGTGACGAGAATTGACCGAATGGCTCAGAGAAGCGACAACGGGACGGCAGTTGTCAGCGCCGAGATCCATATTGATCAGCCGGATAACAATATTTTTCTGGGAATTGAGGCGAAGGCGGTAATTCATATTGCGAAAGCCGAAAAGACGCTGATGCTTCCCGTTGAATTGGTAAATTCAAGCACAGACGGGTACTATTGCTATGTGGTTCAAAATGGCGTGGTTGAACGCCGCGAACTGGAGATTGGCATATCTTCGGACACTTATGTTGAGATTAAGAGCGGACTTGAGGACGGCGACCGGGTGGTACAGAACTCCATGATAGAGCTGGTAGAAGGAATGCAGGCGGTGGCTCTGGACGAAATGGGGGCTCCCATCGTAGAGAATGCCGTTTCTGAAAATGAGGTTTCTGACAACAGCGTATCCGATAATAATTCCCAGCCGGAGGAGTGATATGGGACAATTAATTGAATATATCAAAATGGCCATAGGCAATATCCGGGCAAATAAGGGACGTTCCATTCTGACAATGCTTGGTATCATTATCGGCATTTCGTCGGTGATCATGATTATCTCAATTGGGAATGGCGCAAAAGCGACAATCAACGATGAGCTGAACAGTATTGCAGGAGGGCAGCTTTATATTGGGATTGCGGGAGATGCAAAAGACGATCAGTGGCTGACTCTCGATGATTTAAGGGCAATTGAGGAAAAAATAGAGCATGTCAAAGCAGTGACAATGTCCATCAGCAACAGCGCAAAAGCGCGGTCAGGAATTAAAAACCACGATGCCTATATCAGCGGCGGTACGGAAGGAATGCTGTACAGATATACGGAGCCGATTGTAAAAGGAAAGTATTTTACGGATACGGATGTGGAATCCGGAAAAAAGGTCTGTGTTATGAGAGTCCAGGATGCTAAGAAGCTGTTTGGCACAACCGAAGTAATTGGTATGACTGTAGAGATAACGATGAACAGCTCGACGCAGGATTTTACGATTATTGGCCTTCGTGAGGACACGGCAGCAGGTCTGTTATCCGGGGGAATGGAAAATCTTGATATTGAGATGCCATATACGGCGCTGGGACAGTCGTTCCACTATTGGATTGATGATTTTTATGGATTGTATATTATTGGGGAGTCAGGAATGTATTCTTCTCAGATTGCCCAGTCTACTTTAAATCTGATAGAAGGCCGTAAGAATGCGAGAGGCGAGAATATTTTCCGTGTGGAAAATTTTGAAGATCAGGTATCTGCAATCACGGAAGTACTAAGTTATATCACCATTTTTATCGTATTTGTGGCTGCGATTTCTCTTCTGGTTGGAGGCATCGGCGTTATGAATATTATGCTTGTATCCGTGACGGAGCGTACCAGAGAAATCGGAATCCGCAAGGCGCTCGGTGCGAAGACGAAGTCGATCATGATGCAGTTCCTGTCAGAATCAGCTATTATAACGCTGATCGGCGGTCTGATCGGTATTACGCTTGGGGTGCTTGGCGCATATGGCGTCTGCAAAGTGGTCAATTTTCAATTTTCGGTACAATTATCCGTAGTTTTGATTGCAAGTCTGTTTTCTTCGGCTGTTGGTATTATATTTGGTGTATACCCGGCGAGGAAAGCGGCGAAATTAAGTCCGATCGAAGCGCTGCGTCATGAATAGAGGGTTGCACTTCGTTTGAATTATAGTATAATAGAAGCATCTGCTTTCCGGCGGATGCTTTTATTAACTGCAAAGGAGATTTTGATTCATGGAATTGGAATTTGATGTGCATATGTCAACAGCGAATCTCTATGATTATTCGCTTTATCACACATACCGGGGGGTGTCGGGGATTCTTGGGACGGCTGTCGGTGTTTTGATGATTGCAAATTTTGTAAATTCTCACCAGATTTTATATCTGATATTTGGCCTGATTACCATTTTTTATCTGCCGGTAGCGCTTTACATGAATGCGAAGCGGCAGATGCTTGCGGTTGCAGCGTTTAAGGAGCCGATTCATTATCGTCTCACGGAGGAAGGAATTGAGGTTTCACAGGGAGATGTGGTACAGTCCCAGGAATGGTCAGCGGTTGTAAAGGCGGTATCCACCAGAAAAAGTATTATTTTGTATACGGGAAAAGCAGTGGCGAGCATACTGCCGCGTGAAGATATGGGCAGTCAAACGGAGGCTGTGATTCGGATGGTCTGTGCGCATGTAGAGCCGAAGCGCGTGAAAATAAGATTTTGACGGAGGATGGGAAGCGGTTACTATGACAATCGAGACATTGAGTGAGCAGGATACATTTGAATTCGGCAGGCGCCTCGGCAAAAAAGCGGCACCGGGAGAGATTTATACATTAATCGGTGATCTGGGAGCAGGCAAGACTGTTTTCACAAAAGGATTTGCAGAAGGACTTGGAATCCGGGAAACGGTCAACAGCCCTACCTTTACAATTGTACAGGTTTATGAGGAAGGAAGGCTGCCTTTTTACCATTTTGATGTTTATCGTATTGGGAATATTGAAGAAATGGACGAAATAGAATATGAAGATTATTTTTTCGGGGACGGAGTATGTCTGATTGAGTGGGCGGATTTGATTCGGGAGCTCCTGCCGGAGAAAGTGAAACGGATTGAAATTTCGAAAGATTTAGAGAAAGGTTTTGATTACAGAAAAATAATGGTTTCGGATTTGTGATGTTGCAGGGTGCATCAGGGAGGGCGGAATGAAGATACTGGCGCTTGACAGTTCAGGGCTTATTGCTTCTGTAGCTGTAGTGGAAGACGAAAATCTGTTGGCGGAGTATACCGTAAACTATAAAAAGACACATTCGCAGACATTAATGGGAATGCTTGATGAGATTGTCCGTATGACGGAACTGGAACTCGGTACGCTCGATGCGATTGCGGTTGCGGGCGGTCCGGGCTCTTTTACAGGGCTGCGCATTGGTTCGGCGACAGCGAAAGGACTTGGGCTGGCAATTGGGAAACCAATTATAAAGATTCCGACGGTAGATGCGCTGGCTTACAACCTCTGCGGTGCGAAAGGGCTGGTCTGTCCGATGATGGATGCCAGAAGAAATCAGGTGTATACGGGAA
This sequence comes from bacterium C-53, assembly GCA_003612525.1. GTDB lineage: Bacteria > Bacillota > Clostridia > Lachnospirales > Lachnospiraceae > C-53. The sequence goes on along the minus strand of RAZD01000036.1, from coordinate 4,809 downwards.
TCTTTCGCTTTGAGGGCAATTGTCTGATAACGGTCAAAGAACAGATGGCGGCGGATGTCATGGAAGTGATTGAGATTCTGAATGCTCAGAAAGAACAGGTCACATTTTTGGGAGACGGGATTCCGGTATATCGTAATAAAATAGAAGAAAATATGACGGCGCCCTGTTATTTTGCGCCGCCTCATCTGAATAAACAGCGGGCGGGAGCCGTTGCATCGCTTGCGGAAATCTATTTCCGGGAGGGAAAGACGGAGTCGGCAGCCGAACATGTACCGGAGTATCTCAGATTGTCGCAGGCAGAGCGTGAACGCAGGGAAAAGGAACAGTTAAAAAATGATTGAAATTTTGGAAATGACAGAGGAAGATGTTCCCATAGTCAGCAGAATCGAAGAAGAAACATTTTCGATGCCCTGGAGGGCAGATGACTTCCTGGAGATGATACGATGTGAGTATGCATATTATGTGGTTGCAAAAGAGAATGAAGAGATTCTCGGATGCTGTGGAATCCGCAATATGTGCGGAGACGGTGAAATTACGAATGTTGTGATAAAGGAGATACATCGCAGGAAGGGCATCGGTGAAATCATGCTTAAGGGCCTGATGGAGCAAAGCCAAAAAATCGGAGTCCGCAGTTTTACGCTTGAGGTGAGGGAAAGCAATTATGCGGCGATTCGGTTGTATGAAAAGCTGGGATTTGTCGTGGAAGGCAGACGAAAAAAATTTTATAAAAAACCGGAAGAAGATGCATTAATTATGTGGAAGCGGACAGGCCCCGGTTCAGGGAATTCGTGGATGGAACTCTAGATGTTTCCACTAGGTTTCTCCTTCGGCAGTTTGTATAATAGGAATGAGTGAATGCCAGGGAGGATAAGTTATGAAAAAAGAAAAGAAAATGTACTGCAATTGCTGTGGAAGAGAAATTTTAATGGAAAATGAAATTGTAAAAGAAGGGATTTTTTCGGTAGAATATCAGTTTGGATATTTTTCGGAAAAGGACGGACAAGTCCACGGCTTTGATTTGTGTGAAGAATGTTATGATAAAATGACTGCAGGATTTAAAATCCCCTGTACGGTTAGTGAGGCGAGGGAATATCTGTAGTAGAAGGAGCAGATGAATGCTGGATGTGTGTTTGTTAGGATGCGGTGGAATGATGCCTTTGCCATATCGGTGGCTGACTTCACTTATGGTGAGGTATAACGGAGGCAGTATATTGATTGACTGTGGGGAAGGTACCCAGATTGCTATGAAGGAGAAGGGGTGGAGTCCCAAGCCGATTGATTTGATTTGTTTCACCCATTATCATGCAGACCATATCAGTGGTCTTCCGGGACTTCTGCTAACAATGGGAAATGCGGAACGTACAGAACCTCTTACCATGATAGGACCGAAAGGACTTTCAAGAGTCGTCGGTGCACTGTGTACGATTGCTCCGGAACTTCCTTTTAAAGTACGTTTCATTGAACTGACGGACCCGAAACAGGTTATAGAATATAATGGGCTTCGTATCCGAGCGTTTCGTGTCAATCATAATATTGTCTGTTACGGATATACGATTGAGCTTGACCGGGCAGGGAAGTTTCAGCCTGAGCAGGCAAAGTCATATCAGATTCCGATGAAATTCTGGAGCAGACTTCAGAAGGGGGAGACGATCGAAGACGGCGGAAAAAGATATACGCCGGATATGGTTTTGGGAACGCCTAGGAAAGGAATTAAGCTTGTATATACGACGGACTCGCGGCCGGCGGAATCAATTGTAGAACATGCTTTTGGGGCGGATCTCTTTATCTGCGAAGGAATGTACGGGGAACCTGAAAAGGCTTCAAAAGCAAAAGAATATAAACATATGACTTTTTACGAGGCGGCAAGAATGGCAAAACAGGCCCAGGTAAAAGAAATGTGGCTGACGCATTACAGTCCGTCCCTGGTACGGGCGGAGGAGTTTATGGACCAGGTGCGAGCTGTTTTCCCATATGCAAAGGCGGGAAAAGACGGAATGACTACGGAACTTGCATTTACAGAAGATGCGGAGTACGAAAGATAGGAGATCGATCGATATGAAAAAAGGTGGAGTGAAGGGCATAATTCTTGGTTTGATTATGGCAGGATTAATTGTGGGTTATTATTTTTACCTTTCCAATCGTGATGTAGAAAAAAAACCTTCAGAAGCAAAAGTGACAGCGGTGCAGAATGTGCTTCTGCGTGATATGGAAAGAAGTTATCCGCCATCTCCAAAAGAAGTCGTTAAATACTATGCTGAGATTTCCAAATGCTTTTATGATGGTGCGTATTCTGAGGAGGAATTTGAGGCGCTTGCCAGTCGTGCCCGTGAGTTATACGATGATGAATTAAAAGCTACGCAGACGGAAGAAGAGTATATGGATTCTCTGAGGCTGGATATTCAGGAATTTGAGGATAATAAGATGGTAATTTCAAGTTATTCTACTTCCGTGAGCACAGACGTTGAATATAATTCAGCAGGAGATCAGGCGTCTTTATGCTGTATTTATAATATTCGTCAAGGCACTCAGATTGTCGCATCCAATCATACGTATATTCTGCGTAAGGATGAGGAAGGGCATTGGAAAATACTTGGATGGGAGTTGGATAATGCAGATGCTGCAAAATAAAGAAGATGTTTATATTCTTGCAATTGAGAGTTCCTGCGATGAGACGGCAGCGGCAGTCGTAAAAAATGGCCGTACGGTTCTTTCGAATATTATTTCGTCCCAGATTGAACTGCATAAGCTATACGGAGGTGTGGTGCCGGAAATCGCATCAAGAAAACATATCGAAAAGATCAATTATGTCGTGGAAGAGGCGCTTAAGACGGCGGGGATGAATCTGCAGGATATGACGGCGGTCGGAGTTACGTATGGTCCTGGGCTTGTTGGGGCGCTGCTTGTGGGAGTGTCGGCGGCTAAGGCGATCAGCTACGGTGCGGGGCTTCCTCTGATTGGCGTGCATCATATTGAAGGTCATATTTCTGCGAATTATATTGAAAATCCTGATCTGACACCGCCATTTCTATGCCTTGTCGTATCCGGAGGCCACACCCATCTTGTCATGGTAAATGATTATGGAAAATATGAAATACTGGGAAGAACGCGGGATGATGCGGCAGGAGAGGCATTTGATAAGGTGGCAAGGGCAATCGGACTTGGGTATCCAGGGGGGCCGAAGATTGACCGTATATCCAAAGAGGGGAACTGTGGCGCCATCCATTTTCCAAGAGCAAAGGTGAATGAGAATCCTTATGATTTCAGTTTCAGCGGACTGAAGTCTGCCGTACTCAATTATCTGAATTCCTGTGAAATGAAAGGGGAGCCGGTAAATCAGGCTGATGTGGCGGCTTCTTTCCAGAAGGCTGTTACGGATGTGCTGGTACACCACTCTCTGGAGGCGGTAAAGGAACATCAGATCAGCAAGTTTGCAATTGCAGGAGGGGTGGCTTCCAACTCGGCGCTCAGAGCCGCTATGGAAAGCGCCTGTATGGAAGCGGGGATAGAATTTTTTCATCCATCTCCGATTCTTTGTACAGATAATGCGGCAATGATCGGCACAGCGGCTTATTATGAATATCTGGCAGGGAAAAGAGACGGGCTTGATTTGAATGCGGTTGCAAATTTGAAATTAGGGGAGCGGTAAGGCCGCAGTATGGACATGGAGGTTGGCCGGTATGAGATGTGTGGCGGTTGTCCTGGCGGCAGGACGCGGAAAACGGATGAACAGCGATATTCAAAAACAATATCTGCTTATTCATGAGAAGCCGGTACTCTATTATTCGCTGGATGTATTTGAAAAGAGTTTTGTGGATGAAATTGTGCTTGTCACGGGCGAAGATGAAATAGAGTACTGCAGAAGAGAGATTGTAGAAAAATATGGTTTTCAGAAAATCAGGCAGATTGTTGCAGGTGGAAAAGAGAGATATCATTCCGTATACAGAGGAATCGAGTCATGCGGAACCTGTGATTATCTGATGATTCATGATGGGGCCAGACCATTTATAACAGAAGAAATTCTTTTACGGAGCCTTTCAGCGGTCAGGGAATACGGGGCCTGTGTAGCGGGTGTCCGGGTGAAAGACACAGTGAAGATAGAAGACGGAAACGGATTTATCAGTGAAACGCCGGACCGCGCGTATCTGTGGAATGTGCAGACGCCTCAGACATTTTCATTTTCGGAAATAAAGGCGGCTTATGAAAAACTAATAGAAAATGAAGATGCCATACTGCGCCAGGGCATTTCAATTACAGATGATACGATGGTATATCAGCACTTTTTTGACCGGAAGGTACGCTTAATTGAGGGCGGATATAAGAACATTAAGATCACAACACCGGAGGATCTTCTGGCGGCAGAATCTTTTTTATCATTTTTTGAAAAAAAGTGTTGACATAGAGAACTTTGTTTGTTAGAATAATTTTTGTTCCGACTGAGGGAGCGTTATGGAGAATGGAGAGGTATCGAAGTGGTCATAACGAGGCGGTCTTGAAAACCGTTTGTCCGCAAGGGCGCGTGGGTTCGAATCCCACCCTCTCCGTTAGATTTGAAACGGCGGACGGATTTTGGACAAGATCAAAATTTGATACGTGATTTACATACAAGCTTTATTCAGGCTTATTTGGAGAAGTACCCAAGATGGCTGAAGGGACACCCCTGGAAAGGGTGCAGGTCGTTAATAGCGGCGCGAGGGTTCAAATCCCTCCTTCTCCGTTCGGTATATATTATTTATACCGAAAGCACCTTGACAACCAAACAGTAATGCAACCCTGAAGATTCTAAAGAAACAAAGAAAGAAAATTCAGAGA
>RAZD01000035.1 GCA_003612525.1 bacterium C-53 | reverse complement strand
TCGAACCTGGTGGATTTTTTGTGTGTATTTGAAATTTAAACATGAAAAACGGTATGTTTTTCAGCGGCCTCTCTTTTAACTTTGGGGGTATCGTTCAAATTACTGTAAATTTATCTTTTAAGAATATTCTGCCAATCAACCTTATTATACAAAACTCTGATTATGTATACTACATCATTTTGCATATCATAGTAATAAAAAATATTGTAGTTATCAAAATACGTAATGCGTATACCCATACGCCCTAGTAATTCCTCGCCAACCAATAGATGTCCTTCAGGATATTCTGCCAGCTTATCTGCAGCGCCTAAGATTCCATCTGATATCCTCTGTGCCGCTTGGGGGTTACATAGATCAACAAAGATATAGTATTCTATGTCCAGCAGGTCATACTCCGCCGGCTCAGTAAATACCACTCTAGCCACGTTCTTTTCTCCTTTTTCCCAGTTTTTCCCTTACTTCTTCAATTGTGCTGGTCCTGCCTTCCTGCATTGCTTTATAGCCTTCACCAATTAATCTATATAATTCCAATTTTGCAGAATCTGAGGTTTCTGCAGTTACTTGTGGTTTGGTTGCTAACATATAATCACACCCTTTCTTGTCAGTTACAGTATAGCATATATCTTTATTCTCAACAACAAATTCCAAATATATTTTACCATCTATATTATATGCATAAAATGCTATACCACTCATTCAATTTATCATGCAAAAAGGAAATTATTTTCAATATAATTTATTTAAATGCTATTCTGCCTATTTAATCTTTTTGCACCTCCGCCTCGCTCTTTCCATCAAAAAAGTAACCTATAATTCCGCCAACCGTAAAAATAACATATCTCACCAACAACCCCATTACAAAACCCATATCTCTACCTCTCCATTCTATCATTTCTCTGCCTGTGCCAACAATAAAACACCCGTCCCCGACGGGCATTTTATTCTTACCGCAGACCGGCAGGAACAACACCTTTTATTCTGTTGTCATCCCTGCCCTGTTTTACTCATTCCCGATCTCCTGTTCCATGACGATGCCGGACTGGAACTGTATCTGTATCCTGTCCGCCGAGATTACCTTGATGCTGGCAACCAGCCGTCTGACAAGGTCATTATCAAATTCCGGTATCTGGCCGCTGTTTCCGCTCAGGAAAGTATCCATGTCCTTTACCCGCTGTTCATAATTTTCAGCCAGCTTTTTCTTTTTCCCTGCCTCCGCCTGCTCTTCTTTCAGGGCATTGATCTCTTCCGCAATCCTGCGGTAGCGTTCATCAAACTCCTGCGTATAAGCGCCTGTCTTTGCGTTCTCCGCGATCAGCGCAACCATCTCTTCCTGTTTGGCTTTTATCCTGTCCGTGTATTCGTCCGGCTGCTGTTCCTTTCCGTAACTGCCGATCACTCGGATGACATTCTGCCGGAATGCGGCTACAAAATCACCCTCGTTTCTCGTGATGCGGTGGATGTCCTCCATGACCGCCCTGTTTAATGCGCCCTCTTCCAGCGTTTCGGAATCCCCGCATTTCTTTACCCCGTTTGTCAGTCGGTTCGAGCATCTCCAGACGATCTTCTTTTTGCCGTTTCTTGCCCATGTTACCCGGCGGTATTCCTGCCCGCATTTCCCGCAGAGCAGGATGCCTGTCAGGGCATATCCCGATGAATATTTGCTTTTCTGGTTTTTCTTTCTTGTGACGGCGGATTTACACATGGCCGACCGCCGCATGATCTCCTCCTGTACCCGGAAAAACAGTTCTTTGGGTATGATCGCCTCATGGTCGTCTTCCACATAGTATTGGGGAACGATGCCGTTGTTGATGACCTTCTTTTTGGTCATAAAGTCTACGGTATAAGTTTTCTGCAGCAGGGCATCGCCCATGTATTTTTCATTGCGCAGCATTTTCATCACCACGGTGGCATACCATTTCTTTTTTCCTGTTGTGGTGCGGATGCCCTTCTCCTGCAGGTGCGCGCTGATCTTGGCGGCGCTGTACCCTTCGAGATAAAGCCGGAACACGGTCCGCACAATCTCCGCTTCCTCCGGCACGATGACCAGCTCGCCCTTTTCATTTTTGGTATAGCCCATGAATTTATTGTGGTTGACGATGACCTGTCCTTTTTCGAACCTTCTGACCACGCCCCATCTTGTATTCTCGCTGATGTTGCGGCTTTCTTCCTGCGCAAGGCTGCTCAGGATGGTCAGCAGGATTTCCCCCGTACCGTCTAAGGTGTTGACGCCTTCTTTTTCAAACACCACCGCCACGTTCTTTTCTTTCAGTTTCCGGATGGTGATGAGCGCGTCCACTGTGTTCCTTGCGAAACGGCTCACGGATTTGGTCAGGATCATCTCGATCTTCCCGTCCAGCGCATCCCCTATCATGGCATTGAAATCGTCCCTTTTCTTGGTATTGGTTGCGCTCTTCCCATCGTCAGCGTAGATGCCCGCGTTTTTCCAGTTCGGGTTTTCTTCTATTTTATTGGTATAATACTCCACCTGCGCCTCGTAGCTGCTTTCCTGCTGCTCCAGTTCCGTACTGACGCGGTAGTAGGCAGCTACCTTCATTCTTTTATCCGCCAGCTTCACGCTGCGGTCATACTGCGGCTTGGCAGGTATCATGGATATTTTTTTCTTTTCTGTTGTTTCCGCCATTTTCCCTCCTTTCCGGGCGCCGTTTTACCGGTACCCTGTTTTGATGCTGCTCCCATTCAAAAACACGGTTTCTGCGGTATTATCTTTATATATCACTATCTTTTTGACCAGTTTTTTGTACAACTCCCCGTCAAACTCTGTCAGTTCCTCCCTGCCGGAAAGGATTTCCAGCATTTCTTCTGTGCGAAATGAAGCATCCCTTACCTCCAGTGTGAGGTAGCGCTCCTGCGCCCGCTCGTAAATAAGCACCATAATGTCCGAACCGTCCGCTGCCTGTTCCGGTTGGTCTGCGTCTGCGCTTTCCGTTGCTATGTCCTCTCTGTCCGGTTTTGGCTCCATACCGGCATGTTTCCGTCTGGCTTTTGCCTCCTCCAGACTGCGCTGCGCTCTTTTGTATTCCGCGCTGACCTGCTCCTCTGTTTCTGCCGGCGATCGCATCCGCTTTCTGTCCTGTATGATCTGGTTGATGGCGCTGACGCATACTTCTTTTACCTGCTCATCCGTTATGAATCCTGCGGCACAGGAAAGGTGGTTCTGGTAGATATAATTTTTTCATTTCCACTTCGCCGTCCCACCGCTCCTCGTTTTATTATGGGGCTGGATATGGCTGTAGGTTTCCCCGCATTCTCCGCAGGTTATGACACCGCCGAACAGGATTCTCTCATCCCTGCCCGGCCTGTGGCATCCCCTGCCCTTTTCCGCACGCACCTGTTCCCTGCGCTCCTGCACCCGCTTAAACAATTCCCTGTCTATGATCTGCGGGTAGTATTCCGTACCGAGATAATTATGGTTTTCTAAAATCCTGCCGATGGAAGCGTGCGTCCATGCCGCCCTGTCATGGGCATTGCACACACCCCTCACCTTTAACCCTTCGGCAATCTTTAATGTCGATATCCCTCTGTCATAATCCCGGAAGATTTCTTCCACAATTTTACGGTGTTCCTCATATACGGTTATCCTGCCGTTTACGACTATATATCCGATCGGCATATGCCACTGCATCCCTGTCCCCTCCTTCCTTCTCTGTCAGTTTCAGGCCGTTGTGCAGGCAGAATGTGATGTCGTGTTTTTCCGATATCCGTATTTCCTTTACGGTCAGGTCGAACAGGTTTTCATCATACTCTGTTAGCGGCTTTTTCTGCTCCGCTAACAGGGCGGTAAGCTGTTGTGTGCGCACAATCTCTTTTGTCCGTTTCTGCTTCCTTGCAAGCAGCGCCCGTTTTCTCCTGCATTCCGTCAGTCTTTGGACCAGCTGGCTGTTGCTCTCCATAAAAAGGGCAGAGTCCACATATCCCTTTTTCATGACTTGGTTCAGGATTCGGCTCTGCTCACTTAAATTCTGTATCTCATTATCCAGTTGTCCAATTTCTTCCGTATCCGACATACCCGCCGAAAACGCTGTAAGCTCTTTTAGCAGGGGTTCCAGAACACTTCCCCGGTTGGTATAGAGCTTGTTCCACATCGTGGTGAATGCCTGCTGCAGCATATCCTCCCTGACTGCTTTCACCGGGCAGGCGTTTTTATCCTCCACATGTTTATGGCAGGTCCATATGATTTTTTCATAAGGCTGCCCTATGTATATTTTCTGCCTGCGGAAAGAACTGCCGCATCCGCCGCAGATGATGCGGCCTGAGAATACATATCTGTTTTTATATTTTTCGCCACCGATACGGAGCGGCCGGTTCCGGTACTCCAGAATGCCCCGCACCGCCTCCGCCTCTTCGTGGGTGATGATGGGGATGTGTGCATCTTCTATCAGATACTGGTTCCGCTGCCCGGTATTCTTCTTCCGCGCGTAAGGAAACTGTGTCTCCGTGTATGTCCGCTGCTGTAAGCGGCTGCCCTCATAGACAGGATTTTTCAGGATTTCCTTTATGCTCCCGGTATGCCATTTTCCCCTGCCCGGATAGTCGGTACCCCTCTTTGGTTTAGTTCTTTCGCTATCAGATAGACACCGAGGCCGTTTAAGCATGACTCAAATATCCACCACACTGTTTCCGCCTTTTCCTCTTCTATGACAAGGTTCCCGTTTTCATCATTCCTGTATCCACAGGCGGGCGTCCCGATGATATAAGTGCCATCCCGGAACCTCTTTTCTATGGCCCACCTGTTATTTCCAGAAAAATCTTCCGATTCCCCCTGTGCGATGGAAGACAGTATGGTCAGAAGTACCTCACTTTTTTTCCGTCAGCGTGAAGTGGTATACTAAAACTGGACACGGAGGGGGTAGAAATTGGACAGGGTACATGATAAGATGAAACACTGTCTATATTGTACATGGACATCATTCCCCATGAAAGGAACAGGAGGTTTACCAATGGGCTACACAAGGGAAGAAAGACTGGACATCGGAAAACAGATTTACAACAATGAAATAAGCAAAAGCGATGCAGCCATAAAATACAAAATAAGCGAGGGCACAGCCAGGGATTACATGAGGCTTTACCGGGATGTAAACGGACTGCCGCCCAAAAATCGGATTCACAAAGAAGAAAACACTGTGAAGATAAGCGTATATTCCTCTGATCCAGATTTGTCTGAATATGAATCCATGACAAAAGAAGAGCTGGTTAAGGAGTTGGTGAAATCCCGGATCCGTGAGGCGCGGTTAAAAAAGGATACGAAGTGAAAGGAATTGGTGCGGACAGGACAGTCACAATCTTCGACAACTGGAATATGAAATAATTCTGGAGCTGTCCGGCGAATTTCCGGTTCAGATGTTATGTGAAACAATGGGAATGCAAAGAAGCAGTTTCTATTACTGGAAAAAACGCCTTGCAGATCCAGCACCGAAAACAAAAGCGCTTTCAGACAATATCACTCTTTTCCGGGAATACCACATAAAATATCCATCGCACGGCTACCGGTGGCTGAATGCAAAGATAAAACTCGATACAGGCCTTTCTGTTTCAGATCCGTATGCGCACAAGTGCTGTAAACTGGCTGGAATCAAAAGCAGGTCGAAGCATTACCGGTACAAAAAGCCCGGCGAACTGCGTAAAGTATATCCGAACCTGATACTTGCCGGGATCGACATTGACGGGCCGATGCAGTGTATTGTAAGCGACATGACAGCATTCCGAATAAAAGGCATTTATTATGAACTGACTCTGTACATGGATTTATGGAACAATGAAATACTCAGCCATTCACTGTCAGCAAAACGTGGATACAGGATGACATATATAAGCGGGCTAAATGACCTGATAGAGCTGAAAAAACAGCATCCAGAATATCAAATGATTCTGCATTCAGACCAGGGTTCAGTGTACGCGTCAAAAAACTACAATGATCTTCTTGGACCCTGCGGCATCATACATTCCATGTCACGTGCCGGAACACCGACAGACAATGCAGCAATGGAGTCGATAAATGGATGGATAAAGTCAGAACTGTTTACAGATTTTCATCTGCAGGGCGAAAACGTTCCGGAAGAGATGGAGGCATATATAAAATTTATCAACGAGGAACGGCCGGCATACGCACTGGGATATCTGACACCCAGACAGTACAAGGAAACATATGCGTCCGTACAGTGATTGCAGATTGTATGCAGAAAAAAACAATTTAAGTGTCCAATTTTTGTTGACCAGTGCACCCTGTAAAAAAGGGTAAGACGATTCCCACCGCCATAAGCATTGCTGCAGTAACAAGATTCTGAATATGTTTTCTAATTGATATTTCTTTCATGTTTTCATTTCTCCCTTTTATCTTACTTAATAATTACTGGTATCTACAATAAGGTGGCTACCGGTTTCTATTGAATAATGCTGCAGATAATTTTCTTCCAATGGTATCCAAAGTTCTTCAAAAACAGAAGAATAATCGTTTTCCCGTATCTGCAGCCGCTTTCTTTGTTCTTCCCTGCTGCATGTCAAAAATATCGTCAGGTCATACTCAGCCGCCAATATTGGATGACGGGAATAGCTGCCCTCTACCACTGTCAACTTACGCAACGGCATACGTACCGCCTCTCCCATATCGTTCTTTCTGCAACTATAGGGACGGTAAACAGCCTGTTGTCCTGTTCTGATTGGACGCAGTACCTCGATCAAAAAGCGTTTTAGATCCATATTGCCGCCCGGAATCTCCATCCAGTTTTTTTCCGCTGTCCTAAAGGCAGATAGAAGTCATCCATATGGCAGATATTACAGGGAAACAACTTTCCAATCAATCCGGATAAATAAGTCTTACCACTGCCGCAGCGACCATCAATCGCAACAACTGCGGGATCTTTTCTCTGTAACAGCCTGTATATTTCAAATAATACCGGAAAATAGTCACTGTATTGTCTTTGTATCAGGCGGTAATGCGGCTGATATGCCTCTTTGTATATCCGGCTATGATGTACCGGCGGGTATCCTTCCTGTTTCCATGCTGCCGTCCACTCCTCCATACCGGAGATATGCAGATTCTTTATCTGCTCCAGTTTTCCCTCCAGCCCTTCCACAGTTCCCCCGTGTTCCTGTGCTGTGGAAACAAACAAATGCGCTAATAGTTTTACCTCGTCAACTGACCCGCATATCGACAACGGAAAACGGCACAGCGACTCGCTGACCTGTTCGGCAGACACCTGTTTTTCCTGCAGAATACCTGCTATATTATCTATTGGCAGTGCTTTCCACTCCTCTATCAAAAAGGATTCCGCCTGCTGTCCGTCAGATACCATGTGTTCCGGTCCAAATTCACTCTGAAAAGCCAGTTTGCCAAAATCCTGCGGTTCCATAAGAGGATACCTTTTCAGATGTTCATTCAAAGTTTGCAGAAAACTCTTTTTCATCCGCCGCCTCCCTGCTTTTCCAGAGCCGCCGCACACTGTTTAAGACCATCCACAATATTCAGACGCTGCGGACAGACGCGCTCACACTGTTTACAGCTTATACACTCTGATGCCAGGTCACCGGACGCCGTTGCTATCTGATAATCCGAAACTGCCTCTGCCATCTGTCCATTGCCAAGCTGCTTATTCATAGCAGAAAATATCTCCGGAATCGGAATATGTTTCGGACACCCTTCCGTACAATAGTGACATGCGGTACAGGGGATTGTAGATGAGTTTCCGAGAATCCTCTGCGCCTGCCGGATAATCTTTTGTTCCTCCTCATTTAAGGGCTGAAACTTTTTCATATAGGACAAATTATCTTCCATCTGGGCAGTATTAGACATACCAGACAATACAGTTATAATTCCATCCAGCGATGCCACAAATCGGATTGCCCACGAAGCATAGGACATATCTGGATGATACCCGTCAAATAATTTTCTTACTTCCGCAGGTGGATTCGCCAGATTTCCACCCTTTACCGGCTCCATAACCACAATGGATTTTCCATGTTCCCGTGCTACTTCATAATTCGCCCTCGCCGCCACTGACGGATTTTCCCAATCCGCATAATTGATCTGTAACTGCACAAAATCAACTTCAGGATGCTCCCTGAGCAGCTTGTCTAATAACCTCGGTCCTGCATGGAAAGAAAACCCCATATGCTTCACCAGTCCTTTTGCTTTCTGCTCGCCCACAAAATCCCAAAGACGGAACTTATCATATTTTGTATAGCCTCCTTCCATCATAGCGTGAAGCAGATAGTAATCAAAGTATCCTGCGCCGGTGCGTTCAAGGCTTGTATAAAATTGATTTTTTGCTGCCTTCTCAGTCGGCGCCAACATCATTGCGTTCAGCTTGGTTGCCAGTGTAAATGAATCGCGGGGATAACGCTCAACAAGCGCCTTTCTGATTGCCACCTCGGAACCCATGTACACATATGCCGTATCAAAATATGTAAATCCTGCTTCCATGAACAGATCCACCATATGTTTTACCTGCTCAATGTCTGTATGCAGTCCCTTTTTCGGCAGACGTATCAATCCAAACCCCAGTTTTGGAGTTTCTTTCCCAAAATAATCTGACATCACTTTTCCTCCTCGTCCACATTTCGTTTGATATTTTTGTGCTATTTACTTCCCGTAAAATCTGTTTCTGTTCTATTCTATTAGAATTTCTTCCCCATCCTCCACGATCAGGCGGTTCTCCACATCAAACTGCTCTGCCAGCTCCCGGTCAAACTGCCTTCCCGTAGTTGTTGTGGTCATATGATATGGGATGTTATGTTTCGCACCTACGAGACCAGCGCACTCTGCTGCTTCCTCCAGTCCCATGTTATATACGCCGTCACAGCAGAAAAATGCATAATCAATTTCCATTTCATCCATATGCGCCATCTGCTCTGTTTTGGAAGTATCCCCTGTCACATAAACAGACTTACCGTTGGAAAACGTCAGTACATAACCGACACATCCACTCACGTCATGGAGCGGATTATACCCTGCCTCCACTGCTTCCACCTTAACATAGCCAAGGTCAAAAATCTGGTGTTCCCCATTTTGTATCGCTTCTCTGTATGTAATAATCTGGCAGTCTTCGTTCCGATTCTCAACCTTTTCAATCTGGCTGTGGTCAAAATGGGAATGTGTCACCAGTATCAGATCCGCCGAAAGTTCATAGGAGTCTCCTGCATAGGGATCAATATAGATCACTTTCCCCTCGTTTGTAACAATACGGATGCTCGCCTGCCCCTGATAAAGCAGCGCTGCCGGTCCTGGCTCCGATGGAAAGTCTTCGGTTTCCGGAATTTCTACAAGTATGTTTTCCTCCATATCCTCATCTTTTTCCTGCACTGCTAAGTCTGACTCCTGCGTGGGAGAAATACTGTTTTCCTCCTGTGTCGTCATTTTTGTATCCGAACAGCCGGTGAGAGAAATCAAAGACAACAGCCCCGCACTTATAAATGCCATCCATAATTTTCTCATCCTACAACCTCCTTCCGCCCTCCATACGGAAACTTCATCAAACTCCCACACGACTGCATCATAGCAAGTTCCCGCATCAGCTCTTTTACATCCAGACCATTCGGACAATGTGAGGAACATGCGCCGCATTCAATACAATCCACGGGCTTTCCGGACGACTCCATATTATTTAATTTTTCTAATATCTGCACATCTCCGGCCAAATATTCCCCGTAGATTTTTAATGCCTCTGAAATTTTAATATGTGCCGGACAGCTTTTGCTGCATTTTCCGCATGCTGCACATGACCTTATCATAACTGCTGCTTCGCCTGCGTTCTTTTCCATTTTATACCCACCATATCTTTCTGTTCTCTATTTTCATGTTTATTTCATTCTATTACCTGAAACCTAGTCCACTTCCGGCTGCGGTAACGAACCTGAATCAATGCTGCTTTTACCATCCAGTCCCCAACCATTGCCAGACAGATCCCTATCACGCCGAGGTTCATCCACACACCAAACGCGATTGAGAAAATCACCCTGCACACCACGGTGGCAAAAACAGACGCATACATGGTAAACCGTATATCTCCTGCCGCCCGCAGTCCATTGGAAAGTGAAAAAGCCACCGGGCACAAAATTACATTGAACACACTGTGGATCACAACCAGCAGAATAACCAGCTTTTTAGTATCATCCGATAAACTGTAAAGCGTCAGTACAAAAGGCGTTAAAATCATAATCAGCAAATTCCATGCTGCTGAACCAATATAAGTAATGCGCAGCAGTTTTTTATTGTAATAATCGGCCGCCTCGATGTCCCCCGCCCCCATACACTGACCGATTACTGTCACAAAAGCATATCCAAAGGCAATACAGAAAAGGGATGCCATAGACCAGAAGCTCTGTGCTACCCCGTTTGCCGCAATCTGTACAGTTCCAAACAGGGCGACAATACTGGAGATAGCAGCTTTGGATAGCTGAAACAGACCATTCTCTACCCCGTTTGGTACTGCAATATTCAAAATCCGTTTCAGCATTTTCCCATTCCATGCAAGCACTTTTCCCATCTGCACATACAGCGTATTCTTTTTCTCAAAACACAATATCAGCATAATCACGGCAGCAAAAGTTCTTGAAACCAGAGAAGGCACTGCAACGCCGACAACCCCCGCCTGAAGAACAAATATACCGATGGCATTGCCTATGACATTGATTGCATTCATAACAATGGAAATGTTCATAATCGCTTTTGTCTTTCCCATACTGCGGAACAGTGCCGCCGCACTGTTGTAGACTGCCAGTGCCGGAAACGATAGTGCAGAAATTACAAGATAAGTGAGGGATGCCTCCATCACGTCTGGTTCCACCCGCCCACATAAAAGAGATAAAATCTGAGAACGGAATAAAATGGAAATACCCATCAGGAATGCCGATATAAGGACTGTAATCATCAATAACTGGCTTGATGCCGCCACACCGTTTTCTCTGTCATTCCTCCCGATATACTGGCTTGCTACCACAGCTCCGCCGGATGCCACCGCACCAAACACAAAAATAAACACATTATTCAACTGGTTCACAAGAAATACTCCTGATACCGCCGCTTCCCCGGCATAGCTGACCATCAGCGTATCTGCAATTCCTACCAGCATAGTAAGGAGCTGTTCCACAAGGATTGGCAGGATCAGGGCAAACAGTTCACGGTTTCCAAATCTTTGCCGTTCTTTTGGAAGTGTCGGCTTCGGTTCCACCCATTTTAGCAGGAGATCCTTACTCATCAAAACCACCTTTCATTTTTTGTCCTGAATATATTGTACTTAGGAAGTACCTTATCTTCCACTCCAGCTTGGCAGGCTAAGTGGTTTATGCCACACTCCCCATAAAAATGTGGCGTAACGCAGACAAGGGTGGATACAAGATTTCCGTATCCGCCCCTGCAGCTGTTATACTGGCGGTCAAAAAGACTGACCGCTCAGTATAAAGTTATGCACACAGCTGCATAAGGAAATATGCCGCTTCGCGGCTGCGGCTGGCGCTATACTCACGGCAGATTTCATCTGTCATGAGTATAATTCTACTCTGAATACAATAGAATCCATCCTTCGCAAGTCCTCTATTGTCATGGATAACTGTTATATCAGGCGGATAAACTTCCGCAAATATTACATCATAAATCTACGATTTATGATTGACATTCGCCGCTCGCCGAATAAGCAAGCTTATTCTTCTCGCTAACACTCATTACATCACAAATGCATGCTCTACAAGGAAATTCCACGCTTTTTCCACCTGTTCTGTAATATCCTCTCCATGAAATGTGACCACCTCTTTTGGAAATTCCTGCTTGATATCCGTCACGCCACCCGCAAGCAGCTTATTTGCCAGATAATTCATTTCCCCGGAAAACAACGGATTCGGCTGCACCATTGCAGAGTTATAAGTATCAAGGATTGCCGTCACGGAGATACCGTGATAGGTCAGACTTTCATATTCCGAAAAATCTCCAGTACCTTCCGGCCCCGTTGCTTTCTGCTCCTTTGCCATCGTCAGCAGCATGTTCTTATCATCTTCTGTAAGCGGCACAAAATCTTTCAGATTCTTCACATTGTCCTTCACCTGTTCCAGTGTGGACATGCCGAAAAGCACCGCGATCACTTCTTCCATGCTGCCTGCAAACCGCAGCGCCCATACTGCAGGTGACATCTCCGGCTGGATGGAGCGGAGTTTCTTTTCAGCCGTCTCCGGTATCTGCGCCAGAACGCCTCCTTTCACCGGCTCCATGATAACCACCTTTTTCCCATGCCTGCGGATTACTTCATAGCACCTTCGGGATGCGATAAAATAGCTTTCCCAGTCAAAATAATTGATGATGATCTGAACGAACTCCACTTCCGGATGCTCCGTCAAGATCTGGTCAAGTACCTCCGGAGAATCGTGGAAGGAAAATCCGATGTGCTTGATTTTCCCTTCTTCTTTCCATTTCTGTGCATGTTCAAACAAATGGCAGTTCTTTACCACACCGCCCTTACCATCCAGTCCATTGTAAAACTTCGTGTTCAGGATATGGAGCAGATAATAATCTACATAGTCTGTTCCCAGATTCTTAAGCTGCTGTGCAAATATATCCTCCACCTGGTCTTCTGTCTATATGAGAAAGGTGGGAAGCTTTGTGGCAATGGTAAACTGCTCTCTCGGATACCGTTCCACCACGCTCTTCCTTAACGCCTCCTCACTTTTTCCATTGTGATAGGCATAACTTGTATCAAAATATGTGAATCCGTTCCCCAGGAACTCATCCACCATCTGGTTCAGCTGTTCCAGATCAATGTTCTCCTGCACCCCGTCAATAACCGGGAGCCTCATAAAACCAAATCCTAATTTCCCCTGTGCCATCTGTTCTACCTCCTTCTTTAATCCTCCGGCGCCCATGCAGTAAACTGTGTCTCCTGCTGTTCCAATGGAACCGTAAAGAAACGCACACCCTTATCCACTGCCCTGATCCGCTCCATTTCCTCTCCTGTCAGCTCAAAGTCAAAAATGTCAAAGTTATCCTTGATATGCTGTGGATTGGTAGATTTCGGGAAGATAATCGTACCCTCCTGGATATGCCAGCGCAGGATGATCTGAACATTGGTCTTTCCATACTTCTCTGCCAGTTCCGTAAATACCGGCTCATTTATCAGGTCTGCATCACCATGTCCGATAGGATACCATGCTTCAATCACTGTTCCATAAGGCGCCAGTCTCTTTTTCAATTCGCTCTGCTGGAAATAAGGGTGGCACTCCACCTGCAGCACTGCGGGCTTAACCGTTGCCGCCTCACAGACTTCCTCCAAACGCTCCGATTCAAAATTACTGAGTCCGATTGTTTTTACTTTTCCCTGCGCAACTGCCTTTTCGAGATCTTTCCATGCCCCCATATAATCACCTACCTGCTGATGTAAAAGAAGCAGGTCAATATAGCCAATGTCCAGACGCTCCAGCATCTTGTCAATGCCCTCCATCGTCTTACCTTCCCCGTATTCACTGGGCCACAATTTGGAAGTCACCCAGATTTCTTCACGGGGGATGCCGCTTTCACGGACAGCCTCGCCTACACTGCGCTCGTTCTGGTAAGCGTGGGCGGTATCAATATGACGATACCCCATCTTCAAGGCATCCAGACACGCATTCTTCGTTGCATCTCCCGCAGGCACCATATACACGCCCATACCGAACTGCGGGATTTTTGCTCCATTATTCAAAGTAATATAAGTCTGATCCATTTCTTTTTCCTCCGTTCATTTTATGAATTGTACCTTTTTATACCCTTGTGTGTATTATATTGAGATTTTTCCTCTTACTCAACACCACTTCCCATAGGGACGGGGTTTATGCCACATACTTTGCAAAAATGTGGCATATCATAAATCCCTTAACGGTCCGGTGAATTGACAGAATACCATTTCCCATCTCGCTTTTCAAACCAGTGCGTCCCGCTCATCCGGTAGACACCTTTTGCGCCATACGCATTGGCATCCAACACAGATGTAAATGTAATGCTGGCACTGTCCCCCTTTGTTTCCACCACTGGCGTGTCAATACCAATCGTGAAGTACCGAAGGCTGCCATCCTCTATATCAGCAAAATATTCCTCCCTCGTCTGCTGCCTGCCGCTCATATGCGTAAACATTGCATCCTCAGATACAATTTCCCGTAATGTATCGGTATCTGCTTCTGTCATGGCCTGACAATATCTTGCCTGCTGATAGAGGACTTCCAGCTGTTCATCACTCATATCAGATAAATCCATTCCAATAAGTTCCACATTTGTGAAAATGGAAAAATCATATCCTTCCATTTCGTTTCCTCCACTTCCGTCTTCACTTTCCTGTCTGTTTTCTGCTCCTGATGGTAAAGAGATTTCCTCTGCATCCCGTAAATTTATATCTGACATTCGCTTTTCACCTGTCTCACAGGCAGTCAAAAACACTATAAACAGGAAAAGCAAGAAAAGCCGCCATCTCATAGAATCAATAGTAACAGTTCAGCCTTCGGCTTCCCTGTTACGAAATCTGCCCATTCCAAGTCGCCTGCGGCGAGGGGCAGATTCCCTCTTGACCAAATTAACATGTCCTCACGGACTTTGCAGTAAATGCAAAGTCCTGGGCTGAACTGTTACAATCAATACCCTGCAAAACGTTCATTCCGGTCAAGTCCGGTCATCTGTTCCATTTCCTCATCCGTCAATGCAAAATCAAATATCTCGATATTTTCCTGTATATGGTCTTCATTACTGGAACCGGGAATTGCAATATTGCCCGCCTGCAGATGCCAGTGCAGGATGATCTGTGCCGAAGTCTTACCGTGAGCCTCTGCTATCCCTGAAATCACCTCATCATTAAACAATGTCTGCGTGTTGCCGCGTCCGCCAAGAGGAAACCATGACTCCATAACCGTGCCGTACTGCTGCAAGTGTTCTTTCATCTCCATACTTTGATGGTAAGGATGGGTTTCGTTTTGGAGCAATGCAGGTGTAATAGATGTTGCATTAACCAGCCGGTCAAAGTCCTCCGGCGTATAATAATTGGATAGACCAATGGACCGGAGCTTCCCTTCACTGACTGCCTGCTCCATCGCCTGATATGCCTCCACATCATTGCTTGGCTGGGAATGGTGTAAAATCATCAGATCAATATAATCCAGTCCCAATCTTTCGAGAGAAGCATTGATTGCCTCCGCACCGTTATCAAAATCATCCGTCCACATCTTAGTGGTGACAAAGATTTCCTCTCTTGTCACAATTCCTTCATCAATCGCCCTCTGAATGCCACGTCCCACATCTGCCTCATTTCCATAAATTCTGGCAGTGTCGATCAGGCGGTATCCATCCCGCAGTGCCCAATATACAGAATTTTCTGCCTCGCTGCCGGACAGACGGAAAGTTCCTATTCCAAGAATCGGCATCTCATAACCACTGTTCAACATAACTGTCCCGTTTTCCAGATCGAACACCTGTCCTTCTGATATTCCAGAGGCTTCTTGTTGTTCGCTGCCTGTGTTTTCTTCCTCTGTAGTTTCTGTCTGGCTATTCCCCTGTATTTCATTTTCTATATCTGTACCGGCTGTCTGGCTGCTTGCCGGAGTTTCATTCCCCACAAGTTCATCCACACGATCCGGCTGTTCCTCTGTTGCGCCACATGCAATCAGGAATAAACACATTACAAGGGAAAGAATAAAAGCTGCAATCTGTTTTGTTTTCAATTAAATCGTCCTCCTTTAGCCACGTCCCATGCCGACAATATCCATATGTGACAGTGCTTCCTCAATCTCCTGCATTTCATCTGGTGACAGTTCCACATTGACCGCCTCAAAGTTCTCCTTTACCCGATCCTTTTTTGTTGTCCCCGGAATCGGAACCAGATACGGTTTCTTTGTAATCTCCCAGGCAAGGGCGATCTGTGCCGGAGTCGCCTGCTTCCTTTCTGCAAACTCTGTAATCAGCTCCATGAGATCACGATTATGGTCAATCCCTTCTTTCTTAAACAGGTTCATATCCGCCCGCCAGTCGCCTTCACGGTACTTTGTTCCGGCAGCATAGCGGTTGCTTAGATACCCTTTTGCAAGAGGGCAGGCTGACACATAAGTAATTCCAAGTTCTTCGCAGAGCGGGAAATAGGTTCCCTCATCCTGTCTTGCCACAAAAGAGTACATATTTTCGATTGCGGAAATGCTGCATACACTGTGCGCTCTCCGGATATATTCCTCCGGTGCAAAGGAAACGCCCCATGCCCGGATTTTCCCGGCTCTTATCAGCTCCGCCATTGTTTCTGCCACTTCTTCCGGCTCTGTTTTCGGATTAATGCGGTGCTGGTAGTATAGATCAATATAATCTGTTCCAAGCCTTTTCAAAGATGCGTCTACCTGCTGCCGTATGGAATCACGGCTGCTGTTCAAGGCATCCTCATTTCCTGTAAAGAAAGATTCATCCACAATACCGAATTTTGTGGCGATAACAGCTTCTTTACGGAAAGGAGCCACTGCTTTGCCGAGATACCGCTCATTTGCTTCGCCATAAACAGGAGCAGTATCGAAAAAGGTATATCCCACCTCATGGGCGTATCGCATAAGTGCTACCATGTCCTTTTCTGCTTCCACCACTCCATAGGCATGCGTCTGTCCCATACAGCCATATCCGATTGCCGCGATCTCAATCTCTGTCTGTCCAAGTTTTCTTGTCTTTTCCATTTTCATTCACCTTTCTTTGATCTATGTTGTTATTCTACTTTCAGTATGAGCCTGCCTCTGATACAGGAATACGGCAAGTGAACCTCCTAAAAATTCCATAACCGACCCTACCAGCATCAGTCCGTACATTGGCCACAGTACATTTGCAAGCATCATCAGCGGCAGGTCAAAAATCCCTTTTCGGAAAAAGGACAGCACAAAAGCCTGCTTCGCCCCGCCAATCCCCTGAAACACGGAGATAAGCATAAACTCTATATTGATAAACGGCAGTGAAATACACCTAAGACGGGTAAAGGCTGCCCCATATTCTATCGTGGCCGCATCTTCAATAAAAAATCTGACCAACCACGGTGCGGATAATTCCGCCATTGCAAACATAAGCACAGAAATAACAAAACCAGAGGCTAAGGAAAACCGCACAACACTGTCCATCCGCTTTCGGTCGCCAGAAGCATAATTGTAAGCAATCAGCGGAAGCACACCGGAAGATAATCCTTGGACAATCTGGAAGGGAATCATCTCAATCTTCTGTGCTATTCCAAGTCCGGAAACCGCACTCTCTACATAGCCGGACATCAGCCGTATCATCACACTGTTGGAAACAGACGCCAGAACAATCTGTAAAGCGGCAGGAGTACCAACTGAAAATACCTCCGCCACATAAGAGGGCCTGATCTTCTGGGGAAACACTGTCAGCTGCACTGTGCTTTCTTTTCTGGTACGGATAATATGCCCGAAAAGGTACAGTACAGAAACCACGTTGGAAACGCAGGTCGCAAGCGCCGCTCCTGCCACATTCATGTGCAGTCCGAATATAAATAGCGGATCGAGCAGCACATTGAGGATTCCACCCACCGACATTCCAATACTCGCTGTCCTTGCCCGCCCCTGAGTACGGACAATATTGGCAAGGACCTGATTCAGCACCATCGGAATCCCACCGATCACAACCGTCCAAAACAAATACTGCCCTGCAAATACAAGGGTTTCTCCGCCTGTTCCCAAAACCCGCAGCGCCTGT
Source organism: bacterium C-53 (assembly GCA_003612525.1). Classification (GTDB taxonomy): domain Bacteria; phylum Bacillota; class Clostridia; order Lachnospirales; family Lachnospiraceae; genus C-53. The sequence continues at coordinate 8,244 of RAZD01000035.1, read as the reverse complement.
CCGCCAAAGCCAAATATCAGGAATGAATAAGCCAATGCTGCGATGCCGGATGCCCATATGATAAAAGTACCTATCTTTCCCGCATTTCCCGGCTCTCCCCTTCCAAACAGCCGGGAAATCAGGCTCCCGCCTCCGATGCCGAACAAATTCCCGAAACCGCTAAGCAGCATAAAAAGAGGATACGATACGGTGACAGCCGCTACCTGCAAGGGATCTCCCGTCTGTCCGATAAACCATGTGTCAGCAAGATTATAGATAAGTACAATTAACTGACTGATCACTGTTGGAACTGCCAACGTAAGAACTGCTTTCCTGACAGGCATATTTTCAAACATATCTTTCTCTTTCAACTTAGCGTCTGCCATGACTTATTCCTGATGCAGCTTTACACTGTTGATCATTTTTGCATATTGAGGGTCCTCGTTAGAGCCAAATAAGGTCATGCCCTCATCCAGTGCGCTGATCTTCTCCATTTCTTCATCTGTTAAAGCAAAGTCAAAAATAGACATATTCTGCTCCATCCGCTCCTTATGGACTGATTTCGGAATCGTCACCACGCCCCGCTGATAATTCCAGCGCAGTACCACCTGTGCCGCACTCTTTCCATACTTTTCACCAATGCCGGAAAGTATTTCATTGGCAAAGAGATTTTTCTGCCCTTCTGCGAATGGTGCCCATGCTTCCGGCTGAATCTGGTACTCTTTCATAAATTCAAATGCAGCCTTCTGCTGGAAAAATGGATGGCACTCCACCTGATTGACTGCGGGAACTACTTTATTATTCATCACCAGATCCACCAGACGGTCACTGCCGAAGTTGGATAAGCCGATGGCACGGATTTTTCCTGCTTCATACAATTCTTCCATTGCTCTCCATGCCCCATAGTAATCTCCAAAAGGGCGATGGATCAGATACAAGTCCAGATAATCAAGCTGCAGATTAGACAGGGATATTTCAAACGCCTTTTTTGTCTTTTCATAGCCCGCATCCTGAACCCACAGCTTTGTTGTGATAAACAATTCCTCCTTGGGAATCCCGCTGCGTTTGATTGCACGCCCTACTGCTTCCTCATTTCCATATACGGCTGCCGTATCAATCAAACGATAGCCGGTCATCAGGGCATCATAGACTGCCTGCTCACAGACATCCGCATCTGCAATCTGAAAAACACCAAAACCAAGCATGGGCATTTTTACACCGTTATTCAAAGTTACATATTCCATAATTTCTATTCTCCTTTTCCTATATAAATTTAATCACTTCATTCTCAGCTGCGGCTCATCCTGCCTGCACAGTCTGAAGTGTTACAATTTTCCCTCGATATGTCCCTCTAACCATAATACCCATTGTCTTTTACTCTCCATCCGCAGGATTATAAAATCCCAGACCTTCCAGCCAGCTTACTACATCATCTTCTGCACGATTCACATTGGAGCCGCGTATTGCCAGGCCCTCCAGCAATTCTGCCTCCGAAACTAACTCTGCAATATCCCTCTCACTGCGTCCAAGAGCGCTTCCCTCATGGGTACAAAAAGGTATGACCGTCTTCCCCGCAAAATCATAGGATTCTAAAAATGTGAACATTGCCATAGGCATTGTGCCCCACCAGTTGGGGAAACCGATAAATATGGTCTGATACCCGTCCATATTTTCTAATGCGGCGGCAAGCTGCGGCCTCTCATCATTATCCTGCTCCTGCTTGGCCACCTCAATCAGATCATTATATTCATCCGGATAAGTCGTGACTGTTTCCACATGGAACAGCTCTCCCCCGGTATGTTCGGCAATCTGACCTGCAATCGTCTCTGTGTTTCCTGTCTGTGAAAAATATGCCACTAAAATATTGTTCTGCTCTGCTGCTTCTGATGCTACAGCCTCCTCCGGTCCTTTAACGTTGCTGTCTTGGATCTCTGTTCTTTCCCCCTGTTCAGGAGCGCTGCTGCTTTCCTCCGTATTTTGTGCCGTATTGCTTGGTTGCGGATTGCCGCCACAGGCTGTCAATGCAAAAAGCAGCGTGCCTGCCATAATAAATGAGATTATTTTCTTCAAATGATGTTTCCTCCTGTCTGTAGAATCGTATAGATACATTCTCTTTTCGGGATATTCGCCCATCCACAATCCTATTATATTTTTTGCTGCCCTAACACTCAACACCACACCATTTCCGATTGCGGTTTATGCCACACATTCTGCAAAAATGTGGTCTAAGTCACTGTTTTTCACCATGCCTGCCTTCCATTTTGTTTCTGAAAACAGAGAAAAAGCAGCATCTCCGAAGAAATGCCGCCTCTTTATTTGCCTTTTCTCTCTGCCCCATATGTCAGACCCACTTTTCAATGGTTTCTCCTGCACGGTCAACAGAGCTTCCCTGAGTCGCAAGCCCTTTTGTCACCACCACACCTTTGCAGACACTTTGGATTTTTCCCTCCGTCCCGCTAAGACCGCTCCCCTCGTGGGTACAAAAAGGATGGATTGTTTTCCCGTTCCAGTCAAATTTTTCCAAAAAGGTATACACCGCCATTGGCATATCTCCCCAGTAATTCGGGTAACCCAAATATATTTCATCATAATCGTCAAGATCAGCCGGTATGGAAACCAGCTCCGGTCTTGCCTTTGCCTGCAGATCTTTTTTGGCCTGTTCAATACAGGTATTATAATCAGCAGCATAAGGAATCTTCTGCTCAATCTTTAATAAGTCTGCTCCAGTCATCTCAGAAATTACCTTTGCCACTTTTTCTGTATTGCCCACCGTCACATAGCGACAGCCTCCGCTGAAATAATTTTCATCTGCCCTTGAATAAAACACTACTAATTTTGCCATGACATTCTCTCCTTCTACTATTTTCTGCATGATACTATCCGTTCTTATTATACTTTACTCTTAGATTACATTTTGAATGCATCGGCCACCAGCTTTAAGTTTTCCACAATAGGTAAATGCTGTGGGCAGTGATTTTCGCACTGTTTACACCTGATACAGTCTTCCGGTTTCCCGTGGGTTGCCGTCAGATTTCCGTATGTAGTGGCAAGTCCCGCCAACAGTCCAAACTGCTTCTGGTTATTATACAATGAAAAATATTCCGGGATAGCAATCTTTTTTGGACAACCAGAAGTACAGTAACGGCAGGCAGTACACGGAATGGCAATGCTGTCATTGATAATCTGAACGGTCTTTGCTATGGTCTCCCTTTCCCCTTCAGTCAAAGGCTGGAAATCTTTCATATAGCCGATATTGTCCTCTACCTGTTCCAGATCACTCATGCCGCTTAAGACCACCATCACCTGATCCAGTGAGGCCGCAAAACGGATTCCCCACGAAGCGTTCCCTGCATTCGGATTGGCTTCTTTCAGAATATTTGCGGCAGCTTCCGGCAGACGCACCAAAGCGCCACCTTTTAGCGGCTCCATAACCGTTACATGCACGCCATGTTTCACGCAGACTTCATAGCATTTACGAGACTGTACGCTTTCATTCTCCCAGTCTATGTAATTGAGCTGTAGCTGCACCAGTTCTGTTTCCGGATGGTCAGTCAGAATACGGTCCAGCATCTGAGCATCATCATGCCATGAGAAACCGATGTGCCGTATCTTTCCCTCCTTTTTCTTTTCTACCATAAACTCAAAGCCTTTCTGTTCCTGCACAGCCCCGTACACAGACCGTCCCATCGCATGAAGGAAATAATAATCAAAGTAATCCACCTGACACCGCTCAAGCTGCTCGCTAAATATCCTTTCATAGTCCTCTACACTTTTGGTCATAAAAACCGGCATCTTGGTCGTGATGGTAAAGGAATCTCTCGGATAGCGTTTTGCCACCAGTTCGCCAAAGGCTTTCTCACTGTTTCCCCCATGATAAACATATGCCGTATCAAAATAAGTAAATCCGGCTTCCATATATCTGTCTATCATGGCTTTTGTCTTTTCCATATCCACACTTGACCAGTCCTCCGGGTTCGTCTGCGGCAAACGCATCAGCCCAAAACCTAATTTCTTCATTTTTTATATGCTCCCTTCTGCTATTTTCGGGAAGAATGCCTGCCTTTGGCATTCTTCCGTGTGAGACTTAGAACTTCTTGGCGCCCCATCCTATAATGAGACGTCTTTAGAAGTTCTTCTCACACTTTTACCTGTTAAACCCTCTGTGTCCATATACCCTGCACTTGTTCAGCGCTTCTTCCAGTGAATGGAATTCTTCTTCTGTTAATTTGACTTTGGATGCATCCAGATTTTCAATGATACGCTCCTTATTTTTCGATCCCGGAATCGGAACCACATTAGGATATTTATGCAGCATCCATGCCAGCGAAATCTGTGCACTTGTAGCATTCTTCATAGCCGCATATTCTTTCAAAAGGTCAATGATCGGCTGGTTTCCGGCTATGTTCGTCTTACTAAGCTGCGGTACCCAGTTTCTCACATCATCATGTGATTCAAACTTTGTTTCCGTTGTGATTTTTCCAGATAAAAGCCCACTGGCTATGGACGAAAAGGGAACAACTCCAATGCCATGCTCCATACAGTAAGGAATCACTGCTTTCTCCATATCACGTTCCACCATCGAATAAATATTCTGGATTGCGCTTAATGGAGTGACATTCTGTGCCCTGTCGATGATGTCTACATCTACCTGTGACAATCCCCATCCTCGTATCAGGCCATCCTCTATCAGCAGACCCATTGCTTCAGCAACCTCCTCTATCCTTACCCCGCCGTTTGTCCTGTGAAGGTAGTAAAGGTCAACCATATCCGTCTGAAGCCGCTCCATAGAATCCTCCAAATGCCTGCGGACTGCCCGGTATACAGAACCATCACCCCTGACCTCCGATCTGTCCAAAAACAGCTTGGTTGCCAATACCACACCTTTTCGTACATCTTTCAGTGCTTTTCCCACGATACGTTCATTATGCCCGATGCCCGCAAGGTTCGGACTGTAAATCTCTGCTGTATCAAACAGCGTGCATCCATGCCGGTATGCGTTCTGTATTGCCTCTATACTGTATTGTTCGGGTGGGATTTTCCCATAACCGTGTGAAAACGCCATACAGCCCATACCAACTTCTGATACCGTTAAATCTCCTAACTGCCTTGTTTTCATTTCAACACCTCTTTCTGATTTTCATTCAAAAAATCCCTGATATAAGAAACTGCCAGTTCAAAATCTGCTCCCAGATAACCGTGGTCTGCTCCACGGATCACATGGTATTCTACATGATCTATCATTTCTGCCAATTTATCAGAATAGGAAATCGGCACTATAGAATCCCTGTCACCATGTATCAGGAGAATGTTTTTCCCATATTCTTTTATCTGTTCATAGGGTTCCTGATCCCATATGTCAACAAAGTATCTGTTCCCAAGTCTGAGCCCTAACAGACTGTGGGTTTCAGGAATTTCTTCCGGAGAATCAAACATTTCATGGACATCATCATAAATACAGAATGCCGGATAGATTAAGATCACTGCACGGATTTCCTCCCTGTGTTCAGATGCCGTAAGTGCAGTGACAAGCCCTCCCTGACTGTTCCCCATCAGATAGATGGAATCTGCATCCACAAAATCCCATTGTTTCACTTCCTCCAGAACAGCTTCCAAATCTGCCTTCTCTGTCAGAACTGACATATCCAGCAGTTCGCCGTCACTCCGGCTTCCCCATCCGCCGCCGCAGAAATCAAAGCAGACGGTTACATAGCCTTCCTCCGCCAATGCTTCACCGTAGCCTTTTACCCTGTCGAGGGTTGCACCCAGTTCATGGGATATGATGACAGCAGGCATTTTCCCTTCCACGCCGGATGGGATATGGGCAACTCCATATATATCCATTCCATCCTTATCCACATGAATCTCTCTTGTTTCATATTCCAATACTGCCGCCATTTCCTGTTCTTTCTGATAAACCTGACTGAGATCGCTTTCGCTCTGATACCCCATGTTCGCTTCAGCGGACTCAGAATCAACAGCCTCCGTCATATTTCTTTCACCTTCCACATTTCCACAGGCACATAGGACGGACAGCAGCCCAATTCCTAAAGCCATAGTCAACATTATTCTCCTCATTCCCTATTTAACTCCTGCTTATGATCTGGCACTGTCCGGATCAAACATCATTCCTCCGCAATACCGTTCGCCTGACAATACTCCGCACTTTTTACCTGTCCGAATCCGGGATGGTATTCAATCTGGTTTACCATTGGCTTGATATCGCTGTCCTCTGTTAATGCCTGCACATGATGGGCAAGGAAATTGCTGACGCCGATAGCTTTAATCCGTCCATCCCGATACAGTTCTTCAAACGCCTTCCATGTGGAGCGGTTGATCTCCCGCCAGTCATCATGCCATCTGGATACAGCCGGCCAGTGGATTAAATAAAGATCTAAATATTCCAGTCCCAATTTTTTCAAAGAAACTTCAAATGCTTTCATCGCTCTGTCATAGCCCCGGTTATCGTTCCAGAGCTTTGTGCTGACAAATATTTCCTCCCGTTTCAGTCCATATTCTTCCATAGCCTGACGGACACCCTCACCCACGCCTTTTTCATTCATATAGCCTTCCGCCGTATCAATGTTGCGGTATCCTGCTTTTATTGCTGTTTTCACATATTTTGCTGTGTGCATGGGTGAAATCTGCCATACGCCAAAACCCAGTCCGGGAATTTTTACCCCATTATGAAGCGTAAGATTGTCTGAAATTTTTTCCATGTGCATCATAACCTTCTTCCATTTTAATCATACCAAAATAACTCCAAAATGTTGCAAGCCTTATTAATATCAAAACTTCTTTTTAAGATATATAATCTACAACACTTTACCTGATTCTGAGTGCATTATAATCCAAAAACTATTTATAGCACCACACCATTCAAGCAGTTCCTGTTGCATATGCCACACATCCATAAAAAATGTGGCATTACTTATAAATCAAATAGGCTGTTTTACTAATTTGGATAATGCACTCGTGTTGTTTTTTAGACTCGCATGTATTACAATACTTATGGTAATATTAGTCAGGGAGGTATTTTTATGGCAGTGGATGGAAAAGAAGATTTGCGCATTCAAAGGACAAAAGAAGCTATTCGCACAACCTTTGAGGATATGATTTGTGAAATGGATTATGAACAGATTTCTATTAAAGAATTGGCACAGCGCGCAAGGATTAACCGCAAAACATTCTATTTACATTACAATACATTGGATGATCTTCTTCGAGAGCTTCAGAATGAATTGGCACAGAATTTCATCAAGCGCACACAGGGATTGGAGCGTCCCCGTGATATGGACAAGATCACACGGGAATTTTTTCTGTGCAGTGAAGAACTGGGGAAAATCGGTGAAAGGATTACATGCAGCGGCAATTACAAATATATAAGCCGCAAGATTACTAATGATATTATGATTCAGACGTGGAAAACCGATCCGCAATCATCCTCTGAAAATCCATATATTCAGAATATTATTATGACGTATGTAGCGCAAAGCACTTTGGAAATCTATAAGCAATGGGTAGCTGACGGGAAAAAAATCCCCCTTGAAGATATTATCAAAATAGCCACTCAACTCATTTGTAATGGTGTAAATGGATTGAATTTATAATGAGAAAGCGTAACTCCTTATTTCTATTTGATTTTAGATTCTTCTTTTCCCACCTCAATTAACGCATCAACTCTTATTTTACTCATAAATATAGTATATCATTCTTTCTCTGTCCCAATATTAAAGTGACTCCTTTCCTGCACAGACCACGGTGAACCATACCATAGTCCACCCGATCTGCGCACTGACTCCTTGTCGCTTATCTTATGATTTCAAAAATCAGACTGCTCCTGCCCCCGTTTTCACGTCACCGCTGTGTCTTGCGGATAAAGCCATTTGCCTCCAGATCATGGATTGCCCGCTTGACCGTACTGACAGAAAGATGCAGTTCCCTTGCAATGGTACCAATTGCAGGGTAACAGGTTCCATTTCTGTCTGCACGATTCTGCAGATACAGGTATACGGCTATAGCCCTGTGGGGCAGGTCTGCCTCAAAGATTCTTCTGTCATATGTCATGCTTAACCCCATTTCCGTTTTAATCCTCTGTCCGTAATGACTGACGGACCTTTGCCACAGTTTCATTCATTTGTGCCTGCTGCATCCCTCCATTTCTTCCAGCCACGCTGCGGTCTGTATTTTCCACATTTGGAGAATGCCACAACCGCCTTCTGCAGCAGTTTTCCCAAGATGCCCCAAACCTCGTATGGGTCAGCGATA
>RAZD01000034.1 GCA_003612525.1 bacterium C-53 | reverse complement strand
GGAAGAGAAGCGGGATACGGAATGGAGAGACAGAAACGGATGATATGGTTCAGTATTTGGTTTTGAGGGTACTGTAAAGTACAAATATTCCTCGATAGCTCAATGGCAGAGCATTCGGCTGTTAACCGAAGGGTTGTTGGTTCGAGCCCAACTCGGGGAGTTTTTTCTTTATATGTAAAGTCAGAAATATTGTTTTCCAAATAGGAAGAGGGCTCCGTGGTCAAGCGGTTAAGACATCGCCCTTTCACGGCGGTAACACGGGTTCGATTCCCGTCGGAGTCATTTAGATTTTAATATGGTGTGGCGACTTAGCCAAGTGGTAAGGCATGGGACTGCAACTCCCTGATCATCGGTTCAAATCCGTTAGTCGCCTCTTTAAAACCTCGAAGATATTTATTTTCGGGGTTTTTTCATAGTTAACCAAAAGAACGTTTCCAGAGAGAAGTCTCTGAAAGTGTTCTTTTTTATTTAAAAAAATGTTATTCTTTGCAACAAAACAGACGATGTAAGAGACTGTATATTATATAGGAGAAGATATTCAAAAAGAGGCAGGAAGGGGGATGAAGTTTTGCAGGAGTATTTAAACAGGGTAAAGCTGGCAAAAAGAGGAGATACGGATGCATTTGCGGAATTATACAGAGAGGTTTATCAGGATATGTACCGTTTTGCCTGTTATACTTTAAGAAATGCCAATGATGCGGAGGATGTGGTAAGTGATGCGGTGACGGATGCATTTGCGTCTATCCATAAACTTCGCTCGGATGAAGCGTTCCGATCATGGATATTTCGTATTTTATCAAATAAGTGTAAGGATAAAATTTCAGATTATCAGCATAGTCAGGAGGAATTGCCGGAGGACTTGCAAAGTATGGAAGATGAACAGGGGATGTTGGAGAGCATTCAGGTGCGCAAAGCATTTTATGCGCTCTCTGATGAAGAACGCTTCATTATCAGCATGCACATATTTGCAGGGTATACAAATCGTGAAATCGCTAAAATTTTACATATGAATGAGAATACGGTGCGTTCAAAGGAAAGCCGCGGCCTTAAAAAGATGGCGGCGGGACTGGAGATATGAAAAAGACAGGAGGTATTTCTATATGAATGAAAAAAAGGTATTGGAAAAGATCGAACAGTCTGCAGAAAAGATTCAAATTCCAAAGCATTTGCAGCCGGAGGAAGTAAAGAAAATGATATCTGTGAAGAAAAGAAATCGAAATGTGTTGTACAGGAGTGCGGCAGCCGTAATTGCGCTTATGCTATGTGGTGCATTGTGTTATCCAGCGCTTCTGGGGACAGGCCAGGATAAAGATGCAGTGTATGATGGTGGTGTAGTTGATACGGAAATGGCCAGTGGGAGGATAGACGGAGGAATTCAAAGGTCAGATGTTGTGAGACCATCAACATCATCGACATCATCGGCAAAAGAAATAAGAAAGCCGAAGCAAAATGCAGGCAGCTTGTATACAATTGCAAAAGATTATGGAGAAGTTTATGATGTATTTGAAGAAAGAGGTATGCTGAAGTACGAGTATGATATGGGGGGTGGATTGTCAGATGGAGCTATGGAAGAAAGTTTAACCGGCGCAGCGGAGAGCGAGCAGGCGCCGGTTAAAGATTTGGCGGTACGTAAACTGGCGGCGGATGCAGCGAAAGAATATTCAAGGACAAATTTACAGACAGAAGGTGTGGATGAAAGCGATTTTGTTAAGACAGACGGAGAATTTATATATGTGGTAAAAGGAAATTCTGTTATCATTGTCGATGCCAGAGGAGATAAACCCGTAAGGAGAGGGGAGATTGTGCTTCAGGATGAAGGCGCATCCGACGATGTGCTTGAAATGTATGTTGACGGTAATGTATTGAATATTCTTGTACAGCGTGAAGTTACGGAGCTTGAACAGGATTCGGATGAAGTGCACAAGAGTGAGGCAGAAGACGTTTATCATTTTGCAACCGATGTTGTTACGGAGGTTATGACTTATGATATTCGCGACCGCGCGAAACCGGTTTTGAAGGGAAGCATGCGTCAGGATGGGTATTACCAGTCTTCGCGTAAAATAGGGAATATCATATATTTATTTACAGGTAAGGGGGCCGAAGCGCCGGAAGCGCCGCGGAATCAGGCAATAAAAGAGGAAAATGTGGGAGGATGGATTCCACTTGTAAATGGAAAGGCAGTTGCATATGACAGTATTTATTTGTCTGAATCCGGAACGCAGGGACTCTTAATTTCTTCAGTTGATGTAAGACGGCCAAAAGAGACTATTGATCAGACCTATATTTTGAATGATTATGCAGAGATTTATGTGAGTCAGGAAGCTCTCTATCTGTATTATAATGATTACCGCATGAATTCCGGAACGCGGACCAATATTGCGAAATTCAGCTTAAGCGGAGGAAGAATTGATGCGGCAGGCGCGGCAGCCGTAAAGGGAGTTGTGAAGGATACATTTGCTGTGAACGAGTCGACGGATGAAAAGCTCAGGATTCTGACGACGATGGATGGATGGAATACGGATGAAGAGGGGAGCTGCCTTTATATTCTGGATGAAAAACTGAAATTGATCGGAAAATTAGATGGTATAGCGCCTGGTGAACAGGTTTATGCGGCAAGATATTTTGGGAATATGGCATATTTCGTAACTTACCGGAATACGGACCCCCTATTTGCAGTTGACTTGTCGGATGATACGAATCCCAGATTATTGGGCGAATTGAAGATCACAGGATTTTCGGAATATCTTCATTTCTGGGGAGATGACAGGCTTGTGGGAATTGGATACGAAACAGACCCGGATACAGGTGAACGAAAAGGGATGAAGATTACGATGTTTGATATTTCAGACCCGATTCATTTAAAAGAGCTTAAGAGTCTCGTAATCAAAGATATCGATTACAGCGATGCCTTGTATGATTATAAAAGTGTACTGGCGGATGCAGGACAGAACTTATTAGGATTTCCAGTAGAAAGCTACGGTGCAAAGGATGAGTACAAATACCTGCTTTTTGAATGGGATGGCAAGGCATTTAAAGAGCTTTTGGCAGAGTCGTTTGAAGAAAAAACGGAGAATGGGAGCAGAGGCATGTATATTGGTGAAAAATTTATAATTGCTACTACAGAAAAAATAATGTTTTTTGACAGAAATGAGGGGTATGAATTCGTCGCAAATCTGGTATTATAGAAGTAGACAGAATAGCGGGCGGGAGGTATCAATATGCGGAAAGAAATAAAAAAGGATATATTTCATCTGATATTGGTTGTGGTTGCATCTTTAATTATGGCGGTTAACATCAAGAATTTTGTAAATGCAGGCTCATTATTTCCGGGCGGTTTTACAGGGCTGGCGGTGTTGATACAGAGGATATGTCAGAAATATTTCGGCATAGTGGTTCCGTTTTCGCCGGTGAACCTTTTGCTGAATGCGGTTCCGGCAATCATCAGTTTTAAATTTATCGGAAAGAAATTTACAATACTTTCCTGCCTGTCCATCGTGCTGACGAGTGTTTTTACAGATGCCCTTCCGAGTGTTCCACTGACTTACGATATTCTTTTAATCAGTATCTTTGGCGGTATCTTAATGGGAGCCGGAATCAGTATATGTCTTCAGGCGGAAGCGACAAGCGGCGGAACGGATTTTATAGCGATGTTTTTGTCCCAGAGGTTCGGTATCGATGCGTTTAATTACATATTTATTGGTAATGTTGTGATGCTGTTGATTGCGGGAGCAATTTTCGGGTGGGACAGTGCACTGTATTCTATCATTTTTCAGTTTACATCAACGGAAGTAGTGCATATGTTTTATAAGAGGTACAAAAAAAATACGTTGTTTATTATTACGGATTATCCGGATGAAGTAGCGGAAATCATATACCGGATTGCCAGACATGGCGCTACTAAAATGCAGGCTACGGGAACCTATTCAAACAGAGAGCGTTTTATTATCTATTCAGTAGTGGGGAATGATGAGATCAAGAAGATAATTTCAGAGATTCAGCGTGTTGATGAAAATGCATTTGTGAATGTATTAAAGACGGAGCAGCTTGATGGAAATTTTTATATTCCTCCGACAGAATAATAACTGGAATTTTCTTGTATTATGGGAAAAAGCGTTGTTATGAATACTAAAATGTGTATAATAGAATATAGTGTTAAGAAGGGAAACCGTATTAAAAAATTTTAGTGGAGGAGAAATGATGACAATTTTAAAGAAAGTGGCAGCGGTGCTGGCGACGGTGGCGATACTCTGCACTTCCATTACGGGAACAGTATTTGCGGCAAATGTTCAGCCGGCTCAGGCACCGGTGGCTGTTGGTGAGGTCAGGGCGGTATGGGTATCGTTCTTTGACTGGCAGACTTATCTGAAAGGAAAAAACCAGACGGATTTTACAAACGCATTCAGTGCAATGTGTGACAAGATTCTGGAACAGGGATGCAATACGATGATTGTGCACGTGCGTTCGCACAATGATGCGGTATATCCTTCGGCGGTTTATCCGTGGAGCACAATGATGTTAAATGGAAATCCGGGATACGACCCACTCAGTATTATGGTTTCAACCGCACATGCAAAAGGATTGCAGTTCCATGCATGGATTAATCCGTATGGCTACAGGAACGGCGCGTTTAGCGGGGACCCGGCGCTTGTAACACAGAATAATATTGTTGCCGGTGTGACGGAAATCGTTAATAATTATGCTGTGGACGGAATTCATTTTGATGATTATTTTCCGCCCTTTGGAGCATCTGTACATAATTCCATGATTTCGCAGGTATATACGGCGACACATGCGGCGGGAAAGGTATTCGGAATCAGTCCTCAGGGAAATATTGAGAACAATCGTGCGATGGGCGCCGATATTGACACATGGCTTTCCGTTCCGGGATATATTGACTATATCTGCCCGCAGATTTACTGGACAGATAATTATGGAGCGTCAGGCGGAGTCAAGATGTACAGTAACCGTCTGGCACAGTGGAAGGCTATTAATAAGCTTGGCATCCCGATGTATGCCGGACTCGCGGCATATCGATGCGGTCAGCCAATTGGCGCGGACCCGGGCTGGGTGCTTTCCAATACAAATCTTAAATCACAGGCGAATATTGCGGCGGCGAATGGATATCAGGGATATTTCCTGTATAGCTATGCAAGCCTCAGTAATGCGAGCGCACAGACGGAACTCATGAATTTGAGAAGCCGGTAAATCATATATATGAATGCAGGAATCTCCTGTGTGGAACAATAGTTTCAGAATGTTCCGCACAGGGGATTCTTTTATTTAAAGAATTTGAAACACAGGAAAAAATATGATAATATAGCAGTGTCAGACAGTATATTCGAATTTGTGTTGTCGCTGTAGCGGCGGAATGAGAGGTTAAAATGGGCGGATTTTTTGCAGCAGCATCAAAAGAGGATTGTGTTTTTGATTTATTCTTTGGGACAGACTATCATTCGCATCTTGGAACGCGCAGAGGCGGTATGGCCGTGTTTGGAAAGGATGGTTTTAACCGTTCGATTCACAATATAGAAAATTCTCCTTTTCGGACGAAGTTTGAAAAAGATGTGAATGAGATGGAAGGATATCTGGGGATAGGCTGTATTTCCGATTATGAGCCACAGCCTCTGATTGTACGTTCACATCATGGAACGTATGCAATTACGACGGTTGGTAAAATTAATAATATAGATACGATTGTGAAAGAAATATTTACGAAAGGGAACACGCACTTTCTGGAGATGAGCGGTGGTGACATCAATGCAACCGAACTGGTTGCCGCCATTATTAATCAGAAGGACAATATTGTGGAAGGGATTCAGTATGCACAGGATATCATTGAGGGGTCGATGACGTTGCTGCTTCTTACGGCAAAGGGGATTTACTGTGCCAGAGATAAGATGGGGCGTACACCGGTTGCAATTGGACGAAAAGAGGAAGGATTCTGCGCATCTTTTGAGTCTTTTGCATATTTGAATTTAGGATATACGGATTTTAAGGAACTTGGTCCGGGCGAAATTATTGTAATGACGCCTGAAGGTGTCACGACTTTGGCAAAACCGGGAAGCGATATGAAGATATGTACGTTTCTATGGGTATATTATGGATATCCTTCTTCTTCTTATGAAGGAGTCAGCGTAGAAAAAATGCGGTATAATTGTGGAGACCTTCTGGCAAAAAGGGACGATGCGAAGCCGGATATTGTGGCCGGTGTGCCTGATTCCGGCACGGCACATGCAATCGGGTACGCGAACTGTTCCGGAATTCCTTTTTCGAGACCATTCATTAAATATACACCTACATGGCCGAGGTCCTTTATGCCGACGATTCAGAGTAAGCGTAATCTGATTGCCAAGATGAAGCTGATACCGGTTCACGATCTGATTGAGGGAAAGAGTTTGTTATTGATTGACGATTCTATTGTAAGGGGGACACAGCTTCGGGAAACGACGGAGTTTTTATATCAGAGCGGTGCAAAGGAAGTTCATATACGTCCGGCATGTCCGCCGCTTTTATTCGGATGTAAGTATTTAAACTTTTCCCGTTCTACGTCTGAGATGGATTTAATCACGAGGCGCATTATCAGCAAAGAAGAGGGGGAAGATGTGGACAGAGCGATTCTTGATGATTATGCGGATCCTGAGTCGGGACGTTATGCCAATATGCTGGAGGAGATACGCAGACAACTTAATTTTACGTCTCTGCGATATCATCGTCTTGATGATATGATAGAGTCAGTAGGAATTGACCGGTGTAAGTTATGTACGTATTGCTGGGATGGGAAAGAATAGACTTATAAAAGGGAAAATAAAATGGATAATTATATCAGACTGAAGGATACGGTAAAGCACTGGGGGCTTAAGACGGGAGACCGGATTATGATATCTTCCGATGTAAAGAGGCTTTTGTATGATTGTGCGACGCATGGGGATGATACCGACATGAACGTCTTAATTGATGGAATTATTGATCTTATCGGCCCGGATGGAACGATTCTGATCCCTACTTTTAACTGGGATTTTTGCAAAGGGAAAACTTTTGACTACTATAAGACTCCCTGTAAGACAGGGAGCATAGGCAAAGCCGCATTAAAGAGAAAAGATTTCAGGCGCACCAAGCATCCGATCTATTCGTTTGCCATCTGGGGAAAAGACAGGGATGCGATTTGCGCTGTCGATCACAAAAGTTCATTTGGGGCGGATTCTCCGTTTACTTATTGCAGGGAGCAGAATGTAAAAAACTACTTTATCGATGTGGAATGCCAGCATTCGTTTACATTTGTACATTATGTGGAAGAACAGGTTGGCATACCTTACCGGTATTTAAAAGATTTTACGGCTCCATATATCGACGAGAACGGGGTAGAATCTGTCCGCACGTATTCTATGAATGTAAGAGATCTTGATAAAGATATTTTTGTGACGATTTATCCTTTTGAGGAGGATTTTAAGGCGGCGGGAGCGGCAAGACGTTTTCAGATTAATGATATCGACTATAAGGTAGTTGAGATGGGGAAGGTATACCCGATTATAGCGGAAGATGCGGCCCATAACAGGAGCCGTAAAATATGCGAATATACCGGACAAATGCTTTGAAACGGAGAAGATTATGGTCAATGAAGGACAAAGAATATATGAAATATGCGGGAAATTATTTCCCATTTGCAGAAGCCTGACCGGAGATGGGGTGCGAGAGACATTTCGTATATTAAAGAGCTACTATGATGATATACAGATTACGGAAGTGCCGTGTGGCACACAGGTTTTTGACTGGACGATTCCGAAAGAATGGAATATAAGAGATGCTTATATCGAGGACGAAACTGGAACGAAAATCGTTGATTTCAAAAAAAATAATTTGCATGTAATGGGATATTCGGTTCCGACGGATCAGAGGCTGAGTCTTTCTGAGCTGCTCGAACATGTATATACGCTGCCGGATCAGCCTGAGCTGATTCCGTACGTTACATCTTATTATAAAGAGCGCTGGGGATTTGCGATGTCGGAAAGGCAGAAAAAAAGCCTCAAAGACGGGATGTACCATGCGGTAATTGACAGCAGCCTGACGGACGGTTCTCTTACGTATGGGGAAATCAGGATTCCGGGAGAAACAGATCGTGAAATTTTTCTTTCGACCTATATCTGTCATCCTTCTATGGCAAATAATGAATGCTCAGGCCCGGCGCTTGCGGTGGCGCTTGCCGGTTATATCCGGTCCATGCCGCGGCGACGGTACAGTTATCGTATTGTTCTGGCGCCGGAAACGATAGGGGCAATTACGTATCTTAGCAGAAATATGGACGATTTGAAATGTCATGTGGAAGCCGGATTCAATCTGTCGTGTGTTGGAGACGACAGGACCTATTCGCTGATTCATTCCCGGTATGGTGATACGCTGGCAGATAAAGTGATGGAAAATGTGCTGAAAAACCATTACCCGGATTACTGTGATTATTCCTATTTAAAACGCGGTTCGGATGAGCGTCAGTATCAGGCGCCAGGTGTCGATCTTCCACTGGTCGGTTTCTGCCGTTCCAAATACCATGAATATCCGGAATACCATACTTCGGGAGATACTATGGATGTTGTGTCTCCGGAGGGATTTCAGGGGGCATTTGATGTGATGGTGAAATGTATGGAAGCGCTTGAATGGAACAGAAAGTACAAAATCACCTGTTTTGGGGAACCACAGCTTGGAAAACGCGGGCTTGTGCCCACGGTCAGCAGCAAGGAAACTTACAAACAGACATTGCATTTGAAAGATCTTCTTGCCTATGCGGACGGCAGGAACGATCTTATTGACATCAGTAATCGGATCAAGGCACCTGTAGATTTTCTGGTTCCGCTGGTGAAACAGCTTTTGGAGGCAGAACTTTTTGAAGTATGTAAGGATGAATAAATGAAAGAATTAGAGTATCCCTTTGACAATGCAGATATTCTGCGGCATAAAAAATTTTTAAAACGGCGGCTCAAGGAGCAGGGACCTTTCCTGCGGAAAAGAATTGCCCTGTTGAGCGGCTCTACGATTGGAGAAATGAAAAACATTCTTGAACTGTTTCTTCTGAATCAGGGTATTCAGCCGGAGTTTTATCAAGGAGAATATGACCGGTATTATGAGGAGGTCGTATTTGAAGAATCCTCTCTTCTGGAATTTGCTCCTGATTTCATCTATATTCATACGACAAACCGCAATATCCGAAACTTTCCCGGTATCGGGGATTCAGAAGAGCGGGTGCGGGAGCTGCTTGAACAGGAATTTGCGCATTTTCGAGCCGTTTGGGATAAATGCAGAGATTCCTTCCATTGCCCTGTGATACAGAATAACTTTGAGCCTTTGCCGTATCGTGTGCTTGGAAACCGGGATATTTATGAGAAGAGCGGAGCTTCTTATTTTGTTCATTGTCTGAATGGAAAACTATATGAATATGCGTCGGAACATACGGATTTTTATATTAATGATATTCATTATCTGGCATCGGAGTTCGGGCTTTCCAACTGGTTTGATGAATCGAAGTGGTGTCTATACAAATATGCATTTCATCCGGAGGCAATTCCATCAGTTGCATTTTCCATTGCGAATATAATAAAGGCGGTTTATGGGAAGAATAAGAAGGCGCTTGCACTAGATCTCGATAATACGCTTTGGGGCGGTATCATCGGGGATGACGGCGTTGAGAATATTAAAATTGGGATTGAGACTTCTGAGGGGATGGCATTTGAAACATTCCAGCGCTACTTAAAAAATTTGTCGAGAATCGGAATATCATTGAATTTATGTTCAAAGAATGATGAGGCGCTTGGTTTGGAGGGATTTTCCCATGTTGCCTCTGTTCTGAAACCAGAAGATTTTATTATAAAGCGGGTAAACTGGGAAAACAAGGACGACAATATCCATAAGATCGCAAAAGACCTGAATATTGGCGAGGACGCGGTTGTGTTTGTGGATGATAATCCAATGGAACGGGGGATTGTTGCGGAGCGGACAGACGCATATGTACTTCCAGTGAACGAGCCCGAAGAGTATGTTCGCATACTTGACCGTTCCGGACTTTTCGAATGCGTGTCGCTGCAAGCCGACGACCGGAAGAGAAATGAATATTATAAGGCGAACGCCCGCCGGAAGAAGGAGCAGCATACATTTACGGACTATAAAGAATTTCTGGAGGCGCTTGAGATGGTGTGTCTGGTGGATTCTTTGAATGTCGGCAATATACAGCGTGTGACGCAGCTGATTAATAAAACAAATCAGTTTAATCTCACAACGGCACGATTTACGGTGGAAGAAGTCCAGGAGGAGGTAAAGAATCCGGACACAATTGCTTTTGCGGGACAACTTTCGGATAAATACGGCGATAATGGCATTGTATCGGTACTGATGTCGAAAGTGCAGGATGAGACGGCTCATATTGGATTATGGCTTATGAGCTGCCGCGTATTTAAGCGTGATCTGGAGTATGCAATGTTTGACGAGTTGGTGCGCCGTTGTATGGAGAAGAATGTAAAAAAGATTCGCGGGTATTATTTCCGGACTAAGAAAAATGGTCTGGTGGAAAATTTCTATGAGATGCTGGGATTTCGACAGATCTTAAAAGAGGCAGATAAAGGCGAGTGGGAATATGAGATACCGGCGCAGTATGTGCCGCTGAATCGTGTGATGGAGATTCGGATAAGGCCGCGCCATCAGGATGCCGGGGCAGAATAAATGGAGGAAAACAATGAGCAGACAGGAAGTTTTTGACGAGGTACAAAAGATTTTTCAGGCGGTGTTTGACGATGATGAACTGATGATCTCGGACAGCACGAATTCGGATGATATAGAGGATTGGGATTCCCTGGAACACATTAATCTTATAATTGCAATGGAGAAGAGATTCCAGCTGAAATTCGATATCAAAGAGGTTGGAAAGCTGAAAGATGTCGGAGAAATGATTGATTTGATTGAAAGGAAGCTGAACGAATAGATGAACCGGTATACGTATGACGAAATTGAGGTGGGAATGAGAGAAACCTTTACCGTAGTGGTGAAGGAGGAAGATCAGACGGCTTTTCGCAGGATTACGGGGGATGAGAATCCTCTTCACAGAGAAGATGCGTTTGCGCGTGAAAAGGGGTATCGGGATAAGGTGGTTTTTGGTATGCTGACAGCTTCGTACTATTCAACGCTTGCCGGTGTATATCTGCCAGGTGAAAGGAGCCTTATTCACAGTCTGGACGCCAAGTTCTTAAAGCCTGTTTATATTGGCGATCAGCTTACGGTAGAAGGAAAGGTAACGGAAAAAAATGATACCTATCATCTCATCCGTATCAAGGCGGTGATACGAAATGGACAGGGGGAAAAGGTTTCCAAAGCAGATATGCAGATTGGAATAATATAGGAAAGGCGGGGCAGATTTATGAATCAGATTGACAGATTACAGGAAATGATTTCGGAGAGCAGCAATATTGTATTTTTTGGCGGAGCGGGTGTCTCGACTGAAAGTGGAATTCCGGATTTCAGGAGCGTGGATGGCCTTTATAATCAGAAGTATGATTATCCGCCGGAAACAATTTTAAGCCATACGTTTTATATGAAAAAACCGGAGGAATTTTACCGTTTTTACAAAGATAAAATGCTGTGCCTGTCAGCGGAACCGAATCAGGCACACAAGAAACTGGCGGAACTTGAGGAAAAGGGAAAGCTGAAAGCAGTCATCACGCAAAACATTGACGGACTTCATCAGGCAGCCGGCAGCCAGCGGGTTCTGGAACTTCATGGTTCTGTGCTGCGCAATTACTGTATGGAGTGTAATCAATTTTATGATGCGGAATCTATTCTGAATTCCGATGGGGTTCCAAAATGTGACTGCGGTGGAATGATTAAACCGGATGTGGTACTGTATGAGGAAGGGTTAGACCAGCGTACGTTGGAAGACGCTGTTTCCTATATTGCAAATGCGGATGTGCTGATTATAGGAGGGACATCGCTTGCGGTATATCCGGCAGCAGGACTGATTGACTATTATCGCGGCAATAAGCTTGTCCTGATTAATAAGTCAGCGACGCCGATGGACAGCAGGGCCGATTTGCTGGTGCAGGGAAGTATCGGCGAGATTTTGGGGCAGATTACGGTATAGGTGTACATATGGACATAAAAGTCGGAAATATATTAAAATTAAAGAAACCGCATCCATGTGGAAGCCATGAGTGGGAGGTATTGCGCATTGGAGCGGATTTTCGGTTAAAATGTTTGGGCTGTGGCCATCAGATTATGATAGGGCGGAAACTCGTGGAAAAAAATGTGAAGGAAATCAGGGAAAAGCCTTGAAAAAGGGCACAGGATATGATATCATAACTTCTCGTGATATATTTTTAGCAGGTGAGTTATACCCTGCTATTCCTTGCTTCTCCGAACCGGGAGAGGCCAGAGACCATAAGGAGGTAAAACAGGCATGAACAAATACGAATTAGCTCTTGTTGTTAGTTCAAAGGTTGAGGATGAAGAGAGAGACGCTACGGTAGCAAAAGCAAAAGCATTAATTGAGCGTTTCGGCGGAGCCATCACCAATGTAGATGATTGGGGCAAAAAGAGACTGGCTTACGAAATCCAGAAGATGAAGGAAGGTTTCTTCTATTTTATTCAGTTCGATGCAGATACTGCCGCGCCGGGTGAGATTGAGAAACGTATGCGCATCATGGATAATGTTCTCAGATATCTTGTTGTGAAAGCAGAGGCTTAAACAACGCTGACAGCAGGAAATCACATAGCAGCGCAAGCTGTGGAAAGCAGGCGGCGATATGAACAGAGTAATATTAATGGGGCGCTTAACGAGAGATCCTGAGGTTCGATATTCTCAGGGCGATAGTTCGATGGCAATTGCGAGATATTCACTGGCAGTAGACCGTAGAGGGAGCCGTAATAATTCAGATGGACAGACAGCAGATTTTATTAACTGTGTTGCATTTGGACGATCGGGTGAATTTGCGGAAAAATATTTTCGTAAAGGAACGAAAATTCTTGTCGAGGGACGTATTCAGACCGGAAGTTATACAAATAAGGACGGCGTAAGGGTGTATACAACAGATATTGTTGTTGAGAATCAGGAGTTTGCAGAGAGTAAGAATGCAGCGGCGGAAAGCAGCGGCGGGTATTCGGCAGCTCCGGCTCCGAGCCAGCCTGTCGGTGACGGATTCATGAATATTCCGGACGGAATCGACGAGGAACTGCCGTTTAACTGAGATTTGTAGATAGGAGGCAAATAAAATGGCATTTAATAAGTCAGACAAAGCCGATTCTCCTGCAAAGAGGAGAGGCGGCGTGCGCAGAAGAAAAAAAGTCTGTGTATTTTGTGGAAAAGATAATGTGATTGATTACAAAGATGTGAATAAATTAAAAAGATATGTATCTGAGAGAGGGAAAATCCTTCCCAGAAGAATCACAGGAAACTGTGCAAAACATCAGAGAGCTCTTACAGCAGCAATTAAAAGAGCGCGTCATTTGTCTCTGATGCCTTACGTAATGGAATAAAGGCAATATTTGAGAGGGAAAGCGAAGAAGCTTTCCCTCTTTTTGACATTTAAGGAGAATAATATTGACGAAATTTGTAGTATATATTAATATACTGTCAGAGGGAATGGGTGATGATACGGAGAGTAGTGAATATTATTGCAGCGGGATGTGCTGTGTTTTTTATTGCCTTTTTTATAAGACATTTTATTTGTGATACAAAAAATTACAGTTATGATGTAAATGAATTTGAATATTCGGAAGAGAATGTACAGAGTCCGGAAACAATTCTACGCAAGGGAAACTATGTCATACATGTTTCCTATTCTGCAAAAGAAGACGTATTGTATGTGGCATGGGCGGATACTTCATATGAGAATTACGGGACAGCAGCCAGAGGAAATAATAGGACTCTGGATATTCCGGTCTGTCTTGCATCGGATACGACGGCTTTTTATTTTAAGTTTATGTGTCCGGGTCAGGATATTTTACGGCTTCATAGCGTAGATATAGAAGCGGACACATTTATGTATACGGACGATCTGTTTTTTTGCGTTTTGTGTGTAGCGGCTTTTGGCGCAGTAGTAGTGCTTGGAGGAAGATGGAGATCTATGCGGCCGGTGCAAAAACAGGTGATCGGCATTCTTGCAATTGGATTCGCCGTCGCCAGTGTGATTGATTATGAACCGATAGTAAGGTTTGGCACTGATATCAGGGTGCATCTGCTTAGGATAGAGGGCATTAAAGACGGAATCCTTGATGGACAATTTCCGGTTATCCTGTTTCCAAATGCATTTAACGGACATGGTGAAATTGGCTGCATGTATCCCAGTGTGTTTTTATACCCGTCGGCTATCCTTCGTCTGATGGGCGTTTCTTTGCTGACTTGCTATAAAACAATGCAGTTTATGGTTACGGCGTCGACCCTGGTGATTACATATGTGGCAACGCGTTATATATGCATAGATGAGAGAACCTGCGCTGTGATATCGCTTCTTTATACGTTGTTCCCTTACCGCATGTATGTCATGGGATTTTCCAGTTCCTCTCTTGGCAGAGGGATATCTATGATCTTTTTTCCGCTTGTTGTGGCAGGGCTGTATACCATCTTTGAGAAGGAAGAGAACTGGAGTATTCTGGCATTTGGGGTAACGGGAGCCTTATGGTCACATATTTTGAATTTTGTGATTGTCCTTCTGTTTCTTTTATTCGTCTGCCTGGTCTGGTTGAAAAAGCTCAATAAGAAGAAGTTAATCCTGCTTATGAAAGCAATGCTGGTTTCTTTTCTTGTGAGTCTTGGCGTAATTGTTCCTTTCATCAGATATTATTTTTCCGGCCTGAATCTTGGTTATCTTCAGTTTGATATCTATGACAAGCTGTTTTCTCTTAAGGAGTTCATGGTCAGTCCGTGGAACCTGACGGCATTTTTTTATATTTTCTGTGCAGCCGTTATCTTTTTCAAAAACAGGTTATGGAAAAATGGAATCAAGGGATATGTATTCTGCCTTGTTATTATTATGACTATATTTTATATGTGCACAACAGCGTTTCCCTGGTATATTGCTTTAAGACTGCAGGGCCTGGATAAACTATTGTCTACATTTCAGAATTTAAAAAGATTCTATTATATCGTCAGCTATCTGATTCCACTGATGACGTGTTTTATTATTTTGGATATGTGCAATGAAAAAAGGAAGAAGACGATATGGACAGTAGTGTTGGTTCTGGCGGCGGTGATCGGCAGCGTGCCTCCGTGTCAGGATTACTTTAAATGTGAGGAGTTAATGGACCGGGTAACCGGATATACGGATCATGAACAAATGGAATACCTTCCGGAAGGAACCGTACAGGAGTATTACAGATCAAATGCCGTTATTCTGTCAGATGAGGAGAACATAGAAGGGAAGAATTATCGTAAGACAGGCTCTCAGATTGACTTTGACTATACGAGTGCGGTGCAGAATGCTTATATTGAATTGCCTGTATTTTATTATGTGGGATATGCAGCTTCTGATCAGGATGGAAAACCGTACCGGATAGAAAAGGGAGATCGGAATCATGTCAGGATTTATCTGGATGAGACGGATGAATTCCAGCATGTTCATCTTGAGTTTCATGTGTCGCGAATCTTTCAGGCAGCAGTCGGTTTTTCGGCTCTGATCTGTGCTGTGTTTCTGGGCAGATGGATCTATTATCGTGTATAACATGTTGCCTTTCTATGGTTTTTCATCTTCAATTATGGTATACTGTTCAGATAGAGTAAATCAGGATAGAAAGAAGCTGTTAATCGGCTGAGCAGGGAAAAAATGGTTCAGGTAATCGTAAATGCGGATGATTTTGGAATCAGCAGGGAGGTAAATCAGGCAATCTGTATATGCTTTCAGAAAGGAATGATTACAAATACCACGCTGATGGTGAATATGCCTTATGCGGAAGAAGCCGTTACACTTGCAAAAGAAAACGGTTTTTCTGAACGTGTGGGATTGCACCTGAATTTGACGGCGGGGATGCCTCTCACGATGAAAATACGTTCCTGTGGCAATTTTTGTGACAGTGAGGGACGGTTTCATGCCGGGTTTCATCGGACGACTCCAAAACGTCTTTTTATCAGCAAAGAGGAAGCAGACGCGGTAAGAGAAGAGGTGGAGGCACAGATGCGGAAGTATCTTACTTTCGGACTTCCTGAAAAGCATATGGATTCCCACCACCATGTGCATACAGATATGTCGGTTTTTGATGAATTGGGGCCTCTTCTGCATAAGTATGGTTTTCGTTCTGTGCGCATCAGTCGGAATATGTATGAAAAGACTTCTATGTTTAATGTATGGTATAAGAAAATCTATAACAGAAAATTAAAAAAGCTGGGGCTTAAGACAGCGGATTATTTTGGTTCATTTCGCGATTTTTCCGCATATTATGATAAACTTCCAGAGAATGTACTGGCAGAAGTTATGCTGCATCCTATGTTTTCGAAAGAAGGCGTTTTGGTGGATACGAAAACGCCTATGGCTGAGATAAAGTCTTTCTTGGATTCAAAAAAACTTATGCTGCATGCATATTGATGAAGGCGGACAGGAGTAGTTATGAATGGAAAAAAGATGAAAATGAAAAGACAGCTGCGGGCTTATACGAAATGGCCGTTGCTGTTAAGCATAATGTTAATTGCGGTGACGCTGGGAATGTTTGTAATTAAGCTGCAGGCTGGTGTCGTAATGACAGTGTTTACTGTTTTTTATATTATGATTTCCGGCATTCTTTATTTTACGAATAAAGAGGCGATTATTGCTGATCTTGTTAATTTTGCGACGCAGTATGGGCAGGTTCAAAAACAGCTGCTTAAGGAATTTGCAATTCCATATGCACTGCTTGATGACAATGGAAGATTTGTCTGGCAGAATGAGGCGTTTGAGAGTGTAATGCAGAGAGGAAAATTATTCCGAAAATCGATTACTTCGCTCATACCGGAAATCACGAAGGACCGTCTGCCGCTTGAGGAGGAGGAAACGGAGATCTGCTTTTCGAACGGGATAGATGACTATCGTGTCGTGATGCGGCGGATTTCTCTCACTGAGATGGTAAGAGAGAGTATTATAGCGGATGCGGAAGATTTTGAAGGCTGCCTGATTTCCGTGTTTCTCTATGATGAAACAAAGATGAATGCCTGTATCCGTGAAAACAGGGAACAAAAGCTTGTGACAGGGCTTATGTATCTTGATAACTATGATGAGGCGCTGGAAAGTGTCGAGGATGTGCGGCGTTCGCTTTTAATGGCGTTGATTGATCGAAAAATAAACAAGTATTTTTCGGCTTTGGACGCGATTGTAAGAAAGACGGAAAAAGATAAATATTTTGTGGTAATGAAACGAAAATCGTTTGAGGCGCTGGAAGCGAATCGATTTGATATACTCGAAGAGGTAAAAACCGTAAATATAGGCAATGATATGGCGGTAACGCTGAGCATAGGATTTGGGCTGGATACGGCCTCCTTTACGGATGATGCGGTTTATGCAAGAAATGCAATTGATCTCGCGCTTGGCAGAGGCGGCGATCAGGCTGTCGTAAAATCTCCGGACAAGGTTGCATACTATGGCGGAAAGAGCCAGCAGGTGGAAAAGAATACACGTGTAAAGGCACGTGTGAAGGCACACGCGCTCAAGGAGATAATAGAGAGTAAAGATATGCTGCTTGTAATGGGGCATAAGATTTCCGATGTGGATACGTTTGGCGCGGCGATTGGTATTTATCGTGCGTGCAGTATTTTTGGGAAGAAGTGTCATATTGTGATTAATGAGATCACAACTGATATCCGTGCGCTGATTGATGAGTTTATGGATAACCCTGATTATGAAGAAGACCTGTTTGTGAACAACAGTGAGGCGATTCAGCTTGTGAATGTAAACACTGCGCTTGTGGTGGTTGATACGAATCGTCCCGGATATACGGAGTGTCCTGAACTTCTGGATCTCTGCAAAAGTATTGTGGTTCTTGACCATCACAGACAGGGCACGGAGAGAATTGAGAATGCTACATTGTCTTATATTGAGCCATATGCTTCCAGTGCATGTGAGATGGTGGCTGAAATCCTGCAGTATATCAGTGACAATATTAAAATTAAGAATATTGAATCAGACTGTTTATATGCAGGTATTATGATTGATACAAATAATTTTATGGCTAAAACAGGAGTCAGAACGTTTGAAGCAGCAGCGTTTCTTCGGAGAAATGGCGCTGATGTGACGAGAGTGCGTAAGATGTTCCGCGACGAGATGCAGGATTATAAAGCGCGTGCGGAGGCGGTGCGCATTGCGGAACTTTACAGAGATGAATATGCAATATCCGTGTGTCCGTCAGAGGGATTGGAGAGCCCTACGATTATAGGAGCGCAGGCGGCAAATGAGCTTTTGAATATTAATTCGGTTAAAGCATCGTTTATCCTGACAAATTATCAGGGAAAGATTTATATCAGCGCGCGTTCTATTGATGAAGTGAATGTTCAGATTATAATGGAGCGTCTGGGCGGCGGCGGACATATTAACATTGCCGGAGCGCAGCTTGAAGGTGTTACGGTAGAAGAGGGTGTCCGTAAAATGAAAGAGGTACTCGATACAATGATAGAGGAAGGAGCTATATAATGAAAGTTATTTTATTACAGGATGTGAAATCGCTTGGAAAAAAAGGTGATATTGTAGAAGTCAATGAAGGATATGGAAGGAATTTTATTATACCAAAGAAATTGGGTGTGGAAGCAAACGGAAAAAATCTGAATGACATAAAACTGAAAAAGGCAAACGAGGAGAAACTGGCGGCAGAACGTCTTCTTGAAGCACAGGAATATGCGAAAGTAGTTGAAAGCAAATCTGTAGTTGTGAAAATCAAAGTGGGAGAAGGCGGGAAAATTTTCGGCTCGGTATCCAGCAAGGAGATTGCCGAGGAAGCAAAAGCGCAGCATGATTTGGTTCTGGATAAGAAAAAGATTCAGCTTGCGGAGCCGATTAAGTCTCTTGGAACCGTAAAGGTTCCGGTAAAACTGCACCCGAAAGTGACAGCGGAACTTACGGTGAATGTCGTGGAGGAGTAATTCATGGATGAGGCATTGATCAAAAGGATTCCGCCTCACAGCATTGAGGCTGAGCAATCGGTTATAGGGTCTATGCTTATGGACAAGGAAGCTATTGTTGTAGCTTCCGAAAGAATTCATACGGATGATTTTTATGGTAGACAGTATGGACTGCTGTTTGAGGCGATGGTAGAACTGTATAATGAAGGAAAACCGGTTGACTTTGTCACTCTTCAGGACCGTCTGAAGGAAAAGGGCGCTCCGGCGGAAGTATACAGTCCAGAATTTGTCAGTGACCTGGTAACGGCGGTGCCTACTTCTGCAAATATAAAGCACTATGCGGATATTGTACGTGATAAAGCGCTTCTTCGTAAGCTGATTCGGGTAAATGAAGAGATTGAAAATGAATGTTATCTGGGAAAGGAATCGACAGAAACACTTCTTGCTGATACGGAAAAGCGTATATTTGATTTAATTCAGAGGAGAGGTTCGGAAGATTTTGTGCCAATCAGCGAGGTCGTAATGAATTCGCTTGACGCTATACAGCTCGCAGCAAAAAATAAGGGAGCTGTAACAGGAATTCCAACGGGATTTGCGGATCTTGATTATATGACTGCTGGGATGCAGCCTTCTGATCTCATATTGATCGCTGCGAGGCCTTCTATGGGAAAAACAGCGTTTGTCCTTAATATTGCGGAATACGCGGCTTTTAGGAAGAACTACACGACAGCGATTTTCAGCCTTGAGATGTCGAAAGAACAGTTGGTAAATCGTCTGTTGTCTATGGAGTCAAAAGTAAATTCGCAGCTGATTCGTACGGGTAATATGTCGGACAGCGATTGGGATAAAATAGTCGAGAGTGCCGGTGTGATCGGACAGTCGAATCTGATTATTGATGATACGCCGGGGATCAGTATTCTGGAAATGCGGTCAAAGTGTCGTAAATATAAGCTTGAGCATGGTCTTGATATGATTATCATTGATTATCTTCAGTTGATGACAGGAAGCGGACGATCGGATTCCAGGCAACAGGAGATCTCGGAGATTTCGCGTTCATTAAAAGCACTGGCAAGGGAATTGAAGGTGCCTGTGCTTGCTTTATCACAGTTATCGCGTGCAGTTGAACAAAGACCCGAACATCGTCCGATGTTGTCTGATTTGAGGGAATCCGGTGCAATTGAGCAGGATGCTGATGTCGTTATGTTTATATACCGTGATGATTACTATAATAAGGATACGGAAAAGAGAGGAATTGCGGAAATTAATATAGCGAAGCAAAGAAATGGCTCTATTGGAACGGTGGAGCTTGTCTGGCTCGCAGATTATACGAAATTTGCAAATATGGAAAGGGAACGAAGATAAAAACAGCTGCGGTATAATCCACAGCTGTTTTTGTATAAGTTTATTCGGCTGAAATAGCGCCTGTGGGACATACACCTTCGCAAGCACCACAGTCGATGCATGTTGCCGCATCGATTTCATATTTGCTGCCCCCATCACTGATTGCTCCTACAGGGCATGCACCTGCACAGCTTCCACAGCTAACGCAAGCGTCAGAAATTACATGTGCCATGACTAATATCCTCCTTTTGTTTGCTTTTGCAAAATATAATGCTTTATATGTGTAATTGTAATATAAAAAAAACAAATATACAAGTCTATTTTTTTAGTTCATCTCTTCTTTTGCGAATTCCATTCAGGATAATTTCTTTCTTTTCTACAACTTTATTTTTATCCATTGCCGGTACGCCTTTCAGGACATAATCCATTCCCAGTTTATCATATTTTGTTTCACCCATCGTATGATAGGGAAGTACATCGAGCGCTTTCAGCGTTTTTAAACCTCCGATAAAATATCCTAACCGGAAAAGATATTCCTCATTATCCGTAATGCCTGGCACGACAACATGGCGTATCCAGACCGGGACATCTCTTTCCGATAAGTGTTCTGCAAAAGCAAGAATCTGATCGTTTGGCTGCTTGCATAACTCGATATGCTCCTCAGCGTCGATATGTTTGATATCAAGCATAACGAGGTCTGTAGACTGTAAAAGCCGGTCAACTTTTGCAACATGGTCTCTATTGCCGGAGTTATAAGCAATTCCGGAAGTATCAAGGCATGTATGAATCTTCCGGCGTTTACATTCTTCGAAAAGTTCTGTCAGAAAATCAAGCTGCATCATAGGTTCACCACCGGTTGCGGTGATTCCCCCTGTTGTGTAAAAGCTCTGATTTCTTTCAAATGCTTCGAGAATTTCACTTACATCCATTTGTTTTCCTGTGTTCAGTTCCCAGGTATCAGGATTATGACAATATTTACAACGCATGGGACAGCCCTGAAAAAAAACAACAAAGCGCACGCCCGGACCATCTACTGTACCAAAGCTTTCTATAGAATGAATATATCCTTTCATATGCTCCTCCGTTTGATGTGGCTAAAAAAGGAGCTGAAGCATGAAGCGACAGCTCCTTTTGGAATCCTAATTAAAGAGATTCATGGAATGTACGTGAGATAACGTCATTCTGCTGTTCCTGTGTTAATTTAACGAAATTAACAGCGTATCCGGATACACGAATTGTCAACTGAGGGTAATTCTCAGGATGCTTCTGAGCATCTAACAATGTGTCTCTGTTAAGAACGTTTACATTGAGATGATGTCCGCCCTTCTGTGAATATCCGTCCAATAAAGATACTAAATTATCTACCTGAGCTGCATTTACTGCCATTCTTTTATCCTCCTTTATTCATATGAAAAACTCTGAAGATTATTTAAAATCATCAAGACCCTGCTCCAGTGTCGGAACACTGCAGGCAAGCGGGGTTCTGGAACAATCCGTACACCCCATAGTCTCTACATTTTTCCTGCCTTCAGCATTGTCGGTGATTTCAAGGTTCACATGTCCTGTGCCGCCTGCAACCTGCTGGTCAAGCATAGCAACAATGTCGTCTATCATTTGTTCCTGTTTCATCTCAATCACCGCCTTTTTGATTATTATTTATTTAAGTCAAGTTCAATATCGCCTGCGAATACCTGATCTTCTTTTCCAAGTGCGCCAGGAATGATGGTGAAGGTATTGGAAATACCATCCTGAGCATCATTAAACGGAAGTTTGGAAACAGAAGCTAAGGAAGCTACTGCACCGTGAGTATCACGTCCATGCATCGGGTTAGCGCCAGGTGCAAAAGGCTGTCCTTTTCTACGTCCGTCAGGTGTGTTACCTGTTGCTTTACCATATGTTACGTTAGAAGTAATTGTAAGGATAGATGTTGTGGGAACACCATCTCTGTAGGTATGATGTCTTCTGATTGCTGTCATGAATCTGTGTACAACTGACTGTGCAATTTCATCCACACGGTCATCATCATTACCATATTTCGGGAAATCACCTGTTGTCTCGAAGTCTGTGATAATTCCGTCTTCATCTCTGATTACTTTAACCTTGCCGTATTTAATTGCGGATAAGGAGTCAGCAACGATCGAAAGTCCTGCAACACCTGTTGCAAAATAACGAAGTACATCCCTGTCATGAAGAGCCATCTGTGCTCTCTCATAGCAATATTTGTCATGCATATAATGAATAATGTTCAGAGTATTTACATAAACGTCTGCCTGCCATTCAAGCATATCCATGAATTTCTCCCAAACATCATCATACTCAAGATAATCGCCGACAACCGGACGATATTTAGGTCCAACTTGTTTCTTTGTAACTTCGTCAACACCGCCGTTCAATGCATAGAGCAGACATTTTGCAACGTTCGCACGAGCTCCGAAGAACTGCATCTGCTTACCAATTACCATTGAAGATACACAGCATGCGATACCATAGTCATCACCATGTGTTACTCTCATAAGCTCATCATTCTCATACTGGATGGAAGATGTTGTGATGGAAATCTTTGCACAGTATTTCTTGAAGCCTTCCGGTAATCTCGGGGACCATAGAACTGTTAAGTTCGGCTCAGGAGATGCACCTAAATTTTCAAGTGTATGCAGATAACGGAAGGACATCTTTGTAACCATATGACGTCCGTCAACACCAACACCAGCAAGAGACTCTGTTACCCATACAGGATCGCCTGCGAAAATCTGATTGTACTCCGGTGTACGTGCAAACTTGATCAGACGGAGTTTCATAATGAAATGATCAACAAACTCCTGAATCTGCTCTTCTGTGAAAGTACCATTCTTAAGGTCTCTCTGTGCGTAGCAGTCAAGGAATGTGGAAGTACGTCCAAGTGACATAGCAGCACCATTCTGCTCTTTTACTGCGGAAAGGTATCCGAAGTATACTGCCTGAATTGCTTCCTGTACGTTGGAAGCAGGTTTGGAAATATCGCATCCATAGGAAGCTGCCATTTCTTTCATTAATTTCAGAGCAACCATCTGCTCGGAAAGCTCTTCGCGAAGGCGAATTACGTCGTCTGTCATAACGCGTCCTGTAGAAGCCTTCTGAGCCTCTTTGTCCTCAATCAGTCTGTCGATACCGTACAGAGCTACACGTCTGTAGTCACCGATGATACGTCCACGGCCGTATGCATCCGGAAGACCTGTGATAATATGTGAAGAACGGCATGCTCTCATTTCCTGATTGTATGCGTCAAAACATCCTGCATTATGTGTTTTTCTGTGTGTTGAGAAGAACTCGCTGATCTCAGGATCTACTTCGTACCCATTATCTGAGCAAGCTTTTTCTGCCATACGGATACCGCCATAAGGCTGCATGGAGCGCTTGAAAGGTTTGTCTGTCTGGAAACCTACGATTGTTTCTTTGCTCTTATCAAGATATCCGGGGCCATGGGAAGTAATTGTAGAAACAGTCTTGGTATCCATATCAAGAACACCGCCTGCTTCTCTTTCTTTCTTGGTTAAATCCATAACCATATCCCATAAGTCTTTTGTGTTCTGTGTAGCGTCGGCAAGGAAGGATTCATCCCCATCATACTGTGTGTAATTTTTCTGGATAAAATCACGAACATTAACTTCGTGATCCCACTTACCGCCTACAAAGTCTTTCCATTCTTCTCTCATTTTTTGAATAGCCTCCTATCATAAAATTTTATATTGTTAACATTGGGTTTTAACCTATGAATTATTATATGTTAAGTATTTCACATAGTCAAGTCATCCTATGTATTTTTTTGGGTACAAATCCTTGAAAACCACATAGAAAAACCAGGTATATGCATCCTGTAAAATGTGGTATGATACATCTGGAAAAGGGTGATAATAGACAGTTGAAAGAGAGTGCTTTTTGTATTATAATAACATCATGTTCGCAAAATGCGGAAAAATATGGAATCATTTAGAGGAAACGGAGGTTTAAGAGAATGGCAGAGATTACAAAGGATACTACAATTGGTGAAATTTTGAGAATAAAACCATCAGCAGCGCCTGTGCTTATGGAAATTGGAATGCATTGTCTGGGATGTCCTTCCGCTCAGGGAGAAACAATCGAAGAAGCGGCAATGGTTCACGGAATTGATGTGAATGAGCTGGTTTCAAAGATGAATTCGGTAGAATAGATATTAGGACACAGGGAATTCTGGGTTTATCCCAGAAACGGTCCGGTGTCTGGCGCATAATTGAAAAAATATAAATTTCTTGCCGGCAGGTGTATCCTGCCGGCAATTGTTTGCTGTTCTCCATGCTGCTGTTCTGCCGTAGCACGAGGTTTCGTATTTTTCTAAGTTCATTTTGAATCAATTTGTCTTCCGGTCAATCAGGTGATTTCCAATCCGGCACTGGCATATCCTACGACGGAATTGATTAGCGTTAATCCGCTTGCGGATGCAGAAAGCACAAGCATCAGTCTTGTTCGTGCCGTGACAGGAATATTAAGTCCTGTAAGGGAGCCATTCAGCAGTGTTCCTATAGCGACAATTCCTGTAAGAGAAGGGGTCAGACTGATTAATGTTCCGGCAATTGGCGAAAATACATTATTTGGCGTTGTAGACTGGTAAATCTGAGCAGTTATGACAGTTGTAGTGCCAATCAGGGAAAGTGCAGCTGTTGTACTGAAAAATGCGCTGAATGACGTAATTGTTCCGGAACGTGGAATCTGGAATGCAAAGTTAGAAAGTGTTCCGCTTGCATTTGTAATATCGATTGTGGCCCCTAATGCGGTAAGTCCTTGTGCACTGCTTCCAAAGCCTACAAAAGCAGGAAGACCCGCAAGACCTCCGGCTATTGTTGTTAAAGTGACAGGAAGACCTGATGCGAAGGGAATGATGGCTCCGGCACCATTAGCGCCTGCAGGTCCAGTAGCGCCGTCAGCGCCAGTGGGTCCGGTAGCCCCGGTAGGTCCGGTAGCGCCGTCAGCGCCGGTAGGTCCAGTGGCCCCGGTAGGTCCGGTAGCGCCGTCAGCGCCGTCAGCGCCAGTAGCCCCGGTAGGTCCGGTAGCGCCGTCAGCGCCAGTGGGTCCAGTGGCCCCGGTCGGCCCGGTAGGTCCATTAGCCCCCGTAGGTCCGGCGGCTCCGTCAGCGCCAGTAGGTCCAGTGGCCCCAGTGGGTCCAGTAGCGCCAGTAGCCCCGGTAGGTCCGGTAACGCCGTCAGCGCCAGTGGGTCCGGTAGCCCCGGTAGGTCCAGTAGCGCCGTCAGCGCCGGTAGGTCCATTAGCCCCCGTCGGCCCAGTAGGTCCGGTAGGTCCAGTGGCCCCCGTAGGTCCGTTAGCACCGTCAGCGCCGGTAGGTCCATTAGCCCCCGTAGGTCCGGCAGCACCGTCAGCGCCGGTAGGTCCAGTAGCGCCGTTAGCGCCAGTAGGTCCGGTAGCGCCGTCAGCGCCAGTGGGTCCAGTGGCCCCGGTCGGCCCGGTAGGTCCAGTAGCCCCCGTAGGTCCGGTGGCTCCGTCAGCCCCGGTATCACCAGGACAGCCCTTCGGACCTTGTGGACCGATTGGTCCGGTTACACCCTGAATGCCCTGCGGCCCGGTTACGCCTTGCGGACCCATTGGTCCGGTAGCGCCGGTAGGTCCGGTATTGCCTGGAATACCTCTTGGTCCCTGTGGTCCTATATCTCCTTGTGGTCCTACAGGCCCGGCTGGTCCGGTATTACCGATTGGACCTGCCGGTCCCTGATCTCCTTTGGGACCTTCACAGCCAGGATCTCCCTGCGGCCCAATATCACCTCTGATTCCCTGAATTCCCTGAATTCCCTGTGGACCGGCATACCCTCTCGGACCCTGCTCACCTCTTGGGCCAGTATTTCCGGTGGGGCCTACAGGCCCGGGGTTTCCTCGTGGCCCCCTGGCACCCGGTTCACCGGGAATGCCCTGCGGCCCAATAGGACCCTGTTCCCCTCTGTCACCTTTTGGTCCGGGACAGCCGGGATCTCCCTTTATGCCCTGGATAGGCTACAATAAACTGGACAGATTTTTTAAGGTCATATAGTATAAAATCAATAAGCAAAGGAGCAA
>RAZD01000033.1 GCA_003612525.1 bacterium C-53 | reverse complement strand
TTATGATAATGCAGTGGCGGAAGCAACATTTAAAATCATAAAAACAGAATTCGTATGGAATGAAACATTTACGAATTTAAAGGAATTGAAATTGAAGTTATGGGATTATGTGAACTGGTATAATCATCACAGAATACATTCTTCCCTCGGATATCAAACTCCGGTACAGTATAGGGAAAACAACCTTAAAAAAGTTGTCTAAAAAAATGTTGACAATCCACATCATCCCATTCAGAAATATCATCCCATGATCTGCCTGACTGTAAAAACAATGCCTGAACCTCAGCTACAGTGTTTCTGGATACACCTAAAACCTTTGACACCTCCCTTGCGCTTAGATTTTTTCACAAAAGCTCCAGAATGCTTCTGACTTTTGTTTTCTTAAACATAAAAAGACCTCCTTATAGATTATTTGGTGGTACTGCATCAGCAGTTTTCCAAGAATAACTATAAAGAGATTTATAGTAGAATCAAATATGTGTGCTGCCACAATATGTTGTCGTGGCTCTGAAGATGGAAAATACCATTTCCGGGTGGTTCCCAAGCAGGACAATATTCACTTGACAGTTTTCGACAATGCAATGTAAAAAGGTCAATCCACATAAGGCAGATTGACCTTTCCGGGCAAGATGGGCTTGCCTTGATGTAAAGAAAATTCTATTTTGTTTTTCTTGTCTGTATTATGTATCTCAATCCCTTAGAAAAGTAATGGCTCACACATACAAATAAAGCCATAACTGCCATATAGTCTGCCAAAAAGAAAATCAACGGTTCCTCGAAATCAAAAAATGCAAAATGATTTCTCAATAGCATATACTGTCCGATTTCCCGCTGTATGAAAGCATATATGCCATACCCGGCGATAAGGGCAGCACTCCCACGAAGCAGTCGTTTTCCTGCTGTTGGAAGTTCTTTTACAAGCCGCTTTGCCATACCCATCATCATGCTCCAATGTAGTCCAAGATGAAGCGACATCAGTACAAATCCCCAATAGGCGGAAATCATGTGAACCTCTCTGGCAAAAGCTCGCCCACCTTTGATTGGCAGAAATGACAATGCGTGTTCAGAAAGAATTACTCCGCTATACATGGAGCCAACCATTGTCAACAGGATTCCAATAACAAGAGTAGTCTGCCAAATACGAAACAATGTATATCTCCCTTTGAAAACACATTGACTCCATTTTCGGTTCAAAATATGATGGGTAATGAAAAGAACAAACATTCCTACTCCAAGCCACTCATGTGCCGCCGCACCAATCAATTCATAAGTCATCAGAAAAAGCAGCATGACCGTCATTCCAATATCAACTACTATTTTCAAGATGGTTTTTCGTTTCATGCTGCTCACCTCCAGCATTTTTTCTTTTCCACAATCCATTGCAGGATAGATTGATCTTCAAACAAAATATTTCCGCCTCCGTGGTAATTGTAGATTCCACGGCTGTTAAAATACTCATTGTCCGGAATCTCTATCTGCAAAACTTCATCTATCTGTGCCTGTGTCCATTCGGCGTTCCGATAGGCTTCATACAAGCCCTGATAAGTGTCCCTTGCTTTCTGTGAACCATAATACTCGTCATTTTCTGCCATAAAGATATAAACAGCAACGCTATTTTCCGCAACAGGCTCAAAGGCTCCGTCCCATTGTGAAGCACCATGTAAATAAGCTGTATATAAGTCCGGGCGCATGGATACGGCCTGCGACATAGTTTCCCCGCCAGCGGAATATCCGGCAGCATATACCCGATTTACATCAACGGGAAATTTATCAAGAAAATACTCTGTCAATTCAATCGCCTGCCTTGCAGATTTTTCCCGCCAATCGGTAAGCTGCGCCGATACAACAATCATATCTTCGCCAAGCTCCGTCCATGCCAGAAAGCCTCTCCAATTCAGATTGCTGCCGGAGGAATCCGCTCCACTACCATCATAGGGTATTTTTTGCTCTCGTCAAAATTCTTCGGCAGATAATAGCTGTAATGAATATCCCCGTCCGCTCCGGTTAATATCTGCTCTGCAACAAGCGCACTTCCCGCTGACAAATCATCCTTACTCTCTGTGGCAGAGATTGTTGGAACAATCTCATTTGTATTCTCAGAGGATTTTTCCGTAGAGCTTTTTTCTGTCCGTTCAATGCTTTCTTCCAGTATATGTTCGGAATTATCAATATCTTCTTTTGCGCCACAAGCAGTAAACAGGAAAAGCACCGCTAATATACCAAACAAGATTGTTCCTTTTTTCATTCTCAGTCACCCTGCCTCCGATTTATCTATGAAGCCCTGTCAGCATTTCCACCGTTGCCGGGTCATAGTGGGAGAAGAACAGGCTTTCTTTTTCGTCCAACGCCTGAATCGCCACCATATCCTCACCAGACAGAACAAAATCAAACACATCTATATTCTGGATCATGCGCTCCTTATGTGTAGATTTCGGAATCACCACTACACCGCTCTGGATCAGGAATCGGAGAGCAGTCTGCGCCGCGCTCTTATTGTATTTCTTTCCAATTTCCATCAGGGCAGGATTGGTAAAGAAATCTTTCCGCCCCTCTGCAAAAGGCCCCCACGATTCATGCTGTACGCCATATTTCACCATATATTCATGTGCCTGTACCTGTTGCTGGAACACATGGGTTTCCACCTGATTGACCGCCGGTTTTACTTCCACAAATTTACACAGGTCAATCAGACGGTCAGGGTAGAAGTTCGACACGCCGATAGCGCGAATCCAGCCTTCTTTATAGGCTTCTTCCATTGCCCGGTAAGTTCCATAATAATCATTGAAAGGCTGGTGGATAAGCACCAGATCAATATATTCCGTCTGCAGCTTGCGTAGGGATTCCTTCAAAGAAGCCTTCGCCTTTTCGTAGCCGCCGTTACTGATCCATACCTTTGTGGTGATAAATAATTCTCCACGAGGAACGCCGCATTTTTTGATTGCATTGCCCACAGCTTGTTCATTCCCGTATGCCTGCGCCGTATCAATGGAGCGGTAGCCAACACTGATCGCGTCCAGCACACAGCGTTCACATTCCTCATTGCTTACTTGATACACACCGTATCCCAACACAGGCATCTTGATCCCATTGTTCAAAGTTACATATTCCATGTTTCTCCCTCCTGTAATCATTATTTTATTTTTGCGTAATCTTCACTGCTGACCGGTTCACACCACTCCGTGTGCCCGTTTTCCCCCGGCACCTCTACCGCCAGGTGGGAGAACCAACTATCCGGCGCTGCACCGTGCCAGTGCTTCACGCCTGCCGGGATGTTGACCGTATCACCCTCCGTCATGCAGATGGGCTCTTTTCCCCATTCCTGATAAAAACCTCTGCCTGCCACGCAGACCAGAATCTGGCCGCCACCATTGTCGGCATGATGGATGTGCCAGTTATTCCGGCAGCCCGGTTCAAAAGTCACATTGAAAATTCCCACCTGTTCTTTGGAAACCGGAGCCAGATAGCTCTGTCCTGTAAAATACTGTGCAAAAGCATCATTTGGCCTGCCGATTGGAAATATCATAGACCTTTCATACAGAGCCTTTTGATCCTCACCGTCATTTTCATCATTCCAGATTTCCTTTGCCAGACGAAACGCCGCCCACGCCTTTGGCCACCCTGCGTAAAAGGCCGCATGTGTAATGATTTCAGCAATTTCATTTTTTGTTATGCCGTTTGCTTTTGCCGCTTCAAGATGATGAACGAAAGATGTATCAGTAAGTCCCTGAGAAAGTAACGCCACCACCGTGATCAGGGAACGATCACGGAGAGACATTTTATCTTCTCTGCTCCACACCTGCCCGAAAAGCACATCATCATTCAGCTCTGCAAATTTAGGGGCAAATTCCCCAAGCGCAGTCCTTCCTGCTGTCTGTTTTACTGCCATGCTGTGTTCCTCCTATAACATTGATGAAAGTATTCTCATAATTTTTCTGACAATCTGGCTGCTCCGGAACGATTGATAGCCATTCCCGCATACCCCATCCCATAAAGTCCTGCAAAACGCTTCATGGTATATTCCCCGGCCTCCATCATCCATTTTTCCGGAGCTGCACCCTGAAAGAGAAAATACAGCGTCCTTCCCGTTAAAGAGCCTTCCTCTACCAGACCATAAAAGCGATCCAGCATATTGCGCACAGAGCCGCAGATATTGTGCCAGTACAGAGGGGAGCCAATCACGATCACTTCCGCCTCCTTTATTTTCCCAATAACCTGACCAAGCTGGTCATCCGGGAAATCCTGTCCGTAGCTGCCGATCCGGTAATCGGTCAGGTTCAGCGTTTCATAATCCCTGCCCTTCAATAATTCTTTTGCAAGCTCCGCCGTGTTGCCGTTCTTATTAGGGCTGCCGTTGATAAATAAAATGCTCATTTTAATTGTTCTCCTTTATTTTGCAGATCATTATTCCCTGTTCCAAAAAAATCTAAGTCCGTTATAGGTATATTCATCACTGGCCGTCGCGTCATGAACATATCCTTCCCGTTTCAAAAATGACAGATTCCCGTTCTCCTCATTGTCGGCAAAGAGGAAAGTTTTATCCGGGACATTTCCCATTGCCATAACCTGTGCCTTAAATGCACTGTATGCAAAATCATCCGTACCGGAGGCTGAGAAAATAAAGAAGTCCTCAGGGCCATGCCCGGATTCTTTGACCAGCTCCGCCATGTATTCGCCATCCGCAGAGTAGCTTCCGCTCATAGGCATAAAATACCGGAAATAATCAAGCGCATACCTGAAAGTACACCATGTATTGACAGAACCCATTGAAAAACCGCCAAATCCTCTGTGGTCGCGGGACAATCTTAGCCCTTCCAGCGTGGTATCTTCCGCATAAGTGCTGTATTTGCCCGTCCTCTATGGCATGGTCAATCACATACTTAAAAGAACGCGGATTCTGGTCTGTTCCAATTACTGTTGTTTCGTTGCTCCATCCTCCATGGCTTAAATAGAAAACATTATATTTCTGATCTTCTGAATAGCCATAGGGCAAATACACCATCCCTAACTACAATGCTTGCGCTGGCAATAGCATCCACTCCGGATATATTTACATCTTCTGGCATGGAAAAATAAGCAATCAAAATACGGGAATTGGTACTTTCGATTTCCTCCGACTCCTGTTATTATAATCCTAAACCTTCCACCCATGACCGGACAGTTTCTTCCGAAGCTCCTGAACGGAACCGCTCGCCTTCCAGCCATTCCCCGGTTCCGGCCATTTCCTCAAGCAGTTCGCCACTTTCGTCCAAACCGGAGCTTGAAGAAGTGCAGAAAGGTATCACCGTTTTCCCTGTGAAGTCATTTGCCTTTATGAAACCGTCAACAGGCCACGCCGCAATTCCCCACCAAATCGGGTATCCGATAAAAACCGTGTCGTACTCGTCCCAGTTATCCACCGTATCAGATACAAGCGGAACATCCCTTTCATCCTCATTATCATGCTCTCTGGATACTCGGCTGTCCTTGTCCGTCCAGTCAAGGTCTGCTCCCGTGTAAATTTCTGTAGGTACGATCTCGAACAAATCCCCATCCATTGCAGAGGCAATATAATCTGCAACCTCTTTTGTATTCCCGGATGCCGAGTAATAGACAACCAATGTCTTTCCCCCGGATGTTTCCGGTGTCTCAGCGGGCTTTTCAGCGCTGGATTCTTCCGGTATTCCCTTAGCTGTTTCGCCGCTGGATTCACCTTCCTGCTGGGAGGGTTCTATTTCATTGCTTTGACTTTCATTCCGGGAGGACGTTTCACCGCCCCCTTTCTGCCTGCTGCCACAAGCCGCAAGCCCTAACACCATCACAACACTAAGTATCAATACAATCCATTTTTTCATTTTCATCATAAAAGCTCCTTTCATATATCCATACATACTTGTATACTGTATCTTCACGCCCATCAATAAACAAGCGCCGTAAAGGAAAACTGGATCAGTTTCCAACTGTCATCCTGCCGGATATAAACCTCTGTCACCGCAAAATGGTGAGTTGTTTCCTGCCCATTCAAAAGCAGCGAGTAGTTACAGTCTGTTAAAACAACTGCGGTATCCTGAAACAGCGTTGCTTTCTGCGAATTAAACTTTACTTCCGTCGGACAGAATACACCGTCTGTATAAAACTTGATCTCCTGATCTAAACCTGCGGTAACTCCGATGTGAACAAACTGGCAGGCCGGGTCAGCAATCTCGCGCATCCCTGCCTCGTCTGCACGCTCCATTACATCCCAAAACTTTCTTGATGTTTCCAGCACCTTATTTTCCATGATATACCAAATCCTTTCCTCAA
This sequence comes from bacterium C-53, assembly GCA_003612525.1. Classification (GTDB taxonomy): domain Bacteria; phylum Bacillota; class Clostridia; order Lachnospirales; family Lachnospiraceae; genus C-53. Next base: position 24,368 of record RAZD01000033.1, on the reverse strand, counting down.
TTATTTTAGTTTCCGCTCTTTTTAGTAGCACTCCCGGAATATTCCAAGAATTTCTTCGTGTGTCAGCTTCTTATAACTGCCCGGAACAATCGTACAGGAATCCGCAACCGCTTTCAAATCAGTGCTTTCATTCATACCCAATTCACGCAGGGTCACAGGCAGGCCGATTTCCAAAATAAAATCTTCCAGCGCATTGATACCGGCACGGGCAACTTCCTCGTCTGCCTTTCCTTCTGTGGAAATCCCCCATACATTCTCGGCAAACCGCTTAAACTTCGCTAATCCCTCCTTAAAGATATGGCGGTAATAGACCGGGTGCAGTACCGCCAGCCCTGCGCCATGATTGCAGTCCGTATAAGCTCCAAGCTGGTGTTCCATCTGGTGGCACTGAAAATCTGTCCGCTTTCCCAGCTTGATGATTCTATTTTCCGCCATTGTCGCGTCCCACATAAGGTTGCTTCTGGCTGTATAGTCCTCCGGGTTCTTGATAGTCGCCCGCAGATTGCGGATTACATTCCGCATAAGCGCCTCTGCAATGTCGTCGGAAACATTGTCCTCGTCCGGCTCGCTGAAATAAATCTCCATGATGTGTGAAAGAATGTCAAAGCCGCCGGATACCATCTGGAATTTCGGGACGCTGTAGGTATAAGTCGGATCAAGCAAGGCAAACCTCGGATTACATTTCGGATAATCACGCCCGGTCTTTATTCTCAGTTCTTCGTTGGTAATGACAGCCCCGCCGTTGCACTCGCTCCCGGTTCCCGCTACTGTGACAATCACACCAAGAGACAGCGGCTCAAAATCAAAGATACCGGGACGCGCCCAAAAATCCGCCCATACATCCCCCTGATACCGGGCGGCAATGGATACCGCCTTGCAACAGTCCATAACCGAACCGCCACCAACACCGAGAATCAGCCCCACATTATTTTCCTTTGCCAACTTTGCGCCTTCCAGCACTTTCGCATAAGTGGGATTTGCCATAATACCCGGAAACTCAACAATATTCTTTCCACCCGCTTTCAGGATCGCCGTCACCTCGTCATAAATGCCGTTGCGTTTAATAGAGCCGCCGCCGTATGCCAGCATGACCGTATCTCCATACCCTTTTGTCAGACAGCACAGGTATTCCTTTACACACCCTTTCCCAAAAAACACTTTCGTTGCGTTCTCAAAAATAAAATTGTTCATCTCCAAATCCTTTCCGAGGATTTTCTCCTCTTTATGATTGATTTTTTATCTGTTTTTCCCAAAATGCTACTGCCTCGTTTATCCATCCTTCCGCAACTGTTCCAGTTCCTATTCCAAAGCCGTGACCGAGTCCCGGATATTTATGAAACTCTGTGGGGATTCCATGTACATCCAGATTACGCAGACGATTTTCCATTGTCCGCCAGCTTGCAATGCCATCATTTTCCCCGACACATACGAAAGTTGGCGGGTCGCTTTCTGTATAATCGCTGTGGCCGGTATACTGCATGATAACTGTACCGGGCCGGGGCAGCTCATTTCCCCCAAAAGCAGCCGGGCCATAAGAACCAAGCCATGCCGCCATCCTTGCGCCTGCAGAACCGCCCCACACAGAATAGCAGTCGGTATCTATTTCAAGCTCCTCTGAATGTTCAAATATGAAGCTAACCGCCCTCGCTAAATCTTCACAAGCCGTCTGCGCTCCGGGCCGGTAAATCAAGGCAAAGGCGTTATATCCCATTTTTGATAATTCCAGAGCATGGGGAAAGCTGTCCTGCATTGCTCCCACATAGGCAAATCCCCCGCCTGCATTACAGACAGCAAATTTTTCTCCGGGATTTCCTTTGAAGAAGAAAATCCCTGTATCCTGCTTTGCCGGATCAGCCGCCTTTTCCTCGTCGGTGTAAATATCATAAAAGTAGGCTTCTCCCGCTGCCGCATGATCTCTCAGATAGTTTGCAATCTCTACCGTCTTTTCCGGGGCAATATTGCTATACCATGTAAGTCGAAGACCTCCCAATGTGTCCCCGCTGTAATATCCACTGTCTACCGGAAAAATCAGTCTGCCATGTTCTCCGAAAACCGGATCAGATATTACCTCGGTTATTTTTGTATCTGTTGTATATGGTTCCTTTATCTGCACTTCTGTCTGCACAATACTTTCTGCTCCCTCGGTTTGTTGCAAAAGGCTTTCTGTTGCTTCCTTTCCGGATTCTATATCTGCAATATTACCAGAGGCTTTATCTGCACTGCATCCTGCAAGGCAAACCAACAGACAGACAAACGTAGCAGTACAAGCAACTTTTTTCAATTTCATCACCTCCGTATATATTGGTCTAACATCAGACTCGAAAAATGCTTTGCGTTTTCCTCGTTGAATCATAATCGGCTGTGCCTCTTATGTTTCATATTATAAAAAAAGCAAGACCCGGGGAGAAGTCTCGCTTTGTTCATCAGTTTATACCTAAAGGTTGTAACTGGTTTTTTCTTCAATTTACAGCCATTTGTGCCGCTTCTAAAAATTTCTTTACTGTTTCTGATGGCTGTGGAGAATGAAGCAAGCCAAACGGAATACTATGCTCCCATTCAACCGGAATCACCTTTAAAAGTGGATGTACGTTAGCCCATCCCGCAATGGCGAGCAAAACATCATTGCTGTTCTCACACCGATTGAAGGCCTCCATGCTGTAAAAATCAAAATCCACAATATGTATCTGACTATGGTTCTGCCAGATGTCATCCCGAAGCCGATCTACATAGTTACTCCAATCCCGGCGCATTAACATCAGGTTCTCCCCATAAAGGTCTTTTATTTTGAGCTTATCCTTTACCGCAAGCCGGTGATGTATAGAAACCGCACAACAGAACGGTTCATGGGATAATGGAAGCCCAGCACAATGCCGCAAATCCAGCATGGTTTCATCAAAAATTCCAGCAACCACATCTATATTCTTACCGAGATTAGCCAGAATTTCTCTGGCATTTTCCGGCGTATTCTCAAAGGGAATAATCTGGAATTTCAAATCCGGACAATGTTCCTGTATCTTTGGCCATAGCTGCATTAAGAGCTGGGCCGGTGTCATAGGTGAGCTGCCAATCCGAATGACACTCGCATTATCCTGCATGGCGTTTTTTGCCCTTGTAACAGAATCGCGGCAATACTGGATAATATATTTTGTGTCCTGATATAACGATTTTCCGGCTTTCGTTAAAGTCAGCCCCCTATGCGTTCGTTCAAATAATTTTATCCCCAATGAATCCTCTAAAAGATTGATTTGCTTAATAACTGCCGTTGGAGTAATATAGGATTCTTCTGCTGCCTTATTAAAGCTCCCGGCATCCGCCACACGGATAAATGTATCTAATTGTGGATTATACATGAAATATTCCCTCCTTAGTCCTTTTTCCTTATTCGTCTCTGATCGGCAGGTTTTTCTGCCTCTCGCGGTATCATCCATGCGTGGCCAAAACGTACAATACCCTCAATCCTATCTTCCTCACATAATTTTTGAACGCGCCGCTCAGATATTCCCCACTTTTCTGCTGTTTCTTTTACAGAAATATAGTCAAGCAATTTTGCCACCTCCCGTTGATATATCGTTATTATATACGGAGAAACGAATAAATACAAGTAAGTGTATATGTATAAAAACTAAAATTTCTTTGAAAAAAGGCTTGCTTTCACACCCAAAATACGTAAGCTGTCACTCACAAGGCAAGCAGCCAGTACAAAGCATATACAAAACGAAAGGTGGAAAACATTATGAAGACAGGAAAAATCACAGCAAACCCCGGGACGCGGTTCCGGTATGCCTTATGGTAGAGGGTAAGGAAGTAAAGAGATATAAGAATATCGACCTGCCGGATATGCTCAAAGAGGTGGAAATGTTCGACTTCCATTTCAACGTACCGGAGGATGGCAAAATCACTTTTGAAATCAGCTATGCACAAGGTGTACTGCTGGAGGTATTCCCGGAGCCGAGAGCAAAAATGACACGGGCTGAGAAGGCAGCAGCCAAAGCAGCAGCGAAGGCCGCCGCAGAGCAGGAAGCCACGGCAGAAGAAAATGCCCCGGAAGTCCCGCAGGAAGTAACGGCGCTGGTAGAAGTAAAGCCCCAACCTATGGCTTCGCGGTAAGCCATTACATTATCGACAGGAACGGAACCCTTACCGGAGAGAGCAACAAGGCATTGGTGGAAGCACTCGCAGAGCAGGGCTTCACCGACGCATAAAAAGGCAATACCCGGGGGCTGTCGGTTAATAGACAGCTCTAAATAGGGCGAGGAGCCGATACTCCCCGCCCTAAACTTTTACCTGCAAAAAGAGAAAAAAGATGGCTAACGACAGCCATCTTCTCTCGGTTACATGTTATAATGTAACTATGATCAACACTAAATATTATAACGATTTTTTGAATTAGGGCAACAGAAAATAAACTTACGGGCGAGATACTGGATGATCTGAATTATCAGTTCCTTCACAGATTAAAAAAAGAAGGTTTGATCACGCTGGAAGTTCTTTACATTGATGGAACCAAGATAGAAGCCAATGCCAACCGATATACTTTTGTGTGGAGGGGCAGCCTTAACTATCATCCGGCGGGTCTTCTTGACACCATTGACTCTCTTTACAGCAGATACAACGGGCTGCTGAACGAAAATGGATACGGTCATAAATATGACTTGGGAAATGTTCAGATGTTTATTATCGAGGGCATGGATAAAGTACGTGATGTGATTGAAAAGAACCGGAAGCGAAAGCTGACCAAACACAAAAAACTTCCTAATAACACAATCATCGAGATAGATAACTGCTCGCCTTTGGAATTATTAAAACTGCGATGAACCTGGTCAGGGTAGCGGAAGGCGAAGAAATATCCTTCGTTTATGAGAAACGGCAGAAAAAACCTGAAATCCAGCAGCTTTATGAAGACCTGGATACCTGCGGAACCCGGCTCATGAAATACAGGGAACGTTTTGAGATCATGGGAAAAGACCGCAACAGTTATTCAAAAACAGATCTGGAGGCAACCTTTATGCGGATGAAGGAAGACCATATGCTCAATGGTCAGTTGAAGCCGGCATACAACGTCCAGATCGCAGTAGAAAACTACTTCATCATCCATGGTTCTATCAGCAATGACCGAACCGATTATAATACTCTGATTCCAGTGGTCAAAAAACACTCCAACGCATTTGGCGAAAACTTAAAAGAAGTGACCGCGGACAGTGGTTACTGCAGCGAAAAGAATCTTTTGTTTCTAAAAGAGCAAGGTATCGAAAGTTATATCAAACTGCAGGATCATGAGAAACGGGAAACCCGTGCATACAGGGAAGCTGTCGGCAGGTATTATAACATAAGACATCATGTGTTCGAGGATGAGCATTATTATGTTTGTCATGATGGCAGGGAATTGCGACACATTCAGACGGAAACGAAAAAACAGGATGGTTATACACAAAACTTTGAGGTCTATGCCTGTGAAGGCTGCAGCGGCTGCGAACATAAACCCCGCTGCCTCTATAAATATAATCCTGAAAAAGATGCGGATAAAAACAAACTCATGAAGATAAATGAGCAATGGGAAGGCCTAAAAGCAGCATCACATGCAAACATAGAAAGTGAAAAAGGTATCCTGAACCGACAGATCCGCTCCATCCAGACAGAAGGACATTTCGGTGACATTAAGGAAAATGAGAACTTCCGCAGATTCAACCACTGTTCATCTGAGAAAGTATACAAAGAGTTCATGCTACATGCGATCGGACGAAATATAAATAAATATCACCGTTTTATCCACAATCGGATACAGAAATTTGAAGGGAAACAGGCGCAAAACATAGCATAATAGAAAGTACGCCTTAAAAGGCAGTAGCCCATAAGGAAGCATTGAAAAACTTATGACTTATGTCAGGTAAACGGAAGAATAGAAAATGCTATGCAAAAGTTCCACGGATTGCATAGCATTTTTATTTTGCAAAGATATTAGGTTTCAATTTTTCAGTGTCCGAAGGATGCGCAGCCGTTACCAAAGGGAACGATCTTAGGGGTTTGGGGATATGTCACCAACAAGCGTTAACGCAGGTTTTCAGGTTACGGAAAATCTGCGTAAATGAGCCTTCTGTACAAGAAGGCATTGCTTGCCGCTATGCTTTGAACTATACATTTTGTGAACAGTAATAGCAGACAGTTGCTTTTTAAGCATACCTCGGATATAATAATAAAAGCTATTTATGCAGGAGGTATTGCAATGGAAATACGGGTGCTTCGCTATTTTCTTGCTGTTGTTCGCGAAGGGGGAATCAATCGGGCAGCAGAAGTCTTACATATTACCCAGCCGACCTTGAGCCGCCAGCTATCACAGTTAGAGGAAGAAGTTGGTGTTAAGCTGTTTTACAGAGGCGCAAAAAAGATTACCTTAACAAACGAGGGAATTTTACTGCGGCGGCGGGCAGAGGAAATTCTGTCTTTAGTTGACCGGACAGAAAAAGAGCTGATTGAACAGGACGAGATGGTGGAAGGCAGAATCGTCATTGGTGGAGGGGAGTTGGCGGCCATGCAGGTGCTGCCGGAAATCATTGAGACCTTCCGAGACAAGTATCCCCTTGTAACTTTCGACATTTTTACAGGAAATGCCGATCTGGTGAAGGAGCAGATGGAAAAAGGATTGATTGATATTGGTGTTTTACTGGAGCCGGTTGATATAGAAAAGTTTGATTTTATTCGACTGAAAGGAAAAGAGCGATGGGTTGTTTTAATGCGCCCGGACGATCCGCTTGCGGAAAAAGAAGCTGTGAGCGCAAAAGACTTGGAGAATAAGTCTCTCATTCTTCCGAGACGGATAAATGTGAGGAACGAATTGTCCCACTGGTTCGGCGATTTCTTCCAGGAAAAACAGGTTCTCTTTACCAGTAATCTGGCCACAAACAGCGCCCTTATGGTTCAGAGGGGACTGGCATACTCCATTGTAATTGAGGGTTCCGTACCCTTTTGGGATAAAGAAAAAATTATTTACCGGCCATTATCACCGGAACTGACAGCAAGTAGTGTGCTGGCATGGAAAAAACAACAGCCGTTTAGTTTGGCTGCGACAAAATTCATAGAACACATGAGATACCTTTTAGGCATAACCTGAATATAAAAACTAAGCATTTGATATGGCCAATGACCTAAATTATAATGTAGGTGTAGAAAAAAGTGTAGCCGCTTTTCTTCTGCACCTGCTTTTTTGTGGCGGAAAGTTTGCAGAAAGTGCTTTCTATTAAATAAGGGAGGCTGACGATGACATTAGAGGAAGTAACCAGACAGGTAAAAAAGTGTGGAAAGACAAAGGAGGATCAGATACGGATTTTAAGAAAAAGCAGATTACAACTGTTGAATGAAATACATTCCAAGCAGCAATTATTAGACCAGTTGGATTATATGATCCATGAAATTAAGAAAGATTCGGAGGTTTCTACATGAAAAGATCAGAACACAAGACTATTTTTGAAAAAGGCGTCCTCAATCCTTTTGGCGAGTATTTTACAGGACAATCCTATCTGGCAATGCTGACACAGTTAAATGGCGTAGGTGTTGCAAATGTAACTTTTGAACCTGCCTGCCGGAATAACTGGCACATCCATCATGGAGAGAACGGCGGCGGCCAGATTCTGCTCGTTACCGGAGGGCGGGGCTGGTATCAGGAATGGGGAAAAGAAGCACAGGAGCTTCGGGCTGGAGATGTGGTTACAATTCCTGTGGGCGTGAAACATTGGCATGGGGCGGCAAAAGACAGCTGGTTTTCCCATGTGGCCATAGAGGTTCCCGGCGAGGGTACTTCCAATGAATGGCTGGAAGCCGTTTCAGATACAGATTACAGCAAATTGAAGTAGGAGGCAGACAATGAAAAAACTATGGGTTCCGCTGCTTTGCCTGTTATTTGCATACTCCTTTTCCGGCTGTGGAAATAATCCGATGAATCAAATAGAGGAAAGTAAGGCGGAGGAAACAGAATCTCAGTTGGTTACGGAGGAATCTTCGGCTTCGACGCCGGAAAGCAGCAAACCGGAACAATCCGCAGAAAATGAAAGTAATATTTTGATTGTCTATTTTTCACGATGGGGTAACACAGAGTATCCCAATGACGTGGATGCGACGACATCTGCCAGCATTATGGCAGATGAAGAAAATTACGGAACTACAGAATATATGGCCCGTATGATACGGGAAAATGTCGGCGGCGATCTTCACCTTATCCAAACACAGGAACCTTATCCGACCGATTTTGATGAGCTTCGGGATTTGAACCACAGTGAAATGGCGGAGAATTATCTGCCTGCTTTGGTGGAAAGCAATCTGGATACTTCCAGATATGATACCGTGTTCATCGGCTATCCTGTATGGGCGACAGAAGTTCCGCAGGCTGTACTTTCTTTTTTGAACGAATATGATCTTACCGGAAAAACAGTGGTTCCGTTTTGTACGCATGACGGATACGGAGCAGGCGGCAGTTACGAAACAATCCGTGAGGCCAGCCATGCTGCAGAATCGCCGGATGGTCTGGCGGTTGAAGCAAAAGACGTTCTGACTGCTGAAAATACCGTTGCTGCATGGCTTGAAGAAATTGGTATCAGAGGAAAAAGCGTTGGAACAGAAATGACGGAGACCGCCATTACAATCACGATTGGCGACATCGTGCTTGACGGGGTGATTTATGATACTGCGCTGGCACAGGAAATAAAAGAATATTTTCCCCTCACGATTTCCATGAGTGGTTTTGGAGGGAGGGAATATTATGGCGGTGTAGACTTCTATCCTGTGGCGGAGAATTTGGCGGGCGGAGGAAACACCTTTGACAATGGCGATATTACTTACTGCGAGGCCCATCATAACATGGCGGTTTTTTATGCACAGACAGATAATCCCGTACTTTCCGTGGATGTCATTCCGATTGGCAGAGTGACTTCGGACTTATCTGTTTTTGAAAACCTTGAAAGCCGGGTGGAAATCACCTTCTCACTGGCGGAATAGAGAATGGATGAACGCAAGTTCCTAAGTCAAATACCCCGCAGCAAACTGACGGGGCATCAAAATTCTAGCGCAGCAAGCTACGGGGTATTTGCCCCTCGCGGCAGTCGCCAAATATCCATGCAAGTATGGCTGCTTGGCTCGTTGCTTCGCGGGAATAAAAAAATTGGAGGAAAGACCTATGAGAAAAATTGCAGCTTTATTACTTACTCTTTTGATGACCGTATCCATTACGGCATGTGCCGGGAGCAGTGAACCGGCTGAAACTGGTTCGTCTGATGTGGAAAACAGCGTAGCAGAGGAAATGTCCGAACCGGAAAGCAGCGCAGCAGAATCCGAACAAGAAAACGAGACTGCGCAGCCCGGTGAAACGGAAGAAACGGAGCCTGTGCCTGAAACGGATACCGGGATGGAAGGGGCAAAGGTACTGGTAGCTTATTTCTCTGCCACCAATACAACAGAGGGTGTGGCCGAACATATTGCAAATGGCCTGAACGCAGACCTTTATGAGATTGTCCCGGAGGAACCTTATACAGAAGCAGATCTGAACTATAACGATGATAACAGCCGCAGTACCATTGAAATGAATGACCCTTCCGCACGTCCGGCTATCTCCGGTTCGGTGGAGAACATGGAGCAATACGACATTGTATTTATAGGGTATCCGATTTGGTGGGGCGAAGCACCAAGAATCGTCAGCACCTTTATGGAAAGTTATGATTTTTCCGGCAAGACGATTGTTCCTTTCTGCACTTCCGGCGGCAGCGGTATTGGTTCCAGCGATTCCAATTTGGAGCAGCTTACCCGTGGTGCTGACTGGCTGGATGGACGGCGGCTGAACGGAAGTGATTCGGAGGAAACGGTTATGGAATGGGTAAACGGTCTTGGGCTGGATGTAAGCGCAGAATAAACGGTCAGCAGAGCGTCAGGGTTTTGCTTTGGCGTTCTGCCCTTAACAGGGAGGAAAGCGGCATGAAAACAAAAATGAAAGTGAAAATGTTCATTGACATTTTGATGACGGTGTTTGTACTCATGCTGATGGCATATCAAGCCACAGGAGAAAAGCTCCATGAATGGCTCGGTACGGGAATGGCTGTATTATTTCTGGCACATAACCTTTTGAATATCCGGTGGTATGGGAGTTTGATGAAAGGAAAATATAGTCTTCTTCGTATTTTTCGGACAGTAATCAACTTTTCTGTTTTTGTAGTAATGCTTGCGCTTGCTTACAGTGGTATTGTTATGTCCCGTCATGTATTTTCCGCACTTCCGGTTAATGGTGGAATGGCAGCGGCGAGAGTGCTGCACCTTGCAGGCTCCTACTGGGGATTTGTACTGATGAGCGTTCATCTTGGGCTTCATTGGAGTATGATAACAGGAATGATTTGTAAACATTCCGGCGAAAAAAAATCTGAGGTTCTACGATGGAGCCTCCGGCTGATAGCTGCGTATGGAGCAGTTTCATTCTATCAGGCGGATATTTTGTCCTATATGTTTCTTAAAGTAGAGTTTGCATTTCTTGATTACGAAAAAAGCGCAGCTTTCATCTTTGCAGAATATATGGCGATGATGGGACTGTGGGTGTTTATCGCCTTCTATGTGTCAAAAGTGTTGGGAAAATTATCAGCAGCAAAATTTAAGCGAAAGCGAGGCGAAGGGGCAAGAAATGAATCAGAAAGCAGAAGCGTTTTCTAACAAGCAATTAAAAAGAATGATTGTCCCGCTGTTTTTCGAGCAGCTTTTGGTTATGCTGGTGGGACTGGCGGATACGCTGGTAATAAGCTATGCGGGAGAGGCAGCCGTTTCCGGTGTTTCTTTGGTAAATCAATTCAATACGATTTTTATCTATCTGTTTACTGCATTGGCATCCGGTGGAGCGGTTGTGATCAGCCAGTATATCGGCAGAAATGAAAAGGATGCTGCGGGAGCTTCTGCCAGTCAGCTTTTGCTGTTCTCCACCGTTTTTTCGGGTATTGCGGCAGGACTGGTACTGTTGGGAAATGAATGGATATTGCGTCTGATGTTCGGCAAAGTCGAGGATTCCGTCATGGAGGCCTGTGTGACATATCTTCGGATTTCGGCATATTCCTATCCGGCATTGGCGGTTTATAATTCCGGCGCAGCAGTCTGCCGCAGTCTTGGGAAAACGAATGTAACCATGTATCTGTCCGTGGTTTCCAATATTGTCAACGTGATTGGAAATCTAATCGGCGTATTTGTGCTTCATGCAGGTGTGGCGGGTGTCGCATATCCTTCTTTCATTGCCCGGACATTTTCGGCTGTGATGATTACATGGCTGTGCTTTCGCAGAAAAAATGAGGTATTTTATCAGTGGGAATGGATTTTTAAGTGGAGCGACGATTCCATGAGAAAAATTTTGCGGATTGCTGTCCCCAATGGTCTGGAAAACGGTGTATTCCAGTTGGTGAAGGTGGCTCTTAGCAGCATTGTGGCCCTTTTTGGAACTTATCAGATTGCGGCTAACGGAGTGGCGCAAAGCATCTGGTCTTTGGCAGCATTGGCAGGTGTGGCGATGGGGCCGGTATTTATCACAGTGATCGGACAGTGTATGGGAAACCGGGATACAGAAGGAGCGGACTATTATTTCAAAAAGCTGACGGGGATTACGCTTTTGCTTTCCACAGCATGGAATCTGTTTGTATTTCTTCTGACACCGCTTTTTCTGAGGTTCTATGCACTGGAACCGGAGACAAAGCGGCTTGTTGTCTGGCTGGTGCTGATTCATAATGTATTCAATGCGGCGGCCTTTCCGTTTTCCGGCGCGGTCAGCAATGGGCTTCGGGCGGCGGGGGACGTGAAATTTACCATGTATGTTTCCATTGCGTCCACGATTGCAGGCCGACTGTTATTGACTTGGCTTCTCGGTGTTGTCCTTGATATGGGAGTTATCGGCATTGCGGCTGCTATGGTATGCGACTGGATGATCCGGGCGGTTATCTTTATTCTGCGGCAAAAGTCCGGTAGATGGAAAAACTTTCAGGTCATTTAAGTGTACTGCATACGGACAAAGATATAGAATTTCCAGGAGGAAATCTTTATGAACAGAAAAATTTTAGTAGCTTATTTTTCGGCAAGCGGTGTAACCGCAAAGGCAGCAGAAAAGCTGGCGGAAGCGGCACAGGCCGATCTTTATGAAATCAAACCAAAGATTCCCTATACCCGCGCCGATTTGGACTGGACGGATAAGAAAAGCAGAAGCTCGGTGGAGATGAATGATAAGGCTTCCCGTCCGGCAATCGCAGGCAAGGTGGAAAATATGGAGGAATATGACACCGTATTTATCGGTTTTCCGATTTGGTGGTATGTCGCCCCGACGATTATCAATACGTTTCTGGAAAGTTATCATTTTTCCGGAAAGACCATCATTCCTTTTACGACCTCCGGAGGGAGCGGCATGGGAAGAACAAATGAAAACTTAAAGCCGAGCTGTCCCGGAGCAGTCCTGATGCCGGGAAAAATGTTAAACGGCAGCCTGTCGGAGACGGAACTGAAAAACTGGGTAGAAAATATAGGTTTGTGATTTTAGGAGGTGGAGACTATGCAATACCGTGAATTAGGCGTTTCCGGGCTGAATGTTTTCAGCATTTGTATGGGGTGTATGGGATTTGGCGAGGCGGGAAACGGACAGCATACATGGACGATTGACGAGGAACATTCCCGTGAAATCATCCGCCGGGGGCTGGAATTGGGCGTTAATTTCTTTGACACAGCCATAGGATACCAGAGCGGAACCAGCGAGCGGTATCTTGGGCGTGCTTTGCGGGACTATGCAAGGCGTGACGAGGTGGTTGTGGCTACGAAATTCCTTCCCCGCACACAGGAAGAAATCAAGGCAGGCATTACCGGACAGCAGCATATCAAGCGGATGATAAACAAAAGCCTTATCAATCTTGGCATGGATTATGTAGATTTATATATCTATCATATGTGGGACTATGAAACACCTCTTTATGACATCATGGAGGGACTGGATCATGTAGTGAAGGCGGGAAAAGCCCGCTATATCGGCATTTCCAACTGTTATGCTTACCAGCTTGTCAGGGCAAATGCACTGGCGGAAAAAGAAGGATTCGCAAAATTTATATCCGTGCAGAATCATTACAATCTCATTTTTCGGGAAGAAGAACGGGAAATGGCAAAGCTCTGTTGTGAAGCTCAGATTGCCATGACACCTTACAGCGCACTGGCAGGAGGCAGACTTGCAAAATATCCCGGCGAAACTTCAAAGCGTATGCAGGAGGACAGTTATGCAAGGCTGAAATATGACGCTACCGCAGATCAGGACGGCGCAATTATCAGCAGGGTTGCGCTCCTTGCAGAGAAAAGAGGCGTTTCTATGACGGAGATTTCTCTTGCATGGCTTATGACAAAAGTAACCTCGTCGATAGTCGGCGCAACGAAACTTCACCATGTGGAGGGCGCGGCAAAGGCGGCGGAGCTTAAATTATCGGAAGAAGAAATTTCCTATTTGGAGGAACTTTATATACCTCACAAACTGGTGGGCGTGATGGCGCAGAATACACAGGATATTGCAAAGGAAAGTCATGTGTGGTCTGCAGGGAACCAGAAAATTTGACTGCGGGAGGCGTTGGAATGGAACGATTAAATATTGCGGAAAAGAATCATCAGGACTGGTTCGGAGGTCATTATTTTTCCGATCAGCAATATGATCCTGAATTTGAGGAGATTGTCAGGAAATTTCTTTGCGGTGATGTCCTCGTTCATGGCGCATTGTCGAATGTGCAGCGGGCGCTTGTTATGCTTACAGCTTTGACGGCCAGCCAGACATGGAAACCACTTTCAAAATATGTGCTGGCAGCGTTGGGCATGGGAGCAGCGCCGGAAGAAATCAAAGAAACGCTGTATCAGTGCGCTCCTTATATTGGCGTGGAAAAGGTAAAATGCGCTCTGGACGAGGCAAGTCAAAGACCCCCGCGGCAGTCGCCAAATATCCATGCAAGCATGGCTACTTGGCTCGTTGCTTCGCGGGAATAAAGCCTTTCAGTCTGCAGGGATTGTTTATCCGTTGGAAAAGCAGGCGAAAGTTACGGAAGAAAACAGGTTTGCTAAAGGTCTTGCCGTTCAGCAGGAGATTTTCGGTGAGGACAATATCAAAGCGATGCGCCGTGTTGCACCGCAGGAGTTAAAGCATATTCAGGATTATCTGTCTGCCTATTGCTTTGGCGATTTCTATACAAGAGGAACTTTGGATTTGAAAATGCGGGAACTAGTTACATTCTGTGCGATTTGCTGTCTCGGCGGCTGTGAGCCGCAGGCGAAGGCTCATGCGGGCGCAAACTTAAGCGTGGGCAATACCCGTGAAATGCTGGTTGAAGCAATTACCCAATGCCTGCCGTTTATTGGATTTCCGAGGACATTAAATGCGATTTCCTGTATAAATGAAGTAACAGCAGAAAAATAATGGAGGATTGGTATGAGGAAAGCAGTTTCAATACTTCTCCTATGTAGTACGCTGTTTGCCTTGTCCGCCTGCGGTACGGGCGGAGCGGAGGAATCTGCAGGCGGCGGGCTGAAAGATACACAGGAGGCATTATCAGAGGAAAGCGAAATATCCGAAAACATAGCGAAAACGGAATCATATACCGGAAGTAACATATTGATTGCTTATTTTACATGGGCGGATAATACGAATGTAGAGGATAAGGACGCAGCGGTTCAGTCTGCCCTTTCCCATTATGATTCTGTCGGTGATTCGGCAGATTATGATGGAGTGGATGCAACGACATCCGCCAGTGTGCTTCCGCCCGGAAATACCGCACAGATGGCGGAGTGGATTTGGCAGCGGGCAGGAGGGGATTTATTCTCCATTACAGTAACAGAACCATATTTCAGTGATTATGATGAATGTCTTGACCGGGCTGCGGATGAAAAGGCAGAAAATGCCCGCCCGGAGCTGGTGAATCATATTGATAATATGGATGATTACGATGTGGTTTTTCTTGGATTCCCGAACTGGTGGTATACCGCTCCAATGGCAGTCTTTTCTTTTATAGAGGAATATGATTTGTCGGGTAAGACTGTTGTACCATTCTGTGCGCGTGGAACCGGAGGGCTTGCAGCCAGCGTCAGGGATATTACGACGGCCCTCCCTGATTCAGCGGAAGTATTGGAGCCGATTGGTGTTTATAGAGCAGACATTACTTCGGCAGAAACGGCAATTAACGAGTGGCTGGATAATCTCGGCTTTGTTGTTGCAGAAACCAATTCAGAAAGTGTGAAAGAGCGGAAATTAAGAATGATTGTAGACGGTCAGAAGATTTCGATTACTCTTTATGATACACCTGCTGCAAATGCTTTATATGATATGCTCCCACTGGACTTGAACTTTGAGGATTTCAACGGTATTGAAAAAATCAGTTATCTTTCGCAGGAATTGCCGACGGAGGGTGAACCGGATGGCTGTGATCCAGCTGTAGGTGATTTGTGCCTCTATGCTCCGTGGGGAAACTTTTCAATTTTTTATCAGGATTTCCAGTATTCGGATAGCTTGATTATGTTGGGACATATTGATTCTGGAATGGATGTTATCTCGGAAATGGAAGAGGATTTCCGAGTGACACTTGAAAGAGTGGATTAAACATATATGTTTTTTTCGTACAAGGCAAGCGTGTCACTTGCTCCGAAAAGGTCAATCTGCCTTGTGTGGATTGACCTTTTGCTTTAGAAGATGGCAGAAAGTGTTAGGAGGTGAACGCATGAACGAATATAATAGAAATCATAACTGGGTTAATGAAAATCCATTAACGATTATAGATATTGGCGCATTGCATTTTTGCCTTGAATATCGTTCTGTTGAAATACAAGGACAGGAGATTGAATTAACGGCAAAAGAGTTTGATATCTTGGCATTGCTCATTCTTAACCCTCGTCGCGTTTTCACTTATGAGATGATTTCGGACATTGTTTGGAAAGAAGAATATAATGAATATTCCCGTAAAGCAATAAATAATCATATCAGTAATTTACGAAGAAAATTGAAAACCACACCAGACATACCCAATTATATTAAAAGCGTTCATAGTGTTGGATATAAATTTGAACCGCAGGAATAAAACGAATAAACTAATACTAAAATTAGCTTTAAGAAAAGTAGTAACAATCTTATCTGTAAACAGAATCTTTCAAGAAAAATAAAAGAAATATCCCAAGTATAAGCAGTTATTTCATTATATATGTGAGGCTCTAAGCGCCGTAGTCCATAAAAAAGGATTACGGCGCTTTTTCCCTAACATTGAATTGTTATATGATAGAAATTTTTAATTGTATGAACAAGACCAATGATAGCATTGGACAAGCTGTTTGTAAATTTTTTGTGAACTTTTCGTATAGGGGACGCCGTTTTCTCTTTAAAAATGTACTGAATAGTAGAGGGATATACCTCAGACCGTCAGAAAGGAGGCATGTCTATCCAAAATAAAATACCGACTATGACCTACTCACAATACCGTAAGGCAAGAAAGCTGGTGCATGAATGCTGCAACTATGACAACGGGAGCTGTATCGCACTGGATAATGGGGAAGGATGCGTCTGTGTCCAGAGTATTTCCTATTCGCTGATCTGCAAATGGTTCCGTATTGCCGTCCTTCCATTGGACAGGCCGCTGGAAACGGAACTGCTGTATCGGGCCAGCATGAAACGCTGTGATGTCTGCGGGCAGCCATTCCTTCCCGGTTCCAACCGGGCAAAATACTGTAAGCCCTGTGCTTCAAAAATTCACCGCAGGCAGAAAACAGAAAGCGGAAGAAAAAGAAGGCTCTTGTGTGGACAATTAAAATCAAATAAGAGTTGATGATACAGGCTCTGCAGACAGCGGTTAGAGGTATGAGGGATAAATCCCTTATGCCTTCCGAAATCAGGTTTTTAACTGTCCATAACACTTATTGAACCTAAAAGGGATTTTCCCAAACAGGTACAGATTTTCATCTCGCTGCCTTTGCAGTCAGCAGGAACTTCGCCAATATGGGGAAATCCAGGATTGGATTTTCAGAGACTGGAAAAGCTGACCTTCCGGACGAACCGAACCCGGCATTTCAGACGATGGATTTTCCGATGCTTTTGGCAGCCCGTATTCAGACGGAAATGAAAGAGAAAAAAGTTAATTACAAAATAATCAATATCAATCAAATCAACCCGTGGATGGATTGATGGAAAGGAAGATATATGCAGAAATATGAATTAAGTCCCTACAAGAATGGTACTGCTGTACCGGCATATCTCCTACTCCCCCCCCGTTTTCTCGTATCAATGGATTTATCCAATGACGCCAAAATATTGTATGCCCTTCTCTTTGACCGGGCGGGCATATCCAGAGAAAACGGGTACATAGAGCCGGATGGAAGGATACTCCTTTATTTCACCTTGGAAGAAGCAAAGGAAAAACTCCACAGGAGCCGCCAGGTGGCAACCCGTGCTTTTCAGGAACTGGAAAGAAACAACCTGATTGTACGCAGGAAACAGGGACTTGGCAGACCGGCGGTAATTGCGTTAAACATTCTTTCAGTTAAAAAGGGGGACAGTCTGCATGAGTGACAAAAAAGATTTAAACAATCTCCCAAAATATTTGAAACCAGAGATTGCGGAACGTGTAGCAGAGCATTTCAAGGACGGATTTTTTGAATTTGGCTTTCGTAAGGAAGAATCCATTGCTGTAGAAGGAAACACCGTCTACCACACAATTCCCCATTATGCGGAGGATGGGGCAGAAAGCGTATTGGACAAGCTGCGCCGTATCATGGCCGGAAATCTGGAGGAAACAGAATGAAAGCTGCTGAAAAAATAGAAACAGTGCGCTATAATATAAGTATCCGTTTACTTGGCTGTTATCCCGATACACGGGAGGAAAGGAGCTGCTTATGTGAACCACAGCCAGATAAAATCACAGCTTTATACTGTCGTTTAAGCCAGGACGATACCTTTGACGGGGAGAGCAATTCCATCACGAACCCAAAAGCACTGTTGTCCAAATATGCCGCGGAGCATGGCTTTTGCAACACCATGTTTTTTGTGGACGATGGATTCTCCGGTACGAATTTTCAAAGGCCCGGATTTTTGGAAATGATGAAATATGTGGAGGATTATTCCGTTTCCATACTGATTGTCAAAGACCTATCCCGGCTGGGGCGCGAGTATTCCTACATGGGCCGCCTGCAGGATTTCATATTTCCTGCTTATGATGTGGACAGCGCTAAAGGCGAAAATGATTTTGCCGTATTCAAGAATGTTTTTAACGATTATTATGCAAAGGACACCAGCAAGAAAATCCGTGCGGTCGTAAAAATGCGCGGCGAAGCCGGGGAGCATATTGCCAGTAATCCGCCTTATGGATATGTCAAAGATTCCATGAACAAAAAGAAATGGGTTGTGGATGAAGAAGCTGCAAAGGTAGTACAGAGAATTTTCAGCGTGTGCAGTGCAGGCAAAGACCCCATGCAGATTGCAAAAATCCTGACAGTGGACAAGGTACTGACCGTCACGGCCTATAACGCAAAGCAAAAAGGGCAGGCCATGCCGGAAAATCTTTACCAATGGTGTTCCAAATCTGTTGCCGGAATATTGGAACGGCAGGAATACACCGGCTGTACTGTCAATTTCAAGACCTATACAAAATCGTTGAAATTCAAGAAGCGGATGGAAAACCCAAAAGAAAACCAACGGATATTCGAGGGGACGCAGCCGGCAATCATTGAATATGGACAGTGGGAACGGGTGCAGGCACTAAGAGCCAATAAACGCAGGCCGACAAAGACAGGAAAAACAAGCATATTTTCTGGGCTTGTCTATTGTGCCGACTGTGGTGCAAAACTGTATTATTGTACCTGCACCAGCTACAAGGATGATTCACAGAATCATTTCCTCTGCTCCAACTACAAGAGCAACACCGGTTCCTGCCAAATCCATTATATTCGGGAGATTACGCTTTATAAAAGAGTGCTGGAATGTATTCAGGGGACACTGACCTACGTCCACTTGTTCCGGGATGATTTTACACAGGAAATGCTGGCACAAGACGAAGCCAGCCGGAAAGCGGAATTAATGCAAAAGCGGAAAGCGCTCTCCGGGGCACAGAAACGTATGGAAGATTTGGACAAGATCATTCAAAGGCTCTATGAGGATTCGGTCCTCGGCAGGCTGAGCGAGCTTCGTTTCCAAAAACTTTCGGCACAATATGAATCAGAACGGGCGGAAATCCGGCAGCTTGCTGTTTCGCTGGAACGAGAGATTGAGAACGAGGCCGGACAGATTGCCGATGTAGGGCGTTTCCTCAAGTTGGCGGACAGGTATTCCGATTTACAAGAACTGGACGCTTCCATGGTGAATGAGCTGATTCACAGGATTGTGATTCACAGCCCGGAGAAAATAGGCGGACGGAAACATGTCATGATTGAAATCTATTTTACCTTTGTTGGAAAAATCTGCATCGCACTTCACAAACCGGAACCAGTCAGCGGCACAGAGAAACCGGCATGACCTATGCCACGCCGATTTCCCCTTTTTGTATGGGTCGAGGTATCTTTTTGATACCTATATTGGCGTTTTGGAAAATAATTTTTCAATTTCAGCAATTCTATTTTTTAGCAGATAACAGGTCATATTCCTTTCGGTTGCAAAACCTCTTGTCTGAAAAATTGCACTTGGGGAATTAAAGCCGAAACCGAACATTTTATCATATTTTTCAGGATTAGTCTTTAGACGTACACTTTCCATAAACTCTTTCATTTCCTGATATGTAAAAGCTAACATAATATTTTCCCATTGAATATTTGAAATGCCTGATTCGCTATTGCTGGGGGATGGGGCATATGTACCAGTTAGTATGAACAAATCAGCATTGGATTGTGGTTCAAATCGGTTAAACCAAAGCGTATGAGAATATTTTTTGCTAACTTGATATGAGCGAGACATTTTTACTTGCACGCCCACGGTTTTCGTCTGATTATTTTTATGCTGATATAAAAGCAAGTCAATTCCCTTTTCCTGGGAAGATGCAGGCACAAAAACCGAACAATTTTTTAATAAATTGCATAGGGTATCAGCTACGATAAACTCGCCATATTGTAAAGTAAAAATTGGATGCATAATAGTCGCTCCTAATAATTAATGTTTTTCCAGTTATAACTACATTTTTTGTCATCATTTCCATTAAAATCAACCTTACTACTCGCAGCAGGCTAGTTATCATTGTCATAGTAATGCACCGATTTATTATCAGAAACGTTGCATTTGCCGGGAGTGTGGACAAGCTGAAACAAGTGGATAGTGCAGCGGTCATCTTCATCAAGCCAAAGCCCCGGTATTCTTATAAAGAGAGATTGCCAAAGAGGGCGTCTCATCATTTATATGTCCGTAATCGTTCATAATACGAACCCAAACAGCACCGGCAATCTTATCGCCAACCTCTGCTACTAATCCCCAGTCATCTTTTGATTCTCCGAAACACTCCACATAAACCTGCAATTCGGGAAATGTAATAATGGTTCTGGGCGTAGACTCGATATCCTTTGGAACAAAAATTGCTTCGTATAGAAAATTATCCAATAATGGATATTCCGATTCTTGTATTTCCCGTATCGTTACGTCCATAGTTGATTTCTCAATTCTGTGTATTTTATATATTTTATCATATTTTAGATACTATAGTAACAAAAACGCTAAATAAAAGGAGCGGCAGAAAGAAGTGGCGGAATTGGGACAGACGATTTCTGGCAGTAAAGGGGGATGATTTTCTATTCTTAGTGAGCAGATAGTGGCAGGTGGAGAGCGGGAGTGCTATAATCAAGATTATAAATGAAAAACTTGTAAAGATAAATAAATCATAGAAAGTTGGAGATAAATATGTCAGAATTAGTATCAATGATGAATATTGGTAAAGAAATGGAGAAAAAGCTAATATCTGTTGGTATTGAATCGTCCGAGAAACTTATTGAGATAGGGGCAAAAGATGCATTTCTTAAGCTAAAGCAGAAATACCCGAATGTGTGTCTGGTACATTTATATACATTAGAGGGAGCAATCCATGATACAGAATTTAACAAACTTTCAGAAAATACGAAAAAGGAATTAAAAGAATTTAGCGATTTTCTAAAAAAATAGTAACGCAAATTCCTGTTTGCGAAGAAGATAAAATTTTTTCTCAATATGATTTGAACATGGTGTTGGCACCATGTAAATAAATATAGGTGAAGAAAAGATGACAATGTGGCAGTTCGCAGTGTTAAGCGTACTGCTCATTTTTATGGAAAAATAGGCGGTAAGCATCTTTCTTTACACCAGTAATTGGAACATACATAAAAATCGTCTCACAGGAATTATAATATAATTAGTGTAAAAAAGCCTGCAGTATTTTAAAAGGCAGGCTTAAATACGAGGTTAATATGTTATAGTGTTAAAAAGGAAGTGTCAGACTCCCGGATATGTCCATATTTTACAGTGGTCAATAGAAAATGGAAGTGATATAATGAAATTTATAAATTGCAAGGTATTATATGCAATGAGGACTTAATATTATAAGCTATTTTTGGGGAGGGTAAACCTTATGAATAAAAAAGTGGAAGAATGTATTGACTTTTATTATGGAGAACATAAAAATGGTATTTTTTCAAAAAAGTTACAATAAGGCTGCGGATATATCCTTCCAAAATTGAAGGTGACGGACTTGCGTTTTATGATAATCAATTAAGCGATAATACAGATTCTTTTGAGATTTCATATGATGATATTACAAACGTTTATATTGGTGAAGTCGGAAAACTATCCGTTTTTTATTGAATATAATACTGAACCTATAGTAAATTATAAAAAATCTGTACTCGCATTACCCGGAATGGAGAATGCAGAAAAATGGTTGAATATTATTGAAGAGATAAGAAGTACGTTTATTGAAATAAAACAAAAGCAACAACAGATAAAATTTGAAAAGGAGGAAGAACAGCGTAGATTAATTGTTGAGAAAGAGCAAAAATCTTTAAATTTTTAAAAATAGATGGATATGCTCATGAAGAAAATAATGGTATTATAACCTATGAAAGTATACATTATTATGAAAAAGCCGGAAATATTTCTTACGCAACAGATATACATGGTAATTATTCCAGTTTTGGTGGAAGCATGACAGGCAGTATTTTTCTAAATTAGTGACAGTAGGTGGAGGAGCATTGTTTGGATTTATGGGAATGGCTTTAGGAGCGGCGCTCACATACCAGCCAGCCGAGCGAAAGGCTATAAATACATCATTTTCTATTGATTCAGACATTAAAAGGATAGATGACAGAAGCGTTATACTAAATTTTTATTCTGAAATGAAAAAGCAATATATAGACATTGAA
Source organism: bacterium C-53 (assembly GCA_003612525.1). Taxonomy (GTDB): domain Bacteria; phylum Bacillota; class Clostridia; order Lachnospirales; family Lachnospiraceae; genus C-53. Next base: position 2,024 of record RAZD01000033.1, on the reverse strand, counting down.
TTACCACAGGATATTTACAACTTCTTGCAGACAGACCTGGCAGAAAAGAAATATGGAATAGTGGTCGAATTAGAAAAGAAAACGGTTGTTCGTCAATCAACTGATATTGTCGAAAATGGACAACTGCTGAAAGTTGAAAAGTTAAAAATGATGAGGGATGCCGGGCTGCTGTCTGATGAAAAATTTGCGGAAGAACAGGCAAAATTGTTGAGTATGATATAGTACAAAAGATGGGAATTTTGTAAAATGTTGCAGTTTGCAATTATAGGCAAATTCTTGTGTTTTTGTGGGAAAGAGAACAAATCGGTGGTCACCATTGTGTGACAATAATATAAAGTTTTAAGGGAAAGTTTACCGTTGACTGATATGTGGTATATAAAAGGTCGGGTTGAAAGTATAGTCCTTCGCCATAAGGCGGGGGACTTTTCCATAATGAGAATAATCTGACTTTGCAATACAGGAGAATTTAATTAGACAATCGTGTCTAATAGTGAAAGTAAGGCATTTCTCGCTATGTGTCGTGTTTTGTTTTTGGCATTTATGGTAATGTGCATGTGAAAGGAGGAGAAAAGGATGGATACGAAAAAGATAGGAGAGTTTTTAAAATTACTTCGCAGGGAAAAAGGATTGACACAAGAACAACTTGCAGAAATTCTTCTTGTATCGGGAAGAACAATCTCACGGTGGGAAACAGGAACGAATATGCCGGATTTAAGTATCCTCATCCAAATGGCAGAGTTCTATGCTGTAGATGTGAAAGAAATTTTGGACGGAGAAAGGAAAAGCGAGAATATGGATGAAGAATTGAAAATAACATTATCAAAAGTGGCAGATTATAACAAGATGGAAAAAGAAAAGGTAAATAAGGCTGGAAATGCCGCATTTGGTCTAACATTTGTTGTTTGTGCGACAATGATAATTATTCAGCTGCTCATGGCAGGAGAATTCGCTATTGTTGCAGGAGAAACGGTTGTTTTACTTGTTGGTGGGGTGGCTTATATTGGAGTGATGACTTATAATGGGATTTGGGAGACCGGTTCCAGATTTAAAAGTACACCATTTACAGATGCGTTGATATCTGTGACATGCGCCGGGGCATTCGCAACGGCATTGGCGATTTGTTATATCAGGTTAGGTATGGAAACTCCTAAAGCGGTTTATGGCGCACTCATATTTTTTGCAGGTATTGCCATAGTGGGTTTTGGCGTATTGAGAATACTGGCTTATTTCAGCCATAAAAGAAAAGATAAAAACATATTATAATCGCAAATGACAATAGAGTTTACTAATCTTAAGAAATTTTTAGGAGGTGCAAAGTGGGCTGTCAAAATCCAATTGATGTATTGCCGAAAGAGTTATTAGAGCAAATACAAAAATATGTTGATTCAAAACTCCCATTATTCCATGAGCCTTTAGAAATGCTTGAAGTGCCGATATTGTTTGTTGGTAGTATGGAAGATACGATGTGCCGTGGAAATCTTGAAGAGGAATATAGTCAAATGGAACAGCTTGTATCGAATGGCAAGACATATTTATTCCCAACAGGCAATCATCCCGCCATATTATCAAATGCAGAAAATTTTGCGGATATTGCAAAAGATTTTTTGCTCTCTGAATAATCAAATAAATATGGCAGATCCACTTAACAGAATTAGCATCACTTATAACCGTGATGGTCACAGAGCCTTTGCGGTTTTTCTTTTGCCGTTTTTTATCGGAATGTGCCACACGGCTGTTTTCGCTGTTGGCTGTCGTTCGCTGCCTCTCCAATCTGGATTTTTGCATTTTCAAAAATTCAGGTTAGAGAAAATAAGGATGGCATACAACCACGGACGTGAGGACAGACTCTCTAAAGGTTTTCCAGAGCAAAGGCGGGAGGGGGAATCTGATTCAACGCGAATCAACAGCCCTGTCATTTGAACAAAATAGCAATGCGGTTATGTTGGAAATGATCCTGAATTGCAAACCGAGCTTCCCGTCCAAAGGGGAAAGTCCGGTACAAACAGAATAAAACAGCATAGAGA
>RAZD01000032.1 GCA_003612525.1 bacterium C-53 | reverse complement strand
ACAAATTTTGAAGCTCGCTTTCAAAATATGAAAGTCGGTTACAAAACGGGAAGCTCGGATTGCAATTGACCGTTATTTTTGTAAGTATTGGCAGGGACAATGTGATGTTCCGCAGATTGTGAATATGGATGCCAGAAAGAAAAAGATTGAATGTGATAATGCAGCAGAGGAGATGCGTCTTGACAGAAAAAAGAAAAATGTATTTATTATGGCACATTGCTTATCAGATGCACCTCATACAAGTGAAAGATTGCTGTTTAAGGATTATTATGAAGCATTGAAGGAAACGCTTTGTATTGCTTCAAAGATTAAAAACGTGAATTGGATTTTAAAGATTCATCCGGATTTCGAGAGATATCATGGAGACAATGGAGTAAGGCTTTTGAGGGAATATGGGGGAGATAATATTGCTCTTTTTGATAACCGATGGAGTAATGAAGTTGCATACAGACTTGCAGATGTAATGATTACGGTTCGGGGGACAATTGGGGTGGAGGCAAGTGCATATGGCATACCGGTAGTTTTGACAGGCGAATCCTGGTATTCAAAGTTTGGATTTACAATCAATGCATTTTCCAGAGAGAAATATACGAAAGTATTGAACAACTTACATCGGATTCGCAGGTTGTCGGATGAAAAACGGGATCTGGCCCAGCGGGTTTTATGCGCTTATTTAATGGGTTGCAATGAGATTAAGATCGATAAGGATGATTTTGGAAAAGACTTATATGAGAACATGCTTTCTGATAAAAGTATTAAGGCCAAAAATAGAAGTACGATGAGAATCTTACGGGAATATACAGCCGTTCATGATTTAGAAAACTGTTATATTTCCAGGAGATGTCTGGAATTATTTGACGAATTGAGATGATGTCTGTTCTGATGTTATATAACGATGAAGGAGAGTAAGTAATGAACATAATATATCTGCAATGTGATTCAAGATACAATCAATGGCTGTTAAGAGAAGTGAACGGAAAATATATCATCGAATATACAATTTCAAAATGCAGAGAAATTAGCAGTAACATAATAGCAGGTGTTTATGACTGTTTTGAAAATACAGAATTAATTGAAGTATTACGGCGCAATGAAGTTGATGTGAGAATTACGCATGAAGAACACGTAAATAAAAGATTTATAGATATTATTGCGGAAGAGAATTTAAAGGATGGTTATGTGATTCGGGTTGGGGGTGACCAATGTTTAACTGATTCTGAAATACTAATAAATATACTTAAAGATATGAAACTTCAATCAGCGGAATGGTTTTATGAAGAGTATATTAATTGTATTTTACCGGACATTATTTGTGTGGATTTGATAAGAAGAAAACAGAATGAGTTAAGGCGTGGCAATCGATACTTTGATATATTAAAAGATGATCGAACAAGGGTATGTCGATATAAATTACCATATCCTATTCTTATTCTGTATAATTTCAGAGCGAATTCGAATGAGGGGTTTCGAGTGTGCAAACAGGTGCTCAACAAGCATTTAGATATTTATAACCTTTCAAAAGAATTGTTGCGAACGTTGATAAGCAGTACATATTTAGTGCACTCAGGCCTTTTAGCGAGCTGGATTCTTCCACATGAAGATGAGGATTTTTTCTATGATGAAAATCTGTTTATAAATCCATGGTGGGGAAAAAGTGTGATTGATCTGGTGAAAAGTCATTTAAATCATTCAATGCGTGTTTTTGAGTGGGGAGCTGGCAACAGTACTTTATTTTGGAGCCAGAATGTAAAAGAGGTGGTAACTGTTGAACATGAAAGAACATGGTATGACAAGATGCTGGATATTGTACCGGACCATGTAAGATTAAAATACTGTAAACTGACATATGATGGAGAGTATTGCCGCACAATTTTGGATGAGGATGAATGCTTTGACATCATTTTGATTGATGGCAGAGACAGAGTTCGATGTGCCAGAAACGCTGTTGCCCGGTTAAAGGAAGACGGTATAATCATTTGGGATAATTCAGAGCGGGCATGTTATGAAGACGGGGATCGTTTCCTGAGAGAACAGGGATTTAAGAAATTGGAGATTAGCAGCCTGATTTATGGTTGCCCGGGACAGGAAGATTTTACCGCTATTTATTATGGTAAAAATAATTTTTTAAATCTATAGAATGTTTTATATACGATAGTAGAGTGAAATGTGGAGAAATATATAGAAATGAAGAAAATAATATTATTTGGTGCAGGAAAATATGGAAATTCTGTCTTGAGAAAGGGGAATTTGCAGAAAGAACGCTTATTGTTTTGTGATAATGATATTCATCTGCAGAATTCTGAGATAGAAGGCATAAAAGTGATTCATTTTAAAAGAATGAAAGAACTATATGAGCAAGATAAGATTGATAAAATTATTGTTACGCCGCAGAGAGCAGATTTTATTGACGCAATCGTGTTTCAATGTATTGCCGGTAATATAGATAAAAATGACCTGTATTATTATTCCACAGAGAGTGGAGCACTGAAAAATATTTGGGAGAAACCGAATTATAAAATATATTCTCATGATGGTGAGGAAGTATATCTAAGACAGAGATTTTATGGGAGAGAGACAGGGCGGTATATTGATGTTGGAGCCAATCATCCATTCAGGTGGTCAAATACATATTGGGCTTACAAACAGGGGTGGAGAAGAATTAATATTGAACCGAATTGCAATAATTATAGACTATTGAATTACTTTAGAAATGAAGATATCAATTTAAATTGTGGCATAGGGAGTGAAGAAACAGAATTAGATTATTATGAATTTTCCGACAGCGCTCTAAATACGTTTTGTTGTGAAGAAGTGAATGAAGTGAAAGACGAAGTTCTGAATGTCAAGAAAGTACCTGTAAGAAGGCTGGACTCAGTTTGCAGGCAATATGGATTTAAAAAAGTGGATTATATTGACATTGATGTTGAAGGAATGGAAATGCAGGTGCTTGATTCAATTGATTGGTCAGAGACTTTGTTTGAATGCATTTTGGTAGAACAACGCAGAATGACACTTTCGGATGTATTAGTTAGTGATGTATGCCAATTTCTTATGAGCAAAGGTTATCATCCAATCAGCAAATATAATAGAACAGTTATTTATGAGCGAAAGGAAAATAAATAGAATGGTTTGTGTCTCTGTAATTGTTCCGGTTTTTAATGCAGAAAAGTATCTGGAGAAGTGTCTTGACAGCATTGTATGTCAAACATTATCCAATATAGAAATTATCTGTATAAATGATGGTTCTACCGACAATTCCCGGCGGATTCTGGACGGCTATAAGGATGATCGGATTTTGATTTTAGAGCAGGAGAACAAAGGGGCAGGGTGTGCCAGAAATAATGGAATCGCGCATGCGAAAGGCGAGTATATAGTATTTATGGATCCAGATGACTACTATGCGGACGAAACGGTTTTGGAGGATTTATATACGGCTGCTGTTGAAAATTGTGCACTAATTTGCGGCGGTAATGTCAAAAGACTATATGAGGATGGGCAGTTTTATGACGGACATAAGCCTTTTACGAAAAACGGATATATAAAGTACAAGGAATTTCAGGATTGTTATTATCATGTAAGATATATGTTTTGTCGGGAGATGCTTATTAAACATAAGATATTTTATCCTCCTTATATCAGGTATCAGGATCCCCCTTTTTTGGTAAAAGCAATGGTATGCGCGGAAAGGTTTTATTCAATAGATAAGACCATATATATATGCAGGGTGCATTTCAGTGAGAATAAATATGATGCATGTAAGATAAAGGATACTTTGTATGGAATTGGAGATGTTCTAAAGATTTCGGCAGAATGTGGGTTGGCACGTCTGCATGAAAAATGTTGGAATGATTTGCTGAAAGTGTATGGAAACTATATATATTATTATCAGTTTGTGAAAAAAGAAATTGGAGTTGTGAATGCAGCGGTGAAGGTAGATGCGTTTATTCGCACGGAGATTATCAGAAAAACATATAGTGAAGCCAGCATTTGTAATATAAATAATTACTATAATTATACAGAAATATATAAGGATAAGGAGAGGCTTGACAATGTGATCAGCGATGCGGATACCATTCTTATTTATGGAGCAGGTTATATAGGAAGAAAAGTTTATAAATATGTCAGGCGGCATAAACCGTATAGTTGTATAGAAATTGCCGTAACTAAAGTGGAACACTGTGAACCGGATATGGAGGTCAGACCAATAGATTTTTATCTCAATAAAAGAGCATGCACCACAGTAATTGTAGCGACAACTGATAAGTATCAGGATGAGATCATCCGTAATTTAGAGATATTGAGGTTTAAAAATATATATTGTATAAATGCTATGTTGTTTGAGGATTATAGCTGGACATGATAGATCAATATAGAAGAAGACAACGGTGTCAGGAGGGCAAGAAATGAGGAAAGCAACAATTTCAGCACTGTCGATGATCGTAGGTGCGGCATTAGGGGCAGGTGCGACGGGAAATGTGAGCAATAAGAAAGTGAAAAAGACGAAGGATATGTCAGAGAAGCATTTGCAAATGTTTTTTATGATGAATCAATGGGTGAGACTGAACCAGGCAGGAAAAAGTCTTGTATCTTATTTTGAGTATAATAATTATAAGAAAATTGCCATTTATGGTATGAGCTATGCAGGGGAAACTTTGTTAAATGAATTGAAGGATACGGATATAACGGTTGCATATGGGATTGATAAAAATGCGGATTCTCTCCGTTCGGAGATCAAATTATATACTATGGAAGATGAGTTGGATCCGATTGACGCAGTAGTAGTCACTGCAATTACATTTTTTGATGAAGTAGAGGAAAAGCTTTTAGAAAAAGTGGAGTGTCCGGTCATTTCATTAGAAGATATTTTGTACGAAGTTTAGGAAAATCAGTATCATGGATGTAAAGGATAGTTTGAACATAATATCAGTAATTGTACCGGTTTATAATGTTTTTGCGTATTTAGGAACGTGTCTTGACAGCATTATTTCACAAACATACCGTAATTTGGAGATTATTTTAGTCGATGATGGATCGACAGATGGGTCAGGAGAACTTTGTGATAAGTATGCTGAAAAAGATGACCGGATTTGTGTGGTACACAAAGAAAACGGAGGACTGGTAAGTGCACGTAAGGCGGGATTGGCGAGGGCATCGGGAGAGTTTATTGGTTTTGTAGATTCAGATGATTATATTGGAAATCAGTTTTATGAACATTTACTACAGGATATTCTTCAAACACATGCAGATATCTCGCAGATGGGTTATGTGGTGGAGTATGCCAGAGAGAAGCAGTATTTTCATTGTTTACCTGGTGTTTTTGATATTTCGAAAGACAGATTGGATTATTTGTGTAATGGATTGATTCTGATGAAGAAGAAGAATTTTCAAATGTCCTGTAATGTATGGTCAAAGCTATATAAATCGGAATTAATTCAAAAGGCGTATGCCCAGGTTACAGATTCACAACAATATGGGGAAGATTTTATAAGTACATGCAGCTGCCTGATGGAATGCGGTATGGTATCTGTAATATCCTATGCAGAATATTTCTACCAGTTTAGAGAAAATTCGATTTCTCATACAAAACCTGTCGATCATATGATACAAATATGCCATTTATATGAATCTGTTTCTGACCTTTTTCAGAACAGGAATGAGTATAAGAAGGTGAAAAGTGCTTTGGATGTGTTTTTTGTTGGAAAAATGGTTGAAAGGATTGAAGAGATAGGACACATACATATACCAAGATATTTTTTTCGAAGAGTTGATATGTTGAGAGGTAAAAAAATTGTCATTTATGGTGTTGGCAGCGTAGGGAAGGATTATTACCTGCAATTAAGAAATTATCATGATATAGAAATATCAGCTGTCGCTGATGGAAAAAATTTTAATGCGTATTTTCAAGACACGTATGTTGTTGATGGAAAAGAAATCAGTCATTATTCATTTGACCTGATTCTTATAGCGGTGGGTGATGCAGATGTGGCGAAAGAAATTATGAAAGAGTTAGTATCACATGGCATTCATGAAACCTCTCTTTATTGGGAGGAGCCGGGAGCTGTTTTTGATTTCAATAGAGAGTGTTGCTTTGCATAATCAGGAGGTCGCTATGAACTTACATGATATGGGAATCAAGCCGGAGGAAGCTTTGATTGCAGTTATTGTTCCTATCTATAATGCAGAAAAATATTTAAGAAAATGTGTACAAAGTATATTCAGGCAGACACATGTTAATCTGGAAATTATACTGGTGGATGATGGTTCAACGGATGACTCTTATAAAGTTTGCACTGAGTTGTCAGGGAATGATACACGCATAAAAGTACTACGGAAAGAAAATGGTGGACCGCTCAGTGCGAAGGTTATGGCATTAGAAAACACAAACGCGGAATATATCATGTTTGTTGATGCGGACGATTGGATTAAGCCTGAAATGTGTGAGACGCTTTATAAAAAAATGATAGAAGAGAATGTTGATTTAGTCACCTCTGGCATTGTTCGATATTTTTCAGATGAAAAATGTATTTATGATTTCGATAATATAGCGGAAGGTAAATATTGTGACGATGAATATCAGAAAGTAATTATTCCTCATATGTTGTGTGATGGGGTTTTTCCCAGGAGAGGGATTGATGCAAGTCTTGCAATTAAGATTTTTAAAAAGAAAATGTTATATCCCATTGTGAAAATGGCGGATGAGAAGTATGGCTATTTATTTGCGGAGGATACGGCTGTACTTTATCCCTATATGTTAAATGCATCGTCTGTATACATTATGAAAGAGTGCTTTTATTATCATAGACAGAACCCTGAGAATCGGACGAAGTATTACGAGGATGAGGATTATCAAGATAAATTAAGTGCGTTATATATGTATATAGCGGATATTTTCAGGAAATCGGACCACAAGGCGATTTTAATGAAACAGCTGGAATGCTTTATCTATGGTTCCCTTATAACAAAAGCTGAGTTTCAAGCCAGAAAAATTATAGATAATATACCTAAAATACAACAATATCTTTTCCCTTTTGGTAAGGTAAAGCGTGGCAGCAGGGTATTGTTATATGGCGCTGGAGAGGTTGGCAGATCTTTCTATGCACAAATGGTCAAGACACAGTACTGTGAACAAATCATATGGCAGGACAGGCAATTTAAGAAATATCAGGAAGAAAGGCTGCCAGTGGAATGTGTAAACACGAAGATAGGTGCAGATATATGTGTAATTGCGGTTCAGGATAAAAAGTTGGCAGACGAGATAAAACAGCAGTTGATCGCACAGGGGATGGAAAGAGGAAAAATAATATGGGAGAATCCGCTATTGAATAAGTGGTAGGGAAAATCAGGATGAGAAAACAGCTAGAAGACCAATACAATGCCTTAATGCAATATTTTAATATTGATAAAGGTGTCGTTAAGAATACTATCAATAAAATTATAAAAGAGTCTCTGCATGAATTTGTCAGCAATTGTAACATTCCTGCAATATGGTGTTATGGGAAACATACAAAAATGCTGATGGCTGACTTTATATTTGAAATGAAGGGCATTCGATTTATTATAGATGAGGCCTATAGCGGTAATAAGGATAGCGGATTTATAATGATTGACCAGAGTCAGATCCGGGAGTGCGGAATAGATGGGATCATCATCTCATCATTCAAATACCGGGAAGAGATTAAGGCAATCTTAAGGAGCAAATTCAGTGGAGTAAAGTATCTGGATTTATATGATGTATTAGAAAATAATGAGATTTTTTTAGTAAAGGAATATTATGAATCCATCCATCCATATGGACGTTATATGCTGATCAATGAATACAGCAGAAAATTACAAAGTAATATTTCTGATATGGAGAAAGACAAGATCTATTCTAAGCTGGTAAGAGAATATGTAGGAATAAAAGATTTTAGAAATGCGATAATATTTGAAGAAGCGCGTAGCAGGCAGTGTGGTATCAAATCTGAAATTATTGGCAGATTGCGTGGGATTTATGAGCAATTGCAGTCCGCGGCTGCAAAAATTTCAGGTAAGAATGTATTAATGCTGTGTATTGACGGATTAAGGCGGCAGGATGCTTTGGGCGGGCAGATGAAAAAGATAAAGCAATGGTTGGAAGACAATACATTTGTTTTTCTGAATGCATATTCCGTTTCAACGTCGACATATGAAAGTCTTATTCCGGCATACAGTGGAAATATGGATTTAAGGACCCGGTATTTTGAAAGTAATATAGTTGGGGAAGAACAGTGTGATTTTATACAAACAGCTATAGAACAGGGAAGAAAGATACATTTTTATACAGATTCCTGTGCCTATATTGACAGCAAAAAGATAGTTGTGACAGACTGTGCGCAGACAGCCACGGAAAAGCTGTGGGATTTTATATTAGACTCGGTGGAGGAAGAGAATGGTCTGTATTATATGCATATATTGTATGAGAGCCATTATTCTTATGCGAATCCGTATACAGAGACAAAATTAATTGCGGACGGAAGCAGTATTATGTTTGATTTTTTATCAAGAAACGGAGAAATGCTTCGTGCTGATTACGATATCCAGCACAGGGATGCGCTCAGATATCTGGACGATGTGTTATATCCTTTGCTGGTGCAGATGAAGATTCGGCTTGCACTCTTTGCAGATCATGGAAACATGATATTAAAACAGAATACCAGACTTAGTGACATTACATATATTCAAAATACCTTCCATGAGGATTTGATTCGGATTCCACTGGTTGTAAAGTCTCCTGAAATGGGAGTTGGATGTCACAAGTCTATTATCTCATTGATGGAGATGAACAATATTATAATTTCTTTATTAAAAAGACGGAAGTATGTTCCGGAAGAACAGGATTTTATTAAGATAGTGCGGTCTGAAATTTATAATCCGGACTTTCGTTATCTATACAAAAAAATTAAGCATGAACGGGGTTTAATGGCGTTTGAAGGATTTATTTTTCAGACAGGTTATAAATTGATTGTTTATCCGGATGGAAAGAGTGTGTTGTACGAAACAGAACATGAACAGATTATAGATGATGATCATCTGAAAAATAAACTGTTGGATAAAGTTCGGGATTTTGTGACAGTGACGGATATGCCGGCATAGGGAATAAATATGAAGAGAAAAATATTATTTATCATATGGTCTTTCACACACGGTGGGGGTGCAGAGGCCTTACTTACAACAATTGTAAATCATCTGAATCCGCAGAAATACGATATCAGTATCATAGAATATCAGCATGCGGATATAAAAGTTGAGAAGGTAAATGCGAATATACATGTATTACCGCCAATCGAAAGGGTCGATACACCGGATGGAACAAGTAAAGGATATCAGCTGCGATATACGGAATTGCTGATAGAGAAGTATATTCGCGGTGATTATGATTTATATGTTTCGTTTAATTATCAGATTCCTACTTTTTTACTTCCTAAAGATACAAATAACATTTCATGGATTCATGGTGATGTCTATGATTTGTGTGCACCAGAAAGACAAACGGATAGAGATCTTCAGGATAAAGCCTTCGATAGGGCAAAAAAGATTGTTGCAATCAGTGATCATACAATGCGGTCAATAGCGGATTTATTTCCTCGTCATAGTGATAAACTAATAAAAATATATAATGGGATTGATATTCGTAAAGTATGGGAAAAATCGCAAGATGAAACCTTAATAAAGTTAGAGCATCCCGCAATTGTATATATAGGAAGGCTGGATGACAATAAAGATCCGGAAAGAATGCTGAGGGTTTTTTCTGCTATAAATAAAAGAAATAAAGAGGCACATTTATACTACATAGGCGATGGCATACTGGGAGAAAAATTAAGTGAACAGATCAAAGAATTGAATTTACAACATAAAGTTCAGTTGCTTGGATATCAGGAGAATCCGTTCCCTATTATAAGACAGTCAGAGGTTGTAGGACTATTGTCTAAGGCAGAAGGTTTTAGCATGGCGCTTCTGGAGGCTCTTGCTCTTGGCCGACCGGTTGTCACTACTGATGTAGGGGCGGCAGAGACTGTGACAAATGGCGGTAAATGCGGGAGCGTGATTCGCACTGATGCACAAGCTGTAGAAGCATTTCTGCATTATATCAATATCGACAGACATGAGATCGAAAAGCAGTGCATAGAGTCAGTCAGACGGTTTGAATTGGGGCAGTATATACAGCGGATTGAGGAATTAATAGACGAAGTAATTGGTTGATGGAGGAAAGTTTTATGCCGAAAGTATCGGTGATTATTCCTGTGTTTAATGTAGAAAGTTATCTTGCGGAATGTCTTGACAGTGTTATTGGGCAGTCATTTTATGACATGGAAATTATATGCATAGATGATTGCTCTACAGATAATTCTTTAAATATATTGATGGCATATGCGCATAGGGATTCCAGGGTCATAATTCTCCGGAATGATTGCAATAGGGGTTTGGCGTTTACTCGAAATGTAGGTTTGGAGAGGGCATCCGGGGATTATATCTTATTTGTGGATTCAGATGATTATATAGTGAAAGACTTGGTAGGGATTACTATAAATGAAATAGATAGTGTGGATATGGTTTGCTTTAATTATAAAAAAAAGGATGAAATATGGAATAGCGGTGATGAGCATATATTTAAAATGAAAAGAGGCATCTATGAAGCACAGGAATTTTTTGTGGACACTGTGAATAATAACAGTGTTGTACATAGTGCATGGTCAAAACTATATAAACGCGAGTTTTTAATGCAGGAGGATATTCGGTTTATTACAGGAATATTGTATGAGGATATCGTGTTTCATTTTTTATGTATGATGAAAGCACATAAGATTTCCTGCATTCCGGAACAATTGTATTTATATCGTGTAAGAAATGACTCTATTATGACTAAAAGAGTGGAATCAAAAAACATAACCGATTATTTCCGCATTGCCTGTTTTATCGGCCAGTTTTATCTAGAGCACTCTTTTGATACAAGGCTTGAAAAGGCGATAGAGCAATATATTCAGACCGTATATCATAGCTTTATTTGTAATTACAGGAGATATGAACTCGCAAATCACGGATACATATTGAAAGAGGCCATAGCAGAGAAGCGCTTTGCAAAGATTTTCGGAATTGTTTCCGGGATTGAAAATTATTATGGAAGAGTTCAAAAGAAAATTGAAGAGAACATCGGACTTATAAAAGACGGGAACAGTATTCTTGTATATGGGGCTGGAGATATTGCTAAAGAAGTGATAGAAACATTAAATTATTATGATGTGATTTTGGAAGGGGTTGCGGTTTCAGACAAATCAGGAAATCGAAAAAGCCTGTTTGGAAACAAAGTTCGTGAGATTACGGAATATTTATATAAAAGAGATGAAAGTCTGGTGATTTTAGCTGTAACATATAAATTTTACCCTGAAATCAAGTTGAAATTATCAGAATTAGGATTTAATCATTATCTGGAAATTTTTTAATAGTTGAAAATAGAAAATAGAGGAAACAGAGGGAACGGTTATTGAAAAAGATATATATATTTGGTGTAGGAAAGGGAAAAGAAATTGTAAGGGAAAATTTAATAGAAGAAAACGTAGAATTATTGGGATATATTGATAATAACGCGTCTGCATATTCAATGGGCGTCGATGGGAAAAAGGTGTTACGAATTGAAGAAGCAGAGGAAGAGTTTGATTATATTTTGGTGTCTGTTATGCGGTACAGATTTATTGATGAGCAATTGGCTGGATATGGGATAGTAAAAGAGAAAATCATTCATTTTTTTTCTTTCGATGATGCGGTTAAAGAGGAATACTGGTGTATTTTGAAAAAAAGTGGTTGGATTTTAGAAGCTATGTCGTATGAATTTCGGAAGAAAGTACGTCCATATAGTCAAAATCTTGTATATGAGTTGGCTGATCAGAGAAATGAAAAGCCTGTTATTTATCCAAAAATTTTACCATCGGAAGAGGCGGTGGAACTGATTTGCAACGAAAAGAAATCACTTGCACGTTTTGGCGCTGATGAATTTGAATTGATGAAGATGAGAAACCGGTCGAGGTATCAATTGGCAGATCGAAAGCTTGGCGAGCGTTTGTCAGAGGTTATCAAAAGCCAACAGGAAACTATCATAATAGCGATTGCAGATAATTATGGTTCATTAGATGCGTATACGCAGGAAGCAGCAGAAGATATCAGAGAATATTTGAGTCTGCAGGTTAGACGGGAACATATGGAATTATTGGACTTGAAGAAAACATATTATGATGCTTATCTGTCACGGCCATACATAATATATAAAGATAAGGACGCGGCAGGAAAAAGATTTGAGGCTCTAAAACAGATCTGGAAGGGCAAGAATATTCTGATTGTAGAGGGATTTCAAACAAGAATGGGAGTAGGGAATGACTTATTTGACAATACGAATTCGATAAGAAGAATTGTGGCGCCCAGTGAGAATGCCTATGGTAAATATAATGAGATATTAACGTGCGTGAAAAATACTGCGAAGGATGAGCTTATATTAATTGCGCTGGGCGCAACTGCGACTGTTTTAGCATATGATTTAGCGCTTAACGGGCTATGGGCAGTGGATATAGGACATATTGATCTGGAATATGAATGGTATTGTTCTGGAATAAAGCAAACATATGATATTCCATATAAATATGTGAATGAGGTGAACAAGGGCAATCAGGTATGTGACCTGCCATGTAATTTAAAAGAGAAATATGAGAGTGAGATTGTATGTAATCTTTCATGATGAGTTGAAAGGGTATATTTATTTATGCAACAGACGGGGAAACAAAATGTAATCATTTATGGTTTGGGCAATACGATCAAAGATGCGTTTGATTATATTAAAATGCGTTTTTCTGTGATTGGCTGTTCTGACAGTAATATTGAGAAGAAGGATACAGCGCAGGAATTGAGAGTATTATTTGTTCGGCCGGATGAATTATGTGATTCTGAATTCGATTATATATTGATTACAAGCATATACGATGATGAAATTTATAATCAACTGATAGAAAATAGGAATATACCAAAAGAAAAGGTTTTGCGCAGGCAGCAGTGGTGCAGAATGATATTTCAGCGCAGCTTTGGCATGATGAATCAGAATAAAACGTTTTACGTTCTTTCAAGGCCGATTCACATCAGGGATGGATTATTTTCATTTTTATTTTCTTTTTTAGAGCAGTTAGATTTTATAGATAAAAAAGGGTATATACCAGTAATTGATATGCAGAATTATCGGAATCAATATTTGGAAGAAGATAAGATTGGCATTGAAAATGCCTGGGAATATTATTTTAATCCTGTTTCAGAATACAGGCTTGAAGATGTGTATAAGAGCGCAAATGTTATATTAGGGTATGATGATCCTTGTTATAAAACAGAGTACGAAAAAAAATATAATATAGCAAGAATGAGTGAGCTTTATCAAAGATATATCAAATATCGTCCGGATGTGTATTCGGTTGTACAGAGAGAATATGTAAAATTGATTGATACAAGCAGAAAAACATTAGGCATCCTGTACAGAGGTTCTGATATGAGCGCTTTAAAACTGAAAAATCATCCCGTACAGCCAACAATTGATGAAATGATTTATTTGACCCATAAATATATGGAAGAGTGGCATTGTGAAAGGATATTTTTAAGTACGGAAGATGGCAGGGCTGCTGACAGGATGAAGGCTGAATTTGGCGCAATGCTTAGTTGTACAAATCAGAGACGATTTAAGGATACAGGGACAGAGTGGCTGGCTGATATTCGTTTTCAAAGGCAGGATGACAAATATTTAAGAGGGCTTGAGTATCTTGTAACCATAGAATTATTGTCAAAATGTGATTGCTTTTTGGCTGGTATTTGTGCAGGAAGTGTTTGTGCACAGATTATGAACAATGGAAAATATCAGCATATGAGAATGGTGGATAAAGGAGAGTATTGATGAACCTGTGTAAACTTACGGGGGATAATGTAATAGAGCTGTTAAATAAGAAAATTTATTGTTATGAGTATTGTCCAGGTTACATGAAAGACTTGGCAGAGCGTTTTGAAATCGATAACATTGAAGCAGTGATAGACGAAAATTCCAGAAACTGGGGCAGACATACGATAAGGGAATCTCGGATTATTGTATATGGACATGACTACTTATCAATGATTGATTTAGATACAGCCGTTTTTCTTATTATTTCGGATTACTTTTGGGAGTCTTTTGACAAATTGGCAAAGATTTTGGAAAGTGTCGGATATGACAGAGATATCTATTATTATGAAAGTTATGAAACAGAAACAGAAATGCGGTATCGCAATCTTTATAAGCATTGTAATTTAGAAAATTTGATCCTCTTTCGCAGCGGTCCACATGCATCCGCTTACATAAAGGGAATGGATTTTGCTGATAATGCGAGAGCTCTTTTTGAATATATGATTGATAATCACATGAATGAGAGATATAAACTTGTCTGGATGGTAAAAAATCCGGATGATTATTCTCGATATGATGCCATAGCAAATATAGAATTTTTATCTTTTGACTGGTCAGTTTCTGAAAATATGGAAGAGCGCGATCACTATTACCAGGTACTGTGTCTTGCGAAATATATTTTCTTTACAGATGCATATGGATTCGCAAGGAATTGCCGTAAAGATCAGATAAGAGTGCAGCTTTGGCATGGATGTGGATTTAAGACCAGAGTCAATTTTGCCAGATGTGAGAACCGATACGAGTATACAACTGTAATAAGTGAAGTCTATTCAAAGATTCATCAGAACATATATGGGTTACGGGAGGATCAGATACTTATTACTGGTTATGCAAAGCAGGACTGGCTTTTTCATCCTATAGAAAATTTTACCGAGAGATTAACATTGCCCGAAGGAAAAAAATACATTTTCTGGCTTCCAACCTTTCGTATGGCAAAGGATGGATTAGAAAATTTGAATGAATATGAGATGTGGAATCAGACAGGACTGCCCATTGTGGATACAGTTGATAAATGTCGGGAATTAAATGATCTGTTAAAAGAGAGAGAAGCTGTTTTACTGGTAAAATTACATCCTTTTCAGGACAGACAAAAGATAGCAGATATTCAATTATCTAATATGATACTGATTGATAATGGTATTTTGCTGAAGGAAGATATACAAATCAATCAGATTCTTGGATATTCTGACGCATTGATCAGTGACTATTCATCGGTGGCAGTTGACTATATGCTTTTGGACAAGCCGATTGCATTTACGCTTGAGGATATGGAAGAATACAAGAGCAGCAGGGGATTTGTATTTGAAAATATAACAGATTGGCTGCCAGGAAAAGAATTATATACATACACTGATTTCTGTGAATTTATTTGTGAAATGGCAGACGGTGTTGATTCAGCAGAAGAAAAAAGACGGCGGCTTATAGCGAAAATGCATAAATATCATGATGGACAAAATTGTCGGAGAATTGTAGCAGAACTGGGAATATGAAATAGCATGATACAGAAGGAGCAACCACAATGAATTTTGAACTGACCGCATCTATGATGTGTGCGAATTACGGGGATCTCGGAAAAGAGGTAAGAGAGCTTGAGGAGGGTGGAATCGATTCCTTCCACATCGATATTATGGACGGACGCTATGTGCCGAACTTTGCCATGTCGTTAAATGATATGGCTTACATAGCGTCAGCGACTAGCAGGCCGCTTGACGTGCATCTGATGGTGGAGCATCCGAACAATAATATCCATATATTTTTGAGAAAACTCCGTCCGGGCGATACGGTATATATTCATCCTGAAGCAGAGTATCATCCGTCCACAACGCTTCAGAAGATTATTGATGCCGGCATGGTTCCGGGCATTGCGATTAATCCTGGCACAAGCGTGGAAACGGTTTATGAGATGCTTCGGATTGTGAAGAAGGTTCTCGTCATGACCGTAAATCCCGGAAATGCGGGGCAGATATATATGCCATATGTGGGAAAGAAAATATCGCGCCTTCTTCTCTTAAAAGAAGAAATGCATTTCAGGGCATACTGGGATGGCGCCTGCAATGTTGACAAAATCCGGAAATTTGCGCCGATGGGAATGGATGGCTTTGTACTTGGAACGACTCTGCTTTTTGGGAAAAAAGCGCCGTATGGAGATACACTCCGAAGAATTCGTGCATGCGGGGACGAGATGGAAATGATATCGGATACAGGTGAATGAAAGGTACGGGAGAATGAATATAGCAATCATCCTTGCTGGAGGCACGGGGATGCGTCTTGGCAGCGAAATTCCAAAGCAGTATGTACAAGTAATGGACAGGCCGATCATCGCATATTGTCTTGACAAATTTGTGGAAAGTGGTGCAGTGGATGCGATTCAGATTGTTGCAGACCCATTCTGGCATGACTTTATTGAACAGTCGGCGGACAGTGACGGATTCAGGTGTAAATGGAAGGGATTTTCAAAGCCGGGTGCGAACCGGCAGCTTTCCATATTGAATGGTCTAAGAGATGTTATGCAGTATGCATCCGGTGACAGTTATGTCATGATTCATGATGCGGCCAGGCCACTTGTGAAGAGTGAAACAATACAGTTCTGTTTTGACAAAGCGCAGGGGCATGACGGAGTGATGCCGGTTCTGCCGATGAAAGATACGGTCTATCTGAGTGAGGACGGGAAATGCGTGACGGCTTTATTGGACAGAGAGAAAGTTTTTGCAGGGCAGGCGCCGGAGGTCTTTCGGTTAGGCGCTTATTTTGACGCCAATAAAGCATTGTCTGAAGACCGGATACTGGATATGAAAGGTTCTACGGAACCTGCTGTCCTAGCGGGGCTTGACATTGTGATGGTGAATGGCGATGAGGACAACTTTAAGATTACTACGGCGCAGGATTTGGAAAGGTTCCGGCAGAAAATTTCCGCTGAAAGACAGCCGGGCAGGATATAGCTGGAGGTAAGGATGAAAGCATATGTATTGTATGACATTGATGATTTAAGGTACGAGGATACGGAGAAACCGGTTGTAAAGCCAAATGAAGCGCTGGTCAGGGTGCGGGCGGCGGGAATCTGCGGTTCTGATATTCCGAGAATTTTCAGAACAGGTACATATTCTTATCCTCTGATACCGGGGCACGAATTTTCCGGGGAAGTGGTTGAAGCAGGGGAACGAGTTAATAAGGAGCTGATCGGAAAACGTGTCGCCGTATTTCCCCTGATCCCCTGTAAAGTGTGTGAGCCCTGTCAGAGAGAGCAGTACGAGCTTTGCCGTTCCTATGATTATCTGGGTTCACGGACGAATGGCGGTTTTGCGGAGTATGTGGCGGTGCCTGAATGGAATCTGATGGAACTCCCGGACAATGTGTCCTACGAACAGGCGGCGATGATGGAGCCTATGGCGGTTGCGGTACATGCGATGAGAAGCGTGTGTTCCGGCGGCGATATGGATACGGGAACCGTTGCGGTCTGCGGGCTTGGAACAATCGGCCTTCTTCTTTTAATGTTTTTAAGGGAGGCCGGTATTTCTGATCTTCTTGTGATTGGCAATAAAGAGTTTCAGAGGAAAATGACAGATGGATTTGGTATTTCGGAGCAGCATTTCTGCGACAGCAGAAAAGAAGATATGCAGAAGTGGCTGATGGAACGGACCGGAGGATGCGGCGTCAATGTTTTCTTTGAATGTGTTGGCAGAAACGAGACCATATCAGAAGGTGTCGCTTGTACGGCACCGAATGGAATGGTTCAGCTTGTCGGGAATCCCGCTTCGGATATTTGTTTTGAGAAAAATATCTATTGGAAGATTTTAAGGAACCAGCTTAAAGTCAGGGGAAGCTGGAATTCTTCCTATACGCACAGTGATAGGGATGACTGGCATTATGTCCTTGACAGGCTTAAGCGCGGCAGAATTCATCCGGAGCAGTACATTACTCAGTGCTTTGCATTTGAGGAACTTTGCGAAGGGCTTCGGATGATGCGGGATAAGACAGAAGAGTATGTAAAAGTTCTGGTATGTATTGAATAGGATAAAGATGTATCATTTTTCAGGCTACAATAAATATGATTAAAATAATGCCTCCAGGTCAGGATTGATTTGGAGGATTTCTTCTGTACAAATCATCTGCCCCGGGATGCTGTGCGTATATCCGAATTATAGTGCGGAATATTGACACGAATATAGTATTATACTATATTTATGATAATAATGAGCCTAATATCCAGTTTCCACTTGCCAGTTTCCACAATTACGAATACAATAACAACAGGCGTAATCACACAGTTCCTGAAATCAGGAAGAAAACTACATAGAAGGAGGACGTTTACATGTATCAGATAACAGAAGAATATTTAACGGGAATTGAGCTAATTGACGAAGAGCATACACATTTATTTGAGCTTGCGGAAAGTGCGTACCAGCTTCTTCAGGAGGAATTTCTGCATGATAAATATGACCAGCTTTCGGATATTTTCAGAGAGCTTCAGGATTATACGGAGAAGCATTTCAGCGATGAAGAAGAATATATGAAATCGATTGACTATCCGGCGCTTTTTATTCAGAGGGCGCAGCATAAACAGTTTGTTCAGAAGCTTGAGGAAATTAATGAAGCGGGATTTGAGGAGGAGCAGGACGGAAAGATTCAGGAAATTCTGACATTTTTGACAGACTGGCTATACAATCACATTTTGAAGATGGATAAACTGATTGCAGAATAAAATACAGGATGTGGATTACGGAGGTTATCAATGCCTGATTATTTTCATGAAGCATTGGGCGATTTTGTAAAGAATTTTGCGTGGGGTGGAGTGATTGAGCATCTGCTTTCACATGGTTATTCCATTGACCGTATGATTGCGGAGGAACGTGTCGTCCTGCCGCGCGCGCAGATTGAAGAAATGATTGAAAAGATGAACGAGCGCAGAGTCCGCGAAGGCCTGCCGCCGTATCCTGTGAAATAGGAAATAGAAAGAGAGATTAGAGAAGTGCCGAATTACAGAGAAGAGATTGAGAAGAGAAGAACATTTGCCATTATATCCCATCCGGATGCGGGAAAAACAACATTGACGGAGAAATTTCTTTTATATGGAGGAGCGATTAACCTGGCAGGAAGTGTCAAGGGAAAAGCGACTGCAAGACATGCAGTGTCTGACTGGATGGAGATTGAAAAGGAGAGAGGTATTTCGGTTACTTCATCCGTCCTTCAGTTTAATTATGATAATTGCTGCATCAATATTCTCGATACCCCCGGTCATCAGGATTTCTCGGAAGATACGTACCGTACGCTGATGGCGGCGGATTCGGCGGTGATGGTGATTGACGGAGGAAAGGGCGTGGAAGCGCAGACCAGGAAACTTTTTAAAGTCTGCGTGATGCGGAAGATACCTATTTTTACATTTATCAACAAGATGGACCGCGATGCAAATGATACGTTTGACCTGATTGATGAAATCGAGAAGGAGCTTGGGATTGCAACCTGTCCGGTGAACTGGCCGATTGGCTCGGGAAAGGGATTCAAGGGTGTTTATGACCGCAATAAAAAGTGTGTGATTCTCTATTCGGATACGGAAAAGGGAACGAAAGAAGGTCAGGCAGTGGAGATTCCGGTGGAGGATACCGAAACGCTTGTGTCTTACATCGGGGAGGAAGCAAAGGAAAAACTTCTTGAGGAGATTGAACTTCTTGACGGAGCCAGTGCGGAGTTTGATCAGGAGCTTGTCGATGCTGGTGAGCTTTCACCTGTATTTTTTGGCTCGGCGCTCACGAATTTTGGCGTGGAAATATTCCTGAAATATTTTCTCTCAATGACGTCCTCGCCGCTCCCGAGAAAATCAGATGCCGGTATCATTGATCCGATGGAGCATGATTTTTCCGCATTTGTATTTAAAATTCAGGCAAATATGAATAAAGCGCACAGAGACCGTATCGCCTTTATGCGCATCTGCTCAGGAAAGTTTGATGCGGGGATGGAAGTGTATCATGTGCAGGGTGGAAAGAATATGCGTCTTTCCCAGCCGCAGCAGATGATGGCATCTGACCGCCATATTGTGGAAGAAGCGTATGCCGGCGATATTATCGGCGTATTTGACCCGGGTATTTTTTCAATTGGCGATACGATTTGTATGTCAGGAGAGAAATTTACGTATGAAGGAATTCCTACATTTGCGCCGGAACACTTTGCCAGAGTGCGTCAGATGGATACGATGAAACGAAAACAATTTGTAAAGGGGATTAATCAGATTGCGCAGGAAGGCGCGATACAGATTTTTCAGGAATACAATACCGGTATGGAAGAGATCATTGTCGGTGTTGTCGGTGTTCTGCAATTTGAGGTGTTAAAATACCGGCTTGAAAATGAATATAATGTGGATATTAAACTTGAGACGCTTCCGTATGAACATATCCGATGGATTGAAAATCAGGAAATTGATCTTGACAAAATTGTCGGAACATCGGATATGAAAAAGATTAAGGATTTAAAAGAGAGGCCGTTGCTTTTATTTGTCAACAGCTGGAGCGTCGGCATGGTGCTTGAGCGGAACAAAGGACTTATGCTTACAGAGTTTGGACGCAATTAAGTCTCACATTGGGGAAAGAGGTATCTGTTTGAAAAGAGGGAAGTTGATCACCGTTTTCTGTCTGATTTCACTGTGTTTATGCGGCTGCTCGGTTCATATGGAGGATGTGCGGACGCTGATTAACGGCAGGAATTCACTTGCCAGAAACAGAGAGAGCGGCAGAGAAGATGCAAAGGATGAGGCGGCGCGTGAGGCGATCGGTCTGTCGGACAATGAACTGTGGGAGAGCAGCAGATGGCAGGACGGCGGCTTCTGCTATGACAGGATTTCAGAAGATGACAGGAGACTTTATGCGGAACTTTACACGATTCTTATGAATCATGCGGAGAATATAAAGCTCAGTTCCTTAGACGCTGATCAGACGGACCGTGTATTTCAGTATGTCTGTGATGACCATCCGGAGCTTTTCTTTATCGACGGTTACTCTATGTCCAAATATACGTCAAACGAAGAGGTGACAGCGCTTTACTTCACCGGGAAATATACGAAGAGCGCAGAAGAGAGCAGGCTGCTTAAAGAGCAGATGGACCAGTATACAAACAGATGCTTTGAGGAGATGCCGGATACATGGGATGAATATGAAAAGGCAAAATATATTTATGAATATCTGATTCTGAATACAGAATACGATACGAATGCGCCCGATAATCAAAATATATGCAGTGTTTTCCTGAACGGAAGAAGTGTGTGCCAGGGGTATGCAAAGGCGGCGCAGTATCTTCTGAAACATGCGGGGATTGAATGCGCGCTTGTCAGCGGGACAGTGAAAGGCGGAGAGCCTCATGCGTGGAACCTTATGAAATTAAACGGTACATGGTGCTATATGGATGCCACGTGGGGAGATGCTTCCTACAGAGGGGTGGACGGCGAATCTCTTCAAATGAACGGAATCAATTATGATTATCTGGGAGCGGATGATGAGCAGATGAACCGTACGCATCGTCTGGTGACGAATCTGTCTCTGCCGGCCTGTGACTCTCTCGAAAATTTCTACTTTGTCAGAGAAGGAAATTATCTGACGGAACGCGATCTTTCTCAGGTGGAAGACGTATTCGAGAAAGCATATGAGAACGGGCAGGAGAGTGTTGCAATTAAGTGCGGCAGTGAAGATGTATATGCCTTTCTGATGGATGAGCTGATTACAAAGCAGGGCTGGGTGGATTATCTGAAGGGCAGCAGGAGCATACGGTATGTGAGGATGGATGACAACCTGACGCTGATTTGCTATTTATAGTCTTTCCAAACAGGGTGGTATTTGGTATAATTCAAAATATGGATGTTTTCGTGCAGGAATGGAGGTTTGAATTAGAAGATGGCGAAAGAGACGGATAAAAAAACGTATGTATTAGGAACGGACAGCCAGGGTGAAGTGAAAATTGCCGATGATGTTGTGGCTGTAATTGCCGGTTATGCGGCGACTGAGGTGGACGGTGTTTCCGCAATGGCAGGCAATATTACGAATGAGCTGATGAGCAAGGTTGGCGTGAAGAATCTGAATAAAGGCGTGAAAGTGATTGTTGAGGACGGAAAAGTCAGAGTAAACCTGGCTATCCTTGTTGAGTATGGTTACGGGATTCCTAAAATCTGTAAACTGGTTCAGGACAAGGTGAAAGCTGCCATCGAGAACATGACAGGGCTTGAGGTGACGGATGTCAATATCCGAATTGCCGGAGTAGATATGGAAAAACATTAGGAATATTGGTGCCGCCTGTATTTTGCGGGCGGCATTTTCGACTAGGATGCACTCTTTAAATCTTCCCGGAATCTGCTTTTGCGGCGGATTTTCTGAGTGTGCATAGAGCAAAGGAGCATAACCGGAATGAGTAGAAGAGAGCTGAGAGAGCATATTTTTATGCTGCTTTTTCGTGTGGAATTTAATTCTCTTGAGGAGATGGAAGAGCAGGTGAAACTTTATTTTGAGGAGATGGAACAGCCTGCATCGGAAGAAGATGAGGAATATATTCAGAAGAAATTTCAGAATATTCTGAAAAAACTTTCTGAAATCGACCAATTGATTAATGAAAAGGCGGAAAAGTGGAATACTTCCCGTATGGGGAAAGTGGAACTGACAATCATCCGACTGGCGGCCTATGAGATGAGGCATGATGAGGATGTACCGGTCAGGGTTGCGATCAACGAGGCAGTGGAGCTGGCAAAAAAATACGGTCAGGATGAGTCAGGTTCTTTTGTAAATGGCATTCTGGCGAAGATGGTTGAAGAAGAAAAGGATGCAGGTATATAGTGTAGGACAGGTTAATGCATATATTCATGGTATGTTCGAACAGAATGTACTGTTAAGTTCCATCTATATCAAGGGTGAGCTTTCCAATGTAAAGTATCATACTTCGGGGCATATCTATTTTACATTGAAAGACAGAAACGGTGCTATGGCGGGAGTGATGTTCGCCGGAAACCGGGGCGGTCTTTCTTTTCGTATGCAGGAAGGACAGTCGGTTATCGTAGGCGGTTCGGTGAGTGTTTACGAGAGAGATGGAAAGTATCAGATTTATGCGAGGGAGATTACGCTCGACGGTGCGGGCGCATTGTATGAGCGGTATGAACAGCTTCGGAAAGAACTGGAAGAGATGGGGATGTTTGCGAAGGAATATAAGCAGCCGATACCGGAATACATCGGCACGCTTGGCGTTGTGACGGCAAGGACAGGAGCGGCGGTACAGGATATTATCCATATTGCAAAACGCAGGAATCCCTACATTCAGATTATTGTCTATCCGGCGAAGGTACAGGGAGATGGAGCGGCAGAGAGCATTGTGAACGGTATCCGCGCGCTGGAGGATATCGGCGTTGATACGATGATTGTAGGGCGCGGCGGCGGTTCGATTGAAGATTTGTGGGCGTTTAATGAAGAGATCGTAGCCCGTGCCATTTTTGAATGCAGCATTCCCATTATTTCAGCAGTCGGACATGAGACGGATACGACGATTGCGGACTGGGTTGCCGATTTAAGGGCCCCGACGCCTTCAGCGGCGGCGGAGCTTGCCGTATTTGAATATGCGAAATATGTGGAACGCTCGCTTGATTATCACAATAGTCTGAACCATCTGATTCGACAGGAAATCCATTTGTACCGTGAAATCTGTGAGCGGTGCCGGATGCGTCTGAAGCATTTGAGCCCGCAGGTCCAGATTAAGGAAAAACGCGTCCGTGCAATCAATCTGGAGGAGAAGCTTACGGAAGCGATGAATCAGAAGATTTGGAGGATGAGGCATATTCTGGACGTCTATATAGAGAAGATGAACGGACTGTCCCCGCTTCTTAAGCTGAACCAGGGATATTCTCTGATTGAGGGAGAAGACGGCAGAACGGTGACCGATATCCATCAGGTGGAAAAAGGGGACAGGCTGCGCATGCATGTGAAAAACGGGAGCATTGAGGCGGAAGTTCTGAGCACAAAAGGAGCGGAGCGGACATGGAACTGAAAATAGAAGAAGCATTTGAGAAGATCGAGGAAACGATCGGAAAACTGGAAGATGAAACGATTTCTCTTGATGAGGCTTTTGCCGTATATCAGGAGGGGATGAAGCTTTTAAAACAGTGTGATGAGAAGATTGACCGGGTGGAAAAGAACGTACTTGCGGTCAATCAGGAGGGCGAACTGGATGAATTTTAAGGAAGTCTTGGAACAGAAGGTGAAGGCGGCGGAACAGATTGTATGTTCTTATCTGCCTGAAGAAGAGGGATATCAAAGAACAGTTATAGATGCCATGCATTACAGTGTGAAAGCAGGCGGAAAGAGACTCCGGCCTGTATTTATGAAAGAAGTGTATACGTTATTTGGGGGACATGGAAAAGTCATCGAACCTTTTATGGCGGCGCTTGAGATGATACACAATTATTCGCTGGTGCATGATGACCTTCCGGCTATGGACAATGATGAATACCGCAGGGGCAGGAAGACAACGCATGTTGTGTATGGAGAAGGAATGGCTGTGCTTACGGGGGATGCGCTTCTTAATTTTGCTTTTGAGACTGCACTTAAAGCATTTGACCTTGAGCCGGAAAATCCGAGGATACCTCAGGCACTGAAAATTCTTGCACAAAAGGCAGGGTTATATGGAATGCTGGGCGGTCAGGCTGTCGATGTAGAGAAGGAAAAGGCGGGCGAAATGATGAATATGGATGAACTTACGTTTGTCCATGAGAGGAAAACCGGCGCGCTGATTGAGTGTGCCATGATGATCGGTGCGGTGCTTGCGGGCGCATCCTGTGAGGATGTCGGGCGTGTGGAAGAGGCGGCGCGGCTGATCGGTGTGGCGTTCCAGATTCAGGATGATATTCTTGACGTGGAAGGAAACCAGGAAGTTCTTGGAAAACCCGTCGGAAGCGATGAAAAAAACCATAAGACAACCTATGTGACGCTTCGGGGAATGGAGGAATCGAAGAACGACGTGAAAGAGATGTCTGAGCGTGCAATATCCATTTTCCGCGGCCTGCCGAACCAGAATGAGTTTTTGAATGAACTGATAGAATCTTTGATCGGCCGTGAATTATGAAAGGGATGAAAGTAAAATGCTGTTAGAAAAAATCAATCAGGCAAATGACATAAAGAAGATTGCGCCTGCCGACTATAATAAGCTTGCACAGGAAATCCGAGATTTTCTTATAGAGAAAATCAGCAAGACGGGCGGTCATTTGGGCTCCAATCTCGGTGCGATCGAACTTACGATGGCCATGCATTTAGCGCTGAATTTTCCGCAGGATAAAATTGTGTGGGATGTCGGGCATCAGTCATATACGCACAAAATCCTGACAGGGCGCAGAGATGGGTTTGACGGTCTTCGTAAATTTGGCGGAATGAGTGGATTTCCAAAACGCAAGGAGAGCAATTGCGATGCATTTGACACCGGACACAGTTCCACATCGATTTCCGCAGGTCTTGGTCTGGTGAAAGCAAGAGACCTGAAAGGAGAAAACCATACGGTTATTTCGGTGATCGGCGATGGGGCATTGACTGGCGGAATGGCATATGAGGCGCTGAATAATGCGGCGCGGCTTCGCACGAATTTTATTATCATTTTAAATGACAATAATATGTCGATCTCTGAGAATGTCGGCGGGATTTCCAAATATTTAAGAAGCATCCGAACTGCCGATAATTATCGTGAATTTAAGGTAAACCTCGAAAAACTTCTTCTTAAAATGCCAAAATACGGCGGAACGGTTGTCGATACGCTGAAACGGTACAAGAGCAGTTTCAAACAGCTTGTGGTTCCGGGCATGCTTTTTGAAGATATGGGAATTACGTATTTAGGCCCGGTGGACGGGCATGATATCAAAGCGGTATCGAAGCTTGTGAGGGATGCGAAGAAGATTGATCATGCGGTAATCATCCATGTGATTACGAAGAAAGGAAAGGGATTTGGGCCGGCGGAGCGCCACCCGGCGCGTTTTCATGGTGCGGAGCCGTTTGACCTTGAGACAGGTCTTCCGCTTAAGAGCAGAATCAAAGCCAATTATACGGATGTGTTTGCGACAGTGATCAACAAGATTGCGGCCAAAGATGACAAGGTGGTTGCGATAACCGCTGCAATGCCGGACGGGACGGGGCTTAAGCGCTTCCGGAATATGTATCCTGACCGCTTTTTTGATGTGGGAATTGCGGAGGAGCACGCGGTAACATTCGCGGCAGGGCTTGCGGCGGGAGGGCTTAAGCCTGTGGTTGCGATATATTCTTCTTTTCTGCAGCGTGCTTACGATCAGATTTTACATGATGTCTGCATTCAGAATCTTCCGGTAGTGTTCGCAATTGACCGCGCCGGCCTTGTTGGAAGTGACGGTGAGACGCATCAGGGGCTTTTCGACCTGTCCTTTTTGTCATCAATTCCCAATATGCATATCATGGCGCCTAAAAATAAATGGGAGCTTGCTGATATGCTCCGTTTTGCGGTTGATCTCGGACTGCCCGTTGCTGTGCGCTATCCGAGAGGTGAGGCGTATGATGGTTTAAAGGAGTTTCGTGAGCCGATTGAATACGGGAGAAGTGAAGTTCTTTATGCGGAATCCGGAATTGTATTATTTGCAGTGGGAAGCATGGTAAAGACGGCAGTTAAGGTCAGAGAGGAATTAAAGGGAAAAGGATATGCGTGCAGTATTGTGAATGCACGATTCGTAAAGCCGATAGACGAAGAGGCAGTGTGCGTGGCCGCCGAAAATCACAAACTGCTGGTCACAATGGAAGAGAACGTGTTAAGCGGCGGATACGGTGAGAGAGTACGTGATTTCGTGGACAGAAATAAGATTCAGATTAAGGTAGTGAACGTTGCACTGCCGGATGAATATGTGGAACACGGAAACGTGGATATATTAAAAAGAGAAGTTGGAATTGACAAGGATTCAATTACGGAAAAGATATTAACGGAGATGCAGAGTGAAAGAAAGATTAGACGTCCTTTTGGTAAAGCGTGGATTAAGTGAATCGAGAGAGAAGGCAAAAGCCCTGATTATGGAAGGCAGTGTCTTTGTGAAAGGTCAGCGTGAGGATAAGCCCGGGGCGGTGTTTGACGAATCTTCCGTTATCGAGATAAAGGGAAAGACTTTGCGCTATGTGAGCCGGGGCGGACTAAAGCTTGAGAAGGCAATGCAGGTTTTTCCGGTCAGCCTTACGGGGAAGGTATGTATGGATATCGGAGCTTCTACCGGAGGCTTTACCGACTGCATGCTGCAAAATGGCGCATCAAGGGTATACTCAATTGATGTGGGATATGGCCAGCTTTCATGGAAACTCAGGCAGGATGCGCGTGTGGTATGCATGGAAAAGACAAATTTCCGCTATGTGACAAGAGAACAGGTGCCGGAGGAGATTGATTTTGCTTCGGTGGATGTTTCCTTTATCTCGCTTACAAAGATTTTGTCTCCTGCATACGAACTGTTAAAACAGGGCGGTGAGATGGCATGTCTGATTAAGCCCCAATTTGAGGCAGGACGTGAGAAGGTTGGCAAGAAGGGCGTTGTCCGCGATGCGAAGGTTCATGAAGAGGTCATAGAAAAAGTGATTACATACGCAGAGAGTATTGGATTTTCTGTTCAGGGACTTGATTTTTCTCCGGTCAGGGGACCGGAAGGCAATATTGAATATCTGCTTTTTATCCGCAGGCCGGCAGAGCGGGAAACGGCCGGGATGCAGGCAGCAGATCAATTGATATCTGTTATCGTGACGGCGGCACATGAATCGCTTGACGGGAAAAAGCAGGTTGTGGAGGAGCATGAGAACTGATATGGAATGTTTTTATCTGATTGCCAATAATATGAAAGACCGCGATCTGAAGATTTCGGGCACGATATCGGACTTTTTTGAAAGAAACGGTAAAAGATGCATTGTTCATGCCGCGGATACGAATAAACACGGGTTTTATACGCAGGAGAATACAGTTCCGGATGAAGTGGACTGTATTGTTGTGCTTGGCGGTGACGGGACGCTGATACAGGCGGCGCATGACATGATAAACCGTAATATTCCGTTGCTGGGAGTGAATCTTGGCACGCTTGGATTTCTGGCGGATGTTGAGGTTGAAGGTTTACTTCCATCCCTTCAAAGCCTTTTAGACGGAGAATATGAGATTGAGGAGCGAATGATGCTTGACGGGATGGTTATGACGTCGGATGGCGTCAGGGAATCGGTTGCGCTGAACGATATTGTAATCAACCGTTATGGCAGGCTTCGGATCATTGAATATAAATTATATGTGAACGGGCGGTACCTCTGTTCCTACCGGGCGGACGGCGTCATTGTGTCAACGCCTACGGGGTCCACCGGATACAGTTTATCGGCGGGAGGCCCGATTGTGGAGCCCAGAGCCAGGATGATGGTGATTACGCCGATCTGTCCGCATACGCTGAATACAAGGAGCATTGTCTTGTCGGCGGAGGACCGTGTGCGGATTGAAACCGTGCAGGGCAGCCAGGATGTAAACCGGATGGCAGAGACGACATTCGACGGCAGAGACAGTATTGTTATGGGCGCAGGAGATAGTGTGTGCATAGCGGCATCGCAGAAAACGACAAAAATCGTGAGAATTCATAAAGAAAGTTTTGTTACTATACTTGGAAGGAAATTTAAGGACTGAATGAAGAGAGACAGGCATTTAAAGATTAAAGAGCTGATTAAAAAATATAATATAGAGACGCAGGAGGAGCTTGCGGAACGTCTTCAGGCAGCAGGATTTGAGGTGACGCAGGCGACGGTTTCAAGAGATATTCGGCAGCTGAAGCTCAGTAAGGTTCCGGCTCCAAACGGAAAACAGTGTTATGCGGTTACGGCGCCTGACGGAGAATATCTGGCGGATAAGTATGTGCGTGTTTTAAAGGATGGTCTTGTCTCAATGGATATGGCACAGAACATTCTTGTGATTAAGACGGTTTCCGGTATGGCGATGGCTGTGGCGGCGGCGCTTGATGCAATGAAGTTTCATGAGATTGTGGGATGTATCGCGGGAGACGACACAATTATGTGCGCCGTCAGAAGTGTGGAAGAGACAGTTGTGCTGATGGATAAAATTGGAGAATTAATATAAAAACTGAAGGAGAGAAGCGAAGGAGGAAGAATGTTATTAAATTTGCATGTGAAAAACCTCGCTTTAATCAGAGAGGCGGAAGTTGACTTCAAAGAGGGCTTAAATATTCTTACAGGTGAGACAGGCGCCGGAAAATCACTGATTATCAGTTCGGTGAATATAGCGCTCGGCGGTAAAATTCCGAAAGACATGGTGCGTGATGAGACGAAGGCGGCGCTTGTGGAGCTTCTTTTTTCCGTGGAGGAAGAGGAAAAGCTTCATGCCTTAAAGGAACTTGAGATTCCGATTGAGGAAGACGGAAGCGTTCTGATGCAGCGCAAGATTCAGAATGGGCGAAGCACGGCGCGGATTAACGGCGAAACCGTAACGGCTTCCATATTGAAAAAAACAGCGGGATTGCTGATTGATATTCACGGGCAGCATGAAAACCAGTCGCTGCTTTCAAAGAAAAATTATCTGGATATTCTGGATGCTTACGGTGAGGAAGAGCTTTCTTCGGTACTGGCAAAGCTGAGAAGCTGCTATGAAGAGTATCAGCGTTTAGCCAGGGAGCTTGAAAGTAACGATATGGATGAAAACGAGAAAAATCGTGAAATTTCCCTGCTGGAGTATGAGATTGAGGAGATTGAAGCGGCATCGCTGTCCGCCGGGGAAGATGAAATATTGGAACGTGAGTACCGAAGGATGGTAAACGGAAAGAAGATCATGGAAGCGGCGGGCGCTGCTTACCGGGAAACAGGATACGAGAGCGGAGCGGGTGAATTCGTTGGACGGGCGCTTCGTGAATTGAATGGCGTGGCAGCTTTTGATGAGACTATTTCCGGTCTTTCGGAGCAGCTTACGGATATTGACAGTCTTTTAAATGATTTTAACAGAAACCTTTCAGAGTATATGGCAGATGCTGAATTTTCGGAAGAGGAATTCCACGAGACTGAAGAACGTCTGAATACGGTGAATCATCTGAAAAGCAAATACGGGAATACGATTGAAAAGGTGCTTGAGTACAAAGAGGAAAGTGAGAATAAGCTTGAGAAATTAAAGGATTATGACAGATTCCGGGAGGAGATACGGGCCGCGCTTTTAAAAGCGGAGAAGGAGCTTGGCGAATCCTGCAAAAAAGCTTCTAGGATACGGAAAAAATGCAGCAAAGAATTCTCGAAGCTCTTAAAACAGGCGCTTTTAGATCTTAATTTTCTGGATGTGCAGTTTGAAATTGATGTGCGGGAGGAACCTTTAAAATACACGCGCAAAGGGTTCGATCAGGTGGAATTTCTGATTTCCACAAATCCGGAGGAGAAGATAAAACCGCTTTCGCAGGTGGCATCCGGCGGTGAGCTTTCACGTATTATGCTTGCGCTGAAAACAGTGCTTGCAAGAAAAGACAGCGTCGATACCTTGATTTTCGATGAGATCGATGCGGGAATCAGTGGAAGGACGGCGCAGAAGGTTGCGGAGAAGCTTACGGAGGTGTCAAGGGAGCATCAGGTGATCTGTATTACGCATCTCCCGCAGATTGCGGCGCAGGCATCACATCATTTTCTGATTCAAAAAGATTTTGAAAAGGGTGCGACGCTTACGCAGGTGAAAGAACTTTCAGAGGGGGAAAGCGTTGAAGAGCTTGCCAGAATGCTCGGCGGCGCCAGAATCACGGATGCAGTTTTAAAAAATGCAAAAGAAATGAAAGATTTGGCAAGATAAATCTGTTTGAAAAAAGAAAAAGGCCGCATACTAAATAGCAAAGCGCGAAAGGAATGTGGACTGATGAACAACAGATTAAAAATATACCGTAGAATACTGATAGGATGTACATGTTTGTCTGTGTGCATCCTGTTTTGTTTTATGTACATGGAAAGTTTTAACAGAATACCATCCAGTATTCATATTTTTGAAGGACAGGAGCAGAGCTTTCAGTTTCGTGTCCCTGTACAGGGAAATCTCTATTCGGATGCCTATGATTTTGAAGCGGTAGAAGCAGGCGATTTTACGAAATCGAATATACCGAAAAACAGTATTCATATTGATTTACAGCGTGATTTGATTCTGTATTCGGAAAAGAACGGAAGCTATACGATGAATTGCAAGCTTTTTGGCATTATTCCGATGAAAACCGTGAAAGTATCCGTAATAGAAGATAAGAATCTGATACCAGCAGGAATTCCGATTGGAATTTATATGAAAACGGACGGAATTTTAGTCATAGGTACAGGCACAGTGAAGGGGCTTGACGGGCTTGAATATGAACCGTCAGAGTACCTCTTAAGAACCGGGGATTATATCACGTCGGTCGATAACATGGAGATTAATAGCAAGGCAGAGCTTATTGACCGGCTTCAGAACAGTGGAAATGATGAAGTGGTTCTCGGCATCAGAAGGGGAGGCGATGAATTTCAGATCAGAGTACATGCAGTCGAAACACTGCCGGGGGAATATAAGCTTGGTATCTGGGTCCGTGATAACACGCAGGGTATCGGTACGCTTACTTATCTGAAGGAGGATGGAGAGTTCGGCGCTCTTGGACATGGAATTAATGATGCGGATACGGCTGATCTGATGGAGCTTTATGGTGGAACCCTGTATCAGACAGAAATCCTGTCTATTGTAAAGGGAAAGACAGGTACGCCGGGTGAGCTGACGGGTGTGATTAATTATCAGGAGGAATGTGTACTTGGCGAGATTACGGATAATACTTCAGGCGGCATATTTGGCATTGGAAATGAGGAGCTTCGAAGGGAAGTTGGGTCTGATGCACTGCCGATCGGACTGAAACAGAATATTAAGACGGGACCTGCAACCATCCTGTCGACAGTAGACGGTATTCGGAGTGAGTACGATATCAAGATTACAAAAGTAGACTTTAATCCTGAGAGTGTAAATAAGGGAATTGTTTTTCAGGTGACGGATCCGGAGCTTTTGGAGCTTACCGGCGGGATTGTGCAGGGGATGAGCGGAAGCCCTATTATACAGGACGGAAAGATCATTGGTGCGGTCACACATGTTTTTGTGCAGGATTCGACAAAAGGATTTGGAATTTTCATTGAGACGATGCTGGAGCATTGAGATTCGTAGGATTGGTTCGTATCAAATTCTCTAAACAAATAATAGATAGGACTGCCAGCATATGCATTCCCGTCTCTATGATTTGCCATGTATACAAAGCATATGAAAAGAAAAAAGAAGTCCAAAATATAAGGTTCTTCTTATTTTCAAATAGAACCTTATATTTTGTCACTTAATGTTTCGATGTTTTATAGGGCATGTGAAGTTTTTTCTGTAAATGGTGTTTTGAAAGGTCTTCTAT
The DNA here is from genome assembly GCA_003612525.1 of bacterium C-53. GTDB lineage: Bacteria > Bacillota > Clostridia > Lachnospirales > Lachnospiraceae > C-53. Next base: position 50 of record RAZD01000032.1, on the reverse strand, counting down.
GATAAAATAAAAAATCATAGGAGGGCCTTTTATTATGGCAAGACAAAAGA
>RAZD01000031.1 GCA_003612525.1 bacterium C-53 | reverse complement strand
TTGCTCCTTTGCTTATTGATTTTATACTATATGACCTTAAAAAATCTGTCCAGTTTATTGTAGCCTATCCACTTTCTCACTCGGCAAGATAGTTGTCCTTTGGAGATTGCTTTCCACCATGACAATAATCGCTTCGTCACGGGTCAGCTCCTTGACTTCGCATTTGAGCGTTTCAAGCCCTGCAAGCTCGCAAGCCTTTTTCCGCCTATGACCGCTGATAAGCTCATACCGCCCGTCCTCTTTTTGGCGGACTGTGGCAGGGGTCATTACGCCGCTCCGCCTTACGCTGTCCACAAGCTGCTCCATATCCTCGTCCATTAAGACCTTGAACGGGTGGTCTGGGAACTCGTCAATCTCCAAAATCGGGATTTCCCTTATTTTGCTTAGGTTTGCTTCCGCACGGCTCTCGTCCGTTTCAAAGAGGTCATCGTATGCGGTCAGCTCGATTTTGCTTCCTCTGTTTCTCGCCAAGCTCTGCCACCTCCTTTCCGAACTGCTCGTAAGCGGCGGCTACCTTGCCGCCTTTGTCGTAGGCAAAAATGCTCTTGCCCTCTGCGGTGGCTTCCACGGCACGGATGGAGTGGGGTATCTGGGTGTCAAATACCTTAATTCTCTGCCCGTAGGCACTTTTAACCGTTGCCGTGATTTCCTTAGAGATGTTCGTGCGTGGCATTACCATCGTCATAAGGATGCCGTCAATCCGCAGGTGCGGGTTGATTTGCCGTTTCACTTTAGACACGGAGCGAAGCAACAGCTCTAAACCTTTTGCCGAAAGATAATGGGGCTGTGTCGGGATAACCACACTGTCAGCAGCCGCAAGCGCATTGATTGTCAGCATACCCAAACTCGGCATACAGTCAACAAGGACAGTATCATAGTTCTTTTTTACCTCATTGATGCAGGTTTTCAGCACGCTTTCACGGCTTATGGCGTTAATCAGCCTTACTTCCAATCCCGACAGCTCAATGTTGGACGGGAGCAGGTCAACGCCCTCGTCATGGTGCAGGATGCTTCTGGAAACATCGACAGATTTATCGTCAATGATGTCCTGCATGATGGTGGAAAGCGTGTCGGGCAAGTCGTCGGGTCTGCTGTAACCGAGCGACATGGTTAGATTTGCCTGTGCGTCGGCATCAATGAGCAGGACTTTTTTGCCCTGCTGTGCAAGGCTAACGCCCAGATTGACTGCCGTGGTGGTCTTTCCTACACCGCCTTTCTGGTTGGTTAAAGCGATTACTTTGCAATTTGACATAGGGTGCGTCCTCCTTTCGCATAGATTTAGCCACTTTGTCAAGGTGGCTATGTAAAGGTTTCATGGCAATAAAAAAAGCCGACTGGCTGTTTTGTTTAAAACTACACCAATCGGCTATGTAAAAATCTATTCTGTTTTATTCTCTGCCTTATCTGCTTTTTTGTGATAAGGCTTCTTTTATTCTCTCCGTATCCCATTTTTCTGGAAACAATACCGCCATAATATGAAACGCATCTATCAACCCTGCAATATACGCATGTGTGCCATATTCAAAATCCTGCTTTTCCCTGTAATCAATAAGATGTTGGCAAACTTCCCTTTGTTCCTCCGTCAAATCAAGCTGGTTAAAGGCATCCTCCGCATATCCCTCATCCTTACTGTCTTTTTGATAACTGGCGTCAGCCTGTAACAGTTTCAATACGGATACGTCTTTTAATTTTTCTACCGCTATCTTCACCAGTTCTTTAAATTCTTTATCGCACATCACTTCCCCCTGCCAGTTCTACCCTTAATTTTTTTACAGGTGCATGGACAACCTTAAAAATAAGTTCATCAACGCAGTCTGTATATCTGCCTTGCTGTATGAGCTGATTTTTTAATCCTACAAGGCTATGTAACAGGAGTTTTCTTTCTTCTCCATCCACATATAAATGACTTTTCTTTTCTCTCATAAATGCCACCGTCCTTTTTGCTTTCATTATATAGACAGAAAAAAGAATAATCAAAGATGCAAATGGGCGAAAAAAACAAGCGTACCACTATTTCTTAATGATACGCTTATGATTATCAGATAACCTCAAAATGCTTCAAAGCATCCCTTATCGCTTCCGCTTTCTCCGCCGTCGGATGTTTCCTCGGCTGTTTCAATTCCTCTACCGCATTAGGGGCATCGTACATCGGCAATCCTAAATCTCTTTTTACCTCTGCGATATATGCGGTATGTACTTTAAAGCCATACTTCGCTTCTATGTACTCCTTAATCATCTTGTATGTAACTCGCTCTTTCGGCTTGTACGCTTCGGCTCTCTTGGCGATATTATCAAGCGGCACTTTTCCCTCACCCTCGCCAAACTCGACTTTTACGTTGATTACGCTGTCGGGTTTTTTGTGGGAAAGCATTACAACCGTCTCCAAATACGGTGAAAGTTACTTCTTATTACTAGATAGCGAGACCGTCCTCTTTTGCAAAAAGATTTATACCCCATTTAGGGTGATACCCTTTACTTTACCCCTTGGCTTCAACTCGTATTCTCACTTAGGCATTTTTATTTAATACAAAAGTTCTAACAGTTCTTTATGACATTCATAAATATCATCAATTGACGAAATATTACCATAATAAAATTCCAGAAGCGTATCATTCCTTAAGGCACTTAAAGAAATATCATAAATCGCTACTATTCTTCCGTGTAACTCAGCCAAATACATATCCAATATCGGTTTAGTCATTATATATGAAATCTTTGTATTATCAATTTCTCTCAACATCTCCTGAAATCGTAATGTCTCATATATTTTCTCTTTTCTCTGCTCCTTTTGCCGCAGGAAATGACTTTCCAGTTCTTCATGTATTGCATCGGTACTAACAAGAACTTTTCCAGCATATGTATTATTCAAATCTTCAACCATTGACGTTATAGTCAAATTTTCTGTATCATTTAGCTCGTAATATTTTAATATCCATTTAACAAACATATTTGTTTCGCTCAAAAAAGTCGACTCTATTCCATAGCCTTTTTGAAAATATAAATCTTTATTTGTCGCTCTCAAGTAGCCTAGATTAGTTCCTTTAACACTTGACTGTTTACTTATAGGGACACAATCAGTATCTCTAATCACAATCCATTTAGCTGTATCGGGTACAATTCCATCAAATGCTGTAGAATACGTCAACAATTTATCGTTCAAAGTATCTATACCATTTACTTTGTCAATGTACACATTTGGTTCTTCCTTTCCCAAAAACTGACGATACTTTGGCAACATCTTTTCAAAAAAAGTCTTATCTGATTTTCCTTCTAAAATCAAAATCTTATCTACATATTTTAATTGTTCAATAGCACCAACAACACCTGACAAATTATTCAAAACCAAATTTTTACACCCAGGACGTAAAGGTTCTATTCTTCCACGCCGTTTTCCTTTATCATCAATAAATAAAAGTTCTCCATCCTGCACTTCATTTAAAAATCTGTCATTATGAGAAATAATAAATAACTGGCTGTTATCAATAGCTCTGAATTCTTCTATCAGTTTTTTTTGCAACTTAGTATGTAAATGAGAATCTGGTTCATCAATCAACAATATGTAAAGTGCTGCTTCTGTGTATTCCAACGATGAAAATATTTCTGCAACCTGCAAAAATCCACTTCCTTGAGAAAGAATATTAGTATTATTGACAGTCAATTTTATGTATGTTTTATTATCCTTATCGACTTCTACAAATTTATACTCTTTCTCCATAACATTTTTAATATGTTGTTCTATTCGAGCCACATGTACTGGAGACTTTGTTATTTTATTTCGCAGTACCTCATGTCCTTTCCCTTTAGAAATTTTATCTAATATTTGATTTTTATACATGTAAGGTTCTTTAGTAATGATGTTTGCTATCGGTCTTGATTCACAAATAACAACACCATTCATAAGATTATATCCCTGACCTACTAATTCATCAGCAAACCTAAAAAATTCATCTTTATCTTCATATCTTACCTGTAAATATGCATTATCGATATTTTGAACTTTACTTACAATAAAACCTAGATTAAATAAAATACTATTATAATCTATCTCTAAACCAACTAATAACTCAGCGTTTTTAGGTTTGCATTTATCATTAAATAAATCCATATCATCATAGACACGCAAGAAATCCATGTCTTTGAATGGTATATTTTTAGTCATTGCATAAAACTGCTTTTTATCTTTCTTTATATTAGAATCATAACAAATCTTCCATAAATGAATTGCTTCAAAAATAGTAGTCTTTCCTATATTATTTTCCCCTATTATGACATTAAAATTCTCATTACAAACTACTTCTAGTATTTCTATACTTTTAAAATTTTTAATCGTAATTTTCTTTATCATCATTGTACCTCAATACACATATGTGCCAAACATTATATAAATAGCTCCTGTATATTTAATTTTATCACAAAACTTCGACCTTTACCATCTGCAAAAGAGCAAGAAAATAAGCGTACCACCATTTCTTAATGATACGCCCATGATTATCAGATAACTTCAAAATGTTTCAAAGCATCCTTTATCGCTTCCGCTTTCTCCGCTGTCGGATGTTTCCTCGGCTGTTTCAATTCCTCTACCGCATTGGGAGCATCGTACATCGGCAATCCTAAATCTCTTTTTACCTCTGCGATATATGCGGTATGTACTTTAAAGCCATACTTCGCTTCTATGTACTCCTTAATCATCTTGTATGTAACTCGCTCTTTCGGCTTGTACGCTTCGGCTCTCTTGGCGATATTATCAAGCGGCACTTTTCCCTCACCCTCGCCAAACTCCACTTTTACGTTGATTACACTGTCGGGTTTTTTGTGGGAAAGCATTACAACCGTCTCCACATGTGGCTCATTTTCCGTCAAACTTTTTACTATCTCTCTATCCATCGGAAATGCGTATGTTATCGACTTTAAGACATATTTCCGTTCTTTGGCTTCTTCGGCTGAAAACACATCAATCTTGCTAACCATGCTCTTGATTAGATTTCGCTTATCCGCTTCATTTAGTGTATCAAAAATATCATCAAATGCCAACAACATCTTATAAATACCATCTCTATCAAGTTTCTCTCTTTGTATGTTGTCCATTTTGGCTTCACATTCGATTATACTTTCTTCAACATCATATATATCATCATAAATCTTATTTAAACGCTTATTCATGTCTAATCTTTTTCGTTCAGCATGTTTGTCAGATTCTACAATATTATCAATATCTACACTTAGATTATTCTTGCTCCGTTCCAACTTTTCCAGATTCTTTTTGTAATACTGTAGCTCCTTTTCAATTTCGCTGATGTCAATACTTGTACCTATCCGACTTTGAATGTCCTCAACAAATCTTGGATTCTTTATTAGTTTTTTGGTATAGTATAAAACCTCTCGCTCAATTACATCTGCTCGTACACTGTTTCTGGTGCAATTACCATGCTTGGATTTTTTAGAATGACCGCACACATAGTATAGAATCTCTTTACGCTTGCCATTTTTATCAGTCCATATGCTTTTATCAATAAACATGGAAGAACCGCATTTAGGGCATTTCAAAATGCCTGACAGTAAGTGAACCGCTTCCCTTCCAATCTTAGGATTACCTTTTTTGCCTGTGGCTTTCCTTTTTTCTCTGGCTTTTTTATAGGTATCATCGTCCACTAAAGGTTCATGCGACCGTGATTCTGTCAATATATATTCATCTTTGTTTACCAAGCGATATTCATTTTCTGTTCCGTCTACTTTTTCAGTCCTTCGCCTGCCATATGCCATTCTGCCAGTATATAAAGGATTGTCAAGAATCCTTTTTACCTGATTTGAATCCCAATCTGTATATTTTCTGCCATGACTGTTTTTTGCTGGCAGTCTTTCAATCCCCTGCTTATTCAAATAACCAGCAATCGTAGAGTAACCCATATTGCCATTAACAAACTTATCAAATATCAAGGTTATAATCTCGGCTTCTCCCTCTTTAGGTATCAATTTACCATCAATTAATTCATATCCATATGGAGCAAAGCCACCATTCCAGCCACCTTGTTTTGCTTTTTCTTCTCTGCCCAACATACTTTGGGCAATGATATTTTCACGCTCCATTTCAGCTACTGCACCTAATATGGTTATCATCATTTTACCCATGCTACTAGAAGAATCCAGACCATCTTCTTTACATAATAAATTTACACCAAAACGCTGAATAAATGTAAGAGAATTTAAAATATCTTTTGCATTTCTCCCAAATCTGGACAGTTTGAACACAATAATATAATCAATGCTGATATTGCCAATTTCAATATCATGTAACATAGTCTGGAAAGCGTTTCTTCCTTCTATACTTTTCCCGCTTCGACCTTCTTCAACATAAATTTCTACAACCTCCATACCTTCAAATTCCGCCCATTGTGTCAAATAATTCTTCTGACCGTCAAGACTGTACCCTTTTACCTGTCTTTCAGAACTGACACGTATATAAATAACACATTTCTTACCTTTTCTTTTACTTAGCATATTATCATACATAATGAATACCTCCTAAATAAATATATAAAAACAGCAGATAACAAGACTACCTGCTGTTTCTAACTTCAATATTGTCCTGTAACCTTTGAAAATATTTCAGCCATTGTTCCTATAAAATTATTGTAATTGCTTTCCTGTTCCTTACACATTGATGAATCTAAGCACTTTTCAGGTATAAATAAATTTGATTTACGCCCCAACATAGCTATATAAATCTGTCCATTTATAAATACTATTTTATCAATAAATTCTCCTTCCCATTCCCCAGACTCTGCTCTAACTCTAATAATATGATTATCCTCCGATAATCGACAACCGAACATTGTTTCAGCTTTTTTAGTTTAAATATATTTTGTACAAATATATCTTCCATACGATAATAATCCATTGGTATTATTTTACCTTCACCAAAAACATATTTGACCTCATTATTTTTAATTATAGAAATATTCATAAGCTATCACTCTCCTTTAAATTATGATTTTTATTATAATTTTTTTGTAGGTCAGGTAAACCAATAACTTTCTTAAACCGCTCGATATCCTGTAGTGATTTGTCAACCAAATCCAGCAGGGTACTTTTGCCACTTGTTACAGCATCTGCATTTTCTTGATGTACTTCTTCAAGTTTCTTAATAATCTTCAACTCTAACTTATCCTTATCCCTATCAGCCATTGCAATCCTCCTATTTCCTTCCCTGATTGAATGGATAGTAAAATTGCATTTATACCTGTTCTCTTTGTCATTCCAGTTAATTTTTCCAAATTCACTCCTTGTTCCTTTTTTATAAGAAACAGGTTTATCCGGCTTAATCTGCCCATATAGCCCTTGTAACGTATCACGCCCCATGAACTCGGCTTCATCTTTCAATATTCCCGACACTGATATCCCCAATGCGTCTAAATCCTGTCTATACTGCTTTATTTCCCCTATATGCTCATGAAAATCCTCACTTTCTTCTTTACGCTTTGTTTCAGAGGATTTACAATAATCTTCATAGGCTTCTTTAGAAATCTTCACCAACATAATAAGCAACTTTTTTTTATATTCATCATTGTATTTACTCTGTCCGATTCTCTCTATGATTCTGGCATAAGACATAAAATCACCTTTGCCAAAAAACAGCCTGATTTCTTTTACAATAGACTGCATCAACTTCTGTATGACGTCATCTTTCAACAGCAAGGATAATTTTTGAGGTGAACCCACATAATGCGCAATCCCTTTTCCAATTATCTGTTTTTCCACTCGGAGCGTATTTTCTATTTCACCCTTGTATTTTTCCGCCTTTTCACCATATTTGTCTAACATCTGCTTATATTTCAAATAAATGTTATAGGTGTATGAATCATTCCCAAAACGGAGTGATTCATATAATACTTTTTTTTCATCTGAACCTTTATAGCCTTTGATTTTACACTTTCTGGAATTATGTAGATTCAGTGCATGGTGCAGTAAACGTATATAGATTCCCGTCTGAACACATTCAGGGGGCAGGGTCAAATCAAAGCCACAATCCAGACGGCTTAATGTCCAATCTTCCGCATTGCTGTTTTTAATGGAAAGCCCCAAATCTTTAGAAAATATTTTATTTAGGGCGTTAACTGCCTTTTTCATAGTTTGGCGATTTATAACCGTCATTAACACTTCACTGACTCCTAACAGTCTGCCTACATTTATTTGCAGGCATAAATCATACGTTGTCTTTATTAAAACGCCATCTTTATAGACAGGGTTTTCTTTTATCTCTAACTCGTTTATTCCTTTTGGGCAGAGTTTCGTTGTACACAATTTGTCATTAAGGCTTACTTCAAACGCACGCTTCAAGTTTCTAGCCTCCCATGCACTAATCTTGTGCTTAATGTCAATCGTGTGAACACCTAAACCTTTAGACATTCTATATTTCCTCCTTCTAAAACCTGTACACCATCTGCATTTTCAGTCTTTTAAGCTGTACACTATCTGTACTATTCTTATCTTCTAAGCTGTACACCATCGCTTTTGAACATAATTGTACACAGTAATAAGAAACCCTTATTTTATAAGGGATAGAGCAGATGGCACTATTCCTTCCTTAATGAAAGAGAAACTAGATTATACAGTAATCTTTATATAAAAGAGAATCCATACTATAATTAATCTTATATATAAGAGAAACTATTAATTAAATATGAATGGATTCTCTTTCAACATAGAACAACACCCATATAAACAATCAGATATCTTTAAGAATAATGCTTCTGCCTTTGCTCATATCCTCTTGCTGTTCATTTTGTTTCTTTCTGACTCTTTCTTTGTTCAATTACAAATAATTCATCAAATTCTTTGTTCAGAGCAGCGCACAGCTTTTTCGCTGATTTGGGGTGTATGGCTGAACCATGCTCCATTTTGCAGATAGTCCCAACAGACACTTTGGACACTCTTGCAAGCTCCTGTATAGAATAGCCTTTTTCTACCCTGATTCTTTGGAACTCATTTCTTGCGGTTATTTTCATAATAACTACCTCCTACTTTTATTTCTTCCAGTATAGCTTTATTTCTTATAGTTATAAATTGTATATCTGTATTCACTTTCAATTATTTATTTGATATGATTAATATACAATTTGTATATACGGAGGTTTTATCATGGCGAAAAAATATGAAATGAATGTATTTGGCGAACGGATAGGCATATTACAAGCAGAGCGTAAATACACCAACCAAAAAGTAATTCACTATTTGCCACCAGACAATGACGGCAATCCGCTAATCAATGATACGCAAACATACATGAAATATAAGAGCGGTGAGCGGTTTATAAGAGGAGCGGAAAAAGCAGTATCTTTAATCACCGCATTTGCTAAACTCTATAATGTGACAACAGATTATCTTTTAGGCAACAGCGACGACCGCAACCCATCTATAACCAATGCACAGGAACTAACAGGATTGCAATATCAAAGCATACAATCTTTATATGAACTAAAAGAAGATAACAGCCCTATGGCTGTTGATTCCCTCCGCATTATTGACTGCCTGCTAAAAAACAGCGATTACTTTATGACTTTTACCCATAATTTAAAAACCCAGCTATACGCCGCTTATAAAGCAGAACACGCAAAGAAAGGCAGTGCATATGATATGGAAAGCCTTAACAGTCAATATATAGCTTCACAAGCTATTATGAATTATTTGAAAGATATACTATTTGATGTATTTAAACAGGAGTTTTCTGAACAATTAGACAGGGAAAAGAATTATATACCGTCATTAGAAGAACAACAGACATTAAATGAATACTATGATTCATTATTGCCACCAGTAACCATCAGCGTAGACCCTTCGGAAGTCACAATTACAAAAGTTGAAGAAAATGAATAACCACATATTGATACATATTCCTCTATATGCCCGTTTAAAAAGACCATTTGTGCGAAAAGGCTGTATATACACTAGAATCTGTATAAACTCTTAAAAATCATGGTTGTATACAGCCATATAACCATAGCCAAAATAAAAATATGTTACAAATTAAAGAGCAGAGAACCACTTTTAAATCTATGAGTGGTTACTCTGCTCTTTTTATAAATCTGATAAAACATATTATGTAATTTTTCTTCTAGTAATCATCACACCTATCATAGATACCTTCCCAGTATTCGGGTGAAGATTCCATAGCATCATCATCATACCCATACTGTTCTGCAATGTTATAGTATTCATCACTACCATTATATCTTTCAGCCATCTCTATATCAGCTTCAACTCTTAACGGTTGTTCTAAATCATTAACACGTTGTTCATAAATATGAAATCTTGAACGATATGTTGAGAAATGCCTTAGCATTTCAACTGCAAGAGAATCAGAGAAATCACAATTATCAAAAATACAAACCATATCTAAGGTACTAAATTCTTTACAGTATATATTTTCAAAGCCAATAACTTGTTTTAGATTATAATAGTCTGCAAATAAAAATCTAAAATTTTTTACATAAAAGATACCATCAAATATAATAGTACGAGCATTACAGCATTCATCAAATAGAACTTCTTTGTTGATTCTTCCTATACCACTAACTGTAACACTATTTTTGATATAATCTACCTTAAATTCAACCATGTTCTAATCCTTATTTTTCTATTCAGCATATTGCGTAACTGCATTTTGAAGGTAGTTGGTGCTTTTTGCAAGCACAGTATTATACATTCCTCCTTTTTTAAATGAATCTTCAATCGTTGATATAATAAACTGAATACCGCTATCTGAAATTTGTTCACCTGTCATAAAATCACCATAGAAATCATCACCAAACGCTTCAACACTTATATCCTTCCAATTATCAGGTGCTTGCATTGTATAGGATACCCTATATTTATGATACATAATATTTAAGGAAAAGGAATTTCCAACAACCATTAAGTAAAAATGAATGGGGGTTCCATATTGGCTATTAGAAAATATGTAATTTATAGATTTCCGCTTTTCATTCAAATCATTGCCTGTATATTCAGTAATATTCTTAGATTTTCTATATTTCTCCATTGTATTGATAAGTTTTGTAGCTTGTTTATCATTGATATAATAATAATCCATAATTAAATCTCCTTTTTTCTAAGTTTATTTTTTCAAAGTTTTGAGAATAGCTTCTTCATAAGATATTTGAAAACTTTTTGATTCATCAAATACTCTCATATAATTTGGTGTTAATATTAATGACAGGTTGAAAGGAAGTAAAGCCTTGGTTGCTTCCATACTGAGATGCCTGCAAACATCTTCACCACAGAACGGGGTAACACCAATCCACTGTTGTAACGCATTATTAATCATATTACACATTCCCCAAGCTACCATATTTTTATTTATTTGGTAGGTTATTAAGTTCTCTGTTGTAATTTTATCTGAATCCAGTTTACCTGTATTTAGATTTATGTGTACTGTTCCAGTACCCGCTAAGAGATAAATGTCGTTTCCATTAACAATAAAAAAATCTTGAAACATCCGTGGTTTGTCCATCAATAACATGGTCATCTTAAATTGGTCTATTATCTCGTTATTACTAATTCCTATCATTTTAATTTTTTCCTTTCTCTTTATTAATTTAATACCATAATAGTGTAACATATTGTTGCAAAAATGTCTATAAATATTCTGACGCATTTTGTGAACACAAAATACATATGATACTACCATTGATATAATAAAAGAAAACACAATGGAGGTCATATGAAAGAACTTATGCTTGGTTTTAGGCTGCTTAAACTTAGACAAGACCATGACTTGACGCAAAAACAGTTATGCGAACAGCTTAATATCAGCCGTTCTGCCTATTCTTATTATGAAACAGGAAGCCGAGTGCCAGACCTTATTACTTTAAATATGATTGCAAAATATTATAATATAACCCTTGATGAACTTGTAAATGGCTGTAATGGTAATAAAGCAGACTCCAATAATATGATTACTGATGTGCAGTTGCTCCACCATTTAACCGCAAAGCATATACCCCCAGAAATGGTCATGGAACTAACAAAATCCGACTTTGATTTGCTCATGGATTTAAAAAAACTGACAGACGAGAATAGGGCAGAACTGCTATACTTGATGAAATACAAACTTAGAAAGCAATCAGAAGATAGACCACTATCCTTGTAATGGCTGATAGATGGTCTATTTTTATGTAAGGCAGTTGAGAAGGATTTCCAACATAAACTTCATTCCTGCTTGAAACGCTTCCTGCTCCGCAATGTTTACCGCCGACCAGACAGCAGATTCCGCTTTATAGTATTCTGAAAATGGAACGCCTAAGCCATGCAGATATTCCAATACTGGCTCAATTTCTGTGTCAACGGCTTCTTCAATCTTGGTTAAGTCTAAATAATCTTCGTCTACCGCTTCATAAATCTTATCTAAAATCTTCTTATCCATTCTTTTCTTCCCCTTTTCTGTAATCATAATATGTTAAAACATGAATCAGTGTATACATCTGCGAATAATCTAGCTTCTTCCAGTCGGTCAATCCAAACAATCCCAACAAGATAAAATCAAAGAACCGCTTCTCAATCTTCTTCTGTACAATCAGATTACACAAAATTCTGTACTGGCTCTTAGTATAATGTTCTGGCATTGCTGGTCTTTCAGCAGTCCTGACATTCTGCAAAATAATTGTTCTTACATCATAATTTAACTGTTTCAAGCCTTTCACCTCCATTCAGACATTCTTCATAACAGCCGCAAAACTCGCAATAGCTGTAATCGTCGCATTCACCGTAGATAAGACCGTTTATAACTAACGGCATACAGTTATTAAGATATTCAGGGCAACGGTTACACGGTGCGTAAATCACTGGCTTCTGGTTCATCATGCACATAATTCAGCCCCCCTTTCTAATTTAATGCGAACTGTTTTGATTTGCGGTTTACGGTCTGACTGCCGTATTTCATGCGGATTTCATCAAGCGACACTTCCTTTTTGTGATGCCGCTTGTAATCGCCATAATGCCAGCACCAGCATTTTTTCTTGGGCGCAAACTTAAAGCCAACGCTTTTCAATAATTCACGGCACTCATAACCGCCATGCACCCATATCCACGAACCAATGATTTCAATGTCTGCGTTGATATGTACAATATGGTTTATGACCTCTTTAAACGCTTCATTTTCGGCTTTATCATCGTAGGCGTTAGATTGCCCGTCTGCATGGCTTTCCTCGCTTAAAACGGCAAATACGCGGTCATACTCGGCGTTGATTTCTTGTGTAACCTCAACACTGCCTCCTTCATTGTCAGGGTGGAACTTCTTTAACAGTTCCCTGTACCGTTTTCTCAATTCCTCGACTGTTTTAATTCCTTCAAAATACTTGTTCATCTGTCCATGCTCCTTTCGTTTGTTTGCATATACCGTTTCATTCCATCACTGCACGCCGCTTTTAAGAAAAGCATTTTTCCGCTTTCCTTTGCGTTTTTGATTACAGTTTCCGCTTGTTCCAATAATGGGGTCTTTCCGTAATACCTGCCGTTGTCTGTCGGGCATTGGGGATATTCATAGATTTCATAGTGCAGAATTGTATAATCCGCCATAACTGCATTTCTCCTTTCGCTATGCTCTGTTTTCTAAAATAAAAAAAGCCTTTTTACGTCATGCTTGGGACATGTGGCATTACAACGCCGTTATGTATGAATCTGGATTGCCTTCTTTGAAACGCTTTCTTTCCCTCCGCTCATTCCATAACAGTTGTGAAAGTTCTTCCTGTGAGCGTGGGCGGTACTGGACAGACTGCAACCTTCCAAAATCCATATCAGGACAGCCGCTAAACCTATCATCTGCGCTCTGGACACGGCAACCATGCTCATACTCCAAGATAACGGTTTCGGCTTTGATAGATACAGATTGTACATGATTGTAATGCCCTGTATAATTCAGTGCATAAACATTCCCCATCACTGAATCCTGTGTGCCGCATGTAACTTCAACCAGAAAGGCAAGGACAGGCTCGCTTGTCTGCTCTGCATAGAAACGAAATGTGTTATTTTCCCTTGTGCCTTTCAGGTACACATTCCTTTCCAGTAAACACCATGTTCCATGCGTGCGGCATAACCATATGAATGTCTTTTCCTGCTGTTCCTGCCTGTCTGCCGCTTCTGACAAAATCTCCTTGTCAATCTCAAAGTCTGACTGATAGAATTTTGTGTGCTTCTCCACAACCCTCCCCATAAATTCCAGAATGTCCACATTGCTAAACTTTGTTTTTTCCAACATAATAAAACTCCTTTCACTCCGCTTATTTTTAGGCAACAAAAAAAGACAGTTTAACGACATATCTAGGTCGTGATTTCCTGCTATGAAAGAGGGCGGGGGTCATAACAAAAAATCTCATTTCAAACCATATAACCAACTGGCTCTCAAAATTTTATATATTTTTAAGCCCTATATGGCGTTTTTACACTGCTGACTGTTTCCTCTTTGCTCGGATAAGTGTTGATTTGCTTATTCCTGTAAGTTCTTCCACCTGTTTATAGGAATGGGTTTCTAACAGTCCTATTGCATGATTTATCTTCTTGCTGTTATATTTAGGCGGTCTGCCCTCCTTAAAGTCTGCACTCTGCTTTGCGATAGCCTTACCGCCCTGTGTCCGTTCGATAATCATAGCCCTTTCAAATTCTGCAAACGCTAATAAATTTGTTACTATCAGCCGCCCCATTGGAGTATTTTCAATCAGCCCCATATTTAAAATATGAATCTTTACGCCCTTATTCATAAGATTGTCTATATACTCCAACCCCTCTTTGGTAGAGCGGCAAAAACGGTCTAATTTGGTTACTATTACATAATCATCTTTTTGCGCCTGTTCTATTATCTTATTGAACAAAGGTCGCTCCTTCGCGCCCGAATAGCTTTCTATAACAATTTCTGCATCCGCATAAAGATTCTTTATAGCGTTGGTCTGTTCCTCAATGCTGTTTCCGTCTAGCTGTCCTTTGGTAGATACCCGTGTATATCCATATTTCATAGTTCGTATGCTCCTTTCAATTTTGGTTTTGACCATAAGAAATGACACCGTTCAAAGCCGCTGTTTTCCATTGGCAATATAACGGTGTCAAATCTTAAAAGTTTTGAATCCTTTATTAAATTAATATGTAACTTCTCTTACTAAAGCAGTTCATAATATTTCAGTGCTTCTTTAATATACTCCATTTTATCTTGTGGACAATGTTTAATATCAGGATTATCTTTCTTAGATTTATTATAGTTTTCGCCCATCTCGATACCACACAAACGCTTAACTTCTGCAATATACCTCGAATGTACATGAACCCCATACTTATCCATAACAAACTCTTGAATCCGCTTATATGTAGGATTTTTCAACTCTGGAATATCCCCCTCCTGCACCTCCATTTTAACTTCAATCTTCGGTGTACCTTTTTTGCGGGATAATTGGACTACCGTCTCCACATGTGTTGTCACTAACATAGGAACACACATCTTTTACCTCGTCTACGATATGGGAACACAATTCTTTGGCTTTATCCCCTATGCTCTTAGACTTGTCAAAACGCTCTTTTGCATTTCCAATTTCATTCCTAAATCCTGTTTTATATATGAAAGTAATTTTATAGGGATCTTTGTTTCCATCTTCATCATAGCCACCGACTATGACCTTTTCAATTATACTCTCGAATATTCCTCTGTCAAATTCCTCCAGAACTCCATTTTTTGATAAAGCCTTTTTGAAGTCTGCAATCCGTCGTTTCAAAGAAACTTCATCTTCCATCTGTCGCTCTAACACCGTTAAATTCGCCTTTATATCAGATAGCTTTCTCTCATATCCTACATCTGTTTCTTCATAGATGTCCTGTGCAACAATTCCTTCTAGGTAATTTTCCAATAGTTTCTTTCTCTTAGCTTGAAGATTATCTGCACTTTTTTGTAGTTTCAATAGCTTATCTTTTGCAGAATCTTCACTCAATGTCTTTTCCACTCTGGAAATAAATTCATCTAAAACATCCTTATTATCTGCACATAGCATTTTATACGATTCAATAAAGGCTTCTTCTATCACTTGTTCTGGTATACCTTTACTGTCCGGGCAAAACCTTTTCCCGTCTTTTGTAGACTTCACACATTGCCAAATTGTTTTTTTATATTTAGAACTACTATGCCACCTTCGTCTTGATAGATTTGCTCCACAGAATCCACATTCCAACAAACAACTAAACGCATATTGTCTGCTATATTTCTCTCGCTTCCCTGGAGTAACTGATTTTCTTCCCCCGTTCCTCCGTTCTCTAATCTCTTGCGCCCTATCAAAAGTTTCTGCTGAAATAATTGGTTCGTGGTGGTCTTTAACATAAAACCTATCTTCCTCCCCAAGATTTTCCAACCGTCTTTTAGAAATTGGATCAACTGTAAATGTCTTTCCTAATAATATATCTCCTTTGTATTTTTCATTGTTAATAATTCCCATTACACTAGAAGAAGTCCACGCATTTCCTCTTATCGTTGTTGTCCCCTGTTCATTCAATTCTCTAGCAATCATCGAACTTCCAGCACCAGCAACATACCTATCAAATATGTATCTTACAGTTTCTGCCCCTTCTTCGTTTATAGATAATGACTTAGTTGTTACATCATAGTCATATCCTAGACAGCCTTGAAAGCCTACCAACTCACCACGTTTCATTTTCATTTTCAAACCCTTTTTCACATATGCCGAGGTATTCTCCACCTCCTGTTGTGCAACAGAGCTTAAAATTGTCATCAGAAATTCTCCGTCTTTAAGGGTGTTTATCTTTTCAACTTCAAAATAAACCGCTATTTTCCTTTCTTTTAACATTCTGACATATTTTAAAGTATCCAATGTATTTCTTGCAAAACGAGGCAAGCTCTTAGCAATAACCATATCAATCTTGCCATCCATGCAGTCCTGTATCAGACGTTGAAAATCTTCTCTTTTGTCAACTTTTGTTCCTGTTATCGCTTTATCTGCATATACACCTGCAAATACCCACTGTGCATTATTTTGTATCAGTTCGGTATAATACTTAACCATCGAGTTATAGCTTTTTATCTGATCTTCATCATCCGTACTGACACGACAATACGCAGCAACTCTCAAGCGGTCTACTTTACGGACTTTGGAAGACTCGTCAAATGGATTGTTTGCTTTAATAATTTCTACTTCCATATCTTCCTCCTTTTTGTGTTCCTATCGTAGTGTACGCTTTTATTATATTGCAACACAGTCAATAAGTCAAGCAGTAATGTTCGATATAATACCGTAATCCCGCATTAACCTTTTCTGAATTTGCTCATACTCAAACTGATTTATCAATTTCAGCTTTAAAAGCTGCTTTAACATAGATAGCTGCATACTATATCTTAATAATCTCTTTCCTTCTATAAACAATCACCCTTTCTTTTCTTCTTAAAATATCCTCACAGGTGGCAGGCGGGAATCCTACCCACATTGGTCTTGCACCATCATCTTTTCTATGTGACTGGCTTCCGCCAGAAGTATCATTATCACGAAACTGCTTCTTCGCTGATAGAATCCCCTATTCTATTCCAACACTGATATTTTTTCGCTCGTGCCTTTGCTTCAACATCATCAAATGCTTCTTCACTTTCAATTCCATACCGGAACAGACAGTCATAGCGTATCTGCTGTGTAGCTCCACAGTTTCTCACGTCCTGTGAGGTTATTGTATATTCAATTTTCAAGGTACACCGCTGTAAATCTGTCAGCTATGGAAAAGGGCAGCGAACCGCCCCTTATACCGCTTCAAACGCC
Source organism: bacterium C-53 (assembly GCA_003612525.1). Taxonomy (GTDB): domain Bacteria; phylum Bacillota; class Clostridia; order Lachnospirales; family Lachnospiraceae; genus C-53. The sequence goes on along the minus strand of RAZD01000031.1, from coordinate 15,145 downwards.
AGTATCTTTGTAATCAGCTTTGTTTCAAGCCTCCGGCGCAATGTTTCATCAACACAATAATGAAGCCGCCCGCCTTCGTCATACATCTTCCGGGTGGACAGGGTGATTATGTATCCCTCATAATGCTTCAGGACTGTGTTGATTGCCAGCACATCGCCTTCTGATGCTGCCTTAATGATATGGAAAGGCAACAAATTCTTTTCTTCTCTGCTCTTACATCTCTTTCTCATCTGCTTTTCCCTCCATAATCTTCTTTAAAATCTCAAGAGAGCGTGTCCGGTGTTCATGGACTGTGCTGCGTACAAGGTTCATCTCCCTTGCTATATCCGCATCGCTCATTTCCAGAAAATACGAAAGCAGTATTACATTCCGCTTCCGCTCCGAAAGTGCCTGCAACGCTTCCGCAATCAGGGTGTCTTTCACCTCAATGTCATATCCATGCACTGTAAAATGGCTGTTCTCCACTCCGTATTCATCCATAACAAACAACTGGTTCAGCTCCTTTTCAGACAGTTCAGAAAACATGGCTTCATGTTCCCTGCGGTAATCCATGTGCCTGTAATAATTGATTGCTTCACCTTTCAACGACATCTGGCACAGGCGGTCAAAACGATGCCTGATTGTCAGTTCATCATGGTGAGAAGGTTTCTTCATGCGAGTTCACCTCCTCCCTCGCTGTGACGTGACAAAGGCATACGCCTTTTCCCTTTCCGTTGTATCTGCCAAATAGCGGTAGGCTGATGTTCGGGTGGGTGTAAAAATTGTTGAAAAATGTTTTTGCATATAAAAAACGCCCGGACAGGCAAAATGCCCGCTGGACGTTATTCATATCTACTATTATGTTTTCTCCACACGCTCTAAGAGCGTATAGTTCACTTATTAGGGTATATTCCGCTTTTGTGCCAGTAAAACACCTTATAAAAGAGCCTTTCCATACAAAAAGCCGGACAGGTTCACAAAGTCAAAAAAATATCCCTCAGACCGTTCAGAACACATAAATTCCCCTAAACGTACCCAAAGGATAAAAGCCACGCAAAAAACCCCTGGACACTGCGTTTTTTTATATGCAATATCCAAAGTCTTTTTATTCTTATATGTGTATTATGCCCCTCTGATAAAGTGATTTATTAGTGCATTTCCAAAGAGAAATGTGCAATATACACTATACATGGAGGTGCATATATGGCAAGAAAGAAGAAAATTGACAAGGAAATGGGATTTCGTCTGAAAAAGGCTAGAACCGACCAGAAACTGACCTATGAAGAACTGGCTGAAAAATCCGGCGTTTCCTCCCGCTATATCAAGGAAATCGAAAATCATGGAAACGTGCCAAGCATTGAAAAACTAGGGCAGCTCATACGAGCCTTACATATTTCCGCCGATCCGTTCTTCTATCCAGATGCCCCGGCAGACAATCTCGATTACAAGCGTCTGTTGGTTTATCTGTCACAATGTACAGAGGAACAGATTACAACAATCCTTGCTATTGTGGAAGCCTATCTTCGGACATACAAACATCCCAAAGAATAGAATATCCCCAACTTCTGAATTTTTTCTTGAATATTTCTGGATAATTCTGAACCATGAAAAAAGGTGGCTCGCCTTCTGTCCTGACAGCCACCTCTTTATCTATCTGCTGAATTTTTTAAGAAACTCCTTTATCCGCATACGCTTTTTTATAATGCCAAGTCCGTCAAGAACCTGTACGCTGTCCACAAATCCCTGATAATATGCCCTCTGTTCCTCCTTGTAATGGGCGTGATCCACCGCATCCATATAATCCTCCAGAAACTCCCTGTCCCCTTTCGGCAGCTTGGAAAGATATGCTTCAAATGCCTTCTGCTTCTTTTTCAGTTCCCGGCTGGCTTCTTTTGCTTCCTCCGTCCGGACGGAATACTCCCTGTCCTCTGATTCGCTGCGCAGTTCCTCAAAGACAGCCGACAATGTTTCAAAAACTTCATTCATGCTTGTTTCCACCTTTCTGTCAAAAATATTATTGTATTTTACAGGCAGTATTATCAATTCCCTATTTCACAATAACAAGATAATTTCCTTCCACTTCATCTTTAGAAGTATATTATCAACAATATTTCGTAAAATCAATGATAAAGGACTTCATCTTTAGAAAGTTGGTGGTAGGATATTAAAATCTATTGGAATAAGGAAAGCAACTCCAAAAACTTAATCGGTCAAAGGGTTATGGAACTGCGGACAGAAAAGAAGCTGTCACAGAAAGCCCTTGCCGAACAGCTCCAGCTTGCCGGGTATGAGTTTAGCGACCTGACCGTTTTACGGATTGAAAAGGGTACAAGGTTCGTCCCGGATTATGAGGTGGTGGCTTTGGCAGATTTCTTCCATGTATCCTGTGAATACCTCTTAGGCTTACAGAACAAAAAATAAGCAGCAATCTGTTTTCCTATCACAGACTGCTGCTTAAATTTTTGTTGAACCGATAGCCAATGCCCCATACAGTCTGTATGTAAAGCGGCTTGCCCGGATTATCCTCTATCTTCTCCCTTATGTGGCGGATATGGCTCATAACAATATTATAATCACCGGAATATGGTTCCTGCCAGATTATATCGTAGATTTGCTCTTTGCTGAATACTCTTCCCGGATTTCTTGCTAACAAATACAAGATTTCAAATTCCCGGTTTGTAAGAATAACTTCTTTGTTTTCAATGATAACACTTCTTTCACATGGATCTATTTTTAACTTGCCTATCTGAATATTCTCTGGTTCCTGTACTATGTCGTACCATTCAAAACCTTTACTATCATTCATAATCTGTAAAATTTTCTGGTACACATCTTCTTCACCATCAGCAAACAATACAACCATTATTCTTCCCATAACATCACCTTAGTCTAATAACTGCAAATCAAATAGTCCTATCTCCTTAATGTGCAAATATTCTAATATACCCCTTTATCATTTATAATCTTTAAATTCAAAATGGTCTATAAATGCGAAAAAGTCAATCTACATAAAGCAGACTGACCTATAAAGACAAGTATACCCTGCCTCACAATTATCTAACCTTCAAAATTTTATCCAATGCAATCGCAATGTCCTCATCCACGCCAATAGACTTATTTTGAATTTCCTGTGGAATATAAATTTCCCCCTTATTGAACGTAATATATTTTGCCAGTGATTCCACTGAAACAAGCTGCATAAAAGGCTTTTTAATCATCTGGTTACGCCTGCCAACACCAAACTCTAAAGCAACAAGCCTTTTTCCACGAAAACGATTCACAAATTCACGATAGCAAGCTGCTTTCTCCTGCCAGCTCCTTTGATCTACAAACGAAGAACTTTCACCATAATTCACTTCCATATTTCCACCGCATTTCGGGCATTTAGGAAGAAATTTATTCAGTCCCTCCCCTTTCTTTTCAGCCTCTGCTATCCGAAAAACTGTTTCTTTACTAGAGTAGACATCATCACAACAGCCATTTGAGCAGCGCATTTCTGTCAATTTTCCTTCCATCTCAAAAACCCGTTCCGAGAGAAAGCCTGCCGGGATAAAATGATCCTCCCCATTTGTAGTTACCACAAAGTAATCCTTTTCTTTCACAAGCTCATACATATTTTTCATAATTTGCGACGGCTCATTCTGTATACATTTCTCTTTAATAATCCGGCTGTAATATAGCCATTTTTCTTCTTGGGAATGATAGGGAAATACCATACCCTGTATAATACAACGGATTCCATATCTACTTCTGAAATCTCCCATATTTTCCTGAAACCAAGAATCGTCTGCAAACAGATTATATCCTTCGGCAATGGATAATCCATTGCTTGCGCCGATTAACACTCCATCTGCCTCATTTACAATCTTCCGTATCTCCTGATATACATTCATGATTCTGCTCCCACCTTTCCTTCCAGTTCCCTTTTTCTCCTAACTGCATACTCCAAAACATCTGCAATATCTTCCTTAATCGTAATTCCCTTTTCTTTTAGTTCTTTTGGTAACAGCGCATCTTTGGGATTAATAGCAATATAAAATGCTTGCGACCACGAATAAGTCATATTCCAAAAAGGTTCACGAATAAACATTGGTGTCATACGACCAACACCAAGTTCCAGAAAGAGTATCTTTTTACCTTTATTTTCCAGTAAGAAACGATTCCATTTCTCATATTCTTCCCTATATTTTTTTCCTTCTAAAAAAGTAAAACCACGTACCCAGGGTTCCAATTCCCTACCACATTCCGTACAATGTGGAATTAACTCGGTAGGAATCCGGCAATCCCTGATATTCGCATACATTTCTTCTATCAACTCTTTGCTTTCAAACAATTCATCATGACATGGACGTACACATTGCAAATAGCGAAAATCACCCTGAATCGTGCTGACCTTATTTTCCGGAAAACGTCTGCTAAACAACGTATCCTGATTTGTTGTCACAATGAAATAGTTTTTTCCTTCCAGTAATTCAAATAAGTTTTGATATACCATCCCATCCGGCAGATTCATATTCATATAAATAGACGCAGCCAAAAAAGCCCACCGTTCTTCACTGGTCTGATAGCGGTAATAATATCCGTTAAATGAACCCTCAAATCCGTATTTTCTTCCAAATTCTCCCAAATATTTCTCAAAATATTTATCGTTGTGATACGCACAATCATAGCCCGCTGCAACAGACATACCTGCAGCAGCTCCCACACAAATAGCATCTGCCGTATCAATATGTTTCAAAAGCAAGTTTCCCTGCTCACTGAAATTATTTTTCACAGTTTACAATCCTCCTTATGGCACGAATAGACACAAACTCTACAATTCCCATCGCATCCGTCCGTACCCTTTTTTCCAAAGCTTTTAATAGCCATTATCAACAGAGCCGCTACAATACCAAGCACCACAAAACTCGCTATGTTCATCATCAACTTCTCCTTTATCCCTACAAAACAAAAATTCTCCTGTTTGCTTTAATTTTTTATTATTGGCATAATAGAGCAATAATCTATTTTCTCATTGGCATAACATTCTGTAATTCCAATTCCAGTATTAGGGTACTTCGCAGAGTAAACGGAATCTCCTGCATAAATAACCAAAAGAGCCGCCGCAAGTATTGTCAGATACCGGGGATTCATCTTCTGCATTTCATTATCCAGAAACGGAGCCGCAACATACACCACAAACATTCCCCCAAAACCAAATAAAATCAAACCCTCAGCACAGATTCTTCCATTCAAATTCAGCCAGTAATCCGAATAGTCCCACCATCGTTTGCCATCGTAGACCATTTCAAGATACCATGAGATAAAATACTCCACACAGCCTGACAAAAGGATAATCCCCGCGAACTCTGCTACTGGATATTTCCTAAACCTCTTTAACAGTACAAGAATCAATATTACACCCTTTCCATAAATGGGAAGTAATGGACTATGAAGCACACCTCTATTGACAATCATTCCGCCTGTCATATATCCAAGAATTACCTCCCACACCCATCCTACCACTGAAAAAATGAAAAACATCAGCAGTAAATGAACTGGTTTATAATTTCGTTCTGCAGAGAGAACACCCATTTTTTTCTGTATGTTCTTAATCATAGCCTTTCGCTCCGTAAATAATAACTGTTTTATCGTGAACACCCATAACCATGTTCTTTTTAGCTGATTTCACCATTACAGCAGTTTTTTATACAAACCCTAAAATAATTCCTATGCTATGTACAATAAATGCAACCGCCCATGCAATGAAACACTGAACTATTACCGTTCCAACTGCCGCCTTTATGCCGCCCATTTCTCTCCCGACTGTTGCAACTGCCGCCACACATGGCGTATACAACAATGTAAATACAAGAAATACAAAAGCAGTAAAAGGAGTAAACAATGTTCCAAGCAAAGATACATCGCCACCTAAAAGAACCGTCAGTGTAGACACAACGCTCTCCTTTGCAGTAAATCCGGTAATCAATGCCGTAGAAACTCTCCAATCTCCAAATCCAAGAGGTGCAAATAAAGGAGCAGCTACCCCGCCCAATAGTGCCAGCAGGCTTTCTTCCGCAGAAGCAGCAACATTCAGCCTTATATCAAAGGTCTGTAAAAACCAGATTACAAGAGAAGCTACAAAAATAATTGTAAAGGCTTTCTTAGCAAATCCTTTCGCCTTTTCCACGATAAGCTGCCACACACTTTTTGCTGAAGGAAACCGATAGTTTGGAAGTTCCATTACAAAAGGAACCGGCGCTCCCTTATATTTTGTCCCCTTTAAAAGTAACGCATATAAAATACCGCAGATAATCCCTAAAGCATACAACCCAACCATAATAAGCGCCTGATACCTTCTTGGGAAAAACGCACTAATCATCAGAGTGTAAATCGGCAGCTTGGCGGTACAGCTCATAAATGGAACCAGCAGAATTGTCATTTTATGATCCCGTTCACTGGAAAGCGTTCTGGTAGCCATAATCGCAGGAACCGAACATCCAAAACCAATCAGCATAGGAACAATACTTCTCCCTGAAAGCCCAATTTTACGAATCAGCCTGTCCATGACAAAAGCCACTCTCGCAATATATCCAGTGTCCTCCAAAATGGAGAGGAAGAAAAACATAGTCACAATCGTTGGCAGCAAACTGAGTACACTTCCCACACCGCTACAAACACCGTCAATCACAAGGGAGTGAACCACCGGATTCACCTGCGCCTTTACAAACAACCGATCAAGCAGAGCAATCACCCTATCAATTCCCATACCCATCAGATCAGACAATGCCGCACCAATAAAACTAAACGTCATAACAAATACAAGAGCCATAATCCCGATAAAACATGGAATCGCTGTATACTTTCCTGTTAAAATCCGATCTATCGACATACTGCGTTTATGTTCCCGGCTTTCATGGGGACGGACTACTGTTTTTGCACACAGAGCTTCAATAAACGAAAATCTCATATTTGCAAGCGCAGCTTCTCGGTCAAGTCCTGTTTCCGCTTCCAATACAGAAACAAGATGTTCAAATATGTCCGCTTTTTCAGGAGAAATAGAAAGTTTCTCTTTAATCATGCGGTCATTTTCTACCAGTTTTGTAACTGTGAAGCGGACTGGCAACCCTTTCTCTTTTGCCTCTGGCTCCAATATGTGTACTGCCGCATGAATGCACCGATGTACTGCGCCCACAGAATCATGTTCATCGTTACTTGCCGGACAAAAATCAACCCTGCCGGGACTTTCCCTGTACCTCGCCACATGAAGTGCATGGTCAATCAGTTCCTCAACCCCCTCGTTTTTTGCTGCGGAAATCGGTACTACCGGAATACCAAGAATTTCTTCCAGTTCATTTACCCTGACAGAACCACCGTTTGCCCGTACTTCATCCATCATATTCAATGCCAGCACCATCGGAATACCAAGCTCCATGAGCTGCATGGTAAGGTACAGATTCCTCTCCATATTGGTAGCGTCAACAATATTGATAATCCCGTCCGGGTGCGTATCCATTAGAAAATCCCTTGTCACAATTTCCTCACTGGAATAGGGGGAAAGAGAATAGATTCCCGGTAAATCTGTAACAACCGCCTCTGAATGTTTACGGATTGTTCCATCTTTGCGGTCAACCGTTACTCCGGGAAAGTTTCCCACATGCTGATTTGCCCCTGTGAGCTGGTTGAACAAAGTGGTTTTCCCGCAATTCTGATTTCCTACCAGTGCGAAAGTAATCTTTGCTCCTTCAGCTATCTCATTCGCCGCATCATGAACATGATAACTTTTCGCCCTGCCAAGTTCACCGACACCTGGGTGTTCTACTGCCTGTGTTCTTTGTGGGGCATGAATTTTTTCCGCTTTGGTATGAACTTTCTCCACCATAATTTTTTGCGCTTCATCAACCCTCAACGTTAATTCATAACCCCTTAGCTCAATCTGCACTGGATCACCCATCGGTGCAATCTTTTGAAGCGTAACCTCTGTTTTCGGTGTAAGCCCCATATCCAGTAAATGATGCCTGAGTGCGCCTGCTCCGCCTACGGAACGGATATAGGCACTTTGTTTTGGTTTCAATTCATCCATTGTCATTTTATAGTCACCTCATTTTTACCGCCCACAAATATGCTCTGCCCCTTTTTCAATTACCATCTGCACATGCTCATCCACTAAAGCATAAAATATCATTTTTCCATCTCTACGCCGCCTTACCAATTTATTCGACTTCAACAAGTTAAGCTGATGCGATACCGCAGACTGCGTAATCCCAAGCTGCTCCGCCAGATCACCGACATTCGCATCCTGTTCCATTAAAAGAAACAGGATACGAATACGGGTAGGGTTCCCAAGCATCTTAAAAAATTCCGTAAGAATGTACAAATCGCTTTCTTTCAGTCCTTCATAAATTTGACCGACCTGATATTCCGCCAAAGGAACCCCTCCTTCCTTACAGTTTTTTCACAAACAGACAACGGATTGCGTTCAGCACAGCAAGAATCATAACACCTACATCTGCAAAAATCGCCAGATACATATTCGCAATGCCCACAGCTCCTAATGCAAGACAAGCAAATTTCACAACAAGCGCCATCGTAATATTCTGGTACACAATCCTCAGACACTTCCTTGAAATCTTAATTGCTTTTGCAATCTTAATCGGATCGTCATCCATCAGAACAATATCCGCTGCTTCGATTGCCGCATCGGAACCCATTGCCCCCATAGCGATACCAATATCCGCTCTGGAAAGCACAGGTGCGTCATTGATACCGTCACCCACAAATGCCAGTTTTGCCTTGCCCAACTTCACCCGCAGAAGTTCTTCTACTTTTTCAACCTTATCTGCTGGCAAAAGTTCGCTGTAAACTTCATCAATCCCAAGTGATGCAGCAACCTGATTTGCCACTTTCTTTGCATCTCCGGTCAGCATGACGGTCTTATCTACTCCCGCTTTCTTCAATTCCGCAATCGCCGCCTTAGAATGAGGTTTAATAATATCAGAAATCACGATATGACCTGCATATTTCCCATTAATTGCCATGTGGATAATTGTTCCGGTCTGGTGACAGTCCTGATAAGGAATATTCAAATGCTTCATCAGTTTATCGTTCCCGGCTGCAACCTCCATGCCGTCTACTTTTGCAGTCACACCGTTTCCGCTGATTTCCTGTATATCCGATACACGAGTCCTGTCAATTTCTCTCCCATATGCCCGCTGTAAACTCTTGCTGATCGGGTGGGAAGATGCGCTTTCTGCAAAAGCAGCATACTCTAACAATTTTTCATTCCCTATGGTAGAATGATGAATCCCATTTACTTCAAAGACACCCTTTGTCATGGTTCCGGTTTTGTCAAAAACAACATATTTTGTCTGGGAGAGGATTTCCAGATAATTGGAGCCTTTCACCAAAACACCCTCCTTGCTTGCTCCTCCGATACCTGCAAAGAAACTTAAAGGAATACTGATAACAAGCGCACAAGGGCAACTGATAACAAGGAATGTCAATGCCCGGTAAATCCAGACTCCCCAATCGGCAGACAGCCCCATAAAAAGCATACGGACAACAGGAGGAAGGAATGCCAGCGCCAATGCTGCATAGCAGACAGCCGGAGTATAGATTTTTGCAAACTTCGAGATAAAATCCTCTGATTTCGATTTGCGGGAACTTGCATTTTCCACCAAATCCAAAATCTTAGAAACCGTAGATTCTCCAAACTCTTTTGTTGTCTGTATCTTCAATACTCCTGTCATACTGATACAGCCGCTGATTACTTCATCACCTACTTTTGCCTCCCTCGGCAGGCTTTCCCCGGTCAATGCACTGGTATTCAGACTGGAAGCACCCTCAACGATAATCCCGTCAATCGGCACTTTCTCTCCCGGCTGAACAACAATCACGCTGCCAATCCCTACTTCATCCGGATCAATCTGCTCTAATTTTCCATTTCTCTCAACATTTGCATAATCAGGACGAATGTCCATTAGGTTGCTGATATTCCGGCGGCTCTTACCAACCGCATATCCCTGAAACCACTCCCCAATCTGATAAAACAGCATAACAGCAATGGCTTCCAGATATTCTCCATTTTCATAAATAGCCAGTGCCATTGCCCCAATCGTAGCCACAGCCATCAGAAAGCTCTCATCAAATACCTGACGGTTTTTAATACCCTTTATAGCTTTCCGTAAAATGTCATATCCGATAATCAGATAATTAATCAAATAGCACGCAAAACGAAGCCATCTTCCGGCAGACGGGAATAAATACCCGCAGGCTGTATCGAACATCTCTGCGGAAATAAACTGGAGTGCCAGCAAGATTCCGGCACTGAGTAAAATCCGAATCATCATAACCCTTTGCTTTTTTGTCATTCCATCTTTGCGGCTGCCAACAAAAATAAGAAGCGACGCAGCCATTATAATGACAACCATAAGTAATATACTTATTACTAATTCCTCCATAATAAAACTCCTTTCAAAATATGCTTAATTATTTAATCGTTATTGGTAAAAATAACACCCCTAAATTGCAGCGGCGCATTTTAAGGGTGTCACTCTGTCACAGGCAGCTACCGCTTAAAGAAAAATCTCGCAGTCCGGCTCCACTTTTTTACAAGCATCCAGCACGTTCTTCATGACATCTTTCGGCTCCTGCCCCTCATCAAACTCCACAATCATTTTCTGTGTCATGAAATTAACTGTTGCGCTCTGCACACCAGCAGTCTTGCGAGCCGCATCCTCCATCAAATTTGCGCAGTTGGCACAGTCTACCTCGATCTTGTAAGTTTTCTTCATTGTAAAGTCCTCCTTGTTATTTTTAAATTCAGTGATTAAGTACTTGTTTAATCATCATAGCCGTAGTATAATACGGAAAAAGACACACGTCAATATCCCCAAAGCATTCCCTCCCAAACGGGCGAAAAGTATTTCCGTTTGGGCGAAATACAAATAAAAGAAAGGAAAACAATATGGATAATATGAAATTGCCACATCAACATGGCGAAGGACAACAGACTGTACTAATCCAGAAACAGTTAGACCATGTAGATTATTTTCAAACCGTAGCGGAAGTTTTCAAACAGCTTGGAGATACCACCAGAATCCGAATTTTCTGGCTTCTCTGCCACCAGGAGGAATGTGTCCTCAATATTTCAGATATGCTTCATATGTCAAGTCCGGCAGTGTCACATCATCTCAGACCATTGAAAAACAGCGGTCTTATTGTTTGCCGGCGTGAAGGAAAAGAGGTTTACTATCGTGCCGCAGATACGCCACAGGGACGTCTGCTGCATCAGATGATTGAGCAGGTTATGGAAATCACCTGTCCTGAATTATGAGGTCTGCCCTATGAATGAGGAATTGAAAAAAATACAAAAAAATGTGGAGAAATTTCATCAAGAGGTATCACAGACTCTCATTCCGCTTTATTCCGGTATTGAGTTATGCTATCTTACATTTTCAACTGATTCTTTTTCTGTGCGGCATAAGGCTATATCACATATTATTCAGATTAACTACTGCAAATCCGGACAGCTTATGTGGGAGATGAAAAACGGGAACCGTATATATCTGAATCCGGGAGATTTTTCTCTCCATACCATGAAAGCCTGTACGGATTCTGTACTTACTTTTCCAAACAATAGGTATCAGGGACTTAGTATTTATATTGATCTGCCAAAAGCCTCTGGAAATCCACCTGACCTGCTGGAAAACAGTACTATTTTTGAAACCGTATTGCCTAAAAAATTTTGCCAAAACGATAGTCCTGTCTTTCTTGCCGGAAATGAACAGACAGAAAGTATCTTTTCTGCATTTTATGACCAGCCTGAAAAACTTACGCTTCCATACCAGAAAATCAAAGTTTTAGAATTGTTGTTATACCTTACCAAAATGGAATTTACTCCCCAAAGCAAATTGGTTGAATATCAATTCGAGCTAACAGAAACTATCCGAAAAATTCATGACCAGCTTTTGCAACACATGGAGCAAAGAATTACCATAGAGGAACTTTCAAAACAATATCTCATCAATCAAACAACTTTGAAAAATGTTTTCAAGTCTGTTTATGGAACTTCCATTGCAGCACATATCAAGGAACACCGAATGCGGCAAGCTGCCTATATGTTAATAGAATCAAATATGAATATAGCGGAGATTGCACAGGCTGTTGGCTATGATAGCCAAAGTAAGTTTACAACTGCATTTAAAGCATATTTTAAAGTCCTTCCTAGAGAATATCGAAAAAATAAAACCAAACAAAATATCTAATATGTGTTCCAAACAGATTGCCTAAGCAATCGGAACACCGACACACCCTTTGGGAGTGTCGAAAGACAAGAATAGCAAGCACTGCCTATGTACGGACACATAGGCAAAATTCCCCATACTTCCCTACCGTCCGTATGATGAAATTTTCATAGGGAAGTATCCCTAACCCTCTTTGCTTTTCTTTCCTCTTTTTCTCTGCAAGTCCTTGACCTTCTCCCGCAGATTTGCTACAATAACATATGGATAATTCTATCCAAAAATAACTGAACAGACACAAAACACAACTGTTGTAAATCGAACATTTTGCAGCAGTTTTTTTATGCCCAAATTTAGAAAGGACGATGTAAAAATGGCAAACAGGACACGCACCAACCGGAATGAATTTCACTTAGATGACAAAGAGCAGTACATCCTTGATGAGAAGTTTAAGCTGTCCGGCATGAAAAGCAAATCGGCTTTTATACGGAAGCTGATTTTATACGGATATGTCTATGACGTGGATTACAGTTTTTTGCGGGAATACAATACGGAACTGGGGCGGATCAGCTCCAGCTTAAACCAGATTGCGAAAAGAATTAACAGCACAAACCACGTCTATCAGGAAGATATGGACGAAGTAAAGGAGTTGATGAAACAGGTATGGCAGTCACAAAAATCCATGCTATCACAGCAACCGTTGATAAAGCGGTAGCCTACATATGCAACCCGGATAAAACGGACGAAAGCATCTACATTTCTTCCTATGCCTGTGCGCCGGAAACTGCAGCGATTGACTTCAAATATACCTTAGACCACTGCCGGGAAAACAGCCCTAACAAAGCCTATCATCTGATACAGGCTTTCGCTCCCGGTGAGGTCAATTTTGACGAAGCGCACCAGATAGGGAAAGAGCTTGCCGACAAAGTTTTAGAGGGAAAATATTCTTATGTTGTCACCACTCACATTGATAAAGGTCACGTCCATAACCACATCATTTTCTGTGCCGCCGACAACATGGAACACAACAAATACCATGACTGTAAGCAAAGCTATTACCGCATCCGAAAATTAAGTGACGAGCTGTGCAGCGAGCATAACCTTTCCGTCATTATCCCCGGTGGAGAGCGTGGAAAAAAATACAACGAATGGCAGGCGGATAAGAACAGCGCCGCATGGAAAACACAGATTAGAAAGGACATCAACGCCGCCATAAAAGCATCCTCTACTTATGAAGAATTTCTGCTCCTGATGCGGGCGAAAGGCTATGAGATAAAAGGCGAAACTTTTGGGGAAGATGCCCTCAAATTTATCTCCTTCCGTCCACTCGGCAAAGACCGTTTTGTGCGTGGCAGCATCAAGTCACTTGGAAAGGAATACACGAAGGAGCGCATCAAAGAACGGATTGAATTAAAACGGGAACGCAAAGCAGTTATCCCGAAAAGAGATTACGCAGACAGGCGGTTGATTGATACCTCTGATGAGAAATTCCAGAACAGTCCGGGACTGCAAAGGTGGGCGGCGGTGGAGAATTTAAAGATTGCTGCACAGGCATACAATGAAATAGGTTCCATCGCAGAACTGGAACAAAAGATCGCTGCCACTTCCTCCACCGGAAAGGAAGCAAAGCAGACCGTCCGCAAGCTGGAGAACCGCATCAAAGACCTTGCGGAAATCATTAAATATGCAGAACAGTATAAATCCAACAAATCCTACCATATTGCCTATAAGAAATCGAAAAACCCTGACGCATATTTCCGCAGGCATGAGAGCCAGATTATTCTTTATGGCGGCGCAAGGCGTATGCTGGAACAGGCGGGCATTTCCTTAAAAGGCTTTAACATCGACAAGCTGAAATCGGAATATCAGGCGCTGACCGCACAGAAAAAAGAACTGACTGCCACCTACAAAAACAGTGAAAAAGAATTGAAATCGCTGAATCGGAAACTGGAGAACCTGAACCAGTATTTAGGGCGCACAGAGCCGCCTAAAAAGGCACAGGAACAGCCAGACCGGGATAACAACCCCTCCCGGTAATTCCCTGTCTGAAAAGGGCTTTAAATGCAAAAACGCATCATGGAAATGTGCATAACTCCCCATTCCGCTATGGACAACACCATTCACAGCATATGGAAAAGCAAAAAGCAGCTTTCCCACATCCTGCAAACAGTGTTGCCCACAGCTCCATAAGACGGGGAGTTATACACATTACGCACAATGCCGACTGCGACGGAATCCCACCCATTCCTTCCTACTTTATTATATAAATCTAAAAAAATTCTTGTAGACAAGACCATATTCCTGTAATATAGTCTGCAAATCCACAAAAAAATAGGAGCGCCGAAGCACCCCCATTTCCTAAACCCTCTTGCAAAATTCGCAGTGTTGGTTTATAATCATCATAGAAGCCGAAGGATTCAAGCACGTCCGACGGTTGTTCAATCGGAAACGAGTAATCAATTTTAGAAAAAACGGATCACTGGCTATTCTCTATTCGCAGTAGAGGATAGCCTTTTCCGTTACTTGCGGTTGTGTTTATTGTCTATGTATGTCAAGGCTGCAAAAATCACCAGCACCAACGTAAGCACTTCTAACGTATTCATACCGACCTCCTTTCCGTTTCCAGAAAGGACAACCGCAGACTATCCCTACTTGCTCTAATCTGACTAAGAGAATTATAGCACGTTATGTCGAATAATGCTATAAAAGATTTGCGTTAATCACTCCGCCGCTTCCAATGCCACCTCTGCAAATTCCACATCGCTCATGGTTTCCAGTTTCCCTAAAACCTGTCCGGCAAGCTCCACCATGTCACTGTCCTGTATGTGGAGAATCACATTCTTTATATCAGCAATCATGCCCTTTCTGTCCTGTCCCTCAAACACACACATCAAATTGATTTCTTCCACTGTAAATTTATCCATCGCTTATATCTCCCTCTCTGA
>RAZD01000030.1 GCA_003612525.1 bacterium C-53 | reverse complement strand
ATTACAGGAAACAATCCTTAAAAGTTGCCTAACCCTGATTATAAACTGTCCAATATTTGGGGTTCAGTTCACGCCGACAGTTAGATGCACTCTTTGATACCTTTGATGATTCAGAGCTGACTATCATAGCAGGAACAGCACAAGGCATATGTAAAGCAAAAGAGCCAGAGGAATAAAACCTCTGGTTTTCTTTCGCCCTTTTCCTGCTAATAAATAGGCACACCGTAGCCGTATATAGAACTGCTTCCCACTGGATAGCTCTGCTGTTTGCAGGCATCGCCAGAATTGCCCTCCACGGTATAGACCGTGCCATTCTCGCATTTCTCCACGATTCCCACATGGTCGATAGAGCCGTCATTTCCCCAATCAAAGAAAATAAGGTCGCCTGCCTGCGGCTCATAGTTCCTATCCTGCCATTGTCCTTTTCCTTTGAACCAGTCCACGCCGTCCGAACAGAGGGAGAATTTCGGGATGATGCCGCTCTCCAGATAGCCGCACTGTTCACTGCACCACGAAACAAAACAGGCACACCATTCCACACGCCCGTCAAAACCGTACCAGCTCCAATAAGGCTCACCACCCTCATTGCCGAGCTGTGTCAATGCAACCTCTACAATGGCTTGATTGCCGCCGCTTGTAAATGCCCGTCCGTATGGGTAATAGCGTAACACATGGGCGGGGTACTGCGTGTCGCCGTATTTTTCCCAACCTAACCTTGCCGCCTGCATGGTGGAAAATTCCACCGCATTTGCATAGGAATAGCCGCCGTAATTGTTCTTTGCCCATGAGATATACCCATTGCCAAAGTTGTAGCCCTGCAAGGCGAGCTTGATACGCTCCATGTCAATCGGGCTTTCCACTTCGGCTGATGTGAGAGTGGCTTTTAATTCCTGCACACCGCACTCAATAGAATACTCTGGGTCTTTGATGCCGTTCGGCTCATGTGGGTACTTTTTGTTAAAGCTCCCCTCCGCCGCCTGCATCGGGTCGCTGCCTTTTCCCCCAGATTCCTGCATCATCACCGCTTTTATCAGTTCTACATATTCGGGGATGCCATACTGCTTTGCATACTTCTGTATCAGCGGCGTGTAGGCTTCCACCTCCGCACTGACAGGGGTATAGGAAGTGCTTTCGCTGCCGCCCCCGAACAGGGAAACGGCACACCCAAGCAGGACAACGATAAGGATTATCACAATGGCAACCCAACCGCCTGCAATAAGGGCAGAAATTAACGCCTTAGTCCCTGCGATAATCGCCTTGACCGCCGCTATGGTGGCTCTGACCGTCGTTTTCGTTGCTTCGGCTGTCGCCTTTGCCGTGGCTTTCGCTGTCTGTGCTGTTTTCTGTGCGGCTTTGACAGATGCTTTCGCCGTTTTCTGTGCCGCCTTTGCGGTCTGCTCCGTAGTCTTAATCGCTGTCTTGGATGTCGCCCCTGCGGTTTTCACGCCTTTTTCCGTCGCCTTGACCGTCCCTTTGGCTGTGGTCTTGACCGTTTTTTCTGCATTTCTGGCTGTGGTCTTGATGGTCTTTTTCCCCTGCTGCCTTGTCTTTATCAACTGGCTTGCCCCTGTCTGGGTCTGGGGCATTTCGCCCTGCCTGGGAACATCGGGAACAGGAGAACGGCTCGCTGCCCCGTTTCGGATCAGCGAGCCGTTCTGTTCTGCAACCGCCTTTGCTTTTTTCTGCTCTACGGCTTTTACCGCACGCTTGGTCTTAAATTCAGCGATTTTATCCTTTGCTCTGCCGATATTTTCTTTTGTGGTCTGGGCGTTTTTCTGCCCCTGCTTATTTAATTGATGGATGCCCTCGTCCTTAATACACCCCGAAGCACGGGAAACCTTATCAGAAGCATATTCCGTGGGGGAATTTTCCTCTGCATAATATCCCTGCTCTGCCTTATCCTTTGTCTTGGCATAAGCAGACTTCATGCGTTCCCCTGCAATGGCGGCTTTATCAAGGGTCTTTATCGTGCCTTTAACCGCATCTCTGGTCTTTATATCAGCCATAAACATCGACCTCCTTTCCCAGAGGATTTGCGGTCATATCAGTTTACCTTTTTTGCCACAACTACGAGCCTGCCGTTCTGTGCGGAATATTCGCAGGTAGACAGGGTTATGAATTTATCGCCGTATTCAGCGGTCACGCCCGTATCATACAAAGCAAGCTCCTTACACTTCCCAACAAAAGCAGCAAACTCTTTTTCATTTTCCGCATTGACAAAATCATAATAGCGGTAGCCCTGTGAGCTGTACGCCACGGTCTTAAATACAGCAATGATTTCATACTCCGCCTGCTCTGTGAGAGTATCAAATTGAATCGTCTTATGCTTCTCATAAAAGCTCTTGGATTTGTAATCTTCCAATGCCCCGAACATCCTGACGCCCTTGATGTGGTGTCCGTAAATAATCAGATTGTCGCTTGTGAGGATGTCGCAGTCCTCTTGGATATACGGCACTCCCAAATCGCTGTATTGCTTTTCAAAGTTGTGCTTCAGATAAAAATTCGGGTTATTCCTGCTCTGCATGACAGGGTAATTGATGCTTGTTCCGTCAATGGAAATCCAACCGACCATATCCTCATTCTGCAAATACAGCTCCTTGTATTTCGCAAGAATATCCTCGCCCTCGCTGACAGGCATATCTTTATCTTTTGGCGGTTCTTCCTCTGGTTCGGCGTTCTCCACAACCTCTGCAATCTCCGCAAATGCTTCGGTCTCCTCGTCTATCTGCTGATAATGGCTGTAAATCTTGAAGCCGCAAAAAACCGCTGCTCCCAAGAGGGCGACAGCGGCGGCAGTACAGATAATGGTTTTATAGTTTTTCAAATTCATAGGCATATCCTTTCCTTACTGATATTTGTTTACCGTGTATGCTCCGTCTGCTTTTTAGGGGCAGGTAAATCCCTGCAATATTCGGGATACCTTACCTTGATGCCCTCCATGAAATACGGGGCAAACTCGCAGCAGAACAATTCCTCTGGCGTGAAAAGCCTCTCACGCCCCTCCTCTGCGTAACCGTTCCAGAGGTTAAAGGCAAGGTGGCAGACCTTGACCGTGCCGCTTGTCTGCCACCCTGCGTGCATCCCCTCTGGCTCAATGCAGTCTGTCTTAAAATCAAACATGGAATTGATATTTTTCCTTGTTTCCTCCGCAATCCCCATCACATAAAAAAATGCCCTGTGGTAACAATCGTTGACCTTGCATTTCATCATGTTATCCAGAAAGAAATCATGGTGGGCTGCATTGCGGAATCTTATCTCTGACATAGAAATCCTCCTTTCTCCTGTGCCGATACAATAAAGTCCTGTTCCGTTTCTTTTTTCAGTCTTGGCAAAATAATATTCTCTACATAGGATTCATTGATTTCAGAAGCAATGAAGTCACGCCCGTTTTTGATACACTGGACTATCTCACTCCCTGAACCCGCAAAGGGAATTACCACTAAATCGCCAGTCCTGCTGCTTGCAAGCAGCATCCGTTCCGCCAGTTTTTCTGGCTTCTGCGTGGGATGCCCTGTTGCTTCCTTGTAGTTAGGCATAATCCTCGGAAACTCCCATACGTTCCCGCAGGATTTCCCCTTTGGATTTTTCCTTTTGTCTTTTTCGCCGCCCTCATCATACGGGATGCGGACGGCATCAATATTGATTTCGTGCATAGGGTTGCTGTAAAACCACAAAAATTCCGCTTCGTTCCGATAAGTCGCTTTCGCAGGTCGCCCCGTCCTATAATTCCAGACAATCAGATTCCTCTTTATCCAGTCAAACCTGTCTAAAACTTGGGTGGAGAGCTTATCTATCATCTGGCAGCTCCCCCAACAGTAAAACGCACCGGTCGGCTTTAAAATCCTGTAACATTCCCCTGCCCATGCCAGACACCATTCCAGATATTCCGAAACCGTCTGGAACACAAAATCAAAATCCCCTTTCATGCGGTAGTACGGCGGGTCGGCAATCACCAAATTCACGCTCCTGTCTGGCAGCTCCCGCAGCACATCCGTACAATCAGCATGGTAAACACGATTTTTCTCCAAAAAACCCTCCTTTAGACCTCCCCAAACTTGGTCGTCATCAACCTATACAGCTCCGTATTCCGTGGGAACTTGTTGACGAACGGCACAAGGGAGCTGCCCACTTTCAAAAGCCCCTGCCCCGCACCGACATTCGTGATATAGCTCATCTGCAAATCGGAGATGTTAAGGAGCTTCGCAAGTTCGATACGGTCTGTGGATGCCTGATTCAGCATGATAATAAATTCGGAATTGGCAAGCATCGTCCTCGCCGTATGGCTCTGCAACAGGTCGTCCACGTTCTGCGTGATTCCAGTACAGTACGCCCCGTACTTACGCACACGCTTCCAGAGAGTAAAGAGGAAGTTGGCGGAATACTCATGCTGAAACAGCAGATAGATTTCATCAATGAAAATAAAGGTGTTTCTGCCTTTCGCCCTGTTCATCGTGATGCGGTTCAAAATACTGTCAAGCACCACGAGCATACCGATAGGCTGTAACTGCTTGCCTAAATCAAGGATGTCATAGCAGATAAGGCGGCTGTGGGTGTCCACGTTGGTATGCTTGGCAAAGGTATTGAGGGAACCGTCCGTGAAAAGCTCAATCGCAAGGGCGATTTCCTGTGCTTCTGGCTCATCTTGCTTTAACAGTTCCTCACGGAAGTCCTGCAAAGTCGGCGGCGTCCCCATATAGTTCCCCTGCTGATAATAGCGGTACACGCTTGCCGTGCAGCGGTCAATGATGGATTTCTGCTTTGCCCCAAGGCTTGCACCGCCGATAAGCTGCTCGCATAAAGACAAAATGAACTCTGATTTTAAGATGACGGGGTTTGCACCGTCGCCATAATCAGAGTTCATATCCATAGCGTTAATGTGATTTTCGCTTGTAGCAGAAATGTGAACGACCTCGCCCTGCATGGCTTTCACAAGCGGGGAGTACTCACGTTCGGGGTCTATAACAATTACATCTGCGTTAGGGTCGGTCAGAATGATGTTCGTCATTTCCTCTTTTGCCGTAAAGGATTTTCCTGCACCAGACACGCCGAGGATAAAGGAATTACCGTTCAGCAGGTGGCGGCGGTTGGCAATAATCATGTTCTTTGAGATTACATTCTGACCGTAATACACGCCGTCCTTGTGGTAGATTTCCTGCACACGGAACGGGATAAACACCGCAAGGCTCTCCGTGGTGAGGGTACGCAGGGCATCAATCTTCCTCACGCCGAACGGCAGGGCGGTATTCAGACCGTCCATCTGCTGAAATTTAAGCACGGCAAACTGGCAGAGATGCTTTCTCGCTGTTGTGAGTAATGCTTCTGTGTCGTTGTCAAGCTACTCTTTGGTATCTGCGGTATGCACCATCGTAAGCACGGCAAACATCATCCTCTGGTCACGGGTCGTCAAATCGTCGAGGAACTCCTTGCTTTCCTTTCTCTGCTGCTCTAAATCATAGGGGATAACAGCGGAAAAATTGTTGTTCTGGTTCTGCTTCCTCTGCCAGTTCGTGATATTGGTTTCCACGCCTAAAAGCCTGTTCTCAACCTCCCTCACGGCTTCATCCGTAGGGACAGGGACGACATCAACGGAGAGCATCATGTTACGGTTTAATTCGCAAAGCTCCGCCACCATGCTGTCCTTGATATAGGCTGCGTACTCTCTAAGGAAAATCACACGCCCGTAGCGGTTGCAGATGCGGAAATAGTCTTTTTCAAACTCAAAGGAGTCGGGGCAGATATAGTCCTTGAAATCGTGACCTTTCCGCATGGTTTGTGCCATGTCAAAAGAAAATGCTGTTTCCTCGCCTGTGCGGTAGAAGTCGTGGAAGATACGCAGCTTATCATTGGCATCCAGTTCCGTACACTTTGAGCCAAGACGGTTGAAATGCCCGATAAGGTCAGCCCCTACACGGGCAAAATAATTCCTCGCTTCCTCGATGTTCTTCTTGCAGACAGAGATTGTCACATATTTGTCCTGCACGATGGAGTTCGCCCCCGTCGCCTTATCCAGAAGCATCTTGTTATACTCTTTGCGGTATTTATCCAAGCCGTCATCGGCAGCTTTGCCGTCCTTTGACGCCATCGGGATAAGGATGGTCTGCTCAAAATCCGCCTTGTTGAGCCTGCGGTTGTTGATGGTGATTTTCGTGGTCGCCCCACTGTCAAGGGCGTTGAGAAGCTCCGAGTATTCAAGGAACATCGCTTCCTTGTCCTCACGGCTCGCCACGGCATAGTTGATGTCCTCAAACTTAAAGGTCTTTGCATATTTGTTCCTGCCCACAAGGAAAATGCCATCCTCCCACATGGTCTTTAACGGGATGACCGCCTGCACCGATTTCGGCACGGCAAATTTCTCCTTATCCTGCTTGAACAGATTCCTGAGCGTCTTAATCATAGTCTACCTCCTTACGCTTTCCTGCTTTTTCATTCTTCTTTTTTGCCTTTTCCGCCTGCTTTCTCCGTTTCCTTGCTTCCTTACGCCTTTTCGCCCTGCGTTTCCGCTTCTTCCGTTTTTTCTGCACGGCGGGCGTTCCCTTTTCATGGGCTTCAATGGCGTTCTTCATCGCTTCGTAATATAGATTCTCTGGCACAAACAGCATCTTCTTCGGCAGAATGAACTCCGATTTTATCCATGCCCACACGAACTGCTCTGCGGTCATGCCGTTGTACCTTACAAATCCCATCACCGCAAAGGGCAAAGCACCCAGAACACACATCCAGCTCACGGTTTCCGTCCCGAACCTGCCACGGAGCAGGAAAAACAAGCCCACCGCCACGCCGCAGGCAAGGGCAGAAAAAAGGAACTGCCGCATAGACAGCCCGAAAAACATACTCTCCGTATAGTTGCGGATTTCTTTATTTATCTTGACTTCCAATCATAAACACCTCCTATCGTTCCATTTCCTGTTTATGGCGGGGCGGGGTCTGCTTCTGCCTTTCCCTCTGGGGGATTACAAACAGCTCCCCGTCGATTTCCCTTGTTTGGGTGGGACAGCCTAAGACTTTCAAGGCTTTCTGCAAATCTGGCACGCAATCTTTCTCTGGCTTGCAGACGCCGATTGCCAGATACATCTGCAAATCCCCGTACCACGTTTCATTTTTAAAATTATCCGCCCGAAAGAATATATCCTCTTTGATTTCTTCCAGCGGCGTTTCAAATATCCTGCGGTATTCCATTTCAAAATCGTACAAAGCGGCACCTCCTATCGCTCCATTTCAGATTTTCTCTTAGGCGGCTTTTTCTGTGACGGATAGGGGATAAATTCTTCTTCGCCCTCAATGATGCTGAACTCCGCCCGAAGTATCGGGTGTGTTTCCAGTTTCTGGTACTGGCGGATAAGGTCAACCGCACTTTCCTTTGTAGCTGTGCTTCCCTGCTGTACCCCGTCCTTAAATATATAAATACGTTTCATCCGCTTCCTCCCTTACAAGCCCATCATTTCACGCACGACACGGTCTGCCATCTTGACCGCACCGACAAGGACGAGCATATTAAAAACCAGTTCCCCGATATAACCCCATACCATCGTGACCGCAGCCGCATCGGGGTTGACCACTGGCGGAGAAGCCGCAAACACCGAAAAGATAATACAGGCAAGCACGATGATTGCACCCTCAAGGCACACGGCACAATAGCTTTTGATAAAACTCCTGCCCACATTCTGGCTCGGCTCTCCTGCAAAAGAGGAAAGAGGGACGGGAGCGATTGCGGTATAAAGGTACAGCTTGAAAAACCTGCCGTACACCGACATTATCATAATGAATGACAATACCGTGATGAACAGACCGCCGATAAGCGTAACCGCCCATAGGGGGATGCTCTCAAAAAAGCCGCAATCCTCAACCGCCGTCACTATCTCCTGTGGCAATACCGTCTTTTGAGCCGTGCCGAAGCCTGCGGCTTTCATAATCGTAGAAATCACGCCCTGCACTATCTGGAACAGAGCCATCATCAGCTCCAAGCCGTAAGTCACCGCACCTTTGGCAAGGGCGAAGCAGATAAACAGCTTCAATGCGTGTTCAGGCTTCTTGACCTGTGCGAAGTCGCCGCAGGTACGCATCACGCCCACGACAAAGAACAGCACGAGCAGGGCAAGCCCGATTGCCTGCAAAGCACCGTGGATGTCAACGATGACTTTCCATATCGCACCGCCTTTGAAATTCTCTGGGGACTGGGTGATGAGCTGCCATATCTCGGCTAACTTCTCATTCCAAGTGTTAAGGGCGTTCTCCAAGTTCTGGACTACCCAGTTATCAGACACATAAACCACCTCCGTTCTTAAAATTGGATAACGGGGCAAGTTCCGCAGAGCGGATCTGCCCCGTTATCCCCTGTCTTATATCAGCCTGCTATCTTATTTCTTTGCATTAGCCTGTGATGAGGGTCAGAATCTCTTTTGCAAAGGTAATCACCACGCCGCCTGCAAGGGTCAGAAATCCGTTTGCCCTCTGGGACGGGTCGTGGGATTTCAGCGACAAACCCACCTGCACGATGCCGAAGCCGAGCATAATCATCCCGACAGCCTTAATCAGACCGAAGATAAAGTTTGACAGGTTGTTTACCACGGCAATCGGGTCATTGGCGGCAAAAGCTGTTGTCGTTCCAAAAACCATGCAGCATACCAAAGCGGCATACACGGCAAACGCCTTTCTGGTCTTTCTTCCCATCGGCAGTTTTACGGTTTCTTTCTTCTCGTTCTTCTTAAAAAGTTTCATAGGGTAAATCCTCCTTATAAATTGAATATTTCTTCCAAGTCCTCATCGGACAGAAGTTCATAGGATGTGCTGACCTCTTCCATGCTCTTTGCATCCATCAGCAAAGCATCGTCAAACACAAGGGTTGCGACTGCCTGTGTCGGCTCGCCGTGGATATACGGCGGCTTCCCTCCGTCAGCAGTCAGTTTCACATTCGGGTGTTTCAAGATGTCATACTTTAAATCCATAACGGGGCGTTCCCCACGCACAAAAAGAAGTGCGTAGCGGTTGTCAAGCATACGCACTTCGTCTGGGGTTAAAAGCTCACGCCCCGAAATCTGGTAGTTGGTGGAATAGTTGCCGCTCCGTCCAGAGCTTTTCCCGTAAGTGTTGGTGTCGATGGTCGCCTTGCCTAAAAGCTCCGACACAAACTTATGGGTACTCTGCTCGTTGCCGCCCAGATAAAGGAACTCATCGGCGTTCCCGACGATGCTTTCCCATTGTTTCTCAAACAGGGCTTTTAGCTGTGCCAGATTTTGCAGGATAATTGAAACGGACACGCCCCTTGACCTCATAACTGACAGTATCTTGTCAAAGTCATCGGGCAAACTGACGTTCGCAAATTCATCCATGATAAACTGGCAATGGACAGGCAGGCTCCCGCCGTGCTTATGGTCGGCAAGATAAAATAATTGTTGGAATAGCTGCGTGTATAAAAGTGACACAAGGAAATTAAAACTGGTGTCGTTGTCTGGTATCAATGCAAATAAAGCCACTTTCTTCTCGCCCAAAGACGGCAAATCAAGCTCGTCTGTGGCGGTCAAAGATGCAAGGCTTTCCAGATTGAACTTTTCAAGCCGTGCGGCAAGGGTTATCTGGATGCTTTTTAGCGTCTTTGCCGAACCAGAATGATAATCTCTGTAATACTTTAATGCGATATGCTCTGGGTTCACCATTTCCAGACGGTCAAACAGCTCGTCAAGCGGGCTTACATAGCTGTCGTCATCCTCCCTTACTTCGCCTGCCCTTAAAAGCTCCATCACCATCGGGAAATTTTGTTCCTCTGGCGGGGCTTCGTATTTCAGATAGAACACGAGGGATAAGAGCAGCATACTCGCTGCCGTATCCCAGAACGGGTCTTGCGACTGTGAGCCTTTCGGAGTGGTCGCTTTAAATAAATTCGTTACCAATCTCTGCACGTCATTGTCGTTCCGAAGATAGACAAACGGATTGTAGCAATGGCTTCGGTGCATATTGATAAGGTCAAGGACACGCACATCATAGCCTTTCTTCTCAAGCAACCCTCCCGTGTCACGGACAATCTCGCCTTTCGGGTCTAAGATTACCATTGACGTGTTACATTGCATGACATTGGGCTTGCAAAAAAATCTGGTCTTTCCTGCACCAGAGCCGCCCACCACAAGGATATTCAGATTCCTCCTGTGCTTCTTCCCGTCAAGCCCGATGCGGACGCTCTGGGTCAGCAGCTTGTTTTCCGATGCGTTCTTATCTCGGTACTTTTTATTGAGAGTGCCTGCGTTGCCCCATTTTGCAGAGCCGTGTTCCTCCCCTTTGCGGTAGTTCCTGCGTGTAGAAAAGTAGATACCGATTCCCATGCCGTAGGCAATCAGAAAAATGAGGACGATTCTGGGAGTGTCCCCACATACCGTTATGGAAAACGGATTCTCGATTGCCACGGACAGGTTGCCGATTATCTCCACAATGCCGCCGCTGACATAAGGTGCTGTCAGCAGGGCAAGCCACACGACAGGGATGATGCCGCATAAAGAGAGGATAAAGCCCGCCTTGTAATCGTCACCGTTCTTCATGGCACTTGCACGGGGCGACTTTTACTTTTCTGGTCGGGGCTTTGGACACTTTGATAATCAGCTCGTCAACAGGGTCGGTGGGGCGTTCCTCCCTGACCTGCTCGGTACGCAGCGTGTTTAATGCGTTGAGCATGATGTTCTTATCATATTTATCCAAAGCCAAGTGGTATCGTTCTTCTTTCATAGGCTGCACCTCCGATTAGCGTTCCTGCTCTTTGGATTTGGGCGGCTTGTTCTTCTCAAGGCTCTTATACATATCCGACTGGATTTCTCCGAGGACGTCACGCATCGAGCCAAGCTCCCCCTTAAACGCCTGCGTTTCCATGCCCTCAAATTCTTTCGGGAGCTTGTCAAAGCGAAATCCCTTTGTGTCTACGCCGTAACGGGAGCTTACCATATAGGCGACGCAGAACGATTTGAAATCGGAATCGTCACGGCTTTCCTTATGCTTACAGTCAAAGACCGCCGCCGACACTTCCTTTGCCATGCTGACAAAAAGCTGTTCCTCGGAAAGCCCCGTGCGGATAAATATCGTCTGCTGTGAGCTGTCATAAAAAGCAGGCAACTCAAGGTCATCGACAGGCACAAAGGAAACGGGGCTTGCGTCAATCATCGCCGACACAAGCTCACGCATCGTTTTCTGCTCCTGCGGCTGCTGCCTGTCCTTTGCCGAAGTCTGGGAAACATCATAGACTACTTTGGCATTGTAGCCGACCGCCTTTGAGCCATCGTCACGCTGATACTCTTTCCCCGGCTCAAGGATAGTCACTTTCTGTGCGTCCTTATCCACATAGACACGGCTCTGTTTCCAACTGCCGTAATCTTTTAACTGCGTTGCTTCGGGCATCTGTGCCGATACCAGAATTGCATTGTTGACGGAGTAACGGTCAAAATGCCCCTGCACGTCAAGGTACTGGCGGAAGCTGTCGCCGTTCGCCATCATTTCAGAACAGGTATTGTCAATCAGCTCATAGGCTTCTTTCCGCTGCTCCTGCTTTGCGGCAGCCCATTCCTCTTTGTTAAAGGCTCTGCTGCCGCCGCTGAATACATCATAGATACTCATGCTCATCTTGCTCCTTTCGTTTTCTTGGGTTTCTTCCTCTGGGGCTGTTTATGCTTGGTCTGCCCTGTGGGCTGCTTCTTTGCCCTGTCGGAAGATTTTTCTTTATTAAAGGTCGGGGAAGCGTCCGCTTCCTGCTCCTTGCGGCTCTCTTTTATCTTCCGCAGTTCTTCCCTGACTGACGGCTTTTCCGCCTTAGTCATAGTAGCCCCCTCTGCGGACTTCCTTTGCTGCTCTAAGATAGGCTCGGACAGAGGGGATTTTTCTGTCTTTGCCAATGAGGGGTTTGGGGCATTTTCCTCTTTCTTTATTGGCTTGCCCATCAAAGCGTCCATGAGCCTGTCTTTCTCCGCTTTATTCTGCACGCCGATGTCTGGCTCTGGCTGACTGTCATTTGCCCCTGCATCCTTTTCTCCTGCGGTCTTGGCATCTTTCGGTTTGGTCTTTGCCCCTTTTGATTTCTCCGCTTCGGTCACGATAGAAGCGGCGTCCACCGACGCAAGGTTGAAACGCTCCATGATGCGGCTGATTTTCGATGCGTCCTCCGCACGGGCTATCACATCCACCTCTGCATTGGGGTCTTTGTTCCCACGGTCTGCCAAAACGCAGTAGAGTACGCCGTATTTCTTCGCTTCCTGCGTGAATTTCTTTAAATCGCCGCTTTTTACGGTAAAGACTTTTAATTCTTTCCCAGAGCGGAGCATATTTGTGAGCCTTGCCTTTCCTTTGGTTTTCTGTTCCTCTTTCAGAATAGAATAAAGCAGGATGGCGATATTCTTCGCACCCGTCCCCGTGATTTTGGCTGCGACCTCAAATCCCTCCAAGCTCATCCTCACGATTTGCTCTGCCGCTTCGCCGCCTGTGTTCATGCTTCATCAGCTCCTTTCCTTTCTGTTCTTTTTCATCTGCCCGTATGGTCTGTAACTTCTCCTTGATGGTATCGCTTCGGGCAAAGACACCATCGCACAATCTGACCTCCTTTCGGATTGTTTTCATCCTCCCCGTGATTTCCGACAATCGAGCCTTGACCGCTTCTTTTTCTTCCCCGACTGATTTTCGGGATTGGGAATAAAGCCCCTTACGCTCTTCGGTCAGCTCCTGCATCTCGGATTCCAGAGAGCCTTTATAGGACAAAAGCTGCTCCGCCGTGTCGATGTGGTTGCGGCAGAGCAGCCTTGTTTCATCTGTGATGGCGTCCATCTTCATTAAATCGTCTTTCAGAAGATAGTGAAGCCGTGCATAGTTCTGTTGTTTCTTCTTTGGCAAAATACCGAGCCTGTAACAATAATGGAGATACAGCCCACGCAAGCCGCCGATTTTCTTGGCATCTTTTAATGTGCCTTTTACCCTTATGACCTTAACAGTTTTTGTCGGCTCGGCAAATCGGGAGAACTTCACCGCATAGGAATTTTCCTTAATGCGTTCCGTTATCCTTTCATTGGTGTAATCATCGCCGAGCTTGTAGAGCCGCTTCGGTCTTTGCCACCCTTTCCCGATAATCGTCCAGTATTTTCTGTTAGGGTCAAAATTGATGCGGTATCCCATCTCCGACAACTGACGGTCAAAATCTTTCAGCGTGAATGATTTTGAGATTGCTTCGTCCACCGCCTGCCGTGCCACGGTATCCCTTGTAGGCAGACCGTTCTTCTCGGCTTGGTATAAAGCATAAGGTTTCTTCCTGCCGCTTGGGTGTTCGATGACTGATAGGGAATACTCACGGCACAATTCATCCGAACGCTTACGCAATAACCGCAGATTCTTTTTGTTATCGTGATAGTGCTTTCCGTCCACATAAGAAACTGAATTGACGACAAAGTGGTTGTGCAGACATTCCGTATTCAGATGTGTCGCCACAATCACTTGGAATCTGTCGCCCCACATCTTCTCCGCCAGCTTCACGCCGACCTCATGTGCCTGCTCTGGCGTGACCTCGCCTGCCTTAAAGCTCTGGAAGCCGTGGTAGCAGACAATCTCGCTCTCATCGTTCCATTGTGCTTTGGCTATCATCATCTCGTCCCTTGCGGTGGCAGGGTCACAATTTACGCCCGTGACAAAAAACTGCTGCTCGGTCTTGTCGCCGTTGGTGGCGTACTTCATCACATCGCCCATCGCCTGCAAGTCCGCATCCGTGTATTTGGGGTTGGCGGTCTTTTCTGGATTCTCGGCGTAGTCGATAGGGTGGTCGAGCCTGCCCTTTACGTCCCATATCTCGCAGACCGCCATCAGCCAGACATCTTCCTCGGAACAAGGTAGCACCTGCTCACGTCCAGACGGAAGTCCCGCCACCGCTTGGCTTCGTCATAGAGCATCGGCGTGTCCACAAAGTTTAGGGCGTTCGCCTTTGCCGCAAGCTGGTTGATGCGGTTTCCGATTGCTGACAGCTCCCGCATGATTTTATAAAACTCTGGGTCTGGCTTCTCGCAGAGCCGATAGCCCATGACCATTGACTGGAGCAGGGCTTGTCTGGAGCGTCCCGATTTCTCTGCAAGGGAACAGAGGTATTCAGCTTCTTCCTCGGTCAGTCGGAACAGTATCTGCACATTCCGTTTCCGCATCTGCCTCCCCCTTTCCCTCGGACAGCCTGTTAATCTGCAATACGCACATAGCCGCCACGCCGAACATCCCGCCGAGCGTTGTGCCGAGGATAAAATATAAGAAATTACTCATTCTTGGATTCCTTTCTGTGACCGCCATGCCGCACACGGCATGACGGCATACTTTGGCATTGTTCTTTTTATGGGGTATTAGGGGAACTTTCCCCTAACAAGCGAATTTTGTTTCCATCGGCAGATGGATAACCAAATTCAGTGCTTGGTAAGACGTGTCTTTAACATCCGTCCTCATACATACATTCTCCACACACGGGGCAGAAGTACGGACAGTCGGAACAATCTTCATTCTCAAATCCCCCGCCCTCGGTTTCCATTTCTTCATCTCCGTCCTCACTTTCATCCTTAATATCTGCTTCTCCGCAGACAAAATCCTCATCGGAAAAGCGGACAAGGTTAGTGTCAAACAGGATAATCTTCAACTTTTCCGCCGCCTGTTCGGGGCTGTCTGCATAAATGGAAACGGTCTTTTCAAAGTGACCTGTGAGCGTTACTTCATACTGTTTCAATGGCAATTTCCTCTCTTTCTTCTTCGATTTTTCTTTGCTGACTGTCTATTTCAATCCGAAAAAATCATCCGACAATCAACGGACATCACCCCTTTCACGGTTCGTTTTCTGCCTTGCAATCCCCAGATAGGACATTAAAAAATCGTTGAAGTCCTTGCCGACTGGCGGCGGTTCATCAACGATTCGGTAGTCTTTCTGCAATAATTCTTTCAAGGCGGCGGTACATAACCGACCTGCCTTATCCTTATCCAGATGCAGATAGATAGTCTTTATTTGTGGGTTTGCTTTCAAAAAAGTCGTGAGGGCAATGGGGATTTTGCTGTCCTTTATCTCTTTCTTTGGCTGATACACACCCGAAAGAGAAAGCAGGTTTTCCGCTTTGTAATCCCTGCCCTCACACTTTAAATAAGTGGCATAGGACAATAAATCAATGGCGGCTTCAAATAAATGTACCGAAGCACACGGACTTCCTGCCAAAAGCCGAAATGAATACCGCTTGTCGCTGCCCGATGCATCACGCTTGAAGCTGCTGATTGTGCCACGGCAGGCGGCGTATTTGGGCGTTCCGCTTTCATCTTTTCCGATAAAAACGGCGTTGTGATAGTCGGCACTTTCAAAGATAATCCCCTCGGCGATGCACTTTCGTATGAGCTGATAATCAATGCCACGCCCGAAAAGATACTCTGCCACCCTGTCGCAGTTTTTGTTCTTCGGCGGCAGGAGCAGCACCTTTGGCTCGTCTTTTTTCACGGCAGGGGGCGGCGGTTTCCAGTCCGCCATCGTCTGCCCCGTGAGGATTTCCACGGCTTCCACAAAGCCGTATTCCTTAACTTTCATCAGATAATCAAGGGCAGAATAGCCGCCGAAGCCCCTCGACCACCAGTACCATTTGCCGTTGGAAATCTTTAGGCTGTCATGCTCGGCGGTACAGTACACGTTCGTTGTGCCTTTGACTTTGACAAGATTGCTCGGTTCGTAAGCCCGAAGATAGGAAAGCAGGTCTATCTGCCTTGCCCGCTCAAGCACATCTGGGTCAATCTGTACATAGGGTCTGCTGCTTCTCAATAAATAAAATCACCTCCAGAAAATGAAATAAGCCGAGGGATTTTCGTAAATGAAAACCTCTCGGCTATGTAAATTCTTCTTATTCATTTTCTATTTTTTCTAAACAATAACTGCAAAGACCTACTCCGCAAAACTCTCCACCCTCATCCGCAGGATAGATATTGCCGCATCTCTCACATACAAAAATTTCATTTTCTTCTCCGCAATTCATACACTTACCATAAGGATATAAATCATCATTTACAGAAATATAATCTTGACCACAATTCCAACAAGGAATATTTGCAACTGGTGAATCCCCTCCGTCTTTTACAGCTGAGAAAGAAAGCGAATCTGCTTCTGCTTTTATTGGATTCATATCATCTTTTATATAATTCTTTAAATCCTCAATAAAACTTTTCAATTCTTCCGTATCCAGTAACGCTTCACTATCTGGAATATAGTAACACTCCATCGAATCTTCATGTGCTTCGCCGTTATGGTAAATTACCTTTGTTTCAAGAAGTATTTCCCCATCTTCCTTTTCTATCCACAATTTTAAATAACTATCTTCACCCATACCATCTGTAATATCAATCAAAACACATACTTTAAATGAAAATGATTCATCCACATTGCTATCTACGGAAAACATAATTTGTGATTCTGGTTCATTTTCAATAGCGTTTAAAGTGCTGATTGTGACTGCATAACTAAAATATTCTGAATCATCAATCTCTGTATATAGTTCTTGTATCTTATCTTCAAATAAAGAAAAAATTTGTTCTGGAAACAAAACATCTATTCCCGTTTCATTCTTTATTCTATCATATACATACTCCTTCTCATTCCTTATTTCCTCCTGCTCAATATTCCATGTTTCATATAACTCATCTGATGGCTCTTCGTTCATAAATGCGTTATCAGCTATGTCAAACGATGTTTGAATTTCTAAAATGTTACTTTTCATCTTATCATAAGAAGCTTTTGTCATTAATTTATTATGTGCCACATGGTTTCTATTCTTAATAAAATTCGTAATTTCTTTTTGGATTTTTTCGTCAAAATATTTTTCAAAAATATCTTTCCAAATATCAACTTTTACTTTTCGTATTTTCAATAACGATTCAAAAATTGAATTTGACTTTTTTTCAGCTAACATTTCATGTATCTTCATGCTTTCTACATCAGATAGACTAATAGAGGATTCAAACACTTTTGATTTTAACATTAGCTTTGTTAAAGATTCCGCAGTCGAACATATTAAATAGTCATTAATATTGTTGAATTCGGGGACTTCTCTTTTAAAATCTACATTGCTTCTCTGATATCCTTTTATTATATCTTCCAACCCTATTAGTTCCATCCACTTGAATCCAAACTTATGTGTCATGACTTTATTGACAAATGCTCTCATTTTATTTTCAGCTTTAAAAATTAACGGATATAACTGCATCCCTAAATATTCTGATTGCTCATCAATAATCCATGTACATATTTCCCATTCTTTCAATAATATTTCTTTCAGATATACTTTGAATTTTTCCAAAAACATATCATATTCATTGCCATCTGTCGATGAAAATATGTAAATTCCTAATTGTGTTTGAGCCTTATCATTAAAAGTATCAATAGTAAATGATACAGAATATATCACCCCTGCCACTTCAACATTATATTCCTCATGAGCAATTCGTTCAGTCTGTCCCTTATAAACACAATTCTTCATCTCTGGAAAATGTGTCTGAAGTTTATCCATAACACCCCTACAATAATCTGTTCCTAAATAATTTTCTACCTTGATGTTATCACCAAATACTTCATCATATCTTTCCTCTATCAAATATATCAATTCAGTATTTTTGATATTATTAAACATATATTCAATGGTCATAAAAACATTGCCCTCTCTTTATTTCGTATTATGTAATATACATCATCATGTTGCAATACTGGATAATATACTCGGTATTTCTGAAAAATCGGAACACCAAATAACATTTAATCCGAGTGAATTTGCATCTTGTTCAAAAAGCATGGTAGCAATTTCATCCGTTCTATTTTTTTGAGGTGCTTTTCTCATAATAATATAATGCTTGCATCTTTGATTTCTTCTCCACGATATATCTAATAATCGTCTTAAATTGGGGTCGGATAAACTTAAACCTACAAACAAACATATATTTGCAGAGAATGTGTTTAATTGAATTAGATTTGACCAACTATATGGGTCGATAAATTGTGAATGATATGCTTCCTCACTAAAAACCAAATTGGGACTGTCTATTTCTCTTTGATTTGGTAAAAATCCGTGTACATGAAAAATAGGCAAAGCATCCATTCCATATATTTGCCCCTCTTTCCATATAGGACAATATTCAATATTATGTTTCGATAATGCACATTCTATCAAATCATCAAAATTAAAAGTAATTATTGATTCTAAACGTTTTCCTCTCCTCTTAGGACGAGCAAGTTCAACGATTGCTTTCATCATATTTGTTTCTAAAGCATAATTAATTATTTCATGACCTTGCACCATCATTGATGATTCAAAATCTCGGTCTTGATTGTAATATGAGTATAAATGTTTTTGTACTACTTTCTCAAAATCATCTTTTAATACCAATCTTAAATATTTCCCTAAAATCAAATTGGATTGTGGCATTAGTGAAATCAAATCCTCTGCTAAAACTTTAGATTCTGGAATATCCAAATTTTCATTAAAGAACACTTCATTAAGGATATTAACCAAGAGTTCATTCCAATCAGGTATAGAAGAATCTCTTGAAATCCCTGCTCCACATACCAACGTAAGCTGATTATCAATTAAAGCTTCTTTCAATAAACCGATTTTTTCCTCAAGGTCATTTTTTCTTGATGGTACTGCATCTCGCTTTTGAAGAAGAGAAGAACTCTCCTCATTAACACTTAATTGTGAAATACCCTTTAGTACAGCTTCTGTAACCTCCTCTGGGTCATTAACTTTTATAAATGTAATCCCCCTCAAAAAATCAGGTACAAATACATCACCAACTACAACCGGAAGGATATGAATACTATCGGTACTAAACATTACAGAACTCAATTCCGCTTGTGTCCATGATGAATTTACAAAATTCTCTGTAATAATAGCAATAAAAACATCGGCATCACTTAACTCAGTTTTTATTACTTCAAAAATACTTTTTCCTCCATCAAAATTATTAACAGAGGCATCAAAAACTATATGTCCTTTTTCCATCAATATATCACAAAGCTTTATACACATATCTCTATCTCGACTAGAATGACTAATAAATATTTTCATTACAAACCTCCATCATCAATACTACCTCATTTTTTTATTGTTTTTATTATATATCATATTCTTAACAATTTCTACCTCTCGGCTATGTAAAAGACGGCATCAGCTCCACGCCAACACCGCCTTTTCCTCGGTCAGTCCGCTATAAAATTCCTGCTTTTTTCAGATACCCTACGCTGTCATAGCATCCACGGAAGTAAACCGACTGCATCTCCATATCCGTAAGTTTGTTCCTAAGTTCCATCACTTTAATCAGTGCGGCACATTCTTCCTCGGTCAGTTCCGCTGATGTTTCCGTGTCAAACACGCCTAAGACTTTCGGATATTTCTCATAAAGGCTCTCAATCTCAGCTCTCACGGCACGATATTCCTCGTTTTCTCTGGACAGCTTTGCTATGACAGAGCCAAGGTATTCATTAAAGATATTGCTGTGGATGTCTACAAAAGTTTCAAATCTGAACGCATCAGACATTGTTCCTCACCTCCGACCTTTTCTTATCGTCACTTATTATACTGCCCAAAATAAAGCAATACAAATGTGCAAACTGGATTTTACCGCTCTCTGTCCTCACTTTTTTTCTCTGCCGGCTCATCGTTCTGCTCTGGCTCATCGTCAATAACAGCGTTGTCCTTTTCATTCAGATTCAGTTCGATATTGAGGGCGTTCAGCCTTTCCGTCTTTTCTTTCAGCTCATTTTCAAAAGCGAACGGTTTCTCAACCTCAACTTTTGCGGTTTCAAGCTGTGCGATGGTTTCCTCCTTTCTCGTCTTGGCGGCTTCCAGTCGGGCAGGGAGCTTGGCAATCTCATTCTCAATTCTGGTGAGGTTGCCGAGGGCATCCGTTCCTAAATCCACCTTATATTTTCTCATTCCGCAGAGGTTCAGACAATAGTGGGCATTGACAGTATCATAGAAAACCTCCATCTGAAAACCACGGTAGCTGCCGATTTCTATCGGCTGTGACAGAGGATTTTCCTTGCAGATAGCAAGGAGCATCTCACCTGCGTCCGCTTTTTCTTTGTAGGTCACGCCTTTTAAGGTCATGGGGCAGAACTTGTCCTCGCCCTGCGGCTTATGCTGACTGGCAATCTCCGCATCATTCCCATAGGCTGTAATACGTTCCTCA
Organism: bacterium C-53; assembly: GCA_003612525.1. GTDB lineage: Bacteria > Bacillota > Clostridia > Lachnospirales > Lachnospiraceae > C-53. The sequence continues at coordinate 14,080 of RAZD01000030.1, read as the reverse complement.
TAGTCTTTAATCTCCTGCGGGTAATGCTTCAGTATCCTGTCTTCAAGGTCGTAATGCTCGGAAAGATAACTCTGCTTCAAGACTTTCAGCTTCGCCACCTGCATATCCAAATCCATTTTTTCCTTGAAACGCTCATCTCCTGTGGCAAGCATTTTGACCTCCGCAAAGGAGAGAGCCACTTCGTCCACGTCCTCGGCTGAACGGACAGGGCTTTTGCTCGTCATTATCTGGGAGATGAATTTCTGCTTTCCCTCCACAAGCTGATAGAGGTAAGCATCAAATGTTTGTTCCGTCACATAGCGGTAGACTTCAACCTCTGGGAACATATTGCCCTGCCGCTCAATCCTCCCCTGCCGCTGTTCTAAGCAAGTCGGTCATTTTTTGCGGACAGTTCAATACATACATTCTTGTTTCTCTCCCTGCTTCTGCGTTTTGTTTCTGTTCCTTGTGTTTTCCTTATTTTCTCCCTACATTTTGGGCAATACTTTGATATGGCAGAGCCAGGGACGTATTCAACGCCGCACACCATACAATATTTAGCGGGCAACGCTGTCCACCGCTTTGTAGGTGTGATATGTAATTCATCGACAAAGCCGATGAATTTATAGCAAATCTTGATTTTCTGCTGCACTGTTCCGTCTGCCATCTTCTCACGCTCCGAAACAAATATCTTGTCTATTAAGGCATTTATGATTGTTGCATCCAGTTCTTTTAAGCCTTGATAGTTGCGGATAAGGGAGAGGAAGTCACGGATTCCCTGCGATTTCTCATAGCTTTCGTTGAGCGTTTCCGTTACATCTTTCAGCCTTGATTCGGTTTCAAGCTGTTCTTTTTGGTATTTCTCCGACATCATCTCAAAATTTCGTTCGGTGATACGCCCCATGACCTTATCCTCGTAAAGAGAGGAAAACAGCCTGTCAAGCTCCGCAAGGCGTTTGTTCAGCTTCTTTTGTTCTTTCTCCAATGCTTTCGCCCTGCTCTGGTCTGTTTCCGTAAGCCGCTTTTCTATGGCTTTTACCGCCTTTTCATCATTTACCGCCATATCCGCAAAACGGTTGATGTCGGCAAGCACGGCGTTGAATAAGTCCCTTGCTTCTATGCTGTGTGCGGTACACACGGTACTGCCATACCTGCCATAATTATTGCAGTTATATTGTACGCAGTCGATAATGTCGGGGCGTTTCCTCCTGTTAGCACTCATAGCCCGCAAAGCGTAACCGCAGTCCGCACACTTGATAATGCCTGCAAAGATATTTTTAAATCCCCCTGCGTTCTGTTCCCGCCTGCGGCTCGTCATAAGCTGCTGTACGGTATCAAACTCCGCCTGTGTGACTATGCCCTCATGGGTGTTGGGTATCACTTCCCATTCTTCGGGCAGCCTGTACAGTTTTTTCTTGCTTTTCATGCTGACGGCAACCCGCCTGTAACCGACAAGGTTCCCTGCATAGACGGGGCTTCTTAGGATATTCCTTACGCTGTTGTTGCTCCAGAAATAGCGTCTGTCCTCGTCCCCCTCAAAATGCCTTTCATATCCTGTCTCCCCTTGCGAAACCGAAAAAGCGGCGGGGCATAAGATATGCTGCTTATTGAGATGCTTACGGATTTTTTCAATCCCGTTCCCTGCTAATGCAAGGTCGAATATCTCCCTTACCACATGAGCCACCCTCTCATCTATCAGCAGATGGTTATGGTCGGCAGGGTCTTTGACATACCCATAGGGCGCATAAGTCGCCATAAATTTCCCCTGCTGAAACCTCGCACGGTATGCAGATTTTATCTTAACTGATATGTCGGCGGCATACATTTCGTTTAGGATATTTCGGAAAGGCGTGATGTCCATCGCCGATTTATTGAGCGTGTCCACGCCGTCATTGACCGCTATATACCTCACATTATGCTCTGGGAAAAAGACTTCCAGATATAATCCGCAGTCAAGATAATTCCTCCCCAGACGGGATAAATCTTTCGTAATCACGCAGTTTATCAGCCCGTTTTCAATGTCCTTAATCATGTTCTGGAAGCTCGGTCTTTGGAAAGCTGACGTTAGATAACGATACTTTTGAAAACACTGGAAAATCAAGGTTTTTCGAGCGACGGACAAGCAGGGTATTGTACTAAAAACTGAATACGACGCAGAAGCGGCGTTTCTTACTCTCTACATGGGAGAACAGGAACGCCGCTTTTTTCATGCCCTTTGTTACGCAGTAGGGGCAGAAAAAGCCTTGCTACAAGCGGTTTTGCGGGTGTGTATCTGGCGCGGCAAGGGATTTATACCTTATCCCCCGAAACTGCGCTTCTACTGCGTAACAAATCCAAAGCAAAGGAGCTATGAACTATGGCAGTTTTCAGAGTGGAACGGAACAAGGGCTACACCGTAATGAGCAACCACCACCTACGCAACAAGGAGCTATCCCTAAAGGCAAAGGGGCTTTTATCACAAATGCTGTCACTCCCCGAAGATTGGGACTACACCTTGAAAGGCTTATCCCTTATCAACCGGGAGAAGATAGACGCTATCCGCGAAGCCATTAAGGAGCTTGAACGCACCGGGTATATCGTCCGGTCAAGGGAGCGCGACGAGAAAGGACGCTTGCGGGGCGCGGACTATGTGATATTCGAGCAGCCGCAGCCGCCTACGCCGGATTTACCTACATTGGAAAATCCAACGCAGGAAAAACCTACATTGGAAAAACCTACGTTGGAAAATCCAACGCAATTAAATAAAGATATACAAAGAACTGACTTACCAAAAAAAGAAAAAATAATTACTGATGAACAAAGTACCCATTCCATTCCTATCCTTTCCCCTAACCCCTCACCTTGCAGAGAAGCGGCTGCGCCGCCAGAACGGAAAGGAAAGGAAGCGGCAGCACAGAGCGCAGTTGATATATACCGGGAAATCATCAAGGACAATATCGACTACGACATTCTCAAACAGGACATGAAGTTTGACGGGGACAGGCTTGACGAGATTGTAGACCTCATGCTTGAAACCGTATGCACCGCCAGAAAGCGGGTACGGATTGCGGGGGACGACTACCCGGCAGAGCTTGTGAAATCTAAGTTTATGAAACTGGACGGCGAGCATATCCGCTTTGTGCTTGACTGTATGCGGGAGAACACAACGAAAATCCGCAACATCAAGCAATATCTGAAAGCAGCCCTTTTCAACGCCCCGTCCACTATCGGCAACTACTACACTTCCCTTGTCGCCCATGACATGGCAAGCGGCGCACTGTCACCCAAAAAGCCGCAGTACGGCGACCCGGACTATTATTCATGCAATGAGGGCGAAAGCCTGTAATCACCCACAACCACAAAAGGAGGATTTTATTATGGCACAGAAAATGACAGGAGCATTGGTATTTGACGAGCGCACCGACCGTTACGACATCCGCTTTGACTTAAACAGCTACTATGGCGGGCTGCATTGCGGAGAGTGTTTTGACGTATTCGTGCGGGGCAAGTGGAAGCCGACCCGGATTGAGTACGGAGAAAACTGGTATCTTGTGGGTATCAGAGCCGAGGATTTGAACGGGCTGCGGGTGCGTATCTGACCGCCGCCCCATAAAGAAACGCGAAAGGAGGACGCGAGGAATTGCAGGACGAAGTAAACGAAAAGACCATAGCCCTTTACATCAAGACCGGGAAGCTGACCGCCCAGACGCTCCAAAAGGCAATGAAAGCCATACTGTCAAAGGGCAAAAAGCAGCTTGCAAAACCGCCACAGGGCAAGCAGAGCTTAAAGCAGCTTATGAAGCAGAACGCGGGCGTTTCCAACATTGAGATTACCGAGGGCAATATCAAAGCCTTTGAGAGTACGGCGAAAAAGTACGGTATCGACTTTGCGCTGAAAAAGGACGCGACGGAAAGCCCGCCCCGTTATCTGGTTTTCTTCAAGGGACGGGACGCGGACGTGCTGACCGCCGCCTTTAAGGAATTTTCCGCAAAAAAGCTGACACAGGGGAAAAAGCCCTCAATCCGAAAGCTGCTCTCAACCCTCAAAGAAGCTGCACAGGGCAGAAACGCGGAACGGGCAAAGGTCAAGAACAAGGACAGGGAGGTATCGCTATGAAGCCGGAAATCAAGAAGCTGCTTATCTTAAATCTCCCGTATCTGCTCTTTGTCTGGCTCTTTGATAAAGCGGGCGCGGCTGTCCGGCTCTCCCCCGGCGCGGACGCGAGCGCAAAGCTGCTACATCTTGGGGACGGTTTTACCGCCGCCTTTTCCAGTATCGCGCCGAGCTTCCACCCGGCAGACTTAGCTTTAGGCATTGCGGGGGCGGTCATTGTCCGGCTGATTATCTACACCAAAGGCAAGAACGCGAAGAAATACCGCCGCGGGACAGAATACGGTTCGGCGCGTTGGGGTGGGGCTGACGACATAAAGCCGTACACAGACCCGGTATTTGAGAACAATATCCCCTTAACGCAGACGGAACGGCTTACCATGAACAGCCGCCCGAAGCAGCCGAAATACGCAAGAAACAAAAATATCCTTGTAATCGGCGGTTCCGGCAGCGGCAAGACCCGGTTCTTTGTGAAACCGTCGCTCATGCAATGTACGTCAAAGGATTTTCCAACGTCGTATATCGTCACTGACCCGAAAGGAACACTGATTTTGGAAACCGGGAAAATGTTGCAGCGGTACAAATACCGTATCAAAGTGCTAAATACGATTAACTTCAAAAAATCCATGAAATACAATCCCTTTGCCTATCTGCGGAGCGAAAAGGACATTTTGAAATTAGTCAATACCATTATAGCCAACACCAAAGGCGACGGGGAAAAATCCGGCGAGGATTTCTGGGTGAAAGCGGAAAAGCTCTACTACACCGCGCTAATCGGCTATATCTGGTATGAAGCCCCGGAGGACGAGAAGAACTTCACGACGCTGCTTGAGATGATAAATGCGTCGGAAGCCCGCGAGGACGACGAGGATTTCCAGAACCCGGTTGACCTCATGTTTGAACGTCTGGAAGAAAAAGACCCGGAACATTTTGCAGTCAAGCAGTACAAAAAATACAAACTTGCGGCGGGCAAGACCGCAAAAAGCATACTTATCTCATGCGGCGCGAGGTTAGCCCCATTCGACATTAAGGAGCTGCGGGAGCTTATGGAAACCGACGAAATGGAGCTTGACACCATAGGCGACAGAAAGACCGCCCTTTTCGTGATTATCAGCGACACCGACGACACCTTTAACTTTGTCGTGAGTATTCTCTACACACAGCTATTCAACCTTTTATGCGACAAGGCAGATGATGAATACGGCGGGCGGCTTCCCGTCCATGTTAGGTGCTTACTTGATGAATTTGCGAATATCGGGCAAATCCCCAAATTCGAGAAGCTAATCGCAACCATACGGAGCCGGGAAATCTCCGCGTCAATCATCTTGCAGAGCCAGTCACAGCTAAAAGCCATTTACAAAGACAACGCCGATACCATAGTCGGCAACTGCGACACCACGCTTTTCTTGGGCGGCAAGGAGAAAACCACCCTTAAAGAAATATCGGAAATTTTAGGAAAAGAAACGATAGACAGCTTTAACACGTCCGAAACAAGGGGGCGGGAGCTTTCGCATGGGCTGAACTATCAGAAATTGGGAAAGCAGCTTATGACGGAAGATGAAATTGCAGTCATGGACGGAGGGAAATGTATCTTGCAGCTACGCGGGGTGCGCCCGTTCTTTTCGGACAAATTCGACATAACGAAGCACCCGAAATACAAGTACCTGTCCGACGCAGACCCGAAGAACGCCTTTGACATGGAAAAGCACCTTAAACGCCGCCCCGCCATTGTCAAGCCCGATGAGGTTTTTGACTATTACGAGATTGACGCGGCAGACTTACAGGAGGACGCAGACCATGAGGAAACGTAGCGCAGAGGAAAAACAAAAGCAGCTTGAACGGTTTTTAATGAATGTTGCGGAAGCCGCCGACGCTGCATTATGGGAGTATTGGCGGGAAAAGGAAGCGGAACACCGCCGTTTTGCAACGGAATATGTCACGCGCCGGGGGCTTATGCCGCAACAGTGACAGCATGGCAGACCGCCGGGGGACAGGGGAAGCTACACTTCCCCTACGCTGCCTTGCGGCAGCTACCCCTTTGTGAACTTGCGGGAAGCGAACACCTTGCTACGCAAGCTATTCACTTCCCGCAAGTCTGAAAAAACGTCCGGCAGCACAGCGGGACACAGAAAGGAGCGATTGAAGCAATCACATCTATCCATACCGGCTACATGATACGCGCCCCCCACTTTCCGGCGCAGTACACAGCGGCAGGAGCCGCACCCCTTACAACTGAATACCGCCGCGCCGCAGAACTTACGCAGCGCGGGGACAGCCGCCTTTACCAGAGGGCGGTTTTTTTGTGCGGCGGCATATGCTGACCGCCTTTTGTCCGCTTGCCGGACAGCCGCAGACGCGGCAGAAAGGATATATTTATGGCATTTTTCAATAGCGCAGTAGACGTTTTGCAGACCCTTGTTGTAGCACTTGGAGCCGGGCTTGGTATCTGGGGCGTTATCAATCTCATGGAGGGCTACGGCAACGACAATCCGGGCGCGAATGCTCATGTACGGTAAAGAAGCAAGCAACCGAAAACAAGAGATAGACCGCCAGCACCACACTATTCCGAACCAAAGAAACCAAAGACCAAAAGACAAGCATTGTGGAAATGTGCATAACAGGCTATGGAATCATGGATAACTCTATTCACAGCACATGGAAAAGCTAAAGTGCAGCTTTCCCACGTCCTGCAAACAGAGTTACCCACAATTCCATAAGATAGCCAGTTATACACATTCCCACAATGCCAACTACTACGGAATCCCTCTCATTCTTTCTGTCTTTCTAAAAAATTATTACCAAGGAATACAGCATTACTAACTCAAACTCCCTACTTGACATTAGCTACCAGTCGTGCTATTATTTGTGTTGCGAATATAAATTGCGAATATTCGTAAATAAAGTTCAAATAGAAAGGAGAAGTCAAACTATGCCGTCAAAGCCAGTCCTTTCGGACGCTGATAAAAAAGCAATCCGCAAAAAGCTGGAAGAACTATGCGAGGAATGTTGGATAGCGCAAGGATACAAAAAGACAAGCATTAAAAATCTCTGCGATAAAGCAGTTATATCTATCGGCACTTTTTATACGCTCTACCCAACAAAAGAAGATTTATTCCTTGAAACAATCACAGACATACAAAGGAGGTTGACAGAAAAAATTATCGACATAAACAGGAACAGCCGGACGAAAAAGGGATTTGCACAGTCTATGAAAAGGCTTTTCCGGGAATATGACAGCAAGCCATTCCTCTACAATGTCAATACGCCGGATTTTCAGTCTTTTGTGACAAAGCTGCCGGAAGAAACGATTAAGAAAATCAAGTTTGACAGTTTCGATTTTTTCAGACAGGTTATCCATGCCGCAGACCTCAATCTGAAAATGGAGGAAGCACAGGCATATGGAATTTTGAGTGCGCTACTGTCAACAATCAATGCAAAAGAAACGCTTTCCGTCACTTGTGATTATTTCGCTGTTTTTGATTTTATGGTGGATAGCCTTGTGGCAGATATTTTTGAGTAAAGGAGATTTTTATGACAGAATTTGAGTACAAAACGATAGTAATTGACAGCAAGGAAACAGAACATTCCGAAAAGTCGCTGTCTGATAAACTGAATCATTACGGTAAGGACGGCTGGGAACTGGTTACTTGTTTCGCCTATCCATGTATAGGCAGCTCCCAATATTCACTAATCGGAATCGCACAGAAAGCAACTCTGATATTCAAAAGGCGGCTATGCCCCGAAAAGGGGGCGAGCGAATGACAAATGCGGTTGAAGTCCGGCATTTATCAAAATCCATAGAGGGCAGCCCCATACTGAATGATATTTGCATGAATGTAAGGCAAGGGGAAGTATACGGATTTCTGGGCGCAAACGGCGCAGGAAAAACTTCGCTGATGAAAACACTGTACCACATCATTTTCCCCGATACAGGTACGGTATGTTTATTAGGCGAAACTATCAACAAGAGCAACAATCCCGTTTTCTCCCGTATCGGCAGCATTATTGAAAGCCCTGTTTTTTACAGCCATTTAAGCGCATACGAGAACATGGAACTCCATTGCCGATACATGGGCGCAGGCTATGAAAACATCATGGAAACGCTGTCATTGTTGGGTATTGCAGAAACGGGCAATAAAGCCGTAGGGAAATTCTCTTTGGGAATGAAACAGCGGCTTGCGCTTGCAAGGGCAATGCTCACAAAGCCGGATTTGCTCATTTTAGACGAACCTATAAACGGCTTAGACCCACAGGGAATTATAGAAGTACGGGAGCTGCTACTGCGAATCAACCATGAATACCACACAAGCATTTTAATATCCAGCCATATCCTTGACGAGCTATCTAAAATTGCCGACACAATCGGAATTATTGACCACGGGGCTATGCTTGCGGAAGTATCAATGAAAGAACTCACAGCCAAAGGGATAGACCTTGAAACCTATTATTTAGGCTTATTGGGAGGAGGTGAAAAAAATGTGGAACCTTATCCGCATGGAAATTAAGAAAGTACCGTTAAAGCCGCATATTGCCGGACTGTTAGCAGCTAACTTTATTATCTTTCTGCTTTCCGTCTTTACGTCCAGCCTTTTAACTGCAAGCGGCAATATATCCACGCTTCCGGGATTTGCCCCTGTCCAGTTAGATACAGTTACGTTAGCGGCAATGCTTGTAAGGGCTACTCTGATTGTATGGGAAGCGGTACTGATTTCCGTATTTGTGATTGAAGAATACAGAAATAAAACAATCAGTTTGCTTTTTACTTACCCAATCAGCCGCACAAAACTGATTATGACAAAACTCATTTTGATATGCAGTATTATGTTTTTATTCCATGTGCTGTCAAATATCTTTCAATATGCCAGTATCTTTCTTGCGGAAAAATGCTTTAGTTTTGTTACTTTCAGTATCGGTAATATATTGGCGCAGACAATTACAACAATATCCGCTATCCTGTTGGGGCTTCTCCCGCTGTATGTTGGAATGATAAAGAAGTCAACGATTGCAACCGTTGTTTCGTCTATCATCATTGTTGCCATAGCGTCAAACTCACAGGGAAGCAGCGCAGGATTGATGTCAATTCCCGTTGCGGCAATTATCTTCGGTATCATAGGAATCATTTTTTCAGCAATCGCAATGAGAAAAATGATTTTATCAGATTTGAGTAATTAAAAGAAAGGGGGCTATAAAATGAACTTTCCAATTCCCGACTTTGTACCCGTTCCAAGTGCGGAAATCAGGCATACTATTTCAATCGTATCATTGATTGTCGGTATCTGCCTTGTGGGTGTGGGATTGCTTTTCCTGTTTCTGAACAAGAGAAAAGGGAAAGAAAATAAAGCCACAGCCTTATGGGTTGTCATAGGCATTGGCGTGTTACTCATTGCAAATCACGGCATACAGTTATTATTTTAGGAGGGCAAAATGATTAAAGAAGTAAACAGGGCTTGCGAAAAGCTGAATGACACACTGGGAATATCTGTAGAGCTTCCCAACCCGAAAAAGAAAGCGTTAAAAACGGCAGCGGTATGTAACTTAATTGTCGGTGCTGGTCTTGTGGCGGCAGGAATCCTATTTCCGTCAAAATCTTGTGCGTTATTGGGCGGTATCAGCGTTATCAGCAGTGCTGTACTGAAAAAGGAAAGCAAGAATAAAACCCATGAATCATAACGAGAGCGAGCAATTCAAATGGTTATTATGCCCTGTTTGTGGGAGCAAGACACGCATTAAAATGCGGTCAGATACAGAGCTTCGGAACTTCCCGCTGTTCTGTCCCAAATGTAAGCAGGAAATTTTAATCAATGTAACACAATTTAATATTTCGGTTATCAAAGAGCCAGACGCACAGACGCAGAGCCGATAACACGCAGAAGTAAAGAAATGCGGTTATCGGTTCTTTTTTGTAATCAATAATCAAGGGGCGACAGCCTAAGTGCAGTCGTCCTTATGATTTATAAATGCAACTATAGACCAAGCACCGCCCCATGTGGGAGAAAGGGGGATTCGTCTATGCCTTACACAGAAGCATACAAGGAACACATCATGTATACGTTCAACGGCTTTTGCAAGACCGTCATACGCTTTGCGGCTATCAACGCATGGCGTGACAGGAGCAGACGGCGGCAAAAAGAAATATCCCTTGAATACCTCACCGAAGAAAAGTTTTACCCGTTCAGCACAACAGATAAATATTTTTTAGACCCCTGTAAGCAATACCCTGTTACGATATGCGGTCAGAGGGTTATCCTTACGAATGGGGAGCTTGCCGAAGCCCTGTCCTCTCTGCCGGAGAAAAAAAGAGAAATCATTTACCTTTACTTTTTCGGGCATTACACACAGCAGGAAATCGGGGAACTATACGGACGCTGCCGGAGTACGGCGTGGCATCACATACACAGTGCCTTGCAAATGCTGCATAAAGAAATGGAGGTGCTTTTCCGTGAGGAATCCTAAACTTGTGCCGTATGAAACGATTGTCCGGGCGACCAGCGGCGAGCCGGAAGCCATTGACGAGGTTTTGCGGCATTACAGCAAGCGAATCCGGCTTGCTTCCCTTGAAAACGGACACGTCAACAAGGACACCGAGGACAATATCAAACGGCGGCTTATCGCTGCCCTGTTACAGTTCCGTTTTGACGGACAGGCGACATAACGGGAGGTGAGCTTTGTCGGAAAAATAGTCATGCTTATATTCAACGATACCGAAGAAAAAGCGGCTGAGAAAGCCATAGCCGCCCTTGCCGATATGATACCGCTGGAAGCCATACAGCCGCCCCATTCCCCCACACTGGTTTTTCCGGGATTGGAAATCAGATTACACCAACGCCGGGTACTGAAAGACGGTGCAGACATCTATCTCACCCGTTTGGAATACGGCGCACTCTGCTACCTTGCCGCCAGTCCGGGGCGGGTATTTACAAAGGCGCAAATTTTTGAATCCGTGTGGAGTATGGAAAGCGAAAGCTGCCAGTCAAGCGTTGCCAGTGTGATATGCAACCTGCGGAAAAAGATAGAGCCGGACAGCAAAAATCCTACCTACATAAAGACGGTTTTAGGCATAGGCTACAAGTTTGCTTCCGGGGAATGAGAACAGAATAACCGCTGCCCATCACAGCGGCACACCAAGACAGGAAATCAAGAAAAGGTTTCCTGTTTTTTTGCACCCGAAACCAAGCCGGATTTTGCACCGCAATAAAATAATTCAACTACTTTCAGAAAACATTGCCAAAATTTCCGTTTTTCCCGTAGTTAGTAATATAGGGAAAAATAATTGCCGGGAAGTTTGGCATTTTTTGAAACCGTCCGTATATCACTGCAAAACGGAACTGATTTTTCCGTTTTTGTCAAATTCTGTTACGAAAACACGAAAAGAAATTCCGGGGAACTTTGCCAGATTTGCCTTGCCGTGCGTAGTAAGTAATAGAGGGAGAAATACCGCCGCATAGTTGGCAGAATCCACGCCACGCAAGCCGGGGGTATCAGCAAAAGCCCACACAGAGGAAGCCGCCACTTTCTTAGAGCAAGATTCTACCACAGTACCAAATTTCGCCTATCGGCTCATTTTGTCCTATGGGAATCTTGTTGGGGTTGCCACCCCAAGCCCGCCTTTTGCGGCTTGCGCCGCTTGAAAAATCCCTCAAAAATTTTTTTCGGATTTTTCAAAAAACACTTCCGCTTATGCCCCTGTTTTTCTCCTATTGGTGAGAGGGCAAAACATAAAAAGAAAGGAGTTAAAGCCCATGAGAAAATACAACACGCCCCACCGCCACCGGGTAATCAAGACACGCTTGACCGAGGAAGAATACGCCGAGTTTTCCGAGCGTGTCACCCTCTGTAAAATGAGCCAGTCCGAATATATCCGGCAAGCCCTTACCAAGTCACGAATACGCCCGGTCATCACCGTTTCCCCGGTCAATGATGAATTGCTCTCTGCCATTGGGAAGCTTACAGCCGAGTACGGGAAAATCGGCGGAAATCTGAATCAGATTGCCCGCTGTCTGAACGAATACGGCGCACCCTATAACGCCCTCTCCCAAGAGGTACAAGCCGCCACAGCGGAGCTTGCCGCCTTGAAGTTTGAAGTCTTGCAGAAAGTAGGTGAAGCCGTTGGCAACATTCAAACATATCAGCTCTAAAAATGCCGACTATGGAGCTGCCGAGCAGTACCTAACTTTTGAGCATGACGAGTTTACCATGAAGCCCACTCTTGATAAAAATGGGCGGCTTCTCCCCCGTGACGATTACCGCATTTCCTCTCTGAATTGTGGTGATGAAGATTTCGCCATAGCGTGTATGCGCTCCAATCTGAAATACGGAAAAAATCAGAAGCGGGAGGACGTGAAAAGCCACCATTACATTATCAGTTTTGACCCCCGTGACGCTGCCGACAATGGACTATCCGTAGACCGGGCGCAGCAGTTGGGCGAGCAGTTTTGTAAAGAGCAATTCCCCGGACACCAAGCCCTTGTATGCACCCACCCGGACGGGCATAACCACAGCGGCAACATTCATGTGCATATCGTAATCAATTCCCTACGGATTGCGGAAGTGCCATTGCTGCCGTACATGGAAAGACCAGCCGACACAAGGGAGGGCTGCAAGCACCGCTGTACGGACGCAGCTATGGAGTATTTCAAAGCGGAAGTCATGGAAATGTGCCACCGGGAAAACCTCTATCAGATTGACTTGCTGAACGGGAGCAAGAACCGAGTTACCGAGCGTGAGTATTGGGCGAAACGGAAAGGACAAGCCGCACTGGATAAAGAGAACGCTTCCCAAGCCGCCACAGGAGAGCCACCCAAACAGACTAAGTTTGAAACCGATAAGGAGAAATTACGGCGCACAATCAGAGCCGCCCTGTCCTCTGCCGTTTCCTTTGAGGATTTTTCCGGGAAGCTGCTACAACAGGGCGTGACCGTCAAGGAGAGCCGAGGGCGGCTATCCTATCTCACGCCGGACAGGACGAAGCCAATCACCGCCCGGAAACTGGGTGATGATTTTGACCGTGCCGCCATACTGGAAGCACTTACCCAAAACGCACAGAACGCCGCCAGAGCCGCCGAAACGCCCGCACCCAAACAGGAATACCCCCGCAGCATAAAAGACCGCTTACAGCGCAACAAAGCCGCCATAAACGCACCGAAACAGGACAGCGTACAGCGCATGGTAGACCGGGAAGCCAAGCGAGCCGAGGGCAAGGGCATAGGATATGACCGCTGGGCGGCTGTACACAACCTAAAGCAAATGGCGGCGACCATGAGCATTTACGAGGAATCCGGCTTTTCTTCCCCGGAGGAACTGGAAGCCGCCCTTGCCGCCGCCAGTACAGAACTGCACGAAACCACCGGGAAACTGAAAGCCGTGGAAAGCACCTTGCGGGAGAAAAAGGACTTACAGAAACAGCTATTGGCGTACATCAAGACCAAGCCCGCCCGTGACGGGCTGAAAGCACAGAAAACAGAGAAAGCCCGCAAGAGCTACCGGGAGCAGCACGAAAGCGAGTTTATCATTTCCGAATCTGCCGCCCGGTATTTCAAGGCACAGGGAATCCAAAAGCTGCCAGCTTCCAAGACCTTACAAGCGGAGATTGAGCAGCTTACCAAAGAGAAAAACGCCCTTTACAACGAGTACCGGGAGAAGAAAGCGAACGTCCGGGAATTGCAGACCGTGAAAAGCAATCTTGACAAGATATTACGCCGTGAGCCGGAACGGGGAAAGGGGCGGGAAAATGAACGGTAAACGCCCATACATGGACTACCCACAGTACAGAGCCGCCCGCCGCCTTGTGCATGAGTGCTGCAACTACGATAACGGCAACTGTATCTTGCTGGATAACGGCGAGCCTTGCGTATGCGTCCAGAGTATCAGCTATTCGCTTATATGCCGCTGGTTCATAGCCGCCGTGCTGCCGCTGGACGGGAAACTGGAAGCCGCCCTTTTGCACCGGGCAGACAGGAAACGCTGTACCGAGTGCGGCGGGTATTTTCTCCCCAAGTCAAACCGTGGGAAATA
>RAZD01000002.1 GCA_003612525.1 bacterium C-53 | reverse complement strand
TTTTATTGTACCATGCTTATGTGTATTTTGGATTTCTCATTTTGGCTTGTACTATTTATATTCTAACACCAATTTGAGTGAAACAGGATTTATGCTGTTTCAGAGCATAGAATCAGGAGTGGAGATCATTTTATATGCAATCTGTACGACTGCCCTTTTCTATCCATTTATGACGGAGAAAAAAGAATGGGGGATAGTGAAACTAAAAAAGAGTTTTATTATATTCCTGGTTTATGTATCAATATATTTCATTGGCAAGGCAGCTTCTGTTTATAGTTGGTTCTGCATGGTGATTGTTATTATTTTGCTGGCGGCGGCTTCCAAATTTATTGGGGTAGATAAGAAGTTTACATTCTTTTTAGGCATACTGTTTTTCAGCATTCAGAATATAAACAGATGAATCGTGGAGAGCATGTATTATGCTTTTATTGTGGAACAATTCTACAGTGGCATAAGCCGGATGAAGCACGAAATGAAAAATCATCTGACGAACATAAAAGGGTTAGCAGGAAGCAGCAAACTATTTGGGGAATGTGGATATAAAGGTAAAGAAAAATGAGTTTAGAGTAACCGTGCTGTTGCAGGAAAGGAGAAAAGAATGAGCATTGGTGGAATTGGAGCGGGTTATCCCATTTGGCGTGGAATGGGAAAGACACAGGGAAATAATTCGGGAGTGGGTTTTGCAAGCCGGATAGACGATGTGGTCAGAACAAATACTTCTGAAAACAGCAGGAAGACAAATGTTATTTCCATGCGGGATAGTTACGCGGGCATAAATACTGCCGACATTTATGGTATAGGCGCATACTCAGGGAATTCTCTTTATATGAGAGCCGAAGGAAATGATAGTGCAAGAGTATTGCCAGGTGGGGGATTAGAGCAGGCAGATAGTCAGGAATCCGAATCAAAAACAGAAATTATTGTCAAGCCGGATGGTTCAAGAGTGCTTGTTATGACAATGAGTATTGGTGGAATGGAGACTACCATGAGTTTGGAAATTGCCAAGCCGACAAAAGCCCCAAATGATAATAAAGAGCAGGATACCGACAGGAATCTGTCTTCTGCTGAAACTGAAAATGAGATAAGTAATAGTGCTGCTGATTAAAATTCAACATCAGCAAAGGCATGGTCAGGGGCTATATGAGACCAATCGGTACGACAGCTGTTCCTTTATTCTGATATCTTTCTTTGAACGCTGCTTTTTTGTACGTGGCTCAACTCGCCCCTCCTTTTGCCCCATACCTGCATTTTCAGCGAATGGACAGCAGCGACATCGCCAGTGTAAATGGAGTGTCACGTGCTTTTTCTATTATGAAACAGTTTCAGACCATTCATTAATTTTCTCATAATACAGAAATAGCTCCGCAGGGATTTTGACAGTATCCGGTGAGGCCGGCGTCTGTATCACACAGCCTTTTAAAGGAAGGCCGTGCAATCCTGTTTTTTAATATTCTTCTGAGGTTACAGTCCCCCCCCTTTTCTGCTTTTTCGTTTTGGTACGGTATATGGCTCAATTCCTGGAAAATAGTTGTTTCAGGCGATCGGACAGCTGGTTGCTTTGGTTCGGTGCATTTTTCTTTTTTAAGATGTATGTTATAGTATATTTTATTAAAACAAGGAAAGAAGGAAACGTAAAATGTATGAATTGGTGCAGATCAGTGACAAATGTTATTACATAAACTGTCCGGCAAAGATAGGTGTCTATGTCGCGGATAAGGATCATGTTTATCTGGTTGACAGCGGAAATGATAAAGATGCGGGAAGGAAGGTCAGGCAGATTTTAGATAAGAACGGCTGGCGCTTAACGGCAATTCTAAATACCCACTCCAATGCAGACCACATCGGCGGAAATAAATATCTGCAAGGGCAGACAGGGTGTAAAGTTTATTCCGGCGGAATTGAGGCGGCTTTTACAAAATTCCCGCTCCTGGAGCCATCCTTCCTCTATGGCGGCTATCCATGTAAAGATCTGAGACATAAATTTCTGATGGCACAGGAAAGCAATGTGACGGATTTTTCAGATGAAGATTTCCCGGAAGAGATTGAGGTGATACCGCTGCCGGGGCATTTCTTTGATATGGTGGGATTTCGTATGCCGGATGGCGTGGTGTTCCTGGCAGACTGTATCAGCAGCAGGGAGACGCTGGATAAATATGCAGTATCCTTTATTTATGACGTGGGGGCTTATCTGGAAACATTGGATAAAGTGGAAAGGATGGGAGCCGTCATGTTCGTTCCCGCCCATGCAGAAGTCTCGGCTGATGTGGGAGAGCTTGTCCGTTACAACAGGGACAAAGTATATGATGTGGTGGGAAAGATTTTATCTGCCTGCAGGGAGCCGGTCTGCTTTGAACATATATTGCAGAAAGTGTTCAAAGATTACGGACTAACCATGAATTTTGAACAGTATGTATTGGCAGGCAGCACAGTGCGCTCTTACCTTTCATGGATGAAGGATACGGGGAAATTGTCGGCTGAATTTCAGGACAGTATGCTCCTCTGGCAGACAGTGTGAGAGAAGGAAGTAAAAGAAGTGTAGAAAATCCCCGCCACCTGAAAGAATCATGAATTCTGCCAGGAAAAACAGAAGTAATTGATTTGTCACTGGTTTATTACATATCTGTTTCCGTAAAAATCAGTTCATTTCTTAGCTTCAGTTTCTGGTTCTTTACCATATATGAATATTCTCATGAGGGTTTTCAGAATCAGGGCAAAGATATGTCTCGCTCCATGTGATCATGGTCTGAAGAACAGGGATGAAACTTTCTCCAAATTCAGTGAGGGAATATTCCACTTTCGGCGGGGCCTCAAATATGCCTTGATCGCAGTAAACGGCTCTGACATGGAGGATTAGTGTGAAAGGGGATAACCGCTGAGTAAGAAAACAAGGAGGAAGGAATGATGCACTTACACAGGAACAATATGGAGGCCGCCCTATGAGGCCTCTTCTCTGTTATTTGGAAGTTACCGCGGGCTGTACGCACTACGCAGATCTGGCCCTTTCCGTTCAGAATGTCGCCGATGGAGGATATAGAGGGGGACCTGAAAGAGGTGCAGAAGAAGTACTGCTCTTTTTGCGGCAGAAAAGCAACCCGGACTTTTCTGACCGGGGCCCCCTTTCGTACTGAAATACGACAGGTTAGTGGAGATTGCAGAACTGATACACAGGTATTTCCCGGAGATGGAAACAATTGGAAACTTTGTGAGAGTGACGGATATTACTCTGAAAACAGATGAGGAGCTTGCCGCTTTGCATGAGGCCGGACAGGGCGGGTATCTTGCTACAGTTTTTGCTATCTGACAGGTATATTCGGCACAGGGCGCTTCCAATGCCTTCCAGCTTCACGCTGCTTTACCGGAAGATAAAGATGCGCTTATTGCAGCGTTTGACAGGATCATTCGGACTGTAAAACAAGATGAGCTGCGGGAATATCGCAGGAATCTTCACCATCTTTAGAATGCGTGCAGGTGGCAGACAAAACTTTAATACAGGATTGTCCATCTCTGTGAGGCATTCACTTCTGTGCCGGATAAGAGGCGAAAAATATAGACTTATTTTTGAATCTGATATCCTTCCCAAACGGTCATTACATGGAAGTGTCCATTCATAGCATTGACAAAACGAAAACGCTGTTCTTGCCGATATATACGATATACTTATATAAGGCAGGTGATCGAATGCTTTCAATCGCAGTATGTGATGATGAAATCGTAGAATGCTGCAGCATGGCAAAGAGAATTAAAGCGATTATGGAAGAAATGAAACTGCCGTACATTGTCCGCCAGTTCCGAAGCGGCAGGGAATTGCTGCAGGCACTCGAAAGTTTTGATATTATTTTTCTGGATATTATTATGCACGAGCTGGATGGAATGAAGACCGCACAGATTATCCGGGAAAAAGCATCTGATAAAATACTTATTTTTGTATCTTCCAGCAGGGAGTATGTGTTTGAAGCATATGATGTGGAGGCTTTCCAGTATCTGCTGAAGCCCGTGGAAGACAGGAAACTGAGAAAGGTATTGCAAAAAGCCATTCTGAAAACAGAAAAACGCTCGCAGGAATATATTGTTGTCAGTAGGGAAAGGCAGAAAAAGAAACTGTTTCTTGATGATATATACTATTTTGAGATAAAAGGAAGAACGGTCGATGTGCATGGACGAGAAGGCATGTTTACGTATTATGAGCAAATAGGGGAACTGGAGAATCAGCTATGGGATAAAGGTTTTTTCAGATGTCATAAAAGTTATCTGATAAATATGAAATATGTTGACGGGTATAACAGGCAGGAAGCGATCCTGGAAAACGGGGAAAGAATTGTGATTGCAAAAAGAAGATATGAGGCATTCTGCCAGATGGTGTTTGAGGTTATGCGGGAAAATGGAGGGATTCTGTGAAACAGCTCTTAGACTATGCAGATATTTTAATTGCAGCGCCATTTGATCTGGGATACTTATGTATGGCGGATAAATTCTGTAAACAATATCTTGAAACTTCCAAGAAAAATGAACTGGTGTTTATCGTTTTATCCTTTAGTGGCCGTTTGATACTCAATATTGCAAACCGGCAGTATACAGGTCCATATATTCTCTATGCGATGCTGTGCAATATATTGTTTACGGGATTTGTATTTATACTGTTTCGGTCGGGATGGGAGAAGAAAGTTCTGGCAGCTTCCGTGCTGATGGTGACTGCAAGGCTGGCGGAAAATTTTTGCGGGTCTTTTTTGGCATGTCTGGCACTGTTTTTTCGGCACACAGTCCAAAAAATCCCGGAGCCATTTATCGGAGAGTGGGAATCGTGGCTGATTATCTGCGCTTGCTATTGCTTTCGCACATATGCCGTATATCGGATGATGGGGCGCCTTGAGCCTGTTTTTGAGAGCAAACCGGGGAGATGGTATGCAACGCTGGCAATTCCTCTGCTTGTAATCGTTATTGTATTTGACGTAATAGCATGGGGCGCATGCCACGGGATTATGGTAAGAAGTGGAGGAAATATGGGGTTGTACTATGACCAGATTTTCAGTCATGCTGAATTTGTGCTTCTGTCGCTTCTACTTATGGTTGCGGCAGGTTTTTATATGTTTGGGATGCATCGAATTTATGCAGAGCAGGAAAAAAGCGGATGGTACCATTCTCAGATTGCCGTCTACAAAATGCTGGCGGAGCAGTACAGGCAGTCGGAAGGACTGCGGCATGATATGAAAAATCATATCATTGCCCTGTCGGTGTTATCCCGGAACAGAGAATGGGAGAAGTTGGACAATTACCTGAAGAATGTGGAGAACAGTGGACTGGAGCCCGGCGGAGATACGACAGGAAGCAGTGTAGTGGACGCTCTCCTGTATCAGAAGAAGAAAGCAGCCGGGGAAAGGGCAATCCAATGGGAATGTGACGTACAGGCGCCGAAAGAGGGAGGTATCAATGAGTTTGACTTATGTGTCTTATTTGGAAATATTCTGGACAATGCAATAGAAGCGTGCGAACGGCTGCGGTGTGATGAATATAGATTTATTCATATTCAGGCAAGAACCGTTAAACAATGTTTTCTTCTCGAAGTAAAGAACAGTATAGCCAGGACAGAAACATATACGAAAGGCACTACAAATAAAGAGAATTCGAAGGAGCATGGAATAGGCCTGCGAAATGTGAGCGATGTGGTAAACAAGTATAATGGGGTAATAAAAATCGAAGCTGAGAAAGGAACTTTCGTAATATCCATTTTAATGTCCCTGGATTATGCCGTACATGACGTCAAAACAGCTGTTTGATACATCAACCTAATCTCATATATTTCTACCGTCGAAAAAAGAGGTGAGGGTTTGTATATTCCTTAAAAAACGGAGTTAAGGAGGATAACATTATGCATACAAAGACGATGGAAGGGCTTGTAGGAGCAAGGACAAATATGAATCTGATGAATACCCCCATGCGTGTTTACAGGGAAGCAAGACGCAAGGGCGATATGGCAGCAATGGAAAGGGCAATGGGATATGCTGGTGATTTTTCGGACAAGTCGAAGGAATATAAGGCGGAAGCTGACGAAGGAATGAAAGAAGACGCGGAGGAAGCAAGAGAAAAAGCGAAATTGCAACGTGAGGAGACGCTCCGGAAACGGAAAGAAGAACGTGAAAAACTGGAAGAAAGGATTGCCGAAAACGGGAATGCCGATACCAGTACAGATATCAGAGAGGCAGGCGGGTGCGTCCTGGAAATCAGCAGGAAAGGAAAGATGCTGGTAAACAACCATCTGGATGCAGATACAACAGATGAAGAAACAGGTGAAATACAGGTAGCCTGTGAGGGAGATTGAGGGTGCAGAACAATACGAGTACAGCCAGAGTACGGCCTTGCCATACTTTGGCTGTTATTTTTTCTTATGTGCTTTAATTTTCGTAAATTCTATGATTTCCTGGCAGAATCCGTTTTGTATCAGATTAATTTATAATTCTGTACTTTGATTTCTTAGTTTTAAACGAAAGTATGTACATATGAAAGAATCGGATTCCCCCGTGCAAACAGCCCATATAAATGATTGAAATATAGAAAAACTTACAGTATGATAAAAGGAGATTGAGTGATATAGCCATCAGCGGTATTTCAAAGTTGTCTGGTATTCTCTAAAAATATTTTAGCAGGTAAGAATGGAAGATGCTGTACGAAAGGACAAGGGGTAAGCGGAATGGAACGATGTGAATGGTGCCTGTGCAACGAAAAAATGATAAAATATCATGATGAAGAATGGGGAGTGCCGCTGCATGATGACAGGAAACAGTTTGAATTCCTGATGATGGAGGCCATGCAGTGCGGCCTGAATTGGAACATGATGATTCAGAAGAGAGAGATATTCCAAAAGTGCTTTGATGGATTTCAGTATGAGAAGATAGCAGCATATAAAGAGTCGGATATCGAGAGGATTATGGAAACGGAAGGAATGATCCGCTCCAGGAGGAAGATTGAGGCAGTGATTCATAATGCATCCTGTTTTCTGAAAATCAGAGAGGAGTTTGGCACATTCAGCGAATACCTGTGGCAGTTTTCGGAAGGGAAAACGATACAATACACAGGGCATCAGAAAGGAGCCATTCCTGCGAAAAACGGATTGTCAGACACAATCAGTAAAGATTTGAAAAAACGTGGATTTAAATATATCGGCTCTGTTACGGTATATTCTCATCTGCAGGCTTGCGGAATCATTAACGACCATGTGGAAAGTTGTTTTAGATATACGGAAGCAGCGGCCGGCTTCCCGACAGTTCGAAAACGCAGGGATAAAGAAGCGTGAATGGACGGCAGGCATGGGAAATCTAAGAGAGCAGCAAGTGAATGTTCAGGCTGAGGAGGCGGTTGTAATGAGAGAACGAAAGGAAGTCCTGGACTTTGGCCTGACTTTTACAGATGCATATGTGGATGCTCCGTTTCATGATGATAACTGGGTGCTCCTGCGGTATCGTAAAAATAAAAGAGCATTTGCCTGGACTTATGAGAAGGACGGCTTTCTATGGGTAAATGTGAAGGTTGATCCACAGTGGCGTGATTTTTGGAGAAGCGCCTATCCGTCCGTGATGCCGGGCTATCACCAGAATAAGGAGCACTGGAATTCCATTCGGCTGGACGGAACTATCCCGGATGGGGAGATCAAAAGGATGATTGCGGAAAGTTATGATCTGATTGTCGGGAAGACACCGAAAACAGGAGGAAACAAATGAAATGCAATTTATGCCCGAGAAAGTGCGGCGCAGACAGAGAGCATGGGCAGATTGGTTATTGTGGCATGGGCAGCAAAGTTACTGCATCCAGGGCATCTCTTCATATGTGGGAAGAACCCTGTATATCAGGAAACGGCGGTTCAGGCACCATATTTTTCAGCGGCTGTAATCTGCGCTGTGTTTTCTGTCAGAACAGGGAAATTGCATCAGGAGGAAAAGGCATCGAGATTTCGACACAGCGTCTTTCAGAGATTTTCATCGAGCAGCAGGAGCGAGGGGCAGAGAACATCAATCTTGTGACGCCGGGCCATTTTGCAGGTCGAATCCGGGAGGCGTTGGTGAATGCAAAAGAACAGGGGCTTATAATCCCGGTTGTTTATAATACATCATCCTATGAAAGCGCAGACACACTGCAGCAATTTGAAGGGCTCATAGATATTTATCTTGCGGATTTTAAGTATATGAGCAGTAAAATGAGCGCCCGCTATTCCAGCGCGCCGGATTATGCAAAAATAGCAAAGGAAGCAGTTGCAAAGATGGTGCACCAGACAGGCGCGCCGGAATTTGACAAATCAGGTATAATGAGAAAGGGCGTAATTGTCCGCCATCTGATGCTGCCAGGAGGCCTGAAAGATTCCAAAGCAGTTCTGCGTTATTTATACCGTACCTATCGTGATACGATTTACTATAGCATTATGAATCAATACACACCAATAAATATTCCTGAAGAGTATTCCGAAATCAACCGCCATGTGTCAGAGCGGGAATATGAAGACTTAATCCGGTATGCGGTTTCGCTTGGAATTGAAAATGGATTTGTACAGGAAGGAGACACAGCACAGGAAAGCTTTATTCCTGATTTTGACGGGAAAGGGATT
Source organism: bacterium C-53 (assembly GCA_003612525.1). GTDB lineage: Bacteria > Bacillota > Clostridia > Lachnospirales > Lachnospiraceae > C-53. Next base: position 302,413 of record RAZD01000002.1, on the reverse strand, counting down.
GTCCGGGAGTAATCCTTTTTCTTTTTTTCTGTTTTTTTCATAATTTTGAAGACATTCGTATTTCTCCTCCGTTATTATAGATGTAAGCAGTTAAGAGAATACAGGAGGTGGGAAATATCGATGAATTAAATATTGAAACTCTGATCGATTCGTATCAGAATCTTGTATTTTCCATATGCCTGAGAATCACAGGAAATTACTTTGATGCACAGGACCTCGCACAGGATACGTTTCTTGCTGCTTACAAAAATTTATCGTCATTTGACGGTAAAAATGCGAAGGCCTGGATAGGAAGGATTGCTGCGAACAAATGCATTGATTTTATGCGGAGCAGAAGCAGGAACCTGATACCTACAGAAGAGGAATTCTTTTTGACTGTGGCAGATTCCGGCGGTACGCCGGAAGGCGAATATCTGAAGAAGGCGGAAAAAGAACGGATTCTTGCAGTCTGCCGGCAGTTGAAACCACCCTATGATGAAATTGCGGAAGATTATTTTTTTGAAGAACTGACCATGACACAGATTGCAGAGAAGAGAAATCGCAATGTAAAGACGGTTCAGACACAGGTTTACAGGGCAAAAGCAATGCTTAAGAAAATGCTTACAAAAGGAGGCGGGCAGAATTGAAGGAGGCGGAATTACTTAAATTTATTCATGAAACGGAAGAACATTATTTTGTGGAGGCGCCTAAAAATTTTAAGGAAAATATACTGATTCAGACAAATGCACTTCCTGTGAAAGCTGTTCATGAGGCAGGGAAGTTATCAAAAAATATGCAGCTTTTTCTGTACAGCATGAAAGTATGTACCGCTGTTTTAGTGGTTTTGCTTTTTCTTAACTTTTCACATACGATTCATATGCTGCATGGAGGCGTCAGGGACTTTTCAGTCGAAAAGAACAGAGATACCGGAATTTCAGCTGTATTAGCGGAAAAGACGACAGATGTGAGCGGAACATTGCGGATGTTATCGGATGAATTATTAAATTTAGGAGGAATATTTGATGACTAGAAAGAAACATGGTTTTTGGCTGTTTATATTTTCACTTCTGCCCGGCGCAGGAGAAATGTATATGGGTTTTTTTAAACAGGGAATCGGATTGATGGCACAGTTTTCCTTTGTACTTATGCTGGCTGCATATTTAAATATTGGACCGCTTCTGTTTATACTGCCGATCATATGGTTTTACAGTTTCTTCCATGTCCATAATCTTGCATCGCTGCCAGATGAAGAGTTTTACCAGGTGGAGGACCGCCTCTTTGCAGGCTATGATATACAGGAGATGCGGGGCTATTTGTTTGGAGAGAATGGACGCAGGATGATTGGTATTATTATGGTTGTCCTGGGATGCAGCGTGATATGGAATGGAGTTCAGAACCTTCTGTACAGAGTGACCAATATTTTTAATTCCGAAATAGCACGAATGATTTCATATTCAATGGATGATGCATTACGCTCCATAATGGCAATTGCTATAATTTATATTGGCTATCGAATGATTCGGGGAAAGAAAAGGGAGCTTAGCCAGATTGAACAGAAGCCGGATGAGCAGGAGAGGAATGGTGATTGATATGGGGGAAGTACGTGTGCATCGTGTCGGAACCATTACATTCGGTCTCACGTTGATCGGATTCGGAATTTTATTTTTCATCCGTATGATTTTCAAAGACCTCGGCTATGAGCTCGTATACAAAATGTGGCCGCTGCTCTTTATCTCTCTCGGAACAGAAGTGCTTTTGGCAGACCGGAAATACAGGAATGTAGAAGTTGTTTATGACAAACCGGCGATTCTCCTGACGGCATTGCTTACCCTTTTTGCAGTATGCATGGCGTTTGTCGGCCAGATGATCGAATGGGGAATTGCGCATCCATATTACTGATGCCTGCAATCTGTGTTATGGGAAAAGATAATATTTTTCTGATATACCTACTTGCAAAGAATGGGACAATGTGGTAAGATACAAGAGTTCGGCGCGGATAGATGCGTATTATATTGGAGATAATGGAGGAAACGAGAGTGGCAGCACTTAGAATTATATTGACAATCGTATTTTTAATTGTATGTATCGCACTTACGGTGCTTGTATTGATGCAGGAAGGCAAATCAGCAGGGCTCGGGTCAATCAGCGGCGCGGCGGAAAGCTATTGGGGCAAGAACAAGGGACGTTCGATGGAAGGATTTTTTGTGAAGCTTACGAAATGGCTTGCAGTTGCATTTATATTGATTGCAGTAGTTTTGAATATCAGTAAATTCTAATGATGAAGCACTCTTGTTTACAAGGGTGCTTTCTTAATTTGAATTCAGGAAGCCGCCGTAAGGCGGCATTATGGAGGCAGTGATGAAGAAAGAAGTATTGAAGGAACGCAGGAAGATGCTCATGAAGCTGTTTGCAGATGAGCTGTATGTTCCTATGAAAATAAAAGAGCTTGCCATTTTTCTTCAGGTGAAAAAGAGTGACCGGGAGGAATTGGTGGAAGTCCTCGAATCTCTTTTGGAAGATGGGAAGATTCAGGTTTCGAAAAAGGGAAAATATTCGCTTGCGCAGGAAGAAAAGCTGGAAGGCGTATTCATCGGGCATCCCAATGGATTTGGGTTTGTTGAGGTAGAAGGACAGAAAGAGGATTTTTTCATTCCGGAAGAAGAAGTGCATGGAGCCATGCATCACGATACGGTTCGTATCGCCCTTTTAAAGAAGGGCAGCGGGAAACGACGGGAAGCGAAAGTCGTCAAGATTGTGGAACACGGTACGGCAACGCTTGTTGGGACGTATCAGCAGGGCGGGAAAGGCTTTGGCTTTGTGATTCCTGATAATGCAAAATTTGTCAAAGATATTTTTGTGCCTGTGGAGCGTTCCAAAGGGGCCGTGACAGGGCATAAGGTTGTTGTGGAAATCAGGGATTACGGTTCGGAGAAGAAGAAGCCGGAGGGCATCGTCAGGGAAATTATCGGCCATGCGGACGATCCGGGTGTCGATATTATGAGTATTGTGAAAGGGTACGACCTTCCGGTTGAGTTTCCTGAAAAGGTATTGAATCAGGCGCGGCGCGTGTCAAAGGAAGTTTCAGAAGCCGATATGCAGGGACGCCTTGATCTGCGCGATATGCAGATGGTTACGATTGACGGGGAAGATGCGAAAGATCTTGACGATGCAGTGAGTCTTACGATAGAGGACGGCGTATATAAACTTGGCGTTCATATTGCGGATGTTACGAATTATGTACAGGAAAACAGTGCGCTGGACAGAGAGGCGCGGGAGCGGGGCACAAGCGTATATCTTGTGGACCGGGTGATTCCAATGCTGCCGCATGAGCTGTCGAACGGAATCTGTTCCCTGAATCAGAGGGAAAACAGGCTTGCCCTGAGCTGTCTGATGACGATTAACCAGAAAGGCATTGTGATTGACTCACGGATTGTGGAATCGGTGATTTGTGTGGACCGGCGCATGTCCTACACAGAAGTGAAAAAGATTCTTGTCGATCAGGATGTTACTCTCAGAGAAGAATGCAGGGAGCTTGTTCCCATGTTTGAGCGTATGGCGGAACTCGCTTCCATTCTCAGGGCAAAGAGGAAGAAGCGCGGGTCAATTGACTTTGATTTTCCCGAGACGAAGATTACGCTTGATAAAGACGGGCATCCGGTTGAGATCAAACCCTATGAGAGAAATGTCGCTACAAACCTGATAGAAGATTTTATGTTAATCGCAAATGAGACGGTCGCTGAGACAATGTTCTGGCAGGAACAGCCGTTTGTATATCGTACGCATGATGAACCGGATTCGGAAAAAATTCAGAAACTGTCAATGTTTATCAACAATTTCGGCTACCATATCCACGTATCGCAGGATAAAATACATCCGAAAGAGCTCCAGAAACTGTTAGGAAAGATCGATGGCACGCCGGAGGCGGACCTGATCAGCCGCCTGACGCTGCGTTCTATGAAGCGGGCGCATTATACTACAGAATGCACAGGCCATTTTGGATTGGCATGTGAGTACTACTGCCACTTTACTTCACCGATACGACGCTATCCCGATTTGCAGATTCACCGGATTATAAAGGAAAATCTGCGTGGAAAGCTCGGAGATAAGCGTGTCAGCCATTATGAGAAGATACTGCCGGAGATCGCGAAACACAGCAGTGATATGGAACGCCAGGCAGATGAGGCTGAGCGGGAGACAGATAAGCTCAAGAAGGTAGAATATATGGAGCAGCGAATCGGAGAAGTTTTTGAGGGTGTGATTTCGGGTGTGACTGCATGGGGAATTTATGTGGAACTTCCGAATACGATTGAAGGGCTTGTTCATGTGGCAAACCTTACCGGTGACTATTTTCACTACAATGAAGAACGTTATGAGATGGTAGGTGAGGTGACAAACAAGACGTATAAACTGGGGCAGAAAATTCAGGTAATGGTTCACAGTGTGGACAGGATTGGCAGGACCATTGATTTTGTGATACCGTGAGAAAGGTGTGGGGATTTATATGGCGGAGAAAACAGGCATAAAATTAATTGCCAATAATAAAAAAGCACGATTTGATTTTTTTATTGAAGATACGTACGAGGCGGGGATTGTACTGCATGGAACCGAAGTGAAATCGCTTCGAATGGGCAAATGCAGCATTAAGGAATCTTTTATCCGTGTGGAAAACGGAGAAGTTTTTATCTATGGTATGCATATCAGCCCATATGAAAAGGGGAATATATTTAACAGGGACCCGCTTCGCGTACGCAAGCTTATGCTTCATAAACATGAGATTCATAAACTGAATGGAAAACTGGCGGAAAAAGGTTATACAATTGTTCCGCTGCAGGTTTATTTGAAAGGAAGTCTCGTGAAACTGCAAATCGGCCTGGCAAGAGGTAAAAAACTTTATGATAAACGGCAGGATATCGCGAAGAAAGATCAGCGAAGAGAGGCGGAAAAGGAATTTAAAATCAAAAATCTTTATTAAATGATTGACATATGAATTGGAATTCAGTACAATAAAAACATAGACAGCCGTTTGGCTGATATCAGTACGGGCTTGTACTGGTTTCGACGGGGGTTTTGAAGGTAGGATAGCCATCCGTGGACCGTGGCCACGTTAAAAAACGGAAACTAAATATAAACGCTGAAGATAATTTAGCATTAGCAGCCTAGTTGCTGCTTGTCGGCCTTAAGTATCCCGCTGCTTAAGAATCCGGCATCGACTCTGCGGGGCACTTTGTTTCCAAAGCTTTGAGGGAATAAAAGAATTTATGAAGCTACTGAAGGTATGAGCCTGTCTTTCGGCGCATACCGGAGGGAATGACAGTAGAAAGAATATGATGGGAGAAGTCTTATTGGACGGGCTTTCGGACAGGGGTTCGATTCCCCTCAGGTCCACTTTGAAAAAATGCCGCAATTATGAATGGGATGAAGTTCATAATTGCGGCATTTTTTATTGAAAGTAAGATGAATTATAGTTTTTACTGAAGGTAGATAATTTACAATGTGTATTGATTGTAATATAATATAAAGAAAGATTGGCAGAATGAGCTTTTCACTTAGTATGGCATTCAATATTTTTGCAATCCTTTTGATGGAATAGGTGCAGTTCAAATACGGCAGGTCGTGGAAAGGCATAGAATTTTATGAAAAAAATACATAGTTTAATGATGCGTGTGATTCTTGCATGTGCACTGTTGACAGGAGCGGCGCTGCCGGTGTCGGAAATGATTCTGGCATCCGATGCCAGTGTCGATAAAATGGAGGTCCATTTTATTGATGTCGGGCAGGGCGATTCGACTCTGATTACATGCGGTGGCTCTTCGATGCTGATTGATGCGGGCGATGATTCGAAAGGAACCGCAATTCAGAATTATCTGCAAAAGCAGAAAGTGAAAAAGTTGGATTACCTGGTGCTTACGCATCCGGATGCAGATCATATTGGCGGAGCGCCGGTCATTCTTACAAAATTTGAGATTGGCAAAGTATTTGTGTCAAATTATGAAAAGGATAATAAGACTTATCTCAAATTAATACAGGCGCTCGATCAGAAACGTCTGAAAAGCACAACACCGAAAGTTGGCGCGCAATATGCGCTTGGAAGTGCAAAAATAACAATTTTGGCACCCAATAAAAAATATGAAAATCCAAATGATGCGTCAATTGCATTGATTATTGAAAATGGAAACAATAAATTTCTGTTTTCCGGTGATGCGGGAGAGGCAGCGGAAAAAGACATTCTGGATGGTAAGACCGACATTTCAGCAAACGTCTATCATGCAGGACACCACGGAAGCAGATATTCCACATCTGAAGATTTCTTTCAGGCAGTGGATCCGGATTGTGCGGTTATAAGCTGTGCGCAGGGGAATTCTTACGGACATCCGCACGCGGAGACGCTCAATACATTCAGAACAAATGGCGTGAAAGTGTACCGCACGGATGAGGACGGCACAATCATTGCAGTGTCTGATGGAAAGAAAATCACGTTTAATGTTCCGGCTTCGGATACATGGCAGGCAGGAGAACCGACCGGAAGCAGCAGGGATTCGAAGAAAGATACCGTGTCGGCTGTCCGAAAACAGGATAGTTCGCCAGCGTCGGAGCTTTCTTATGTATTGAATGTAAAGACAATGAAATTTCATAAGCCGTCGTGCAATTCTCTGCCGACGGAGAATCGTCAGGACACATCCGAAAGCCGGGACAGCATAACCGCAAAAGGATATGTGCCGTGTAAAAGATGTAATCCATAAGTGGCCCTGTGTCTTTTGATAATTTGGGCGCTGTCAGAATGGATGCAATAAAAATGCCGTAAAACGGCGGAGGGAGAGAAAAAATGAAGAAACTATTCACAATCGTAGCTGCAATTTTAGCAATGGCGGGCGTACTTACAGGGTGCGGAGCTGATTTTGATGCGAGTGGGTATGTAAAGGCATGCCTGGACGCAAATGTACATGGAGAGTACGCGGCGTATGCGGAGATTACGAAGACAGAGGAAAGCGTGATTCAGAGCCAGCATGATGAGGTTATTGAGCAGGAGATGGCAATGCTTGATGTCTTCAATATCGACGATGCCACAAAAGATAAGTTCCGTGAGCTTTTTCTTACTGTGTACGACAGCTGCAAATACGAAGTCGGCGAAGCTGCAAAGAATGATGACGGTACATTTACCGTGCCTGTAACGGTGTATAAGCTAAAGGCATTCGGTAATCTGGCGGAAGATGCGCAGGTTTATGTTCAGGATTACTATGAGCAGGAGATGGAAGCCGGAAATGATCCGTCACAGGATGAACTGTATGCCAAGATAGTTGACTATATGTATGAAAAACTTTCTGAAAATGTAAAAAAACTTGAATATGGCGATCCGGAAGTCAGGAATGTAAAAGTAGAGCCGACGGCTTCTAATTCAAGAGTGTATCAGATTGAAACGAATGAACTTCAGGATTTGATGTATGCGCTTACAGATGCAATGGAGCAGTGATAAGCCCTGCATGTTTGCTCATGTGAGATAAAGAAGTAAAAGAAGTGTAAAAAATTTTGCCGTTCCCTGTCCGGCTGACTGCCGGACGGGGAACGGCTTTTGTAACGGTTAATGTTAATCAAATGCCCTGTTTCGTTCGTCCATTTTTTCAAAACTTACAGAATCTTCAGGAATTATAATTGTTATGTTATTGTTACTGTATTCTGCTGCAATTTCTTTCAGCTTATTTACAATATCATCTTTTGTCATACTTAACATTTCTTCGATATCTGTTCTGTTCCAAAAATCTTGTATCTCACTCATCATATTGCCGATACAATAGTCACGTTCTCCAACAGTAAGCACCTTTTTATCTGCTATATGATAGGAAAATGGGTAGAACAAATCACACCATGCACCATATCCATTTTCTTCCGCTGTTTTTGACGGAAGATATTGATTATGGATAGGGTCTTCCTCTTTCCGTCCCGTGTTAATACTTTGCACATATTTTCCATTTTCCACTCCGGAAAGCCATGTGGTTAATGCTACAAAAGAAAGCTCGTCACTGTCCAGGCTCACGGAAAAATCCTGCTGGGCAGTATCAACATTGATCCGTTCCATTCGTTCATAACTTTCATTTGCCCATTCCAGTAAATCCATGTTAAAATCTGCAACTGACCTACTTTTGTAATCAGCTGTTTTCAAATTCAATAAGGAACGGTAATCTTCCTCTGTGCCATTAGGATATTCCCGGCGCTCCTGTTCTTGCTGTATAGTTTCCTGTTCACCTTTTCCGGTGTCCGACTCCGAAAGGGGCATGAAGGAATATTCCACGGAAATTTGCAGTTTATCTGTATTCCATTTCTCATTAAGTTTTTCGATTTCAGCATGAATTGCTTCCTGCATGAATGAATGATTCCGTAACTGTTCTTTCGTTTTGCCTTGTAAGATATTTTGTAACCCGTTCGCAACTCCAAAACGTGCGGCATTGTACTCACCGACAGTAAGTGTATCAGCATTTTGAATGGTAAGGCTAAAAACAAATTCCAACATGGCATTATCAGAAGCACCCGGATAATCAGTTGTTATGCCTCCTCCAAAATCCCGTGTCTGCCACTTTTCAGCCGTGAGGGGTTCTAATGTGTAAAACAGAAAAGCCGCAATCTCATTCCTGTCCTTTTGTTCATATAGAGTAGTATTTTGAGAGAATTTCTCCAACAAATTACGATATTCTTCCGTGTCTGTTAATTCCCATACTTTATTTTGGAATTCCGAAACACTCATATCTTCATAACCGTCAAATTGTAAGGCAAGCAATTGATCAAATTCTTCATCAGAAAAATCTGTGTCATGGACAGTATTTTTTTCTCTGCTGCTGCCTGCTGCGGAAGTCGCAAAAGTAGCAGTTACGCCAACAATGAGTATTGCGGCAATACAAATTGCAAGTAGTGAGGTTTTTTTAATTTTCATAATCGCTGTAATCCTTTCTTCGATAGCATTTTTACTAAAGTTGTTACAAAATGGCAACAAACCGCTTTTTGCTGCTTCCATGTTGATAAGCATTAGCGAATAGGCAGATTTTGATTTTTCTCCAAATTGCCGTATAACGCTTTCATCACAAGCCAGTTCTATATCACGGTTAAAAAGAAAATACATCATCCACACAAAGGGATTGAACCAATGAATACAAAGGGCAAGTGTCGCAATTAACTTTGTTACACTATCACAGCGATAAATATGCACATACTCATGTGAGAGGACATATTGCAGTTGTTTTTCATTTTTCCAGTCCATTTTTTTCGGCATTAAAATAACAGGACGGAAAATGCCATAAGTTAAAGGGGCGTAAATCTTATCAGATTGCCTCACCACAATTGGACGTTTTATTGGGCGTTCCGCCAGCCACCTTTCTATATAATGGTTGTTAACAGGTAAAGCTGTCCGAAATTCAATCAGACAACGCAAATAGGATATTACAAAAAACAATGCGATAAGTATTATTCCTGCACACCATACAATAAACCACATGGAAGCAGATGATAAAATATCCGCCGGCGGCTGTTCTGCTCCCTGTGTTGTAACAAACAGCCTCTGCATAGTGGGAATGTTATAATTTGTTCCAGCTTCCGGCAATGTTGTAGAAGATATGCTATGAGTTACCAACGTATAAACACTGAACATTGACGGAATCGAAAACGGAATAAGCAGTCTTAATATCACCAATTCCCATAAAACAAGAAAAGTCTTTTTCGGCAGTCTATTGATTGCCGCCGCACGGATAATTACTACCGCAGTAATGAAAGCAGCCCCCGAAAAGCTCATTTGCAGTAAATTCATTTGCAGCAAATTCATTTGCTTCACCTCTATTCCAAATCTTCCACAATCTGTTTGAGCTTCTGAATCTGTTCAGCGGAGAGCTTTTTTCTGCCTAACAGGGATGCAAACAGTTTGTCAACCGAACCGTCATAAATCTTGTCAATCAATTCATTTGTTTCTGCTTCCTGTACTTCTTCTTTGGGAATAAGGGCATGGCACATGAAATTTGGTTCGGAACGTTCAATCGCCCCTTTTTTGATACATCTTTTTATCAGTGTGTAGGTAGTATTCATGTTCCAGCCAATTTCTTTTTTCAGAATATCAGATATATGTTTTGCCGTGGTATCGCCCTCACTCCAAAGCACACACATTACTTTCAATTCTGAGTCGAAAAGTTTAATATCCATTTTTATCCTCATTTCTGCGCGGCTTTTTGGGCATATCAAGTTTGTGGATGCCGCGCAGACACAAACTTGCAGATTGAAAATTTTATAATTTTCAATCTTATCTTCCTTTTCATAAGACCGCAGTAGTTTCTACATAGTTATACATTACACCGTTCTGATCGGGTTGTCAATACTACCGCAGTAGTGTTAATAAAAAATTCATAATTCTTATGTCGGATAGATATTGAGGCGGAAAACATATCAGAGGCCGGCTGTGTGAAAACACAGCCGGCCTTTTTAGAATGGTGCATGAAAAGACAGGCAGAGATTACAGTTTCAGACTCCAGTCGGAGCAGTCCCACACTTTTGTCACAATATCATGGTAGAATTCCGGTTCATGACAGATTAGAAGGATGCTGCCGTTGTACTCTTTGAGGGCGCGTTTCAATTCTTCCTTCGCTTCGACATCAAGGTGATTGGTCGGTTCATCGAGCAGGAGAATATTTGTGTCACGGTTGATGATTTTGCATAACCGGACTTTTGCCTGTTCTCCGCCGCTCAGGACACGAACCTGGCTCTCAATATGCTTTGTGGTGAGTCCACATTTTGCCAGTGCGCTTCGAACTTCATACTGGGTATAGGAAGGGAATTCTTCCCAGATTTCTTCAATGCATGTCGTCTTATTATCAGGGGATGATTCCTGCTCAAAATATCCTATAGCAAGGTAATCACCGAGATGTACGGTACCCGAAAGGGGTGGAATGAGTCCGAGAATACTCTTTAAAAGAGTGGTTTTTCCGATTCCGTTTGCGCCGACCATTGCAATTTTTTCTTTCCGCTCCATCGCGATGGTAAGCGGTTTGGACAGGGGGTCCGTATAACCGATGACGAGATCCTTTGTCTCGAAAATATACCGCCCTGGGACACGCGCCTCACGGAAATGAAATTCCGGTTTCGGACGCTTTCCGGCAAGCTCGATTTTTTCCATTTTGTCCAGCTTCTTCTGACGTGACATTGCCATATTGCGTGTGGCAACGCGCGCTTTATTGCGAGCGACAAAATCCTCCAGTTCACTGATTTCCTGCTGCTGTCTCCGATAGGCCGCTTTCTGCTGTTCCTGTTTCATTTCATATACTTCCATGAACTTGTTGTAATCTCCGACATAACGGTTCAGAGACTGGTTCTCCATATGGTAAATCAGGTTGATCACGCTGTTTAGAAATGGTATGTCATGAGAAATCAGGATAAAGGCGTTTTCATATTCGTTCAGATAGCGTTTTAACCATTCAATATGCTGTTCATCCAGATAATTTGTAGGTTCATCCAACAGGAGAATATCGGGTTTTGAGAGCAGAAGTTTTCCTAAAAGCACTTTTGTCCGCTGTCCGCCGCTCAGTGCAGTTACGTCTTTGTCAAGTCCTGTTTCCGTAAGTCCGAGAGCGTGTCCTACTTCCTCAACTTTTGCGTCAATCGTGTAAAAATCACGCAGCGAAAGAATATCCTGGATTTCGGCAAGCTCATCCATCAGACGCATAAGAGTGCTTTCATCGGCGATCCCCATCGCGTCGCATACTTCATTCATTCTTGCTTCCAGATCGAATAAGTCAGTAAATGCGGATTTCAGCACATCGCGTACGGTCATGCCTTTTTCCAGAACCGCATGTTGATCAAGGTAGCCGGTCTTTACATTTTTTGCCCATTCAATTTTTCCCTCATCCGGCATCAGCTTTCCGGTAACAATGTTCATAAATGTGGATTTTCCTTCCCCATTTGCACCGATCAGTCCGATATGTTCGCCTTTCAGCAGACGGAAATTAACGTCCTGAAATATGGCGCGGTCGCCAAAACCGTGGGAAAGATGTTCTACATTCAAAATACTCATATGTATATTTCCTCTCTCTTTAATGTATCAATCACAGGCCTTTATTCCGGTAAGATCGCAGGCCCGTGATCTTGATTATACTGAAAAACAGGATGTTTGCAAGGAAAATAGTGCAAATAACTTTTAAAATAAAAGGAATTAGTGTATAGTATAAAAGGACTGAAAAGGATTCTTTTGGAAAACGGGAGGGGATTCTTATGGACTGTAAGGAGATAGAATCGCTGATTCAACCATATATTGACCATGAGATGGATAATGATTATCTTTGTGATTTTATTGGACATATTGACCACTGTAAAGAATGCAGGGATGAACTTGAAATCCGTTTTCTGATAAAAGAAGGACTGCAAAGTCTTGAAAGAGGAGAGCGTTTTGATCTTTCCGGGGAATTGAAAGAGCGCATCAGACATTCAAAGAGAGTTGCATATCTGATTCGGAAAGTGCAGCTTGGGATTTATTTTGTGGAAATGGTGGCGGGATTGTTTGTTACGGTATGCAGTGTCCTGCTTTTTCTTTGAGTGTTTCAGAATGCGTCGGAGGTTGACATGAATAAGAAGGAAAAAAGACTGGTATTGATTGACGGCCACAGCATTATGAACCGTGCGTTTTATGGTGTGCCGAATCTTACAAATGCGGAAGGATTCCATACGAATGCGATCTATGGATTTTTAAATATTATGTTTCGTGTGCTGGAAGATGAACAGGCGGATTATCTTACGGTTGCATTTGATCTGAGTGCGCCGACTTTCCGTCACGAGATGTATCAGGAATATAAGGGGACAAGAAAGCCTATGCCGGAAGAACTCAGAGAGCAGATTCCGGTTATGAAGGAACTCCTCGCGGCGATGGATGTGCCGATTGTGCAGAAAGAAGGACTGGAAGCCGATGATATTCTCGGAACCATTGCAAAGCGCATGGAAAGAGAAGGCACTGAGGTGACCATTGTGTCAGGAGACCGTGATCTCTTACAGCTTGCGACGGAACATATCAAGATTCGCATGCCGCGCACTGTAAAGGGAAAGACGGAAGTTGAGGACTATTATGCAAAAGATGTGCTTGCCAAATACCAGGTGACGCCGCCGCAGATTATTGAACTGAAGGCACTGATGGGAGATGCCTCCGACAACATTCCGGGAGTGCCAAAGGTTGGCGAGAAGACAGCGACGTCTTTAATTGTGGAATATGGAACGATTGAGAATCTGAAAGAGCATATAGATGAGATTAAGAAGAAAAGCATCAGGGAAACCCTGACGGAACATTTTGATCTGGCGGTATTAAGCAAGAAACTTGCTACGATAAATACCGACGGTGAAATTGCGTACGACCTTACGGATGCCGCAATCGGGAATCTGTATACAAAAGAAGCGTATGCGTATATGAAACGTCTTGGATTTAAGAACATGATGTCCCGTTTTGAGAAGGAAGATCTGCCCCAGAAGACACAGAAACAGCAGTTTCGAAGGATTTCTGAGCTGACAGAGGCAGAAGAGGTGTTTGAAAAGGCAAAAGCGGCTGAAACAATAGGAATCCAGATGATTGGGGAGCAGGAGCTTCTGGGTGTAGCCATTGCATTTGGGGAAGAGGATCTATATTATGTTGCAGCGCAGGGGCTTCAGACACCGGGTTATCTTGCCGGGAAAACAGAAGAACTGCTTACAGGGACAAAAGCGGTGTGCGGGACGTTTTATCTGAAAGGACAGCTTAAATGGTTTTCGGATGATTTTTACGTCAAAATACACGATACGCAGTTGATGGCATATCTTCTGAATCCGCTGAAGAATGATTATGATCTGGAAGACATTGCGGGCGAACATCTTGAGCTTATTGTACGCGGACAGAAGGAACTTTTTGATAAGATGACGCTTGCGGCGGCACAGGAAGAGAAGCCGGATGAATTTCTGGAATATGCAGGATATGCCGCATACATCAATTATAGGGCAGTCCCGCTTCTGATTCGGAAGATCGGGGAGGCAGGAATGAAAAAGCTTCTTGAAGAGATTGAGGAGCCTCTTATATACTGTCTTTATCACATGGAGCGGGAGGGAATCGGGATTGAGCCTTCTGCGCTTCAGGCATATGGAGAACAGCTGGTTGGGCGGATTCAGGAATTAGAAGAATCCATACATGCGCAGTCAGGAGAAGATTTTAATATTAATTCTCCCAAACAGCTCGGAGAGATTCTTTTTGATAAGATGAAACTTCCGGGAGGGAAGAAGACGAAGACAGGGTATTCGACAGCCGCTGATATTCTGGAAAAACTGGCGCCGGATTATCCGTTTGTAGCTTCGATTCTTGAATACAGGGGGCTTGCGAAACTGAAATCAACATATGCGGACGGCCTTCTTACCTGCATTAGAGAGGAAAACAGAATACACTCTACCTTTAATCAGACAATTACGGCGACGGGCAGAATCAGCAGTACGGAGCCTAACCTGCAGAATATTCCGATACGGATGGAACTTGGCAGGCAGATACGCAAGGTATTTGTGCCGAGAGAAGGATATATATTGATTGACGCCGATTATTCGCAGATTGAACTTCGGATTCTTGCGCATATGTCAGGGGATGAAAGGCTGATCGAGGCGTACAACAGAGATCAGGATATTCACCGGATTACGGCATCGGAAGTTTTTCACACTCCGTTTGAGGAGGTGACTCCTTTGCAGAGGCGGAATGCGAAGGCCGTGAATTTTGGTATTGTGTATGGCATCAGTTCGTTCGGACTGAGCCAGGACTTGAGTATAACGAGAAAGGAAGCGGCGGAATATATTGAAAAATATTTTGAAACGTATCCGGGTGTGAAGCTCTTTCTGGACCGTCTGGTTGCCGATGCGAAAAAAGACGGTTATGTAACGACGTTATACGGGCGCAGAAGACCTGTGCCGGAACTTTCATCGTCTAATTTCATGCAGCGTTCGTTCGGGGAGCGTGTCGCGATGAATGCACCGATTCAGGGAACGGCGGCAGATATTATGAAGCTTGCGATGATTCACATTGAAGAGGCTTTGAAACGCAATCATATGAGGTCGAAGCTGATTTTGCAGGTGCATGATGAGGTGCTGATCGAAGCGCCGCTTGATGAGGAAGAACGCGTGAAGGAGATTGTGAAGGCAGAGATGATGGAGGCGGCCAGCCTGTCCGTGCGCCTTGAAATTGATGTTCATTCGGGAAAAAACTGGTATGAAAGCCATTAAAACAGGGTTGATGAAATGAAAGTAATAGGTATTACCGGTGGAGTGGGCGCCGGGAAATCGGAAGTGCTCTGCATGATCGGGCAAATGTGCAGATGCCGGATTATCTACAGCGATGATGTTGGAAACAGGGTAAAGGAGCCGGGAGAGGCCTGTTATGAAGCGGTTACGGAGCTGTTGGGAGTCGAAGTTCTGAAAGAGGACGGAACGATTGACCGCCGGAAGATGGCGGATAAAATATTCTCGGATCAGGAACTTTTGCGGAAAGTAAATGCAATTATTCATCCGGCAGTGAAGACGTATATTCTAAATGAAATAGAGGAAGAGCGCCGAAAAGGGCTTGTCGATTATTTTTTTGTGGAAGCGGCTTTGCTTATTGAAGAAGGATATGATAAAATCTGTGATGAACTCTGGTATATCCATGCAGACGATGAAATAAGGCGGGTGCGCCTGAAAGTGTCGAGGGGATACAGTGATGAGAAAATCAAGCAGATTATGAGTCATCAGCGGTGCAGGGAAGAATTTGAGAAATACTGCGGGCGGACGATTGACAACAGCGGGGACAGAGCGTGTACCAGGACGCAGATTGATTCCTGTCTGAAAGTGTGATAATGTAGGAAAGGTGTGATTACGGACTTGGCGGAAATAACGAAATATCCGGGTCAGCTTGTATTCGGACTTGATATCGGGACGAGAAGTATTGTCGGGACAGTCGGTTATTATGATGGGGATATCTTTCATGTGGTGGCACAGAAGGTAAAGGAACATGAGACGCGCGCAATGCTTGACGGACAGATTCATGATATCGCCCAGGTAGGGCAGACCATTAAAGAAGTGAAGGAAGATCTTGAAAAACAACTCTTTGACCGGAAACTCAAGGAAGTGTGTATTGCTGCGGCGGGCCGCGTGCTTCAGACGACGACGACATCAATCGAAAGAGAACTTGAAACAGAGTCTGTTGTAACGTCTGAAATGATTTATTCGCTTGACCTTGCGGGAATGGAGAAGGCCTATGAGGAGTTTCAGGAGAAAAACGATACGAAGATTAAATTTTATTGTGTCGGTTACAGTGTGGTAAGATATTATCTGAATGGTTATCCGATTGGGAATCTTGAGGATCACAAGGCGAGGACGATCGGAGCTGAGCTTATAGCAACCTTCCTGCCGGACGAGGTTGTGGACGGACTATACCGTGCGGTTCAGCTTGCCGGCCTTCATGTGGCGAATCTTACGCTTGAGCCTATCGCCGCGATTCAGGTGGCGATTCCGCAGATGTACCGTATGCTGAATATTGCGCTTGTTGATGTAGGCGCCGGCACAAGCGATATATCCATTACGCGCGACGGAAGCATTGTCGCTTATGGTATGATTCCAAGCGCCGGGGATGAGATTACGGAAGCGATTGCAAAAGAGTGCCTCGTTGACTTTCAGGAAGCGGAGAAGATCAAGATTGGTGTCTCAAAGAAGACGGTTATTAAGTATAAAGACATTATAGGGATACAGCAGACGATTACGCCGACAGCCGTTGCCAAGATAGCGGCTCCGGTGGTAGCGGGAATGACAAAGGAGATTTCCAATAAAATTAAGGAGCTAAATGGAGATAAGCCTGTGAGCGCCGTATTTGTAGTCGGCGGCGGCGGGAAGATACCGGGATTCACGGATGCTCTGGCAAAAGAACTCGGGATACAGGGGGCGCGTGTTGCGCTTCGGGGCGAAGAGGTTTTGAAAGATGTGGATTTCCAGATTCCCAATGTGAAGAAAGATTCACTTCTTGTAACACCGATTGGAATCTGCCTTAATTTCTATGATCAGAAGAATAATTTTATCTTTGTAAGTTTCAACAGAGAGCAGGTAAAACTTTACGATAACAGTAAGCTTGCTATTGTGGATGCGGCAATGCAGGCAGGCTTTTCGAACGAAGATCTGTTTCCAAAGCGTGGAGCAAGCCTGAATTACACGATTAACGGAAAGCGGAAGATGCACCGAGGCGAATTAGGTGAGGCGGCAGTGATTACCTTAAATGGTGAGATTGCAGGAATCAATACGCCTATTCAGGCCGGGGACAAGATTATTGCGAGGCCCTCGACGGCAGGTGCGGCCGCTTCTCTGGAAATTAACAGGCTTCCGGAATACGACAGTGCAATTACGGTTATGGTAAATGATAAAAAAATTGTGCTGCCAAAATTTGCGGAGGTAAACGGCCAGCTTCAGTCAGGGTACTATGATATTCAGGACCAGGATGATATCCGGATGTTGAGCTTTTATACCGTGCGCCAGATTGCGGAATTTATGGATGTGATTTTAAATCCGGAAATGAATATTTATGTAAATAATAAGCGCGCTTCACTGGACGAGCGCGTATATGAGAATTTTTCCGTTTTATGGACAATGGAAGATGTCCGCATCTCGGATGTGGAGATGGACAGGGAAAGTGTGCCGGAGGAGCCATTAAAATATGATGATCTGCCGGAGGATGAGGAACCGGTCCAGGTGAAAAAGCAGGAAGAGAAAAAAGAGGAACCTGTCACAACGACAATTACCGTTCTGGTAAATGGAAGTCCGGTTACTTTAAGCGGCAGGAAGGATTATATTTTTGTCGATGTATTTGATCATATTGATTTCGACCGTTCCACTCCGCATGGAAAGAGCGTTGCGGCTGTCTTAAATGGAGAAAAGGCGGTATATTCACAGCCGATTGGCAATGGAGACGTGTTGGAGATCTATTGGGTAAAATAAGAAATGGAGATTAAATAAAAATGAATCTTTGCAGCATTGCAAGCGGCAGTTCGGGTAATTGTATTTATGTCGGAGATCACGATACACATATCATTATCGATGCCGGTATCAGTGGAAAGAAAGTTGAGGCCGGACTGAACGGAATCGGTCTTAAAACTTCGGAGATGGACGGAATACTAATCACGCATGAGCATATTGACCATATAGGAGGGCTTGGCGTGCTTGCCAGGAGGTATGGCCTTCCGATTTATGCGACGGAGGGAACAATCGACGGGATTCTCCGTACAAAGTCGGTGGGGGAGATTCCGACGGAGCTTTTCTGTATCGTACACGAGGATGAGGCATTTCAGATTGGCGGTCTGACCATAAATCCAATCCGTGTTTCGCATGATGCAGCGCAGCCTGTTGCATACCGCTTCTTTAGAGAGGGAAAGTCGGCAGCGGTTATGACTGATCTTGGAAAATATGATGATTATATCATTGATGGCCTGAAAGACTGCAATGTGCTTTTTCTGGAGGCGAATCATGACATCAACATGCTTCAGGTGGGAAGATACCCGTATTATCTGAAACAGAGAATTTTAGGCGACAGAGGCCATCTGTCGAACGAATCATCCGGAAGGCTTTTATGCAGGCTTCTTCATGATAAATTGAAACATATTGTACTTGGACATCTGAGTGCGGAGAACAACCTTGCGGAACTTGCTTATGAGACTGTGCGCATGGAAATCACAATGGGAGACACACAGTATAAATTCAATGATTTTCCGGTATCTGTCGCAAAGAGAAGTGAGCGTTCGGAGTTGATTGCAGTATAAAAAACAGGAGGAAATTATGAAAAAGACAATTATAACCGTGGTAGGGAAGGACACCGTAGGCATCATTGCAAAGGTATGTACATACCTTGCCAGTAACCAGATTAATATTCTTGACATCTCTCAGACGATTGTACAGGGATATTTTAATATGATGATGATAGTGGACAGGGAAGGTTCCACGAAAGTGTTTGGCGATGTGGCGCATGAACTGGAACAGATCGGCGAGGAGATCGGCGTGGTAATCCGGTGTCAGAGGGAAGACATATTTGATATGATGCACAGAATCTAAGGTGGAAAGAAGTTTCTGCCCGCACGGAGGGCGCTTTGCGGGAACGTTCTGTGTTTCACACCGGGCAGGCAGTATGGAGGAAAGACATGATAAATCGTTTTGAGGTGGAAGAGACGAATGAAATGATTGAGAAGGAAAATCTTGATGTGCGCACGATTACGCTTGGAATCAGCCTTCTTGATTGTATTGATTCGGATCTGACGAAATTGAATAAAAATATTTATGATAAGATTACGACAGTAGCGCAAAATCTTGTAAAAGCAGGAAATGATATCGAAAAGGAATACGGGATTCCGATTGTGAATAAGCGGATATCCGTGACTCCGATTGCGATGATCGGCGCGGCGGCATGCAAATGTCCGGATGATTTTGCCACAATTGCCGATACGCTGGACGCGGCGGCAAAAGCAGTGGGAGTGAATTTGATCGGCGGATATTCTGCGCTTGTTTCGAAAGGGATGTCGAGGGCAGATGAGCTTCTGATACGGTCAATTCCGGAGGCGCTTAAGCGCACCGACCGGGTATGCAGTTCCATAAATCTTGGTTCGACGAAGACCGGAATCAATATGGATGGCGTAAAGCTGATGGGTGAAATTATTTTGCAGACAGCGGAGGCTACAAAGGAGAAAGATTCGCTTGCCTGCATGAAACTTGTCGTGTTCTGCAATGCACCGGATGATAATCCATTTATGGCAGGAGCTTTTCATGGGGTTACGGAGGCGGATGCCGTAATCAATGTAGGCGTCAGCGGTCCCGGGGTTGTGAAGAATGCGCTTAGCAAGGTAAGAGGAGAGAATTTTGAGGTTCTTTGCGAGACCATTAAGAAGACGGCGTTTAAGGTGACGCGTGTCGGACAGCTGGTGGCAAAAGAGGCTTCAAGACGTCTTTCCATACCGTTTGGCATCGTGGATTTGTCGCTTGCGCCGACTCCTGCGATCGGTGACAGTGTGGCGGATATTCTGTGTGAAATTGGTCTGGAGCATGCGGGAGCGCCCGGAACGACTGCGGCGCTTGCACTGTTAAATGACCAGGTGAAAAAAGGCGGCGTGATGGCATCTTCTTATGTGGGCGGTCTGTCCGGTGCGTTTATTCCGGTCAGCGAAGACCAGGGAATGATTGACGCGGTTCAGGCAGGGGCGCTTACACTTGAGAAGCTTGAAGCGATGACCTGTGTCTGCTCGGTGGGTCTTGACATGATTGCCGTTCCGGGAGATACGAAAGCCTCCTCCATTTCAGGAATTATCGCAGATGAGATGGCGATCGGAATGATCAATCAGAAAACAACGGCTGTGCGTATTATTCCGGCCATCGGCAAGGAAGTCGGGGATAAGGTGGAATTTGGTGGACTGTTCGGATATGCGCCGGTTATGCCTGTCAATTCATTCTCCTGTGACGCATTTATCAACCGCGGCGGCAGAATTCCGGCGCCTATTCACAGCTTTAAGAACTGACGGCTGAACTCATTTCTGAATTTATATCCAAACTTGCCCGATACGGCCGCCTGATAAATATGTGAGGAGAGAACCGTTTCTTTCATCATCTTCTGATCGGAAGGTGAAAGGACGGTGTCCGCATCGGAGAGTCTGCTGAGGAGCGTAAGTGCGCTCCTTTTTTTCATGGCGGTGAGAAGCTGCGAAGCGTCTTCGCGAAAGCCCAGGATGCGTACACAGCCGATTCCGCCGGCTTCCATATACTGGTTTAAATCTTTGGTCTTCAGATCAAGCAGAATATGTGTAAGAAGGCGGCTGATCCTTGAATGCGTTACTTCCTTTGATTTTAAAATTTCCGCGAAGGAAGAAAAAGATTCAAAATCATACAACCGTTTTTTGATCTTGTCTGAGAGTGTATCGGAACTGTCCTGAAACTGAGCGAATCCGCTGTCTTTTTGCAGCAACAGACGATAGTGGAGCATATCGGAAAAATCATCGGGAAATACCGGGAATGTCTTTTGATCGTGCGCTTTCAGCAGATCCGATACCGATTCCGGTACAGAAAGGCAGGCTGTATCCCGGCGGGAAATCTGGGCGCGGATGCCCGCTGCCGATGAAAACATATGATCTGATCCAAGATCATGGTATCCGGCGCCGCGGCGCAGAATGGTATACGGACGGATTGGACTGCCAAGCTTTTTCAGCGCTTTCAGATACTCAATGGCCAGTATGTTGTTTGGGGAAGACAGGAGGCCGCTCAATCCCTTTTTTTTCTCCTGGAAGCGGGGAAGGGACAGGATTGCAAGTTCCCTTGCCTTTGGATAAGATAATCCATTCTTTAAGTGTTCTTTTAAAGCGGTTTTAAAATCGTCCGGCTCATGAAGAAGTATATCTGCAATTTCTGATAAAGCGGAAATGTTGCTGCATTCGCTTCCAAAACACAGGGCGTCTGTGACGCCGATTCCGTTTAAGATGGCGATGGCGCCATAGGCAAAAAATTCCGCACTGGCGGTGGAAAAACGTACCGGGAGCTCCAGAACGAGGTCAGCGCCGTTTTCAAGCGCCATTTCAGCGCGCAGATATTTATCCGAAATGGCTGGAATTCCGCGCTGGCAGAAATCGCCGCTCATAACGACAATGATATAATCTGCGCCTGTGATTCTGCGTGTTTCCCGGATATGATAGCTGTGGCCGTTGTGGAATGGGTTATACTCTGCAATGATTCCTGCTGTTTTCATAAATGTCCTTTCCATAATCATGAGAATTTGGCTATTCTTAATAGTACCACTTGAAATGATTTTATGCAAAGTGTATACTTAAGTATGGTTTATCCGCGATTGACCGCAAATATATTACACGCGATTATATCTGGGCGGTCTGGCAGAAAATTTACAAGGAGAATTTCGGATGTACGAGATACATTCTATATAATGAAAAAGGCGCATAAGGAGGAAAAGAAATGTCATTCATTGAAACAATTAAAGCAAGGGCAAAACAGGATAAAAAGACAATTGTACTTCCTGAGTCCAATGACAGAAGGACGCTGATTGCGGCAGCAAAGATTATGGAAGAAGGAATTGCAAAAATTGTTATGGTCGGAAAAGAAGAGAAGATCATGGACGGTGCAAACTGGCTTGAAGTGAATCTTGAGGGCGTGAAGGTGATTGATCCTGACAACAGTGAGAAGCTGGATGTATATGTAGAGATGCTCTACAATCTCAGAAAAGAAAAAGGCATGACGCTGGAGCGTGCAAGGGAAGAGCTTCTGACAAATTATCTTATGTTTGGCGTTATGATGGTGAAATGTTCGGATGCGGACGGAATGGTTGCAGGTGCATGCCATGCTACGGCAGACGTATTGAGACCCTCCCTTCAGATTCTGAGAACGGCTCCGGGGGTTGAGATGGTGTCCGGCTTTTTTGTTCTCGATGTGCCGAACTGTGATTTTGGGGAGAAAGGAACATTTCTGTTTGCAGACTGTGGATTGAATCAGGACCCGAATCCGTCGGAACTTGCTGCAATTGCCGATACAAGCGCAAGAAGTTTCAAGAGCCTGATCGGTGCGAAACCGATTATCGCCATGCTTTCCCACTCCACAAAAGGAAGCGCAAAACATGCTTTAGTGGATAAGGTGACGGAAGCAACGCGCATTGCACACGAAAAATATCCGCACCTATGTCTTGACGGTGAATTACAGACCGATGCTGCGCTTGTTCCGGCCGTAGCAAAGACAAAAGCGCCCGGCAGTGAGGTGGCCGGCCATGCAAACGTACTTATTTTCCCGAATCTTGATTCTGGAAATATATCCTACAAACTTGTGGAACGTCTGGCGAAGGCGGAAGCGTACGGCCCGATGCTGCAAGGGCTGGCGAGGCCGGTAAATGACTTGTCGAGAGGCTGCAGTCCGAGTGATATCGTGGGTGTTGTGGCACTGACCTGCGTGCAGGCGCAGTTAATTTAAGATATGGCAGAGTACTGCAAAATGTTCTGAAATTTTTACAAAAACAATTGACAAATCTTTACCCAATAGGTATAATTGTCACCGTATGAAAAGTTTGGCAGCATAACAGGAGATTTCCTATGTTTATCAATCTATCGGGTGTAAGCAATACGGAAGGAAAAGTTGTGGAGATGGCAATGGAGCCTGAGCTTACCGAGGTGAAAAATCGAATGGGGACTTTTTCAGTAGTGGAAAAGAAGCCGGTTCGGTGGAAATTATCCAATACCGGGTGCGATCATGTATGTGTGGAGGCGGAGGGATTTATTTGCCTTATGGTTCCATGCGACAGATGTCTGGATGATGTGACGGTAAAGATTCCGGTTCATTTTACTCAGGAGTTGAACCTGGCCCAGTCAGCGGAGGACAGGCAGGAAGCTCTTGACGAAGCGGATTACTTAGAGGGATATCAGCTTGATGCTGAAAAACTTTTGTACCATGAGATTTTGATGAACTGGCCGGCGAAAATCCTGTGTAAGCCAGATTGTAAAGGGATTTGCAGAAAGTGTGGTCAAAATCTGAATGAAGGGATGTGCGACTGTGACCAGCAGGAGTACGATCCACGGATGGCGGCCATTAAAGATATTTTTAATGGAACAGTTAAGGAGGTGTAACGATGTCTATTTGTCCCAAGAATAAATCTTCAAAAGCAAGAAGAGATAAAAGAAGAGCAAATTGGAAGATGACTGCTCCTAATCTTGTAAAATGCAGTAAATGCGGCGCTTTGATGATGCCTCACAGAGTTTGTAAAGCTTGTGGAAGCTACAATAAAAGAGAGATCATCTCCGTAGATTAACATGCGGTTTGAGCAGACAGGACTTTTCGGGAAACCGGAAAGTCTTTCTTTTTGTGCGGGCAAAATGCGACGTATGGAATAAAAATGCACTGCATTTTAGAAAGAGGTTGATTTTTAGAAAGAGGTCTTGTATAGTTATAAATGATAAGGCCACGGATGACAGAAACGGTCTGATAATCTGGAAATGGAGCGATGTGATGCAGGAGAAAGAAAACGGTTCTATGGTGAATGTTGCAGTAGATGCAATGGGTGGAGATAATGCACCTTCAGAAATTGTGAAGGGCGCCATAGACGCAGTCAACGGGAAAGAAAATATCAAAGTTTTTCTGGTAGGACGGCAGGAAGCAGTTGAGGATGCTCTGGCAGGTTTGTCTTATGATAAAAGCCGCGTAGAGATTGTCCCTGCAACAGAAGTGATTGAGACAGCGGAACCTCCGGTTATGGCAATCCGCAAGAAGAAAGATTCTTCCATAGTGGTAGGACAGAAACTGGTAAAGGACGGTATCTGTGATGCTTTTGTATCGGCAGGCAGTTCAGGCGCGGTACTTGTCGGCGGACAGTTTATCGTCGGCAGAATCAAGGGAGTGGAGAGACCGCCGCTTGCGCCGTTGATTCCTACGGCAAAAGGGAATTCTCTTCTGATTGACTGTGGCGCAAATGTGGATGCAAGGCCTTCACATCTTGTGCAGTTTGCAAAAATGGGTTCCATTTATATGGAGTATGTGATCGGCATCAGGAATCCGAAGGTGGGAATTCTGAACATCGGGGCGGAGGAAGACAAAGGCAATATGCTGGTAAAAGAAACATTTCCGCTATTGCAGAATTGTCCGGACATTCATTTTATCGGAAGCGTGGAAGCTAGGGATATTCCGGGCGGTGCGGCGGATATTGTCGTATGCGAGGCGTTTTCGGGGAATGTGGCGCTTAAGATGTATGAAGGGGTCGGGGCAGTGCTGATTGATGAAGTGAAAAAAGGGATTACGGTTTCGCTGAAGAGTAAGATTGGTGCGGCGCTGATTAAAAATGATTTGAAAAAAACTTTGAAAAGGTTTACTGCCAGCGAGTATGGCGGGGCTCCGCTTCTGGGGTTAAACGGACTGGTGGTGAAAACCCACGGTAATGCAAAGGCAAAGGAAGTAACAAATTCGATTTATCAGTGCGTTACTTTCAAAGAGCAGAAAATCAATGAAAAAATAAAAGAAAAGATCAGACTTGGGGATGAATAAGAACCATAAAATTTTTTAAGGAAGGATGAAAAAAATGGAATTTGAAAAACTGCAAAAGATTATTGCCGAAGTATTGAATGTAGATGTAGACGAGATCAAGATGGAAACTACATTTACGGATGATCTGGGAGCTGATTCCCTTGATGTGTTCCAGATTATTATGGGAATTGAGGAAGAGTTTGATATTGAGATTGCCTCTGAAGAGGCGGAGAAGATTGTAACCGTGGGAGATGCGGTGGAACAGATTAAAAGCGCTCTGGGCTGAATACAGAGACATAAAAACGAATGTGGATGGGCTGTCGTACAGAGCGATTCTTGCGGCAGCTTTTTCATCTCGATTTAGCTGCCGGGAAGTGGCGGTATGGAGGTTTGAATGGACAGTAGGTATCCGGTTGAGGAATTGGAGAAAAGAATTGGATATGCGTTTTGTGATCGAGGTCTTCTGACACAGGCGCTTACGCACAGTTCTTATGCAAATGAACGAAAGATTAATAAGACGCAGGATTATGAGCGTCTGGAATTTCTGGGGGATGCTGTTTTGGAGCTTACGGTCAGTGATTTTCTGTTCCGTAATTATCCTGATTTAAAAGAGGGACAGATGACGAAGATGAGGGCCAGTCTCGTGTGTGGCCCGACGCTGGCATTTTGCGCATCGGAGATAAAAATCAGGGATTTTCTTCTTCTTGGAAAAGGTGAGGAGATGACGCACGGCAGGGATAAAGAGAATATCATTTCGGATGTATTTGAAGCGATCATAGGCGCTGTTTATCTGGATGGTGGCTTTACTAATGCAAAAGAGTTTATCTGTAAATTCGTACTGAATGATCTGGAACATAAGGCGCTCTTTTATGATAGTAAAACTATCCTGCAGGAAAAAGTCCAGGAACATGGAAAAGCAGTATCCTACAGAGTGATTGAGGAGAGCGGACCCGATCATGACAAGATTTTTACGGTGGAAGCTTTCATAGACGACCGGCCATACTCAAAGGGGAGCGGCAGGACAAAAAAGGCGGCTGAACAGAAGGCCGCATACGAAATTCTTTTGAGAATGAAGGACGGGGGAAATTCTGATTTATGTATTTAAAAAGCATAGAAGTGCACGGGTTTAAATCCTTTGCAAATAAAATCAATTTCCGGTTTCACAATGGAATCACCGGGATTGTGGGACCAAACGGCAGCGGCAAAAGTAATGTCGCAGATGCGGTGAGATGGGTACTGGGAGAGCAGAGTGCGCGCCAGCTTCGGGGAGCCAGCATGCAGGATGTCATTTTCTCAGGCACGGAAAGCAGGAAACCGCTGGGATATGCGTATGTGGCGATCACACTTGACAATTCCGATCATCAGCTTGCCATTGAGTATGAGGAGGTTACCGTAGCAAGGCGTGTATACCGTTCCGGCGAGAGCGAATATCTGATGAATGGGACAAACTGTCGTTTGAAAGATATTAACGAGTTATTTTATGATACCGGGATCGGAAAAGAGGGGTATTCGATTATCGGACAGGGGCAGATTGACAGGATTTTGTCGGGGAAGCCGGAGGAACGCAGGGAGCTTTTCGATGAGGCGGCGGGGATTGTAAAATTCAAGCGCAGGAAAGCGACGGCGCAGAAAAAACTGGAAGATGAAAAGAACAATCTGGTCCGTATCAATGATATCCTGAGTGAACTGGAAAAGCAGATTGGGCCTTTGGAGAAGCAGTCGGAAACCGCAAAAATATACCTGAAAAAGAAAGAGGAATTAAAGACTCTGGATGTGAATATGTTCCTGCTTGAGACGGAACGCATCAGGGAACAGCTTCTGGCGGTTGAAGAGAAACATAAGATTGCAAGCGCTGACTTTGAGGATACGACGGAGCGGTATAACAATACGAAGTCGGAGTACGAGAAGCTTCAGGAAGCGCTTTCGGAACTCGATGCGGTAATTGATGCAAAACGTATGGAGTTGTCCGATACCGACCTTCTGAAAGGGAAACTGGAAGGACAGATCAACGTTTTAAAAGAGCAGATTCATTCCGCGCATTTAAGCGACGAGCATCTGAAAAACCGCCAGGAAACCGTACGCAGTGATTTACAGTCAAAAGAGGCGGAATTATTCAATATATTAAAAAATAAAGAAGAAATAGATCTTGCAGTCGGGGAGTCCTTACAGGCCCGTGATGAACAAAGGGATGCGCTGCTTAAAGTACAGCAGGAGATCGAAACGCTGAGCGCAGAGATCGAGCGTCAGAAAAATACGATTCTTGATGCCTTAAATGAACGATCTACGATCAAGGCAAAGCTGGGACGTTTTGATACGATGCTGGAACAGGCGGGCATTCGCAAAGCGGAACTGAATTCAAAGCTTTTGCGCGCAAGAAGCGATGAGGCGGAGCAGGAGGACGTAATCGGAACGCTTGAGGCAGAACTTGAGAGCATTCATGCGCAGATCAGGAAAAAAGAGGAAGAGATTGTTTCGATGGAGGAGAGCCTTTCGCTTATGGGAGAGGAGCTTTCAGCGAAAGACCGGCTGCTCAGGGACTGTCAGGTAAAGTATCATGAAAAGAAGTCAAAGCTTGAATCACTCAAAAATCTGACAGAGCGGTACGAGGGGTATGGAAACAGTATCCGAAGAGTGATGGAGCGCAGAGAAGAAAATGAGGGCATCTGCGGCGTTGTCGCAGATCTTATTCAGGTAGATGCCAGATATGAGACCGCAATCGAAACAGCGCTCGGCGGCAGCATTCAGAACATTGTTACGTCGGATGAAGACACAGCAAAGAAAATGATACGTTTTCTAAAAGAGAACAAGCTCGGCCGTGCGACATTTCTGCCTCTCACAAGCGTCCGAAGCCGTGAATTTTACATGCCTGAGGCGTTGAAGGAAGAAGGCGTTCTGGGAATGGCGGATACGCTTGTGAAAATAGATGATAAGTATAGAAACATTGCAAGTCATCTGCTTGGAAGCTATATTGTGATGGATACGATTGACCATGCGCTTGCCTGTGCAAAAAAATTCAATCATAAGCTTCGAATCGTGACAGTGAACGGTGAAGCTCTGAATCCGGGAGGCTCAATATCCGGAGGTGCGTTCCGCAACAGCAGTAATCTTCTTGGAAGAAAACGTGAGATAGATGAGCTTGAAAGGCAGGTAAAAGAATGCCTTAAGGAAATCGACTCTGTTTTAAATGATATGGAGGAGATTAAGAATACGCGTACAACAGCGCGCTGGAGTATTGAGAAAGCAAAGGAAGACCAGCAGGATATGTTCATTCGCCAGAATACGGCCAGAATGAGTGTAAACCAGGCGAAAGAGAGAAAAGAGGAGACTGCGAAAGGATATTCGGACTTAAAGGCGGAAGGAGCGGAAGTCGAAGCGCAGATTAAAGAGATCTTACGGAGCAAAGAGGATGCAGCAGAGGAGCTTTCCGTTTCGGAGAATCTTGAACAGACAACAGAAGCGCAGATTCATTCACTGACTGGTGAACTTGAGGAAAAGCGTGCACTGGAAACCGAAGGTCTGGCAAAGGTGAATGAACTGGAGCTTTCGGGCGCGGCTCTGGCTCAGAAGCAGGAGTATGAACAGAGCAATTTAGACCGTGTCAGCGGGGAGATCGAACGTCTTAGGGAAGAGGAAGAATTTATTGCAAAAAGTCTTTTATCAACGGCTGAGGACGTAGAGCAGAAGCGGAAAGATATCGAGGAAATTGAAAAGACGATCGCATCATCGGAGAATACAAGAGACAGCAGCCGTGAGATCCTGGAGCAAAAACTTAAAGAAAAGGAACAGACAGCGGAAAAGCAGAAGAACTTTTTTGAGTCACGCGAAGAACTATCAGAACGAATGAGTGCGCTGGACAAGGAAATATTCCGGTTAAGCAGCCAGAGGGAAAAGCTGTCCGAATCTTCGGAGTCACAGATGAATTATATGTGGAACGAGTATGAAATTACATATAACCAGGCTCTTTCCATGAAAAATGATGCGTACAGTGATCTTCCGGCGATGAAGAAAAACATTGTAGCTTTGAAAACATCCATACGCGAGCTTGGGGATGTGAATGTAAATGCGATTGAAGACTACAGAAATATAAGCGAACGTTATGAGTTCCTCCGGGTGCAAAGGGATGATATTCTTTCAGCGGAAGAAGATTTGCAGACGATTATTGATGAACTGGACGAGGCAATGCGCCGGCAGTTCACAGAACAGTTTGCGGAGATTGGAAGGCAGTTTGATAAGGTATTTAAGGAATTGTTTGGCGGCGGGAAAGGGTCGCTTGAACTGCTTGCGGGTGAGGACGTCCTGGAAGCAGGAATCAAGATTCATGCGCAGCCGCCCGGAAAAAAACTGGTCAATATGATGCAGATGTCAGGAGGAGAGAAGGCGCTTACGGCAATCGCGCTGCTTTTTGCGATTCAGAATATGAAACCCTCGCCGTTCTGTCTGCTTGACGAGATTGAGGCGGCGCTTGACGAAAGCAATGTCGTCCGTTTTGCCTCTTATTTAAAGAAACTGACGAAGAACACACAGTTCATTGTGATCACCCACAGAAGGGGCACAATGGAAAAGTCGGACCGTCTGTATGGCATTACAATGCAGGAAAAGGGAGTTTCGGCGCTTGTCAGCGTGAACCTGATCAACGATGAAGACCTTGATTAATTTTGGAAAGGCACAGGTGTTTATATGGCGAATTTTTTCAGCCGTCTCGTGCAGGGACTGGCAAAAACAAGAGATAACATTGTAGAAGGAATTGATTCTATATTTAATGGATACTCTGAGATTGATGATGATTTCTATGAAGATTTGGAAGAAACGCTGATTATGGGGGACATTGGCATCAATACAACCTCTGCGATTATCGAGGATTTGCGAAAGAAGGTAAAAGAACAGCATTTAAAAGAGCCTTCAAAATGCAAAGAATTTCTGATTGAGAGCATGAAAGAACAGATGAACGCCGGTGATACGGCATATGAATTTGAAAAACGCCAGTCGGTGGTTCTTGTGATCGGCGTGAACGGGGTAGGCAAAACGACGACGGTTGGAAAACTTGCGGGAAAGTTGAAAGATGACGGCAGAAAGGTCATGCTTGCGGCGGCTGACACCTTCCGGGCGGCCGCAGGAGAACAGCTCACCGAGTGGGCGCACCGCGCAGGCGTGGACATTATAGGCGGAGCGGAAGGAGCGGATCCGGGAGCTGTTATTTTTGACGCGGTAAACGCTGCAAAGGCAAGAAATGTGGATGTGCTCCTCTGTGACACGGCGGGCCGCCTTCACAACAAGAAAAATCTGATGGAAGAGCTTCGGAAGATTAATCATATTATAAACCGCGAATTTCCGGATGCGTACAGGGAAACGCTCGTCGTGCTTGACGGAGCAACCGGGCAGAATGCGCTGCAGCAGGCAAGGGAATTTTCCGAGGTGGCGGACGTGACGGGAATTGTGCTTACAAAGCTGGACGGCACGGCAAAAGGCGGGATAGCGGTAGCCATTCAGTCAGAACTTAAGATTCCGGTAAAATATATCGGAGTTGGAGAGAGTATTGACGATCTTGAAAAATTTGATGCGGATGAATTTATTCGTGCATTATTTGATAAAGGCGGCGCAAAGCCGGAAGAAGATGCGGTATAAGGAGGCCAAAATGGGAACAGAACGGGAGAAAGAGATGCTGACGCTTGACTGCTTCGAGGAGGCAAGCGAAAAAGTAAAAGAAGTTACATTGGAGACAAAACTTGTATACAGCGATTATTTCAGCAAACAGACCGGAAATAAAGTATATCTGAAACCGGAGAATATGCAGTTTACAGGGGCCTATAAAGTGCGCGGGGCGTATTATAAAATGAGTACGCTCACGCCGGAGGAACGCGCAAAAGGAATTATTACGGCTTCCGCCGGCAATCATGCGCAGGGCGTCGCATATGCGGCACAGTGTTATGGCGTTCCTGCAACGATTGTGATGCCGACTACGACTCCGTTGATTAAGGTAAACCGCACAAAGGGATACGGCGCATCCGTAGTGCTGTGCGGCGATGTTTATGACGAGGCGTGTGAGAAAGCGCTTGCGCTTGCAAAAGAGCATGGATACACATTTATTCATCCATTTGATGATCTGACCGTTGCAACGGGACAGGGAACGATTGTGATGGAAATTTTTAAGGAACTGCCGCTGGTGGATTATATCCTGGTTCCGATTGGAGGAGGCGGGCTTGCCACGGGCGTATCGACGCTTGCCAAACTTCTGAATCCGAAGATTAAGGTGATCGGTGTGGAGCCGGCGGGCGCTGCATGCATGAAGGCATCCATCAAGGCCGGGAAAGTTGTTACGCTTGACAGCGCATCGACGATTGCGGACGGTACGGCGGTGAAGACTCCGGGAAGCAAAATATTTCCGTATATCCAGAAAAATCTGGATGAAATTATAGCGATTGAGGATCAGGAACTGATCGTGGCCTTTCTTGATATGGTGGAGAACCACAAGATGGTGGTGGAAAATTCAGGGCTTCTGACCGTGGCGGCGCTGAAGCATCTGAAAGTAAACGGAAAAAGAATTGTTTCAATTCTAAGCGGCGGGAATATGGATGTCATCACAATGTCTTCTGTGGTACAACAGGGACTGATCTATCGTGACAGAATCTTCACGGTATCCGTGCTGCTTCCCGATAAGCCGGGTGAACTTTGCAAAGTAGCGGACGTAGTTGCAAAGGAAAGCGGTAACGTTATTAAGCTTGAGCATAATCAGTTTGTGTCGACCAACAGAAACGCTGCTGTGGAACTGCGCATTACGCTGGAGGCATTTGGAACCGAACACAAGCAGAGAATACTGGATACGCTTGAGATGAAAGGATACAAGCCGAAGATTGTCCGCACGGCAATCTAAGATGTCAAGTAAAATTGCTTGACATCTTCGGGTGTGTATAGTATGATACCATAGGTGAGCGGAAATGATAACGGAGGCGGAGGTTCATGGAAGACTTTGTAGAACAGGCATTACTCTATGATTTTTACGGGGAACTTCTGACCGAACACCAGAAATGCATTTATGAAGATTATATTATGAATAATCTTTCCGTGTCGGAAATTGCCGATGTGCAGGGAATCAGCCGTCAGGGTGTTCATGATATGGTAAAGAGATGCAGAAAAATCCTGAAAGGCTATGAAAACAAGCTGCATCTTGTTGAGAGATTCTTATCCACGAAAGCAAAGATCGGAGAGATCAACGGGATTTTGGCGGAATATGATTCGGTCGGATACGATCAGGCGGACGGTGGGGCCGGAAGCGTGAGAGATCTGGTCGAAAGAGTAAAGAAAATAACGGATGAGATATTAGAGGAATTATAACATGGCATTTGAAAGTCTGACAGATAAACTGCAAAAAGTTTTTAAGAACTTAAGGAGCAAAGGAAAGCTCACGGAAGACGATGTAAAGACAGCGCTTAAGGAAGTGAAGCTGGCGCTGCTTGAGGCCGATGTGAATTTTAAGGTAGTAAAGCGATTCATAAAGTCTGTCCAGGAACGCGCGATTGGCGCAGATGTCATGAACGGCCTGAATCCGGGACAGATGGTCATTAAAATCGTAAATGAAGAAATGACGGCATTGATGGGTTCTGAGACTACGGAGCTTAAGATGGAGCCCGGGAAGGCGACAACCGTAATTATGATGTGCGGTTTAAACGGCGCCGGAAAGACGACGACGACAGCCAAAATTGCCGGAAAACTCAAGCTGAAGGGGAAGAAATGCCTGCTTGTGGCATGTGATGTCTATCGTCCCGCGGCGATTAAGCAGCTTCAGATTAACGGTGAAAAACAGGGGGTGGATGTATTCTCCATGGGGGAGAATCAAAGGCCTCTTGATATAGCAAAGGCTTCTTTGCAGCATGCGCAGAAGAATGGGCATAATGTGGTGATTTTCGATACGGCGGGCCGCCAGCAGATTGATGAGGAACTGATGGCTGAGCTTGCGGAGATAAAAGAAAATATAACGGTGCACCAGACGCTTCTTGTTGTAGATGCATGTACGGGACAGGCAGCTGTGGATGTGGCGCAGGGATTTCATGATAAAGTCGGCATTGACGGAGTCATCCTGTCGAAAATGGACGGAGATACTCGCGGCGGCGCTGCGCTTTCCATTAAGGAAGTGACAGGGAAGCCGATACTCTTTGTGGGAATGGGTGAAAAGCTTTCGGATTTGGAGCAGTTTTACCCTGACCGTATGGCGTCCCGCATTCTCGGTATGGGAGATGTGCTGACGTTGATTGAGAAGGCATCTGCAAATATTGACGAAGAGAAAGAAAAGAAGATGGGCGAGAAGCTCAAAAAAGGGAAATTTGATTTTGAGGATTACCTTGAGAGTATGGAGCAGATGCGGAATATGGGCGGATTGTCGAGTATCTTATCGATGATGCCGGGACTTGGCGGCAGCAAAATGGGTGATATCGCGTCGATGGTGGATGAGAAGCAGATTGCACGGACGGAGGCAATCGTACTTTCCATGACCGTGCAGGAAAGAAGGAATCCTGACCTGCTCAATCCGAGCCGGAAACACCGGATTGCAAGAGGCGCCGGAGTAGATATCGCAGAAGTCAACCGTCTTGTAAAACAGTTTGATCAGGCACGTAAGATGATGAAGCAGATGCCGGGTATGTTAGGTGGCAAGAAAGGCAAGTTTAAGCTTCCTTTTTGACATATAGAAAATTAAAGTGAAAATAAACGGAGGTAAATGAAATGGCAGTAAAAATCAGATTAAAAAGAATGGGATATAAGAGAAATCCTCTTTACAGAATCGTAGTAGCAGATTCCAGATCTCCCAGAGACGGTAAATTTATCGAAGAAATCGGAACGTACAATCCGAATACGGATCCCAGTGAGTTTAAAGTGAATGAAGAGCTGGCAAAAAAATGGCTTGCAAACGGGGCGCAGCCTACGGATATCGTTGGTAAGATTTTTAAACTGGCAGGAATTGAAAAATAGTAAAAAATAGCCACTGAAAGGCATGGAAATCAATATGAAAGAATTAGTAGAAGTTATTGCTAAGGCACTCGTGGAAAATCCGGATGAAGTTATGGTTACGGAGACTGAGAATGATAAGACAATCACAGTCGAACTGCGTGTGGCGCCTTCCGACATGGGAAAAGTGATCGGAAAACAGGGACGTATCGCCAAAGCAATCCGTTCCGTGGTAAAGGCGGCTTCATCCAAAGAAAATAAGAGAGTGAACGTTGAAATTGTTCAGTAATGGTATGGAAGATGTATTGCAGGTTGGAATTATCTCATCGACCCACGGAATACGCGGCGAGGTGAAAGTATTCCCTACGACGGATGATAAGAACCGTTTTAAGAAGTTAAAACAGGTAATTCTCGATACCGAGAAAGAGAAGCTTACGCTTTCCGTGGAGAGCGTTAAGTTCTTTAAACAGTTTGTGATACTGAAATTCAAAGAATTCAACAATATTAATGATATTGAGTGCTATAAGGGAAAATCATTGTATGTGACACGCGAAAATGCAGTGCCTTTAAAGAAAGATGAGTATTTCATTGCGGATTTGATTGGAATGAAGGTAATGGATGAAGAAGGCCGCCGGTTCGGAGTGTTAAAAGAAGTTCTTATAACAGGAGCAAATGACGTGTATATCATAACATGTCCGGATGGCTCGGAAGTTTTGCTGCCGGCAATTAAAGAATGCATCCTTTCGGTTGATACGGAGGAGAGAGTTATGAAAGTACATCTGATGAAAGGACTGATTTCGTGATGAATTTTCATATTCTTACGTTGTTTCCTGAGATGGTGGAGCATGGGCTTTGCACAAGTATTCTCGGAAGAGCCATATCCGCAGGGATTCTTACGGTGAATGCTGTGAATATCAGAGATTTCGCATTCAATAAACATAACAAAGTGGATGATTATACGTACGGCGGCGGCGCCGGGATGCTGATGCAGGCGGAACCGGTATATCTGGCCGTAGAATCCGTGAGGGAAAAGGCCGGGCATATTCCCAGAGTAATTTATCTGACACCGCAGGGAACGACATTCTCCCAGAGCATGGCGGAAGATTTTTCAAAAGAAGAAGATCTTGTTTTTTTGTGCGGACATTATGAGGGAATTGATGAGCGTGTGCTTGAAGAGGTTGTTACGGATTATGTATCAATTGGGGATTATGTCTTAACCGGGGGAGAGCTTCCGGCTATGGTTATGATTGATGCAATCGCGCGTCTCGTCCCCGGAGTTTTGAACAATAAGGATTCGGCGGAATTTGAATCTTTCAAAGATGGTCTTTTAGAATATCCGCAATATTCGAGGCCGGAAGTCTGGCATGGGAAGGAAGTTCCGAAGGTGCTCTTGTCCGGGCACCATAAGAATATTGAAGAGTGGCGGTTTCAGCAGTCTGTAGAGCGCACAAGGATGCGCAGGCCGGATTTGTATCAGAAATGGCTTGAGCAGAAAGATTCCTGTAAGGAGTCCTGAGATAGTATTGACTTTTAAATAAAAATATGGTAGATTTAGAAACTGTGAGTCAGTAGAGATGGTCCTCTGCCGCGTTCGGCGGTAAGAACGTCAACATGAAGATTAGGAGGTCACAAAATGAACGAAATTATTAGAAAAATTGAGGAAGCTCAGTTAAAAGAAAGTGTTTCTGAGTTTTCAACCGGTGATACGGTA
This sequence comes from bacterium C-53, assembly GCA_003612525.1. Lineage (GTDB taxonomy): Bacteria > Bacillota > Clostridia > Lachnospirales > Lachnospiraceae > C-53. The sequence goes on along the minus strand of RAZD01000002.1, from coordinate 266,793 downwards.
AAAGTATACAACCGGATTAAAGAGGGAAACCGTGAGCGTATCCAGATTTTTGAGGGAACCGTGATTAAGAAACAGGGTGGAAGCAACAGAGCTACTTTTACCGTGCGCAAGATTTCAAGCGGATGCGGAGTTGAGAAGACATTTCCTCTTCATTCACCCAATGTTGAGAAGGTTGAGGTTGTTCGCCACGGTAAAGTAAGAAGGGCAAAACTGTTCTACTTAAGAGACCGTGTAGGAAAAGCTGCAAAAGTAAAAGAAGTTTTAAAATAAGAATCAGGGATAAGGGCTGTTACATCGTAACGGCTCTTTTTTTTTTATGTGATTTAGTGTATACTAAGAGCACTGGCAGCAATGGAAAGGATATGAAGCAGATGGCGCGCAAAAAATCAGGGCTGACTTTTTATCAGAAAGAGAAGAGAATATCAAATGAGAAAATGAAGGAAATAGGAGAATGGCTGTTTCTGGCAGTGGTTGCAATCCTTCTGGCGTGTGTTCTTGTTTATTCGCTGGGGCTTCGGACAAGCATAGTGGGCGCATCTATGGAACCGGAACTCACCAATGGTCAGGAAGTGTTAATTGACCGCATTATTTATAATTTTATCAACCCCAGGAAGGGGGATGTCGTTGTTTTTAAACCAAACGGAAATGAAAATGCGCATTATTATGTAAAGCGTGTCGTAGGTGTCCCGGGGGATACGGTTCGGATTGAAAACGGTGTGCTGATTCTGAATGGCGAGTCGATGGAAGATTTGTTTTCCGAGCGCATCGAAGATGCAGGGGTTGCGAAGGAAGAAATCGTATTGGCCGAAGATGAGTATTTTTTGATGGGAGATAACTGCAACAACAGTGAGGACAGCCGTTCGGCAAATATAGGCAATGTAAATAAAGAAGCAATTGTAGGTAAGGCATGGTTCCACATGGCTTCCGAAAGAAAGGGATTAGGAAGAATAAAATGAATTATCAGTGGTATCCGGGTCATATGACGAAGGCAAAGCGTATGATGGAGGAAAATATAAAATTAATTGATCTGCTTATTGAACTTGTAGACGCACGTATTCCGATCAGCAGCAGAAATCCCGATATTGATGCACTTGGAAAAAATAAATCGAGAATGGTTCTTTTAAATAAGTCGGATCTGGCATCCGAAAATGAAAATGAGGCATGGATGAATTATTTTGAAGCGCAGGGGCTGCACGCGGTCAAAGTGAATTCCAAGACGGGCGCCGGAGTCAAATCAATTCAGGCAGTTGTAAAGGAAGCCTGTAAGGAAAAGATTGAGCGGGACCGAAAACGCGGGATTTTAAATCGTCCGATACGGGCGATGGTTGTCGGAATACCGAATGTCGGCAAATCGACTTTTATCAATTCTTTTGCAGGGAAAGCATGCGCAAAGACAGGAAACAAACCGGGGGTTACAAAGGGAAAACAATGGATTAAATTGAATAAAAACCTGGAACTTCTGGATACCCCCGGAATTTTGTGGCCGAAGTTTGAAGATCAGAGGGCCGGTCTGCATCTTGCGCTGATCGGTTCAATGAATGATCATATTCTCAATATGGAAGAGATGGCGGTCAGCCTGATCACACTGCTTGAAGAAAACTATCAGGGCGTCCTTGAAGAGAAATACCGCTTCACGGTGGATGAGAAGGAAGAACTCCCCTGGCAGGTCCGTATACTGAAAGCAATTGCGGTCAGCAGGAACTGTGTTGGCAAAGGCGGGGAGGCCGATCTGTTAAAGGCAGCGTCTTTTTTAATTGATGATTTCAGAGGCGGCAAAATCGGACGGATTACACTGGAATTTCCGGAGAGTGAGGCATAAGGGCATGGCAAAGAAAAAAAATGGCAGGGGACCTTTGCGGCTGCTTGGAAGGATTATTTCGTCAAGCCTCTTTCTTCTGATTATTCTTGTCGCGACATGGCTGATTATTACTTTTATCGGGCAGAAAACGATTGTGAGCGGAAGTTCGATGGAAAATACGCTGTCAGACGGAGATCAGATTATTGTGGATAAGATCAGCTATCGGTTCGATCGTCCGAATCGTTATGATATTGTTGTATTTCCCTATCCGCATAATAAAAGCAAGCTCTATATTAAGCGGATTATCGGCATGCCGGGAGAAACGGTTCAGATTGGAAATGACGGCATTGTTTTGATCAATGGAGAGCCTCTGAACGAATCATACGGGCGTGAGGTGATTGCCTCTGCCGGAATTGCGGAGTACCCGGTGACTCTTTCGGATGATGAATATTTTGTCCTCGGTGATAACCGAAATGACAGTCAGGACAGCAGAGATTCTATGGTTGGCAATATCAAGAAAGAGGAGTTTGTAGGGAAGGCATGGGCCCGTATCTGGCCGCTTGACCGTATGGGTAAATTAAGACATCAATAATTTTTAAGGATGACGGTACAAAGGATTCTATGGATAATAAGAAAAATGAAACAAAAGAAGAGAAGAAGAGAAAGAAACTTGAGGCAGAGAGAGAACGGATAAAGGCAATGTCTGTCTTTGAGGAAGAGTATGCGTCGTATGGCAGTGTCTGCGGGATTGATGAGGTTGGAAGAGGTCCGCTTGCCGGGCCGGTGATTGCCGGCGCCGTCATTCTTCCGAAGGATTGTGAAATTTTATATCTGAATGACTCCAAAAAGCTGTCAGAGAAGAAGCGGGAAGAACTTTACGAAGTGATTATGGAAAAGGCACTGGCAGTGAGTCTAGGTTTTGTGGATGAGACGCGTATTGATGAGATAAATATTTTGCAGGCAACGTATGAGGCCATGCGCGAGGCTATTCAGAAATTGGAGATAAAACCCGATATATTATTAAACGATGCGGTGACCATTCCGGAGGTATCGATCAAACAGGTTCCGATCATAAAAGGAGATACGAAAAGCATATCAATTGCCGCGGCAAGTATTGTAGCGAAGGTTACAAGAGACCATATGATGGTGGAGTACGATAAAGTCTATCCCGGATATGGATTTGCGTCAAATAAAGGGTATGGGACGGCGGCGCATATTGAGGCGCTTAAGAAGAATGGTCCGGTGCAGATACACCGTCGGAGCTTTATTAAAAATTTTGTCTGAATTTCTAGGGAGGCGTTTATGGAGCTATACCTGAATAATAGTCAGTATGCGCAGCCGAGTGTGGATAATGGGGTACAGAATACAGCCCCGCCTGCTCCGGCTGTCACGGGAAAATATGATAATAATACAATTAATTTTTTGAAGGGCCAGATTATAAGCGGGGAGATTGCTTCTGTAGACGGGAAAGAAATCCAGATTCTTTTAAGCAGCAATCAGCTGATTCATGCAAGACTGACGGCGGATATTGCGCTTGCGGCGGGACAGATGATGTCCTTTCAGGTAAAGCAGGGAAACGGAAGCCAGATTGCACTGACACCGCTTTTTGAGAACATGGAGGAAAGCCCTGCCGTACTGAAAGCTTTGAATCAGGCAGGGATGCCTGCAAATGAGCGGACGGTTGCGATGGTAAATTACATGATGAAACAGGGCATGTCCGTGAGCCGTGACAGCCTGCTATCCATGCTTCGAACGGTCAATAATTTCAGCGGCACGGATATTGGCACACTGGTGCAGATGGCTAAGCAGCAGATTCCTGTTACGGAGGAGAATATTGCACAGTTTGAGGCATATAAGGAAAATCGCCATCAGATTGCGGATAGTGTTGCACAGCTTTCAGATGGGCTTGCGCAGCTTTTGGGAGAAGAGGGAAAAGATACGGCTCTTAAGTTGATTGATATCTTTACAGGCGATGTTTCCGAGACGGCAAAACAGGTGGAAGAAGAGGGGGGCGTTGTCGTGAAGAAAACGCCTGCAGAGGAGGGAGATACGGCACCGTCAGATGCTTCGGCGGCTGACCAGGCGGCTGCTAAAAGTACGGGAACATCCCACATTCCTTTGTCATCGGTTTTGGATGCGCAGGGAAGAGAGACGCTTTTTTCCCAGTTAAAATCGCTTTTTCTGTCAGGGCAGATGGATGAAATCAGGTTTGACGAGTCAACGGATATTAAGAATGTGCTTACCCAGATAGCAAAATTGATAAAAGAAGCCTCTCCGGAAATGGAAAAAGAAGTTTCGAAGCTTTTGCAGGGCAAAGAGTTTCAAAGCATTTTTAAGGAAACTATAACAGGGCAGTGGTTATTTCAGCCCGAAGATGTGGAAGATAAAGAGAAAATCAACAGAATGTACAGGCGGATTCTTGACCAGACGGACCGGACCGGCCAGCTTCTTGAACAGATTGGCAAGGGAAATTCAAATCTGATGAGAGGTACGGAGAACCTGAGGCAGAATGTCAATTTTATGAACCAGCTCAATGAGCTTTTTACTTATGTTCAGCTTCCGCTCAAATTGGGACAGGAAAAGGCACATGGAGATCTCTATGTATATACAAACAAAAAGAAGCTTGCAAAGAGAGACGGTGAGGTGAGCGCGCTTTTGCATCTTGAGATGGAGCATCTTGGAACCGTGGATATCCATGTGGCTTTAAGAGACGGAAACCGTGTGAAAACACACTTTTATCTTGCCAATGAGGAAATGATTGATTTTATTGAGGAGCATTTGCCGTCGCTTGATGAACGCCTTAAGAAACGCGGCTATGAAATGACGGCGGTGACAAGTGTAAAAGATACGGAGGATGGGGAATCAGTTGTGAATCAGGCGGTTCATGATATGCTCGGCGGAAGCGGCGGCGGGGTACATCAGCTTGTGGCCCGGTATTCGTTTGACGCACGTGCTTAGCGTTGAGTTTCACGCCGGAAAATGCCCTGAAAAGCAGGCATTCTCCGCACGGATTTGCGTTATGGCAGAGTCAGCAGGGGGATTATGATGGAGAAGAAGGAAGAGAAGAAGTCAAAGACAGCGGTCGCGCTTACATACGACCCGGAGGATTCCGCGCCGAGAGTCGTTGCATCCGGAAAAGGATGGCTTGCGGAAAAAATTATCAGCAAGGCGGTAGAGAATGATGTGCCGCTGCATCAGGATGATAAGCTGGCCAATACACTTGCGAATCTGGAGATCGGGGATATGATACCGCCGGAACTTTATGAAGTGGTGGCAGAGATTCTTGTATTTGTAGACCAGCTGGAAAAGATAAAAGGAAAAATCAATGGAAAGAAATAAAAGAGAGAAGGGCAGCCGCTATGAAGAACAGGCGGCTGCCTTTTTAGAAGAAAGAGGCGTACGAATTCTTGAGCGCAATTTCCGATGCAGACAGGGGGAAATTGATCTTGTCGGAAACAAGGACGATACGCTTATCTTTTTTGAGGTGAAATACAGGAAAAATGATGTATATGGGAGCCCGTCGGAAGCTGTGGATATCCGGAAACAGAATAAAATCTGCCGTGCTGCGGACCTCTATTGTATGAAAAATAATTTATGTGAGGATAAGGCAGTTCGATTTGATGTGATTGCGGTTTTAGACAGAGAAATTACGTGGTATCGCGACGCTTTTGCCTACAGGGAAGTCAGATAGACAGAAAGGATTCGTGTGAAAAATAAATTTTTCACACGCAAATTTGTGCCTGCGGCCCAAATTCGCAGGTTATGGAAAGGCATGGTTATTTTTATGAAAATAAGAAGAAATGAACAGAATGACGTTGTATATCTTACGAGCAGCGTTATAGAAAATACGGGAATTGTGACACATGGAATTTCCACAAGATCGGGTGGCGTGAGTCAGGGATTTCTTGGCGCGATGAATTTAAGCTATACAAGAGGGGATGAAAAGGAGCGTGTAGATGAAAACTTCCGTCGAATAGGGGCTGCGATTGGATTTGATGTGAGAAATCTTGTATTTACGGATCAGACGCACACGGCAAATGTCCGCATTGTAACGGAGGAGGACAGAGGAAAAGGGTTTGTAAGAGAGCGGGATTATTCGGATGTGGACGGACTGGTTACGAATGTTCCGGGGCTTGTGCTTGCTGCATTTTTTGCCGACTGTGTGCCGCTTCTTTTTGTGGACCGTGTGAATCGTGCAATTGGAATTGCCCATTCGGGGTGGCGGGGCACTGTGGAAAAGATCGGAAGGAGAACGGTGGAATTGATGCAGGCGCAGTATGGAACAAATCCATCCGATGTGGCAGCGGCGATCGGACCATCGATTTGCAGCGACTGCTATGAAGTGTCAGAGGATGTAGCGGAAGTATTCGAAAAGCAGTTTCCAGACACGTATAATGAGATTGTAAGAAACGGAAAAGAAAAAGGAAAATATCAGCTGGACCTCTGGCGTGCAAATTATGATGTTTTGACCCAGGCGGGAATCCCGGCTGCAAATATTGAGATGCCGGGCATCTGTACCTGCTGCAATAAAGAATTCCTCCATTCCCACAGAGGCAGTCACGGGAACAGAGGAAATATAGGCGCATTTCTGATGCTGAATGAATTGTGAGTGAAAATACGGACATCAGAGAAAGGCTTCACGTTCATTGTAATGATTCAGGATGTCACGAATTTTTTCCGTAGGCGTCATAACTGCCTGCATGGAAACCGCATGATTCATGAAATCGATGATAGATGCAAGAAATTTGCTCATATTGGCTTCTACATAATACGGCTTCGTGAGAAGCTCAGGAGGCAGATATGTTAAGTTGGTGGTGATTACGCGGTCAAAATAACATTTTTCGTAGGCTTCGTCAAAGAGATCAAGACCATTTGTAAACAGCCCGAATGTACAGCAGATAAATACACGCTTTGCATTCATGGCCTTGAGCTGTTTGGCTGTATCAAGCATGCTTTCGCCGGAAGATATCATGTCATCGACGACAATGACATCTTTTCCGTCTACCGAATCTCCCAGAAATTCGTGTGCAACAATTGGATTTTTGCCGTTTATGATTTTTGTATAATCACGTCTTTTATAAAACATTCCGGTGTCAACGCCAAGTACATTTGCAAAATAGATTGCACGGTGAATGGCGCCTTCATCGGGACTGATAACAACCGTATGATCTTTGTCGATAATCAAATCACGATCATAATCAAGCAAAGCACGGATAAACTGATAGAAGGGGGTAAAATTATCAAATCCGCAGATCGGAATAGCATTCTGAATGCTCGGGTCGTGTGCGTCGAAGGTGATAATGTTGTTCACACCCATGTCCGCAAGCTCCTGCAGTGTCACTGCACTGTCAAGAGATTCCCTGCCGGTTCTTTTATGCTGCCGGCTTTCATAGAGGAAGGGCATAATGACATTAATGCGATGCGCTTTTCCCGCGATAGCGGCGATGACACGTTTTAAATCCTGATAATGATCGTCCGGTGACATGTGATTTACAAAATTATTGAGCTTATAGGTCAGGCTGTGATTCATGACATCGGTCATGATGAAAATATCTCTCCCTCGCACGGATTCATTTAAAATCCCCTTTCCTTCACCGGAGCCGAAACGCGGGCAGGAAAAATCAACCATATAATTGTCCGCCACATAGCCCTGGAAAGCAGGACTTTTGCTGTGCGGCTGGTTAATCGAGCGGCGGAAATTCACAAGATAATTATTTACCTGTTTCCCAAGTTCTTTACAATTGTCAAGGACTATGATTTTCAGAGGGGCAACGGGCATCGTATTTTCAAGATATCGGGTATTCGCCATGATGTTTTCTCCTTGAATAGCGGATTCGTCTTTTTTTGTCTTTTGAATTGTCGTTTTTATGACTGGATTCGTGATAAATATAGCATTTTAGATAGTGACACGTCAAGGGAATTTTAGTAGAATGGAGATGAATATGGAGGATTGTGAAACCAAATGAAACATGAACATAAAATTAAATGCATTCAGACAGGAAGCATTGCCGAGGAAATGGAGATAGAAGCGGGAGATGTGCTGCTTTCCGTAAACAATGAAAAGATAGAAGATATCTTTGACTACCAGTACCAGACGGAAGAGGAAGAAGTGGTTGTTTTGATACGTAAACCTTCCGGCGAAGAATGGGAAATTGAAATTGAAAAGGAAGCAGATGAAGATCTGGGAATTATTTTTGAGAACGGCCTTATGGATGAGTACCATTCATGCCATAATAAATGCATCTTTTGCTTTATAGATCAGATGCCGCCGGGAATGCGCGATACGCTTTACTTTAAAGATGATGATTCAAGACTTTCGTTCCTGCAGGGAAATTACGTGACGCTTACAAATATGTCGGAACACGATATAGAGCGTATTATCCGTTACAGGCTTGAGCCGATTAATATATCCTTTCATACAATGAATCCTGAACTCCGATGCCGGATGCTTCACAATCGGTTTGCGGGGGAAGCGCTTAAGAAGGTGGAGCGTCTGTATGAGGCGGGCATCCGCATGAACGGACAGATTGTGCTCTGCAAAGGATGGAATGACAAAGAGGAGCTTGAATACAGCATCAAAAAATTGTCAGCGTATATTCCGTATCTTTTAAGTGTGTCTGTTGTTCCGGTAGGCCTCAGCAGATATCGTGACGGTCTTGAGAAGCTGGAACCGTTCAACAGGGAGGATGCAAAGGAAGTGATCTCATGTATTCATAAATGGCAGAAAAGATTTATGGAGCAATATGGCATTCATTTTATACATGGCGGGGATGAGTGGTATCTGCTGGCAGAGGAGGAAGTACCCGGAGAGGATGCATACGACGGATATTTGCAGCTTGAGAACGGCGTAGGTATGCTGCGGCTGATGATGGAAGAATTTGAACGGGCATTGTGTGATTTAAAGGGGCGCATCCGTCAGGGGAACAGAGCAGTCACGCGCGAAATATCGATGGCGACAGGAATGCTTGCGTATCCATACATTAAGAGAATGGCAGATTCACTGATGGAAGTCTGTGACGGACTGACAATTTATGTATATGCGGTTGTCAATTATTTTTTTGGCGAGAGAATTACCGTTTCAGGTCTGTTGACCGGACAGGATATTCTCTCGCAGTTAAAAGGGAAAAAGCTTGGTGAAACCTTGTATCTTCCGGAAAATATTTTGAGGAGCGGTGAGGATATACTGCTTGACGACCTGAGGCTTTGTGACATCAGCAGGACTTTACAAGTTCCGATAGATATTGTAAAATCAAGCGGACAGGCGTTTGTGGATGCCGTGGCGGGCATTTGTGACGAAGGAAAAACAGAATAGAAGACGGGCGGCCTTTTCCGGTGTCCGGCTCTTTAGAATGTGAGGAAATATGAGTAAACCGATTGTAGCGATTGTAGGGCGTCCAAATGTGGGAAAGTCTACGTTATTCAATATTTTGGCAGGTGGCAAGATAGCTATCGTTAAGGATACGCCAGGAATTACGAGAGACCGTATTTATGCGGATGTAAGCTGGCTTGACCAGAATTTTACCATCATTGATACGGGAGGAATTGAACCGGACAGTAAGGATATCATCCTCTCCCAGATGCGTGAACAGGCAGAAATTGCGATAGCGACGGCAGATGTGATTCTTTTTCTGGTGGATGTGAAGCAGGGACTCGTAGACGCGGACTCGAAAGTGGCGGATATGCTGCGCCGGTCGAGAAAGCCTGTGGTTCTGGTGGTAAATAAAGTCGATAATTTTGACAAATACATGGCTGACGTCTATGAATTTTACAATTTGGGCATAGGCGAACCGCATCCGGTTTCGGCCACAGGACGGCTTGGCATCGGCGATATGCTTGAGGATGTGGTGGCTCACTTTGAACATGCAGAGACGGAAGAAGAGGAGGACACGCGTCCGAAAGTTGCGATTGTCGGAAAGCCAAATGTCGGAAAATCCTCCATTATCAACAAACTGATTGGAGAAGACCGTGTGATTGTATCGGATATTGCCGGTACGACAAGGGATGCGGTGGATACAACAGTGGTTCATGATGGCAGGGAATATGTGCTGATTGATACGGCAGGGCTGCGCAGAAAGAACAAGATTAAGGAAGAACTGGAAAGGTATATGATTATCCGTACAGTGGGGGCCGTGGAGCGTGCGGACGTAGCGGTTCTTGTCATAGATGCGACAGAGGGCGTGACGGAACAGGACGCAAAGATTGCGGGTATTGCGCATGAGCGCGGAAAAGGCATGATTATTGCGGTGAATAAATGGGATGCGCTTGAAAAGGACGACAAAACGATCTATCGTTTTACGGAGAAAGTCAGAAGCATTTTGTCGTTCATGCCTTATGCTGAAATTATTTTCATATCGGCAAAAACAGGACAGAGACTGCCAAAGCTGTTTGATACGATTGACGCGGTAATTGAAAACCATGCATTGCGCGTAGGCACCGGCGTGTTGAATGAAATTATGTCAGAGGCAGTCGCGATGCAGCAGCCGCCTTCTGATAAGGGAAAGAGACTTCGATTATATTATATTACGCAGGTATCAGTGAAGCCGCCTTCATTCGTGATCTTTGTAAATGACAGGGAGTTAATGCATTTCTCCTATACCAGATATATTGAGAACAGAATCAGGGAAGCATTCGGATTTCGGGGAACCCCGTTGAAGTTTATAATCCGGGAAAGGAAAGAGTAAAATGGTACGTTTGGCCTGCTTAGCAGTAGGATATGTGTTTGGACTTTTTCAGACCAGTTATATATATGGAAGATTTCACGGGATTGATATCAGAGAGCATGGCAGCGGAAATGCAGGTACCACCAATATGCTCAGAACGCTTGGGCTAAAGGCGGGGCTTATCACGTTTGCAGGAGATGTGTTAAAGTGTATTTTTGCGATTCTGGTGGCGGGCCTTCTCTTCCGGAAGACTTATCCGGATATGGTTCCTCTTTTAAAAATGTATGCCGGGGCAGGCGCCATACTGGGACATAACTTTCCTTTTTACCTGAAGTTCCGGGGCGGAAAAGGAATTGCGGCAACCGCCGGCCTTGTACTGTCATTTGACCCGATCATCTCAATTCTGGGAATCATTACATTTTTTTCAATCTTTTTCGGAACACATTATGTATCTCTGGGTTCTCTGCTTGTATATACCGGACTTGCCATTGAAATCATAGTGATGGGACAGATGGGGCACTTTGGCATGAGTACGGCGCACCTTTACGAATTATATGCGCTGATTCTTGTGCTTGCTATTATGGCATTCTGGAAACACAGAGAAAATATCGGGCGTCTGTTAAAAGGGACGGAGCGGAAGACTTATCTTAAGTCAAAAAAGGAGAACGGTTAATGTGAAAAATCCATATTTAGGGAAGGTTTTTCACACACAAATTTGTGCTTGCGTCCAAATTCGCAGGTTGAGCAGGAATGGGAGATGAATATGAAAAAAATTGGTATCATTGGAGCAGGAAGCTGGGGGATTGCACTCGCATCACTGCTTCAGACAAATGGAAATCAGGTTACAGTATGGTCGATTATTGCGGAAGAAATTGAAATGCTGAAACGCGAACATGAGCATATTGATAAGCTTCCCGGAGTGAAGCTGTCCTCAGATATGATATTTACCACGGAATTAAAGGATGCTGTTGAAGGAATGGATTTCATTATTTTGGCAGTTCCTTCTCCATTTACGAGAAGCACGGCGAAAATGCTGAAAGATATCGTTGCAAAAGATCAGATTGTCATAAATGTTGCAAAAGGAATTGAGGAGGCGACGCTTATGACGCTTTCCGAAGTCATTGAGGAGGAGCTGCCGCAGGCGAAAGTGGCGGTTCTTTCCGGTCCTTCCCATGCGGAGGAAGTCGGGAGAGGAATGGCGACAACAATTGTGATTGGCTGTGAGGACCATGAAGAAGCGGTGTATCTTCAGGATATCTTTATGAGTGAGATGTTCCGTGTTTATACAAGTGAAGATGTGAAAGGGATTGAGCTTGGCGCCGCCCTTAAGAATGTAATTGCGCTTGCGGCAGGAATGGCGGATGGATTGGGATGCGGAGATAATGCAAAAGCGGCTCTGATCACACGGGGGATTGCGGAAATCGCGAGGCTCGGCGTAGTGATGGGCTGTAAGAGAGAAACCTTTTATGGTCTTACAGGAATGGGCGATCTGATTGTTACCTGTGCCAGTATGCACAGCCGTAACCGCCGCGCCGGTATTCTGATCGGCCAGGGCGCCTCAATGGAGGAGGCCATGAAAGAGGTAAAGATGGTTGTGGAGGGCGTATATTCTGCAAAAGCTGCGCTTGGCCTTGCGAAGAAACATAATGTGCAGATTCCGATCATTGAACAGGTGAACGAGGTTTTATTTGACGGAAAGCATGTTGGGCAGGCGATGAAGGATTTGATGCTCCGGGACAAAAAGATTGAGTATGCCGATTAGTGTGAGAAGACTTCATCCGGATTTGTGCTGCAGAAAGGAAGACTGAGTCATGAAAGTACAGTGCAGTAACTGCCGTAAAAAATTTGACTATGATAATTTTTACGGGCTTTGTCCGAAGTGCGGCGCATATAATGCAAAACCGGCGGGAGAGGTTCACGAAGACCTTCATCGGTTTTACGGGGAGACGGGAGGAGCCGTCAGGCCGCATCTGGATACTTACAGGCGGGAAGAAATGCTTTCTGCGCCAGAGAAAACGTCATATAAGGAGAAGAATTCGAAAGGACAGAAAGATATCGGAACAGTCATTCTCAAGGTGCTTACGCTGGTTACGGCCGGCGTGGTTCTTTTATGTCTGCTCGGCGCCTTTTCCTTTATACAGAAAAGAAAAGCCATACCGGATACCGCCGGTGTGGAGGTCGTGGGTGCTTCAGGCGGAGACCAGCTGGTTTACGGCGATTATATGTACAATGTAGGGGATGCCGTGATCGTGGCGGATGCTTTGCAGGATAAGCGTCTTCCCAAAGGTACGAAGCTGGCGGCCATCTATCTGATGATGGTGTATACGGGAGAGCATGACGAATATGATAACCGCTTTATGCCATATGTATATGATGGAAAGAAATATGTGGAAGCGGCGGAACAGTTTGAACTGTCGGAAATTGCCAGAGAGTATGGACTTCCCGGTGAAAACCTTGACAGTTATGATGTATATGTTGCTTCTCAGAGAGCATATGAAGGATATGTTCTGTATCTGATCGATCAGGAGTGTGAAGAGATTGTATTAAATCTTGAGTGCAGAGAGCAGACTTTCTTAAAGCGTATTTATGAAGTGCCGTTGATTCCATATGAATGTGAAGATCTGAGCGATGGAATATATGGAGATGGGGAAGAGGATTTCTGGGGCGACGACGATCTGTTTGATGATTTTGGCGAATATTATAACTGGTATGAATTTTTTGATGATGATTATGATGAGTATTATGAGGACGACGATTATGGAATCCGGAATATGAAGGCTCAGGATGCAATGGGCGGCAATCTGAGCTGACAGAAGTACAGTGGAGGCATATGGATAATGAATCAGACGGCGAAGTGCATAGTTAGAATCCTGTATATTTTTGCAATGGTCATCATAGGCTTTGCTGCAATCGGCGGTTATATGTTTGTCCGAATCCATGATATGTATGATAATGGCGGAAACTATGAGATTGTGAGTGCGAAAGCGGAAAAGATCGGCAGAACGTATGAGGAGAATACGGCGCCGGAAGGCGTTTCTTATTACCGCGTATCCGTAAAAGTGAAGAATACAGGGCAGTATGCGGACAGATGCGAGGATATTTATTTTGAGATCACTACAGACGCCGGAAACATCTGTATAAAAGAGTATGGCGCATATGATGCGATTTTACAGAAGGCTGCGCCTGTTGCACCTGCCGGACGCACAGCAAATGTGGAGAATGTCGTGTGGGTTCCTGACGGGAGTAAAGGCCTTATTGTAAATTTCGGTGCGAATACGGAGGGAAAGGGAAGTGCAGAGATTGCGCTTGAGTAAAAAGCCAGACAGTAAGAGTCGATAAGCTGGGGTCAGCTTACCGGCTCTGCTTTAATTACTTTACTGCTTTTAAAATAATTTCGGAAATTTCCGGTTTGTTCATTGTGTAGATATGGATACCGTCCACGCCGTTTGAAAGCAGACCTTCAATCTGGCTGATGGCAAAATCAATGCCTGCTTTTTTCATATCAGCAGGTGAATCCGCGTATTTTGCAAGCACGTCCGACAACTGTTTGGGAACGGAAGAACCGGAGAGCGATACAGTAGTCCCCAGCTGGTTTACGGAAGTCACCGGCATAATGCCGGCGGAAATCGGCACATGGATACCAAGTTTTCCCGCATTTTCCCTCAGACGGTAAAAGGAATCGTTGTCGAAGAAAAGCTGTGTGATTAAAAAGTCGGCCCCGGCATCTGCTTTTTCTTTCAAATGAGTCAGATCGGTCTGCATATCGGGCGCTTCGAAATGTTTTTCGGGATAGCATGCCCCGGCGACGCATAAAGCCGGGTCTTCCTTCAAAAAGGCGGTCATTTCGGCGGCATAAGTAAAAGAACGGTTATGAAACTGTTCGTCTGTCATTGTTTTGGGACGGTCGCCGCGAAGCGCGAGGATGTTGTGTACACCTGACGCTTTCAGGGAATCCACGGTTTCTCTAAGCTGCTCTTTGTTCAGTCCTACCGAGGTCAGATGTGCAAGCGCTTCAATATGGCAGTTTCCCTGAATATAGGCGGCAATTTCCCGGTTTTTCTTTGAATTGCTTCCGCCTGCGCCATATGTCACACTGATGAAATCGGGATTCAGCGCCGCCAGACGGTCAAGGACACTGTATACGGCTTCAAATTCCCCGTCCTTCTTCGGAGGGAAGACTTCAAAGCTGAACAGGGGCCTTTTTTTGGCATAAATATCTTTAATCATAATTTCCTCCTAATCTTAAGTCCATTTTTCTTGCTTTTACAATGAGAATATCGTAACATATATATGGAAGAATAATCAAGTAAAAATCTTTACGGAGGAAGCAGAATACATGGAGCAGAATTTTAAAGGAACAGGACAATATGTGGCATCGGAAGAATTAATGGCAGCCGTTAACGTGGCAATTGCGCTCTCGAAACCGCTGTTGATCAAAGGTGAGCCGGGAACCGGCAAGACAATGCTTGCGAAAGCGGTTGCAGATTCTCTGGGTAAAAAATTAATTATCTGGAATATCAAATCAACGACAAAGGCGCAGGACGGGCTTTACATGTATGATACAGTACAGCGCCTGTATGACTCTCAGTTTGGCGAGGAAGGCGTAGACGATATTGCAAAATATATTAAGCTTGGTAAACTCGGAGAAGCATTTGATTCGCCGGAGCAGGTTGTACTTCTGATTGACGAAATTGATAAGGCGGATTTGGAATTCCCGAACGATTTGCTTTGGGAACTTGATCAGATGGAGTTTTATATCCATGAGACGAAGCGGACGGTGAAGGCAAATCAGAGGCCAATCGTAATTATTACATCAAATGCGGAGAAAGAGCTTCCTGATGCATTTCTCAGAAGATGCATTTTCCATTTTATTGAGTTTCCGGAGCAGGAGCTTATGAAAGAGATTGTGAATGTGCATTTTGACCATGTTGAAGAGAACTTATTAGCGGCGGCTCTGAAAACCTTTTACTGGATACGTGACATACGTGATGTCAGAAAGAAGCCGAGTACGTCTGAGCTGATTGACTGGATTCGTGCGTTGCAGCTTGGAGGGGTGCCGACGGAAAAAATTCAGGCTGAACTTCCTTTTGTGGGCGTCGTAGTGAAAAAGGATGAAGATCTTGAAGTGGTAAAGCAGCGTAATTTTTAACTTCAGATAGGAGATAATCTATGTTTTCTGGATTCTTTTATTTTTTAAGACAAAAGGGGATGGATGTTACTTTAAGCGAATGGCTTACGCTTGTGGAGGCGCTTGATAAGGGACTGTGCAATTCCAGTCTGACCGATTTTTATTATATTGCACGTATGATTCTGGCGAAGAATGAGACGGAGTATGATAAGTTCGATATGGCTTTTGATGAATATTTTAAGGGAATCAGGAGTAATGATGATGATATCACCGATCAGATGCTCCGCTGGCTTGATAAGTCGGAGCTTGACGATAGGTGGCAACAGGAGCTTGAGGAGAAGAGAAGCTATCTGAATAAGATGGAAGACCATATGGATGCGGAAAAGATCAGGGATGAGTATCAGGAGAAGAAGAAACAGCAGGATTCCGAGCACAATGGCGGTTCTACCTGGATTGGAACGATGGGAAAGACTGCATTTGGAAATATGGGCGGTAATTTAGGCGGCATTCGTATCGGTGGCACGACGGGATACCAGTCAGCGTTTGAAGTGATCGGCGCAAGAAAATACCGCGATTTTCGAAATGACCGTGTACTTGACAACCGCCAGTTCCAGATGGCTTTGAGGCGCCTGCGTCAGTTTTCTACACGCCTTGATATTCCGGAGGATGAATTTTCCCTTGATAAAACGGTGGATGCAACCTGCAATAACGGCGGCTATCTGAAAATCATATATGAAAGACCAAGAAAAAATACGGTGAAATTATTATTGCTGATGGATTCCGGGGGGACGATGATACCATATTGTGATCTTCTGAATGATCTGTTTCAGTCGGTTCACAAATCAAATCATTATAAAGATGTAAAAACTTATTATTTTCATAATTGTATCTATTCGCATGTTTATAAAACGCCGGAGTGCGAGAATGGCGACTGGATAGAAACAGACTGGATGTTTAAAAATCTTGATAATAATTATAAGGTAATTATTGTTGGGGATGCGGCGATGGCGCCGGAAGAGCTGTATTCAGAAACTGGAAATTACAGGGGACCGAATAATGGGCTTTCAGGGATGCAGTGGCTTCAGCTTATGAAGCGTCATTATAAAAAAATTGTGTGGCTGAATCCGAAGATGGCGCCGGGACGGGCGCCGTGGAGAGAAGCCGAGACAGCAATTAAAGAGATGTTTCCGATGTATAAGCTTACGGTGGACGGATTGAAGCTTGCGATGAATCAGTTGATGGTCTAGTGTGAAGTTCTGTGTTTCACACTGGAGTGCATGGAAGGAGCGGAAAGATCGGTTATGGAAAAAAGGAAAGTTCTGATAGCGGATGATATGCCTACGGTATTGGAGCAGGCAAAAAGAGCGGTGGGGGAGAAGTATCAGATTATTACGGCAGCATCAGGGGCACAGGTGATGGAAATTGCACGGGGGAATCAGCTGGATCTGATTATTGTGGATCTCCATATGCCGGAGATGGACGGATTTACCTGTCTGACACGGTTGAAGGCAGACTGGAAGACGAGAGATGTACCGGTTATAATCAGTGCGACAGATCTGTCAGCCGTTATGGAAATAAAAGGATTTTCTTTGGGCGCTGCTGATTTTATCCGCAAACCATATACGGAAGAAATCATGACTGTAAGGATTGAGACGCAGTTAAAACTGCAGGAGTATGGGAAACTCAGGAAAGAGACAAAAGAGGAGCGGGCTACATAAGTAGCTTCGCTTTCTCTTTTTTGGGAAGGATGAAGATGGAATTGGAAAAGAAAAAAGGGTTTGATGGGTTTTCACTGAAAATGATAGCAGTCATATCCATGATGATTGATCACAGTGCGGCGGGGATTCTGAGGCTGCTGATTAACAGCGGCAGGCTGGATGGAGGTACATTTGGCAGAGAGAAGTGGGCCAATGTATATTATATCATGCGGGATATCGGAAGAATTGCATTTCCAATTTTCTGCTTTTTGCTTGTGGAAGGGTTTTGTTATACGCGGAATAAGGCGAAGTATCTTGTACGACTTTTTTTATTTGCCCTGATTTCTGAGATTCCGTTTGACCTGGGCCTTCATGGACAGCTGATTGACCTGGAAAATCAGAATGTGTTTTTTACTTTATTTCTCGGAATGTGCGCCCTTTGCGGTCTTGGAATTATAAAGGAAAAGATTCAAAATCATTTTGTTTATGGGCTGTCAGCCGTATTCATAACTTTGGTTTTTATGGAAATTTCTGAACTTCTGCATACCGATTATCACAGGTTCGGCGTGCTTGTGATTGTCCTGTTTTATGTATTCCGCGAATACCGTCCTCTTGCATGCGGGATGGGGCTGCTTGTGTTAATCCTTTGCTTTGGAAGAGAACTTCCTGCTGTCTTTGCGTTCCCGCTGCTTCTTTTCTACAATGGAAGACGCGGAAGGGGGATGAAATATTTCTTTTATGTATTTTATCCGGCGCATTTAACCATATTGTATCTTGTGGGAAGCTTTCTGGGGCTTTATGGTTCTGTTTATTTTAGATAGGAAAGGTTGAATTTAGTATGTTAGATGCACTTTTGGATGCGGGGATTGACAGTTTGAAGCTGCTTCCGTTTCTGTTTGTAACGTATTTGGCAATGGAATGGATGGAGCATATATCAGGCGACAGGCTCCAGAGGAAAGTAAAGGCTGCAGGAAGGTGGGGGCCTTTGTGGGGCAGTGTCCTGGGTGTTGTACCGCAGTGTGGTTTTTCGGCATCGTCTGCGAGCCTTTATTCAGGGAGGGTGATTCCATTAGGCACATTGACTGCCGTTTTTTTATCAACTTCAGATGAAATGCTTCCGATTCTGATCTCTAAAGAAATATCGTCGATCACCATATTCAGGATTCTTGGCGCGAAAGTTCTGATTGGTATGATTTCCGGTTTCCTGGTTGAGTATCTGTTGTCGGCGGTGGTGAAGACGAGGGAAGCCAGTGTAGATATACATAAAGTTTGTGAACATGAACACTGCAATTGCAGGGAGGGCGTGGTGATGCCGGCGCTTCGGCATACCGGGAAAATCTTTCTGCATATTTTTCTGATATCCTTCTTATTGAACTGGGTGATTCTTATGCTTGGGGATCGTATGCTTGTCAGCATTTTTTCGACGGTTCCGATTCTGGGTGAGATGGCGGCGGCTCTGATTGGAATGATTCCAAATTGTGCATCTTCGGTCGTGATCACCGAACTGTATTTACAGGGAATTATAGACAGCGGCGCAATGATGGCAGGACTTTTGTGTAATGCCGGTGTTGGGATGCTTGTTTTGTTTCGTCTGAATGAAAATAAGAAAGAGAATTTTTTGATTTTGGGAATGCTTTATCTTCTAAGTGTTTTTTGGGGAATTTTCATTCACTTTTCCGGCATTTCTTTTTGAAGTTTTCAGGATTGATAACCGGGATACATAATTGAAATGCGTCAGGAATATATTAAATTAAATGGTATTGTGACCGGAGTAAATTATGTTTCCTGTAAAAAAGTGTAGAAGCGCAGCTGCATTATTGCTTTCTTTTATCCTCTGTCTTCAAAGTGCGGTTTCCGTAAGGGCAGAGGAAAGTGAAATAAAAGAAAACGAACTGTACGCCCGATCAGCGGTTCTGATGGATGCCGCCTCAGGGCGTATTTTATATGAGAAAAACGGTGAGGAAAAGCTGCCGATGGCAAGCACAACGAAAGTGATGACACTTCTTATTACACTTGAGAATGCGAATCTTGATGATATCGTCGAGGTGTCCGATTATGCGGCGTCCATGCCGGATGTCCAGCTCAATATCCGGGCAGGAGAGAAATACAGGCTGAAAGATCTTGTCTACTCTCTGATGCTTGAATCGCATAATGATTCAGCGGTTGCGATTGCAGAGCATGTGGGCGGCAGTGTGGAGGGCTTTGCGGATATGATGAACCAGAAGGCGAGAGACATCGGATGTTATGATACGTATTTTATAACTCCAAACGGACTTGATAAGACAGTAGACGGAAAAGAACATTCCACAACGGCATCTGATCTTGCAAAGATTCTCTCCTATGGCATCATGAATTCACCTGAAAAGGAAAAATTTTTGGAGATTACGAGGACAGCGGAGCACAGTTTTACGGATGAAAGTAAAAAGCGGTCGTTTTCGTGTCATAATCATAATGCTTTTCTTGGAATGATGGACGGTGCACTGACAGGAAAGACCGGATTTACCGGGAATGCCGGATACTGCTACACGGGGGCGCTCAGAAGAGATGACAGAACTTTTGTTGTAGCTCTGCTGGCATGCGGCTGGCCGAACAACAGAAGTTATAAGTGGAGTGATACGAAAAAACTTATGAATTATGGACTGGATAATTATACTTACCATCGTTTTGATGAGGTTCCGATTGAACAGAATCGTTTAACGGATATTGTGGTGGAGGAAGGACAGACAGATTCCATTGGAGACATATGTATGATTCCGGTACGTGTTATCTCAGAGGATAGTAATTCGATTCAGGGAACGCTTTTGAAGGAAAAGGAATCCATCCGCACGGAATATAAGATTACACATAAGCTGAAAGCGCCGGTTGAAGAGGGAACAACGGTGGGAAGTGTTACATATCTTGTTGGGAATGAGGTATTTAAGGTATTTCCGGTAGTGACAGCACAGGGGGCGGAAAAGATTTCCTACAGTTGGTGCATAGGAAAAATACTGCAAAAGGCGTTTGGTTTTACCTCAATTCCGGATTTTTTTGAGAATATAATCAAATTATAAAAAAAAACTGAAAATTTGGAGAAAATAGTTGAATTATTGTACTTTGCTATTTTATCGGAATGTGTTATACTTTGAAATGTGTAACTGTCGGGTTTCTATGCCTTTTTATGGAAAACCGATAGGTTGCGTAAGTCAGGTTTAATTAAAATATATATAAAATGGAGGGCTGAAAAATGAGCAATATCACAACAAGCTCAGCGGGTAAAAGAATTACGGCTTTACTCGATGAAAACAGTTTCGTTGAAATCGGCGCAAAGGTGACTGCCAGAGCGACAGATTTTAATCTGAAACAAAACGAAACTCCTTCTGACGGTGTAATTACCGGCTATGGAGTGATTGATGGCAATCCCGTGTATGTTTACAGCCAGGATGCTTCCGTATTAGGCGGGTCCGTAGGCGAAATGCATGCGAAAAAGATTGCAAACCTTTATGATCTGGCAATGAAGACAGGCGCACCTGTGATCGGACTGATTGATTCTGCAGGGCTCAGGCTTCAGGAGGCAGCTGATGCATTGAATGCATTTGGTGAAATTTATATGAAACAGACACTCGCTTCCGGCGTAATTCCCCAGATTACTGCAGTATTTGGGAACTGCGGAGGCGGGCTTGCATTAATTCCTACTCTGACAGACTTTACATTTATGGAGGAGAAGAAAGCGAAATTATTCGTAAACTCTCCGAATGCGCTTGATGGCAATACAGAAGCAAAATGTGATACAGCCAGTGCAGCATTTCAGAGTGAAGAGGCAGGCATTGTAGATGTTGTTGCAGATGAAATGTCTATTCTTGCACAGATCAGGGAACTGATCACGATGCTTCCCGCAAACAATGAGGAAGAGGCAGATGCTGTCTGCACGGATGATCTGAACCGCATCTGCGCAGATCTTGCAAATTGTGTCGGAGATACTTCCATCGCATTGACGCAGATTGCAGATGACAATCGTTTCTTTGAAGTGAAGTCGGCATATGCAAAAGATATGGTAACAGGATTTATGAAGCTTGACGGAATTACGGTAGGAGCGGTTGCAAACCGTACGGAAGTATACGACGATGATGGACAAGTTTCAGAGAAATTTGATGCGGTATTGTCTGTAAGAGGCGCTAAGAAAGCTGCTGAGTTTGTGAAATTCTGTGATGCATTTGAAATTCCTGTATTAACCCTTACAAACGTAAAAGGCTATGCTGCAACAAAATGCACGGAGCGGGGAATTGCAAAGGCAGTGGCGGAACTTACTTATGCATTTGCAAATGCAACCGTGCCGAAAGTAAATGTAGTGATTGGCAAGGCATTTGGAAGCGCTTATGTGGCTATGAATTCCAAAGCAATCGGCGCTGACATGACTTTTGCATGGCCGGATGCGGAAATCGGTTCTATGGATGCGAAGCTTGCAGCAAAGATCATGTATGAAGGACAGGGCGCTGACGTGATTAATGAGAAGGCGGCCGAGTATGCAAAACTGCAGACCAGTGCGGAATCTGCAGCAAAGAGAGGATATGTGGATACTATCATAGATGCGGAGGAGACAAGAAAGTATGTCATCGGTGCATTTGAGATGTTATACACAAAAAGTGAAGATCGTCCAAGCAAAAAACACGGCACGGTTTAGAAAGGGTGATACTTAATATGAAAAAGCATTTTAACAAGTTTCTTGCCGTATTATGTATGGTTGCCTGTGCTTTTAGCCTGACGGCATGCGGCGGCTCCGATACGGAAGCGATCGCATATAATGAAGAAAGTGTCCAGAGTCTGACGGAATTTCTGATACGCAGTATGATTGTTCCGATGGACGCGGAAGCTGTGGGAGAACTGAAGGATGCTTATGAAGCGGAAGACATGGCGGAGCAGTTAAAAGACAGCTATCAGCTTGAAGTGGATGGCAGCGCGTTTTTTACAGGACTTGATTCATGGATTTCAGCAAGCAGTGAACTTGGCGGGCTTTCGGATATTACGAATATAAACGTTTCGGCGGATGACGAACAGATTACATCAGAAGCGTCTATCACAGGAACAAACGGCAAGACAGCGGTTATGACGTTTACTTTCACCAGACGCGGGAAAATGACTTCCTGTTCTACCAACGTTGACAAGTCATTTGGCGAGCTGATGGAGAATGCGGCGCTGAATACGCTTCTCGGAATGGGAACGGTATTTGCAGTGTTGATTCTGATCAGTCTGATTATTGCGGCTTTTGGCCTTTTCCCGAAGCTGGAAGCAAAGATGAAGAAGAAGGACGCGCAGAATGCTCCGGCAGCTCCCGCTCCAGCGCCTGTTGTTACGGCAGTGGAAGAGGATGAGACAGACGATTTGGAACTGGTTGCCGTAATTTCAGCGGCGGTTGCTGCATATGAGGAAGCATCGGGCGGTTCCGGAAGCGGATATTTTGTAAGATCAATTAAGAGACGTAATTAAATAAAGGTCTGTGAAGCAGACGGAAAGGTTGAAGAAAATGAAAAATTATACAATTACAGTAAATGGCAATGTATATGATGTAACGGTGGATGACGGTGTGGCAGGAGCAGCGCCTGCAGCGGCAGTAAAAGCAGCGCCGAAGGCAGCTCCAAAAGCAGCTCCCGCTGCAGCGCCGAAGGCAGCCGGTGGAGCAGGTTCCGTTAAGATCGAAGCAGGTGCAGCCGGAAAAGTATTTAAGATTGAGGCTTCCGTAGGGCAGGCTGTAAAGACTGGTGATCCTGTAGTCATTGTAGAAGCAATGAAGATGGAGATTCCTGTAGTTGCTCCTCAGGACGGTACCGTTGCAAGCATCGACGTAGCTGTAGGCGATGCGGTAGAGGCAGGCGCAGTTCTCGCTACCATGAACTAAGAACGGTTCGGATTGAAATAAACTTACAGGAGGTTACAAAATGTCTTATATAGCAAACACACTGGAAAACCTTGTCGGTCAGACTGCGTTTATGACTATGACCGTGGGCAACATCATTATGATTCTTGTTGCATTTGTTTTCCTTTATTTGGCAATCGCGAAGGGATTTGAACCTCTGTTGTTAACACCAATTGCTTTTGGTATGTTATTGGTTAATATTTATCCCGATATCATGGCAGAAGGCGGGCTTCTCCACTATTTCTATCTGCTGGATGAATGGTCGATTCTTCCTTCCCTGATCTTTATGGGTGTTGGTGCGATGACAGACTTCGGTCCTCTGATTGCAAATCCAAAGAGTTTTCTTCTGGGTGCGGCAGCCCAGTTTGGTATTTTTGCAGCGTATTTCGGGGCAATTGCCATGGGATTCAATGACAAAGCAGCTGCAGCTGTATCCATTATCGGTGGTGCAGATGGTCCTACATCCATTTTCCTTGCCGGAAAACTGGGACAGACAACATTGCTTGGGCCAATTGCGGTAGCTGCATATTCTTATATGTCACTTGTTCCTATTATTCAGCCTCCGATCATGAAGCTGCTTACGACTGAAAAAGAGAGAAAAATTAAGATGGAGCAGCTCCGTCCGGTTTCAAAACTGGAGAGAATCCTTTTCCCGATCGTGGTAACGGTTGTAGTATGTCTGATTCTTCCTACGACAGCTCCGCTTGTTGGTATGCTGATGCTTGGTAACCTGTTCAAAGAGTCCGGCGTGGTAAGACAGCTTACCGATACTGCATCGAATGCATTGATGTATATCGTGGTTATTTTCCTCGGAACATCCGTAGGAGCAACGACAAGCGCGGAAGCATTCCTGAATCTTGCAACGATTAAGATCGTTGTTCTCGGTCTGATTGCATTTGCATTTGGTACAGCGGCAGGTGTTGTATTCGGCAAGCTGATGTGCATTGCAACTAAGGGAAAAGTGAATCCGCTGATTGGTTCTGCCGGAGTATCCGCAGTGCCTATGGCAGCCCGTGTATCACAAAAGGTTGGTGCGGAAGCGGATCCTACGAATTTCCTGTTGATGCATGCAATGGGACCTAACGTAGCAGGTGTTATCGGAACCGCAGTTGCGGCCGGTACATTTATGGCCATTTTCGGTGTTAAATAGGAATTTCATAAACAGAAAAAGGAGGAATTAAAGTAATGGCAGATATAGAAAAGAAACCGATTAAAATTACGGAAACGATTCTGCGTGATGCGCATCAGTCCCTGATTGCGACCAGAATGCCTACCGAATTCATGCTTCCGATTCTTGATAAGATGGATAAAGTCGGCTATCATTCCGTTGAGTGCTGGGGCGGCGCTACTTTTGACGCATCCCTGCGTTTCCTGAAGGAAGATCCGTGGGAGAGACTTCGCCTCTTAAGAAAAGGACTTCCCAATACAAAATTGCAGATGTTGTTCAGAGGCCAGAATATCTTAGGATATAGACCGTATGCAGATGATGTGGTACACTATTTTGTAGAGAAATCCATTGCAAACGGAATTGACATTATCCGTATTTTCGACTGTCTGAATGATTTGCGTAATCTTCAGGCGGCTGTAGACGCTACCAACAAGATTAAAAAGAAGGAAGGCAGGGGACATGCACAGATTGCATTGTCTTATACGCTTGGCGACGCTTATACGCTTGATTACTGGGTAAGCATGGCTAAGAAGATTGAGGAGATGGGCGCAGATTCCATCTGCATTAAGGATATGGCAGGCCTTCTTGTGCCTTACAAGGCAACGGAGTTGATCAGCGCTATGAAGAGTGCGACGAAGCTCCCGATTCAGCTTCATACGCATTACACATCCGGCGTGGCGAGCATGACTTATATGAAAGCAGTAGAGGCAGGCGTGGATGTGATCGACTGCGCAATGTCTCCGCTTGCAATGGGTACTTCACAGCCGGCGACGGAAGTTATGGTTGAGACCTTTAAGGGAACGCCGTATGATACAGGGTATGATCAGAGCCTTCTTGCTGAGATCGCGGACTACTTCAGACCTTACAGGGATGAGTGCCTTGCAAACGGCCTTCTGAATCCGAAGGTTATGGGTGTTGATATTAAGACGCTTCTGTATCAGGTACCAGGCGGAATGCTTTCTAACATGGTAAGCCAGCTGAAAGAGCAGAATGCGGAAGATAAGTATTATGATGTGCTCAAAGAGATTCCGGCAGTGCGTAAAGACCTCGGTGAGCCGCCTCTTGTTACGCCTTCTTCCCAGATTGTCGGAACGCAGGCAGTATTTAATGTGCTGATGGGCGAGAGATACAAGATGGCTACAAAAGAGACCAAGGCGGTTCTGCGCGGTGAGTATGGCCAGACAGTAAAACCGATGAATCAGGAAATTATTGATAAGGTTATTCCTGGCGAGAAGAGAATCACATGTCGTCCGGCAGATCTTATTGAGAATGAGCTTGACAAGCTTGAGGCTGAAATGAAAGAGTGGAAACAGCAGGATGAGGATGTTCTGTCCTATGCATTGTTCCCGCAGGTTGCAACTGACTTCTTTAAATATCGTCAGGCACAGCAGGAAAAGGTTGATATGACAAAAGCGGATACAAAGAATGGAGCGTATCCGGTATAATGCAGGGGGAGCGGGTCTGATTTTGATTCACTGCCTGCAAGAATAGAATTTATGGTATGAGAAATGCCCGCCCCTGTGGATGAAAGTCTGAGGGGCGGGTAATTGTCTATGCATATGAACAGGAGGGAATACGGGATGTGGGGAAAATTCAAAAGGATATTGGGATTCTTCTTATGCGTGGTTCTTCTTTCTACGCAGACAGGATTGCAGCCGGTGCGGGCGGCTATGGAAGAAACGGTGATTGTACAGGAAGATACGGAGATTGAGATTGTACAGGAAGAAGATGCGGATGATGTTGACTGCAGAATCGTTTCGGATACGGAAGGCATGGAACAATCGGTGTCTTCACAGGAAATACCGATGGAAGAACGGTTTATAGTCAACCCTCTTTACAAGGATGTTCTGGATGAGTCGGAGCTTGAACGCAGGCTTCATTCAGCTCGTGAGGAAGAGCCGGTAGGGAGTGCACAGCAGGCATACGACACTCCGGACACAGTCTATAATACGGTTGAGGGGGCGGCGTCTTATCTGCGTAGTCAGATGTTGCTTCGGGAGAAAGAGGTTCAATTTAATGTTTCGCAGAGCCTTTTCCGGCAGGAAGGGGAAAACGCAGGAGGGAAGGGCAGTATAATTTTCTCGGCGGCTGTTGAGGATACGGAGGCGTGCAGTGGTGTGGAAGGCGATGCCCTCAGATGGGTCTGTGCCGGATATATGCTTGGCGGCAGTTCGAATGGTACGGTATTTACATTGTCATTCAATATTGACTACTACACAAATTATGAGCAGGAACAACAGCTGACAGAAGCGGTTGAAAGAGCGATGGGTGAAATGCAGCTTGAGGGAAAATCGGAGCGTGAGAAGGTCTGCATCATCCATGATTATATTTGCGATCATGTGGATTATGATTATGAAAATCTGAACAATCCTTCTTATATGACGAAATTTACGGCATATGCGGCGCTGTGTAATGGGAAGGCCGTATGTCAGGGCTATGCTGTACTGTTTTACCGTATGTGCAAGGAAGCGGGCCTGTCGGTACGCGTGATCAGCGGAAAAGGGAACGGCCAGAACCATGCCTGGAATATTGTAAGAGTCGGGGAATATTATTATAATGTCGACTGTACCTGGGACGGGCAGGATGCAGAAACAAGGCAGGACTGGCTTCTGGTGGAGGATGCGGATTTTACAGATCATGTAAGGGACGCTGAATATGCTTCAGCGGAGT
Source organism: bacterium C-53 (assembly GCA_003612525.1). GTDB lineage: Bacteria > Bacillota > Clostridia > Lachnospirales > Lachnospiraceae > C-53. The sequence continues at coordinate 239,785 of RAZD01000002.1, read as the reverse complement.
TTTATGAGAAATATCCGATGACATCGGATTCTGAAAATGATACGAATGTGAAGAATCAGTATTCATCTGACCAGACTGCCTATATCCCTGATTATCCGGTCAGTGGATACCCATACACGGGTAAGGCGCAGAAGCCGAAAGTCGTTGTTTTGGACCGTCAGGGAAACGAACTTTTATTAAACACGGATTATACCGTAAAATATAAAAAGAATGTGAATGTAGGAGAAGCAAATCTTACAATCAAGGGTAAAGGCCGGAAGAAGGCAGAAGTCGGTGTCAAAACGATTTCGTTCACGATCCGTCCGGCAGCGCTGAGTCGAAACTTTGAAATTCTTCCCATAAAGGCAAGAGTCTATGCGGCCAAAGAACAGAAACCTTCCGTGAAGGTAAGGATGATAATGGCCAACGGGAAAAAGAAGACTCTGAAGGCAAAAAAAGATTATACACTTTCTTATCTCCAGAATGAAGACAGCGGGACGGCATCTGTCATAATTACCGGAAAAGGAAATTATAAGGGCAGCATGAGTACAGCATTTGAAATAAAGAGAAAGCCGGTCAGCAAAGGGATTAAAGTAAGCAAGATTATGACACAGACATACGATGGTAATGCGAAGTGTCCCAAACCTTCCATCGTAAGATTTAAAACCAAGACACTGGAAGAGGGAAGAGATTATACATTGTCTTATCAAAATAATACGGAAATAGGAAAAGCGCAGATTATAATTACCGGAATGGGAAATTATGAGGGGACGTTGAGGAAGTACTTTAAAATTAAATAGTGTGAGAAGGAAACTATGGCATTTTAATTTAGTAAGAAATATGAATACCCTTATATGAAAATGGTAACTTACATAAGAGGTGTAAAGTCTATGGAGCGATTAGGCTTTGCACCTTTTTGTAGAGACAAAACAGGAGGGAAAAATGGGAAAAGTTACACTTGGAAGAACGAAACTCGTGACAGATAAAAACGGATTTGGGGCATTGCCGATTCAGAGAATTTCTGTGGAAGATGCAGGATATCTGCTGCAAAAAGCCTATGAAAACGGAATTACGTATTTTGATACGGCAAGAGCTTACACGGACAGCGAGGAGAAGATTGGAAAGGCGCTTTCCGGTGTCAGAAACCATATTATCCTTGCAACCAAGACGGCGGCAAAAGATGCGGATGGATTCTGGCGTGATATGGAAACAAGCCTTCAATTGTTAAAGACGGACTTTATTGATGTCTACCAGTTCCATAATCCGCCTTTTTGCCCGAAGCCAGGTGGAGCAGACGGACTTTACGATGCGGCATTAAAGGCGAGGGAGCAGGGGAAAATCCGGTTTATCGGAATCACAAATCATCATTATAAAGTTGCAAAAGAGGCTGTGGAGTCCGGACTGTATGATACATTGCAGTTTCCGTTTAATTACCTTTCTACGGATATTGAACGGTCTTTAGTGGAAATGTGCAGGGAAAGGGAAGTTGGGTTTCTTGCAATGAAAGCGCTTTCCGGAGGGCTTTTGACGAATGCGTCAGCGTGTTATGCGTACCTTGACCAATATGCGCATGTGCTTCCTCTCTGGGGAATTCAGAAGGAAAGCGAACTGGATGAATTTATTGAATTTATGAAAAATCCCCCTTCAATGGATGAAGAGAGGAAAGCGCTTATTGAGAAGGATATCCGTGCGCTTTCCGGCGAATTCTGTCGTGGGTGCGGGTATTGCATGCCGTGTCCTATGGGCATTGAAATCAATAACTGTGCACGGATGTCGCTGCTTTTGCGACGTTCTCCGTCTGCGCAGTGGCTTTCTGAGGACTGGCAGAAGAACATGGCCAAAATTAAGGACTGTATACACTGCAATCAGTGCGCTGCGAAATGCCCGTATCACCTGAATACTCCGGAGCTTCTTGGAAAAAATCTTGCGGATTATGAGAATGTATTAAAAGACGGACTGAATGCTTGAAAAAAAGCGCCGCCCATGTAATAATAAATACAGGATGCGGTTTTTGGTCCGGCATCATGGGCAGTGATCCATCATTTTGGGAAAGGATAGCTTACATATGGCAGTAATAAGACCATTTTGTGCAATACGTCCGGCAAAGGGGCTGGAAAGCCGTATTGCAGCATTACCATATGACGTATATAACCGCGCGGAGGCAAAGCGGGAAGTGGAGAAGGAGCCTCTTTCGTTTCTCGGAATTGACCGGGCGGAAGTATGGTTTCCGGACGACGTGGATATTCACGCGCCGGAGGTTTATCAGAAGGCACATGATCTTTTGTGGGATATGGTGGAGAGAGGGCAGTTTATTCAGGAGAAAGCTCCATGCTATTATATCTATGAGCTGACAATGAATGGACGTGTACAGACAGGAATTGTCGGTTGTGCATCTGTGGACGACTATGACAGAAATGTGATCAGGAAACATGAGAAAACGCGTTCGGATAAGGAGGAGGACAGGGTAAACCATGTGGACCGGTGTGAGGCGCAGACCGGCCCCATTTTTCTTGCGTACCGTGCGGACGAACGAATCAGCCGCGTGGTGGAAAAGACGAAGGACGGGGATGCCCTGTATGATTTCGTATCACCGGACGGAATCCGGCACAGGATATTTGTAATAGCGGATGCAGATGATATGAAGACAGTTCAGAGCGCCTTTGAAGAAATGAATGATATTTATATTGCGGACGGGCACCACCGCTGCGCATCGGCTGTACGTGTATCGAAGATGCGGAAGGCGGCGGAATCATCCTGTTCCGGGGAGGAGGAATTTCAATACTTCCTTTCCGTCCTGTTTCCGGATGAGCAGCTTATGATTCTTGATTACAATCGTGTTGTGAAAGATCTGAATGGCTATGATATACCGGGATTTCTTGCGGCGGCGGCGGAACATTTTGAGGTGGAAGCAGTGGGAACAGAGCCTTACCGCCCGAAGAAGAAGGGAATGTTCGGTATGTATCTTGACGGACAATGGTACAGTTTGAAAGCGAAGCCAGGGATTTTATCCGACGATCCGATAGACGGGCTTGATGTATCGCTTTTACAGAATTACCTTCTGGAACCCGTACTTGGAATTCATGATCCGAAGACAGATGAGCGGATTGATTTCGTAGGGGGAATCCGCGGACTTGGCGAACTGGAAAGGAGAGTGCACAGTGATTGCAGCGTGGCATTTTCCATGTACCCTACATCAATAGGAGAGTTATTTGATGTTGCGGATGCGGGGCGGCTGATGCCTCCGAAATCCACATGGTTTGAGCCGAAGCTTCGCAGCGGGATATTTATTCATTCCATAAAGCAGGACAGATGAAAGACACAATTTATAGAAAGGCATAGGTATCAGAATGGATAAGAAATTATATGATTTGATGGATTGGGCCGAAATCGAAGCGGTCATTTACTCAGAAGAAGATCAGCCAAAAGGGATACTGGGAGCACATACGGTAAAGGGTGGAACGCTGGTACAGACATTTCAGCCGGGAGCGGAAAAAGTATTTCTTAAGACGAATAAAACGCAGAAGGAAATGGACAGGGTAGATGATGAAGGATTTTTCGCTGTCCTTGTGAAGAACAAAGTTCCATTTACGTACACATATATAGTTGAGGATGCGAAGGGCCGGCAGACGGAAAAGGAAGATCCTTACCGCTATCCGGGTGTGATTACGGAGAAAGATACCAAGAAATTTAATGCGGGCATTCATTACCGGGCATATGAGGTACTGGGCGCTCATCTGACAAAGATTGACGGGACGGACGGTGTTCATTTTGCTGTATGGGCGCCAAACGCAGTACGTGTCAGTGTAGTCGGTGATTTCAACAACTGGGATGGCCGCATTCATCAAATGCAGAGGCTGTGGGATTCCGGGATTTTTGAACTTTTTATACCTGACATTGAGCAGGGGGCTTTTTATAAATTTGAGATTAAGGCCAGAAGCGGTGAGACGTTCCTGAAGGCGGATCCTTATGGTTACGGAGCGGAACTGCGCCCGAATACGGCGTCGGTTGTGCGTGATATCTATAAATTCAAATGGAATGACGATGAATTTATGGCAGCCAGGGGAGAACTGCATAAGGAAGAAAACCCGATGTTCGTCTATGAGCTGCATCTTGGTTCGTTCCATAAACCCTCGGATGGCAGGGATTTTTACAACTACCGTGAAATTGCGCCGCTTCTATGCAAATATGTAAAAGAGATGGGCTATACGCATGTGGAACTGATGCCGGTTATGGAACATCCGTTTGACGCATCGTGGGGATATCAGGTAATTGGATATTATGCTCCGACAAGTCGTTACGGTACGCCAGAAGATTTTATGTATTTTATGAATTATATGCATAATCATGGCATCGGAGTCATTCTTGACTGGGTGCCGGCGCATTTTCCGCGCGATATACAGGGGCTGTCGAATTTTGACGGGACATGCCTTTATGAACACAGAGACCCAAGACAGGGATGCCATCCGCATTGGGGAACGCTTATCTATAATTACGGCAGGCCTGAAGTAGTGAATTATCTGATAGCGAATGCTCTTTACTGGGCAAGAGAATACCATGTTGACGGCATTCGTATGGATGCGGTGGCTTCGATGCTGTATCTCGATTATGGAAAAAATGACGGTGAATGGGTTGCCAATATTTACGGCGGGAAGGAAAATCTTGAGTCGCTTGAGTTTTTAAAACATCTGAATTCTATTTTCAAAAAGGAATTTCCGGATGCGCTCTTAATCGCAGAGGAATCCACAGCATGGCCGCTGGTGACGGGAGCGTTGAAAGATGGCGGACTTGGTTTTGACTACAAATGGAATATGGGATGGATGAACGATTTTCTCGGTTATATGCAGTATGATCCGCTGTTTCGAACACATCATTACAATGAATTGTGCTTTTCCATGATTTATGCGTACAGTGAGAAATTTATGCTTACCCTGTCACACGATGAGGTTGTGCATGGAAAGGCAACTCTTGTCGGAAAGATGCCGGGAACTATGGAGGAAAAATATGCGAATTTAAGGGCTGCATATGGGTTCTTTATGACGCATCCCGGGAAGAAACTTCTCTTTATGGGACAGGATATCGCAGAATTCGACGAATGGAATGAAGAGCGCAGTGTGGAATGGGAGCTTCTTGAGTACGAGGAACATAAGCAGATGCAGAAATATGTGAAAGCTTTGGTCAAATTGTACCGTACAGTGCCGGCGCTTCACAAAATGGATCATGTTCCGGAAGGCTTTGAGTGGATTAATGATATTTCGGCAAATGAAAATATTGTTGTGTATTTACGAAAGACAGACAAAGAGGAGGAAACACTTCTTATAGTCTGCAACTTTGAGAATATTCCGAGAAACAATTATAAGATCGGAGTTCCGTGCCCCTGTAAATTAAAAGAGATCTTTAACAGTGATTCCGAAGATTTCGGCGGGTTTGGATTTCGGAACAGCCGCATGACGTCTTCGAAAAAGGATGAATGCGATGCAAGGGAGAATTCTGTGCGCATTAAGGTTCCACCGCTTGGAATCTCTGTTTTCCAGGTAATTCCGCTTGCAGATGAGGAGGAAAAACCGGTTCAGGCACCAAAGAAACCGTCCACTGCAAGGAAAACGAAAACAACAGCAAAGAAATAGTTGGAGATATGAATGGAAGATCTGGAAGTCATAAGTGAACTTGAAAATGTGGATCCGGGAGTGATTGAGGCTTTTTTCAAAGAGCTCCCGGAGAAAGCCTTGAATCTTGGCATGCGGGTTGTGCTGAGTTTTCTATTACTTGGAATCGGAATCTGTCTGATACGTCTTTTCAGAAAAGTCGTTAGGCGTGCAATGGAGCGTGCAAACGCGGATAAAGGAGCAGTGCAGTTTGTGGACTCGTGTCTGAAAATTGCACTGTATGCAGTGCTTGCTATGGCAATTGCTTCCCGTTTTGGAATTGATGCCGCTTCTGTTGTGGCGGTGGTTGGTTCTCTGGGCCTGACCTTTGGTTTTGCCGTCCAGGGGACGCTTGCCAATTTTGCGGGTGGCGTATTGATTCTTCTTTTGAAGCCGTTCGTAGTCGGAGATTATATAATAGAAGATACGAATAAGAATGAAGGAGTCGTAACGGAGATTCAGATCTTTTATACAACGCTTCATACAGGCGATAATAAGGTGATTGTGCTTCCAAACGGTACGCTTGCGAACAATTCGATGACAAATCTTACGCGGATGGAAGAGCGGAGGCTTGATCTTAAGTTTGGAATTTCTTATCAGGCTGATTTAAAGAAGGCAAAAGCGGTCCTTACGGAAATCGGAGAGTCCGATCACTCGGTGAAACACGATGAATCGTTTCGTGTGTTTGTCGATGAACTGGCAGACAGTGCGGTCATACTTGGAATGCGGATGTGGGTGCCGACAGGGGAATATTGGGATGCCCGCTGGAGAATCACAGAAGAAGTAAAGCTTAAATTTGATGAAGCGGGAATTGAAATACCATATCCACAGATGGATGTGCATCTGTAAAAGGGCAAAAAAAGAAAGCCAACAGGGGGACTCGAACCCCCGACCCACGCATTACGAATGCGTTGCGCTACCAACTGCGCTATGTTGGCTTGCAATGTGATTGCAAATGCTATTATAACGGCTTTATTACAGAATTGCAAGCATTAATTTAAAAAAGTTTTAGAATGGAGAATGGAATGGCAGACAAAGGGACCTCGAATCAGAGAAAGAGGAAAAGACCGGAACGGGATATGGATGCGCTTAGGGGAGAACCGGAGCCTTCACGAAGCCGTGTAAGAGCAAGAGAGGAAGACTATATAGAGAGCAGATTCCCGAAACAGCAGGCAGCTCTTGTTGCTCTTGTGGTTTTGGCAGTTTTCTGTGTTGCAGGCGGACGTCAGATTGGCGATACGGCCGTTGCGGTTCTCTGTGTTGTGATTTTTATAGAAATGTTAATGGGGTTTTTCCTGGGAAATGCACCGTCCTGCATTACGGTAACGCTGACTGCGCTGATGGCGCTTGTCGGAATGCTGACCAAGACTTCAGGTGCGGTTATACCGGGATGCGTTGTATTTATTGCGACGGTTCTTGTTGTGAAAGATAAATAAAAACGATTATGTAGGGGCTGCCTTCAGGCGGCCCTTTTAATATGCTTTTCAAGCAGTCCGATGATGCCATAGAAAAGCACTGCGATAAAGCACAGAATGACAATCGACATAATGACGAGATCCAGTTTGAACACCTGGCTTCCATAGATAATAAGATATCCAAGTCCTGCTCTTGCAGCAAGAAATTCACCTATGATAACACCTACAAGCGAAAGACCGATATTGACTTTCATAGAGCTTAAGATCGTCGGTATATTGGAAGGGAGGATTGCTTTTGACAGAACATCCCATTTTGTCCCGCCGAGTGTGTAAATCAGTTTTTCCATTTCCTCATCTGTACTTTTGAAGCTCTGGTACAGGTTCAGGATGGAACCAAAGAGTGCAACGGAGATTCCGGCAACGATGATGGTTGTTGTATTTGCGCCGAGCCATACGATGAAGAGCGGCGCAAGCGCAGACTTCGGCAGTGAGTTCAGCATTACAAGGTATGGCTCCAGAACTTCGGAAAAAGAAGGCAGGAGCCATAAAAGCATTGCACTGGCAAGGGAAATCAGAACGATAAGCACAAAACTGAATACTGTTTCCAATAAAGTGATGCCAATATTGTGGAACAGGGAATAATCGTTGGCCATTTGCAGAATCGTACGTATAATGCGGCTTGGGCTTGAAAAGAAGAAACTGTCAATGATATCTAAATCTGCCGTGATTTCCCAGACTGCCAAAAAACAGATTAAAATAAAAAATCGGACCGCCTGAATGGTCCTTTTGCGGAATCTCTGTGCTTTTAGGTATTCCTGCTGCAGGTTTGCAAAAATATTCATGTATTCAACTCCTTCCAGAGAAGATTAAAATAAGTTTTAAATTCCGGTGCGTCGCGTGAGAGGAGCGGGGTGCGTTCTTCATTGTCAATGCTCAAATCAATGGTGATTATGTCTTTTATGGTTCCCGGGCGTTTTGTGAGAACAACGATTCTTTCACCGAGGCTGATTGCCTCTGACAAGTCGTGCGTTACAAGGATTGCGGTCTTGTGTTCTTCCCGGATAATCCGGTAGATGTCATCTGAAACATTGAGCCGCGTCTGATAGTCAAGGGCGGAAAACGGTTCATCAAGCAGAAGTAAATCAGGCTCCATGACAAGCGTGCGTATCAGTGCGGCGCGCTGGCGCATTCCGCCGGAGAGTTCGGATGGATACTTATCCTTGAATGGATAAAGGCCATACTGCTTTAACAGGCGGTCAGCCAGAATTCTTTTATCAAGAGTGAGGCAGTGGCTGATTTCGGGTCCTAACAGGATGTTTTTGAGGACCGTGCGCCATTCAAACAGGTGGTCTCTTTGCAGCATGTAGCCAATCCGACATCCGTTTGTCGTGATGCTTCCTTCCTCCGGTTCAACCAATCCTGCAATAATGGAAAGCAGTGTGGATTTGCCGCATCCGCTTGGTCCGACGATAGAAAGGAACTCCCCCTCCTCCACATGAAATGAGATATTTTGAAGGGCGATTGTCTCACCGCTTAGACTGTGATAAGAAACTCCGGCATTTTGTAAGGAAAGTATGTGACTCATATGATAACCATGCCTTTCTGTAACCGTGGATTTGAAATTTCTCATATTATTGTATGCGAGTGTTGAAAACAAAGTGAAAGTATGATAATATTAAGTTTACTTTTAACTTTGCTTAAATATGGAAACCGGAAATTCCGGAGAATACTAAGGAGAGAACAGATGGCACAATTATGGGGAGGACGCTTTACGAAAGAGACAGATCAGCTTGTCTATAACTTTAATGCGTCCATTTCTTTTGATCGAAAATTTTACAGACAGGATATTGAGGGAAGCATTGCCCATGTGACGATGCTTAACAGACAGGGAATTCTGACGGATTCGGAAAAGACGCAGATTATCGATGGTTTAAACGGAATTCTCTGTGATATTGAGAATGGAAGTCTCGAGATTACGGAGGAATATGAAGATATCCACAGTTTTGTGGAGGCAAATCTTATAGACAGGATTGGTGATGCCGGAAAGAAGCTTCATACGGGGCGCAGCCGCAACGATCAGGTGGCGCTTGATATGAAGCTTTATACGAGAGCGGAACTTCTTTTAGTGGATGGGCTGATAAAGGAATTATTGGAAGTTCTCATTCATATAATGCAGGAGAACACGGAAACATACATGCCGGGCTTTACTCATCTGCAGAAAGCGCAGCCGGTGACGCTTGCGCATCATATCGGAGCGTATTTTGAGATGTTTAAGAGAGACAGGCTCCGCCTTAAGGATATTTATCACAGAATGAATACATGTCCGCTCGGCTCCGGTGCATTGGCGGGAACTACTTATCCGTTGGACAGGGAGTATACATCTGAGCTGCTTGGCTTTGACAGTGCGACGCTGAATAGCATGGATTCGGTTGCGGACAGAGATTATCTGATCGAATTTCTTTCGGCTCTGTCAACTATTATGATGCATTTAAGCCGCTTTTGTGAAGAGATTATTATCTGGAATTCGAATGAATACCGGTTTGTGGAGATTGATGACAGTTACAGTACCGGAAGCAGTATTATGCCGCAGAAGAAGAATCCTGATCTTGCGGAACTGATCCGCGGGAAGACAGGAAGAGTGTACGGCGCTCTGATCAGCTTACTTACGACCATGAAGGGGATCCCCCTTGCTTATAATAAAGACATGCAGGAGGATAAAGAGCTTGCCTTTGATGCCTTTGATACGGTGAAAGGCTGCCTGGCCCTGTTTCGTGGTATGATTGAAACGATTACCTTCAGGAAAGATATTATGGAGAGCAGTGCGAAAAATGGATTTACGAACGCAACGGATGCCGCTGATTATCTTGTGAATCATGGTGTACCGTTCCGCGATGCACATGCAATTGTCGGCAGACTTGTCCTTTATTGTATTGACAGAGATATTGCGCTCGATGATATGACACTTGAGGAATTCAAATCAATCAGTCCTGTTTTTGAGGAAGATATCTATGAAGCAATCAGTCTGAAAACATGTGTGGAAAGACGCCTGACGCTTGGTGCGCCGGGGAAGGCAGTCATGGAAAAGGTGATTGAGGCGGAGCTGGAATATTTACAGCAGGACTTCAGATAAGGAAGGAGAAAAGAGAACATGAGCGACAAATTGAGAGCAGGTATTTTAGGCGGAACCGGAATGGTGGGACAGAGATTTATTTCACTTCTGGAAAATCATCCGTGGTTTGAGGTGACAACGATTGCGGCGAGTCCGAGAAGTGCGGGAAAGACATATGAGGAAGCCGTAGGGGACAGGTGGAAGATGGCGACGCCTATGCCGGAAGCTGTGAAGAAGATTGTGGTTATGAATGTAAATGAGGTGGAGAAGGTAGCGGCGGAAGTTGATTTTGTATTCAGCGCTGTCGATATGACGAAAGATGAAATCCGGGCGATTGAAGAGGCGTATGCAAAGACAGAGACCCCTGTAGTATCCAATAACAGCGCCCACAGATGGACACCGGATGTCCCGATGGTGGTGCCTGAAATTAATCCGGAACATTTTGATGTTATTGAATCGCAGAAAAAACGGCTTGGAACGCAGAGAGGATTTATCGCGGTGAAACCAAATTGTTCCATACAGAGCTATACGCCCGCGTTGGCAGCATGGAAAGAATTTGAGCCGGTTGAAGTGGTTGCAACCACCTATCAGGCGATTTCAGGCGCAGGTAAGACATTCAAAGACTGGCCGGAGATGGAGGGGAATATTATTCCCTATATCGGCGGTGAGGAAGAGAAAAGTGAGCAGGAACCTTTAAGAGTGTTTGGCAGGGTGGAAAATGGTGAAATTGTAAAAGCGTCACTTCCTGTTATCACGTGTCAGTGTGTGCGCGTGCCTGTATTAAATGGGCATACGGCTGCCGTGTTTGTAAAATTCAATAAGAAACCGTCAAAAGAGGAACTGATCGAAAAATTGAAATTATTTAAAGGATTGCCGCAGGAGCTTGAGCTTCCAAGTGCGCCGAAGCAGTTCATCCAGTATCTTGAGGAGGATAACAGGCCTCAGGTAACTATGGATGTGGATTATGAAAACGGAATGGGCGTATCGATCGGACGGCTTCGTGAGGACACAGTATATGATTATAAGTTTATCGGACTGTCTCACAATACAGTGCGCGGCGCGGCAGGCGGAGCTGTTCTTTGTGCGGAGCTGCTGAAGGCAAAAGGATACATTGCAAAGAAACAATAGTATAAGGCTTAAATTGAGCACGGAGGTGGCGAGATGGATGCTTTATATTATCAGATGGATTTGCTTAAGACATTAAATGAGAAATTGATCGGCAGTGACCGTATCAATAAAGAGTTCCTTGATTTGTCAGGGAATGCATATTTTTATTACAATTGTGCGGATGAATACTTTGAGGCAACCGGGGACTGGAAGGGCCTTACAGGAATGGGAATACAGAAGCTCACGGATACGGAGCTTCTGTATGATTGTGTCCAAAAAGAGGACGAGGAGGCGCTTCGGGAAATTCTTCTTGCCGACGAGACCGGCATGCGGGAGATGGTAAGAGAGATCTGCCTGAAAGACGGAAAGACATGGATAGAGGCTTCTGCGTTTGTAAAATACAGTGAGAATCATGAAAATCATGAGAAATTTGTCTGTATTAAAGATATTACAAAGTTTAAGGCACAGAATGATGAACTTACATACATGGCATATTATGATTCTCTGACAGGTTTATACAACCGTAATTACTTTGTACAGCAGCTTCGAAAAATGATTGAGAAGGCGGAGAAAAACCATACAAGTGTCAGTGTGATTATGCTTGACATTGATGAGTTCAAAAAAGTAAATGACAGCATCGGCCTTATCCTGGGAGATGAGCTGATTCAGGATTTTGGGCAGTTCTTGTCTGATTTCAAGAACGATCACACGATTATAGGACGTTTTGGCGCCGATGTATTTATTCTTGGAATTTATGACCCATGCGGAAGAAGTACTGTGGAAAACATTCATCATGAAATTAAGATGCGTCTGAAACGGCCTTTTACGTTAAGCAGCAGAGATGAAATTTATATCAATATCAGTACAGGCGTTGCTGAATATCCTGATGCCGGAGATTCGGCATTTGTTATCATTAAAAATGCGGAAGTCTGCATGTTCCATACAAAAGAAGAAAACAGGGGCGGTATACGTTACTTTGACGAAAGTGTGCTGAATCGTTTCTTAAAGACCGTCTCTATGGAACAGAGGCTTCGGGATGCGATTGACAGTGAAGGTTTTATTTTATATTTTCAGCCGCAGTACGACTGTCGGAACGGAAAGCTCCGGGGGTGTGAAGCCCTGATACGCTGGCAGGATGAAAACGGTGATTTTATCAGTCCGACTGAATTTATTCCGCTGGCCGAGAAGAGCGGCGGTATTGTACCGATTGGAAACTGGGTGCTAAAAGAGGCGCTTATGATCTATTCGGCCTGGAAAAGACAATTTCAGTTCGATGGTATTATATCGATCAATATTTCGGCGGTTCAGATACATAAAGACAATTTTGCAACAAATATCATACGGCTTCTGGAACAGTTTGATGTCTCTCCGAAGGATGTGGAGCTGGAGATTACGGAAAGTGTGTTTATCAATAATTTTGATGAAGTAATCAGTAAAATGACATTGCTGCGTGATCATGGCGTTAAAGTATCGCTTGATGATTTCGGAACAGGATTTTCGTCGCTTTCCTACCTGAAAGACCTTCCGATTGATACACTCAAGATCGATAAAACCTTTATTGATACGGTGCTTTCGGATACTTCGACCGGTATTATAACGGAATCGGTTGTCTCTATGGTGAAGAAGCTCGGATTTGAGACCGTCGCGGAAGGTGTGGAGACGGAAGCGCAGTACCAGTATTTAAAGAGTATTGAATGTGACAATATTCAGGGGTTTTATCTTGGCAGACCAATGGCAAGGGAAGAATTTGAAATACTGTTGATGAGGAGCGCAGGAACAAGGCAGAAGGGATAAGGGCAGAAAGAATGCTGCTTGGAAGAACACAGGAAGTAAGATACCTGGAAAATAATTACAAAAAAAGCGGAAATCAGCTCATTGTCATGTATGGCCGTGAGAATATCGGCAAGACATCTCTGATTATGGAATTTTGCCGTGAGAAACTTTTCTCTTATTATCTGGCCCGTCCGTGTTCGGAGTTAGAACAGCTTAAATTATGGGCGGGCGAAGTCGGACAGGATAAAGTGCGGCCGGAATATTCTTCTATTTTTCCGGAAATTTTATCGGAAGGAAGCTCAAAGTTCATTCTGGTCATCGATGAATTTCATAATATTGTAAAAAACAGTGAGTTGTTTATGAGAGAAATTGTGAATTTCATTCATAATCGATACCATGACAGGCCGGTAATGGTAATTCTGTGTTCTTCTTCCGTTGGGTTTGTGGAAAATTCTCTGGTGACAAAAATCGGGGAAGCGGCGTACGAGATCACTGGTTTTTTAGAGGTCAGAGAGCTTGGATTTTTGGAACTTTCGGGTTGTTTTCGAAAGTACAGCATGAGGCAGTGTGTGGAATTATACGCGGTTTTGGGCGGCGTTCCCGGACTGTGGCAGTATGTTTCAGATGACGTGGATGTACGCGGAAATATCTGCCGCGCCATTTTAAAAAAAGGGGCCGTACTTCGAACGGAAGCCGAACGTTATGTATCGCAGGAACTTCGGGAACCGGCAGTGTATCATACAATTTTGAACTGTATAGCAGCCGGTAAGCGGAAATTAAATGATTTGTATCTGGAAACCGGTTTTTCGAGAGCAAAGATCAGCGTGTATCTTAAGAATCTTACCGAACTTGAAATTGTGGAAAAGATCTCTTCGATGGATACGGCGGGAAGAGACAATGCGATGAAGGGAATTTACCGGATACGGAGTCCCTACGTAAATTTCTGGTTTCGGTTTGTATTTGCAAATTACTCAAAATTAGAACTGATGACCGAAGAAGAATTTTATGATATGTATATTGCGCCGGAATTTGACGCATATGCCGCCGGAGTGTTTCCTGTGGTATGCAGGGAGTATCTGAACCGGTTAAATCAGGCCGGAAGGCTTCCGATCAAATGTGAAAAGTCGGGCAGATGGATAGGAAAAAACGGCACGATTGATATTATGGCAATGGACCGTGAGGGAAGAACACTTTTGGGAGCCTGTGGCTTTTCAGAAGATGAAATGACATATGAAAATTATCAAAAGCTGTTATCCGTTATGAAACAGGCAAGGGTGAAGGCAGATTATATTTATCTGTTTTCGGCAGGGGAATTTGATGACGAACTGCAGACGCTTGCACAGAGGGAGTCGAATATAGAGTTAATCCGTCTGTCACAATTATAACAGGAAAGGCTGACTGAATGACAAAAGCTTTATTTATTGCGGAGAAACCCAGTGTTGCGAGGGAGTTTTCCAAAGCATTAAAAATGGACATGAAGAACCGGGACGGCTATATGGAGTGTGACAAAGCTATTATTACATGGTGTGTCGGTCATCTGGTTACAATGAGTTACCCTGAGATTTATGATATGAAATACAAGCGATGGAGCTTTGATACGCTGCCGTTTCTCCCTGAGAAGTTTCGCTATGAAGTTATTGAATCGGCAAAGAAACAGTATGCGATTGTAAGCTCACTCTTAAACAGGGATGATGTGACATGTATCTATGTCTGTACGGACTCCGGGCGGGAGGGCGAATATATTTACCGTCTGGTGGAACAACAGGCGCATGTGACAGGAAAAATGCGTAAGCGCGTCTGGATTGATTCGCAGACTGAAGAAGAAATCCTTCGGGGTATCCGGGAAGCAAAAGATTTGTCGGAATATGATAACCTGGCTTCGGCGGCATATTTGCGCGCAAAGGAAGATTATCTGATGGGGATCAATTTCTCAAGGGCATTAACGCTTCGGTATGGAAATGTGATTTCGAATTTTCTGAATACGAAGTATTCGGTGGTTTCGGTCGGCAGAGTGATGACATGCGTGCTGGGAATGGTAGTGCGCAGGGAGCGTGAAATCAGAGAATTTGTAAAGACTCCTTTTTACAGGGTTTTGGCATCCCTGAATTTCTTTGGACGTGACTTCGACGGAGAATGGAGGGCGTCGGAGGGGTCGCGCTATTTTCAGTCGCCGCTGCTTTATAAAGAGAACGGATTTAAGAAGCGGGAGGATGCGGACAGACTGATTGCGCTGCTCTGCGAAAAGCAGCCGTACACCGGGGTTGTTGAATCGGTTCAGAAAAAGAAGGAAAAGAAAAATGCCCCGCTTCTTTACAACCTTGCTGAGCTTCAGAATGACTGTTCAAAATATTTTAAGATCAGTCCTGATGAGACGCTGCGAATTATACAGGAACTCTATGAAAAAAAACTTGTCACATATCCCAGAACGGATGCGAGAGTTCTCTCCACAGCCGTTGCGAAAGAAATACATAAAAATATCGGCGGTCTTCGGAACTATGCGCAGGTAAGGGAATTTGCCGATGAAATACTTGCACAAAACAGCTATAAAAATATAGCAAAGACACGTTATGTGAACGATAAGCAGATCACGGATCATTATGCGGTTATCCCTACGGGCCAGGGGTTTGGTGCGCTTGGAAGTCTAAATCCGACGGCGGGAAAGGTGTATGAGATTATAGTGAGGCGTTTTTTAAGTATCTTTTATCCGCCTGCCGAATTCCAGAAGGTATCTGTGGTGATAAAGACGGATATCAAAGAGGAACCGCCGTCCACAGAGCGGTTTTATGCAAGCTTTCGGGTAATGCTCTCGGAAGGATATCAGAAAGTGACACATTTTTCTTTTCTGAAAGAAAAGCGGGAACGGGAGAAGGAGCAGGAGGAGGGCGAAGAGAATCAGAGCGTTGACCTTGATTTTCTGAAACTGCTGAATCAGTTAAAAAAGGGCATGGAAATACCAATCGGTTCTTTTTTTGTGAAGGAGGGGGAAACTTCGCCTCCAAAGCGTTATAATTCCGGGAGTCTGATTCTTGCAATGGAAAATGCGGGACAGCTGATCGAAGATGAGGAGCTTCGGGCGCAGATTAAGGGAAGCGGAATTGGAACATCGGCGACAAGAGCCGAAATACTTAAAAAGTTAATTCATAATCAGTATCTGAGCCTGAATAAAAAAACACAGATTATTACGCCTGAACTTCTGGGAGAAATGATTTATGAGGTTGTAAACGCCTCTGTGCCCCCGCTTTTAAATGCGGAACTTACGGCAAGCTGGGAAAAAGGGCTTACGGGAGTCGCACAGGGCACGATCACGGAAGAGGAGTATATGAATAAGCTGAACAGTTATGTGTCGAGGAGGACCGTAATTGTAAAGGGCCTTAGAAACGAAGGAGAGATGCGCCAGAAGTTTATCGCCGCATCCGCAAATTATAAAAAGAAAGAGTCTGCGAAGAAGCAGGGAGCAGAGAAAGGAATGAAAACCGAATGAAAGAAGCAGTTATTAAGGAATTGTACAACCTGGATGAAACAATTGCGGCAGAGCTTTTTGAGGGTCTGACTTACCCGTGGGAAGCGCTTCCTAAAATTGGGGAATTTATCATAAAACTCGGCGAATCTTTAAATCCTGATGAATATGAAAAACGGGGAGAAAACGTCTGGATTGCGAAATCCGCGAAGGTATTTGACAGTGCATACATTGGCGGTCCGTGCATCATCGGAAAAGACGCCGAGATAAGGCAGTGTGCGTTTATCCGCGGCAACGCAATTGTGGGTGAAGGTGCGGTTGTCGGGAATTCAACAGAGCTTAAAAACGTGGTTTTATTTAATAAGGTTCAGGTTCCGCACTATAATTATGTGGGTGATTCCATTCTCGGATTCCGCGCTCATATGGGTGCCGGAAGTATCACCTCGAATGTGAAGTCAGACAAGACGCTGGTTGTCGTGAAATCTCAGAATGAACAGATTGAAACAGGGCTTAAAAAGTTTGGTGCAATGCTTGGTGACGGTGTAGAGGTCGGCTGCAACAGCGTACTGAATCCGGGGACCGTAATCGGCAGAGATTCAAACATATATCCGACGTCCTGTGTGCGGGGTGTAGTGCCCGCAAAGAGCATCTATAAGAGCCGTGACGAGATTGTTGCAAAACAGCAGGCATAGCGAGAGAAAAGCGGCATACGGCGGCGTTTAAATGCCCAATTTACGGTTGCATTTTCTGCCAAAATGTGAGAAAATTAGCATTAGTGATAACACTGATATCTCATGTCAGGTTCATCAATATTAAATTTCAATATTTGAAAGGAGATTTCACATGATTTATTCTAAGGAAGTGGAAGAAATGTGTACAGTAGCACAGGGCGTTAATCACGGTTGTGCTCCTATCCCAGAAGAAGCAAAATGGGTAAAATCAAAAGAAGTCAAAGATATTTCAGGTTTAACACACGGTATCGGATGGTGTGCTCCTCAGCAGGGTGCCTGCAAATTGACATTAAATGTAAAAGAAGGTATCATTCAGGAAGCTCTTGTTGAGACGATCGGATGCTCCGGCATGACACACTCCGCAGCTATGGCAGCTGAGATTCTTCCGGGAAGAACCGTTTTGGAAGCATTAAATACGGATCTTGTATGTGACGCGATCAATACAGCCATGAGAGAGCTGTTTCTTCAGATTGCTTATGGACGTACACAGAGTGCATTCTCCGAAGATGGACTTCCGGTTGGCGCCGGCCTTGAGGATTTGGGAAAAGGCCTTCGTTCCCAGGTTGGTACAATGTATGGTACATTAAAGAAAGGTCCCCGTTACCTTGAAATGGCGGAAGGCTATGTAACAGGAATCGCTCTTGATGCTGAAGACCAGATTATTGGTTATAAATTTGTTTCTCTTGGAAAGATGACAGATTTCATCAAAAAAGGTGACGATCCGAATACTGCATACGAGAAAGCAAGCGGACAGTATGGCCGTGTAGCGGATGCGGTTAAGATTATCGACCCGAGAACAGACAAAGAAGTGAAATAGGGAAGAGGAGGACAATTAGAATGGCTTTATTTGAATCATATGAAAGACGAATTGATAAAATCAATTCCGTATTAAACAGCTATGGAATCGCTTCTCTGGAAGAAGCTGAGAAAATTACAAAAGATGCCGGACTGAATGTTTACGATCAGGTAAAGGGAATTCAGCCGATCTGTTTTGAGAATGCATGCTGGGCATATATTGTAGGCGCTGCGATCGCAATCAAGAAAGAGTGCAGAAAAGCAGCGGATGCAGCAGCGGCAATCGGAGAGGGCCTTCAGGCTTTCTGTATTCCGGGTTCTGTTGCAGATACACGTAAAGTAGGTCTTGGACATGGAAATCTCGGAAAAATGCTTCTTGAGGAAGAGACAGAGTGCTTCTGTTTCCTGGCAGGCCATGAGTCTTTTGCAGCAGCTGAGGGTGCAATCGGTATCGCTGAGAAGGCAAATAAAGTACGTCAGAAACCGTTAAGAGTTATCTTAAATGGTCTTGGAAAAGATGCGGCACAGATCATTTCCCGTATCAATGGATTTACTTTTGTTGAAACAGAATATGATCCTTACACAAACACAGTAAAAGAAGTGTTCCGTAAATCTTACTCCGAGGGGCTTCGTGCAAAAGTAAACTGCTATGGTGCGAACGACGTATGCGAAGGCGTAGCGATTATGCATAAGGAAGGCGTAGACGTATCCATTACAGGTAACTCTACAAATCCTACGAGATTCCAGCATCCGGTTGCTGGTACATACAAGAAAGAATGTATTGAACAGGGCAAGAAATACTTCTCTGTAGCTTCCGGTGGCGGCACAGGACGTACACTTCATCCGGATAATATGGCAGCTGGTCCTGCTTCCTACGGTATGACAGATACTATGGGACGTATGCATTCTGATGCACAGTTTGCAGGTTCTTCTTCCGTTCCGGCTCATGTAGAGATGATGGGTCTGATCGGCGCTGGTAACAACCCGATGGTTGGTATGACGGTTGCTGTTGCTGTTTCGATTGAAGAAGCGGCGAAGGAAGGCAAATTTTAAGAAATAGCGCAAATATAAGGGTTTCTGTTGATGTCAGTTGTCAGCGGAAGCCCTTGATTTTGTCACGTAGCACACAGGTTCCATTGTAAAAATAAGCAAAGGCAGGGCGTTAATCCCCTGCCTTATATGCATATTTATTAAAGTGCCAATTTGTATAATGCTAACTGATTAAGACTTACACCCTCTTTTTCCGCTTCAATAGCTAATCTTTGATGCAAAGATTTTGGAATTCTTACAACAAATTTGCCGCTGTAATTGTTGGGTGTTTCCGGAATTGGTATAGGAAGATTATTTTCTATCTTTATTTCAATATATCCTTCCAGTGCTTCATTAAGGCTTTCATATAATCCTTCCAGTGTATCACTGGTACTTTGGCATCCGTCAAGTTCCAAAATTCTGCCATAGAAATAGTGTCCGCTTTCATCGTTCATTTCCTGCACTAATCTTGTATAGGGCAATCTCATATAGTCTTTAACTTCCATGCTTTCATGCTCCTTTCCGCTTGCTACGTTATGCTAGGATAAGGGGATTATTCCCCTATCCTACTCAGCACATCCACAACATAAGCCTTTTTTAATGGATTTTCTTGTTTTATAGTTATCAAATCCCCGGTTTCTTTATTCAGATAATGCTTGTGGCTTCCTTTTTGCCTTGCCGGGATATAGTCATATGCGGCTAAAACTTTGTCTATTTCTTCAGGCCGTATTCCGTTTGGTTGTTGCTTCATTTTTTCAATTAGCTTTTTTACGTTTGGCACTGTAATTGTCTCCTTTTTACATATAGTATCATATATAGTACTATTTGTCAATACGAATACATTCTATAAATATAAGAGAGAATTGAAAGCAGAAGATTATTTAAGCAGGGTTCATAATGGATTGCTGCCTTTTATTTTGCCTAAAATACATGCCGTGGGGGTTTTATAGAAAAATACAGCATAGGAGTATAAAACACCAAACACTCCCGGAATTCCAGTTTCTTCTTGACCATTATTTTAGATACATGGTAAAGTAATAAATAAAGAGTTTTTGAAACTTTCTGGGAAGAGCAATTGATCAGAACGTATTACTATTGAAGAATGAGAGGGCACAATTTATGAAAAAAAGTAATCCTAAGGCGCTTCTGCCGATTGGTGTTTTCCTGATTTTATATCTGGGGCTGGGAATTATATTTGAGTATGTTATGAAAATTCCGATGGGATTTTACAACATTCCGATTGTGACCGCTTTTTTGGCGGCTATTCTCACAGCATGTCTTCAGAATAGAGGACTTAAATTTGATGATAAACTTGCTGTGATGGCACAGGGGATGGCAGACAAGAATATCATTACAATGCTTTTAATCTTCCTTACCGCCGGGACTTTTGTAGGAGTGGTGGGAAGGAGCAGCGCGGAGAGCGTTGCATATTTTATGTTGTCTCTGATTCCGGCAAGGTTTGCGGTTGCGGTATTGTTTGTGGTGGCCTGCTTTGTATCTACGGCAATGGGAACTTCAGTGGGAACCATTACTTTGATTACACCGATAGCGGTGGCCGTTTCTACGGCATCGGGATTCAGTCTGCCGTTATGTGTGGGATCCGTGATGGGAGGCGCCATGTTCGGGGATAATCTGTCATTTATTTCAGATACTACAATTGCGGCGTGCAATGGTCAGGGATGCGCAATGAAAGATAAATTTCGTGAAAACTTTGGCATTGCTTTTCCGGCAGCGCTTGCTACGCTTGCAATTATTCTGATTTTATCGTTGCGTACGGATTTAAACGGCGCGGTATCCCAGGAATATAATTTAATTCAGATCATTCCTTACATATTAGTTCTGGTTGGCGGCGTGATTGGCATCAATGTATTTGTGGTGCTTTTGGTCGGTATTGTCTCGGGAGCTGTGATTATGCTGGCAATGGGACAGATCACACCGGTTGAATTGATCGGAAATATGGGTTCCGGCGCTGCTGGAATGTTTGAGACATGTATGGTGGCGATTCTTGTCTCCGCTATGTGTGCGTTAATTCGCGAATATGGCGGCTTTGAAGCATTGCTTCTGGCAATTCGAAAAGTCTTTAAAGGAAAGAAAGGCGGACAGCTTGGCATGGGCCTTCTGGTCGGTACGATGGACATTGCGACGGCAAATAATACGGTGGCGATTGTTATGGCCAATCCGATTGCTTCCGAGATGGCCCTGGAATATGGGATTACGCCTAAAAAGTCAGCATCCATTCTGGATACTTTTTCCTGTGTGTTTCAGGGAGTGATTCCTTACGGCGCACAGATGCTGGTAGCATTGTCCGCGGCAAACGAACTGGGGTTTGAGCTGTCAGCGTTCGAAGTGATTCCAAACCTGTTTTATCCGGGACTGCTGCTTGTGAGTTCATTGGTATTTATCTTTTTTGTACCCGAAAGGAGTAAAAATTCAGGAAAAAAATAAGTAATCAATCATATTTTTCCATAAGCAGTCATAAGATTTTCCATGAGAAAAAAGTATGAGAAACGTGAACTGCAAAAACAGAGAAGGGAACGGATGGTGGAATCCCTCAGCCTGCCGAAAGATTTGGTACTGGGCTCCGCCATTCTGACCGTAACCGGAAACAGTGATCTGTATATAGAAAATTATAAGGGAATTCTGTTGTATGAAGACTGCTGCATCCTCTTGCAGACCAAGACCTGTCAGGTACAGATTGAGGGATGCAATTTATCGATTGATTATTACAATAATGAAGATATGAGAATCAGCGGATGTATCAGGCAAATTGTCTGGAAATAATTTAGAACAGCCGTAAAAGGAGCGTGGCTATCTGTATGAATCGAATTATTATATGGCTGAAGGGCTACGTGAAAGTGAGACTTTCCGGTTTTTCGCCGGAACGTTTTATGAATTTGTGCGGTAACCGCAGCATTCATGTGTGGGGTGTGGAAAATCATGGACGTTTTTACATCCTTTACATGAGCAGAAAATCCTTTTTACAGCTGCGCCCGGTTATAAGGAAGACGAAAACAAAGGTGGCCATAATAGAAAAATATGGACTGCCTTTTTTCATGCACCGTTACAGGAAAAGGAAGCTGTTCTTTGCCGGAATTCTTGTTTTCCTGATGATTCTGCTGGTGATGTCTCTCTATATCTGGGATATAAGAATCAGCGGCAATTACTCAAAAACTTCAGATATGATTTTAAAGCTTTTGAGTGATAATAATTATAAATATGGAATGAGAAAAAGTAAAGTAGACTGCGAGGCTATTGAGAAACTGATTCGTGCCGAGTACAACGATGTGACATGGGCGTCAGCCCGGATAGACGGAACCTGTCTGATCGTGGAGTTGAAAGAAAATGAAATTCTGCGTCAGGAAGAAACCGTTGAAAAGCCGTCCGACCTGATTGCGGAGAGAGAGGGAGAAGTTGTCGCCATTGTTACAAGGGCGGGAAGCCCGAAGGTAAGAAAAGGCGATATGGTTTCGGCAAACCAGATTCTTGTCTCAGGCGCGGTACCTGTGCTTGATGATTTTAAAACGCTGGTGGGGATGCAGTATGTAAAGGCAGACGCTGATATTTATTTGAAAACACGGTTACCCTATGAGTATTCCCTGCCATTTCTCCACACGGAGAAGGAATATACGGGAAAAAAGAGATATGACGGAAGCATTTCATTATTTTCAAAGAACCTTAAATTCCATATTTTTGATAATCCTTTTCCGGAGTTTGACCGTGTGGAGGATACAAAGCAGATCAGGCTTTCCGAGTACTTTACACTGCCGGTTACAGTGACGCTTCGCACGACAAGCGAATACAGGACTGTGAAGAAAAAGTACACAAAAGAGGAGGCGGCAGCGCTTTGTAAAGAAAACCTTAAGAAATTTCTTGACGATTTGGAAGAAAAGGGGGTTCAAATTATAGAAAATGATGTTAAAATAGGAATAGTGGGTGAAAATTGTCTTGCGAAGGGAATGGTTGATGTGATTCTGTTGATGGAAAAAAGGCAGGATACGGAAATGGTTACAGTGACCGTACCCGAAGACAACAGGGAGACGGAAGAATGAGTATTACGGAAATTGTGATTCAGATACCTGCCGAACATATACAGAATGTGTTCGGACAGTTTGATACTTTTGTGAAGAAAATAGAACGTGCATGTAATGTGACTGTTGTTGAGCGCGACGGTAATCTGAAAATTATAGGCTCTGCATCCGCTTCGAAGCAGGCGGAGAATATTTTCCGGCAGCTGATTGAATTGTCTAAAAGAGGCAATCTCATTAATGAGCAGAATGTGGATTATGCACTGGCTCTTTCACTCGAACATCAGGAAGAGAAGATTGTTGAGCTGGATAAAGAATGCATATGTCATACGATTCAGGGAAAACCGGTAAAGCCGAAAACGATTGGACAGAAAGCGTATGTCGATGCAATCCGAAACAAGATGATAGTGTTCGGACTGGGGCCTGCCGGAACCGGTAAGACATATCTTGCAATGGCAATGGGAATTACCGCTTTTAAAAACGGCGATGTAGGTCGTATTATTATGACGCGTCCTGCAATTGAGGCGGGTGAGAAGCTTGGCTTTCTTCCCGGAGATATGCAGAGCAAAGTTGATCCGTATTTGAGGCCGTTATATGACGCGCTTTATCAGATTATGGGAGCTGATACGTTTCAAAAAAATATGGAGAAAGGTCTTATAGAGGTTGCTCCGCTTGCATATATGAGAGGACGGACGCTTGACAATGCGTTTATCATTCTGGACGAAGCCCAGAATACGACACCGGCTCAGATGAAAATGTTCCTGACAAGAATTGGTTTCGGGTCAAAAGTAATCATTACCGGTGATTCCACACAGAAAGATCTTGCTGCCGGGGTACGTTCCGGCCTGGATGTTGCGCAAAAAGTTCTGGGCAGAGTGGAAGATATAGGCTTTTGTTATCTGACATCACAGGATGTAGTGCGTCATCCGCTTGTGCAGAAAATAGTAAAAGCATATGAAGAATATGAAGAAAATACGATAAAGAGTAAAGAAAAGAAGAAACAGAGGTCTGCATGGAAGAAAGGAAAAGAAAAGAAACGGGATTTATAACGGTCGGTATTTTGATCACAATCGCTACGGTCGGACTGATTGGCTCCGTATCATGGTTTCTGCGTGGCTCCGCCACGGAAACCGTTCGCAATATTGTAGTAAATGTGACAGGAAGCGGAATCCTGGTTTATATAATTGAAACCTATAAGAAAGAATTGGAAAATCCCGGAAGGATACTGTTTAGTTATCTTGCGGGTCTGTTTGCGTGCGCAGGAGGCGCTTTTCTGCCTTCTTTTGTAATGCCCCTGCTTTCGTTTGGACTGATCTTCATGCTGTTGTCCAATTTTGCATGCGGTATCTGCGCATATGCCCTGTTCTGTATAAATATTACATTGCTGTCATCATCGGCAACGGATGTATTTTTTTATTTTTTTATAACAGGACTTTTTGCAATGGCAGTTTATGTACACACAAGTGAGGATGATTTTCAGATTGTCAGGCCGCTGATTATGATATCCTGCATCAGCGTAGTGCTTTATATGGCGCTTTCCGTGCTTAAATTTTTTAAATTGACCGTGAATATGGTCATTAACCCTGCGATTGGGCTGTTTCTGAATATTTTTATATTGTCTATCGCATTATATGTATATAAGAAGAATGTGGTTGTTGTATATAAAGAGAAATATAAGGAAATTAATGACACGGAATTTGCGCTTTTGAGACAATTGAAGAATCAGAATAAGGATGTGTATTTTCTGGCAATCCATACTGCGTATCTCAGTGACAGGATTGCGGGTAATCTTGGACTCAATCGCGATCTGGTCAAGTGTGGGGCCTATTATAGAAGGATAGGAATACTTATGGACGAAAACTATTATGAGAAGAACAGGGAGCTTATGGAAAAGAATAAGTTTCCCCCCGACTTGATTGAGTTGGTTGAGGAATGCAGTCCGCTCAATCTTCATCCAAAGCACAAAGAGGCGGCTATAGTACTGTTGTCGGATATGGTTATTTCTTCTATTACAGAGCAGATTCATAACTCGCCCGAAACGCAAATTGATTATAAAAAAGAAATTGATTCGATTATAAGTGACATACAAAAAAAAGCCATGTTAAGTGAGTGTAATATAACAGTGAATGAGTTTGAACAGGTTCAAAAGTACTTTAAGGAGGAAACACTGTATTATGACTTTTTGCGTTGAGAAGGAAACGGATTTTGAGCTTTCACTGCCTTATGAGGAAATTTTCAGAGCTGTGGCGCTGCAGGCGCTTGAACAGGAAGGGTGCCCGTATGAGGCAGAAATTAATCTTTTGATTACGGATAATGCGTCGATCCGGGAAATGAACCGGGAGTACAGAGGAATCGACTCGGTGACGGACGTGCTTTCATTTCCGATGGCAGATTATGATACTCCGGCGGATTTTTCCGGTCTGGAGAAAGACAGCCTTGATTATTTTCATCCGGAAACAGGTGAGCTGCTGCTTGGGGATATCATTATTTCAGCGGAACGCGCATCTGAACAGGCAGAGAAATACGGACACAGTTTAAAAAGAGAATTTGCTTTCCTTATTGCGCATAGTATGTTACACTTGTTTGGTTACGATCATATGACTCAGGAAGAAGCCAAAGTCATGGAAGAAAAACAGGAAAAAATATTATCATCACTTGCAATTACAAGATAAAGAGACAGAATGGAGAAATGAAAATGAAAAAATGGAAATTAGCTGTTGTTCTTTTGGGATGCATTTTTGTCCTTGCAGGCTGCAGCGGACAGGGCAGTGTGCCGGGTGAAGACCCCGATGCGGCTTCCGTGGAGGACCCTGACGCATACCCCGATCCGAATGTATCGGCAAATGGGGTGGAGGAGAGCGGACTGATAGCAGCAAATGGCCACACCTCAAGTTATGGCATGCCGAGAGAACGGAAAGACGGGAAAGTGCGGAGTTATCTGACTGGAAAATGGGTAGATGAATCTATAGGAGACAGGCGTCCGGTGGCTGTAATGCTGAATAATATTGAAGAAGCGCAGCCGATGTCCGGTGTCAGTGCAGCAGATATTATCTATGAATGTGTCGTGGAGAGGTCGATTACGCGGTTAATGGGAATTTTTGAAGATTACGACAAGCAGGACAAAATCGGGTCTGTGAGAAGCTGTCGGAATTATTTTGTCTATTACGCACTGGAGCTGGACGCTATTTATGCGCATTATGGTCAGTCGGCATATGCGGTATCGCTGCTTGAACAGGATTTTGTGGATAATCTGAGCGGTCTTGCCGGTGTTGGAGGAATCGTGTATTATCGGACAAGTGACCGAGTGGCTCCTCATAATGCCTATGCAAGTGGTAAAGGCATTAATGAGGGAATCAGGAGAATGAAATACCGCACGGAATATCGTAATGATTATAAAGGAAAATTTACATTTGCAGATGATAATGAGACAATTGTGCCGAATGTAGACGCCTTCGATGCGAAAGTTATAAAGCCCGGATATTTTATTAATGAACCGTGGTTTGAGTACAAGGAGGAAGACGGAAAATATTATCGATACCAGTATGGGGAACCACAGATTGACGATGTAAATGATGAACAGCTGGCAGTTGACAATTTAATTTTGCAGTATTCTTCCTGGGAAGAAGTGGATGACAAAGGATATCTCGGTTTTGACTGTCATGCGGGTGGTGATATGATTTATATTACGAAAGGAAAAGCGGAGAAAGGATACTGGATTCGCTATGATGGCGATCAGGGGAGCGTCCGGTACTATGATACGGAAGGCCATGAGATTGTAGTGAATCAGGGCAAGACCTGGATCTGCATTATTCAGGACACTTATGGAGACAAAGTGGAGATAAGTTAACGTATGGGCAGGAGACCGAAGAAGGGTTCAAATTTTATAGTACAAGGCGGCATACTTGCTGTTGCGGGAATTATAACAAGATTGATCGGTATGTTTTACCGGATTCCCGTCACAAACATTATCGGTCCGGAGGGCAATGGCTATTATGCTGCCGCCTATCAGGTTTATAATATTATGCTTCTGATCTCTTCCTACAGCCTTCCGCTTGCCGTTTCCAAACTTGTATCCGCGAGAATATCAAACGGGCAGTATCGGAATGCCAACCGTGTTTTCAAAGGAGCGCTGATTTTTGCATTTCTGACGGGAGGAGCTGTCTGCTTTTTCATTTTGATTGGAGCGGAATTTTTTGCCGGTACTCTGATGAGTGAGCCAATGAGCGCGATTGCGCTGCGTGTATTTGCCCCGACGCTTTTGATTGTAGCGGTAATGGGGGTTGTCAGAGGGTATTTTCAGGGAATGGGGACAATGATTCCGACAGCGGTGTCACAGGTCTTAGAGCAGATTGCGAATGCCGTAGTCAGTATAGTTGCCGCGAATTATCTGTTTTCTTATGGAAAAAAAGTAGCGGCTATTCTGAGGAATCAATCATATGCGCCTGCTTTCGGCGCGGCAGGAAGCACGATCGGAACAAGCTCCGGTGCATTCATCGGACTTGTTTTTTTGCTGATTGTCCTCATTATGTTCAGTTCCACGCTCCGCCGCCAGAACCGCCGGGATACTTCAAAGGTAAAGGAAGGATACGGTGAGGTCTTTCATATAATTATTATGACGATTGTACCTGTTATTCTAAGTACGGCAATTTATAATGTCTGTGATATCATAGATAACGGGATGTTCAATCGTATTATGACCATGAATGGAAAAGGTGTGGAAAAGACATCTGTATGGGGGGTATTTACGGGAGAATACAAACTTCTCCTGAATGTGCCGATTGCGCTTTCCAATGCAATGAGCGCTTCTACTGTGCCTACGCTGGCATCCTGTATTTCTTCCGGTGATAAGAAATCGGCGAGAAAGAAGATTTCGGCTGCGATGCGGTTTACGATGGTGATTGCATTTCCATGTGCGGTAGGTCTGGGCGTACTGGCCCTTCCGATTATGTCCATGCTTTTTCGTGACGGATACGAACTTGCGGCAGGTTTGATGCATATAGGATGCATTAATATCCTGTTTTTTTCGATGTCAACGCTTACAAATGGCATTTTACAGGGAATTAACCGTATGAAGATTCCGGTTCGAAATGCTTTAATTTCGCTTGTGGTTCATGTGGCTGTGCTTTATGTGCTGCTTACAAAAACAGATCTTGAAATTTATGCGGTTGTGATTGCCAATTTTGTATTTGCACTTCTGATGAGCATCCTGAATCAGATGGCGATTCACAAGTATCTTCGATACAGACAGGAGATTGCGCGCACATTTATCGTTCCTGCGCTCTCATCTGGAATTATGGGGCTGTTTATCTTTGGAATCTATAAGCTATGCGCGCTGGGACTTCCGAATATTGTCTCAACACTGATTTCCATCATTTGCGGTATGATGATTTATTTTGTTTTGATTATCCGGTTAAGAGGGGTTCGAAAAGAAGAACTTTACACAATGCCTATGGGACGTACGATTGCTCGTGTTGCAGAGAAACTTTCTCTGTTGTAAATCGAGATTTTGAATAAGATTGCGGGAAAACGCTGATAATATGGAAAAAAGGAGTGGAGGATTCCATGTCAAAAATTCGTATTATCAGTATTTTTATAGGTGTGGCGGCGCTCACTGCCGCTGGAATAGGCACTTATCAGTATACACGATCTTTTTATGATGTTCCGGGAACTCAGAACGAAACGGATTTTGAACAGGCCGAACGTCCCAGGACGGTTCCAGGTGAGGCCGTGTTTACCGGAACGCCGACGGAGGCAGTCGTGCAGCGGGATACGGAATATATCATGGAGAAATATAATATTTCCGACTATACGCTGACAGAACAGGAGATAGAGATTCCCGTTGAAATGCTGGGGCTTAACAGAGAGGAATTGATTGAGTACGTTGGAAAATATGAGTTGTCTCCATCAATTGAAGATAAGAATGATGGTTTTGTAAGCGCGGAAGTTATTTCCTTTTCCGAGGAAAAGATTATTATACGTAAAAATTATGAGGAGCCTCTGGAGCGCGAAATAACGGGAGAGAACTGTTACATTCTTGTGGCGGAACAGGGTTCCGTTACGGTTTATCTCAATGATTACAGCCATTTGTATGCGGTAACGGATATTGAGGTGTCACGTTTGTCGGAACAGCTTCAGGCGGAAATTATGGATGGGAAAATTCTCGAAGGGGATAAAGCGCTGTATGATTTTCTGGAAGCTTATACATCGTGATAAAAAGAGGAATGGAGGATTCGGTTGAAAAAAGTAGGTGTGATTGGCGCGGGGCCTGCCGGGATGACAGCCGCGATTGCTGCGGCAGGCAAGGGCGCAGAAGTGATACTGTTTGAGCAGAAGGAACGCGTTGGTCAGAAAATACTGGCCACAGGCAATGGAAAATGTAATTTGGCAAATACAAACTTATCCATCGACTTTTATCATGGG
The DNA here is from genome assembly GCA_003612525.1 of bacterium C-53. Taxonomy (GTDB): domain Bacteria; phylum Bacillota; class Clostridia; order Lachnospirales; family Lachnospiraceae; genus C-53. Next base: position 210,303 of record RAZD01000002.1, on the reverse strand, counting down.
ATGCATTATAAATTTGCGGAAAAGATTTTGGACCGTTTTCCATTGCAGGATACGATTGCCTTTTTTTCTCAGATTGGGATTTATACGAAAAACAGAAACGGTGGTCTTTATCCGAATTCAGAGCAGGCGTCTGCTGTCCTTGACTGTCTGAGGATGGAGCTTCGACGCCGCCAGATCAAAGTCCGAACCGACAGTAAAATTATAAGCGTCCGTCTGCTGTCTCCGGCGGGATTTATTATAAAAGAAAAATCGGGGCGGGAGGAGAAATTTGACCGAATCATACTTGCGGCAGGGTCAAAAGCAGCGCCAAAGACAGGGTCTGATGGAAGCGGCTATAAGATAGCAAAGGGGCTCGGCATACATATCATAAAGCCGCTCCCGGCTTTGACGCAGCTGAAATCTGAGGATGGATGGTTTAAAGGCGTGAGTGGTGTGCGCTGTGATGCGCTGCTGACTCTGTGTATAGATGGAAAAGCGGCGGCGCGGGAACGGGGAGAACTTCAGATTGTAGATTACGGATTATCCGGAATACCGGCATTTCAGTTATCAGGCAGGGCGGCAAGAGCGATTGACAGAAAATGCCGTGTAGAAATAAAGATACATTTTCTCCCTGAGTTTGACGGGATGCAGGATCCGTCATATTTGACGGAATTTCTATGGAAACGTTTTGATCAGATGGAGAAAACGTGTGAGGAAGCGCTGATTGGATTGTTTCATAAGAAACTGACCGCGTATTTCCTGCGTGCATCAGGTATACGGACACAGGAGGCGGCAAAAGACCTGACGAAAGAACAATTGAATCGTCTGATTTCCGTCATTACGAATTGTTCTGTCACAGTAAACGCGGTAAATTCCTATGAGCATGCACAGACCTGTACAGGAGGAATTGACACAGAGGAACTGGATTCTAATTTGCAGGTGAAAAAAATTCCCGGTTTTTATGTGGCGGGAGAGATTATCGATATTGACGGGGCCTGTGGCGGCTATAATCTGCAATGGGCGTGGGCAACGGGTCAAATTGCAGGAGCGTGTGCGGCAAATGATTAAAATAAACAACCTGAAGTTAAATACAAAGGATGGTTCTGCTGTCCTGAAAAAGAGAGCGGCGGAAGTTTTAAAGACTGGTGAATCTTCCATAAAATCAATTGAAATTCTGAAAAGGTCGATTGATGCGCGCAGGAAAGACGCAGTGAAGCTTGTGTATATGATTGGCGTAAGCGTGGAACAGGAGAAGAAGATTCTTGCCAGAGTCCATAATCCAAATGTCAGCCAATATCATCCGATCATTTATACCTGTCCGGAACATGGGGAGGAGAAGCTCCTGCAGAGGCCTGTAATTGTCGGTATGGGGCCATGCGGGTTATTCTGCGCCTATCTGCTCGCAAAAGAAGGATACCGTCCGGTTTTAATAGAACGGGGAGGTTCCGTAGATGACAGGCGCGCCAAAGTGATTCGTTTTTGGAATACAGGTGAGCTTGACTCAGAATGCAACGTACAGTTTGGGGAGGGCGGCGCCGGTACGTTTTCAGACGGTAAACTGCATACGCAGGTAAAGGATGCCTTTGGACGCATTCATTTTGTGCTGGATACATTTGTGAAATACGGGGCTTCCAAAGAGATCATGTACGACAGTAAGCCTCATATAGGGACCGATGTTCTTTCCGAGATCGTAAAAAACATGAGAAACGAAATTCTTTCGCTTGGCGGCGAGGTGCGGTTTCACACAAAATTAACCGGAATTTGTACGGAAGATGGAAAGATAAAGACGATTCTTGTAAATGATGACATGGAAATACCGGTACAGACGCTTGTGCTTGCGCCCGGCCACAGTGCACGCGATACATTTCGGATGCTGTACAATCAGGGAATCCGTATGGAGGCGAAAGCATTTGCCGTAGGGTTGCGTGTGCAGCATCCGCAGGCAATGATAAATGAAATACAGTATGGCGTCAGTGAATTCCCCGAACTGGGGGCAGCTCCTTACAAGGCAGCGTCAAAATCGTCTTCTGGCAGAAATGTTTACACGTTCTGCATGTGTCCCGGAGGTTATGTGGTAAATGCATCGAGCGAACCGGGACGGACGGCGGTAAATGGGATGAGTTACTCGGGCAGGGGCGGAAAGAATGCGAACAGTGCAGTGATTGTTTCCGTGACGCCTGAAGATTTTCATAAAGAGATGAACAGAGACGATGCACTATGCGGGATTGCGTACCAGGAACTGCTGGAGGAACGTGCTTTTTCAGCGGGGAAAGGAGATCTTCCAATTCAACTTTTTGGGGATTTTGAAAAAGGGACGATCAGTACATGTTTTGGGGAAATTTTACCGGAAGTGAAGGGAAAGTATTGCTTTGCTGATCTGCATTCTGTTTTCCCGGAAGAGATCAGGGATTCTTTTATTGAAGGGGTTCATCATTTCGGTTATAATCTAAAAGGTTTTGACCGTAGTGATATGCTTTTATGCGGAGTGGAGAGCAGAACTTCTTCACCGGTGCGTATTTTGCGAAGCGAGGAGGGGATTTCCAGTATACAGGGAATCTATCCGGCAGGCGAAGGCGCAGGGTATGCCGGTGGAATCACATCCGCGGCAGTAGACGGAATCAAGACCGCGGAAAAAATTATAGCGAGGTATAGGGCATTCAATGAATCATAGAGAGAAATTAAAAGCGAAAAAACGTGTTGTTATAAAAATAGGTTCGTCCTCTCTGACGCATCCTGAGACGGGCGGACAGGATTTGATTAAACTTGAAAAACTTGTACGGGAACTTACAGACTTGAAAAACCGCGGAATGGATGTCACACTTGTTTCCTCAGGAGCAATTGCAGTAGGGAAGAAGGCGGTACATATAAGCGGCAGCACAAAGTCGCTTACCGAGGAAGGAATCGCCGTGAAGCAAGCCTGTGCCGCAATCGGACAGGCAAGGCTTATGATGACGTATCAAAAGCTTTTTGCGGAGTACAACCAGATCACGGCACAGATTCTGATGACGAAAAAGACAGTGCTTGACCCCCTAAGCCGGCGAAACACACATAATACATTTACGGAACTCTTTAAACTTGGGGTGATTCCGGTGGTAAACGAGAATGATACGGTGGCGACCTATGAGATTGACAATCTCGGCGTATTCGGGGATAATGATACTTTGTCGGCGATTGTCACCGCACTTGTCGACGCCGATCTCCTGATTCTGCTGTCCGATATCGATGGTCTTTATACGGATGATCCCCGGGATAATCCGGACGCACGGTTTATCCCACAGGTAGATGAACTGACGGACGATTTATTCCATATGGGAAAATCCACAACGGGAAGTTCCGTTGGAACCGGAGGAATGTCCACCAAACTGAACGCGGCGAAGATTGCAACGAGCGCGGGGGCGGATATGGTAATCGCAAACGGCCATGACGTCGAAGTGATTCACAGGATTATAGATGGTGAAGAGATTGGAACTTTATTTTCTGCGCACAGGGATGAAAATTTTTATATGGCGGATTATCTGAGCGACTAGATGAAAAAATCAGGATTTTTCACACGAAAATTTGTGCCTGCAGCCCAAATTCGCAGGCTATAGAAAGGCATGGTTATTTTTATGGACGAATCAAGAATTTCACGGATTAATGAATTGTATCATAAATCGCAGGCAGAAGGGCTTACCGAGGATGAGAAGAAGGAACAGGCTGTTCTTCGAAGTGAATATATTGCTGCCATAAGGGGCAATCTCAGAGGTCAGCTTAACAATATCAGCATCCAGGAGCCGGATGGCTCCGTCACGAATCTGGGTGAAAAATATGGTTCCAAAGGCACTCATTAGGAAACAGATTCTTGCAGTGCGCAATGCAATGGACAGGCAGGAGCAGGAGAGAAAGAGTAGGCGGATTGCGCAGAAATTTCTGGAATCTGACGACTGCCAAAAGGCTGCGATGATTTATCTTTATGCAGGATACGGCTCGGAGGCGCTTACGCAGGAACTGTGCGGGAAACTTTTTGCAATGGGAAAGCGCATTGCGATGCCGCATGTAGCGGCGGACGGAATTCATATGGATTTTTATGAAATACAAAATTATAACGAACTCACCAAAGGCTACCGGGGTATTTTGGAACCGGATGCTTCCAAAGGCCCGGCCGGGCCTCCCGATCTTCTTGTCATGCCCGGAGTCGCTTTCGACAGAAAATGCAACAGAATCGGTTATGGAAAGGGATTTTACGATCGTTATCTGACACGTTATCCGAAATTAAAAACCGTAGCATTTGCCTTTGAATGCCAGATTGTGGATGAAATATCGGCAGAACCGCATGATTACCGTCCGGATGTTGTGATAACGGAGGACAGGAATATAAAAAAGGAAATTAAGAAAATGTATAATGAGATTCTTTTAGATGAAATTGATCTGAATCAGGAACCGCCGGTTGTCGAACCCGAAAGACAGTACTATTTTATGGCAAAGTGCCGCCGGCATGTGGAGGATGAGAGCAGACGCCTGGGTCGCCCTCTGACGGCGGCAGTCATAACATTCGGCTGCCAGATGAATGCCCGCGATTCTGAAAAGCTGGAGGGCATATTGAGCCGGATTGGATATGAAAAGGCGGAATCGGAAGAACAGGCGGATTTTGTGATCTTCAATACATGTACGGTGAGGGACAATGCAAACCAGCGCGTATACGGACACCTGGGTGTTCTTAAGAAGAACAAAAGGGAAAATCCGGGAATGATCATAGGGCTTTGCGGCTGCATGATGCAAGAACCATCCGTGATCGAGAAGATCAAGAAGAGTTATCCGCATGTGGAGATGATTTTCGGAACACATAATATCTATCGATTCGCTGAACTCATCTACAATAAGTTTACAACGCAGGGCCTGCTCATCGATATCTGGGAGGATACCGATAAAATTGTTGAAAACCTGCCGTCAGACAGAAAATATCCGTTTAAATCAGGTATTAATATCATGTTTGGCTGCAATAACTTTTGCAGCTACTGTATCGTCCCCTATGTGCGCGGCAGGGAGCGGAGCAGAAGGCCTGAAGATATCATACAGGAAATAAAGGAGCTTTCCGCGGATGGCGTGGTGGAAATAATGCTCCTGGGACAGAATGTGAATTCCTATGGGAAGACACTTGATACGCCGCTGTCATTTGCCGGACTTCTTCGTGAAATTGAAAAAATTGAGGGAATCAGACGCATCCGTTTCATGACGTCGCATCCGAAGGACCTGTCCGATGAACTGATTCAGGTAATGAAGGAATCAAAGAAAATCTGTCGTCATTTACACCTGCCTCTTCAATCGGGAAGCTCCCGTATTTTAAAGGAGATGAACCGACGCTATGATAAGGAACAGTATCTTGATCTGGCGTTTAAGATCAGACGTGAAATTCCGGATATCGCAATCACGACAGACATTATTGTAGGATTTCCGGGAGAGACGCATGAGGATGTCAATGATACGCTTGATGTAATTGAAAAGGTGCGCTTTGACAATGCATTTACGTTTCTCTACTCGAAACGTACGGGAACGCCGGCGGCGGCAATGGAGAATCAGATTCCGAAGGAAGCGGCACAGAGGGAATTTGACCGTGTGTTAAGCAGAGTACAGGAAATTTCAAAGGAAATGACGGAGCGTTTTACCGGGCAGACGATGGATGTGCTGGTGGAGGAAGTCAATGCGCATGACCCTTCGCTTGTAACGGGAAGACTGACCAACAACAATATGGTGCATTTCAGGGGCGACAGTGATCTGATTGGAAAGATTGTGGATGTGCGTCTGGTGGAATGCCGTGGATTTTATTATATGGGAGAGATGGTTTGTGGCTGAATTATCACCAATGATGAAGCATTATATGAAGACGAAGGAGGAGAATAAGGATTGTATCCTCTTTTACCGGCTTGGGGATTTCTATGAAATGTTTTTTGAGGATGCTCAGATCGCGTCAAAGGAGCTGGAGCTTACGCTGACGGGGAAGAACTGCGGCCTGCCGGAAAGGGCGCCGATGTGCGGCGTTCCGCACCATGCGCTTGATACCTATCTGGGCCGTCTTGTGAAGAAGGGATACAAAGTCGCTATATGTGAACAGGTGGAAGACCCGAAAGAGTCAAAGGGAATCGTAAAGCGTGAGATTGTAAGGATTGTCACACCCGGTACAAATTTTGATGTCCAGGCAGTCGAGGAATCCAAAAACAATTATCTGATGAGCATTGTATATGTGGAAGACAAATACGGTGTTTCCATTGCAGATGTGACGACAGGCGAATATTATATTACGGAAGTGGACACCCGGATGAAACTGATGGATGAGATTTCGAGATTTGCCCCGACGGAAATTATCTGTAATGAATCATTTCTGATGAGCGGCATTGATGTGGGGGATATGCGAAACCGCCTGGGCATAGTGGTCTATTCCCTGGAGCCCTGGTATTTTGATGATGAGAGATGCCGGAAATGCCTGATGGAACACTTTAAGACTACGTCTTTGTCAGGCATTGGCCTTTCGGATTACGATACAGGTATTATTGCGTCAGGCGGTCTTCTCCAGTACTTGTATGAGACGCAGAAAACATCGCTTGCCCACCTGTCGCATCTGTGCCCGTATTCTGCATCAAAATACATGATTATTGATTCCTCCACAAGAAGAAACCTGGAACTTACGGAAACACTGCGTGAGAAGCAGAAAAAAGGTTCGCTTTTCGGTGTGCTGGATAAGACAAAAACAGCGATGGGCGGAAGGCTTTTAAGAAATTATATCGAACAGCCGCTGATACAGAAAAAAGAGATTGAAAAAAGGCTGTCTTTTGTTGAAGAATTAAATGAAAACATGATTTCGCGCGAGGAAATCAGAGAATATTTGAATTCTGTTTACGATATGGAACGCCTGTTGTCGAAGATCAGTTATAAGACTGCGACGCCAAGAGACCTGATTGCGTTTCGTTCTTCACTTTCGATGCTTCCCCATATTAAAAATATTTTAGAAGGCGATTTTCATTCGCGTCTTTCAAAGGAAATACTGGAGGAGTTTGATACGCTGGAAGATATCTGTTCCCTGATCGAACGGTCGATCAATGAGGAACCTCCGATCTCCTCCCGGGACGGCGGTATTATAAAAGAGGGGTTTCATGAGACGGTTGATTCCCTGCGTCATGCCAAAACAGAAGGCAAGACATGGCTTGCCGAGTTGGAACAGACGGACAGGGAGCGGACCGGAATCAAGAATCTGAAGATTAAATACAATAAAGTGTTCGGCTACTATTTTGAAGTGACGAATTCGTTTCGTAATCTTGTTCCCGAGGATTATGAAAGAAAGCAGACGCTTGTGAACGGAGAGCGTTATACGACGCCGCGTTTAAAAGAACTGGAAGATATGATTTTAAATGCCGAAGATAAGCTTTTTTCTCTGGAATATGATATCTTCTGCGAAGTCAGGGATGCCATTGCAAAGGAGATGGAACGCATCCAGACAACCTCAAAGGCCGTTGCAAAAGTGGATGTTTTCTCTTCCCTTTCCTACATAGCGGAGCAGAACCGCTATATCCGTCCGAAAATCAATGACAAAGGAACGATTGATATCAGGAATGGACGCCACCCGGTTGTGGAAAAGATGATACCAAACGATGCTTTTATTGCAAATGATACGTATCTTGACAGTGTGAATAAACGTATCTCAATCATCACCGGTCCGAATATGGCCGGAAAATCGACGTACATGCGCCAGACCGCACTAATCGTGCTGATGGCCGGAATTGGCTCCTATGTCCCGGCTGATTCAGCGGATATCTGTATTGTTGACCGTATTTTCACGAGAGTCGGCGCTTCCGACGATCTGGCAAGCGGGCAGTCAACGTTTATGGTGGAGATGACGGAAGTTGCAAATATATTAAGAAATGCGACGGATAAAAGTCTCTTGATCTTAGACGAAATCGGCCGGGGAACTTCCACTTTTGACGGACTGGCAATTGCATGGGCGGTTGTGGAACACATCAGCAATCTGAAACTGATCGGAGCTAAGACACTATTTGCGACGCATTACCATGAACTGACAGAGCTGCAGGGAAAGATTAAGGGCGTGAATAACTACTGTATCGCCGTAAAAGAAAAAGGCGATGATATAGTATTCCTGCGTAAAATTGTAAAAGGCGGTGCGGATAAAAGCTACGGAATCGCAGTTGCAAAACTTGCCGGTGTGCCGGAATCGGTAATTGAGCGCGCGAATGAACTGGTCCGGGAACTTTCGGAAAATGATATTACATTTCGGGTCAAGGACATTGCGGGTGCGGAGCAGGTCAGGGAAACCTTACAGGCGGATGTGCTGGACCTGAATCAGATGTCACTTTTTGACACCGTAAAAGACGATGATATCATAGAAGAGCTTAAAGAGGCTGACATTGTACATATGACGCCGGTAGACGCGCTTGTGACGCTTCAGAAGCTGCAAAATAAAATCCGGAACCGTTACAGACCATGACGCCTGAAGTGAGGATAGATGATGCCCATGATTCGTGTATTAGATGAAAAGACAATTGATAAGATTGCGGCGGGTGAGGTTGTGGAGCGGCCAAAATCCGTGGTGAAAGAACTGGTGGAAAATGCCATTGACGCAGGGGCAAAAGCCATTACCGTGGAGATACGGGAAGGTGGAATCGGATTCATACGCGTGACAGATAACGGGTGTGGAATTAAAAAAGAACAGGCGGCAGTTTCCTTCCTGCGTCATGCAACGAGTAAAATCAGCTCGATAGAAGATCTTGACGGTATAAAAAGTCTGGGATTTCGCGGGGAGGCGCTTTCAAGCATTGCCGCAGTCAGTCAGGTGGAACTTATCACAAAGACGAAGGAGGAAATAACCGGAATTCGTTATGTCATAGAAGGCGCGCAGGAAAAGAGCAGCGAGGAAATCGGCGCCCCGGAGGGAACTACTTTCCTGATTCGCAATCTCTTTTTCAATACCCCCGTGCGGAGGAAATTTTTAAAGACGCCCATGACGGAAGGAAATTATATTACCGATTTGTTAGAACATCTCGCTCTTGCGAATCCCGATATCTCTTTTAAATATATAAAGGACAACAAAACCTTGCTTTCGACATCCGGAAACGGAAACCGGAAAGAGGTCATCTATCATATTTTTGGAAGAGATATAAACAGCCACCTAATCCCTTTTGAGGGAGAAGACGGCACGATGAAAGTAAGCGGATTTCTGGCGGAACCAGTAATCGCGCGCAGCAACCGCAACTTTGAAATTTATTTTGTGAACAAGAGATATATAAAAAGCAACATTGTTTCAAAAGCGCTTGAGGAGGCGTACAAGCCTGTTTTGATGCAGCATAAATATCCGTTTGCGATATTTGACATTACTTTAGATGAAGGACTTGATGTGAATGTACATCCCTCAAAAATGGAAGTACGGTTTTCTGACAATGAGAAAATATATGAATTTTTAAAACACACAATTGAAGAAGCGCTGAAAAACAGAGAACGCATTCCGCAGACGGTGTTTTCGACACCGAAACAGCCGGAATCGAAGAAGATATTGACCCATTCAGTCAGAAATCATCGCGCACCGGAACCTTTCGAATATAATCGCAAAAAGGCGGAATCAACGCCGGCAAAGCAGCTGGCGGTTCTTGACGAAATCCTGTTAAAGGAAGCGCCTGTGCCATATGGAATGCAAATGCGTGAGGATGTGACATATTCTCAGAATATAGTTGGTCCGGGTGAGTCAATCGCGCCAAAAGAGAAAAAAACCGTACAGGGTGCCGTAGTGCCAGCGGATGCGCAGCAGTTAAATCTTTTTGAGGAAAAGATCCTCACAAAGAAAGCCAGTGACGAATATGAGATTGTAGGGCAGGTATTTGACACCTACTGGATTGTAGGGTATCGTGACAAACTCCTGTTTATTGATCAACATGCGGCGCATGAGAAAGTAATTTATGAACGGCTGAAAAGAAAGCTTGATAGAAAGGCAGTCGTATCGCAGCAGCTGAACCCGCCGCTCATTATCAGTGTTACGGCAAAAGAGGAGGAAGTTCTTACGACATACAGGAGCAATTTCAGTGAAACCGGGTTTGAGATCGAACCATTTGGCGGACATGAATACGCAGTGCATGCAGTTCCGGCAGATCTTTACGGGCTGAATGAAAAAGATATCTTCCTTGAAATGATTGATGATTTGATGGACGGAGTCGGAAAGGAGCATGATACCGACACGGTGAATGACAGAATTGCGACCATGTCATGCAAAGCTGCTGTAAAAGGCAACATGCATCTTTCGGGAATGGAAGCGAAGGCGCTGATTGATGAGCTTCTGGAACTTGAAAATCCCTATAACTGTCCGCATGGCAGACCGACCATCATTGCAATGACAAAATATGAAATGGAAAAGAGATTTAAACGAATCCTATGAAAAAACCTTTGATTATTCTGACCGGGCCTACTGCGTCAGGAAAAACCGAATTATCAATTGCCCTTGCAAAGAGCGTGAACGGCGCTGTAATTTCAGCAGATTCCGTTCAGGTTTATAAATATATGGACATCGGTTCCGCCAAAATCCGAAAAGAGGAGATGCAGGGCGTTCCCCATTACCTTATTGATGAATTGATGCCGGATGATGAATTTCATGTGGCAGAATTTCAGAACAGAGCCAAAAACGCGATGCAGGAAATTTATGGGGATGGCCGGATTCCGATTCTGACAGGTGGAACAGGGTTCTACATTCAAGCTGTATTATATGACATTGATTTTAAAGAAAACGACAGCCAGAAAGAATACCGCCGTTTTTTGGAACAGACGGCAAAGGAAAAAGGGGCATCCTTCCTTCATCAGATGCTGCAAAAAACAGATCCGAAGTCCGCGGAGGCGATTCACGAACACAATGTAAAGCGCGTGATTCGTGCGCTTGAGTTTTATCACGAAACAGGTATGAAAATATCGGAGCATAATGAGGAGGAAAGGCAGAAGGAGTCTCCTTATCAGTTTGCCTATTTCGTGCTGACCGATGCGCGCGAACGGTTGTATGAGAAAATTGAAAGACGTGTGGACCAGATGATGGAGGACGGACTTCTGAATGAGGTTCGGAAATTAAAAGAGATGGGATATGACAGGAGTCTTGTCTCAATGCAGGCGCTTGGCTATAAGGAAATGCTCGCCTGTCTTGACGGAGAGATCTCCCTTGGCGAAGCCGTTTCTGTTTTAAAACGCGACACCAGACATTTTGCAAAAAGACAGCTTACCTGGTTTAAGCGGGAACGTGACGTAATCTGGGTGGATAAGCGGGAATTCGGCTATGATAACGATAAACTGCTGGAGTACTGCCTTGCATGTCTTAGAGAGAAGAATATAATCGTTTGATTTTTAATAGAATGACAACACAAAAGGAGCAGGAGGAAATATGACGCACCTTAGCGAAATGTACCAAAGTTTGGGAATTGAAAGGGAAGTATGGGAATTTGGAGAGAAAATCTGCGGCTTTTTGAAAGAAAGGTTTGCTGAGATTGATGAAACGGCAGAATACAATCAGTTAAAAGTTCTGCAGGCATTACAGAAAAACCGTGTCGGTGAAGCGTGTCTTTTAGGAACGACCGGTTATGGATACAACGATTTGGGAAGGGATACGCTTGAGCGCGTTTATGCGGATGTGTTTCACACGGAGGACGCACTTGTACGTCCCCAGATTACGTGCGGGACCCATGCGCTTGCGCTTGCACTCCACAGCAATTTGCGGCCGGGAGATGAACTTCTATCCCCGGTTGGAAAACCGTACGATACTTTGGAAGAGGTCATAGGAATCCGTGAGAGCAACGGGTCACTGAAAGAATACGGCGTCACATACCGTCAGGTCGATCTGCTTTCGGATGGTTCGTTTGATTATGACGGGATCAGACGCGCCATCAATGAAAAGACAAAGCTTGTCACGATACAACGCTCCAAAGGCTATCAGACGCGCCCGACGCTGTCCGTAGAAAGAATCGGCAGCCTGATTTCTTTTATCAGGGAAATCAAACCGGATGTAATCTGTATGGTTGACAATTGCTACGGGGAATTTGTGGAGAGGGTGGAACCATCCGATGTCGGAGCGGATATGGTGGTCGGATCGCTCATTAAAAATCCCGGCGGCGGTCTTGCGCCAATCGGAGGGTATATTGCCGGAAAGAAAGAATGCATTGAAAATGCAGCGCACCGTCTGACCTCTCCGGGACTGGGGAAAGAAGTCGGTGCATCCCTCGGTATTCTCCCGTCTTTTTACCAGGGATTTTTTCTTGCGCCTGTGGTGACGGCCGGCGCATTAAAAGGAGCGGTATTTGCTGCCAATATTTATGAAAGACTGGGATACCAGGTAATTCCTGACAGCCGGGAAAGCCGGCACGATATTATACAATCTGTGGTTTTCGGCACTCCGGAAGGTGTGATTTCTTTCTGCCAGGGCATTCAGGCCGCTGCGCCTGTTGACAGCCATGTGACACCGGAACCGTGGGATATGCCGGGATATGACAGTCCCGTTATTATGGCGGCGGGCGCTTTTGTATCAGGCTCTTCCATTGAGCTGAGTGCGGATGGACCGATGAAGGAGCCATATGCGGTCTATTTTCAGGGAGGTCTTACCTGGGATCATGCAAAATTTGGTATTTTAAAAAGCCTTCAGATGTTGATTGATGGCGGAGTCGTCAAAAAAGACGATTTATTATCGATTTAACACGAAAGAAAATCCGGCCAGACAGTGTACAGAAAAACAATTTTATGGTATCATTTGTTTTGATGCAGGCACTTGGTCTGACCATCTGCATCAGAATTGGATAAAGAGTGGAACGAAAAATGCATAAGAGTAAGAACAGCCTGATATGTCTTCTGATGATCCTTGCAGGGATTGTGCTTGGCGGTTTTATTGGTCAGCTTGCTGCGGGGATAGGGCCCTTAAGTTTCTTAAATTACGGGCAGACGTTTGGAATGGACGCACCTCTTGTTCTGAATCTTGGAATTGTGGTGCTTACATTCGGGATATCCATCCATATTTCAGTTGCCGGAATGATCGGCATTATAGTGGGTATCATAATTTACCGCAATCTGTAGATGCGGTGTTTCCCTGTCTGAGAGAAGCCGGAAGGGAATGACAGTATGGTCAATCGTAAAATGAAGGATGTACCGCTTACAGAAAGGCCTTATGAAAAGTGCCTTAAGAACGGCGCGGAAAGTCTGAGCGATGCGGAGCTTCTGGCAGTGATGCTCAGAACCGGGTGTGAAGGCTTAAGTGTCTCTGAGCTTTCCATGAATATTGTGAAAATGTGTGAGAAGATGAAAGGACTAAAGTCTCTTTCGCAGATGCAGATACCTGACTTTATGAAAATAAAAGGAATCGGAAAGGTAAAGGCAGTGCAGTTAAAATGCATAACCGAATTTGCGAAACGTCTCTGGCGCAGCGAAAAAGATCTGAACTTAAAGGTCTGCCATCCCTCACAAATCTCGGAGTATTATATGGAAGAACTTCGAAATGAGGAGACAGAGTCCGCTTTTGTCGTCTTTCTGAACGGAAAAAACCGTTTTCTGGGGGATTATTGTCTTTCGAAAGGAACGGTGAATGCATCCCTTGTTTCCACACGTGAAATATTCAGAAAGGCATTGCAGCAGAAAGCGGTCTACATTATGCTGGTGCATAATCATCCCAGTGGTGACCCGACACCGAGCAAAGAGGATATATACATTACCTATAAAGTGATGAAAGCAGGTAAATTAATGGATATTCCTCTGCTTGATCATGTAATCATTGGTGACGGAACCTATGTAAGCCTTAAGGAAAATGGCTGTTTTGAAAGGAGTAATTACAGTGGGTAACAGTGCGTTTGGTATCGATCTGGGTACCGGAAATATCAAAATTTATAACAATGCGGATGAATCGATCATGAATGAAAAGAACATGATTGCCATTCAAAATAAGAATACGCTTTTTGCATATGGAGATTCCGCATTTGATATGTATGAGAAAGCTCCGGGCAATATTCATATTTCCTATCCGCTCAGCAATGGTGTGATTGCGGATATCAAAAATATGCAGATTGTTTTAAAGAGTTTTATTACGGATTTGACGAAAGGAAAATTTCAGGGAGCGGACTTTTATATTTCCGTGCCGACCGATGTGACGGAAGTGGAAAAGAGGGCATTTTATGATTTGATCCGTGACTCCAATGTGAAGGCAAAAAAAATCATGGTAGTGGAGAAAGCGGTTGCCGACGGACTGGGACTTGACATTGACATTAAGAATTCTCAGGGTGTTCTGATTGTGGATGTCGGCTTTGCGACGACGGAAATTTCCATCCTGTCTCTCGGCGGAATCGTACTGTCGCGTCTGATTAAGGTAGGCGGACAGAAATTTGACGAGGCAATCAAAAATGTCATCCGCAAGGAATATAACCTTATTATCGGCGGAAAGACCGCAGAAAAGGTGAAAATCTGCCTTTCAGAACTTGAGGCGGCAAAAGCCGGCGCGATTGTTTACGGGCGTGATATCGTCACAGGACTTCCGGTAGAGCGCGAGATTCCGACAGAGCTTGTGGATAAGGCGTTAAGAGAGCACTTTGATGCCATAATCGATAATATCAAGGTAATCCTGGAGAGAACGCCGCCGGAGCTTGCGGCAGATATTTACCGTCACGGTATTTATCTGACAGGCGGAGCGGCAAATACAAACCATTTGAATGAGCTGATCAGCAAAGGGACAAATCTGAAAGTGAATCTTGCTTCCAATGCAAAGGAAAGTGTGGCGTGCGGTCTTGCAAGAATCATCAAGGATGATAATTATAAATCTGTGGCGTATTCGATACAGGGAATGTCAAATTAGATTTTCATAGAAATGGGGAATTATCGGGATGCCGAGAGTAAAAATAAAACGAAGAAAGTTTGTAATGCCCAGCAAATACATATTACTCATCATGTCGATTCTCTGTGTCGGCATGATGATTCTTACTTTTACGACAGATATCGTGGTAAAACCGCTTTCTATTGTATCAGGTTATGTTCTGGTGCCCTTTCAGGAGGGAATCAGTGAGGTGGGCATGTGGTTTACAAAACGTTCGGATGAGTTGAAGCAGCTTCGTGATGTAATGGCGGAAAATGAAGCTCTGCAGGCGAAAATTGACGAATTATCCATTGAAAACAGTAATTTATTACAGGATAAATATGAACTGACAAAACTGCGCGAATTATATGAACTTGATGAAAAGTATGAGGAGTATGAAAAAGTCGGCGCAAGAGTCATAGGGAAGGACCCCGGAAACTGGTTTTCCGTATTTCTGATCGATAAAGGAAGCAGCGACGGGATAGAAGTCAATATGAATGTTATGGCTGGTTCCGGCCTTGTCGGGATTGTAACGCAGGTAGGCACAAACTGGGCGACCGTACGGACAGTGATTGATGATGCAAGCAATGTAAGCGCTATGGTGCTCTCTACTTCCGACCGGCTTGTTGTAACCGGAGATCTGCAGCTGATGGAATCCGGGGTGATTCGATTTGCACAGTTAAAAGATGAGGACGACAGTGTCGTGAAAGGCGACCAGATTGTTACTTCAAATATCAGTGATAAATTTCTTCCGGGAATTACCATCGGATATATTAACGAGATTAATACGGATTCCAATAATCTGACAAAATCAGGGACAATAGCGCCGATTGTCGACTTTGACCACCTCGATGTTGTTCTTGTAGTCAAACAGTTAAAACAGCAAAAGGAATAGTTGTTTGTATGAAACGTAAAATAGTTGTTTTTTTCATGATATTAATTTGCTTCCTCCTGCAGTGTACCGTGTTTCAGGCGCTGTCATTAGGCGGAATTGTGCCGAATCTTCTGATTATGCTCACGTCTTCCTTTGGCTTTATGAAAGGCAGAAAAGAAGGTATATTTGTCGGGTTTATATCCGGGATGCTGATTGATGTTTTTTATTCTTCTTTTTATGGCGGTTATGCATTGATTTATATGGTGATCGGTTATGCAAACGGCTATTTTCACCGTATCTTTTATCCGGAAGACGTTAAGCTTCCGATTATTTTCATCACGGTGAGTGACTTCATTTACTGTATTATTACATATGTATTTTTGTTTCTTTTGAGAACCCGGATTCATTTTTTCTTTTATCTGAAAAGTGTTATTTTTCCGGAACTTGTTTATACAGTCGTAATTACGGTCATTTTTTATCGGCTCATCCTTCTGATTCACAGGAAACTTGAGGAAAGCGAAAAAAGGAGTGCTTCAAAATTTGTTTAGAGAACTAAAAGACCGTCTGTTAGAGCTGATTTTTTCGAGAATGTTTGTGCTGCTTGCAGTGATTGTCATTCTTTTTGGTGTATTGATCAACAGAATTTTTCAGCTGCAGATTATTAACGGAGAGTCTTATCAGAATAATTTTATATTAAAGATTCAGCGTGAAAAGACAATTCCAAGTACGAGAGGAAAGATTTTTGACTGCAACGGCAAAGTGCTCGCTTATGACGAGCTTGCCTACTCAGTGACAATTGCGGATAATTATGAGTCTTCCAGCACAAAGAATGCGGATATGAATGATACAATTTCCCGTTTAATCCGCCTGATTGAAAAAAACGGGGACAAGCTTGTAAACGATTTTAATATAATTCTTGACAAGGACGGCAATTTTGTTTTCAATGTCGAAGATCGTGCGCTGCTGCGTTTCCTTGCGGATGCATATGGCAGAACAAAAATAGAAGATCTGAAATTTGCGGAAAAGAATGCGAC
Organism: bacterium C-53; assembly: GCA_003612525.1. GTDB lineage: Bacteria > Bacillota > Clostridia > Lachnospirales > Lachnospiraceae > C-53. The sequence continues at coordinate 193,592 of RAZD01000002.1, read as the reverse complement.
TCCGCAGGAGGTTGTGGAATATCTTGCCGGAGAAAAGCGTTTTGCTATCGGACAGAAAAAAGAGGTGGACGGTAAAGAAATATTCATCGCAGGGGAAGGATACACGAAAGAAGAACTCATAAAAATCCTTACCATACGCTATGCCATGAGCTTCAACAGCTTTCAGAAATATATTCCGACAGTTGTTGCAACAGGCGTCAGTGAAGAGACGGTGGCTGTTGTGATGGAAAATAAAGAGGAGCTGCAAGGCGTTGACATAGCAGAAGATACCATTCGCAAATACATAGATGATGTAAGTATGTCCCCGATTCTTGGATACACAGGTAAAATTTCCCAGGAAGAACTTGAAGCGCTGAATATGGGAAAAAGTGCAGACGATGACATTTCGGAGAGGTATGAAATTAATGATATGATCGGTAAAGCGGGAATCGAGCAGGTTATGGAAGAGAAGCTTCAGGGAAAGAAGGGAAGCAAACTTATATATGTGGATAACCTCGGGCGAATTACGGAGACCGCAAAGGCGGTTGAGCCGGTTGCCGGCAATGATCTTCATCTGACCATTGACTCTGACTTACAGAGCGCTATTTATCATATTATTGAACAGAAACTGGCAGGCATCCTTGTGGATAAGATCAGAAATGTAAAGGAATATCATGCGAGTGCGGGCGCCTCCGCCGACGATATTATTATTCCAATTGACGATGTTTATTTTGCGCTTTTTAATAATAACGTAATTGATTTTCAACGCATGACAGAGCCGAATGCCGGCCTGAATGAAAAGGAAGTGTATCAGGCATATCTTTCACAGAATGCGCAGGTTCTTGAGGCGCTGAAGGAGGAACTTCTAAATACAAAGACGCCGTACACAGCCCTTACAACGGAAATGCAGGTTTATGAAAGCTACATTGTATCGATGCTTTCTTCGAAAAATCTGGGAATTCTTATGTCAGATGAGATTGATACAAAAGATGAGACCTACCTTGCATGGAAAGCGGAAACAATCAGCTTAAATGAATATCTGAATCACGGAATTGCCAGGAACTGGATTGATATTACAAGGCTTACGATGGATGGCCAGTATTCCTCCTCAGAAGAGGTGTATCAGGCGCTTGTTGACAATATTATCGAGATGCTTTCCTCAAACACCGGATTTGCAAAAAAAGTTCTCAAATATATGATACGGGATGAAAAGATACTGGGCAGGCAGGTGTGCATGCTCTTATTCGAACAGGGGATTATAAAAGGCAGCCAGGATGAGAAGGAAGCGCTGGAAAATGGCGGCATTTCCGCTTATTCATTTCTTTTGGATAAGATAAAAAAGCTTGAGATTACACCTGCACAGCTTGCGCTTGACCCGTGTACAGGTTCGTGCGTCGTTACGAAAGCGCAGACAGGGGAAGTCCTTGCATGCGTTACCTATCCAAGCTATGACAATAACCGGCTGGCAAATACAATTGATGCCGAATACTATAACAGTCTGACAACGGATCTCTCAAATCCTCTGTACAGTTATGCGACTCAGCAGAGAACCGCGCCTGGTTCCACGTTTAAACTTGTCTCGGCTGTTGCGGGGCTTCAGGAAGGCGTCACAACTTTGAGTGAGAAGATTGACTGCGTCGGGTTGTATAACAGAGTGGACAACCCGAGATGCTGGAAACGGACAGGGCATGGTCTCCTGGATATTGTCGGCGGTATTACGAATTCCTGCAACTTCTTTTTCTATGAAATCGGTTATCGACTGGGCACGGATGTCGCAGGCAGGTACGACAGCGAACTTGGACTTGGGAAGCTTGCACAGTATGCGGAGATGTTTGGTTTATCCGAACCTTCGGGCATTGAGCTCTCCGAATCGGAACCGCGAATTTCTTCGGAGGATGCGGTGCGTTCCGCAATCGGCCACGGTACAAACAACTTTACGACCGTTGGTCTTGCGCGCTATGTGACGACTATAGCCAATAGTGGCACCTGTTTTAAGCTAAGCCTTCTTGACAATCTGACGGACGCCTCTGGAAATGTTCTCGAAGAATATACACCGGAAGTACGTAACAAAATTGAAATACCGGATTCTACGTGGGAAGCGGTTCATCTGGGAATGCGGGGTGTGGTTGAAAATGCGAGCGCGTTTCGTAATTTTCCGATTACGGCTGCCGGTAAGACAGGAACGGCGCAGCAGATTGCAAGCCGGCCAAATCATGCGGTGTTTGTTGGATTTGCTCCGTTTGAGACACCGGAAATTTCAATTGCAACGCGTATTGCATACGGATATACTTCTGCAAATGCCGTGGAGGTATCAAGGGATGTTATGAAGTATTATTTTAAACTTGAAGATATAGAAGAAATTATTACTGGTGAGGCTAAGCGACCTGACAGTACGATTGCCGGCGACTAGTATGAAATTAAGGAGGGATAACGTGAAAAGTGCGGTTGTCATTAAAAGTTTTCCGGACGGAATTGCGGTAATTTTGAATTCGGAGATTAGCTTTAATGAAGCAAAGGCTGCCGTGGAACGGAAATTCAGTGAGTCTGCAAAATTTTTTGGAACGGCGAAAGTCGTACTTTCATTTGAGGGAAGAAAACTGACACCGGAACAGGAAATAGAGCTGATTGAAACCATAAGCAGCGTTTCCAGCATAGAAATTGCGTGCCTTATGGAAACAGATCCCGAGAAGAATGAGGTATACTTAAATGCAATGAACAAGTTTGCAGAAAGTTCCGATCATAACGAAGGTCAGTTCTACCGTGGAAATTTAAAAAGCGGTCAGACGCTGGAAACCGAGTACAGCATTGTAATACTCGGAGATGTAAATCCCGGCGCGAAAGTGGTTTCGTCCGGAAATATCGTAGTATTGGGGACGCTTTACGGTTCGGCGCATGCCGGAGGAGGGAATGGCAATAATTTTGTGGCGGCGCTCGATATGAAGCCAACACAGATTAAGATAGGAGATATTATTGCAAAACAGGGAGAAAAGGGATTGAAAGGACTGCTAAGAAGCAAATCTCTTCCCAAAATCGCTTATGTGGAAAACTCCCAGATTATCATGAAACCAATTACAAAAGAATTACTGAATGATCCTTCGCTGCTGTATTAGGCACGGGGATTCTGATGGTAGGACGTTATTTCAAATTTAAGTTAGGAGAGAATGCTATGTGTGAAGTAATTGTCGTTACATCAGGAAAAGGCGGAGTGGGTAAGACCACCACTTCAGCAAATATTGGTACAGGTCTTTCGGAATTGGATAAAAGAGTGGTCATGATCGATACGGATATCGGTCTTCGAAACCTCGATGTTGTGATGGGTCTGGAAAACAGGATTGTATATAATCTTGTGGATGTTGTGGAAGGAAACTGCCGGATTAAGCAGGCTTTAATTCGTGACAAACGCCATCCGCTGTTGTATTTGATGCCATCTGCCCAGACACGTGACAAAAGCGCTGTGAAGCCGGAACAGATGAAAAAGCTGATTGCAGAGCTCAGACAGGAATTTGATTATATTATTCTTGACTGCCCGGCAGGAATTGAACAGGGATTTAAAAACGCGATTGCCGGGGCGGACAGAGCGATTATCGTGACGACGCCTGAAGTATCGGCAATTCGCGATGCGGACAGGATTATCGGTCTGCTGGAAGCCAATGAAATCGGAAGAATGGATTTAATTGTGAACAGGCTGAGAATCGATATGATCCGCAAGGGCGATATGATGAATGTGGATGATGTGGTTGAAATTTTATCCATACCTCTGCTTGGGGCTGTTCCGGATGATGAAAATGTTGTAATAACAACCAATCAGGGAGAGCCGCTTGTCGGTGACAGAACTCCTGCGGGAAGAGCATATGAGAATATATGCCGCCGTATTCTGGGCGAGGAAATACCAATTATGGAATTTGAGTCAAATGAAACAATGTGGCAAAAACTTTCGGGTATTTTCAAAAGAGCATAAGGAGGCGCAGAATATGAATATAATGAGATTTTTTCGCAGGAAAACTTCAAAAGATGTGGCAAAAGACCGCTTAAAACTACTGTTGATTTCGGATCGTGCGAACTGTACACCGGAAGTTATGGAAATGATAAAGAATGATCTGATCAAAGTCATTTCAAAATACATGGAAATTGACGTCCAGGGCGTGGATGTAGAGATACTGAAAACGAAAACAGAAAATGGAAAGACGCCTGCGTTGTATGCAAGCATTCCGATTCTGAATCTGAAAAACACATTTGGGAACAGTTAAAAATGTTTAAAAGATACGAATTAAAGAATTATAATATTAAGCTGATTATTCTGGCAGTCACCATATCACTGTACGGGATAATGATGATCGGAAGTGCAAGGGAAGCGTATCAGTCGCGCCAGGTTTACGGTTTATTTCTGGGAATTATGGCAATGCTTGTTTTGTCACTGTTTGATTATTCATTTGTTTTGAATTTTTACTGGCTGATTTATGTATTTAATCTGTTGATGCTGTGGTCAGTATATGTATTCGGCGACAGCAGCAATGGCGCGCAGCGATGGATTGAAGTTGCAGGGATTCGTTTTCAACCTTCGGAACTTGCAAAAATATTATTGATTTTATTCTATGCACAGTTTATTATTAAACATAAGGATAAACTGAATACATTCCGCGTTCTGCTTAGTATGGTATTGCTGTTTATACCGCCGTTTCTGCTTGTATATAAGCAGCCTGATATGTCAACCAGCATTATAATCATCATTATCTTCTGTGTGCTGCTCTTTATCGGAGGATTAAGTTTTAAGATTATAGGGGGCGTGCTGGCAGTTGTCATACCGGTGGCGGTTCTTGTTCTTGTGCTGGTTCTTCAGCCGGATCAGAAACTGATTAAGGGATATCAGCAGACGAGGATACTTGCATGGCTTCAGCCGGACAAGTATTCAAATGCGGAAGGGTATCAGCAGCAGAATTCCGTAACTGCAATCGGAAGCGGACAGCTTATGGGGAAAGGGTACAAAAGCAATGTGGTAGCCTCTGTGAAAAACGGAAACTTTATTTCTGAACCACAGACGGATTTTATCTTTGCAATTGTCGGCGAAGAACTTGGATTTACGGGATGTTGCAGCCTTATTGTGCTTCTTGCACTTTTAGTCATTGAATGTATTAAGGTGGGAAGACGGGCGAAAGATTTGTCCGGAACATTAATCTGTGCAGGCGTGGCGGCAAATATCGGCTTTCAGAGTTTTATTAATATTGGCGTTGCTACGGCAATTCTTCCAACGACAGGGCTTCCGCTTCCGTTTATGAGTTATGGAATGACTTCTTTAGTCAGTCTTTATATCGGGCTGGGCATTGTTTTAAACATTGGCTTACAGCCGGTAAAATATCAGGGAATGTACAGCAGTGAGCTGACATTTGATGACGAGTGACCGATAATAATTTACATAAAAGAATGGAGAATGGTAGATATGAATATTGGGTTGATTGCACATGATGCAAAGAAAAAGCTGATGCAGAATTTTTGTGTTGCGTACAGGGGCATTTTGAACAAAAATGAGCTATATGCTACCGGAACAACCGGAAGGTTGATTGAAGAAGTAACAAATCTGAACATTCACAAGTTTTTGGCAGGGCACCTGGGCGGTGAACAGCAGTTAGGTGCACAGATTGAACATAATCAGATGGATTTGGTAATTTTCCTGAGGGATCCTATGGCGAAGCCGCATGAACCGGATGTGAACAATGTTGTAGTTCTTTGTGACATTCACAACATTCCGCTTGCAACCAATCTTGCAACGGCGGAGCTTCTGATTAAATCCTTAGACAGAGGAGATCTCGAGTGGCGTGAGATGTACAAGTAAACGAAATAAAGCAATAGCGGTGGTGATTTCAGCCTGTATTCTTCTGAATGGCTGCGGCAGCATTGCATATGAAGTTCCTTATGATATAAATACAAACGTGTCCGCATTCCGTTTTGAATCAGCGGATACCGAGCGCACGGCAAAATCATTTGCTTCTGATATCTGTGTCGTATCAGAAGACGTCATTGCCGGTGAAGAAATTGAAACCGGGAGTGAATCCTATGGCTCTGCAGCGCTTTTTGATGTAAATAACAAACGTGTAGTTTATGCAAAAAATGCAACGGCGCAGTTGTATCCGGCAAGCATGACGAAAGTGATGACAGCTTTGCTTGCCATGAAATACGGGAATATGGATGATGTGTTGACGGCTTCTGAAAACGTGCTGATTCAGGAGTCCGGCGCTACGCTTTGCGGGTTCAAACCAGGCGATACCATGACGCTTGACCAGGCGCTGCACGGACTGTTACTGTATTCGGGAAATGACGCAGCCGTTATGATTGCGGAATATATTTCGGGAAGCGTCGAAGACTTCTGCAATATGATGAATACGGAAGCCGCCAGACTTGGAGCTACGAATACGCATTTTGTAAATCCGCATGGCCTGCATGACGAAAATCATTATTCAACGGCATATGATTTGTATCTTATCTTTAATGAAGCAATGAAATATCCCGTGTTTAATGAGATGATTCATATGGACACTTATACGACAAACTACAAAAACAGTGTGGGTGAAATGGTAAATATCACATATAATACGACAAACCGTTATTTAAAGGGTGACATTCAGCCCCCAACGGAAGTGACAGTGATTGGCGGAAAGACAGGAACCACAAAAGCCGCGCGGTCGAATTTGATTCTTCTGTCAAAGGACAGTGCAGGAAATCCTTTTATCTCTGTTGTGATGAAAGCGGAGGATTCCGATATACTGTACCTTAAAATGAACAGCCTTTTAAAAGTCATTGATTAGTAGTTGTCAATTGAATACAAATGCTCTATAATAAATATATCTAAAATCCGAAGGAGGAGATTTCAATGGTACAGTTAATTGTTGGAGAAAAAGGTAAAGGTAAGACAAAGGTTCTTTTGGACAAGGTGAATGAGGCTTCTAAGTCAGCAAATGGAAATATTGTATTTCTTGATAAAGATTCACAGCATATGTATGAGCTCAAGAATGCAATTCGTCTGGTGAACACGAAAGATTATTTTATTTCAAACCCTGAGGAATTTGTCGGATTTGTCAGCGGAATTATTGCAAGTGATCACGATTTGGAGCAGATTTATATTGATCGTTTCTTTAAGGTAAGTTTTGCTGATGACAGTCAGGTTGCCGAAGTCCTTCGTAGATTAGATAAGATCAGTGAAAAATTTGATGTTGTAGTTACAGTCAGCATTTCGATCACGAGTGCTGAGGTTGCGGATGATTTAAAATCGAAAATAATTGCAGAACTGTAATAGAGTTTTACATAGGAGAAAAATATGTGAGTGTAGGGGGCTGTCACAATTGTGATGGCCCTTTTAAGGAGCAGCCGCATGGCAAAGAAAAGAGCCAGGAACAGCAGTAAGACAAACAATAAAATAACAAAATACAGAAAACCTTTAAATATTAATCTTGGATTAATTATTTTCGGGTTTATTTTTGTGTATATTATCGTGATGATCTTTTTTTATTTTACGTCTACCCGCATTACCGGTTATGAAGTAAAAATAGGTTCGCTGGCTGTGGATAACACTTACCGTGGTGTAATCCTGCGTTCCGAAAGCGTTTATCAGACTTCAAACGCCGGATACATTAACTATTACGCCAGAGAAGGCGAAAAAGTGGCAAATGGGTCTATGGTTTATACCGTAGATGAAAGCGGGCGGCTTTCAGAACTGATTGCGGCCAATCTGGAAAATGGTGATTCACTGACAAATGAAGATATGGATGAACTGAAAACGCAGATTATGAATTATCGGAATACATATAATGACAGAAATTTTGATACGGTATATGATTTCAAGTTTGCTGTGGAAGGCACTGTTATGAAGCTTGCCAACCAGAATGTCCTTGCAAGCCTTTCCGATATCAGAAATGCCGGAATGAGCGACTTGATTGATTTCAACTATGCTGACCAGAGCGGCCTTATAGTTTATAATACGGATGGTCTTGAGAATCTGACGTCGGCTGATATAAATCAATCTGTATTTGATGAAGAACTTCACCCAAAGCAGCAGCTGCAAAGCAACGCACTTGTTGGAAGCGGCGACAATGCGTATAAACTGATTACGGAAGAAAACTGGTCTCTGATGATGGTAATTGATGAAGAACGTGCCGAGGAATTGAGAGACGAGACATATATAGAGGTTAAATTTTTAAAAACCGGGGATAAATCATGGGGAGCGGTGGATATTATCCATAAAGAAGATGGAATTTATTTAAAACTTGATTTTACAAATTCTGTTATAACGTTTGCTTCTGACAGATATCTGGATGTGGAGCTTCAGCTTGACACTGAAAAAGGATTGAAAGTTCCGAATTCCGCAATTGTACAGAAAGAATTTTATCTGATTCCAAAAGAATATCTGACACGGGGCGGAAACAGTTCCGATGACGGTTTTATGCGGGAAACTTACCTTGAAGACGGTACTCAGAGCACTGAATTTGTAAAAGCGGATATTTATTATATGACGGATACGGAGTATTATGTGGACACTTCCGTGTTCCGGATTGGCGATTATATCATAAAGCCGGATTCTTCTGATAAATATCCGATCAGTAAGAAAGGTTCTCTCATTGGTGTTTATAATATGAACAAGGGATATGCGGATTTTACACAAATCACAATTCTCTATCGAAACAGAGAATATGCAATTGTGAAATCCAATACAGATTATGGACTCAATGTATATGATCATATTGTCCTTGACGGAAGCAGTGTCAATGACGATGATTTTGTATTCAATAATTAATTGACGGAAGCAGTGCTGAAAAAACATATTTGAGAAAGGACAGACAGAGGATGGGGTTTGTAAAAGAAAATCTGGAAATGGTAGAAAAGGAAATAGAGAAGGCGTGTCAGAAAAGTGGACGAAACCGGTCGGATGTAACGTTGATCGCTGTCAGCAAGACAAAACCGGTCAGTCTCGTTATGGAAGCTTATGATGCCGGAATCCGCGATTTCGGAGAGAATAAGGTACAGGAACTTGTACAGAAATACGAGGAAATGCCGAAGGACATCCGCTGGCATATGATTGGCCATCTACAGACAAATAAAGTCAAATATATTATTGATAAAGTCTGTCTGATACATGGTGTGGATTCTCTTCACCTTGCCCAGGAGATCAGCCGACAGGCAGTCAGGCATAATCTGACCGCAAATATTCTCATAGAGGTGAATATAGGTGGGGAAGAAAGTAAGTTTGGATGTCGTTATGAGGAGGCGGAGAAGCTCGTAAAGGAGATTAGCCTGCTTCCCCAAATTGCGGTAAAAGGTCTTATGACTATCGCACCATACGCGGCAAAACCGGATGAAAATCGTGGCTATTTTGTTAAAATGAAGCAATTATCTGTTGACATAACTAAGGATTCGGGTAATAATATAGATGTGGGCATATTGTCTATGGGTATGACGGGAGATTATCCGGCTGCCATAGAGGAGGGCGCAACTTATATTCGTGTCGGAACCGGCATTTTTGGCGAGCGTGAATATAAACAAAATCCGTGATAAGCGGGAATAAAATGCAAGAAAGGCATGGTACTGCGATGAGTGTTTTGGACAAGTTCTTAAATGCAATGAAACTGAACGACGACGAATACGATGATTATGATGATGACGAATACTTCGATGATGACGAAGATGATGATTACATTGAAGAACCAAAGAGAAAATCAGTACGCAGAGAAAGTACTCCTGATAGAGATGATGATGTAAGTATAAAAATGTCACCCAAAGTAACCCCTATGCGTCCGAAGCGTGGAAATATTCCCGCGGGAATGGAAGTCTGTGTAATTAAACCGACTTCTGTGGAGGATGCGAGGGAAATTACGGACACACTGCTTGCAAACAGGACGGTGGTGCTGAATATGGAGGGTCTGGATGTGGATATTGCACAGCGTATTATTGATTTTACATCCGGTTCCACCTATGCAATCAGTGGAAATCTTCAGAAGATCTCACACTACATATTCATTATTACTCCAAGATCCGTAGATATTTCCGGAGATTTTCAGGATTTGTTAAACAGCAATGGGACATTTGATGTCCCGGCAGCCGTAAAGAGATTTTAATGAATGAAAGAATATATGAGAGTTCCGCATATGGGACAAAGTCCTGCATGCGGAATTCTCATGTTTATGAACAGGAGAAAAAAGATGTCAAGAAAGCTTTCAATCAATAAAGCATCCCGGATATTATATCCTATTTACATTGAACATTCTTTCGAGAATCTGAGTTCATGCTTAAATGAACTGGAATTGCAGGACAGGAAAATCTGTATTGTAACAGACAGCAATGTGGAAAAACTCTATGGTGAAGAAGTGCAGAAGGCGGCGTCTGCATCAGCAGGCAAAGTTGTCCTGTATACGATGACGGCAGGAGAAGAGCATAAGACGCTTGACACGGTAAAAGATCTGTATGCATTTCTGATCGAAGAGCATTTTGACCGGAAAGATCTGCTTGTGGCGTTAGGCGGCGGTGTGGTTGGCGATTTGTGTGGATATGCGGCTGCAACGTACCTTCGTGGAATTGATTTCGTTCAGATTCCTACAACGCTCCTTTCACAGACGGACAGCAGCATCGGGGGAAAGACAGGCGTTGATTTTGATTCCTATAAGAATATGGTAGGGGCGTTTCATATGCCGCGCCTGGTTTATATGAATATGTCTGTTTTGAAAAGTCTCGACAACAGACAGTTTGCTTCCGGTATGGCCGAAGTATTAAAGCATGGCCTGATTCGTGATGGTGTCTTTTATGAATGGCTGATTGATCATTTCCCCGAAATTAATGAGAAAGACACTGAAATTTTGGAAGAGATGATTTACAGAAGTTGTCAGATAAAGAAGTCGGTTGTTGAGAAAGACCCTACTGAAAAAGGGGAACGGGCGCTGCTCAATTTAGGGCATACAATTGGACATGCGATTGAAAAATATATGGATTTTAAATATCTTCATGGTGAATGTGTGGCGCTCGGCTGTATTGGAGCCGCCTATATTTCCTATAAACGAAATATGATACCGATGGAAGAATATTATGAGATCCGTGATATGTTTGTGCCATTTTCCCTTCCGATATCTATTTCTGAAGGAAATCCGGAGGAAATTCTGAATCTTACAAAATCAGATAAAAAGATGGACGGGAGCCATGTAAAATTTATTCTTTTGAAAAAGGTCGGAAAGGCAGTGATCGACACGACAGTGACGGATGAAGAAATCACGGCGGCGATTGAAGAATTGATCTATAAGGAAGAAGTATAAGAAGGCATGGGAACTGAAATGACAAAAAGAATGAATTATATTATCCGTTATGCGATTGATCTTCTGATTATTGGCGTTCTGATAGGAATTGACCAGTATACAAAGCTGCTTGCGGTCCAGAAACTGAAAGATCAGGAGCCTTTTGATTTGATTTTGGGAGTGTTGCAGTTTGCTTATCTGGAAAATAGGGGAGCGGCATTTGGAATCTTTCAAAATCAGAAGTGGTTTTTTATTCTGACAGGAAGTGTTTTTCTTGTCGCAATTGCAATTGCTTTATATAAGCTTCCGCTGAAAAAGAAATACACGCTGTTGCGTATCTGCTTCGTGTTGATAGCGGCAGGCGCATTGGGAAATATGATTGACCGTATCCGGTTAAATTATGTCATTGATTTTATTTATATCATATATATTAATTTCCCGATTTTTAATATTGCAGACTGCTATGTGACAGTGGCGACTATATTCTTTGTTGTATTAATTTGTTTCTATTATAAGGAAGAAGACCTTGATTTTAAAAAGGCAAAGCAGGTGAAAATACATTCTTCTATGCTTGAAGAGGAAGAGAGTTATGATACTGACAGTCACCCAGGAAAATGATGCCGTCCGGATTGATAAATATCTTTGTGGGGAATGTGAATCTTTTTCACGTTCTTATTTACAGCGCCTGTTAAAAGATGGAAGTGTGTCCGTGAATGGCTGTAGTGTGAAAGCAAGTTATAAAGTGGTTGTCGGCGATGTCATATCCGTTGATATTCCCAGGCAAAGTGAACCTGATATCCTTCCTGAGGAAATTCCGCTTCATATTCTTTATGAGGACAGTGACGTAATAGTAGTCAATAAACCGAAAGGAATGGTGGTTCACCCGGATCAGACGTATAGCAGCGGAACTCTTGTCAACGCACTTTTATATCATTGCAGGGATTTATCTGGGATTAACGGTGTGAAGCGGCCCGGTATTGTGCACAGAATTGACAGGGATACGACCGGTTCCATAATCGCGTGCAAAAATGATGAAGCACACAAAAATATTGCAGCGCAGTTAAAGGACCATACGATTCGTCGCGTCTATGCGGCGATTGTGCATGGTGTTATAAAAGAAGAAGAAGGAACTGTTCACACGCAGATTGGTCGTTCTCCCAGAGACCGGAAAAAGATGGCAGTGGTGACAAATGGAGGGAAAGAAGCTGTCACTCATTTTAAGGTATTAAGGCGCTTTCGGAATTATACGTATGTGGAGTGCCGGCTGGAAACAGGAAGAACACATCAGATTCGCGTACACATGGCGCATATCCATCATCCATTGGTGGGCGATGAAGTGTATTGTAGTCTGAAGCCTCCGGTAAGCGACCTTATCGGGCAGACTCTTCATGCCGGAATACTTGGATTTGTGCATCCGTCTACCGGTGTGTATATTGAGACAGAGGCGCCCCTGCCTGGGTACTTTCAGAATCTGCTTGAGACGCTTCCTGAATAAAAAGAAATGCTTGTGCGAATGAATAGAACATAGAAAGTGGCACATTGTTTTATGTAAAATGTGGCACTTTTTTCTATAGTTCTCAAAGCTTTTTTGTGTGTTTTGCATAGTTTCTTTCATAAAAAGATAGAAATTCGCGCCTGGGTTTGTTATAATAAAAAAATAAATACCGGAAAGGAGTGACGGAATTATGAAGACAATTATAACAATCGGTAGAAAATTTGGTAGTGCAGGAAGGGAAATCGGTGAGAAACTTGCTGATTATTATGGCATAAAATGTTATGATAAGGAACTTCTGGCTCGTGCGGCAAAAGAAAGTGGTCTTTGCCAGGAGGTTTTTGAAAACCATGATGAACGTCCAACCAGCAGTTTTCTGTATAATCTGGTTATGGATACGTATTCATTTGGATATAATTCCTCTACATTTGTGGATATGCCAATCAGTCACAAAGTTTTTCTTGCGCAGTTTGATGCGATAAAGAAGCTGGCAGACGAGGGGCCATGTATCATCGTAGGAAGATGTGCGGATTACGCACTTGCAAACCGTACCGACTGCGTCCATATTTTTATTCATGCGGATATGGATGCGAGAACAAAGCGTATTGCGCAGAAATATGAACTGACTTACGAAAAGGCAAAGGATATGATTCATAAGAAGGATAAGCAGCGTGCAAGCTACTACAATTACTATTCTTCTAAAAAGTGGGGACATTCCGATACATATGATCTGTCTGTAAGTTCCAGTGTACTTGGTGTTGATGGAACTGTTGAATTTTTAAAGAGCTATATTCAAGCAGTTGAGGGAAGGAAATAATTAGATTGAAAATCAGGATTTTTCAATCTGCAAATTTGTGCTTGAGCCTAAATTCGCAGGCTGAGCAAGAACGGGGGATTATTATGAAGATACCAAAAGGGATGAAGAGGGCAGATCAGGCAAAGGACGCTCATGAGTTTATTGGAATTGAGAAAAAGATAGCAAAACAATTCGGTCAGGTCGTTATTTTGTCCTGTGTTATTCTGGGTCTGATCACAGGCGCTCTCAATTATGTTTCATCTATAAATGCAATTGATAAATCAATTCAGAATATGTCAGATATTGCAGCAGATTATGTGTCAGCATCGCTCAGCGAGTATATTGCTATTGCTTATGAGACAGGGAGCATTGCAAGGCTTGCGGATGAGGAAAAGTCTGTGGAGGAGAAAAGCGCTATTTTGCAGCAGCGTATCAAAGATCATGATTTTGAGACAGGATTTCTCCTTGACAGCAATGGCATTGATGTGATTTCGGGTGTAGATCTTTCTGACAAAGATTATTTTAAAGAGGGAATGAAAGGAAATACTTATGTGTCCACTCCGGCATACAGTCAGGTCACAGATGAGGTGTCATTTGCGGTATCGGCGCCTTTGTGGGATGACGGCATCCCAGGAACAACCCCGGTTGGCGTAGTGGTATATGTACCTAATGGAGAATGCCTGAATGATATCATGCGTTCCATAAAAGTTGGAGAAGGCGGAGCCGCTTTTATGATTAATTCTGACGGCATAACCATTGCGGATCTGAATTCTGAGATCGTTGGAGTCGAGGACTGTATCAATCTGGGAAATACAGATCCTAAACTTAAAAAGTTCAGTGCAATCTGTAAAAAAATGGCTGCCGGAGAAAGCGGCACGGGTACTTATACCTATGGCGGCGTTACAAAGATCGTATCGTATTCTCCGGTGCCGGATTCTGACGGATGGAGTATCGGCGTATCGGCGATCAGAAGCGAATTTCTGGGGATGCTTACCCTCTCGCTGATTCTTACGATTATTTTTGTAGTTCTTTTTACAGTTATTGGTGTTCGAAATGGAATTCGTCTTGGAAAAGCCGTCGCAGCGCCAATCATAACTTCTGCAAACCGCCTGAAGCTGTTAGCAGAAGGCGATCTGCATTCTCCCTCACCGGAGCCGGAAACAAATGATGAGACGGCCATTCTGATGAATAGTCTATCGAACACGATTCATGATCTGAATACAGTTATTTCCGATATCAGCCGGCATCTGGCCGAACTTTCGGATGGGAATTTTACGATTGCGGTTCATGAGACTTATAACGGTGATCTGGCTCAGATCAGCGAATCTGTCCGGAAGATTGCAGCCGCACTGAACAGTGCAATGAGGGAAATAGATGTAGATTCTCAAAATGTTCAAAAGGGCGCTGTTGACCTTGCCGGTGCTGCGCAGCTTCTCGCGGAAGGCGCTACAGATCAGGCAAGCGCCATTGAGGAATTGACTGCTACTATTACCGATATTTCTGAGAAGATACAGGATAATGCAGAGAATGCGGAGAATGCAAAAACGATTGTTGATCAGATGAACCGTCAGATCATGGAAAGCAATAAACAGATGCAGTTAAATACGGATGCAATGGGAAAGATTAAGGATGCTTCCGGTAAAATTGCGGAAATTATAGGCAGCATTGAGGAAATTGCAAGTCAGACGAATCTTCTGGCTCTGAATGCCTCCATAGAAGCTGCCAGGGCTGGAGAAGCAGGTAAAGGCTTTGCGGTCGTTGCCACGCAGGTAGGAATACTTGCTGAGCAGAGCTCTGAGGCAGCAAAAAATACAAAGGATCTGATACAGAATGCGATCCTTGCGGTGGAAGAGGGAATGAGACTTACACAGTCAACGGCCGAATCACTGAATGCCGTTGTGGAAAACGCCAAAATAGCACATGAATCAATTGTAGAAATAGCGGAGGCCTCCGATAATCAGGCCCTGGCAGCTACACAGATTACGGAAGGCGTGAATCAGATTGCACATGTTGTGGAATCGAATTCAGCCGCTTCCGAGGAAAGCGCGGCGGCATCCGAAGAATTGTCAAATCAGGCGGATCTGCTTCAGGAACTTGTGGGACGGTTTCGGTATAATTAAAGAAACAGGGTATTTATAGAGTAGGAAAGCTCCGGATGAAATTCCGGGGCTTTTTTTGTGTGCAGGTGCATCTAGAGGGAAGATTTATAATACATGACAAATAGTATTGTTTTTTTAGGGAGAAAAAAACGAGATTTTTCTTTCCTTTTCTACAGGGGCGTGATACAATGAAGAAACATTACTATACGTTTTGTACATATTTACTCAAAGTATATAGTAAGAATTTATGCAAAAGGAAGGAGAATTTGTTGATGAAAAGACTGAAACGATTTGCAGCGGTATTCCTTGCTGCTGCAATGATTGTGACCAGCATCCAGATGCCTGTTTATGCGGCGCAGGATGAAACTGTCTCAATCGAACAGGAGAATCTTCAGAGCACGGAAGATTCTGCACCCGGGCAGCCGGAAAAGGAGCAGCCGGCACAGGAGGGTTCCACTGAGCAGCTGGCAGCGGATACTGGTAAGGAGGAAGTGGCTGAAGATGTCGCCACAGAAGAACCGAAGGCTGGAGATACTGCAGCAGAGCAGCCGGAGGATACTGCTTCGGGTATGCCGGAAACAACAGAACTGGAAGCAGCGGAAGAGTCTGTTGCAGGACAGTCGGAGGAAGAAATTATTGTAGAACAGCCGGAGAATGCACTGGACGAAACAGTGACAGGTGCAGACAGTACCCGGTATGTCTACAGTGCAAAAGACCTTTTAGATGCTTTAAACGCATCTTCGGAAGGAAGCTCCAAGAAGGGTTCCAAAACTGAGACGGTTAAGATCGCGTTAAAAGGTGATAACGCTGATTATGAAATCACTGCGGAACTTCTGAAGGAAAAGAAACTTACTGTACAGGCAGGTCAGGAAGTGGTCATTGAAGATCAGACAGAGGATGGCATTATTGTAAGGTTTGCAGCGGATGTTGCAGCGGCGGATGCCGTGTTGACCGTCCCGGGCACTTCCGCACTGACACTGGTTGCCGGTGCATATAACCTGAAGGTAGTCAATGAGGGAATTTTTAAAACAAAAGAAAATCTTGATGGTACGGGTGTTTCAATTGAATCCGCACTTGGAAATTCCTTTGAGAACAAAGCAAAAGCAACTGCCGATTTTGACGGCGGCAGTATTTCTTCTATAGCAGAAGGAAGCATTGCAGTCGTAAATGAAGCAGACGGTATTATGTCTATCGGCGGCGAAACGGAAATTACGGCGGCAAAAGATAATGCAACGGCAAAATCCCTTACTGCAATTCAAAATGCAGGTACGCTTACCGTAAATGAGGCGTCCATCGAAGCAACCGGTGATGAGGCAGCATCCTGTGCGATTGAAAATACAGGTACGCTTTCAGTCAGGGGCGGTAATATTGACTCCAGTGCGGTAGCAATCTATAATACCGGTACTGCTGAGCTTGGAAGTCCGCTTGCAAGAGACGTGGCGCTTAACATTAGCAACGGAATAAATGCAGCGCTTCCAACCGTACTAACCCTGAGCGGAGGGAAAGTTATCGTTTACGGTGATAGTGATAGCGATTATTATGCTAATGGAGTATCCATTAGCACTGGAAGCGGTGCAGCCGTATCTACAACACCGTTTGTAGGAGGAAATAACACCTTTAAAGCAACCGGAACCGGAACCTTTGTAATGTTCGGCGGCTATGTTGAAGGTATTGCCTATGAGGGGACAAACTATCCGACGCTTCTTGGCGGCACAATTGAGAATGACAATGGCGCTTGTGTATTATACACTGCAAAGGACACGAAAGAGCCGGATGCAAAGAAATCATTCTACTATTATTATAACACGGCAGAGGAAAGTCCTGAGAAACAACAGATTTCCGCAGCCGAAGATGATGGCACATACAAAACGGAAATCACACCGATGAAAGGCGGCAGTGGAGTTCCGTCTGGTTCATCCAATACGTATGTTTATGACGAAGAAGGACTGAGGAAGGCACTCTCGGAAGGGAAAAAGAATATTTATGCACAGTCAATTACATTAAACGATAATCTGGCTATTGATAAAGATGTAGTGATAAGAGGTGTGATTACAACAAGTGCAAATACGATTACCATTGCAAAAGATAAAAATGTGGAATTCAGTGGCCTGGACATTATGTTCAGAGGGCTGGCAGATGGTGCGACAGCCATAACAAACGAAGGAAATCTTACCTTAAACAATTCAGATATTACATGTACCGGAGCAGAAGGCCTGAAAGTTTTGGCTAATGCCGGAGCTCTTTCCATATGTAGTATGTCAGACATTAAAATTGATGACATGACTGCCGGTATTGCCGTATATAATACAGGCAAATTTGTCATGAATGATGGAAGCATCACAGCGGGCAAGGGAAACAAAGACAGCTATGCCATCGTTTATACGGGAGATAACCTTCCGGTACTGATTATGGGCGATGTCTGTGGTTCGCTTTATAATGTATCGGTACCTCAGGATTATACGAAACTAACAGAAGGCGCAGCCGTTGTAAAAGATAACAATGGAACCTATGAAAAAGGCGCGTTTCTGAATACGGAAGCGGAGGGCGCAGCAGCGCAGGATACGAAAAATTCCGTGTGGATTCTTGACGGCGTCGCACAGGAACGGCGGGAAATGAACTCCATTGTAGAGCAGGAATATCTGCTGATGGAAGTCGGTGAGAAGCTTGATGCGGAAGACATTGCGAAACTGTTCAACCGCAGCGCGGGCTACCTGACAGCAGGTTACTGGTCTATGACAAGCTCCGATGCCTGTGTTAAGGCGACGCTTGATGGACAGAATTCCAGTATTGAAGCGGTGAGCAAAGGTTATGCAACCGTTACAATCGGTGTGTCGAACCATGTGGACGCAGAGGGCAAAGTGTCGGATACCGAAATGTCTTCAAAGAATTATATCCGTATTGAAGTAGTTGGCGCAGGAGAACGTGCAAAACTGATTGCAGATAATTATGCGGGAAACATCCTGAATCAGAATGTTCTTGTAAACGGATATAAGTACAGTCCTGTTGATGTTGGATTTGAATTCCACATCAAAGGCTCTTATGGTGAGGAAAACACCGGCGGTGATTTGCATAAGGTAATGCAGGAAACCTACAAAGTGTCGGATATCCGTATTGACGATGAGGAATTTAATCGTTATTTTGCAGCGGAGTTAGTCAACACGCCAGTACAGAACTTTGTCACTCCGACTGACGGAGTTGAACATACAGGCTATGATCCGGATAAGAAATACTATTCGATTAAAATTACGCCAAAATACGATGATGGGGAAGCAGACTCGGATTCAGATTCAACCAATCTTATAATAGACGATATCAAGGGCATTAAGGATGTGGAGGCGACGGTCATTCTGAAAGCGGATAAAGAGGGCTTTCATGAGATTCCGGTTAAGCTTGGCAAGTTTAACATAACCGTAAAATCTTCTGCGCCGAAGTTTAAAACAGCCCCGATTGAAATCAATCGTTTTTATAATTATGGGAGTGCGCATATAAAGGAGCATATCGTTGTAAGCAATGATATTGAGGAGGTTTCCTCTGTAAAAGCAGTAACCTGTACGGCAGGAATTCATGTAGATAACAGCGGCGATGTTTCCGTAACAGGCAAAAAAGGCGGAAAGATCAGCGCGGATGTAGAAGTCGATAATTATGTTGGTAAATATCCTGCCACGCTGACTGTAAAAGTTACAAACAAAGCACCAAAGGTTTCTCTGAAGGAAAAGAAAATCTCCGTATATGGAAAAACATCGGCCGAGACTGATATAGTAACATCGTTACTGTCAAAGGACAACTATTCCGGGGATAATGATTCAGATGTGTCTAGAATCCTTAACGTCGAAGTAGCGGGTAAGAGCGCTGATTTCTATAAAGCGATTTTAACGGATACTTACAGAAACGAAGCAAAAGGAAAATCTTATATTCATTACAGAGACATTATTCTGCAGCCGAAGCAGTCCATTACAAAGGCGACAACGGTAGAATTGAAGGTGACTTTTTATAATACCAGAAGGGTAAAGGGAAAAGAGTATGCCGTTAACCTGAAACTCAAGGTATCTCCCGTTAAGAACCTTACCGTGAAGCAGTCTGTGAAACCAAGAATCAATAAAGAAACAGTGAGCGGCAATACGAACGATTCCGGTATTGTTAAATTCACTTTAAATCCGAAGACCTACCGGGGCGGTAAAATAATCGTAACCGGACTGAACGGAAAAGGAAGCACCGCACAGCCCCTGCCGGAAGAGCTTACGTTTGGTTCCGTAATTGATTATAAGGATGGAACATACGGGGTAAGAGTCACTGCAAATGAAAAGACAAAGAATGCGAAAAAAGATGTGAAATTTGCCGTTCAGATTATAGCTCAGGAAGGAGAGAGCGGCGTATTCAAGTCCATGCTTAAGAAACCGGCTGTTATGACGGTTAGCCTCTACGATGAAAAAGCGCCGGAAATAAAGAAAAAAGAAGCAGTCATTGATATGGGTAAAGTAAAAGCAGCGGAAGGCATTAACGCGTATATAGCAATGGAGGAGCTTTCCAGCACTAAGGAATGGAATACGCTTCGTACAAAATTAAAGGCAAGCTATAAAGTGTCATCCGTCGGAAAATGGGATGTGTCGACAGACAGTGCGCTGTTTACTGCTTCCAAGACGACAAATACGAAGACAGGAGATTTGACTTCTGTTGTTTTATACCCCGAATATGATGCTTACTATGCGGGAAAAATTCAGGTAGGAAACAAATATATCGTAAATGTCACATTAAAGAATAATCGGGGAACCGTGAAAACAGAAACGCTTGTTGTGACGGTGAAAGATGTGAAAAAGGCGGATGTGACTCTTGAGGATGCGGGCAGTGGAGAAAAGAAAGATGCATTTACATTATATTGGAATTCTCCATATACATTGGACTCATTCGAAATGGGATATGATTCGGATGTGTTTGGCAGCGGTTCTGGATGGCATAAGGATTGCAGCAGTACCCCTTATATGGGACTTACTGTCAGGAATGTCGAAATTGCGGATGCAAATTCCCCATATGAAGTAATCCGGTATAAAAATACGAATGCAGATCATTACACCTATGCACTTACATTTAAGGATAAGAAGAAACCGACAGGAGTGACAAAGAAGCAGCTTCAGACGGTAACGCTTAAGATCACTTACTCAAACGGAGTAAACAATGATTATTTCTCAGCGAAACCGTGTCTTAAGAAGATGAAAGTAAACATTCCTGATTTACCGAAAATCAAATAATCTATTATCACTCATATTTGAATTCTTTTAAAGCAAGAAGCCGGAGGGAGTCCCTCCGGCTTTCTTCCGCTTATCTTTTCCGAAGCCGCACCTTGTCGGCGGCGCTTCTTCTGCGTTCATCTTCCACAGCGGCGTAATGCTTTCGTGTTGTATTGACATCCTTATGTCCCAGGACATCTGCGACCAGATAGATATCCCCGGTTTCACGATAAAGGCTTGTACCGTATGTACTGCGAAGCTTATGCGGGGTGATTTTCTTCAGGCTTGTGACAAGCTGAGAATATTTTTTTACAAGGTTTTCTACAGCGCGGACGCTGATTCGTTTATTCTGCATAGAAAGGAAGAGTGCGTTCTCATTTCCGGATACGGGGATAATACGCTCACGTTCTTCCATGTAGGAGAGCAGCGCCTCCTCAACTTCCTCTCCAAAGTATACAATCGTTTCATAGCCACCCTTACGCACGATTTTAATACCGTTATTTTTAAAATCCACATCATTGATATCAAGTCCGACGCATTCGGATACACGGATTCCTGTTCCGAGCAGCAGTGTCATAAGCGCAAGATCACGTACTTTTGTCCGTTCGTGATACATGGATTGTCTCTTTGTCAGATCAGTCCCTTTCTCCACATGATCGAGGAGAGAAGCGACTTCGTCTAGATCCAGACGTATAATTTCCTTTTCATGAAGCTTCGGCATACTGACAATATCCGCCGGATTTGTCTGGATGGTTTCAGTTCGAAAGAAATAACGGTAGAAGGAGCGCAGACTTGCAAGTTTTCTTGATTTTCCACGTTCATCATTTGTATATTCTTTTCCGTCTTTTTGGTAGTAATTCAAATATTCAAGGTATTCTTCGATGTCCACCGGTTTGATCTGATCGAGAATATCCACCGTGTATTCAGTAATTTCTTTCCTGGATAAGACAGGGTTGCTCTCATGAAGAAATTCGAAGAAGACGCCCAGATCATACGCATAGGCGATTCTGGTACGGGAGGAAGTCGTCGGTTCGATTCCCCGGAAGAAATCCCTGCAGAAAGCCGGAAGATTTTTCTGAAGTTCCCGCAGTCTTAATGTGTTGTCTATGATTGTCTGTTCATGATAATTTCGTTCTTTTGGCACCATAGAAGTATGTTCCCCTTTCTGTTTATTTCGTTCTTTTATATTCTACACGTTTGGGCCATCCGGATATATCCCCATTTAAAATTGCAGAAAACATCCGTTCCTTTGCCCCGTGATTCTCGTTTTCAATCTGACGTATCAGATCTTTTGCATACTGTCTCTTTGTATAGCCGTCCGCAGGACAGGGGTTTTTTGCCACAGGAAGTTCATATTTGTGATAGAAACCGAGTATATCCATCTCAGGGACATACATAAGCGGACGTATAACCGTAAGGTCCATGCGGTCGAGATAGGTCCTGGGAGAGAAGGAGTGAAAACGTCCTTCATAAATCAAAGACATGAGCATCGTTTCAATGATATCATCCTTGTGATGTGCATACGCTACTTTATTGCAGCCGCTTTCCCTGATCGCCTGATTGAGCGCGCCTTTTCTCATTTTCGCACATAAGGAGCAGGGGTTAGGTTCCTTGCGTATCTCAAAGATGATTTGTGCGATATCCGTATGGACAACTGTATATGGAATTTCAAGTGTGCGGCACAATTCCCGGATAGCCGATAAATCAAAACCGGGATGTCCTAAATCAACCGTAATTGCCTCTATATCAAAATGCTTCGGATAAAACCGCCGTAATCCATGCAGCGCATGCAGGAGAGTAAGACTGTCTTTTCCGCCCGAAATTCCAATCGCAATTTTATCGCCCTGCTCAATCATCTGGTATTCATCCACCGCTTTTCGTGTGTAGCTCATTAGCCTCTGTAATGTCATGCAAACCTCCATAATGCCGTAAAAACAGCATCTCAAAATCTGGTTGTGTTATCCGCCGCAATTTAGTATACTACAAATACAATTTGTTTTATAGATTTTTTTCTAAAAACCCTCATATTATGGTATACTGTTTTATATAAAAATAAGTACACCAAAGAAAGGAAGCGTTCTTTACATATGAAATATAAATTTGACAAAAAATATCTATACTGGAGTCTGGCCGGCCTTTTTGCCATATGCGGAGGAATTCTCTTTTATTATTTTGTATTTCACAGTTCAAACGTGTCTACCAATTTCAGAAGCCTGATTCGAATCAGTATGCCTGTAATTGACGGATTTATTCTTGCGTATATACAATGTCCCATTCTTAATTTTATTGAGAGCCATATTATGATTCCAATCTATCAAAAGGCCGGAATTGCGCTTCATTCGAAATCCAGAAAACGAATGAGAGCCATCAGTGTTTTTGCTACTTTAGTGGTTACATTTACAGTGATCTATGCTTTTGCGAATCTGGTGATACCGCAGATTATAAGCAGCATTGAGAACTTCGCTTTCCGTCTGCCTTCTTATATTGATAATTTTACCATATGGCTGGAGGAAACGCTTGCCAATAATCCTACGATCGAAACATATGCGATTCAATACGTCAATGACTATTCAAAAGAACTCGAATCGTGGATTCGGGGAGACTTTCTTCCGCAGATCAATACGCTTCTTATTTCCGTATCTTCACGGATTGTAAGTGTCCTTGTTTTCCTGTGGAATTTGCTGATTGGTCTGATTATATCCGTATATATGTTAAGCAGTAAGGAAACTTTCGCCGCACAGTTCAAAAAGATCGCATACGCTGTTTTTGAAGAGGCCAGTGCCAACAATATTATTGACGAATTCCGCTTTGTCCATCAGACATTTGGAGGGTTCATCACCGGAAAACTTTTGGATTCACTGATTATCGGCATTATTTGTTTTGCCGGAACCAGTCTGATCGGGACGCCGTATCCGGTGCTCATCAGTGTAATTGTCGGGGTGACGAATGTGATTCCGTTCTTTGGGCCTTATTTGGGCGCCATACCAAGCGCTTTTCTGATTCTGCTCATAGAGCCGAAACAATGTCTGTATTTCCTTTTTTTCGTCCTTGTACTGCAGCAGTTCGACGGAAATATACTGGGTCCCAAAATTCTTGGAAATTCTACGGGATTATCAAGCTTCTGGGTTATTTTTGCAATCACTATATTCGGCGGGTTGTTCGGCATTCTCGGAATGTTTATCGGAGTGCCGGTATTTGCGGTTATTTATGCGGAGATTAAGCGGAAAGTCTGTAAGACGCTCAGAAAGAAAGAATTGCCTGACAATACCGAAAACTACATGAAGCTTCGCCACATTCATAATAAAGTGCTTCAGATACAGGAGGATCCGTCACATTCCTCCAAACAGGAACCAAAATCAGTTCCCGTAAAAATCAGACGCCCCGATCTTGACAATGAAATTACGGAAATCATTCCGGAAAGCATTTCGGATGAAAAGAAGGATTAGGCCCCGGAAAGCTATACAAAATCTATGAGACTTTATCAAAATCCAGGAAACAACGGATTTTGATAAAGTCTTGTTATTTGAATAAAATCATTGCAATCTATTCGTAAAACTGTTCTTTTGCGAATAGTTAGATTTATAAACAACCACTTATATTTTTCATCCATTTGGCAAAAACGAACAAAGGGTTACTGATTTTTACCTTTTTTATTTCTGATAAGCCCTTTTACTTGATTTGTTCGGAATAATATGGAACGATTAAAAACTGTCCGGTATGTATGGTTTCATCATTTAGCGAATTCATCTGCATCATTTCATACAAATACATATTTATATTTTCGTATTCCTTTGTCATGTATTCCTTTGCAATGGACTCAAGGGAATCACCTTCCGTAATCTGTATGCTTGTATAGTATTTATAAGATGTATTTACAGAATCAGCATTTTGTGATTTTGCATTCGCATAGGAAATCAGGCTTCCGGTTGTCAAGCCTGTTGTCATTACAAGCAGAAAAGCAAAAATAAATTTGATAAGGCGTCTGTTATAGCAGCGCCTTTTTTTCTGGCTGATTATGAAATATGGATTCTCTCTCCTCATCACTCTGCCCTCCAAAGCAAACAAAAACATGTGTTCAGAACATCTGTTTCCTGTATTATAAACGAACACGCTTTTCTATGTCAAGCGAAATCGAACAAATTTTTGGAATATATGTTTGCTTTTTCACGGAGGATATGTTATACTGATTTAAACAGATAAGTAGAGATGATACGGTCGTATTTAGTTTATATGATAGGAGGGTTTTATGGCATACGGTAAAATTACGGCGAAGCAGAAAGAAATTCTGGAATATATTAAAGAACAGATACTGGAGCGCGGCTTTCCACCGGCCGTGCGCGAAATATGTGAGGCAGTTCATTTGAAGTCGACATCTTCTGTTCATTCTCATCTTGAGACGTTGGAGAAAAATGGATACATCCGAAGGGATCCGACAAAGCCGAGAGCGATCGAAATTTTGGACGACGGTTTTTATATTCTGAGACGTGAGACGGCAAGTATACCGATTGTCGGGACAGTCGCTGCAGGCGAGCCGATTCTTGCCGAGCAGAATATTGAAGGCTACTTCCCGATTCCGGCTGATATGGTGCCGGCGGGTGAGACATTCGTGCTGAATGTAAAAGGCGACAGCATGATAAATGCCGGAATTTTCAGCGGTGATCAGATTTTTGTGGAATGCTGCAATACTGCGCAGAATGGGGATATGGTAGTTGCACTTGTGGATGATTCTGCAACAGTGAAAACTTTCTACAGGGAGAACGGACATTATCGTCTGCAGCCTGAGAACGATACAATGGAACCTATTATTGTCGATCATGTGGATATTCTTGGAAAAGTATTTGGTGTATTTCGCAGTTACCGATAATGCCCGTTTTTGGACTTATGTTTGACATACTCCGCCGCTGCTATGCAAAAACAGGCAGAGAATTCAGAAAATTCTCTGCCTGTTTTGTTTCACAAACAAACTTAAAATTATGGTGTTACGACTGGCTTTCCTTCTTTATCAAGTAATGGCGTTAAACCTGCTGCATTTCCATCTCTGTGAAACACATAATTTACACCTGTTTCTTTGTCAACCAAAATCTCAGTTATAACAATTGTTCCCTGCTTATAAACTCTTTCAAAACGATTCATAAGTTGTCCTCCGGCACAAACTTCGGTTTTTACATATAATAACACATCAATTTACACTCTGCAATAGACATATTTAGTCTCGAAATTCGTCTGCTTCCACATTTTTTCCGTCTTTCCAGATTCTTTCAAGGTCATAAAAGAGTCTGTTTTCCTTATCAAATACATGAACAATTACATCTCCATAATCCATAAGTACCCAGTTTGCATTTCTGTACCCTTCTGTCTGTTTCGGCATTATTCCATCTTCTTTAGACAGTTTTTCTTCAACATTGTCAATCAGAGCCTGTACCTGATTCCGGTTGTTTCCATGTGCAATTACAAAATAATCAGCCATAATGGAAACCTCACTAATGTCTATAATCCGAATTTCTTCTGCTTTTTTTTCATCAAGCGCAGCCACGATCTTTTTCGTCATCTCTTTTGCATTTCTGCTCATGGTTTCCCTCCATTCTTATTTTTATTTAATTCATGATAATATTCATAGGTTTCACGCGTCATGGTGTCAATCTCTTTTTTGGCATCTTCAAGATAAACGAGCGTATCATAGCAGATTTTTTCTACCGCGGCATCAATGTCCCAAAAGCTAAGTGTTCGAATCTCTTCCAGGTTTTGTGCCTTATCTCGTCCTGGTTCAATATAATCCGCAACAAAAATAATTTTTTCAAGCATACTCATCCTGGGACGTCCCGTTGTGTGGAATAAAATTGCGGAGCAGATTTCTTTATCTTTGATTCCATATTTATGGGAGGCAAAATGTGCACCAAGCTTTGCATGAAGCATAAATGGATTTTTATCCTCTGAGGCTGTTACAGCAAGCCCGCATTCACGGCATAAAGACAGTTTTTTCTTGTTTGGAATACATTTTGCGCAATCGTGAAGAAGGCCGGCCAGAAAAGCCTTCTGTATGTCTACACGGTAATTCATGGCAAGGGATGCACCTGTATATGCAACTCCCAATGTGTGCATAAAACGTTCTTTATCAAGTTTTCTTTTCAATTTTTTCAGCAATGCACTCTGCTGCTTCTTTACATTCTTCATATTCATGATACAAATCACGTTCCTTTATATATTCATAGACTTTGTCAGGCACATAATATCGGATGGATTTGCCTGATGCATATATTCTGCGTATCTCTTTTGATGAAATTTCAAGATTCGGCATATGAAGCATATAAATTGAGGCGCCATATTTCTTTTTTAATTCCTCTGATTTCTGTAACATGGATATTCTCGATGCATCGTCACGTACGGCTGCAAGAATATGAAAGCATTTAAAAATATGGGCGGTATTTTTCCATTTTTCCATTGAAAATAAAGTATCGGCTCCTATGATAAAATAAAATTCGGTATCCGGATATCCCCGCATTAATTCATCACAGGTATCACATGTATAAGTATTCCCTTCACGTTTCAGTTCAATATCGCAGAAAACAAACAGCGGATTCGATTCAATTGCAAGCTTTACCATTTCAGCGCGCACGCTTTTATCCGGTATTGCTATATCTGATTTCATATATGATATTCCACTTGGAAGAATCAAAACCTGAGAAAGATCACACTCTTCTGCCGCCTGCTCCGCCAGAATTAAATGACCTATATGAATAGGATTAAATGTTCCGCCTAATATACCGATTTTCCGCATAAATCACACCCATGTCCTTTACTTAGAAATTATTTTGGAAGAATAATTTTCGGATTTTTTCGGTCCGGTTTGTATAATACGATCTTTTTTCCTATTACATGCACCACATGTGAATGTGTCCGCTCTGCAATTGTCTGAGCAATTTCTTTTGGATCATCAAAGCAGTTTTTTAATACACTGATTTTTATCAGCTCCCTTGCGTTTAAAACATCATCAAGTGCATCGGTAATCTCCGGTGTGATGCCGTTTTTTCCAACCTGAAATACAGGGTCCATTGTACTTGCAAGCCCTCTCAAATAGGAGCGCTGTTTGCTTGTCATAAACTATTATCTCCTTTCAGGCAGTTAATCCATTTCAATAATTTGCTTTCGAAGATGTAAAATCTGCTTTGGAAGCACAGAAAGACCATCCACTCTGATTTCCAGAAAATAATGGGTTAACGTCTCATCCCCTGCCAGTTCGCCACAGATACTTACAGGAATTTTATGTTTGTGTCCGTTCTCTACCACCAT
Organism: bacterium C-53; assembly: GCA_003612525.1. Classification (GTDB taxonomy): domain Bacteria; phylum Bacillota; class Clostridia; order Lachnospirales; family Lachnospiraceae; genus C-53. Next base: position 165,456 of record RAZD01000002.1, on the reverse strand, counting down.
TTTTATCATCTTCAGTATGGCTGGATGGTGATAGTCGCATATATCGGTCAGCAGCGCATTCTCTCTGTCTACGCCAAGCGTGTACTGAGTCAGATCATTGGTTCCTATGCTCATAAAAGACACATGTTTTGCAATTTCATCACTAATTAAAACGGATGCGGGCGTTTCGATCATAACACCCTGCTTTGCATCTTTATAAGGAATATTTTCGCTGGCAAGTTCTCTTTTGCATTCTTCAAGCAGTTCATGTGCCTGAAAGATCTCCTTCGTACAGGAAATCATAGGGTACATAATTGACAGGTCTCCATATACGGATGCGCGCAGAATCGCTTTAAGCTGTGTCTTAAAGATTTGAGGATATCGAAGGCATAGGCGAATTCCCCTGCATCCAAGCGCTGAATTTGCTTCCGGAGCCATATGTAGATATTCCGGATTTTTATCAGCTCCCATATCAATTGTACGGATGACTACAGAACGATGAGACATGTTGACGGCAAGCGCCCTGTATTCGTCAAAGAGCTCGTCTTCTGAAGGAGGTGTATCCCGATTCAGAAATGCGAATTCCGTCCGGTAAAGTCCGACCCCTTCCGCATCGCATTCCACAGCTTCCGCTGCTTCACTGACACTGCTGATATTCGAATAAATTTTGATTGCTCTCCCGCTTTTTGTGATACCACGCTTTCCTTTTAATTTCATCAGGCGTTTATCATGTTCGCTCTTCTGCTGAATTCGTTCTTCCATATCACAGATAGTCTGATCGTCCGGGTCAATATAGACAGCTCTCCATCCCCCGTCAAGCACAGCCATATGACCATTCCAGGCCGGGTCAATCTCGCATCCGATAATAGTAGGGATATTCATTGCCTTTGCAAGAATTGCCATATGAGAGTTCGCTGTAGAATCTTCGACAAAGAGACCGAGAAGCTTCGTACTGTCGAGTTGTAAAAGCTCGGCGGAGGTTAATGATTTTGTCGCTACAATGCAGGGTTCACCCAAATACACTTCAAATCCTTCACTGTCGTCGAGACTTGAAAGCAGCCGCTGTGTCAGCTCTTTGATACTGTGGCTTTTGCTGCGAAGATAATTGTCCGCCTCCTGAGACAATACTTCTTCCAGATACTTTCCGGCGCCGGAAATCGCCTTTCCAACCGAACATTTCTGATTAATAATTCTGCCGATAATAGCGTCTTCTAACTGATGATCCTGCAAAAGAATAGACTGCATATCATATTCGTGCGCCTTTTTCTGCCCATATTTATGAAGCGCTGTTTCGTAATCGTTGGAAAGCGCTGTTAAAACCTGATTTTTTGCTTCTTTCAGTTTCAGGAGTTCCTGCTCCTGATCAAATACGAAAGGCCCTGATTCACCACGGGGGACACGGCATATTTTTATGTGTCCGATTGCAATGCCGCCGAATCCTTCTTTTCCCTGATAGATTTCCATTCTTAATTACTCCTGCCTCTTTATTTATAATAATCAAAATCGTACCCGTACATACGCACAGTGTCACCATCCTGAATTCCAAGTTCTTCTAATTTTTGTAAAATACCCGTTTCCTTTAAGAATTTCTGGAAAAATGCAAAGCCCTTTTCTGAGTCAAGATTCGTATATCCAAGCATCTTTTCGATACGGGGCCCTTCCATCACATAAACATTCTCTTTTTCATCATAGGAAACGCTGAACGGTTCCTGGCTGTCGACTTCAAATTCCGGGAAATATTCCTGCTCAAATGTGATTTTCCGGGCAGGCAGTTCTTTTAACAGATCACGCACATAATATAGCAGTTCTTTTATCCCTTGTCCGCTGACTGCCGAAATCGGAAATACCTTTATGCCTTTTGGCTCGAATTCATCTTTCAGGAGCTGAACAGGGTCGCTGTCCTCATCAAAGATCACATCAATTTTATTTGCAGCGATTACCTGAGGTCTGCCGGCAATGTCAGCATTATAGTTTTCCAGTTCTTTCTGAATCGCATAGACATCCTCCACAGGATTACGGCCTTCTGTGGAGGCGGCATCGACAAGATGAATCATAAGGCGTGTCCGCTCAATATGACGCAGAAATTCGTGTCCAAGTCCGACTCCTTCTGAAGCGCCTTCAATCAATCCAGGAATATCGGCTATGACGAAACCACTGCTGTCAGGAAGGTCAACAACGCCCAGATTCGGATTCAGCGTAGTAAAATGGTAATTTGCAATTTTCGGTTTTGCATTGGTCACTCTGGAAAGAAGCGTAGATTTTCCAACGTTGGGATATCCAACCAGACCCACATCTGCGATCACCTTCAGTTCCAGCAAAAGGTTCAGCTCTCTCGCCGGCTGTCCGGGCTGTGCGTATTTCGGCGCCTGCATCGTTGAAGTCGCATAGTGCTGATTGCCGTTCCCTCCCCTTCCGCCGGGGAGAATTACGTATCGGCGGTTATCTCCGGACATATCTGTTATGACTTTTCCGGTAGTTTCTTCCTTGATGACAGTGCCTTCCGGCACCTTTATGATGATATCGCGGCCGTTTTTGCCATGACAGTTTCTTTTGCCGCCCTCTTCACCGTTTTCAGCGCAGTACTTACGGATATGTCTGAAGTCTGTCAGGGTATTCAACCCCTCATCAACAATGAAAATAACGGAACCGCCATTTCCTCCGTCTCCGCCGTCAGGCCCGCCATTCGGGACATATTTTTCCCGTCTGAAACTCACATGGCCGTCTCCGCCCTTACCGCTTCTGATATATATATTTGCCCTGTCTGCGAACATATGCCTTTAACCTTTCTTCCAAAACAAAGAGTTTCTATGAAGCGAAAACAGGGTTCCAAACATTTTTGTTTGAAACCCGTCATAATTGTAGTCGGATGATTATTTCTCTACCGGATATACGGAAGCTCTTTTTTTATCTCTTCCTTTTCTCTCGAATCTTAATACACCGTCAACCAGTGCAAATAAAGTATCATCTCCACCGCGTCCGACGTTTACACCAGGATGAATCCGGGTTCCACGCTGTCTGTATAAGATATTTCCAGCTTTTACAAACTGCCCGTCCGCTCTTTTTGCGCCCAGTCTTTTGGATTCGGAATCTCTGCCGTTTTTGGTAGAACCAACTCCTTTTTTATGAGCGAAAAACTGAAGGTTCATATTCAACATGTTCTACACCTCCTAAAATGTCAGTTTAATATAAGTATTTCCATAATTCTTCTCAATTTCCCGAAGTCCGAGAAATAACGAATCTACGAGCAGCAATGCCTGATCGCTCGGTTTGTTTTTAAAGAAACATTTGATAGTTCCAGTTTTCTGGTTTTGGTTTATGCGCAGCGGCTCTTTTAAAAGCGTATCCATAGAGTTAATGCAATTGATTACCAAAGCGGATACCGCCGCACAGACAATATCACTGCCCTCCTCTGCATAACCCGCATGTCCCAGACATTCAAACCCTTCGATGACACCGTCCGTCGTTTTATAGACATCAACAGTAATCATGAAATTACCTGTCTTTCATATACTAAGCGTTAATCTTTTCGATTTTTACTTCAGTGTATGCTTGTCTATGACCATTTTTCTTGTGATATCCGGTTTTTCTCTTGTATTTATATACAATTACCTTCTTTGCTCTTGCCTGATCGGTAACAGTTCCCGTTACGGTCGCATTTGCTACTGCATCGCCTACAGCAAGACCATTATCACTAACAGCTAAAACATGATCAAAAGTTACAGCGTTTCCTGTCTCTACGTCAAGTTTCTCAACGCGGATAACGTCACCCTCGGAAACTTTGTACTGTTTTCCACCTGTTGCAATAATTGCGTACATATGGCACCTCCTAATTTTATCACTCGCTACCTTCGGTGCTGTCCCTGTAATTTCTTTTGACAGACTTATAACCTCAATATGCGGCATACTGGTATATAATAACATTGAAAGCCCGGCATGTCAACCGTTAAATCATGTTTTCGCTGAAAAAACAGGCGACTATCTGTGCCCGTGAAGAGAAATCTTCCGTCTCAAGCATACGTGCTACATCTTCCCTGGTATAAAAGGCAGCCTCAATTTCTTCATTGTCCGAAGTATGATCTGCAATCTCTCCGTCCACTTCGACAAAAGCAATATAAGTCTTTGTGTCTGAAATTCCGACTGCCGAATAGGAAGGGCGGAGAATCCTTCTGACCTTTGTCACCCGAAGACCTGTCTCTTCATAGACCTCGCGGTAAATGCAGTCTTCTATGGTCTCATCCTTTTCAATCATTCCGGCAATCAGATTGTAGATTTTCCGGTTGACAGCCATCCGGAATTCATGCAGAAGCACTATTTTGTCTTCTTTTATCGCAACAACGGATACGCCGCTGACACGCTTTCCGAGATCTTCGGCGTTTTTTAACTCTTTCCGGCTTGCGATCTCGTATGTCTTGGTTTTACCGGCCTTATTTTCATATGTCAACTCGTATTTTTTGAGATATTTACCGTCTGCCACTTTATTGATGTTTATAAATTTCATATCCGGCCTCCTCAAGCTGTTGTTTCAATGGTTTTCGAACTTTCATTCTCGTAATTTCCATGAGTCCGAGTGGTGTCATGCCGACCACATTTGTCCGGACTTTATCGGACCGGACAAGCGATGAGAGGTATTCGGTAAGCTCCTTCTTATTCTCCTCCCGGCTCATGTTAATGAAATCGACAATAATAATTCCCGAAATATTTCGAAGGCATAACTGCCTTGCAATCTCCTTCGCGGCTTCCATATTGATCATACGATAAGTTTCTTCCGATTGTTTTCTGCCGGTATATTTGCCGGTGTTTACATCAATCACAGTTAGCGCCTCCGTTGGCTCAATCACAAGATAGCCGCCTGATTTAAGCCAGACTTTTTTTGCCACAGCTTCCGAGATATTTGTCTCAAACCGGTACAATTTGTCCAGAGACAGCATGGAATCCTGATAGAATCTGACCGGGTAGGAAGAAGAAAGTCTTTCATAGATCTTTGGACTGTCTGTTATGATACAGGATAGCTTTGAAGATTCAATGTCTCTGATTTTTTCCAGGCAGGCGCATGGACTCTGATATAAAATGCTGTAGCAGGTGCGTGTTCTGCCATTCCTGCACAATTCTGTCAGACAACCACAGAGCTCATCCAGCTCTCTGACCAGAATTTCCTCCGATATGCCGGCAGCATTTGTACGGACGATTACGCCGAAAGTCATTTGCGGCGTCAGAAACCGGCTGACTGCATCAGTCAATCGTTTTCTTTCACGATCATCCGTAATCTTTGCCGATACGCCGATTTTTTGTTTCTCCGTCGTCAGAACAAAATATGCTCCGCTGATTGTCAGGTTGCAGGACACCATCGCATTTTTTGTTTTCATCTTATCTTTGATTACCTGTACGATGATTTCGTCGCCGGATTTCGGCTTTTTTCCGGCGCATTCACGAAACGGGAGATAACAGATTTCATCGCCAATGGATACGAATGCCGCATCCATGTTCGGTGAAACGGAAGTTACCTTTCCCGTATATATATTATGAAGAATGCTTTCCTGAAGCGGTTCTACAAGAATTTCCTTCCACACATCATCCTCAAGAACACAGGTGATTCTGCCGCGCTCCGTTTCTTTAATTACAATTTTTGTATCCAAAATTTAAAATTCCTCTCCGACATCAATCAGGCTCCAGCCGTTTTCATCATATAAATCTTCGCGCGTAATCTCAAGTGCAAATTCGCCCCTCTCTTCCCCTGCAAAATGATAAACGGCGTCCATTACAAGTTCCGGTTTGATATTCTCCACGCTTCCCGCAGAAACTCTCATAAAGACGCCCCCGTCTTTTGTGAGCAGCAATTTCTGAATCAGCGGTTTTAAATCAACCTGCCGGCTGCTCTTCTTCGTCTGTTTCTCAATGAGAATTTGCGGCTGTAACAGAAATTCAGTCAGGATTTCTGAAAGTGAAAATGAAGGTTCATACCCTTCTCTGAATTGAATTGTATAATCGGCGAAGGCGACGCTTGACATCGCGTTCTTTGCGTTGTCGGGAAGTTTTCTCACAGCGAGGATCTCCACGCCTTCTGCCATGACCTGGTTCATATAAAAAAGCATCTGGTCAGAGCTTGTCCACGAATGTACTTCTATATCAAGGTATTCGCCGTTGCTCATAAGGCCGACACCGAGCGGTGATGCAAATGACATAATCTGGTGCGGTGAAAATCCGCCGGAATAAGCGATATCAATGTCGGCGCGCCGCATGACTTTCTGAAAATAACGCATCATATCAAGGTGTCCGATAAATTTCATAACGCCATATTTTCTGAATTTAATTCTTAGTTTCAAAGCAGACACCTCCCTTAAAGTTTGATGCGCCACAGCCGGAACATTTTTCACGGCAGTTCGGGGTAACGGATTCTGTTTTTGCATTCTGCCATTCTCTTCTCAGGAAAGATTTTGTAACGCCGATATCAATGAAGTCCCAGGGGAAAACTTCATCCTCAGATCTTTCCCTTGTATTGTAAAAGTCAATGGATACGCCTTCCTCACGAAAAGCCTCCAGCCATTTCTGATATTGAAAGAATTCCGACCACGAATCGAACAGACACCCTTTTTTGTATGCGTTCAACAGTACCTTTGCGCATTTTCTGTCACCGCGGGCAAAAACGCCTTCGAGTTCGCTCAAATCCGCCTCATGCCAGTTGTATTTCAGACTTTTCCGATTCAGCTGTTCCTTAAACGTATCATTTAAGAGATGCGCTTTGTTCTGAAAATCTTCTCTGGTGTTCATGGGCGCCCACTGAAACGGAGTAAATGGTTTGGGAATAAAAAAGGACGTACTTGATGTAATCTGTACTTTTCCATTCCGCGCCTCTTTGGGAATCAGTTCGTAATAATGACGTGCAATTTTATCACTCAGAACCGCAATTTCCTTTATATCTTCTTCCGTTTCACCTGGCAGGCCAAGCATAAAATACAGCTTTACCTTATTCCAACCACCCTGAAACGCCATGCCTGCGCCGTGCAGAATCATATCTTCGGTCAGTCCTTTATTGATAACATCACGCATTCTCTGTGAACCGGCCTCCGGCGCAAAGGTCAGGCTGCTCTTCTTAATATCCTGAACTTTACTCATAACATCAAGTGCAAATGCATCAATTCGAAGCGAAGGGAGCGAAATGTTGACTCCTTTTCCATGAAATTCATCCACAAGAAAAGTCACGATTTCTTTCAGGGCAGAATAGTCGCTGGAGCTCAGTGAACTCAGTGATATTTCCTCATGTCCCGTATTTTTAAGCATCTTTTCTGCATAATCTTTGAGAACTTCCACATCTTTTTCACGCAGCGGCCTGTAAAGCATTCCGGCCTGGCAGAAACGGCATCCCCGGATACATCCTCTCTGAATCTCCAAAACAACCCTGTCCTGGGTCACCTTGATAAATGGAACAACAGGCGCTGTCGGATAGGGAGCATCTGTCAGACTCATCACAACCTGCTTTTCAATACACTTTGGAGCTTCCGGGATATTCGGAGTGAAGCTTTGAATCGTCCCGTCTTCATGATAAACCGTATCATAAAAGGATGGCACGTAGATTCCGGGAACCTGACAGACTTTCATAAGAAAATCGCGGCGGCTCTTTCCGTTTTTGCGATTTTCTTTGTACAATTCAAATATGGCATCGTATTGTGTCTCTCCCTCACCAATATAGAAGAAATCAAAAAATTCTGCAATCGGTTCAGGATTGTACGTACAAGGTCCTCCTCCGATTACGATTGGGTCCTCCTCCGTCCTGTCCCGGCTTAGAAGCGGAATTTCTGACAGCTCAAGTATCTGCAGGATATTGGTGTAGCACATCTCATATTGGAGCGTAATTCCCAGGAAATCGAATTTACGTAAAGGCTCCTGAGATTCCAGTGCAAAAAGCGGAATCTTCTTCTCTCTCATAATCTGATCAAGATCTGTCCACGGTGAGAATACTCTCTCACACCAGACATCGTCCCGCCTGTTAAACATATCGTAAAGAATCTGGATTCCGAGATGGGACATGCCGATTTCATAGACATCGGGAAAGCACATGGCAAAGCGGATGTCCACCTTTGCAGGATCCTTCATCACACTGTTTATTTCGTTTCCGATATACCGTGCCGGTTTTTCAATTGTTAGTAATATTTCATCATTTAAAGCTGGTTTTCTCATAGGTTTCCTTTCGGTTGCAGCGTCTGTTAAAACTCAATTGCCAATATTATATACATTTTAAGTGGGAACTTCAAGTAAAAAGGACACTGACTATTTCGTAAAATAATCAATGCCCTCTTCGTCATTCGTCTACTTTTCTTTAAACACACTCGTGATAATTGCGGTTACACCGTCGGACTGTATTACAGGGTCTGACCAGTAATGGAAAGAACGGCCGTGGTAATCATGAGGCTTGCATGCCTTTCCCGAGCTGTCTGTCTGCCGGATATATTGTACGTCCTGCACTTCACCACAGATACCGCACACATATTTTACACGGTATGTCTTATAGTAGCATGCGGTAATGGTACGGTCGGTTGTAATATTCGTCCAGCTTCCATCCCAGCCGATAAATTCAAGGCCGCCCATGCAGGGATCAGCCGGCTGCGGAAGTGAAGTTCCGTATGCGACAACATCCGCACCCCAGCATTCGCCGGTAGAACCATTATACCATCTGACGACACATGTCTGTCCGGTAACGCCGACAGGATTCATTGTGGCCACCTGTTCTCCTGTGAGGCGTCCGGGCAATGCCATCGGTGTTTGTGCCACATTAAGCTGCGCCGTCGAAAATTGCAGTGTGGAGGCTGAATTTGTTGTATAGCTTAAAACTCCGTTCGGCAGAGACTGCCATGTGGAGCAGATTGCACCAGAGCCGGCAGATTCAGGAAGATAAACTGCCTGTGCGGTAAGATTCGCCTGTACATTGTTTGTATTCTGGCTCCAGCCGCAGAATACAAATCCCGGCACATTCACATCTGTCGGCGGCACTGCATTGTGTCCGCGTTCCACCTGCTGGGTCGTCACCTTATGCGCATCGACAAAAGTTATGGTCAACGGTTCTGCCTGTACGGATATTCCAAGCGTCAGACAAAATGCAAACGTACAGGAAAATGTGGTAATTATTTTTTTAAATCTGGTCATAGTAAACCTCCGTTCTCAATCTTTTTCCAGCTGCAGAAATTCAGGGATCATCTCCTCTAAATCTATAGTGTCATTATACCCGATTATAAAGTCTTTTTGAAGACAATTTAATATTTCTTCAGAAATTTTTTTGTGTTCTTTATCCCCTGACATCAAAAGTCCGCAGAAAACAAGAAAAAGAAAAAGGGCCGTAATCAATCTGAGTTTCAGGCCGTACAGACCGTCCCCCGGTTCCTGCTTTAAAGGGGCCTCCTCTTCCAATGTTCTTCCATAGTGCAGACGGTACTCATTCTTCGCAGATTCATTCCGCATTCGTTCCAGTAACTGAAGTTTTTCTTCCACATTCATATAATATCCGTAACCTTCCGGTTGTTCTTATCGGATTATATGAGTTTTCGGACAACATTAGAATCAGCGCTGGGCAATTTCTTTTGTGATATCATCCCATGTAACACCTTTTTCAACCATAAGAACCATTGCATGGTATAAAAAATCAGCCATCTCGTATTTAATTTCTTCCGGATCGGGATTTTTGGCTGCAATAATGATTTCAGAGCACTCCTCACCCAGTTTCTTTAAAATCTTGTCAATGCCTTTGTCAAAAAGATAATTTGTGTAAGAGCCTTCTTTCGGATGTTCCTTCCGTCTGGCAATGATGTTATATTCATCCTCAAATACTTTTAAGGGATTCTTTTCATCGTATTCTTTTTTCACAAGAGATTTGAAAAAGCAGCTCCTGTGTCCCGTATGGCAGGCGGCTCCCACCTGCAGAACCTGTGCTAGGATCGTGTCTGAGTCACAGTCGGCCGTAAGCGCTTTCACATACTGGTAATGACCGCTTGTCGAACCTTTCACCCACAGTTCGTTCCGGCTTCGGCTGAAATACGTCATAATTCCGGTTTCAATTGTCTTCTCATAGGATGCCTGATTCATGTAAGCCATCATCAGAACTTCACCGGTCTTATAATCCTGAGCAATCACAGGGACCATTCCGTCATTATTCTTCTTGAATTCTTCCCATTTCATTGAACTTTCAAATGTGTTCATCGGAATATCAAGTCCCTCGCACTGATGCTTAAATGTCATAAAATACTCGGCGCTTGTATTCAGGCACCCTCCCGCGACGCCTGAGAGATCATATTGCCTGAGAATGGCCGCCATCTCATGGAGGCTTTCCTTTTCGAGCACGGGAAGAAGCAGCACATTACAGGGGTTTGCGTTATTTGTGCAGGCTTTCGTAACCCAGTTGCTGCATGCGCCAAGTTCATTTTCATTGACGAGCAAAATCTCGCTCACATAGTTTTTAATGATATTTTCATTGTCGTCAAGCTGTTTTCGGCTGTCCACGCAGGCAGCAATTTTATCTCTGCCAAACCGTTTGCTCACGTCAGCGGCGATCGCGATATTTCCGGGTTTTGCAAAATTGAGCGCTGCTTTCCGGCAGCCGGCATAAATCAGCTTCTTAACGTCCTCAAGGCGTCTGACATTTCCTGCCCCTATCATTGGAATATCAATTTCCCGCCCGATTTCCTTTATAATTCCAAGTGTTTCTTCATGTTCCGCATCCCCGGTGGAAAAATCAAATATAATAATTTCGTCCGCTCCATAATTGGAATACACCTTTGCCAGTTCCACAGGATTTTCATTGATTACGGACATATCTTTCATGCCCTTTACTGCCCTGCCCTGATAAATGTAAATACAGGGAGTCACTTTCTTGTACTGCATAACTGCATTCTCCTTTATAAAGTTCCTTTTGTGGAAAGAACATCTTCTATACGTGCATCGGCTGACGAAGCTTCATCAAGCGCTTTTCCAAACGCTTTAAACATCGCTTCCATCATATGATGGTTATTTTGCCCTGCCATCATTTTTATGTGGATGTTCATGCCTGCCGCATAGGAAACGGCATAAAAGAATTCCTTTGCCATTTCTGTATCCATATAACCGATTTTCTCCGCTGAAAACTCAGCCTCGTAACCGAGATAAGGACGGCCTGACAGATCAATTGCACACAGGCAGAGCGCATCATCCATCGGCAGAATGAAATTTCCAAACCGCCGGATTCCCTTCTTATCTCCCAGCGCTTTTTTGACTGCCTCTCCCAGCACGATTCCAACGTCCTCAATTGTGTGGTGTCCGTCAACAATCAGGTCGCCTTTACAACTTAATGTAAGATCGAAGAAACCATGTTTCGAAAACCCTTCCAGCATATGATCAAAAAACCCGATTCCCGTATGAATCTCTGATTCTCCTCTGCCGTCAAGATTGATTTTACATGTGATATCCGTCTCTTTTGTCTTACGGCTGATTTCTGCTTCTCTGCTCATATCATACCATACCTTTCCGATTTATTCAAAGCGAACTGCAATAGAATTGGCATGCGCAGTAAGTCCCTCTGACTCTGCAAACAGTTCCACTTCCTTATGCACCGCAAGGAGCGCCTCTTTTGAATACGAGATAATGCTTGACTTTTTGATAAAATCATCCACTGACAGAGGGGAGAAAAATTTCGCGGTGCCATTCGTGGGGAGAATGTGATTCGGCCCCGCAAAATAATCGCCAAGCGGCTCAGATGAATAGGGGCCTAAAAAGATGGCGCCCGCATTCTTTACTTTCGTCATGGTTTCAAAAGGATTTGAAGTCATAATCTCAAGGTGTTCGGAAGCGATCTCATTGACAACCGCAATCCCGTCTTCCATCATATCCACCAAAAGAATATAGCCAAAATTATCAAGCGATTTCTTTATAATTTCTCTGCGTGAAAGCTTTTCCATAAAGCGTTCCACTTCCCGGCTTACATTTTCTGCCAGCGTCCGACTTGTCGTGACAAGAATCGCGGAGGCAAGCTCATCATGCTCTGCCTGTGACAGAAGGTCAGCCGCTGCATAGCGGGGATCTGCCGTCTCATCCGCAAGAATCATAATCTCACTTGGCCCTGCAATCGAATCGATGCTTACATGGCCATAAACCGCGCGTTTTGCAAGCGCTACAAAAATATTTCCGGGACCTACGATTTTGTCGACTTTCGGAATGCTCTGCGTTCCGTAAGCAAGCGCCGCAACTGCCTGAGCGCCCCCAACCTTATACACATCTCTGACTCCTGTTACGGAAGCCGCTGCCAGCGTGACAGGAGATGCTTTCCCGTCCCTTCCCGGAGGCGTAACCATAAAAATATGCTCTACCCCCGCAACCTGCGCCGGAATGACATTCATAAGCGTGGAAGACGGATAAGCCGCCTTTCCTCCGGGCACATAGACGCCTGTTTTTTCAAGCGGCGTAATACGCTGGCCTAATATGGACCCGTCCGGCCTTGTCGAGAAAAAGCTCTGCCGGACCTGCTTTTCATGATAAGCCCTGATATTATCCGCCGACTTTTTCATAACATCCAAAAGTTCAGCGGATACATGCTGCAGGGCATCTTCAAATTCTTCATCCGTCACTTTCACACAGGAAGCGTCCAGCCTGCAATGGTCGAACTTTTCCGTATATTCAAAAAGCGCCGTATCTTTTTCTGTTTTGACTCTGTATAAAATTTCATCTACGATTTCTTCATATTGTCCATAATCGTTCGTGCTTCTCTTTAACAGATTCTCTAGGATATTTTTCCTGCTTTCCTCCGTAAGTTTTACGATTTTCATAGTTCTTAACCCTGTTCCTTTCTCCGCATGCCGCATGACTCCACCGACATCCGAAAGATTCCCGTATGCCCGGAACTACAAACGTTCCGCCGTCTGCGGCAAATTCATTCTGTTTTTCAATTTCTCAATAATTTCTTTGATGCGCCTGCTTTCCATACGCATACTGACCTGGTTCACAACCATGCGTGCGGAAAGCGGGCAGATTTCTTCGAGCACCTCCAGACCGTTTTCGCGTAAAGTCGAACCAGTCTCTACAATATCCACAATTACCTCGGACAATCCTACGATCGGCGCAAGCTCAATGGAACCGTTCAGTTTGATAATGTCCACAGTCTGATGCTTGATATTGTGAAAGTAGTCTCTTGCGATATTCGGGTATTTGCTGGCAACACGGATCATCTCATGATGGTTGAGAAGATCACGCGCATAACCGGGCCCGCAGACACACATTCTGCACGCGCCGAATCCGAGGTCTAAAACCTCATATATTTTTCTGTTTTCCTCCAAAATCGTATCTTTTCCGACAACACCGATATCGGCTGCCCCGTATTCTACGTACGTTGGGACATCAGGCCCCTTCGCCAGAAAAAATTTAAGCTTTAACTCCTCGTTTACGAAAATGAGTTTTCTTGATTCCTTATCTTTCATTTCTTCACAGGTAATGCCGATTTGTTCAAGTTTTTCAAGCGTTTTGTTTGCGAGGCGCCCCTTTGTGAGCGCAAATGTCAGATATCTCATTTTATTACTCATACCTTTCTGTCCGCCTTCGCATATACAATCACCGGTTCTCTGCCGTCCTTTAGGACATATGCCTTCTGAATCAGCTTTTCTTTACCTGGGAGAATCCGGTTCTCCCAGGAAATGCCCTCTCTCTCCTTTATAAGTTCTGCTTCATAACCGTCCTGACGGAGCTTTTGTGCAAATACAACCGCTTCCTTGACAGAATTTTGGTCATAGAGAACAGGTATATAATTGGATATCACAGGCATCGCTATTTTTTGGCGCATCATTGCCGACATCAGCTGGTCAATCACAATGGCAAAACCAATGGCAGGGCTTTCTTTCCCGAATTTTTGCAGGAGGCCGTCATACCTTCCTCCTTTTACAATTGCATCGCCGGTTCCGAACGTATAAGCGCGGAAAATAATTCCCGTATAATAATGGTATTTGCTGAGCATTCCGAAATCAAATGTGACATATTTCTCAAATCCATAGCAGACAAGCATCTCATATAAATTTTTCAACCGGCAGACGGCCCGGATGCTTCTTTCATTCCCGGCATTTTTCAACGCGTCGTCCAGAATCTCTTCCGTGCCAAAAAGTTCCGTCACATGTATGATTTGCTGTCTGGTATCCGAATCCAGATGGCAGTCGGTAAGAATCTCTTCCGTACCAAAGTAATTCTTGTTCGAAATCTGTTCGCGAAGTTCCAATTCGACGGATTCCATAATGCCGGCGCTTTCACAGATTCCCTTAAAATATTCAACAGCCCCAATGCTTACCTGAAAATCACTGAGTCCCGCTTTTAAGAGCGCTTCAATAACAAGAGAAATCATTTCCGCATCGGCTTCAACCGAATCATCGCCGATACATTCGGCGCCGATTTGTGTGACCTCTTTCAGTTTTCCCTGTAAATCAGAGCTGTTTGTAAACGTATTTCCAAGATAACATAACCGCGCTGGCTGGTTATTTTCCATGAAATATTTTGCGGCGGCACGCGCAACCGACGGAGTGAAATCCGGGCGCATGACAAGCGTATTATTTTCCTTGTCAAAAAATTTGTACAGCTCTTTTGAGGGCGTCGTTCCGATTTCCTTTGAATAGACGTCAAAAAATTCAAATGTCGGAGTCATAATATCCATATAACCGTAACTTTTTATTTTCTGGTACAATACGTTCTGTAAAGACAGTTTTTTCAGATATTCTTCTCCATATAAATCACGCACACCCTCAGGGGTGTGGAGCAGCCTGTTTTCCATCATAAAAATTCCTTCACTTTACTTTATTATATTAACGTATTAACTTGTTATCAAATTAATACAACAAACATTGTTTTATTATATGCATAATTATGTACTTTGTCAATCACTTTCCTCCCTGTCCTTAAGGTCTTCCTTAAGCATATCAAGGTATGGAACGAGAATGCCTGATTTATGAGGCAGAAAGTAGCCGGAATCAAGTTCCTCAAAGCGAAAGCTCTTCCTTCCTCCTGCCCCTGCCCGTTCCCAGAACTGTGCAAGCTTCCGGTAAGTCAAGTAATACATAAGATTTCGTCCTGTGTAGTAGATCAAAAAGAAAGCAATGCCGCCCTGTTCTTCAAAATCTCTCATGAACAGAACCTGATGTTCATGAATGTTTGCAAGCGCAAACGTGTCGGCGGCACATTCTTTGGCATCAAAGCAGACGGGAATCCCCTGTACGGCTCCAATGTAATCGACCGTACTCTTCTGCTCAAAGTAAGCCAGCGTAATATGACGGCTGTCTTTGTCAATTTTAATCGGAGTAATCGGAGTCGGAACTTTTTGAATCAATGCCAGATGATTTTCCCTGTATTTTTCATTTGTACGATTAATCAAATCCTCCAGTGTGGAGCCTCTTAAGCCCCTGGAATTCCATGTTGCCATAATTGTTTTCCCTGTTGTTTCATCCCTCAAGCAGTGTTAAGAAGTTTTCCGGTACGGGCGCCGTGACAGTTGGCAGTCCAGTGCCTTCAATCCGGTAAGCGTGAAGCATCTGATCGGTAATTCCATACTCTCTTTTCAGCATAAGATTTAGATCTTTCTTCCCATATTTAAAGTCTCCCAGCAGAGGGTGACCGATGGACGACAGATGCGCACGAATCTGATGTGACCGCCCTGTCAGGAGCAGGACTTCAAGGTACGATACAGGAATCTCACATCCCGGATTGTTTTTCAGAAAGAATCTGCGTAGTGGGGTGTATTCTGTTTCGATTCGAAGAGAGTCCGGTGTTTCCTGACTGGTGACAGATACACGGTTGCTCCTTTCATCTTTTGTAAGATATCCGCTGATTCTGCATGGCTCTTTGATATGTCCAAAGACAAGACAGCGGTAATATTTATGGACGGTTCTTTCTCTCAGCGCATTCCCAATCAGGTTCATCCCGTAAATCGATTTACCGCAGAGCAGAATGCCGCTTGTATTGCGGTCAAGGCGGTTGCATATAGACGGACGGAAAATTTTTAAATCCTCTTCCGAAAGAAATCCGCTTTTGATCAGATAGGCAATCATTTCTTCATTCATGGAGATGTCATCCGCACGGCTTTTCTGTGACAGAATTCCGGACGGCTTATTGAGAATCAGTATCGCCTCGTCTTCATAAAGGACCTCCACTGTGCCTGACAACTTTTTTAATTCTGAAACATCCTTGCGGCCGGTACCCATAAATTTCAGAAGCGTATCGTCCGAAAAGAAAATCTTCACACTGTCCCCGCTTTGCAGGCGTTCGCTTCCATCCGCCTTCGCACCGTTTAGCGTAATATTTTTCTTTCGGAGCATCTTGTAAAGAAACCCGCTTCCTGCCGCCGGAAGCACACGCAGAAGAAATTTATGAAATGTCTGCCCGGCCTCTTTTTCAGTGATTACAATCTCTTTCATAAACCGCTCTCTTTCCTCCAAACCTTCTGACATATCCTTACAGTGAAATTGCACGGACCAATGCGATAACCTGTTCGTCTTTCGACGTTATCTCTCCGTCTGATTTTGGAAGATCTATATTTTTTACAGATTCGATTCGTGCCAGATATGCATTCAAATCCGTATATAGTTTTATTGTCACGTCGCTCATTTGATTGTTTCGAAGCATTTCCTTTATATGCTTCTCGACCGTTTTTGTATCTGTATCCGGCTTTTCCGTATATCCGCAGAGATTTCCGGCATAGCAGAAAAATACGTTCAAAGGGTATGATTTCTGTGTCGTCGTAATGACGGAATCATAAAACACAGGAATGTTTCCGATGATGCCTGAAACTTTTTCAAATACTTCGCGGCTTCCTGTCTGAAAGCGCAGGAACATGATCATGGACACGGCGCTTTTGCTCGCAGGAAGCATGCCGAGCACAGCAACCACCGTAAATAAATTTTCCCGGCTCCCTGCCGATATATATCCTGCCGCATAAATAGCAATCGATATGGCAAATAAGACAATGGTTTTCAGTATTTCGATTTTTCTCTGATGCATCAGATAACCATAATCGCCTTTTTTGATTTTCATTTACCGTTTTCCCTGCCTTTCGCTTCTGTTCAAACCGTTTTTTTCTTATGAATGTTGCGGATTGTTTTCTTTTTCTTCAAACGCGCCTTCTTCCCTGCATTGTCTGTACTGCCTTTTCCATGATTTCCCGCCTGGTATTTCTCCGAAAACCGGGCCTTCGGACGAAGCAGGCATTTTTTATCATAGCCGATCAGATCTTCTCTTCCGGCAATACGGAGCGCCTCCGCCGCAAGTTCATAATTTTTCGGGTTGCGGTATTGAATCAATGCGCGCTGCATTGCCTTTTCGTGAGGACTTTTGGGCGTATAAACTGCGCTCCCGTCTCTCGGGTCAATTCCTGTATAGTACATAACGGTGGACAATGTGGAAGGGGTCGGATAAAAATCCTGCACCTGTTCCGGCATATATCCTAAGTCACGCAGATATTCCGCAAGTTCAACCGCCTCTTTCATTGTCGAACCGGGGTGGGAAGACATCAGATACGGAACAAGATACTGCTTCATTCCTGCCTGTTCATTTAATTTCCGATATTTTTCACAGAAGTTCCGATAAACACGGTTTTCCGGTTTTCCCATCCTTGCAAGCACCTTGTCCGATACGTGTTCGGGAGCTACTTTCAGCTGCCCGCTGATATGGTATCTGACCAGTTCTTTAAAAAATGTTTCATCGGAATCTGCTAACAAATAATCAAACCGTATCCCGGAGCGGATAAATACCTTCTTCACTTTCGGCACTTCGCGCAGCTTTCGCAGAAGTTTCACATAGTCGGAATGGCCGGCATTCAGGTTCGGACATGGCTTTGGAAACAGGCACTGCCTGTTTTTGCAGACACCTTCTGTAAGCTGTTTCTGACACGACGGCGCACGGAAGTTGGCAGTCGGGCCGCCGACATCGTGGATATATCCTTTAAATTCAGGATCATACTGAAACTGTTCTGCCTCGTGCACCAGCGATTCATGACTTCGGGTCTGAACAATCCGCCCCTGATGAAAGGTAAGCGCACAAAAATTACATCCGCCAAAGCATCCCCTGTTGCTGATTAAACTGAATTTAATCTCTTTTATGGCAGGAACGCCTCCCAGCTTATCATAAGAAGGATGCGGCATCCGCATATACGGGAGGCTGTACACACGGTCCATTTCCGGCGTAGACAGCGGCTTTGAAGGGCGGTTCTGTACGAGAAAGACAGAATCAGGATACGGTTCCACAAGCACCCTGCCCGTAAAAGGATCCGTATTCTTGTACTGCTCATAAAAGCTTTCGGCATACAGGCGCCTGTCCGCTTTCATTTCCTCGTAGGAGGGGAGAATCAGGGCGTCGTATCCGGGATTCAGTTCTTTTGTCTTATAAACCGTCCCGTCTACAAAGGTAATGTCCCGCACGTGTATACCGCTGTTTAGTGCGTCCGCAATTTCCACAATGGAACGCTCTCCCATTCCATACGATATAAGGTCCGCACCGGAATCAAGCAGGATGGAACGTTTCAGCCGGTCGGACCAATAATCATAATGCGCCATCCGCCGGAGGCTTGCCTCAATGCCACCCAGAATCACCGGGCAGTCTTTATAACTTCGGCGTATCAGGTTCGCATAGACAATGGACGCATAATCAGGACGTTTTCCCATACTTCCACCCGGTGTATAGGAATCGGCCGGCCTTCTTTTTTTGGAAACAAAATAATGATTGACCATCGAGTCCATATTTCCGCCTGTAACAAGAAACCCAAGACGGGGCCTTCCAAGCGCCCGTATGCTTCTCTCATCTTTCCAGTCGGGCTGGGAAATGATGCCTACGGTATATCCGTTTGCCTGAAGAATACGGCTGATGATGGCATGTCCAAACGACGGATGATCGACATAAGCATCTCCGATCACATAGACAAAATCAAGCTGCTCAATGCCTTGATCCTCCATATCCTGTTTTGAAATTGGTAAAAATCCGCCTTTCAATGCTGTCCTCCCTGTTGTATAAGCTGTTTTTATAATAATTCCAGCAGCTCGTAGTAATCATGTATGTAAAAGTCCGCCAGTTCCTGTTTTTCCTGTTTCTTCTGGAGCGAGTATGCATCCTCAACGGCGCAGACTTTCATACCGGCATTTTTGCCCGCCTGTATGCCAGGCGCGATATCTTCGAATACAAGACAGCGCGAAGGCAGCGTTTTAAGTTCCTCGGCGGCCAGAAGATAAATATCGGGCGCCGGCTTTCCCTTCGCCACCTCACAGGCAGTCTTGATTACGTCAAAATAGTCCCTGACCCCGAGACTCTTTGCCACCTCCTCGACAAGTTCCCTTGAATTGCTTGTGGCAATACCGAGCAGGATTCCCCGCTCCCTGCATTTTTGTATAAACGCAAGAGCGCCGCGCTTTAAGGGCACTTCGTTTTTATATTTTTCACGTGCCATTTTATTCCAGTCTGATTTGATCTGATCGGTACTGTCAGGAATTGCAAATCTCTCTTTAAAATAGGCCGCCGTCTCCGAAAACGACATGCCCTCAATTGCAGATTGCAGGTCCGGCGGACAGGCAATTCCAAAACGTCCGAGGTATTCGATATCGATTTTTTTCCATATCCACATGGAATCGACTAAAGTTCCGTCCAGATCAAATATAACCGCATCAATATCCTGAAACATCATTTCCCTCCATGCGTTCACAATCCATTTTCAGAAGCAAAATTTCCTGCGGGGTCAGCCGGCGGTAGCTGCCTTTTTCCAGCGAGTCGGGAAGTGTAAGGCCGCCCATAGCGATTCTCTTTAAATAGGACACGCGCATTCCACAGGACTCAAACATTCGTTTCACCTGATGGAATCTTCCTTCGCAGATTGTAAGCTCAATCTGTGAGATTTCCCCTGCGCTTAAAATTTTAAGCTGTGCAGGTAGTGTCTTCTTCTCATCTCCGATGTCAATGCCTTCCCGGAATTCGCGAATCATCTGTTGTGTTACAATGCCTTCAACCTGTGCAAAATACGTCTTTTTCACATGCTTCTTCGGTGAAAGCAGATTGTGGCACAGCTCACCGTCATTTGTCAGAAGGAGCAATCCTTCGGTGTCTTTGTCAAGTCTTCCCACCGGGAAAAGATCTGTCCGGCCCTCCTTCTTTAACAGGTCCGTCACTGTTATACAGTTTCTGTCTGATGAGGCGGATACTACGCCGGAAGGTTTATGCAGCAGAAAATAGACATATTTTTCGTATGTAATGCGCGTATTCTGAAACATCACGTCTGAGGTATCCGTATCCACCTTTTCCTCCGGTTTTTTCACCGGGAAACCGTCTACAGTCACGAGTCCTTTGCGTATAAAATTTTTTACTTCGCTTCTTGTGCCAACACCGCATTCACTCAGAAATTTATCTAGTCTTATCTGTGCCATTACATCCATCTCCATCCGGCCCTGTATTTGTTCTTTAGAAGACTGCCGCATACTTTTCCAAACCCAAGCGGGAAACCGTCTACCGTTACAAGACACCAGCCCTTTCTTATATCCACATCGGAAAGATCGATTGTTTCTCCCTTCAAATACCTGAAAACTCTTTCATCCTTTGAGGAGAGATTCCATACATTGGAAAATTCTTCTGCCTTAAGCGTCATTGCAAGCGTCTGAGATGGCTCAAAACGTCCCTTCTTCACACTCCCCAGATGAAGCCCGGTACGCAGAAAACGAATTCCCTGAGGGACCTGAACTTTTGGATGTACAGAGTAAACTTCTTCATTTTTGAGAAAAATCCGCTCTTTCGGAAATTCCGTCTTCACCAGTGAAAAGAATTCTTCCATTGACTCGTTGAAAAAGCGCTGGGCTGTCTTTTCGGAAACATTTATTTTTGAGGTATCCTCCGCACTGTCTGATTTATGAAGAAGCGCCATAAAATGTCCCTCCCCTTTCATCCGATGGGGATAGATACGGATGCAGTCCGAAAGCCCTTGCCGTCCCTCATAAAAGCCTTCATAATACCGTCCCTCATTCCTGATATCACAGACAGAAAAGCCGGGCCGTTCTTTTAAGAGGTACGCAATAACCTCCTCATCCTCTTCCTCCGAAAACGTACAGGTCGAGTAAACCATAAATCCTCCGGGCTTTAGCAGGTCGGCCGCGGTTAAAATGATCTGTTTCTGCATTGGGCTGTAATAGGATGGTCCGTGCTCCCTGTAGCTTTTGATGAGTTCCGCATCTTTTCGAAACATTCCCTCGCCGGAGCAGGGAGCGTCCACAAGTATCTTATCGAAAACGGAACCAAACTGCGCTAAAAGTTTCTCCGGGGATTCACTTGAAACATATGCATTCTGCAGCCCGAATAATTCTATATTTTTCAAAAGCCCTTTGGCTCTTGAGTGGCTGATGTCATTTGCAAGGAGAAAACCTGTGCCGCCAAGCTTCGCGCCCAGTTCCGTTGCCTTTCCGCCCGGTGCAGCACAGAGGTCACAGACAAAATCCCCCTCCCTTACAGGAAGCAGGCTTGCCGGCGTCATTGCACTCGGCTCCTGAATATAATAGAGACCGGCTGCATAGTACGGATGCTTTGCAGGATTTACACTGGTATCATAATAAAATCCGTTTTCAATCCAGGGCACGGGTTTGATCGGAAACGGACAGATTCTGCGGAAATGTTCCGTTGAAATTTTATTTGTATTTACCCGGATTCCACGACAGCAGTCTTCTGAAAAACAGGCCAGATACTCTTCATACGCCTGTCCCAGAAGCTGCTTCATGGAATCCAGAAATTCCAGTGGCAGTTCTGCCATTACTTTTGTTCCTTTCCGCATTCCTTTAATACGTTCAGCAGATATTCAAAGGTACGTTTGGTCGAAGAAATAGACAGCTTTTCTTTCGGCGTATGGATGGAAAGAATGTTCGGGCCGCATGACACCGCATCAATTCCATTCATTTTCTCATAAATAACGCCGCATTCCATTCCCGCATGAATTCCTGCGACAACCGGTTTCTCGCCGTACATTTTCTCATAAACATCTACCATAATATCGCGGAGTTCCGATGTTTCCCTGTATTCCCATGCAGGATAGGTCCCGGCTTCCTGATACGTACCTCCGATCGTTTCCGTAAGATAACGAAGTTTTGCACTGAGAGCGTATTTCTCTGACTTTACAGAACTTCTGACCGCTGCGGTCAATGAAAACTCATTGTCACGAAGACGCATAATGCCGAAATTAAGAGAAGTCTGCACAAGCCCTTTGGTTGCCATACTCATTTTCTGCACTCCGTCCGGTACTGTGTTAAGCAGAAAGATGACTCTCTCTTTTGTCTTGGGCGTCAGCACATTTTCCTTTGTCTTTCCCTGGTTTTCGCAGTAAACGGAAATGTTTTTTTCATTTGCACTGTACTCATTTTTGATTGTCTGCTCAAATTCACGAATCAAAGCTTCAAAATGATCCATATCTTCACTCTGCACTATGATGTTTGCATTTGCCTCACGCGGAATCGCATTATCCTGAAGCCCGCCCTGCAATGTGACAAGGTCATATTCCAGCTTTGTCTCAAGAAAATGGAGAAGACGCCCCATAATAATATTTGCATTTCCAAGATACTTGTCAATTTCCGTTCCGGAATGACCGCCATTCAGTCCGCATACGACAAGTTCATACTTTGTCCCGCTCTTGCTCTTATGACGGACGGGAACCGAACATGTTGCCCGAAGTCCGCCGGCACAGCTTGTAAGCAGAATGCCTTCTTCCTCGGAATCAATGTTAATCATTTTCTTTGCCTGGCATCCGCTGAGATCAAGTCCGGTTGCGCCAAGCATTCCAATTTCCTCATCTACCGTGACTACGACTTCCAGACGTGGGTGCTCATAGTCTCCTGCGAGGATTGCCAGCGCCATAGCAACGGCAATTCCGTCGTCTCCTCCAAGTGTTGTCCCCTTTGCAAAAACATAATCATCTACAACGCAGAGATTTAAGGGATCTTTCTTAAAGTCATGACGACAGTCCGAATTCTTTTCACAGACCATATCCATATGCCCCTGTAACATAACGGTATCTGCCTGTTCAAATCCTTTGGAAGCCTCTTTCACAATAATGACGTTTCCCATTTCATCCTGTGTGTGGGAAAGGGAATGTTCCTTTGCAAAAGAAACCAGATAGTCACTGATTTCCTTTGTATTTCCTGAGCCATGAGGAATCCTGCAGATATCCTCAAAATAAGAAAAAACCGCCTGTGGCTGTAAAGCTTTTAAAACATCCATTCTAAAACCCTCCGTTCTCTCATATCATCTAATAACCAGTATACACGATTTTGCAGTATTTTTATATCCCAAATTTCATTTCGGAGAAGAGATCTTTATGAAGAAAAATTTTGCAGTCATTCCGGTCATCCTCACCCTGCTCGTTTATGTTCTGTTCTGCCCCGCCGAAGCATTGAAAGCGTCACTAAATGGACTGATGCTGTGGTTTTACACACTCCTTCCCACACTTCTGCCATTTTTGATATTGACCAATATAGTCAACAGTCTTGACCTGGGCAGTTCACTCACATTTATGATTCGTCCGTTTACCTCCGTCCTGTTCTGTCTGTCCGGAAACGGATGTTATATCCTGCTGATGGGACTGCTCTGTGGATTTCCTATGGGCGCAAAACTTTGCGGAGATTTTCTCAGGACAGGAAGAATTTCAAGACAGGAAGCGCAATTCCTGCTTCCCATCTGCAATATGATCAGTCCTGCATTTCTTATATCGTATCTCCTGA
This sequence comes from bacterium C-53, assembly GCA_003612525.1. GTDB lineage: Bacteria > Bacillota > Clostridia > Lachnospirales > Lachnospiraceae > C-53. Next base: position 141,778 of record RAZD01000002.1, on the reverse strand, counting down.
CTTCGATGCTTCACAGGACAGGAAATCTTCTGCCCTTTTTGATCTGCATTTATGCTCCTGTATTTGTCTGGGGTTTATTTTCCTCACATGTTCTCTATAACCTGAAAGAACCTATTAAGAAAAGCGGCTCCACAGAAATGCATCGTTCAAATACCCCGGGCTTTTCTTCCGCAATGTTTGATGAATGCATTATGAACAGTTTTGAAATCATAACGCGGCTTGGCGGATACCTGATTCTGTTCTCTCTGCTCAGCGCGATTGTATCTGATTTTCCTATTTTCTCCGAATCATTTCGCTGTATTCTTCTTATGCTGCTTGAAATCACAAATGGCGCAAAGGTCGTCACAACCTCAACGCTTTCGGAGGCCATGCAGATTTTCCTGATACTGACCGGAGCCAATCTGGGCGGTTTCAGCTTTCTGGCACAGACTTGCGGTATGCTGAACGGCACAAAACTTTCCATTGGACGATATATAATGGAAAAAGCCATCATAAGTGCTATGACGGCTTTCCTCTGCATTCTTTTAATTATTCAACATATCGAGGCTTAAATCTTCACTGTTTTGTTCCATATACTTTGCCGCTTCCGCCTTCTCCGCAATAGCGATATCGGATTCCTCTTCTCCCGAGGGATATAGCTCCGCTCTGTTTGCATTCACAATCTGCGCACATCCTTCCAGAGAGCTTAAAAGCGCCGCATACCTAGTCTGAACCGATTCAATCGCATGATTGATAATGTTCTGTAAATTTGCAAGCGAATCGTCCGTATACTGCATAGCCGCAAGACGTATATTATTTGCATCCTGCGTGGCGCTGTCAAGAATCGTCTGTGCCTGAGCCGTCGCCTGCTTTACGACCTCATTTGCCTGTGCATATGCCTGCTGCATGATCTCATGCTCATTGATCAGATTATTTGTATGTATCTGAGCTTCATTGATGATTGCTCCCGCTTTCTGCTTGGCATCATCCAATATTGCTTCCTTATTGCTGATAATTTTCTGATACCGCTTAATCTCTTCAGGTGTCTTCATACGGAGTTCCCGAAGAAGCTCATCAATCTCTTCCTTATCTACGATAATTTTTGTATTGGAAAAAGCCTGATATTTACAGTTTTCTATATATTCTTCAATTTCTTCAATAATCTGTTCGATTTTACTGTTCATACCTATCTCCTACGGTTCCCTCTGCTGAAATTTCGCATAGATCTTTTTCGCCACGCAGGGCGGGACAAACTGTGTAATATCACCGCCAAACGCTGCCACCTCTTTTACGGTAGTCGAACTTAAATAGGCGTATTCAAGACTTGTTGTCAGAAAGACCGTATCCACATGATCTACAAGTTTTCTATTTGTCTGAGCCATCTGGAGCTCATATTCGAAATCCGTAATTGCCCGCAGGCCACGGATAATTACATCCGTATGTTTCTTTCTCGCATAATCTGCCAGAAGGCCGCTGAACGAATCTATAGTAACATTAGGGATGTCTTTGCATACTTCCTCTAACATTCTAACACGTTCTTCCACAGAAAACAACGGGCTTTTCACTTTATTGTTCAAAACACTGACGGTCAGGTGCTCAAATGCTTTCGCCGCTCTTTGAATAATATCAAAATGTCCATAAGTAACAGGGTCAAAACTTCCTGGATAAATCGCTGATGACATTTTTCTCCAATCCCACTAAGAAAATCTCTTAATGAATACATGCTTATTTGTTTTATATCGTTTTTCCCGAAGCATTTCAAACCCCATCTCCGATAGATAGGAGAATTCGGTATTCAGAGACGCTTCCACTATAATGAGCGTTTCCTTTGTCACTACGGGAGAATCTGAAAGAAATCCAAGCGCTTCTCTTTCAAGCGCTCTGTCATATGGAGGGTCCATAAAAATAAAATCAAAAGTCTCTCCTTCACGAAACCGCCGGATTGCCGCCATACATTCCATACAAAGTAATTCCGCCTGGTCACGCAGTTTCGTATGACGCAGATTCTCCTCAATACATTTGGCAGCGCTCCGGTTATGTTCCACAAACACTGCGAAAGAGGCCCCTCTGCTTAACGCTTCAATCCCGATTGCACCGCTTCCCGCAAAGAGGTCAAGCACTCTTGCATGGAACAGATCATGGTGTATCATGTTAAAAAGCGTTTCTTTGACCCGATCAGTTGTCGGCCTTGTATCAAGTCCTTCAACGGTTTTTAATTTCAGGCTTCTCGCGCTTCCGGAAATAACCCTCATATCTTAAATCCTCACCTTTATTCCTTTGCTGTCACGTTTCATAAGCTTTATTTTGTTGATTTCTATCTGCTTGTCTTTAAATTCGATGGATGTATTATCCGAATAGCCGGTGAAATATACGTTTTCCACAAAATCATCTCCTGATAATTTTATGCCGCGTACACCGACCGCGCTCTTTTTCTTCTCCGGCACTTCCTCTATGGCAAAACGCAGAAAATAACCTTCATGCGTTTGTAATATAACATTTCTCTGGTCAGTTATCAACTCTATCTTTATAACTTCGTCGTCTTCCTGCAGTTTTGTTGCGGCAACCGTTCTCTTTGCCACGTCGAACTCCGTTCCGTACACATGCTTCATCATAGACTGTTTCGTTGTGAAAAGAAGTTTGGACATGGAAATTTCCGCCATATCCTTTATAAGAAGAATTCCCTCTTTGCTGCTGTCATAATTGCTGACATTATCAATCGGCACTCCCTTATCACGAAACTTTCCGAACGGTAAGTCCATAACTTTCACAGTATGCATCTGACCGGTATTTGTAAAAATACAGATACGTCCAGTATTTTTGCATGAAAATACATATTTATTTTCCGCATCGGCGGACTCTTTATTTCGTTCATAAGCCAAAAGATCAATGGTTTTTGCATATCCGAAACGGTCCATCAGGAAACAGACATCCATTTCCTCCATTTTTTTCTCCTCATAAACGGCCTCATTTCCATTTTCGACAACCGTCCTTCGGGGTATGGCATATTGTTTTTTATATGAATCCAGTTCCTTTATAATCTGTTTTGACATGGAACTGTAATGGTTTAAAAGATCTTCATAATGCGCGATATTCTTAAGCGTTGTTTCATGTTCCTTCATCAAGGCTTCTATTTCAAGGCCAATCAGCTTATACAGACGCATTTCAAGAATCGCAGATGCCTGGCGCTCTGTAAAGTGCAGCTGGCTCCCCGCCTTTTTTGATGCATTTGATTTAAACCGGATATTTCCGGTATTGCCGCTTACAAGGCAGGCTTTCGCTTCCTTGATATTCTTTGAACCGCGGAGGATTTCAATAATCAGGTCAATCACATCGCAGGCCTTCATAAGACCTTCCTGAATCTCTTTCTTATCCCGTTCTTTTAAAAGCAGGGTTGTATACTTGCGGTTAGCCACCTCAAACTGAAACTCCACATGATGCTCAATGATCTCACGAATCCCCATAATTTCCGGCCTGCCGTCCACAATCGCAAGCATATTGACACCGAAGGTATCTTCGAGCTTCGTCTTTTTATAAAGCATGTTTTTTAGATTTTCGGCGTCCGTATCTTTCTTAAGTTCCAGAACGATACGAATCCCTTCTTTGGAAGACTGGTTCGAGATATCAATGATATCCGTCGTCTTCTTCGTCTCAACAAGCATTGCGACATCATTCAGAAACTTTCCGATATTGGCGCCGATCATTGTATACGGAATTTCTGTGATAATAAGGCGTTTTTTTCCGCCTTTCATCTCCTCAATCTCCACTTTTCCGCGTACTTTGATTTTGCCTGTGCCTGTCCTGTAAATTTCGGCCAGATCGTCTTTGTTCGTAACGATGCCGCCGGTGGGAAAGTCAGGCCCCTGTACGATTTCCATCAGTTGTTCGGTTGTAATGTCGTTATTCTTCATGTAAGCTTTCTCAGCCTCAATGATTTCTCCGAGATTATGAGGCGGAATGCTTGTCGCCATACCGACGGCGATTCCTTCCGCACCATTTACCAGGAGGTTTGGTATCCGTACCGGGAGCACAGAAGGTTCTTTTTCCGTCTCATCAAAATTCGGCACGAAATCAACGACGTCCTTATCAAGATCCTCAAGAAACGCTTCCTGTGTAATTTTTTGCAGCCTGGCCTCCGTATAACGCATGGCAGCCGCTCCGTCGCCTTCAATTGAGCCGAAATTACCGTGGCCGTCCACAAGAGGCAGCCCCTTCTTAAAATCCTGCGACATCACAACGAGTGCATCATAAATCGAACTGTCTCCATGCGGATGGTACTTACCCATCGTATCCCCGACAATACGCGCACATTTGCGGTATGGTTTATCATATCGGATTCCCAGCTCATGCATATCATAAAGTGTGCGCCGCTGTACGGGCTTTAAACCATCCCTGACATCCGGCAGCGCTCTTGCAATGATAACGCTCATTGCATAATCGATATAGGACTTCTGCATGATTTCCGAGTATTCTGTTTTTATAATCTGTTCTTCCCTGATTTCCGTCTTCTTTGCCATTCTTTCTTAATCTCCAGCTAAATATCCAGTTCTGCATCATTCGCATGACGATAGATAAATTCCTTGCGGGGAGGCACTTCCGTTCCCATCAGCATTTCCGTCGTAGCAGATGCAAGCCTTGCATCCTCAATTTCTACCTGTTTTAAGATTCTGGTCTCCGGGTTCAGCGTCGTCTCCCAGAGCTGGTCTGCATCCATTTCCCCCAGACCTTTGTATCTTTGCAGGGTAAAAGAGCCCTTATGACGTCTTCGGTACTCTGAAAGCGCGCTGTCATCATAGAGATACTCCTCCTCGCCTTTCGCCGGCATCGCCTTGTAAAGCGGCGGCATTGCAATATAGACATGCCCTTCGAAAATAAGCTCCGGCATAAAGCGGTAAAAGAGCGTCATCAGAAGCGTGCTGATATGCGCTCCGTCAACGTCGGCATCGGCCATAATAATGATTTTATCATATCGAAGCTTTGTAATATCAAAATCATTTCCGTATCCTTCGGAAAATCCGCATCCGAATGCATTGATCATGGTCTTGATTTCCGCATTTGCAAGAACCTTGTCAATGCTTGCCTTTTCCACATTCAGGATTTTGCCGCGAATCGGAAGGATTGCCTGATACATGCGGTTGCGCGCGGTCTTTGCGGAACCGCCGGCGGAATCTCCCTCAACAATAAAGATTTCGCACTTTTTCGCATCCCTGCTTTCGCAGTTTGCAAGCTTTCCGTTGGAATCAAATGAATACTTCTGCTTTGACAGCATATTGGTCTTTGCCTTTTCCTCGGTTTTCCTGATCTTCGCGGCTTTTTCCGCACAGCTTAAAACCGTTTTTAACGTATCAAGATTCCGGTCAAAAAAACGCTGGATTTCGTCGCCGGTCACTTTGCTGACTGCCTTTGACGCATCCTGATTGTCAAGCTTTGTCTTCGTCTGCCCCTCAAAACGCGGCGCAGGATGTTTGATGGAAATCACGGCCGTCATTCCGTTCCTTATATCGGTGCCGTTAAAATTCGCGTCCTTTTCCTTTAAAATATTCAGTTCTCTGGCATAGGAGTTCAGCACATTTGTAAACATGGTTTTGAAACCGGTCAGATGTGTGCCACCCTCCGCGTTGTATATATTATTGCAGAAACCGAGGACATTTTCATGAAATTCATTTACGTACTGAAATGCGGCGCTCACCTGAATCCCGTCCGCCTCGCCCGAAAAAGAAATAACTTCTGTAAGCTGTTCCTTATTTGCATTCATGGCGCGCACAAAACCGACGATTCCATCCGGCTCATGAAAGGTTTCTTCCTCAAACAGAGGACCCCTGCGATCTTTGAAGTAAATCGTAAGCGCCGGATTCAGATAAGCGGTCTCATGCAGACGGCTTTTGACATCCTCCTCTTTAAACCGGGTTTTTTCAAAGATTTCCGGATCCGGGAGAAAATTGATTTTTGTCCCTGTTTCTTTTGTCTTTCCGAGTGTCGGCAGCAATCCGCCGATCAGATCAATTGTGGGAATTCCTTTTTCATAGTGGTCATGGTGAATGAGGCCGCCTGTCTTTATTTCAATATCAAGATAGACGGAAAGTGCATTGACAACGGAAGAACCGACTCCGTGAAGCCCTCCGCTTGTCTTATAGACGGAGTTGTCAAATTTTCCGCCCGCGTGAAGCGTCGTAAATACAAGGCGTTCCGCGCTCATCCCTTTTTCATGCATCCCGACGGGGATTCCACGCCCATTGTCTTCAATGGTAGCGGAACCATCCGCTTCAAGTGTGACCCATATTTTATCACAGAATCCCGCGAGATGTTCATCCACACTGTTGTCTACAATTTCATATATTAAATGATTCAGACCTTTCGTGCCTACGCTTCCGATGTACATACCGGGTCTTTTGCGAACTGCCTCAAGTCCTTCCAGTACGGTAATGCTGCTGGCGTCATAAATTACGTTCGGTGACATCATTTCTCCCCCATCAATGTTTCATTTTGCAGAGAATTCGAACATTAGTTTCCCCTGCAACGAAACGATTATATCATATAACCTGAAAAAAAGAAAGAAAAAAGTACAGCCGGATGGCTTAAAGGCTGATTTCTCCAAACTGGTTCCGCATATAGGCAGAGAATCTGGCTCTCATAGCCTGATGTTCGGGAAGTAAAAGCGCCTTATCTTCCTTGATGATCTGATCAGCAAGCGCCGCCGCACTTTTTAAAATTTCCGCATCCGTATAGATATCACCGATTTTAAAATTCATATCACCGCTCTGGCGCAGCCCGAAGAAATCACCGGGACCCCGCAGCTTCAAATCTTCCTCTGCGATCTTAAACCCGTCATTTGAGCAATTTAGGATGGACAGGCGCTGCATGGTGTCTCTGCCTCCGTTACCGCTCATAAATATACAATAGGACTGATGGCGCCCCCGTCCGACGCGTCCCCTCAGCTGATGAAGCTGCGCCAGTCCAAACCGTTCCGAATTCTCAACCATCATCACCGTGGCATTTGGCACATTTACCCCCACTTCGACGACTGTCGTTGATACAAGCACATGAATATCGCCCTGTGCAAAGCGTGTCATAATCTCATTCTTTTCTTTCGGCCTCATTTTACCATGCAGGTATTCCACACAGATTTCGGCCGGAAATATCCCGCGAAGCCTTTTTGTATAATCCACAACATTCTCTGCCTCTATGCCCTCACTCTCCTCAACCATCGGGCAGATAATATAAACCTGTCTTCCCTGTCTCACTTCTTTCCCGATAAACTCATAAGCTTTTGGGCGGTAGCCGGTATCCACAACACAATTTTTCACAGGAAGCCGTTCGCCCGGGAGTTCATTGATCACAGAAATATCAAGATCACCGTAAATAATAATTGCGAGCGTACGCGGAATCGGCGTAGCGCTCATAACAAGCACATGGGGCGTGCGGGAAGTCTTATGAGCAAGTATTTCCCGCTGTTTCACTCCAAAGCGGTGCTGCTCGTCCGTAATGACAAGCGCCAGATTTTTATATTCCACGTTATCCTGTATCAGCGCATGGGTTCCGATAATAATCGACGCCTCACCTGACGCGATCAGCCCCCGCGCTTCCCGCTTTTCTTTTGCTGTCATGGAACCCGTCAGAAGTACACAGTTCAGTGAAATCTCGTACTCTGCAAACATACGGCTTAACGATTCCATGTGCTGAATGGCAAGCACTTCCGTCGGCGCCATCATAACACCCTGATATCCGTTGCATCCTGCCGTTACAAGCGCGAGAACGGCAATGATTGTCTTCCCGCTTCCCACATCTCCCTGTACAAGACGGTTCATTGCATGCGCGCCTGACAAATCTTTCATGATCTCCTGCCATGCACGCATCTGCGCCCCTGTAAGCTTATAAGGAAGCTTTTCTATGATACGACAGGTCTGTGATACCTCCATCATCGGGAAATGATTGATCTCACGGCTGTTTTCTTCCTTAAACCGCCGGATACCAAAGATAAAAAAGAAAAATTCATCAAAGACAAGGCGCCTTCTTGCCTCACAGACTTCGTCATAGTTGGTCGGAAAATGCATTGTTCTCATGGCGCGGTTCATTTCCATCAGCGGCAGATCCATCCCAGAAAGGTAATCTTCATATTCCGGGACTTCTTTTAATGCTTTCGTAACCATTTTTGTGATACCGCTGCTTGTAAGGCCCTTTGTAACGCTGTAGACCGGCTGCATTTTTGAAATCAGTTTCCGGTACTCTTCATCTTTGTATAGTTTCGGCTGTTCCATCACATATGTCTGTCCCTTTTTTTTCACCGGGCCGCGGAAAACATAAAGACTGCCTGCGCGAAGCGTCTTTTTTAAATAGGGCATATTAAACCATGTAACCTGTATCCGCCCTGTTTCGTCCCCTGCAAATCCTGTCAGTATCGAAAGTCCCCTTACATGGCGAAGCTCAAGTGTTCCAAGTATCGAAAGCCTGAGCGCCTGTATGCTTCCGTCGCAGCACTGGCTGACTGAAACAGGTTCCTTAAATGATTCATAGTCTCTGGGATAATAAGTCATCAAATCCCATAAAGAATAGACACCTACCCGATGAAACAGGGCAGCTGTCTTTTCTCCGATTCCTTTTAATTCAGTTATCTGTGAAGATGCATCCATAACTCTATTCCCATGCTTATTCTACTGATATGATATAATAATAGATCGGCTGGCCTCCCGAATGAATTTCCACATCAATATCGCCATACTCTTTTCCGACATCCTCGCCGAATTTTGCAGCGATTTCCTCACCTACTTCATTTCCGTAATAAATACTGATCAGCTCCGAATCACTGTCCACCATCTGGCGAAGCATATCCTTTGCGGTGTCTTCCACAGTCGTTCCGACAGAAAGAATGGTCTTATCACCAATTCCCATGATATTGCCCTGTTTGATTTCCTTATCGTCAATCACCGTATCCCTGACCGCATAGGTAACCTGGCCTGTTTTCACCTTTGCGATCTCCGCTGTCATAGCCTCTTCATTCTCCTCGGCGGAAGCATCCGGGACAAACGTAATCAATGCGGTAATTCCCTGTGGGACTGTCTTTGTCGGAATGACAACAATGTTCTTGTCTTCCGTCAGCGCCTGCGCCTGATTCGCCGCCAATATGATATTCTTATTATTCGGAAGAATGTATACGGTATCCGCATTTACTTTCTCAATCGCGTTCAGCATATCTTCCGTACTTGGATTCATGGTCTGGCCGCCTGCGATAATATAATCTACGCCAAGTCCTTTGAAGATCTCGTCAAGACCTTCGCCGGCCGATACGGAAATAAATCCATACGCCTTCCGCTCAGAAGATGCCGGCTGTTCTGCAGTCTCTTCCTTTTCTTCCTTTGGCGTTTCCTCTCCTGCATCTGCCTGAGCGCTCTTTATTACACGTTCGTGATGCTCTTCACGCATATTGTCAATCTTCATGCTGGTCAGCTGGCCGTATTTCAAACCGCGCTGAATTGCAAGTCCAGGGTCATTCGTGTGCACATGAACCTTTACAACATCATCATCGGCCACGCACACGATTGAATCGCCAATCGATTCCAGATATCCTTTAAAGTCAAGCTCATTTTTTGCATTAAATATCTTATCAAGCATAATGATGAATTCCGTGCAGTAGCCAAATTTAATATCTGCTTCCTCCATCACTGCCCCGCCAGCGGCCTTTGCTTTGGATACAGAAGGCGTCACTAACAGCGTAAAATCCACTTCTTTTCCATGAAGCGCATCATTTGCGCCCTTTAGCACCTCAACAAGCCCCTGTCCGCCGGAGTCAACAACACCTGCCTGCTTTAAGACAGGTAGCATCTCGGGAGTCTGCTTTAAGACATACTCTGCGTGCTCGATCACTTTATCAAGAAAGGTATCCAAATCCTGTATTTTATCCGAAAGTTCCGACGCACGTTCCGCAGCGCCTCTTGCGACAGTTAAAATCGTTCCTTCTTTCGGTTTCATAACAGCCTTATAAGCCGTTTCCACCGCTTTATTAAACGCCAGTGCCAGTACCTTGCTGTCCACTTCCTCATGTTCCCTGATTACTTTTGTAAATCCCCGCAGGAGCTGTGAAAGGATGACTCCGGAATTTCCCCGGGCGCCTCTTAACGAGCCTGACGAGATTGCTTTGCAAAGAGAAGCCATATTTACGGAATCACCCAGATTCGTAACTTCCTTTGCAGCCGACAGAATTGTCAAAGTCATATTCGTTCCGGTATCCCCGTCAGGGACGGGAAATACATTCAATTCATTAATCCACTCTTTTTTTGCGTTTAAATTATTTGCACCAGCCAAAAACATCTTTGCAATGAGCTTGGCATCCAGTGATTGTACTGCCACCGTTAAACCCTCCTTAACCTTTGTTACATATCTTAATCAATCACACGCACACCTTCGACAAAGATGTTGATTTTTACAATTTCAAGACCGGTAAATTCCTCTACCCTGTATTTTATATTACTCATTAAATTATCGGCTACCGCAAGAATGCTTACGCCATAAGCTACGATTACATGAAAGTCAAGCGTCAGTTTATTTTCTGATACGGTGACATTAATTCCCCTTGTCAGGCTTTCTTTTTTCAAAAGCTTTACGAGCCCGTCCTTCATACTGACTGCCGCCATCCCGACAATTCCGAAACATTCCATTGCTTCGGAGCCTGCATATTGGGCAATCACTTCCGGGTCAATCACGATATTTCCCAAATGGGTGCTCATTCGTCCTTTCATTAGGATACCTCCGTTCTCTTTTACATAATTAAATACATTATAACTGTTTTCGTACCAGAATGGAATATAAATTTATAATTTTTTCTCTTGCATTTCTTTGATTTATCTGATAAAATGTATACGTTGTGAGTCTGATATTAAGGACTTAATCTGTTTTCTAAGGAGGTGTGTGATATGGCAAAGTGCAGTGTTTGTGGTAAGGGCGTTCATTTCGGAAACAACGTCAGCCATTCTCATAGAAGATCAAACAGAATCTGGAAGTCAAATATTAAAAGAGTAAAATGTAAGGTTAACGGCGCTCCGAAAAGAATTTATGTTTGTGCCAGCTGCTTACGTTCCGGCAAAGTAGAAAGAGCTTAGTACAAGATAGTTTTTCTGTACATTATTTTCAGATGAAAAATGGACGGGTATCTCATTCGAGATGCCCGTTTTATTATTCTTTTTACGGAAAACCGAAAGTATCAGGTCCGAGGCCGGACACTTCCGGTTAATTCAGATGTCTTCTGAGTGTATCATACTCTTTGTTTATTTTCTGAATTGTCTCCGTATCTCCCGAAATATTGTCAGGATGAAAAATTTTGATCAAATCCTTATATCTCTTTTTGAGGGCTGCAGTGTCACTGATTCCCCGGAAAAAGATAAGATTTCCCTGTGCCAGGCTGCCAAGACGCAGTGAAGATCTGCGTTTTCTCTCGTGCTCTGTTCGTTCACGTTCCGCCTTCAGCCTTTGCCTGTCCGCTTCTAACTCACGAAAACCATTTTCAAGAATTTTCCATTTCTTGTCGAACAGCATCTTTTCATTCCGAAGAATCTTTTTCTCCAGTTCGTTCTTCCGTCCCTGTTCTTTTATTTCTCTCAGAATAACTTCTTTTTCTCTTTCAAAATTCTGAATTTTTTCCTCAAGTTCCAATCTGGCGCTTTCCACACGGACATTTTCCTGAAACAGCCAGAGTTTAATTTCCGCAAGCTCTTCCGCTCCTGCATTATTCATATCTCTCATGTGCAAATCTCCAAGTTCTGCCCTACGTACAAAATAAATTGAAGCCGAAGAGCAGAAACACAATCGCAAAAATGATTCCCCAAATCAGACTATTCACAAACATCATAAAAACCATTCCGGCAGCAAAACACAGGAAAAGAATACCACATTGTTTTTTTCTTCTCATCGGACATCTCTTTCACTGCTCTCTTGTTTCTATATATATGCAACAAAGCCGGAATCTGTGACATTTCCCTACTGCGTCGAATTTTCCTCCGGAAAGGCAATCGTTACCGCTTCTTCATCCGATATACTGCTGTCTTCCTTCGGCGTTGTGAATTTATTAATTACATCGGGAACCATGTCAAGAATTTTCGTGATGCCATCCTGGTTTTTAATGTTTACAAGCTTTGTAGAACCGTTTTGAATTACGAGCACTGCACTTGGCGTCATTTTGCCGCCCATACCGCCGCACCCGCTGTTTTTCTTATCGCCGCTACCCGCACCTGCGCCAACGCCAAAAGATACATCCACAAGCGGAAGGATAATTGTGTCACCTATTTTTGTCGCTTCTCCCACAACTGTTTTTGTGCTCATAAAACTGTTCATTCCCTTAATCAATGAGTCCATTACTCCGTTAAAATTATTATCCATCTGCCTCTTCCTTTCTGAATTTCTGTATCAGCTTTCTGATGTTTTTATCAAAATATAACCGTCCGGCAATCAGAAGCAACGTTCCGGTACGGATACGGCCCTTTATAAAAATAGTTCCGGAAAAAACCACATTCTCAAAATCGGGGTGTATGACAACATTCTTTCCGATATATGCATAAAAAATACTGAGCGCCCCAAAAAACTCCCCTGTCAGTGCAGGGTCGTCCATACCAAACGTAATCTCCGCTTTTAATTTCTTCGGCTTTAGGTGACGAAGAAGACGAACAAGCTCCTTTTTACACTTGACGAATGCTTCCTGTGTTTCCTCCGCCCTCCAGATTGCCAAGTATTCTGAAATATGATCTTTTATCTGCAATATTTTATCACAGATCGATGTAATTGTGTACCAGATTTTTCTTATTTTATCAAGAATGCGCTGCCACAATGTTTTTCCCTGATTCCTTTCAGACTCCTTCGCGAACTGGAATTCGTCCTCCGATGCATCCGTCTCTGTCTCTGCCTGGATATCCGGCAGAACTTCCTGACTGTTCTCCGTCTGTGTATCCTCCGCTGCTTCAATATCCACATCCCTGATTGTTTCTTCTGTCGTCTCCACCGCTTTTTCTGCCTCAAAAACCGCTTCGGAAGCTTTTTTTTCTTTTTTCTTCCAGGAAATTCCGAAAATTTTAAGCCTGGTCAACAGAACGCCATCGTCATAAGAGAGTTGAAATGAGAGAATACGGCACAGCCAGTGGAATCTCAAAAACGCTTCTGTTTTATCCCGCTTCTCTGCTTTTGCCATATAGCGTACAGGGACAAAAATGACCAGACACAACAGGAAAATCAGAAGAAGAAGGAGCACAAGAAGGAAAACCCCGATCCCTTTTGCGATTGTCAACAATGTCAAAATCATAAACGTCCCTCTCTGTCCTTCAAATAACGCTTTATATCAAGTCCTCCTGTCTTCTGGTAGACTTCCTGCGCAATGCATTTTATTAACTCTATGGCTTCTCCGTATCCATCAGCAATCCCTACGATACAGGGCGGATAGATTTTATAATATCTTTGCAGAAGCTGGCCGCTGTGAAAAATTTCAAGCTGTTCATCTGCCCGATCGGAAATCGTTATTACATATACAGATATCTGTCCGGCATTATGTTTTATTTTCCATATAATTTTCCGCTTTCTCTTCTTCAGGGATTCGGAACAATACAGATGGCGGCAAAATCTCATATCAACAGACCTTATCCTTTCACCGTGTAATAAGTATCCGGTATATTGTACCATATTTTTTCGGATTTTAATAGATACTTACAAATATCTCATTGACAATAAAAATGAATATTTTTATACTATACATAGTGGTCTTTAAGGAAAAAACATGGAAAGGTAACAAATACATATGGAAACTATTGCAACACTCTCCCTGAAAGAGGGTATGGTTATAGGCAAGGATGTCATTTCAAAGGAAAGAGTGATTGTTCCTGCCAATTCAAAAGTTGATTCTGTTATAATTCAAAAGCTGAATGCATTTCATGTTATGACCGTCTCGGTCATGGAACCGGAGGATTTTGCGTCCACCTATTATGCAAAGCTCAGAGTAAGCAAGGCTTTCAAAGCTTTTGAAGAAAATTATAAGACAAATTTGACGGCTTACAAGGTTGCGGTTGACTCGTTTATTTATAAGAAAGTACCGTTTCGTCAAAATGATCTGATTACGATTGCCAACAATCTCGTTCCTGAACAGATGTCCGGACGGCTGTTGTTTGCATATCTCTATCTGCTGCTCCCCACTGAGGACAATCTGACATATGCACACGGGTTAAATGTGGCGCTGATCTCAACCATTTTTGCAAGATGGCTGTCGTTTAATGAAGAAGATACAAGGAATCTGATATTAAGCGGATTTCTGTACGATATCGGAAAATTTGTGATTCCATACGATATTATCTGGAAATCGTCTAAATTGAACAAGATGGAGTTTGATCTCGTAAAAACACATGCGTTTCACGGATACCATCTTCTTTCAAAACAGAATCTTAACGAACACATTTTAAATGCCACACTTCAGCATCACGAGCGCTGTGACGGAAGCGGTTATCCGCAGGAACTGAAAAGTGATGAAATTGATCCTTTTGCAAAAATCATTGCGATTGCGGATATGTATGAGGCTATGACGTCTTCGAGGACTTACCGTGAGCCTATGTGTCCTTATACGGTGATCAGCATATTTGAGGCTGAATGCTTCCAGAAATATGATGTTAAGTACGTAACCACTTTCATCAAACATGTTGCGGAGGAGCTGATTGGAAATCGCGTCCGTTTAAGCAACGGACTGGAAGGAGAAGTAGTCATGAATAATCAGCATAATTACTCCCGGCCGCTCGTAAAATGTGAAGATGCAATTTTTGACTTGTCAAAACAGCGTGATGTAAAGATCGTAGCTGTCATCTGACATACATATTACAACATGCACAGCAAAGGAGCCATCTGTTTTCACAATGATGCGCTCCTTTGTCTTTTTTCTAAAAGTATTTCTTACTGCCCCATAAATTCCTTTTTTTCAATTCCAGATATTCATCGTACGCTTTCTCAAGAATTTGCCGTTCGTTTGCAAATTTCAGGAGATGATAAGCCTCGTGATATTTGTAATAGCCGGAATCTATAAAGAATTCCTCACGCTGTGGTTTGCTGTAGTAGCTATCCGCCATCATCAAATACCAGTGAACTTCTTTTTCCACGGTTTCTGCCTGCACATTAAATGTGTACTGGCTTTTGTCTACATACTTGATAATCGATGCATTTACGCCTGTTTCCTCACGCACCTCCCGTATCGCCGTATCTTTGTATTCTTCGCCGTCTTCTACAGTTCCCTTTGGCAAGACCCATCCTTCATACTTATTTTTGTAGTTCTTATAAAGAAGAAGGATTTTTCCACGAAAAATTACCACACCGCCACAGCTTGTTGCTTCAATCATTGCAATACCTCCTGCTGTTGGTGTTTCATTTCCAGTTCTGCAAGAAGTATAACACTAATCATAGTATGCGTCAAATACTCTCTTTGCAGTCGGCACGGCATAATCACCGCCGGAACCTGCACCTTCCACAATAACAGTCACCACCAGGTCCGGATTTTCCGTTGCTGAAAAGCCGGTAAACCATGCATGGCTTGCACCTTTTTCCTCACCGCCATATTCGGCGGAACCGGTTTTTCCTGCTACGGTATAAGGCTGGCCTTTCAGTTTTGTGCCGGTTCCCTCTTCTATCACATCCTTCATAAAATAAGTCAGAAGATCCGCCTCCTCCTTACTCATCAATCTTCCATATTTATTCGTTCCATACTGTTTCATCACGTCATGATTATAATTTTCTATGCGGTCTATCACATACGGCGTCATCAGCTCTCCGCCATTTGCGACAGCCGCTGTAATCATTGCCATATGAAGCGGCGTTATAAGCGTTTCACCCTGCCCCATTGCCGTGTGCATGATTTCTTCCGTATCTGAATCGGAATCAAGCACGAATGAACTTTTACTGGTGGTAAATTTAACCGGAAGCTTCTGATTAAACAAAAGGTCTTTTGCTGTTTTTGCATATGAACGTGTATCCAGCTGCAAACCAATATTGACAAAAGAACAGTTGCATGATTTGGCAAACGACTTTAAAAGATCTACCTTCCCATGATTTGTTCCATGATAACAGCTGACCGTCACTTGATCGCGCTCAATTTTTCCATTGCACTGATAACTGTACGCACCGTAGGAATCGGGATTCTCCTTCAGATATTCAAGAAGCGTCACCATTTTAAATGTAGAGCCGGGAGGATACAGGCCCTGTGTGGCACGGTTCATTAATGGACTCCGTTCTGTATCCGTACTGATCGTTTCCCATTCCTGTGCAATATGATTGGGATTAAAATCGGGGTGCGAGACCATTGCAAGAATCTTCCCCGTATCCGGTTCCATTGCAAGTATTGCGCCCCGGTACATGCCAAGAGCGTCGTTGGCCGCCTTCTGAAGCTTCACGTCAAGCGTCGTGACAAGATTATCTCCTATATTTTTTTCGGCGCCGATGCTGTTCTCAAGACGTTCCATGATATAAGCATTGGAGGTCAGAAGGCTGATATTTCCAAAAGATTCAATTCCGGACCTGCCGCGGGTGGCATAACCGACCACATGGGAAAAAAGATTGGAATACGGATAGACTCTCTCCTCATCTCCGTTTTCATCCACTTTCGTCTCCGCAAGCACATCGCCGTCTCTTGCCAGAATCTTTCCACGCACTACTTTTTTTGCAAGGTTTTCCTGTCGCGAGTTATATGAATTATTCATCTCTTCCTTTGCCGGAACAGCCACATAATATGCGTAATATCCCATCATCAAAAGAAAAAGAGTCATAAAAAGGTAAGTGACCACATGAAGTTCCCGGTTCTGATTCCTGCTCCTTTTTTTATTTTTCTTCACGAATCTTTACTCCTTTACTCCTCATAAGATAAATCCCCTGAATAATGGAAAACATAATCAGCGTCACAAGAACCGATGTTCCTCCATAACTCACAAGAGGAAGCGTAACTCCCGTAAGCGGAATGAACTTCGTCACGCCGCCTATCGTCAAAAACATCTGAAATCCGTAAATGGAGGCAAGACCTGCCGCGATCAGACGGTAATACAAATCCCGGAATTTCATTGCAATGTTCATAAACATCAGGAAATTGCTGATGCAGATTAAAATGAGACAGAGCCCGAACAGACACCCCATCTCCTCGGAAACGGCGGAGAAAATAAAATCGGCTTCCACCACAGGAATCTTTTCGGGAGATCCTTCATACAGTCCCATTCCAAACCAGCCCCCGGTTCCGATTGAAAATAACGACTGCGTGATCTGGTATCCCTGCCCCTCTATCACGCTGAAAGGATCCCGCCATGCGGTCACTCTTGTCCGCACATGCGGAAAAAGTCTGTAACCGATCACCGATGCAATACAGCCGGATGCAAGTCCTGCAATAAGGTAAATCAGTTTTTTGGTCCCGACATACAGCATTACAACATAGACCACAAAAAAAATCAAAGCGCTCCCCAAATCTTTGCTCAGCACAAGGATAATGACATGCGCGCCCGCCATCAGCGTCACCGCGACAACTTGAAACAAATCTGCAGATTCCGCAAGCATTCCAGCAAGAAAGAACACAAATATTATTTTCACGAACTCGGATGGCTGAAAAGTGAATCCAAACAATTGATACGAGATTTTTGAACCATATGTCACATTTCCAAGTATCATAACCGACGCCAGCGAAAAAATACCAATGCCGCCGCATATCCACGTAAATTTCTTTATAAATTTAAGATGGCTTATAAAATACGGAATAACTAAAGATAATATTAAAGATGCCAGTACAATTTTAAACTGCTTCACACTTCTGCTGTAAGAAAGTCTTGTCAGAATAATAAAACTTACACACAGAAGCATACACATATTATTGATAATCAGGCGATTGGAATCCGGATACAGAATCCGGTAAAGCATGATTACGCTAAACAGCATAATCTGTTGTACTGCAAAAAAAAGTATCAGACTTGTATCGCCTGTCTGAAAACACAAAACAAGATATCCCAGAAAGTGAATCAGAAACATAAAAATATTCTGTCCGATATAAAATCCTCTGCGTTCTTCTTCATTTGCATACCGGAATACAATAAAACAGTGAAGCGTATAGAATGCAAGAAGCACAATCATCACATATTTTGATAATTCCACAATCATATTGCTCACTGTTCTGCCTCCTTTCCGCCTCTTCGAGAGCGCAGTTATTCCACGCCGCGCCCAAAATGTCCCGCAGTCGTATTTTGCACGGGAAATTCAGATATTTTCCCGCCATTTACACAAGCTCCATATGCATGGATAATTTCCTTTCTGCATGTCAGATCTTCATCTGTGAAAACAAGTCTTATGCCAAACGGCTGCAGCCGTTTTACCTTATCATATTTTGCGTGCAGTGACAACGGGACTGAATTATACACAATGTTTACACAATGAAAACAATCCGTGAGTACCGGAAACTCCTTCCTGTATCGGTCCTTTAAATGCAGGAACTCCACCGCCTGATGTCTTCCCCTGCACTGGTTGAATGTTTTATTCAGACACTGTGCGCTGATCATCATCGGGATTCTTCCGTAAACCATAAGCTCACTTCTGTTTATCCCGCGCTCCGCCATCTCACGTCCGTTCAGTTCCAAAGGCGCCATATCCGCTTCAATGCCTGTGGGCCCGGATTCCCGAAGGACATGTTCTGCCTCCCGGTTGAATGTATAGAGATTAAAATCCGTCCGAATCATTCCCCGGTAGCCTGACTCTGTCAGCCATTGAAGTTCCTCGTAATTGCGGACGAGAATACCGTCGAAGCAAGACAGCGGATATTCCCTTTTGATATCATTTCTGAATATATAAGGCAGCGCAAGATAAAGTTTCTTATTTTCAGATGACAATTTGTCATGGAGCCTGGCCAGTTTCTTTTCGGAATCTTTGTATAGCCCAAAGGATTCCAAATAAATACCGTCTATAGCCTCATCGCACAATGCTTCCGCTTCCGTTATGCTGAAAACCATACAGAAGATTTCTTCTCTCTCACGCGCGGATACAGGTTCCGGCAGCTGAAACGCGTAGTCTGCCTGACCTTCCACGCGCCGATAAGGTTTGCAGATTTCTTCTTCCAGCTGCTTAAGCCCCTGGCTTCGAAGGTGATTTAAAGTTTTGACCGGAAGGAAGCAGTTCTCCTCCAGCACAACCTCAAGGTTTTCAAAATAAAAATCCGTGGCCCCGGTCTTTAAAAGCTGCTTTTTCACATCCTCTTCCAGAATCGGGCAGTTTCGCGCTTCCTGTGCCGGTTCTGTTTCCGCACAAACCTCCGTGCCATCGCAGGCAACAGAAAGCACAGTGGGCGCGTTTTTCTTCAGAATACAAGTTCCGCTGACCGGAACTTTGGATAACACAACCGGATGTTCTCCATCCGTATTTGACTGATAACCTGGCTTTTCAAGTGTAATCATGTTTCTGCCGTTTCTGGTCTTCAGGTAACCGGTATCGGAACCGCCCCTTGTGTATAAAGTCTGAAGTTTTGCGATATCTTCGTATTTTACCTGAAAGCAGGCTCTGCCGTCTGCCTCATACAGATCAATATATTTACGGTAAATAGCAGTTACGCCCGCACTGTATTCCGCCTTCTTCATACGGCCTTCGATTTTGAAAGATAGAATGCCTGCCTCCGCCATGTCGGGAATCATGGAAAGTCCGCACAGATCTCTCATGCTGAGCGCATACTCTTCTTTCTTTCCATTTAAGCGGGCACCGTCCTTATATACCTCGTACGGCAGACGGCAGGGCTGTGCACAGCGTCCTCTGTTGCCGCTTCTGCCGCCTAATATACTGGAAAAAAGACATTGACCTGAATAACTGTAACACATTGCGCCGTGTATAAAGCTTTCAATTTCAATCTCTGCATTCTCATGAATATGCCGTATCTCAGCGAGGCTTAATTCTCTTGATGTCACAATCCGCTTCGCGCCGAGACTTTTCAGAAAGCGCGCTCCCTCCGCTCCGGTCAGGGTCATTTGTGTGCTGGCATGAATCGGGAGGTTCGGAAAGCATTCCCTGACATAACGTAGAATTCCTAAATCCTGAATGATTATACCATGAAGGCCAGCCTGATAAAGCGGATTCAGGAAATGATACAATTCCTCCATCTCACGGTCCCTGCAAAGTGTATTGACGGTCAGATATAGTTTCTTACCATAGATATGGCATTTGTCAATCGCACGAAGAATTTCTTCCTGTGAAAAATTTTCCGCATATGCGCGGGCCCCAAATTTTGCACCGCCTGCATAGACGGCATCCGCTCCGGCAGAAAGCGCTGCCTCAAATGCTTCATAGGATCCTGCCGGACTCAACAATTCAAGCATGTTTCCCCTCCCCATTGTAATATAAAGAGTAACGTAAAATGGCTGTCGGATGACAGCCCTTACTTTTTCGATCGAAACTCATTTAACTCCGTTTCTAACTTTACATTTTTCTTCTGTTCTTCGTGTATCTCCTCCTGCATGGATTTCATGGTTTTCTCCATGCTTTCTAACTTAATCTGTGCAGTGATTAACTCATGCTTTATATCATAAAGCTCCTTGTCCCGGTCTTCCATATCCGACTCAAGCGCTTCAATCTGTTTTTTTGCCTTAAAATAATCGTCTGCAATATTCAACTGCAAAAGTACGCTCTGCATATCAAATGGCTGGCGTTTGAAACCATCCACTTTATTATATTCTGCCATCTTACTGTTAATATAAGCAGCTACTCTTTGCAGATATTCTTCACTCTCATAGCCACTCAGCGTAAACACTTTCCCGCCGATCAATACTTCCGTATCTGTCTTGGATGCCATTGCTTCACTCCCCTGTTTTCTTCCTCTGGTACAAGATATATGGTATACAACTATATGATCTACAACATATTATAACAAATAATTCTGAGAAGACAACTGTTTTTCAATAATTTAGAAAGCGTTTCATAACCTGGGAGCATATCATTTCCTATCCGATACATCCGAGCCCCAGGTGATGATATGCAAATTCTGTCACCACGCGGCCTCTCGGCGTCCGATTCAGAAAACCATTTTTAATCAGGTAAGGTTCATAGACATCCTCAATTGTCCCGGAATCTTCTCCGATAGCGGCCGCAAGCGTTTCGAGGCCGACCGGACCGCCGCCGAATTTTTCGATCATTGTAATAAGAAGATTGCGGTCTACTCTGTCAAGTCCGTATTTGTCAACATCGAGAAGATCAAGCGCCGTATTTGCAACCTCCTTCGTAATCACACCGTCAGAGCGCACCTGCGCATAATCACGCACCCTCTTGAGAAGACGATTCGCAAGTCTCGGTGTACCCCGGCTTCTCTTGCCAAGTTCAAGTGCTCCTTCTTTTTCAATCTTCACATTCAGAATCTTTGCCGAATGCAGGATAATCGTTTTTAACTCCTCCACAGAATAGAATTCCAGGCGGTTAATTACACCGAATCTGTCCCTTAAAGGCGCAGTCAGAAGTCCTGCTCTTGTCGTAGCTCCGACCAATGTAAATTTAGGAAGGTCAAGACGGATGGAGCGTGCCCCTGCTCCCTTTCCAATCATAATATCGATTGCATAATCCTCCATCGCCGGATACAGAACTTCCTCCACCTGCCGGTTTAAACGGTGTATTTCATCGACAAACAGCAGATCACCTTCCTGTAGATTGTTGAGGATCGCTGCCATCTCCCCGGGCTTTTCGATTGCAGGTCCGCTTGTAACCTTCATGTTCACTCCCATCTCATTGGCAATGATCCCCGCAAGCGTAGTCTTGCCAAGTCCCGGCGGTCCATAGAACAGCACATGATCGAGCGCATCTCCCCTTTGCTTTGCCGCTTCAATATAAATTTTTAAGGTTTCTTTTGCCTTCGCCTGTCCAATGTAATCGTTCAAGGTCTGGGGGCGCAGGTTCCCCTCTATTTTAAGATCTTCCTCCGTAATATTTGTCTCAATTACACGTTTGCTCATCGGTTCCCTCCATGTATCCGCACCTTTACAGGAACGCCATTTCCTTTAACGCCGCTCTTAAGAGTGCTTCCACATCCATCGTATCATCAACTGCCGCTTTCCTGACAGCTTTAAGCGCTTCTGATCCGCTGTATCCGAGCGCGGTCAAGGCTTCTACTGCCTCCTGCTTTACACCTGTCATTCCATTTGGGGGAGAAGCCGAATCTTCACTCGGGGACTGCCGGCCGGTCCGTAAATCAAACATATCCTGAAGATTCAATTTATCTTTTAAATCGAGAATCATTCTCTGGGCAGTCTTTGCGCCGATTCCGGGCGCTTTTGAAATTGCCTTCACATCGCCGGAAAGAATGGCAAACCGCAAATCACTGGCGGAAATCCCAGATAAGACTCCCTGCGCTACTTTCGGGCCGATTCCGTTGACGCCAATCAGAAGTTTAAAGAGTTCAAGGTCTTCTTTCGTGAGAAATCCATACAAATTCATTGCATCTTCACGCACAGACAAATATGTATATACTTTCACATCCTCTCCGATTCCCGGCAGATCAGATGCAATATTAGGCGTGATTTTTATATTATAGCCAATCCCGCCTGCTTCGAGTACAAGATTTTCATCTGTAATTTCCGCTGTCTTTCCTCGTATAAATCCGATCATATCTCCTCGCATTCTGCCGCCATGCGGCTCTTTTACTGAACGGGAATTTTGTGTCGGAACACAAATTTACCCTTTTACTGTCAAACGTTTTAATACTTCCAAACACACAAACCCAAGCAGGCATCCCGTCACACAGCCGCAAATAATCAGCAGAGGAGCATAATAGGCAATCCTGTAATTGGATACGGTAAGCGACGCTACCAGAAGCTGTCCCAGATTATGGGATACACCGCCTGCCGCGCTGACGCCGAGAACCGAAAATCTGCCTGTTTTTTTCATCAGAAACATAACCGCAAAACTGAATATGCCTCCAAAAACCCCGTATAAGATTCCATATCCGTTTCCAAATAAAATTCCCACAAGCAGAATTCTTGCCAGATTCACAACCAAAGCGTCTCTTGCACAGTCCAGATATAGAAGAATCACTACGAGCAGATTCGCAAGTCCAAGCTTCATTCCAGGCACACCAAAATAAAAAGGAATCAGGCTTTCCACATAACTGAATATCAGCGCTAATGCCAGCATGGAACTTAACAGTGCAATTTTTTTAACGGGCAATCACATCCACCTCATTTCCGTTTACACCTGTGATCTCTACCACTACACGGTTTGGAAGACAGATAAGACTCTCTCCTGTATGGCTGATTGCCTTCTGTCGGACACAGAGTCTGTCAGGACAGCCGGCATCGATGATATCCGCCGCTTTTTCTTTTATGACAAGTGTATTTTCAAATCCACCTGTCCCTTCTATGATAACGGTTCTTTCCTCTGATAAATCGTATTCAGCAAACAGTTCTCCGTCCACCGATATTCTCACAAAAGCGCCATCCTGTGATAGGAATAACCGAAGGAACATGAGCAAAAGCAATGAGACAATAAGAAATGCCCCTATTAATTTGATATCATTGCGTATTTTACCTTTCATGTGCTTAATCATAGCACATGAAAAAGAAGATTTCAAGAAATATGCGAACTTTTGTTCTGCCGTATCCTGTTAAAAATTTCTGGTCGACAAATGCAGTTCCGGTTTTTATAATATAAATAACAGGATATTCATCGAAGTTTGAACCCTGCCCGAAAATTACATTTCTATGATGTCTGTAACATGAAATTAAAAAATTTTTAAGAAAATTGAAACGTTTTGTTAAGTTCCATACTCTAATATAATAAAGTAGTGGTGTGAAAATATCTTTTTCTTATCCTATTTTTACAGACTGCCAACAGCAAAAAGATCATAAATAAAGCGAGGAATTATTTTGCAGAACACAGTACGACAGAATGAACAGCTCGAATTATGGGAGGTGGTCAGATCTCCTGAAATCAGGCCGGGCGCTATTCCGCCAAAAAGAATTTCACGGAGGAGATACAGCCGGAAGCAAAAACAGGCAAGAAGGCGCCGGGCAATTATGTATCGCTGCATGGCGGCATGCATCCTCCTTTTTCTCGTTATCAGCATATGCACTCTGATCAGCACAATTCTCAATTGGTTACGACAGCCAAAGGAAAAGGAAATGGAATCCATACCTGTTGTTCAGCAGGATCCTGTGATCATTGAGGAGGAAAGGTCAGCCGTTGCTGCGCCGGACATCCTGGAAGACTTTCTGGAATTGAATGATTACAGCCGTCCCGGTACAGAGCTTACTAAAATAAAAAACATATTTGTCCATTATACGGCGAATCCCAATACATCGGCCAGACAGAACAGAAGTTATTTTGCAGGCCTTGCCGAAACACATGAACGGTCCGCCAGCGCACATTTTATAATCGGATATGACGGGGAAATCATTCAGTGCATTCCTCTGGATGAGCAGGCATACGCGGTAATGACCCGGAATGAAGATTCTATTTCCATTGAATGCTGCTACAAAGATAAAGATGGCAGCTTCACACAGGAAACTTATGATTCACTTGTACATATGCTCTCGTGGCTGATTGACAAATATGATCTGTCGCCGAAGGATATATTGCGACATTATGACTGCGGCGGTAAACTTTGCCCCATTTATTACGTGGAGAATGAAGATGCATGGGACAAGCTGCTTTATGATGTGGCCTCTTATCAGGAACTGGCGTCCTATTAAACAGAACCGGAGGACTGGAATATTCCAATTCTCCGGTTCTGTTTCTGTATTCATATGGTCTTGCTGCTCTGCATGCTTTATGCATTATGAATTAATTTTTTAATCGCATCTTCTATCTGACTGTCCGGTATTAAGGATACAGTGCCTTCAATTTTTGTCAGTTTTTCAAGATCATCATTATTTAATGTAATCACATGCTCCCTTTCGCTTTCCGGATGTGGAATCACGTATTGGTCCATTGCCTTTTCCAATTCGTTTAACTGACGCATGACATTCGTTATCTGGCTTTTTCCTAAGTTCACTGCTTCTATCAGCTCATCATAATATTCCGATATTCTCATGCATTCCGGAATATCTTCATAAATTTCTTCCGGGTTACTCATAATCCCGGATTCGTTGCCATTTCCATAAACATATCTGTTGTTTTTGATATTCCTGTCCAGGAAATTTAACGTCTGTGTCACTTTTCCACCTTCAACCGTAATAATTAGCTTTGCCATATCCCCTTCTCCTTTATACTCTGTAATGCAGCTGTTCTTTAATTCTGGTTAATGTAGTTTACAAGTCCTTCCGCCTCTATGATCTTTTGCATAAACTCCGGAAAAGGCTGCCCTTTATACTCCGTTCCCTTTGTTCTGTCATAAATCATTCCGCTGTCAAAATCGACTTCTACCCTGTCCCCTGCTTCAATATCCTGAGCCGCCTCAGGACATTCGATAATCGGCAATCCGATATTGATCGCATTGCGGTAAAAAATTCTCGCAAACGTCTCCGCAATCACACAGCTTACACCTGCTGTTTTAATTGCAATCGGCGCATGTTCGCGGCTTGAACCACAGCCGAAATTCCTGTTCGCCACAATGATGTCACCGTCATTCACCTTTTCTACAAATTCTTTGTCGATATCTTCCATACAATGCGATGCAAGCTCTTTCATATCCTGGATATTTAAGTATCTTGCCGGGATGATGACATCCGTATCGACATTATCACCATATTTAAAAACGCTTCCTTCCGCTTTCATCTTAACCTCCATTTCTTATTGACTTCTGTCTTATAATTCATCGGGACCGGATATTTTTCCCGTAACGGCGCTTGCCGCAGCTACGGCCGGGCTTGCAAGGTACACTTCCGAATCCACATGTCCCATTCGTCCTACGAAATTACGGTTTGTTGTGGAAATGCATCTCTCACCTGCCGCAAGAATTCCCATATATCCGCCGAGACACGGTCCGCATGTCGGTGTGGATACGACGGCCCCTGCCTCAATAAAAATCTTCAACAGTCCTTCCTCCATTGCCTGAAGGTAAATGGCCTGTGTTGCAGGAATTATGATGCAGCGCACGCCTTTTGCGACTTTACGCCCTTTCAGGATTGAAGCGGCGATTCTCAGATCGTCAATACGTCCGTTGGTACAGGAGCCGATTACTGACTGCTGGATTTCCACAGGCTCCTTAATCTCATCAATCGTCTTTGTATTTTCCGGAAGATGCGGAAATGCAACCGTCGGTTTTAATGTACCCAAATCAATCGTATATTCCGCTTCATATTCCGCATCCTCATCCGCTTCATATACTTTATAAGGACGTTTGCTGTGTTCTTTCATATAGGCAACGGCAATTTCATCCACAGGGAAAATGCCGTTCTTTCCGCCTGCTTCGATTGCCATGTTTGCGATTGTGAAACGGTCATCCATTGAAAGACTGGAAATCCCCTCTCCAGTGAATTCCATCGACTTATACAATGCGCCGTCCACACCGATCCTGCCGATAATGTGAAGGATTACGTCTTTTCCGCTGACCCATTCGGAAGGTTTTCCAACAATGTTGAATTTTATCGCAGAGGGCACTTTAAACCATGCTTTCCCGGTAACCATTCCCGCCGCCATATCCGTACTTCCGACACCGGTAGAAAACGCGCCAAGCGCGCCATAAGTACACGTATGGGAATCCGCTCCGATAATCGCATCTCCGGCTACCGTAAGCCCCTTCTCCGGCAGCAGCGCATGTTCGATTCCCATTTCTCCTACATCAAAATAATTGGTAATCCCGTGTCTGCATGTAAAGTCGCGCACACACTTGCAGTTTTCCGCTGACTTGATATCCTTATTTGGAATAAAGTGATCCATGACAAGCGCAATTTTGTCCTTATGAAACACTTCTTTTTTCTCAATCTTATCCATCTCACGGATTGCAACCGGCGTTGTGATGTCATTGCCAAGCAC
This sequence comes from bacterium C-53, assembly GCA_003612525.1. GTDB lineage: Bacteria > Bacillota > Clostridia > Lachnospirales > Lachnospiraceae > C-53. Next base: position 114,907 of record RAZD01000002.1, on the reverse strand, counting down.
AAGATCAAGATTCACTTCGATCAGCTGTCCGGCCGTCACACTTTCAAGCCCTGCATGAGCCGCCAGAATCTTCTGAGTCATTGTCATTCCCATGATTTTATCCTCCATTTTTTCATATGCTCCCGACAGCATATTTTCTGAATCTATCATATCACATTGTTATCCATAAATAAAATACATAATTTTTATCTTTTCAGAACTGCATGTTCGAATCAACGTTTCACCTACACGGTCAATTCCATCCATTTTTCACCATTCTCCCCGCATCTGTAACTGCCCTGCATCTGAATGATACAGTTTAACCTGGGATCATTCTCCGAACGGTATTTTTTCGGCGTACACTGAAAATACCGCTTGAATGTCTGCGCAAAATTGCTGGGACTGTCAAATCCACATGCATTCGAAATTTCTGCAATGCTTCTGTCTCTCTCCTCTCTCAGCATGGCAGCCGCCCGCATAACCCTGTATTTTAACAGATATTGAATCGGCGAAGTCTGAATGCATCTTTTAAAACACCGCAGGCATTCTCTGTCTCCAATATCCGCCGCTCCCGCAATCTGTGCAAGCGTGATATTTTCCATATAATGCTCCTGAATATAGTAAAGCATCTTCTGAATACGCTCTATATCCGCGTTCCATATGGTCTGTACCTGCTTTGGCCCAAAATGCCGGTAAAGTTCCATACATATTTCCGACAATTTATGTCGAATCGTAAACTCATGCCCGTCCTCTTCAGATACATAAGCAGATAACGCCTCTTTATAAATCCCGCACAGAAGAGGTACATCCACCGCAAAATCGTTCACCAGACATCCGTCAAAGGAACAGCAGCCGGTTAAGGGCCGAATATACTTCTGATCAAAAACAGACTGATCACCTCCAGTGATAAAATATCTGTGGAATACCAGTGTGTCAAGCCTGCATTTGGATTTTGCGACCGCATGATGCAGAATCTCTGAATTTATGGCAAACAGATCGCCTTCTTTTAAATGGTATGTTTTTCCCGGCACCTGCCAGTCCATATTTCCCCATTCCAGATAGACAATCTCGATTTCCTCATGCCAGTGCCAGGCAACTTCCGTATTTTCTTCATAGATTTCTGAAAATCCCGCACACGGAAATTCCAGAGTTCCGTGCGGCTTAAGCTCCTTTCGGTTCCGTCCCAGGCTCAGATTGCATTTCTGAAGTTCCATTTTGATCCCCCCCTTTTTTATTTTTTACATTTCATCAGAAGTCGTTTTTATTATATTATAAGTCTGTTTTTGAATTGAATCAACCCTGTTAAGGCTGTATTCTTATATCGAAATATACAATACAAAGGAGTTTTCTTATGATTCATTTACTGCTTGTTATCATTTATATTGCATTTATCAGTCTCGGCCTGCCCGATTCAATTCTCGGTTCCGCATGGCCCTCTATGTACGGGGAGCTAAATGTGCCGTTCTCCTATGCAGGATTTATCAGCATGATTATTGCCGCCGGAACAATTGTATCCAGTTTTTTCAGTGAAAGGCTGATACGGAGGCTTGGAACAGGACGTGTGACAGCATTAAGCGTCGCTGTCACAGCCATTGCACTATTCGGTTTTTCCTTTTCCCATTCCTATTTTATGCTTTGTCTGTGGGGAATTCCATACGGACTTGGCGGCGGATGTGTGGATGCCGCGCTGAATAATTATGTTGCCCTCCATTACAAATCACGCCATATGAGCTGGCTGCATTGTTTCTGGGGAATCGGCGCCACGCTTGGCCCTTACTTCATGGGACTGTGCCTGACAAACGGGCTTTTATGGAACAGCGGTTACCGCGCCATTGGAACCTTCCAGGTCGTGCTGGTTGCATGTCTGGTCTTTTCCCTGCCGCTCTGGAAGTCGAATCAGGCGCATACAGAATCGGATTCGCAGCCTTCCCGGTCTTTGAAGGTTACGGATACCTTAAAGCTTCCCGGTGCAAAAGCTGTCCTGCTGTCTTTCTTCTGTTACTGTGCTCTGGAAGCGACTACCGGACTATGGGCAAGCAGCTACCTTGTTCTTCACCGCGGACTTTCCGCCACTGTTGCTGCAAAATGGGCGTCTCTCTTCTATCTTGGCATTACGGCAGGCCGTTTTCTGTGTGGATTTATCACGGAGAAACTCGGTGATCGGAATATGGTGCGTCTTGGCCAGGGAATTGCACTTTTGGGCGCTCTCCTTCTGCTAACCCCTCTTGGCAATGTTTCCGCCTTAGCCGGGCTTATTATGATTGGGCTTGGATGTGCGCCTGTTTATCCCTGCCTCCTTCACGAGACGCCTGACAATTTCGGCGCTGAACGCTCGCAGTCTATCATGGGAATGCAGATGGCATGCGCCTATGTCGGCACAACATTGATGCCTCCGGCATTCGGACTGATTGCAGAGCATATTCATGTCGGTCTGTATCCTGTCTTTCTTATGATATTTGTTGTGATTATGTTTTTCATGACAGAGAAGGTCAACCGAACTACCGGAAAGTAACTGTCCATACGCAAAGATAACCGTCTTCAAAGAATCGGATAAAAATAAACTGCCGACAATACCTGTGGCAGTTTATTTTTATCCGATTCTTTTATTGTACCAGATTAATTATTGATTAATTTGTCCTCTTCATTATTCCAGCTGTACAGCTTACGGATTTCCTTGCCGATCTGCTCTGACGGATGCTCTGCATGGAGCTTTCTCATCGCACGGAAATGAGCCTGTCCGCCTGCCGGGGACATATCAAGAAGAAAATCTTTCGCAAAAGAACCATCCTGAATATCTGAAAGGATTTTCTTCATTGTCTTCTTCGTTTCTTCCGTAATGATCTTGGGACCTGTAATATAATCACCGTATTCCGCAGTATTGGAAATCGAATATCTCATCCCCTCAAATCCGGACTGATAAATCAGGTCTACAATCAGTTTCATCTCATGAATACACTCAAAATAGGCATTTCTTGCATCATAGCCTGCCTCAACAAGCGTTTCATACCCTGCCTGCATCAACGCACATACGCCGCCGCAGAGAACCGCCTGCTCGCCGAAAAGATCTGTCTCTGTTTCTGTGCGGAATGTCGTCTCAAGAACACCGGCTCTCGCACCGCCGATTGCTAGCGCATATGCAAGCGCTTTGTCAAGCGCTTTTCCCGTTGCATCCTGTTCAACCGCTACGAGACACGGAACACCTTTTCCTGCCTGATACTCGGAACGCACCGTATGGCCTGGTCCCTTCGGCGCAATCATGGTTACGTCTACATTCTTCGGAGGAACGATCTGCCCGAAATGGATGGCAAATCCATGTGCGAACATCAGCATATTGCCTTCCTCAAGGTTCGGCTCAATATCTTTCTTATACATTGCAGCCTGTTTTTCGTCATTGATCAGAATCATGATAATATCCGCTTTTTTTGCAGCTTCTGCCGCAGTATATACTTCAAATCCCTGAGCTTCCGCCTTCGCCCATGATTTAGAACCTTCATAAAGCCCGATAATGACATTGCAGCCAGACTCCTTTGCATTTAACGCATGTGCATGTCCCTGGCTTCCGTATCCAATGACAGCAATTGTCTTTCCTTCCAGCACGGAAAGATTACAATCTTCCTGGTAATAAATTTTTGCCATGATAATTCTCCTTTTCTTGTATTTTTCTATTTCGTCCTTCAAAAACGGCCCCTGATCCCCGCCTTTGGAGTGCCAAAACCTTACTCAAACCAGACGACGTCATCGGCGCCTCTTGTAAGACCCGCAATACCGGTTCTTGCAAGCTCCAGAATCGTATATCCGTCAAGCAGTCCGATAAACGCATCAATCTTCGCCTGATTTCCCGTGAGTTCAATAATCAGGGAATCCGGCGAAACATCAATGATCTTCGCACGGAAAATATCCGCTACTGAAATGACGCCCGCTCTCTGTTCCGCCGTTGTCTCAACCTTAATCAAAAGGAGTTCTCTGTAAACAGAATTTTCCGGCTCCAATTCCTTAATGCTCCTGACATCCACAAGTTTTCGCACCTGCTTTTCAATCTGCTCCAGAATCAGATCGTCTCCCGACGCCACAATCGTAATTCTTGTAAATCTCGGATCTGCAGTCGTTCCTGCCGTAATGCTCTCAATATTGTAACCGCGTCTGCTGAATAAGCCGGAAATACGGCTCAGCACACCTGATGTATTGTCTACTAAAAGCTGAAAGACCTTTTTATGCATCTCTTTTGTCCTCCTTGTCAACTTTTTAATCATACCCCGAAGAGTAAAATTTGTCAATGGATTGCCATTATTCCGTCTCCTGGCATCTTGGCAGGGCAAGTGTTCCTGTTCTTGCAATCTCAACAATGCTGATGGACGCTAAGAGCTTAATCAGCATCGCAGTCCGATCAGGCGCCGCGCAAATCTGAATCATCATCATATTCTGCGACATATCAACGATTTCCGCCTTCATTGCTTCACAGATTTCCATGATTTCCTTTCGGTTATTCTTATTATATTTTACTTTTACAAGCATCAGTTCACGGCTGATCGCCGCCTGCTCATCAAATGTTTTTATCTTAATGACATCCAGCTTTTTATTCAGCTGTTTTTCGATCTGTTCAATCATGCGCTCATCGCCTGAAGATACGATTGTCATACAGGATACGCCCGGGTCTTCCGTCTCGCCAACTGCCAGACTGTCAATATTAAAACACCTTCTGGAAAACAGGCCTGCAACTTTACTCAGCACACCAGAACGGTTTTCCACCAGTACCGAATAGATTCTTTTCATCTTATACCTCCTATTTGACAAGGTCCGAAGGATCAATGATGCACTCCATAAGCCCTGTACCGTCTTCCTTTAAGAAATTTTCGATCTTTTGCTCCACATTTTCCATATTGAATACTCTCGTAAACGGAATGTCATAAGCCATTGCCAGCTTCTCAAGATCCGGACTGCCCGAGAGGTCAATGACCGAATACTGGTCATGATACGTATAGTGCTGATATTCCCTTACCATTCCAAGTACGGTATTCTTCAATACAATCACTTTGATCGGAATATTGTGCTGCCTGATTGTCGCAAATTCCATCATTGACATCTGGAAAGACCCGTCGCCGCAGACCGCAACTACCTGCCTGTCCTTTCCGAGCGCCCTCTTTGCCCCCATCGCGGCAGGAATGGAATAGCCCATCGTTCCCATTCCGCCCGTTGTAAGGAACCGTCCCTTTCTCACATTGACATAACCGCAGGACCAGATCTGGTTCTGTCCGACATCGGCCACATAAATTGCATCATCCTCCATCTTTTCTGAGAGGATTTCGATGAATTTCGCAGGGTCTACGTATTTGGGATCCGGATTCCGTTTCGGCGCCATCGAATCTCTGTATTCCTGCAACCGGGCAATCCACTCAGGATGCTCACAGGAAAATTCCTGATTTAAGATATCTTCAAAAATATGTTTTGCATCACCGACAAGCGGAATATGCGGACCGCAGTTTTTCCCGATTTCCGCAGGGTCCACATCAATATGCACCAAAAGTTTATTTTCCGTAATCAGGTCAGGCTGTGCAATGGCCCGGTCCGCAACTCTCGCACCAACCATGATCAGCATATCCGACTCATTCATCGCACGGTTCGCATACGGTTTTCCGTTGTTGCCCACCATCCCAAAGTACATGGGATGTCTGCTCGGCATCACGCCGATTCCCATCATTGTAGACACTACAGGAATATGATATTTTTCCGCAAATGTACGAAGTTCTTCCTGTGCATCGCTCAACAGAACGCCGCCGCCGGCGCAGATTATCGGCCTTTTTGCATTCTCAAGCTCTTTTATAACCTTCTTAATCTGTACAGCATGCCCTTTGACCGTAGGCTTATAGGTTCTCAAATTCACTTCTTCCGGGTATTTGAAGTGTTTCAGCGGCGCATTCTGCACATCAATCGGCACATCAATCAGCACCGGGCCTTTGCGCCCTGAATTCGCAATATAAAACGCTTCTTTAAAGACTCTGGGAATGTCCTGCACATCTTTGATCAGGTAACTGTACTTGACAAAAGACTCTACTGCCCCCGTGATATCCGCCTCCTGAAATACATCGCTCCCAAGCAGGGAGGAATTCACCTGCCCCGTAATTGCAACCATCGGAATACTGTCAGCAAACGCTGTCGCAATCCCCGTAATCAGATTTGTGGCGCCTGGTCCGCTTGTTACCGCGCAGACGCCGACCTCTCCGGTCACTCTGGCATAACCGCTTGCCGCATGGCCTGCATTTTGTTCTGTCCTCACAAGGATACTTTCAATATCCGAATGAAGAATGCTGTTATAGAAAGGGCAGATTGCTACTCCGGGATACCCGAATACGGCCTTTACGCCCTCTTCCTCCAGACATTTTATTATCGCATCAGCACCTATCATCACTCCACCAATCCTTTCTTATTCCTGCCGGATAAACCTGTCGCATCCGAATCATCCGTTTATCCCGCCGGTAAGTTTTTTCGCCACCTTTACCGCATCAGCCGCATCCTTTGAATAGCCGTCCGCACCAATTTCATCCGCATATTCCTGTGTAATCACGGCGCCTCCAATCATAATTTTCGCGGCAATTCCCCTGCTCTTTGCAAGATCTACTACATTTTTCATTTCCTTCATTGTGGTTGTCATAAGTGCGGAAAGCGCTATAATATCGGCGCTGTTTTCTTCCGCTGCATCAACAATTGTTTCTTTTGGCACATCTTTTCCAAGATCGATAACGCGGAAACCGTAATTTTTAAGCATCAGTGCAACAAGATTCTTGCCAATATCATGAATATCTCCCTCTACCGTAGCGATCACAATCACCGGCATATGCTCACTGCTGCTTTCCTGCATTAAAAATGGCTCCAGATATTCGATCGCATTTTTCATTGCCTCCGCACTTGCAATCAGCTGGGGAAGAAAATACCTTCCCTGGTCAAAATAATCACCGACTTTATTAATGGCAGGAAGAAGCGCCTCATTCAATACGCCGGACGCTTCCATTCCCGCATCGACCGCATCTTTTGCAAGCTCCCTGATTTTTCCCTTATTCCCCTTCAAAACACCTTTATATACGGCCTCAAGCACAGGAGGCAGCGCCGGTGTACCGGTATCCCGGGGAGCTGAGGACAGAGAAGGCTGCACTTTCAAATCCGCCGCCGGTACTTCCTTTGAAACAGCCCGTGCCTTCTGTTCCTTCTCAAAGTCAATACGCTCAATATAGCGGATATCTGCATTCTCCTTATTTAACAGCAAGTCCGCCGCAAAAGCGCTGCTCACCAGAAGATCCTGGTTTGGGTTCGCAATTGCCATCGTAAGTCCGGTCTGAATTGCCATTGTAAGAAATACCGTGTTAATATAAGAACGTTCCGGCAATCCAAAAGAGATATTGGAAAGACCGCAGATCGTTGCAAGACCAAGTTCCCGGCAGAAACGAATCGTTTCCAGTGTCTCAACCGCTGCGTTTTTATTGGCTCCCACAGTTGCGACAAGACCGTCAACAACAATATCCTCTTTTTCCATCCCCAGTTCCAGCGCACGATTTAAAATCGTCCGAATAATCTGCTTCTTTTCCTTTATATCTTTCGGAAGCCCTGCATCTGAAAGCGGCAGAAGCACAAACATGGCTCCATATTTCTTTGCAACCGGAAGCAGTTTTTCAAATTTTTCCGTCTCGAGCGATATCGAATTGATCAGCGCACGCCCCGGATAATGCCTCAGCGCCTGTTCCATCACATCAACATGACTGGTGTCGATGGACAACGGAAGGTTTACCGTCTGCGTCACCTCCTCAATCGCTTTTAGCATCACATCTTTTTCATCAATCCCGCTCATGCCCATATTGACGTCAAGAACAGATGCTCCCCGCGCTTCCTGTTCTTCCGCAAATTCGCGTACGATATCAAAACAACCGTTTCGAAGCTCCTCCTGCAAAGCCTTCTTTCCTGTAGGATTGATTCTTTCCCCAACAATCAGAAAACGGCTGTCAAGATCAAAAGAAAGATACTGTCTTTCGCTTGTCAGTATGCGAAGCGGCTTATGCTCACAAAAAGACACCGGCATATTCTTCGTCTTTTCTTTCAGCTGTTCAATATATTGTGGTGTTGTTCCACAGCATCCGCCTAAAACACATGCGCCTGCCCCCACAATATCAATCATATGTTCGACAAACTCATCTTCTTTCATATTGTAAAATGTGCTTCCATCCGGTGATAATGAAGGAAGTCCTGCATTTGGTTTGCAGATTATGGGGATTCTTGCGAATTCTGACAGATTCTGAATGATTTCCAACATCTTGTCCGGCCCGCATGAGCAGTTCACGCCGAAAGCATCAACCCCCAGATATTGCAATGTTGCAAGCGCAGTCACAGCATCTGTTCCATAGAGGCTCCTGCCATCCTCCTCAAATGACATCGTTACCATAACGGGAAGATCACAGACCTCTTTGGCCGCAATTACTGCCGCGCGGCATTCCTGAAGGCTCATCATTGTTTCCACCACAAGCAGGTCAACCCCCGCATCGCACAGATAGCCGATTTGTTCCTTATATATGGAAACAAGTGTTTCAAACTCCATTGGACCGATCGGTTTTAACTGGATACCCGTCATGGTTAAGTCACCGCAGATCAGAACCTGCCTGTCAGGGTATTTCTCATGGAACCTGCGAACCGCTTCTTTGGATACACCGACCAGCTCATGATTGATTCTCATGATGTCCTTTTCCAGCCCATACTCCTTAAGCTTCACAGAGTTTGATGTAAATGTCGGTGCATAGATTATATCGCTGCCTGCCAGTAAATATTCTTCCTGTAGTCCGATCATCACTTCTTTATTTTCCAAAATCCACTTTTCAGGACAGACACCCGCGGGCATTCCCCTTTTTACCAGATTGGAACCTGTCGCTCCGTCCAGATATACAGGCACTCCCCTGCCAATAAATTCTTTAAATTCTTTTTTATTCACGAAAACCGACTCCTTTTCCTGTTTTGGAACTTATCATCCAAATTTTGTATCCTGCATGAAAAGCAGGTTCAAAAACCTCTGCTTGAAAGGCTCTGACACCTCTTATATACTGTCTGTATCTTTTGACATTTGAATTTTATTATATAACATACCATATCTTTTTGTACAGATATTCTTTTTTTGAACATTTATGAAAACTTTTTCCGATGCTGCCGCGTCTAATAGTTACAAAGCAAGGAGGTTGTGAATACATGAAGACAAAATCATTACAAAAGAAAGTAGAAAACCAGATCATGGATTCCTACGAAGCAATGTATCGTCTTGCCTATTCTTATGTGCAGAATGAAAATGACGCACTGGACATTGTGCAGGAAAGTGTATACAAAGCAATCAAAAACTCCGCTTCGGTCACGCAGGAAGCATATATAAAAACATGGATTTGGCGAATCGTGATCAATACGGCCATAGACTTTATCCGGAAGTCCCAAAATGAAATATCCGTGGATGCGTTTCATGACAAAGGCCAGGAGGACAAATACTGCGATTTTGATACGATCGAAGCGTTGAAAGCGCTTGATGAAAAAGAAAAAACGGTGATTGTCCTGCGCTTCTTTGAGGACCGGAAACTGAGAGAGATTGCGGACATTTTAAATGAAAATGAAAATACGGTCAAAACCGTACTCTACCGCGGACTGAAAAAACTAAAAATAAAACTGGCAGAAGGAGGAACTGTCTTATGAAAAACGAACGTCTTAAAAATATGCAGCAGGATTATGAACAGATACCTATTCCAAATGATCTGCGTCAGATTGTAGAAAACAGCATCCAGGAAGCAAAAAAGGAGGAGCCAGAAATGAAAAAATCAAAGATCAGTTTATACATCAGAAGAACTGCCGAATGTGCCGCCGCCATATTAATCGTTATCACCATCATGGTAAATTCAGGAGCATCTGTTGCCCATGCCATGACAAAAATTCCCGTAATCGGAGCAATTGCCGAAATAGTCACTTTCCGGGAATACAAAAATGTGGACAATAATATGGAAGCAGATGTAAAGATTCCACAGGTCAGCGTAAAAGATGAAAGCGGCAGCGTACTTGAGGAAAGTACACAAAAAATCAATAAGAGCATCGAAGAATATACGGATGAAATTATAGCGCAGTATGAATCGGATGTAAAAGCGGCCGACGGCGAGGGTCATATGGATGTAAAGCTTGACTATACCGTAATCACAAACAGTGACCGGCTGTTCTCCATTCGTTTCGACCAGCTCCTTGTCATGGCAAGCGGCACACAGATGGTAAAAATCTACCATATTGACAAGAGTACCGGTGAAATGATGGATTTGTCCGGCCTGTTTCAGGATGGAGCCGACTTCGCCAAACCGATTTCGGACAATATCAAAGAACAGATGAAGGCGCAGATGGATTCCGATGAAAACCTGGTTTACTGGGTAGACAGTGATACGCCTGAATGGGACTTTAAAACAGTGACCTCAGACACAACTTTCTATATCAACGAAAATGGTAAGCTCGTAATTGTATTTGATGAATATGAAGTGGCTCCCGGATATATGGGAAGTGTGGAATTTGAGATTCCCACAGAAGTGGTGAAAGACATTGTACAGGATGGATTTTTGGAATAAACTGTGAAAGTAAAGAAAGCGGCGCTTTGGCGCCGCTTTCCCTGATTCTTTTCGTCTCTACTCAGCCTCATTGTTCAGTTTGTCTTTTCTTGCTTCCACTTCTTTTTCCTGTACGTCGCTCGGAGCCTGCTCATAACGCGTAAACTCATATTCGTACATTCCGCTTCCGCCGGTCATCGAACGAAGCACCGTACAATATCCATAAAGACTTGCCATCGGGATATCCGCTTCAATTACCTGTTTCCCGCCCGCTGTCGGATTCATTCCAAGTACACGTCCACGTCTCTTATTGAGATCGCCCATAACATCTCCCGTATACTTATCAGGAACCGTTACTTTCAAGGATGCAATCGGCTCTAAAAGCACAGGTCCTGCCTCCATAAAGCCTTTCTTAAATGCCTGTACAGCAGCCGTCTTAAATGCCATTTCAGACGAATCCACCGGATGATAAGAACCATCATACAAAACCGCTTTTACGCCAACAACCGGATAAGCTGCCATAGGTCCCTTCAATACGGATTCCTGAATTCCTTTTTCCACCGCCGGGAAGTAATTCTTCGGAACAGCGCCGCCGACTACTTCCTGCTCAAATACATAAGTAGACTCAAGATCTCCTGAAGGCTCAAAGCGCATCTTTACATGGCCGTACTGTCCATGTCCGCCGGACTGTTTCTTGTATTTGGACTCCACATCGGATTTTTTCTTAATTGTCTCACGGTACGCCACTTTGGGCTGTGCCAGTTCAATTTCCACTTTATATTCATTCAGAAGCTTGCTTGCCACAATATCAAGATGCTGGTCACCCATACCATACAGAAGTGTCTGACGGTTTTCCGTATCATTTACATTCTTTAATGTAAGATCTTCATGCATCATCTTCTGTAATGCCTGGGAAATCTTATCAATATCCGCCTTATTTTTCGGACGATATCTCATATATGTATAAGGCGTCGATATTTTAAGTTTCGGGAAACGGATGGTCGTTGCCTTTGTAGAAAGCGTATCACCCGTACGCGCTGCCGTCAGCTTCGCAATCGCTCCGATATCACCCGCATGAAGCTCTTTGACCTCAATAGGCTTATTGCCTCTTAAAACATATAATTTATTCAGCTTCTCTTCCACGTTTTTATCTTCATTATAGATCAGGTCGTCTGTCTTAAGAATACCGGATGCCACCTTGATCAGCGAATATTTTCCGATAAACGGATCAACAATTGTTTTAAAAATCACGGCTGACTTCGGTTTCGTGAAATCATAATTCGCCTCAAACACTTCACTCGTCTTTAAGTTAATGCCGACAAAGCTTCTTCCTTCCGGACTTGGAAGATATTTTATAATATCATCAAGCAGTGTATAAACACCCTGACATAATGTATTCGAACCCATTGTAATAGGAACAATCGTTCCGTCGCATACGCTGACGCGAAGTGCGGAACGGATTTCCGCATCGGAGAATGTCTCACCGCCGAAATAACGGTCCATGAAGTCTTCGCTTGTCTCGGCAACCGCTTCCATCAGGGACTCCCTGTACAGTTCAAGATTTTCCTTTGAATACTCCGGTATCTCGCATTCCTGTGCATTTCCCTTATCCGTCCATCTCTGCGCAGCCTCGCTGACTACATTGACGTATCCGACAAACTTCTCATTCTCACGTATCGGAAAATGAAATGGTGCAATCTTCTTTCCATATTTTTCGGTCAGATTTTCCAGAACCTGTTTAAAGCTTGCATTATCCGCATCCATATTGGATACATAAATCATGCGGGGAATATTGTATTCCTCACAAAGCTCCCACGCTTTAATCGTGCCGACCTCAATGCCTGCCTTTCCGTTTACCACAATGATAGCGGAGGCAGCAGCACTGACAGCTTCTTCGACTTCGCCGACAAAATCAAAGTATCCCGGCGTATCCAGAATATTGATTTTCGTCCCGTTCCACTCAATCGGAACTACCGATGTGCTGATTGAAAACTTTCTTTTCTGCTCTTCTTTATCATAATCGCTGATCGTATTTCCATCATCAATTTTGCCTAAACGGTTTGTGATTCCCGCAAGGTTTGCCATAGCTTCCACAAGGCTAGTCTTGCCGGCGCCCCCGTGACCCAAAATTACCACATTACGAATCTTTTCTGTCGTATAAACATTCATGCAAGTTTCCTCCAATACCTTTCTATTTTTGGCCTGTTACACCAATAAGTATATTTTACTAAATAACTCAATGCATATCAAGCCTTTTTAGACATTTTACACAATTTAAACATATTTTCTGTTTTTCTATTTACTTTTTCGCATAAAAACGTTACACTTCAACGTGTTAAAGTATTTAAAATATCTTGAACTCCAGGAAAGAAGGTCTGTTAAAATGATTATTGTTATGAAACCAAAGGCCCCGCAGTCCAATATTGATCAGGTTCTGCACTATGTACAGAGCGTCGGGCTGGAAACTCATTTGTCTCACGGTGCAGAAGTTACCATCATCGGTATTGTCGGAGACAAAACAAAACTGAACTATGATAACCTCCGTATCTTCGACGGTGTAGATAAACTTGTCCCGGTCACTGAAAGCTATAAGCTTGTAAATAAAAAATTCCATCCAGAACCTACAGCGGTAAAAGTAGGGAACACCACAATTGGTCCCGGCAATTTAACGATCATGGCAGGTCCCTGTGCAGTAGAATCAGAAGACCAGTTGATGTTAATTGCAGCATCTGTCAAAAAATCCGGAGCCACAATTGTGCGGGGCGGCGCATATAAGCCCAGAACTTCACCCTACTCTTTTCAGGGACTTGAGGAGGAAGGACTCCGGTACATGCAAGAAGCTGCCAGAGAGACCGGCCTTGCAACCATCTGCGAGGTAATCAGCGAAGAAGCGATTGCGGCTGCCGTCAAATACGTCGATATGATACAGATCGGGGCAAGAAATATGCAGAATTTCCATCTTCTTCGTGAGGCAGGAAAATCAGGGCTGCCTGTATTATTAAAAAGAGGGCTTGCTGCAACCATTGACGAGTGGCTGAATGCGGCCGAGTATATTATCGCGGAAGGAAATGAAAACGTCGTTCTATGCGAACGCGGCATCCGTACGTTTGAAACTGCCACAAGAAATACACTTGATTTAAGCGCCATACCTGTATTAAAATCAAAAACACACCTCCCTGTCATTGTCGACCCTTCCCATGCGACAGGCGTGCGCGATTACGTATCGCCTCTGGCAAAAGCAGGGATTGCCGCCGGCGCGGACGGGCTGATGATCGAGGTGCACAATGATCCGTCAAAAGCGCTCTCTGACGGACCTCAGTCACTGACATTTTCTCAGTTTGAAACACTCTGCAAAGAATTGAAGCCATTTTGTGATATTATGGAAAGGACATTTCGATAAACAGAATTTCTGAATCCGAAACGCTCTTTTTGTCACAAAACCAATATAAGACATGGAAATGAGGATACCATGAAGTTAGGATTTATCGGATTAGGACTGATCGGCGGCTCCATTGCAAAAGCCGCCCGGAAAAAAAATCCCGAAGCAGAAATCATTGCATTTGACCGGAATATGCAGTCCCTGAAGCTTGCACTTGCATCGGGGACTATTTCGCATATCGCTGCGCAGTTAGATGAATCTTTCAGCCAGTGCGACTTTCTGTTTCTCTGCACGCCGGTTCACTCCAATGCAGAATATCTCCCCTGCCTGAAAAAATACCTTGCGCAGACGACGGTCCTAACAGATGTCGGAAGCGTCAAAGGAGATATGCATGAAGCAATCCAAACAGCCGGACTCTCCCGGTGGTTTGTCGGAGGCCACCCGATGGCAGGAAGCGAGAAATCAGGATTTGCAAATGCAAGTGACCATCTGCTTGAAAACGCCTACTACATTCTGACTCCGACAGAGGATACACCGGATGAAAAAACAAAGCTTCTCTATCAGTTTGTGGAATCGCTTGACGCTCTTCCGCTGATACTAACGCCTCAGCAGCACGACTATGTCACCGGCGCCATCAGCCATCTGCCACATATTATAGCTGCATCACTCGTGAATTTTGTAAAGGATTCTGACTCAGCGGACGGTATTATGAAACTGATTGCCGCCGGCGGATTCAAGGATATCACCAGAATCGCGTCTTCATCCCCTGATATGTGGGAACAAATTCTGATTGCAAACCACACAAATATCAGTGCGCTGCTTTCAAAGTATATGGACGCGCTCGGACAGATAAAAAGTCAGATTGACCATCTGAATTCCCCTGCTATCCACCAGTTTTTTGTAAGTTCCAGCGATTACCGCAATTCTTTTACAGACACGCCTTCCGGCCCCATTAAAAAAGTTTATGCGGTTTACTGTGATATTATAGATGAATCAGGCGCCATCGCAACAATTGCCACAATCCTCGCAACAAACGCTATCAGTATCAAAAATATCGGGATTGTGCATAACCGTGAATTTGAGGACGGCGCTCTGCGCATTGAGTTTGAGACAAAGGATGAAGCGGACAAAGCGGCGGACTTACTGGAAAAGCACCGCTATATCCTGTATAAGAGAACATAGTTTACCGGCCTGTACTGCACATTTTAGACAAGTGAAAGAAAGGAAACTGTTTATGAAAATCACCCACGCAAAATCTCTCAGAGGAGAACTTACTGTTCCCGGAGATAAATCGATCTCACACCGCGCAGTTATGTTCGGTTCCATCAGTGAGGGAATGACTGAAATCACCAATTTTTTAAACGGCGCCGACTGTCTCTCCACCATTTCATGTTTTCAGAAAATGGGAATTGATATTACACAGAAGGATACGAATGTCACGATACACGGAAAAGGACTCCACGGACTGACAAGGCCGGATTCCGTACTTGACTGCGGCAACAGCGGCACAACCACACGCTTAATATCAGGGATTCTCGCAGGGCAGTCTTTTGAGACGCAGCTTACCGGGGATGCGTCCATCAGAAAACGTCCGATGAAGCGTATTATAACGCCGCTGTCTCTCATGGGCGCGGATATCAAAAGCATGCAGGAAAACGAGTGTGCTCCTCTTATCATCCGTCCGGCCTCCCTTCATGGAATTCATTACGATTCTCCGGTTGCTTCCGCTCAGGTGAAATCCTCCATTCTCCTTGCCGGACTCTATGCCAAAGGCCCGACAAGCGTTACAGAACCACACCTGTCACGTAATCATACGGAAATCATGCTCCACTATTTCGGAGCAGAGGTAACGTCGGAAGGCACTACGTCCTCTCTTATGCCTGACGTATTTTTAAAGGGCCAGAAGGTTCATGTTCCCGGTGATATCTCAAGCGCTGCATATTTTCTGGCTGCAGGACTTCTCGTACCCGGTTCCGAAATTCTTATACGAAATGTGGGAATCAATAAGACACGCGATGGCATTTTGAGAGTTTTAAAAGAAATGGGCGGAAACATTACGCTCCTAAACGAACAGTACGATCAGGGAGAACCGACAGCCGATCTCCTTGTAAAATCAAGTCCTCTTCATGGTACGATAATCGGAGGTGAATTGATTCCTACTCTCATTGATGAAATACCGGTTCTTGCCATCGCCGCTTCTCTTGCGGAGGGAACCACCATAATCCGAGATGCAGCGGAACTTAAGGTCAAAGAATCCAACCGAATTGACGTTATGGTCGAGAATCTCAGTGCAATGGGCGCTGCTGTCCAGGCAACGGAGGATGGTATGATCATTGAGGGCAAACCTTCATTGAAAGGCGCGAAAATTAATAGCTGCAATGACCACAGAATTGCAATGAGTTTTGCGGTGGCGGGACTTATTGCAGAGGGAGATGTGGATATCGCAGGCGCAGAATGCGTGAATATCTCCTATCCTGATTTTTACCGCGATTTGTATTCACTGTGTCAGAAGCAGCTTATCTGATAGAAATAAAACACTGCTGTTGCATTTTAAGATAAACGCAACAGCAGTATTCATTTTTCTATACTTCTTCCTGACTATATTCCTGATAAGCCTCGTAAACCTGAATTCGAAATCTGTCTGAATCCGACATTCCAATAAAAACACCACCATAAAATTTCTTTATGTCTTCCATATCCTGTACTCTGACAATATCTACAATCGTATGAATTACATCACCCGTCCATATTTTCAGCTTTATATCATATTTTGCACCGATTTCAAGGCCGCTTTCGCATAAGAATCCGATGCCTGTCTGGGATATGTTAAGAACTTCAATTTTTACGCTCTCTTCTTCGTTCGTGTCGAGCCTATTCATAATCAACTCTGCTGTCAGAGCCAATCTCTTTGCACGCCTTCTTTCCATCTCTTTTGTGCCTCCTTAAATAATCAGTCCCCATATCCCTTTATTTTAAAGCATATCTGAGAAAATAGCAATACTAACCGTTAAATATACAAAAACGGTGTTAACAGATAAACATCGCATCTCCGAACGAAAAAAAACGATACTCCTCTCTTACTGCCTCTTCGTAAGCCGAAAGCACATGCTCACGCCCCGCAAGCGCTGAGACAAGCATAATCAGCGTCGATTCGGGAAGATGAAAATTCGTAATCAGCGCATCCAGCACACGGAATCGGTAACCAGGATAAATAAAAATCTCCGTATTGCCGCTTCCCGCCCTCAACACACCATTTTCATCCGATGCAGATTCCACAGTCCGGCAGCTTGTCGTCCCGACACAGACTACTCGTCCGCCTGCTTTCTTCACCGCATTCACCGTATCAGCTGTTTCTTCGGAAACCGTATAATATTCCGAATGCATATGATGCTTTAAAATATCGTCTTCTTTCACAGGCCGAAATGTGCCAAGTCCCACATGCAGCGTCACATAGACAATTTTCACGCCCATCCCCCGGATTTGCTCCAAAAGTTCATGCGTAAAGTGAAGTCCTGCCGTCGGCGCCGCCGCCGAACCTTCATGTTTTGCATAGACAGTCTGATATCGGTTCCTGTCGGTAAGTTTGTGCGTAATATATGGCGGCAGAGGCATTTCACCAAGTCTGTCAAGAACTTCCTCAAAAATACCGTCATATCGGAATTTCACCAGACGATTTCCTTCCTCCACAATATCAAGAATCTCTGCCTTAAGCAATCCTCCGCCGAAAGAAATTTCTGCTCCCGGCCGACACTTCTTTCCGGGTCTTACCAGTGTTTCCCAGGTATCCGCTTCCCTGCGTTTTAAAAGCAGTAGTTCAACAGCGGCTTTCGTATCCTCCCGCTCACCAAGAAGCCTGGCCGGAATTACCTTTGTGTCATTCAGGACGAGACAGTCACCCTGTCTTAAATAATGAACAATTTCCTTAAACGTATGGTGCTGCATAGCCCCCGACTTTTTATCAAGCACAAGAAGCCTGGAGGAGGATCGGTCCTCCAGGGGGTCCTGTGCAATTAATCTTTCCGGCAAGTCAAAATAAAAATCCGATTTCTTCATAATTCTTTTAACCTTTAACCATTAAGAGCGAAGCTCGATTCCAAGTCCTTCCAGACCATTTAAAATCTTTTTCATGGCAGCATTGATATCCGCCTCCTCAAGTGTCCTTTCTTTATTGCGGAATACTACCGTGTAAGCCACAGATTTATGACCTTCTTTAATCTGCGAACCCTCATAGATATCAAACAGAGAATAGCTCTCCAGATTCTTTCCGCCCCGCTGTTCAATGATTTCCTCAATCTGACCCACAAGAATGCTCTTCGGCATTACCATGCTGATATCACGCGATACGGAAGGGAATTTCGCCACCCCTGCATATTTCCGGTCAAAAGATGCTCTCGCGACAATCTCCGGCATATCAAGAACTGCCACATATGCCTTTGTGCCAATGCCGTAATGATCGCAGACATCCGGATGCACTTCGCCTAAAAATCCTACCGTCACTCCATCATAAATAACATTGGCCTGTCTTCCGGGATGAAGGAAATTCTTCCCTGACTTCGGGTCATATACGGCTTTCTTTTTCAGACCGATCACATCAAAGAATTCCTCAATTACGCCTTTCATCGTAAAGAAATCGCCATCTCCATAGAATCCGAGCGTAAACTGCATCCGTTCATCGGGAAGTTCTGTAAGCGGAAGCGACTTTGCAAGATAAATATTTCCGAATTCATATAGTCTGACATCCTTATTCCTCCGGTTATAATTGGTCGCAAGCGAAGTCAGCATTCCATTCAGGGAAACTGTTCTCATAATCGAAAAATCTTCTCCCAGAGGATTGGAGATTACAATTGCATTTCTCGCCGGATCCTCCTGAGATAAGAGCAGTTTGTCAAATACTTTCGGACTCTCGAAAGAGTAGCTCATTGCCTGTGAAAAACCACAGAATTCCGCAATTTCCCTTGCTTTCTGTTCGATTCTTAATTTGAAGGAAAGCTTTCCTGTCGTAGCCTCTCCACTGGGAAGTGTGCTCGGAATCTTATCATATCCGTAAAACCTTGCCACTTCCTCCGCCAAATCCGCAATCCCCTCCAGATCCTGGCGAAACGACGGAATCACAACCATATTTTCCTCTTTTTTATAGCCAAGCCCCAGCTTTTCAAAAATAGAAAGCATTAATTCCGCCGACAGATCCGTTCCCAGAAGCTCATTGATGCGCACAGGGCGGAATTCAATCTCCCTCTCCGGCTGCAATTCGCAGCATACATCCACAACTCCCTGTGTCACTTCCCCGCATCCAAGTTCCTGAATCAACTGGCAGGCACGGTTGATTGCATCAAGCGCGTTCTTCGCATCAAGCCCCTTTTCGAACTTGCCGGAAGCTTCGGTGCGAAGCCCCAGACGCTTTGCCGACTTTCGAATATTCGCCCCGTTAAAACATGCAGCCTCAAACAATACCGTCTTCACGTCGTCCGTAATCTTGGAATTCTCACCGCCCATAATGCCGGCAATACCAATTGCCTTTTCTGCATCATTAATCATGAGCATGTCATGATCAAGCGTTCTCTCCTGTCCGTCAAGCGTCAAGAAGGTATCGCCGTCTTTTGCACGCTTCACAACAATTTTATGTCCGGCAATCGTATCAAGATCATATGCATGCATCGGCTGTCCATACTCTTCCATCACATAATTTGTGATATCTACAAGATTGTTAATCGGACGGATACCGCTTGCCGCAAGCCTTCTCTGCATCCATTCGGGAGAAGGTGCAATCTTGATATTCGTGCAGATTCTTGCACAGTATCTTGTACACAAATCCTGATCTTCAACCTCAACACTGATAAAATCCGCAGTTTTCTGCTCATTTTCTTTCACAACGACTTCCGGCGCATAGAAAGGTTGGTCAAATGTAACCGCCGCTTCCCTTGCGATTCCAAGCACACTGTAGCAGTCTACGCGATTCGACGTGATCTCATACTCAAACACCGTATCATGAAGCCCCAGCGCTTCCACAGCATCCGCTCCCACCTCCGCACTTTCCGGCAGGATATAAATTCCGTTTTCCGGGGCGTCAGGATACATATCTTTGCTTGAGCCAAGCTCCTCAATCGAGCACATCATTCCAAACGACTCTATCCCCCGAAGCTTACCGCTCTTAATCTTAATTCCATTCTCAGGGAGCGGACCGCCGTCATGACCGCCCGCTACTTTTCCGCCGTCAATCACAACCGGAACCTTGTCGCCCACTTTCACATTCGGCGCTCCGGTAACGATCTGAAGCCTTCCCCCTTCAACCGCATTTCCCATATCCAGCTGGCAGACAATCAGTTTATCCGCATCGGGATGCTTTTCAATTGAAAGTATCTGGCCTACATATATTTTCTCAAGATTTTTGTCAAGGCGTTCGAATGTCTCAACCTTTGTTCCCGTCAGTGTCATTGCATCGGTATATTCCTGGTCCGTACATGACAGATCGGGCACGTATGCTTTAATCCATGATAATGCTGTATTCATAATCTATCTCCATTTCCTTTCCGTTTCACTCATTAGAACTGTCTTAAAAACCTGATGTCATTCTCATAAAGGAGTCTCATATCGTCAATTTCATATTTTAACAGCGCGATGCGCTCAAGACCGATACCAAATGCAAATCCGCTGTACGCTTCCGGATCAATTCCGCTCATTTTAAGCACATTCGGATGAACGAGCCCACAGCCAAGAATCTCAATCCAACCGGTTCCCTTACAGAAACGGCAGCCTTTTCCTCCACATTTAAAACACGATACATCCATTTCCGCACTTGGCTCCGTGAAGTTAAAGTGATGCGGACGGAATTTTACTTTTGTGTCTTCCCCGAAAAGTTCTTTGGCAAATTCCGCAAGTGTCCCTTTCAGGTCCGCAAATGTAATATGCTTATCAATCACAAGTCCCTCGATCTGATGGAACGACGGGGAATGCGTCGCATCCACTTCATCTGATCGGAATACACGTCCTGGAGCAATCATACGGATAGGAAGCTTTCCTCTCTCCATCTCATGCACCTGCGTGCCGGAGGTCTGTGTCCGAAGCAGGAAATCTCCATTGATGTAAAACGTATCCTGCTCGTCTTTTGCCGGATGGTCCGCCGGAATATTCAACGCTTCAAAATTATAGTAATCTGTCTCAATTTCCGGGCCTTCCACCACTTCATACCCCATACCGATGAAAATATTTTCAACTTCCTCCATAGCAATTGTATTAGGGTGCCTGTGTCCGACTTTATTCCGCCTGGCAGGAAGCGTCACATCGATCACCTCCGCTTTCATCTGCTCTGCGCGGATACGCCGCTCCATCTTTGCCTTTGCCTCCTCAAGCGCATGTTCAATCTCTGCCCTTGCGTCGTTTACCATCTGACCGAATTTCGGTCTTTCCTCCGCCGCAATATCCTTCATACTCTTCAGTACGGCGGTCAATTCACCCTTCTTGCCCAGTACGCTGACACGAACTTCATTCAATTTCTCAAGCGAAGCGGAACTGCCGATCTGCCGTAATGCATCTTCCCTGATCTGTTGTAACCTGTCTTTCATTTTCTTTCCTTTTCCTTTCTGAATAATCTCTGAAACGCAAAAGAATCCCTTACAGCCGTTCCCGGCCGTAAGGGACGAATATTCTCCGCGGTGCCACCCTTATTCTTAAATGAACCTGTCATTTAAACGCTCATTACATGCTTAACGCGCACAACGTCTCTGCCTACCACTGTATCCAAATGCTTCCGCAGAGCTGCTCCGGCGGGAATATGATCTTCTACGGAACCTTAAGGAAGCTTTCAGCCGGTGGCCTCCTCTCTCTTTCAGGAATATAAAAGACTTTATGCGCCTTCCATGCATTTCAAATCTTCTGCTCTTATTTTAGGGGCAGAAAACACTTCTGTCAAGCAAAAAATAAAATCTCTATTCACGCGCTTTCTCATAGTGCCGCTTAAATCTGGCATGAAGATACCGGAAGTCCGGTTCAAAATACGAATTGATCTGGGCGCCAAGCAATATAATCCACATACACACATAAAGCCAGAGCATCGCAACGACTACTGTGGTAAGACTGCCATACATGCTGAGCCCGCCAAAATAATTAATATAGACCGAAAATACAAATGAAAATCCGGACCAGATAACAGCGGAAAAAACAGCGCCCGGTATCTGGGAACGAAAAGAGGCTTTTCTATTTGGAATCCACTTATACAACCCGATAAATAAAAAGACAAGAATCGTCAATGTCACAAGCCACTTTGTATTTACAATCCGCTGTGATATCCTTGCTATATACGGGAGATGCTCCATCAGAAGTCCGTTCACCTTCGAACTGAATACCATTACAACAAGGCACACAAGCACAGCCAGCACAATCACTACCGTGTAGGCCGCCGCCCGAAGCCGGAGAAGTACAAAATTGCGAGTCTCCTGAATTTCATAAACTGCATTCAGACCCCTTGTAATCGCAAGAACCCCTTTCGCAGCAGACCATACGGTTGCCGCTGCAGTAATGGAAATAACCGCCGTAGATTTCCCGTACAGTTCATCAATAATATTAATGGCCAGACTGCCGACATTGTCCGGAAGAATTGCAACCGCTGCTTTCAGGATATCCGATTTGCTGACAGGCGTATACGGAATCATTGCAAGGAGCAGCATCAGACATGGAATAAATGAAATAAACAGAAAAAAAGCCGCACTAGACGCATATGCGTTTACATGATTGTTATTTAACTCATCCGAAAAGTCCCTGTAAATCCGATACGCCTTGTAAATATAGCTCATGTTCATCCATTCCTTTCCTGTTACCCCAATGTCGTGAGTTTTGTATCCTCAAAAAAGAAAGCAAGTATCTCACGATAATCCATTCCCTGCTCCGCCATCGCTTTCGCCGCATTTTGCGGCATTCCGGCGCCATGTCCGTAACCTCCTCCGCATATGCGGACTTCATTCTCGTCTTCAGTATTTTCGATTATAAAATACGCACTCGGAAGAAGGCTGGCGCAGGCAGTCTCGGTTCCGTCATTTAAGGAAAGTTCTCCGGCGGCCTGTGCCAATAAACATCTTACCCTATATTCACCCTCAATTTCAACCATATTTTTCCCGTCGCTGACAGACAGCCTGCTTACAACGCCGCCAGGTCCCCGGTCAAGCACATTGACTTCTTTTACGCTTCCCTTTTTTAAACCCTCCGCCTCAATCTGATCAAGACGTACGGTTGTGCTCCAGCGGAACCACTTTTCCCCGCTTTCAAATGCATCTTCGCTGTCTCCAAGAATGTAATTTCGAAACACATCCTCTTTTGTGAAATCTTCCTTCGAATTCGGATTTCCGCCGTATCCAACTGCCTGAGACACAATATAAGGATATTCTCCGCCTTTTTGGTTAAAGACATTCGCATCCGTCGTCAAGCCGCACGAAGTCGAAAAGAAAAATGTTTCCGCCGGCATACCCTCATAGGAAAGAATTTCTCCTTTTGTCTCATCCACCGCATTTCTTACTGCATCCGTTTCATTTTCCGGTGAATATACCTGAAAAGATGTCGTATCGTCCATATCATACTGACCGGAAGCCGGATTCTGCATTCTGCATACCGCATAGGAACGGGCACAGACAGCCTGCGCTTTTAATGCTTCCTCCGGATAAGAAGAAGGCATCTCACTCCCTACTACACCATAAAGATATTCCTCAAGAGAGACCTCATTTATTTTCTCTCTTCCATCTTCCGTTCGCTTAATTCTTATTTTGCCTCTGTAGTCTTCCTCCTGCGTATTCTGATTTCGAATCAGAATACGTACTTTCTCGTATGTACGGTCCTCCTGATATGGTTTACTCTCTTCCATACATGTATTTGCTATTTTAATGCAAAAATAACACAATAAAATACACAAAATTCCCTGAAGCACAACAAGTTTTTTCATTTTTACCCCATTTTAATAAATTATAAATTCCAAAGCAGAAAACAAATTCCACTTCCTCAACCCAACACTTATATATATGCTTATGGGAAAAAGAATAATCGTAAAACGTATGCTTTCGCATTTTCCAGTTGTAATTTTGCGTAACATTGGATATAATATTATTAATCTGGAATGACCGATAACGCCTGTTGTATTGAACCTACATTTACTTTAAACGGGACTCCTATATTGCAAAATTCAATGCCAAGCCTCCCGGCTTTTGCCGACGCAGTGGAAGGCAGCGAATGCGCTGCGGACACCCACCTAGCTTTGCTAGGAGTCAAAAGACAGGAAACGGCATTTTGGGTAAAAAAGCAGCCTTAAGGCTGCTTTTTTATGAAAAAATTAGAAAACCGAAAATTTCTTTTTACAAAAAGAGTGCCGATAACCGGCACTCTTCTTATAAATTCATCTGTGAAATCCTTTATTTTAATGCATCTACAAGCTTCTGAACTGCCTCTAATGCTTCATCCGGAAGTTTATCATATCCTTCCTTCTTATCTGCAAATCCCTTAACGGCATCCACACGATTCTGCATAGCGTTCTTAAGCTGATCTTTGTAATCTGCATCGTTCAAATCAGGCTCGAATCCTTCCCAGCTCATGATCTCGATATCGTCAAAAGGTCCCCACTTCTCAAAGGAAGCTTTTCCTTCTACGATCGTCTCAAGAATACCTAATGTATCAGCCGGTTTTACTTTCTTGCCCATAAAGTCGCCTGTATTGATAATATAGCAGTCTACATTCTTCTCCTCAACAAGCTTCTTGA
Source organism: bacterium C-53 (assembly GCA_003612525.1). Taxonomy (GTDB): domain Bacteria; phylum Bacillota; class Clostridia; order Lachnospirales; family Lachnospiraceae; genus C-53. The sequence continues at coordinate 90,234 of RAZD01000002.1, read as the reverse complement.
ACTTCTCGTAATCATTTACAAGAGGATACGTTCTGAACGGATTTGCATAAGGAACGATACGAAGTGCATTCATATCCGTACCAGCTTTCACACGTTCTGCTGTAGAAGTTTTTGTTGCAAGCGTTGCACCCATAACAGACGCAAGAGCCGCACCTTTTAATTTAACTACAGGAGGAATTGTAGGGTCTTTCATAATCCAGAAGATTGCGTTAACAGGCGCGTCAATCTTATCCACACGGTTCGGGGACCATAATTTGGACTTAATTGCACGGCCGTTGCCGTTTCTGATATCTTCCGTTACAAGCTGAACTTTTCCATGCTCATCAAGTGTAGCGGAGCAGTTCTGAACAGTCAGAAGATACTGATTGTCCGGACATCCTGTCGGATAATCCGCTGTCTTGTCAAAGTAGGAAGGCTCAAGAGCTACAGATGCACATGTATCTGTATTGATGATAAACGCATCATCATGAAGAACCTTGATCTCGTATTTTCCACCATGCTTTGCATGTGTAAGTGTAGATTTTCCGGATCCTGACAGACCGTAAACGGAAGCAACGAATTTCTTACCGCCTTCAAGGAGATATTCCTTCTGTCCGCCGTGGCAGGAAGCATAGCCATTTCTGTTTGCGATTGCCCATGCAATTGTAAGAGTACCTTTCTTGTGCTCTCCGAAATATCTCATACCGAGAATACATGCACAGTTCTGGTCTGTATCGAAATAGCAGAGTGTCAGAGGATCGCTTAAGCAGCTGTAATCCACGTCAGGACGCTCCTGCGGAATCCACTGAGGATCGGAGAAGATATAGATATCCGGCTCTTTTCCATCGCCTACCGGCTTAGAGCTCTTGTACATTCTTGCATATTCATCAGACATATACTGGAAGTTCAGCATCCAGTTGTACATGATGTTTTCTTCTCCTTCCGGAATCAGAAGGTGTGCTTTTACCATAAATTCAGGATCAAGACCGATGAATACTTCCGCATGATACATAGTTTTCCAGCGTGACTCATAAACGGCATCCATTGCTACTTTATCAAGTTTCACCGCATCTACACCCGGCTCGCCTTTGATACGGCGTGCAGCCGCATAACGTCCGGTAACGGCACCATCATTGAATAAAAGAACTTTCGCGTCGCTGTCAAGGCCGAACTCCTCGCCTCTGTATACAGGCATGTCCGTAACAACTGTTCCCGGAGAATTCTTTGCTAATTCATAAGCTTCACGTAATGTGTTGACTTTTACAACATTATTTCCGTAGAAAGCTCCTTCGATAATGGAACGTGTTTTGGAAAAACCTACTTTGCCAGCGCCAATTTCAGATATTGGGTAATACGCTTTTGTTGACATATTTTTTCCTCCTTAAAATTTTAAAATATGTATGATTAACCTTTTCTCAAGGTTAAAACCATTGTAAAATATTCCAATCCATCCGTCAGGACAACAGACAGGACTCAAATACCGTCAGTATTATCTCACATTTCCGTAAAGAAAGTCAATATCTTTCCAAGATATTTTAAACAACCGGCCGTACTGCTTCACGAAGCCATGCCGCCTCTTCCTCCGTAAGCAGATCTGACGTATTTTCATAAACAGATCTGTGATATTCATTCAGCAGTCTCTTATCCCTTTCATCAAATTTTTCAACATCCACCGCCTCAAGGTCAATCGGAACAAACGTCAGCGTTTCAAAAGAAAGAAACTGCCCGTCCGCCGTTTTCTCATCCTCTCTTACGAGCAGGACATTTTCCGTTCTTATTCCATATCTGTTCTCAATATAAACACCTGGTTCATTTGAAAGCAGCATACCGGCTTTCAATATCCCGTCAGCAGATCGGTCTGTTGGTTTCCACCGGACCGCCTGCGGGCCCTCATGAACATTGAGCATATAACCAATCCCGTGTCCCGTCCCGCATTTGTAGTCAATACCCAGTTCCCACAAAGGCTGCCTTGCCAGAATATCAAGATTTCTTCCGGTACATCCCTCAGGAAACTTTGCAGCTGAAAGACGAAGCATCCCGGCCGCTACTTTCGTAAAATGGAGTTTTTCTTCATCAGAAATATCTCCTAACACAATTGTTCTCGTCACATCTGTAGTTCCTCCCAGATATTGACCGCCGGAGTCAACAAGAAGCATGCCCTCTGCCAGAACTGTGACCGGACGCTCCGTCACAGGCTCATAATGCATCATCGCCGCATTTGCGCGATAGGCGCTGATTGTTTGAAAAGACTCTCCCATAAACTCATCAATTTCCTCACGTTTCCTGTGAAGATACTCCACGGCATCGATTTCCGTTATCGCCTGGTTTTTGATATTCTTCTTAAGCCAGTAAATAAACTTAATCACTGCTGCACTATCCTTTCGGTAAATCTCCCGAAGATTTCTGATTTCCGTCTCATTTTTGACTGCCTTTAAAAGCATAACCGGATTCTGTATTTTCACTGCATTCGCATGCTGTGATATCAGTTCATAAAAAAAACGGCTTACAGATTTTGGATCAACCGCAATCTTCTGCTCCCGTGAAAGCTCATTTTTAAGCCATACATCCACTTCATCATAATTCCGAATCATAAACAGATCGGTTTGCAATTCAGATACATTCTGTATAAACAAAACTGCCCTCTCATGGTCAAGAAATGCATAGGAAAGCGCAACCGGATTGTATGGGACGTCCTCCCCGCGTATATTAAAAAGCCACATTATATCATCAAGCCTGCTTAAAAACATACCGTCACATCCGGCTTTTGCAAGTTCTTCGCGTACACGCGACAGTTTCATGGCCGTTGTCTCGCCGGTCAATTCTATCGGGAGCTGCCTGATTCTGCCACAGGGACGACTGGGCCGGTTCTCAAAAAGTTCCTCCGCAATATTGATGTCCGTCAAAAAATCACATCCCGTTTTCTCGCACACTCTTTGGACTTCTTCGGCGAAAGAAAAGGACATCACTTTTCCATTCCCGGCAAGTTTCATTCCCTGCCCCACCCTGCTTTCCAAATATTCAAATACGGTCGGCACCTTTTCTTCACCCATACGGTAAAGATCAATCCCGCTCCCGTCAAGCTCTCTTTCCGCCTGAATGAAATATCTCCCGTCCGTGAAAAGACCTGCTTCGTTGTCGAACACCACAAGTGTGCCGTTTGAACCGGTGAAACCGGAATAAAATTCACGTACTTTATAATAATCACTGACATATTCCGAACTGTGATAATCTCCGGTCGGAATGATATATGCCTTAATATTTTCCTGACGCATCCTCTGTCTGAGGTGCAAAAGACGGATTTGCCTTATATCCATTGATATTCTCTCCCTGTTCTGATATTATTTTTACATAATCCACACTATTTTAATACAGAAAAATGGAAAAATCTATGGGAATTCTTTATAGATTTCTGAAAACTTCATAAAAATTCCGGTGTTCTTGTTGTGTAATGCTATTTTTATATGCTAATATAGTAAAGTGGATAAGATAGAAAGAAAAGAAGAAAAGGAGGTCTCATATGATCAGTAAATTAAATAACATCGAGATCGATTATTCAGAAATTACACCCGAAATCCTTATATTGGCCGAGGAATGTGTAAAATGCAGCACAATAGACCCCGAATTATACACGAAATATGAAGTCAAACGAGGCTTGCGTGATTTAAACGGTAAAGGTGTCCTTGCCGGACTTACCGACATATCGGATGTTCGTGCCACAAAAATGGTAGATGGAAAAAGTATACCTGCTGACGGTGAATTGTTCTACCGCGGCTTAAATGTCAAAGATCTTGTAGACGGTTTTACAAAGGCAAATCGTTTTGGCTTCGAGGAAGTTACTTATCTTCTGCTTTTTGATAAACTTCCTACTGAGTCCGAACTGAACCAGTTTAAAAAAATGCTGGCGCATTACCGCACACTTCCCACCAGTTTTGTACGCGATATCATAATGAAGGCGCCAAGCCATGATATGATGAATACACTTGCAAGAAGTGTTCTTACACTCTATTCTTATGATGATAAAGCAGATGATATTTCAATTCCGAATGTTCTCCGCCAGAGTCTTCAGCTGATCAGCCTGTTCCCGCTTCTTTCCGTCTACGGATATCAGGCGTACAGCCATTACCATGACGGTCAGAGTTTATACATACATCAGCCTGCTCCTGAATTGTCTACTGCGGAAAACATTTTGCGGATTCTTCGTCCTGACAGTAAGTATACGCCTCTTGAGGCGAGGATTCTCGACGTTGCGCTCGTTCTCCACATGGAACACGGAGGCGGTAACAACTCGACGTTTACAACGCACGTGGTATCTTCCTCAGGAACTGATACCTATTCCGCCGTGGCATCTTCTCTCGGATCGCTAAAAGGACCACGACACGGCGGCGCCAATATCAAAGTTGTTCAAATGTTTGAAGATTTAAAAGAGCATGTAAAGGATTGGAAAGATGAAGAGGAAGTATCCGTCTATCTGAAAGCGTTGCTTCATAAAGAAGCGTTTGACCGCCAAGGACTGATTTATGGCATGGGACACGCGGTATATTCCCTCTCAGACCCGCGTGAACGTATCTTCAAAAGTTTTGTGGAAAAACTTTCGGCAGAAAAGGGTCTTGACTCCGAATTCCAGCTTTATTCACTCGTAGAACGTCTTGCACCGCAAATTATCGCAGGGGAGCGCCCCATTTATAAGGGAGTTTGCTGCAATGTGGATTTCTACTCCGGATTTGTTTATAAAATGTTGAATCTTCCGCTGGAGCTATATACTCCTATTTTTGCAATCGCCCGTATTACTGGCTGGAGCGCCCACCGAATCGAGGAGCTTACCAATAACGGGAAAATCATACGTCCCGCCTATAAACCGATCAGTGAAGACAAAGCATACATCCCAATGCAGGACCGGTAGAATAAAAAAGAGTCAGGCAGAACCTGACTCTCCGTTTTTCGCGGAATGCCTAAGCTACTTTACGACATTCTGCCTGAATCTTTTATCTTTTCAAATATTTATTCTGTGCTTTTACAGATATATAAGCAAAGACAACAACAAAAACAAACATAACCATATAGGATGCCACCGCAATGACCTGCGGACCACCAAACCGGTTTATGTAAACGGATAATATTCCGCAAACAATTATGGCAGTGCCAAACGAAAAATACCAGGGAGTCATTACACGGATAAAACCGGCCGGGTCGGGCGCCTTATTTAAATCAATCCCTTTACTAAGCAGTCCGTTCTGCCGTATTTCTCCGGTTCGCCTCATTTGTATTGTAAGATAGATCAGGTATCCTCCTGCTATAATTATGAAATAATCAACAAAAGAGTATATATCCATAACCAATTTTTTCCTTTCTGTGCTCTTTTTATTATATGTAAGGTATTCTATCATAATTTTTGTTCGATATCCATTACATTTTCTTGCAAATTTTATATAAATATTATAAAATGAAATATAAGCTTACGGCAACCTTTTATGCTGTATCAATATGAAGGGAGATTATTATGACAAAGGCCGATATGAAAATATTAATATGTGACGATTCCGTGCTCGCACGCAAAAACCTGAAAAACAATCTTGCTGATTTGGGGTGTACTAATGTTCTTGAAGTTTCTGATGGGCAGGCAGCTATTGATACCTATAAGGCAGAACAGCCCGACCTTATTTTTCTTGATATTGTAATGCCGGTAAAAGATGGCATTACCGCTGTAAAAGAAATACGTGAATTTGACGGAACCGCCCATATTGTTATGCTTTCCTCAGTTGGCACTCAGGAACATTTAAGAGAAGCAATTAAACTGGGAGCACAGGATTTTATGCAGAAACCCGCAAATATCGATCACATCCGACACGTAATTGATCGCATTCTTGGAGGAAAATAATTATGGAACAGAAAGATTTATATATCGCAGAACTTATTTTTAATCTAAGTCGTTTTGTTCAGGAGGAAACTATCCCTCATCCTTCCATGACAGTATCCGCTATCCCTAAGGAGTGTTATCTTTCTCAGAAAATAATTGGTGAATACAACGCATTCACAGCACTCTATGCTTCCGAAGAAGTTCTGTGTGATTTTGCAAGAGCATACTCAAAATTTGAAATTGATGGTTATGACGACCTTACACGTGAAATTTTAGTTGATTTTCTAAATCTTCATAATGGTTTTTTCGCAGTCAATCTATCGGATTCCCAGGAGATTGAATGTACGCTTATGCCTCCGAATACGGATCCTGACGCGAAATTAGATTTAAATATGCATACATATATTCTTCCAATTGAATTTGACTTTGGAACCGTGAACTTCATATTATCAGAGTAAAATTAAAATCCCCGCAATAAATTGCGGGGATTTCATATGTTCTATACATGAAGAAATTTACGAACCATCTCTTCCATTTCTTCCACTTCACATTTCGTTTTATGAACAACAGGCGCTGTTCGAATCTCCATAACTGCTTTTGGAACCGGAACACGTGCAATCTTTGATAATTCATCTGCCAATGCAAAATCTTCCGTCAATTCACACGTTTCATCAATTGCCTTCATTACATTTTTTGTGAATTTGAAAGGGCTTGCGGTAGATGCAATCACTGTCGTATTCGTATCGCCTGATTCATCTTTATACCGGTCATACGCTCTTGCCGCCACAGCAGTATGCGTGTCAATCACGTATCCAGTATTCTGATAGAGTGTCCGGATCTTTTCAAACGTTTCCTCTTCCGTTGCATACTCTCCGACAAAATCAGATAACTCTTTCTGCATTTCAGGAGATATCCGGTATACGCCGCCCTTTGTAAGCGCATCCATGAGTTCTTTATTTTTCTGCGCATCATTCCCGGCAATCCTGTAGATCAACCGCTCCAGATTACTGGAAATCAAAATATCCATTGACGGTGAGCTTGTCAGTATAAATTCTCTGTTACGGTTGTATTCGCCTGTACGGAAGAAATCAAAAAGGACTTTATTTTCATTTGACGCGCAAATCAGCCGGTCAATCGGGAGTCCCATATTCTTTGCATAAAATGCCGCAAGAAGATTTCCAAAGTTCCCTGTAGGCACTACCACATTGATCTTCTCATTCTCCTGAATACGTCCCTCTTTATAAAGTTTCACATATGCATAAACGTAATAAACAATCTGCGGCACAAGGCGTCCTATGTTAATGGAATTAGCCGACGAAAACTGATATCCTTTTTCAGACAATTCCTTCGCAAACGCACTGTCACCGAAAATTTTCTTAACCCCGGTCTGACAGTCATCAAAATTCCCATTTACGCCAACAACAAGTGTATTCTCCTCCACCTGAGTGACCATTTGTTTTTCCTGAATCGGACTCACTCCGTCCTTCGGATAAAATACAATAATTTTGGTTCCCTCAACTCCGGCAAATCCTGCTAAAGCCGCCTTTCCCGTATCCCCGGATGTCGCTGTAAGTATTACAATTTCATTTTCTACATGATTTTTCCTTGCCGACGTAATCATCAGGTGTGGAAGAATTGAAAGCGCCATATCCTTAAACGCAATCGTCGGGCCGTGAAACAGCTCCAAATAGTATGCCCCGTCGACTTCTACCAGAGGCGCGATTTCCCCCGTGTCAAATTTTGAATCATACGCCCTGCTGATACAGTCCTTCAGCTCCTGCTCCGTAAAATCTGTGAAGTACTCTTTCATCACTGCATACGCAATCTCCTGATAAGACATATCCCTGCAATCCTCCACAGACACGCTTAATTTCGGAATTGATTCCGGCACATACAATCCCCCGTCATCCGCCAGTCCTTTTAAAATCGCCTGGGACGCTGTGACATTTATCTCATGATTTCTTGTACTTTTATAAAGCAGATTCATATCTGTTCCTCCTAAAATTCATTATGTACTGATTTTCCGCCTATGTTGCACATTATAGCATAACTTCCGAAAACAGACAAGAAAAAGGCACCTGCATGACAGATTCATGACAGATGCCTCTTCCTGTGCACCATTCAGGCGCTTTTCTGCTTATTGATAAAAATTATGGTTTCTGTAATTATACAATAACGTGCGGTTGCCCCAATTTGCCGTGCTGTGCACCGACTTAAAATACAGCGCTCCCTTTGAAATATTTTCACCATTCAAAGCTCTGTTTACTGCCGCCAGCGTTTCAGGCGTCGCAACGGCCCTCTGGTATCTTCCGTTCTGTACCGGCGAAAATTGTCCATCGGCAGTGATCACGCCTTCAATGGTTGAAGGAAACGCGGGATTTGCCACTCTGTTTAACACAACATTTGCAACAAGGAGTTTTCCTTCTTCCCCTTCTGTTCCCGCTTCCGCTTCCACAATACGGCATAATGCATCGTATTCGGACGCGCTGAGACCACAGGTGCTCGTTTCCACTGTATCAGCTGCGCAGTCAGCTGATATGGTTTCCATCGTGTTAATGCTGATTTCTTCTTCGTGAGATTCCTCCGCCGGCTGAGTATCCATTTCATCCTCAGCTATGGCCACAACCGAGGCAGTTTCCGACATTCCTTCGTCTATCAAAAGACTGCTGTCTTCTGGAACCGTTGTTTCCATTGACTCCGGTAATTCCACAGTTTCGGATTCAGGCATGCTGACATCCTGATCGGACATAGCCACATCAATGATTTCCGGCTCTTCCTGGGGTAAGATCTCTTTTGTCTCTTCTTTTGGAATTTCAACAACTTCCGTTTTTTCCGGCAGAGCGGAAACTGTTCTCCGATCACTCTTTTCCGGCTCCTTTGCCAAAACCTGTACGGCCTGTAACAACTGTATTGTCTCATAAGCATCAAAAGAACCTAATGTCTCAAAAGTGTTTAACAAATCGGCCTCTTTCTTCGATGATGCCCTGCTCTCATTCAGAACATCCTCTTTTTCCTCTTCCGTTATTTCACTGACGCTGAATTCTGCCGGAGCCTTATACTGCATTCCGACAGTATCTACGCTGGTTAATTCCGGATTTCCGTAACCTGTAGATAAAGATGATACGACCAATAGTACCGTACATATCACCAGGATTGCGCATTCTCTATATGGTCTTTTTGAATTTTTTATCACATAAGTAGAAACATCATGAATTTTCCTTTTCAGTAATTTTTTCATAATACTCCAATCTGTGATTTCCCTCGTGGAAGTTTCGTAAGGTTTTCCTTACAACTTTGAGAGTATAACACAATCATTTCAAAATGTTAACTATTTATTACGAATTATTTACGTTTTCGTGAAAGATATACATCTTTTTATAAATATATTTTTCAATTTGTTTTAATTTGACTATAATGTTATACTTACCTACAGCATATATTATTAAGTTATGTCTGTTTCCTATTCCTGTTATTCATAAAAATCGGCAAAAGTAAGGAGAACATATAACCATGAAAAAGGGTGTTTCAACAGCCGTAAAGAAAAATGGAACCATATATTACCGTTCTTCGATCACATATAACGGCAAACATATCAGTCTTGGCAGCTTTTCAGAGGAAGAAGCGGCTTTCTTTTGTTATCAGGAAGCTGCCTGTTTATTAAAATCACAAAGGAAAATCACAGATTACTCTTCCGACAGTCCTTTATCTTTTGATAAATGGGTAAGCCTTGTCAACTTTCGTGACAATCATGTATATTTCAAAAACCCAATTTATGTTCAGAAAAGTTATTTTTATTATTATTTTGATCTGTCTGAAATATTTATTTTTGATATTGACGATCTTTTCTTCTACTCAAGCCATAAGCTCCAAAAGCGAGGAGGTCACCTGTTTGTAAATGATTATGGAATGCAGTTGAATATAGCCGGGAGATACGGAATCAGAAACTTTTCCGTTTTAGGAAAAGATTATTACTTTAAAAACGGGGATGACCATGATTACCGTTACTCCAATATTATTATTGTTAACCGTTATCACGGTGTCACACGCAGGGAACAAAAGGGAATACTCAGTTACCGTGCAAAAATTCATATTAACGGGGACTATATTATTGGGGATTATAAAGAGGAAATACAGGCGGCAATTGCATACAATAAAGCGGCAGACCTTCTCAAACGCTCCGGTTTTAACAAAAATTATGCCTTAAACTTTATTGACTGCCTGAGCGGAAGGGAGTACGCTGAGATCTATACTCAAACTGAAATCTCAGATAAAATAAAAAAGCTCTGTCGAAAATAATCCGACAGAGCTTCACCCATCTTTTACCGATATGCATAGTCCACAAAACTGATATTCAAATTAACATTTCCGCTGATTCCATCCACTTTTCCATTATTCGCATACTGCCACATTGAATACTTGTAAGGGAAATCGGAGAAATCCGTGATATCAGAAAGCCACCAGTCATATTCTACAATGTCCGTAAGTTCCATATTCTCCATAAAATGTTCCTTGTTTCCCATAATCATAGGAATATATCCGTAACTCTTTACAGTATCGCAAAAAGCCTTTGCGCATTCGGAGAGCGTTTTGGGCGTCAAATGATCTGTTCTTGCAGCATCATTCTCAATATGTTCCGTATAAAATACAATCGGGTACGATACGCCAAACGACTGCGCGGCAACCACCGCATAATTTGCCTCCTCGACGGCCTCTTCACGGCTCACAGCCTGAGAATAAAAGTAAATTCCAAGACTGATCCCCTGCGCAGATGCTTCCGTCATATTCTTAATATAGTCTTCATCCATCACAACTTTTCCGCTGTTGTATCCACGCACGCCCATACGTATCATGGCAAACTCAATGCCCGCGTCTTTTACTTTTTGCCAGTCAATATCTCCCTGATATTTGGAAACATCAATTCCAATTGAGGATATTTTTGCATTATTTTTATAATATTCAAGCTTTCCGTTCTCTTTGCGGAAACTGTCTTTTTTATAGGAATTTTTCGGAATATCATCCAGAATTTTATTTTCCGATACTTCATTGGATGACACTTCATTTCCTGATGCAGTATTCCCGGAAATACTGTTGTCGGATACGTAATCAACTGATACCCTGTTTCTGCTTATAATATTTTTCGAAACCGTTGATATTTGATTGGAGGGAAATTTCTCTTCCTCCTCTCTGTCATCGTACATATCCCAGAAATCAAGGTCGTCCGAGGTTAATGTACTTTTCTCAATCGTAAAATCCTCATCGGGCTCTGCCGCCGCCACTTTATTGGAAGATACAGCTTTTGACGAAACCGGACGCTTTCCAAACACGGCTTCCTTATTCAAATAAAGCGTCACTCCCAGTATGGCTAAGACTGCAATCAGTGCGGCAAGACAGCCGCAGGCTAACTTTGCTCCAATATTCATTTCCTCTAAAATAGGATCCTGTTTCCGTTTCATTGACATTTTGCGTTGACCTGGCCTTTCAAGTGTATTATGATATCTTCATGAAAACAAATCACAATTTCTTATATTCTATCACAAAACTTCTTATAATGATACCTGTTCTGTTCATGGTAAATACCGGCTGCGCGAAAAAAGAACCTGTCACAAGTACCGGCTTCTTTTTCGATACGGTTATTACCATTACTATTTATGATTCCGTCGATGAAAATCTTCTCGATTCGTGCATGGAATTATGCAGCCAATATGAATCGCTTTTCAGCAGAACGATCGAAGGAAGCGATATATACCGCATTAACCATGCGCAAAAAAAGCCTGTCCGCGTATCACCTGACACGATCTCCTTACTCCAAAAAGGAATTTTCTATAGTGAGCTGTCAGAGGGCCTCTTTGATATTACCATTGCACCTGTAAGCAGCCTCTGGCGCTTTACGGAGGATACTCCTGCGCTTCCCGATAATGCGGAACTGAAAGAAGCTGTTTCCCATGTCGACTACCAATCTGTTCTTATATCCGGCGACACAGTAACCCTGTCCGATGAAAATGCACAGATTGATCTTGGCGGAATCGCGAAAGGATATATTGCCGATCGAATCAAAGAATATCTTATTTCCAGGAATATCCGTCATGCCATTATTAATCTGGGCGGCAATGTACTTACAATCGGCGGCAGGCCGGACGGCACACCTTTTCGGGTGGGAATCAGAAAGCCATTTGACGAGAAAAACGCGATTCTCACTTCGATTGATGTTACAGGGCGGTCTGTCGTATCCTCCGGCTCTTATGAAAGATGCTTTACGCTAAACGACACACTCTATCACCACATTCTCAATCCATCCACCGGTTATCCGGTTGACAGCGGTCTTTCCGGCGTTACCGTGTTAACGGAACATTCGGTAGACGGAGATGCTCTCTCAACCATATGCTTTGCTCTTGGAGAAGAAAAGGGCATGGAGCTCATCCGGTCACTGGACGGCGTCGATGCCCTTTTTGTTCATATGGATGGAACTGTCAGCGCGACATTCCCACTTACATTGAAATGATGGCCTTCTTCGGACACTTTTCCACACATGTCATGCAGCCCGTACATTTATCATAGTCGATTGATGCAATCATATCCGTAACCGTAACTGCTCCTTCAGGACAATTCCTTGCGCAGATACCACAGCCAATGCATCCGCTGCTGCACGCTTTCATAACGACAGGTCCCCTATCCTTAGAAGCACACCGGACTCTCGCTTTGCTGTTCTTTGGAACAAGTTCAATCAGATGTCTGGGGCATTCTGCCACACATTTTCCGCATGCCTTGCACTTCTCCTCATCGACTACCGCGATTCCGTCGAGGATATGAATTGCATCAAATGCACACGCTTTTACACAGCTTCCGCCGCCAAGACATCCGTAATTACATGTCTTTGCACCGCCGCCTGGAACAAACTGCATCATCTTACAGTCCGCTTTCCCATAATACTGATAGTCATTTCCTGCCTTCTCACACGTACCGGCGCATTTTACAAATGCAGTCATCGGACGGCTTTCGCCTGCCTCCTGGCCCATAATCGCACCAATTTTCTCCGCTACAGGTGCGCCGCCGACCGGACAGCCGTTTACAGGCGCCTCACCCTTTACAATTGCTGCCGCAAGACCGGAGCAGCCCGCGTAGCCGCATCCGCCGCAGTTATTTCCGGGAAGCTCACCCAAAACAGCTTCTTCCCTTTCATCCACTTCCACTTTGAACTTTATGCCTGCCGCCCCAAGAAATACACCAATCAACAGTCCTACCACCGCAACACAGCATGTCGCGGAAATAATACCCATTACACTCATTTTGATACCAACCCTTTCCCGTCATCTTATAATAAGCCTGAAAATCCAAAGAATGCAATGGCCATAAGGCCTGCCGTTACCAGCACAATCGGCATTCCCTGAAATGCTTTCGGCACATCATTATACTCCATTTTTTCACGCAGGCCTGCTAAAATCGTAATCGATATTGTAAAACCGACAGAAGTCGCAAGTCCGTTTACTACGCCGGAAAGAATACCGTAAGATTTCTGTACATTTGTAAGCGCAACACCAAGCACTGCACAGTTGGTTGTGATCAAAGGCAGATAAACGCCCAGCGCCTGATATAAGGCAGGCATTGATTTCTTCAAAAACATTTCCACAAACTGTACAAGCGCGGCAATTACCAGAATAAACACAATCGTCTGAAGATACTTCAAATCAAGCGGCTCCAGAATAAACTGATATATGGCGCCGGTCACTGCCGAAGACAGTGTAATAACGAAAATAACCGCCGCTCCCATTCCGGTTGCGGTTTCCACCTTCTTTGATACGCCGAGAAACGGACATAATCCGAGGAATTGGCTAAGTACCACATTATTTACAAGAGCCGATCCAATTGCAATCAACAATAATTCTGTCATGACTTATCCTCCTTTGCCGTAGTCTTCTCCGCCTCATAAAAATGGCCTCCGCATCCCGCAACGCTGCATGTCTGACAAGATGAGCCGCAGCTTCCCACAGCCTTATCCGTATTTTTCCCTGCCCTTACCTTATTCTGAACCGCAACAAGAACTGCCAGAACAAAGAACGCTCCCGGAGCCAGAATAAAAAGCGTCACAGGCTCGTAGGAAGACGGCATCACTTGAAGCCCGAAAATCTGTCCTGCTCCGATCAGTTCACGTACCGCACCAATACAGGTAAGTCCAAGCGTAAATCCAAGTCCCATTCCGATTCCGTCGAACATGGAAGGAAAGACCGGACTCTTATATGCATATGCTTCGGCTCTTCCGAGAATAATACAGTTTACAACAATCAGAGGAATGTAAATGCCAAGCGCTGAATAGAGATCTGGCAAATATCCCTTCATCAGCATCTCAACAATCGTAACAAAAGAAGCAATGATTACGATAAAGGCCGGAATCCTGACCTTATCAGGAATCACTTTTCGCAGCGCCGAAATTACCATATTGGAAAGAATCAGCACTACCGTAGTTGAAAGTCCCATTCCTACCGCATTGATACAGGATGTTGTGACTGCCATTGTCGGACACATGCCAAGCATCAGTACAAAAGTCGGGTTTTCCTTGATCAGACCGTTCAAAAACCGTTCGCCTGCTTTATTCATTTTCAATTCCCTCCTTCCAGACTGCTAAAATACGCAATAGCCGCATTTACACCATTTGTTACCGCATTTGTCGTGATGGTCGCACCGCTTAACGCATCAATTTCATTATCGGCGGCCGCCCCCGTCTTCGTATAAACAAACTGATCGGTCTGCGTATTCTCAAACTGCATTTTAAATTCATCCGTATCGGCACGCATGCCAAGTCCCGCCGTCTCGTTTATTGAAAGAATCTCAATGCCGTTTACGGTTCCGTCATTCCTGATTCCAACAGAGAGTTTGATATCACCGCCATATCCTTCATGGGAAATAACGCCTATGACAAAGCCCAGAGATTCACCGCCGCTGCCGGATGCCGCAACCACGCTGTCAATATCCTGTGCGGTAAGACCGGCATCAGAAAGAATGGTTTTTCCCGCTTCAGCATCAAATTCCTGTTCCTCAAAATCAGCTGCATCCTGGAATACACTCTTCCACGCAGCTTTCTTCGCCCGCTCCTCCTCCGCGGCAATCGGCCCTTTCGTAACCTCATAGACCGTTCCCAGAAGAAGCCCGGAAATCAACGTAATCACAGTGAGAATCACCGTATTTTTTATAAGTTCATTTTTCATCGATTCTCTCCTCCTTTACCAAAACATTTCGGAAGAGTCACTCTCTCTATTAATGGCACAAGAAGATTTCCCAGAATAATTGCATAAGACACACCTTCCGCCGAACCGCCGAATATCCGGAAAATACCTGTCAAAAGTCCAAGTATAATACCAAATGCATATTTTCCTGCCGGCGTAATCGGAGATGTCACATAATCCGTTGCCATAAAGAAGGCGCCTAACATCAGACCGCCGCCGGAAAGATGAGCTGTCAGAAAATAGGGGTCAAAACCATAGCCGCCGAATATACCGATAAAAAGGGCAAATGTAATAATATAAGATGCCGGAATTCTCAGATCAATAATGCCGGAAAGCAGCAGAAAACATGCGCCGATTACAATCGCGATCACAGATGTCTCGCCGATTGTTCCCGGAATCCTTCCAATCACCATATCATATGTATTGACATTTCCGCCGCTTTTCAGAACAGCCAGCGGCGTTGCGCCTGTTACGCCGTCATATGTAAATGTTGTCATCCTTGCGGTGAATGAAATCAGGAGAAAACACCTTGCTCCGAGCGCCGGATTCATGAAATTCTGTCCCAGACCCCCAAAAAGCATTTTCACCACAACAATAGCAAACATCCCGCCGATTACGGCAATCCACCACGGCGCGGATGCCGGGAGGTTCATACCAAGCAGCAATCCTGTCACCACCGCACTGAAATCGCCGATTGTAACTTTCTTCTTCATACATTTTTCATATATATATTCCGATGCCACACATGTCGCAATACAAACGCATAACAACATCAGCGCACGCCAGCCAAAATTATAGACGCCAAACCCGGCAGCCGGAAGCAGCGCGATTGCGACGGAAATCATAATCCCCGATGTTGTTGCCTTAGAGCGGACATGCGGGTTAGATGATACATTCATAGAACCGTTCACTTTTTTCACCTCACATAGTTTAATTATCTCATTTTTTCTTCTTTGCAAGCATTATCTTCCTCATTGATTTAATAGACTGTGTCAAGTGACGCTTGGCAGGACATACATAACTGCAGCAGCCACACTCACAGCACTCCATTCCATTATATTTCAGGAAAGTTTCCGCATCGCCATGTTCTGAGGCATCCGCAAGCTTTGCAGGCAGGACACGTCCCGGACATACCTCGACGCATCTTCCGCACCGGATACAGGCGCCTTCTTCATACACAGCCACTTCATCTTTCGTCATGCATAAAAGCGCCGAAGAGGATTTCGTCACAGGCACGTTTAAATCGAATAAGGCAAAGCCCATCATAGGTCCGCCGGAAATAATTTTCTCCGGTTCACATTTCAGTCCGCCGGCCGCCTCCAAAAGCTCGTTGTAATTTGTGCCGCACCGAACTTTAAAGTTCTGCGGATGCGCTACGGCATCTCCCGTTACAGTCACAATCCTGTGCATAAGCGGCCTGCCTTCCACTACGGCACGCCTGATCGCAACCAGTGTATCCACATTGTTGACGATGCAGCCTGCATCGGCCGGAAGGCGCGAAGAATCAATCGCACGTTTTGTCACTGCATAGATCAGCTGTCGTTCCGAACCCTGAGGGTATTTTGTCTTAAGCGCACGCACCTCAATCAATGGTTCCTTTTCCGTCAATTCCCTGAGTTTGTTGATACAATCCGGTTTGTTGTCCTCCACTGCGAGAATTCCCTTTGCATTCGGGAACAGCATCAGCTCAATCTTCATGCCTGCAATCAGCTTTTCAGGCTCCTCAAGCATTCTCCGGTAGTCGGATGTTAAATAGGGCTCACATTCCGCACAGTTTGCAATCACATAATCGATTTTCTCAGGTTCCTTTGGCGAAAGTTTCACATGAGTTGGAAATCCGGCTCCTCCCATGCCGACAACGCCTGCTTCCTTCACCAGCGAGATGATTTCATCTCTTGAAAGTTCATTCAGAGGCTTCACCGGGGCATAATCGACTTCCTCATAAGTTCCGTCATTTTCCACAATGATGGAATCGACCATATTGCCTGCGGGAACACGTCGTTTCTCAATTCCTTTCACGGTACCTGATACAGTCGCATAAACCGGTGCGGATACAAACCCGCCCGCCTCTCCGATTTTTTGTCCGGCCAGTACCCTGTCGCCTTTGCCCACAAGCGGCGTTGCCGGAGCTCCAATGTGTTGTGACAGAGGATACACCATTTCGCCTTTTGGCAAAAATTCCTTTATGGGTTTGTCCTTTGACAAATCTTTTCCATCATAAGGATGTATCCCGCCATTAAATGTAAATTTAGGCATATTTTCTCCCTCTTTCCTTTTTTATACTTTCTTTATTTATTTTTTCGTATAATTCTGTGCAGCGAAACCTCCTTTGCCTTCCGGGGCAGGGATTTCAGATGCGGATAGGAATTCAGCATACGTTTGCGGAAGAAATCATTTTCTCTGTAGGCTTCTTTAAGCTTTTTGTGGAAAAGTGAGATTTTCTGAGAAATTTCTTCCTTATACTCCAATATTCCCCGCTGCTCCAGATAATCATTCCATACAGCCTGCCGTATTTCCATTCTCCTTGAATATTTTGAATAAAAATCAGCCGCACTGTAATTTTCACGTATACACTGAATCTTCCATTTCCAATCTTCGGTCGTCTCATGAAACTTCGCAGAGGTCAGGTATTCAGCCAGTTCATCAAATGCCACATCAAGATGTTCAAGCTTGCTCTTCAGCCCGAATGCCGCTGATGCTGACGCAATCAAATCCATCAGATGGACAATCATTATACACATAACAGCGATTTTTCCCGCCGAAACCGAATACAAAGATACAATTTTCTCAACCCCCGGATGGAAAACTTTAAACAGAATAACTGTAAACAGTCCCCATCCAAGTGACGCGCCCAGACATATGCGCCCCTGCAAATTATAAGGCTGTGTGCTGTAATCCCACCAGCTTGCATGAAAAATCGTTTCCATCAGCCACGCAGTTATATATTCCAGAACAGTTGCCACAATCATTCCGCCAAAGTACAGCAATACAATCTGCTCTTCAAGCGGCCAGAGAAAAAGGTAAACAGCCACAGCACCACAGCCATAAATCGTGCAGACCGGCCCTGTGACAAACCCCCGGTTCACCCATCTTCTCTCTTTGGCAGAAACATAACAGCTCTCCCATACCCATCCGAGAAAGCTGTATATAAAAAACCAGTTTAAAATATGGTAGACATCAATCCCCATAATTTCCATCGTCCACATGGAAAACTCCCTTTCGTAATCCAAATCCGCTCGACTTATGTCGAACATCTTCTTCATCTAATATACCAAAAACGCACAAAAAATACTATGCATTTTGAAAAAAAATCGGTATACTGTTAAGAGAAAGTTTCGGAGGTAATCAAAAATATGCATACCATTAAAAATACATTAACCGTTGATCTGTCCACCTATCCATACGAAAGCATCGCACCTCTCTGTGATATGCTCTTTATCGATATTGAAACAACTGGTTTCACGGCACGCTCTTCCTCTCTCTACCTAATTGGATGCGCCTATTATAAAGAAGAACGTTTCCATACAATCCAGTGGTTTGCCGATAATTATCAGGAAGAAGAGCTGCTCCTTTACCATTTTTTCAATTTTGCGCAAACATACCGCCATTTGATCCACTACAATGGAAATCTTTTTGACATACCATATCTTGAGGCAAAGTGTCTGCAATATGATCTTCCTTTTAATTTTAATTGTATGGCAGGAACCGATCTTTATAAAAGAATCCTCCCGTACAAAAACATATTGCGTTTAAGCAGCCTGAAACAAAAAGCCATAGAAGATTTTCTCGGTATCGAAAGAGACGACGGTTACGACGGCGGGCAGCTTGTTAATATTTACCATGATTATGTATCCGAACCAAAAGAATTTTCCCTGCAGCTTATGCTGCTCCACAATTATGAGGATTTAAGAGGTATGATACGCATCGTGCCTGTTCTTGCCTACGCGGATATCTTCAATCTTCCGATTAAAGTAGAAAAAGCCGGAAAAAACAAATATACGGATGCTGACGGCGTAGAACGCTCGGAAATCCTGATGGAAATCCGTCTTCCAAACGCCCTTCCCGTATCCATCTCCTATGGTTGGACAGACTGCTACCTTCTGGCACACGAAAAAACAGCAAAATTAAAAATTGCACTCCGGGAGGGCGAATTAAAATTCTTTTATCCAAATTACAAAGAATACTACTATCTTCCCTCTGAGGACACGGCAATTCATAAAAGCGTTGCCGCATATGTCGATAAAGGCCACAGGGAACCGGCAAAAGCATCCAACTGCTATGGCAAAAAAAGCGGTGTATTCCTGCCGGAATGGGAGCCGCTGTTTGCACCTGTATTTCGTGAAAATTACCATGATAAGACTATGTATTTCGAACTTACAGACGATTTTAAAAAAGATTCAAAGAAATTCACCAAGTATGCTGAACACATCCTGCAAATTATGGCACATCCCATTGTGTAGTCATTTCCCGAAAATAATACCAACCAGCCAGAGAGCCGCTCCACAATTACGTGAAGCGGCTCTGCACTATTCCTTCTGATAGAAGAATGATTCTCTTCTTTTGTAACCTATTTCCTTAAAATTAATAATTTGCTCCGTGCTTCCGATAAACAAAAGACCTCCTAATGCAAGTGATTTATTAAACTTTCGAAAAACTTCATCTTTTGCTTCTTCTGTAAAATAAATCAATACATTCCTACAGACAAGCAGATGGCATCCCGTAGGGTAAGAATCTTTTAAAAGATTGTGCTCCTTAAATTCTACTCTTGATTTAATTTCATTGGCAATCTGATAGGAAGGCCCTATTTTTTCAAAATATTTTGCCTTCAAATCACTCGGTACTCCGGCAACGCTCTTCGCATTATAAAGTCCGACTTTTGCCTTTGCAATTACCTGCTTGTCAAGATCGGTAGCAAAAATTTTGATCTGATTTAAAGGCAAATGCCTTGATAAGGCCATTACGAGTGAATATGGTTCATCTCCGGTTGAACACGCAGCACTCCATATTTTCAGATTGCGTCCAAATCTATTAATTAATTCCGGTATGTAGACCTTGTCAAGAAGAGCCCATTGGTCCGTATTCCGATAAAACTCAGATACATTAATTGTCAGATAATTTACAAATTCGTCAAACCGTTCCTTATTCGCTTTAAGTTCCGCCACGTACTGATCGTATCCCTTTATTCCATGCTTTCCAATCAGCGTATCAATCCGGCGTTTCATCTGCTTTTCCTTATACGCGTTCAGATCAATCTTTGTTAAATCAAAAACTGCTTTTTTAAACCATTCATAATCGTAAACCATAAAGCAAACCTCATGAATTATTCTGAATCTTTCTCAATTTCCGCTTCAATGTCAACTGATACAGCATCCTCTTCCGCCGCTTCTTCCTGCTCTGCAGCAAGCATCGCTTTTATGCTCAGGCTGATTTTCTTGTCCTCTTCGTTGAAATCAACCACTTTTGCGGTCACTTCCTGTCCAACCTTCAATACATCTGCCGGTTTCTCAATATGCTCTTTCGCAATCTGAGATACGTGAAGCAATGCATCGATTCCAGACTCAAGCTCAATGAATGCGCCAAAATCTGTCATACGCGCCACACGGCCTGTCACAATATTTCCCACAGCATACTTATCAGCAGCGTCAAGCCACGGGTTCTGATCCTCGAATTTCAGGCTCAGCGCAACTTTGACTCCCGCAATGTCCTTAATCAGAACTTTAAGGGGATCTCCAACCTTAAATACTTTCTTGGGATTCTCCACACGGCCCCAGGACATCTCTGAAATATGCAGCAGACCATCCACACCGCCTAAATCAATAAACGCACCGAAATCCGTTACATTCTTAACAACGCCTTCTACCACATCGCCAGGCTTAATCCTCTCAAACAGAGCTTTCTGAAGCTCGGCCTTCTTCTCCATAAGGAGACATTTCCTGTCACCGATAATCCGTCTCCTCTTCGGATTAAATTCGCTGATTACAAATTCAATTTCCTGTCCGTTGTATTTCGTGAGGTCTTTTTCGTATACATCTGAAACAAGGCTTGCCGGAATAAATACCCTTGCTTCATCAATCACTACGCTTAATCCGCCGTCCAGTACCTTTGTAACCTTCGCAGTTAATACTTCTTTGTTATTATATGCTTCCTCAAGTCTCTTATTCCCCTTATCGGCAGCAAGCCTCTTATAAGTCAGGAGAACCTGTCCCTCCCCGTCATTTACCTTCAGGACCTTCGCTTCCATCGTATCTCCTACCTGCACGCAGGAAGTCAAGTCAGCACTTGTCTCGTTCGTATATTCATTTTTCGTAATGATACCGTCAGCCTTATACCCGATGTTCAGTATAATCTCTTCCGGCTTTACGGAAATAACCGTACCTTCGACTACCTCTCCTGCATGTATAGTTTTGCATGAATCTTCAAGCATTTGTTCAAAAGTTAACTCTGACATAATTTTGAACCTCCTCAATAATATTCTTCGGGGTTGACGCCCCGGCCGTGATACCTACACATGGAATGGATTTAGGTAATTCTAAATTCAAGTCATCAAGTGTCTGTATAAAATGAGTGTTCTTACACTCCTGTAAACAGATTTCATACAACTTCCCAGTATTGGAACTATGCCTGTCACCAATGACAATCATCACGTCAGCTGCCTTCGCAATTTCGCGTGCTTCCGTCTGTCTCTCTTCCGTCGCGTTGCAAATTGTGTTCACAGTACTTATACTATAACCTTTTTTTAAAAAAATTTCAACTAAATCTTTGAATTTGTTGTAGTTAAATGTCGTTTGTGATACGATGCACACCCCTTTGGGGTTATTTGTTGTATATTTTTCTGCTTCTTCCTCCGATTCCACAACGACAGCCGGCGTTTCGCACCATCCTTTAATTCCCTCCACTTCGGGATGCTTATCGTTTCCGATGATGACAATATCCCTGCCCTTTGCACTCTCCTCCGAGACAATCCGGTGAATTTTCTTCACGAAAGGACACGTTGCATCCAGACACGTAAGCCCCTGACGTTCAATCTTTTCACAGATTTCTTTCGGAACGCCATGAGAACGGATAATTACGGTCCCTTCTGTAATCTCTGAAAGCTCCTCATCAGAATGAATCACCTCGACTCCCCTGCTTTTCAGATCTTTGACCACTTCCTCGTTATGAATGATCGGACCATAGGTATAAATTTTATTTCCTTTTGCAATCTGTTCATATACCTGTTGCATCGCCCGTTCTACACCGAAACAAAAACCGGCAGTCTTTGCAAGTTTAATCTCCATATTTCCCCTCACTTAAATGCACAAATCGAGAATCGCTTTTGCAACTTCATCTATCCCCATATCGGAAGAGTCAATGAACACCGCATCTTCCGCCTGTCTTAGCGGCGATGTATCCCGTGTCATGTCAAGATGATCGCGTTCTTTAATATCCTGTTCAATCTGCTGTAAGTCACACTGAACGCCTTTTGCCGTAAGTTCGTCAAAGCGTCTCTTTGCACGGCATTGTGTACTCGCTGTCAAATAGACTTTCACATCGGCATCCGGCAGTACCTTCGTGCCAATGTCTCTTCCATCCATAACAACATTATTCTCTTTTGCAAGGTTCTGCTGAAGTTCCAGCAGTTTTTCCCTGACCGCCGGAACCGCCGAAGATACAGAAGCCATATTTCCGATCTCTTCCGTGCGTATCAAGCCATTTACGTTCTCACCATCCAAAAGGACCACCTGTTCGCCATCTCTGTATTCAATCGTAATCTTTGCCCCTTTGCATACCTCTGATATAAGCTCCGTCTGCTCTCTTTTTACACCTTCGCGCATCAGGTATAATGCCATTGCACGATACATTGCCCCCGTATCCACATAAATAAATCCTTTTTCACCTGCCACCTTTTTTGCAATTGTGCTTTTTCCGGCCCCTGCCGGACCGTCAATCGCTATACTGTAACTCATCGAAACCACCATTCCTTTCCGCAATATGTCTTCCGCACAGCGCTCCTGTCGCCCATGCAATCTGTAAATTAAACCCGCCGGTCAATGCATCCAGATCCAGCACCTCCCCAGCAAAATAAAGCCCATTATGCTTTTTACTCTCCATCGTAGAAGGGTTTATCTCCTTTACGGAGACACCTCCTTTTGTTATAACTGCCTCCTGAAAACCACGAAGCGCAGTAACCGTCAGATCAAAATTCTTTAAAAGTGCAGTCAGGGACTGCCTTTCCTCCTTCGTAATATCGTGTACTTTCTTTTCCGGTAATATTCCTGACCGTGATACAACAACAGGAATCAGCTTTGCCGGAAGAAGTTTTGTGAGGATATTCCCGAATTGTTTGTTCCGGCCTGATTCAAAATCCCTTAGCACACGTCTGTCAAGCTGCTCGCCTGTCAACGCCGGTTTTAAATCAATCACAAGCTTTAATTCTCTTTTGCCCAGAATCTTCGCCACATAACTGCTCGCACTCAGAATCAGCGGACCGCTGACTCCGAAATGCGTAAACAGCATCTCGCCAAAATCTCTGTAAATTTCTCGTTTTCCATCATACACAACAGCTTCCACATTCTTAAGTGACAGTCCCTGCAGTTCCTTTACAAACTCCTCCCTGACCACAAGTGGAACAAGGGACGGAATGCGTTCTGTCACTGCCATGCCGCATGATTCTGCAAACTGATACCCGTCTCCTGTCGAACCGGTTGACGGGTAGGAACAGCCCCCGGTCGCAACCACGACAGAATCATACAGGTATTTCTTTCCCTCCGCTATGATTCCTTCCACACTTCCATCCTCCCCGAAACAGATCTCTTTTACCGGGGTATTTAGAAACACCTTAACCTCCTTCTCGCACAGACATCTTTCCAATACGCGTATCACATCGGAAGAATGATCGCTTACCGGGAATACACGGTTTCCACGTTCCACTTTCATACGAAGGCCGAGTCCTCTGAAAAAGTCCTGCGTCATCCTGCTGTCAAAACCATAAAACGCACTGTAGAGGAACTTCGGGTTCGTCACAACGTTCTTTAAGAGTTCCTCCGTATCACAGTCGTTTGTGATATTACAGCGCCCCTTTCCGGTAATAAACAGTTTTTTTCCCAGTTTTTCATTTTTTTCGTATAAATCAATGCTTCCGCCATTTTCCGACGCCATAATAGCAGCCATCATTCCGGCTGCCCCGCCTCCAATCACTGCTGTTCTTTTACTCACACACACCTCCGCGCCGCCTGGCAGCGCAATCCTACTTTAATGTATTTGGAAAATTACGCACCGCGTCTTCATTCAGGAAGTTAATCTCATCCGAACCGTAGACCTGATAATCTCCCCACAGTTGTTCCAGCATCTCCAGATTATCCACCACCTCATTCTGCCGCTTCAGACAAAGCGCCACAACAAGTGCATTAATCAGACTCAGCGGAGCCACCAGAGAGTCCACAATCGAAACGCTGTCGCTCCTTGCCAGAAGATTACAGGACGAATAAAGATTCATCGGGGAATGAACGCTGTCCGTAATTGTAATTACTTTTGAATTTCTGTTATTGGCAAATTCCATTGCCTTAAGCGTACGCATCGAATAACGTGGAAAACTGATGCCAATAACAACATCCTTTTCATCAATACGAATCATCTGTTCAAAAACCTCACTGATGCTGGTTGTTTGTACAAGATGAACATTGCCAAACATAATATTCAGATAAAAACTCAGAAAATTGGCAAGCGGGGCACAGCTTCTGATACCGATTACATAAATATTCCTCGCCTCAACAATCGTATCAACTGCCGCTTCAAAAGCAATTGGGTCAAGCGTCTCCAGCGTATCACCAATTTTCTCTATATCCGCACGCAATACGGAAGTAAGAATCTCTGACTGACTGCTTTTTCCGTATTTCACGCTCATCTTTTCCACTGTAGTAAGCTTGCCCTTCACAATCTCCTGAAGCCCGTCCTGAAACTGCGGATATCCCTCAAAGCCAAGTGACATGGCGAAGCGTACAACCGTTGACTCGCTGACTCCGACTTCTTTTCCAAGCCGGGCCGCAGTCATAAATGCCGCATGATCATAATGATCTGACAAATATGACGCAATCGCCTTATGTCCCTTGCTCATATTGGCATACAACTCATTCATTTTCGATATTAAATCATTTGTCCTTCCCATGACTTTATCTCCCGCACCGCCTGGCGGCACAAATAATCAATGAAATATTGAACGCTACATAAGCGGTCCGAATATTCGAAAGATTCTGCCGGATATTCGCCTCAATACATTGATTTTGTAATAATATTTCAGAGACGTCTCCATTGATAACGCGAGCGTTTCCTGAAAATCTCTTTCCATATCCGCAATTACCGGCGTTCCATACAGATACAGCGCATCTTCAAAATGCAGATACAAGCTTCTGTAATCAAGATTGATACTTCCTACCACGCCACACAGATCATCCGAAATAAATACCTTTGCATGAATAAATCCGGGTGTAAATTCATAAATCCTTACCCCTGCTGGTATCAGCTCTGTATAATAAGACCTGGCAATATCAAACGCAATTTTCTTATCCGGAATATGCGGAATAATTAATCTGACGTCAACACCCCGTTTTACCGCATATTTTAATGCACGCAGAACCTCGTGATCGAGAATCAGGTATGGCGTCATAATATGAACATAACGTTTTGCCGTATTTAAAATGTGAAGGTAAACATTTTCCGCAAGCGTTTCCTTCGCATACGGCCCGTCCCCATATGGAATCATGAAACCGGAATCCTGCTTATGTTTTAGCGGTACAGACATGATATATTTCCCGTAGTCTTCTTCACAGGGTCCATGCTGCGTATTCCACATTTGAAGGAAAAGCGCGGTAAAACTCCTGACGCAGTCCCCCTTAACCATAATCGAGCAGTCCTTCCAGTATCCAAAGCGGCTTCCCTCATTCGTGTATTCATCCGCAAGGTTAATTCCACCCGTAAATGCCGTATGGCCGTCTATCACAACAATCTTTCTGTGATCCCGGTTATTCTGATGGGTCGAAAGCAACGGACGGATTGGCGCATACATCCGCGCCTGTATTCCAAGTCTCTCAAGCCTCTCGGGATAACGGAACGGGAGAAGAATCAAAGAACACATCCCATCATACATAAACCGCACTTCCACTCCCTGTGCCGCCTTTCTTTTCAGCACGTCGAGGACACGGTCCCATACCTTACCGGCATCCACAATAAAATATTCCATAAAGATAAACTTTTCCGCCTGTTCAAGCTGCCTGAGCAGCTCGTCTACTTTTGATGCGCCGTCCGGAAAATAAACAGCCTCACAGCCTGAATAAACCGGATATCGTCCATTTTCAAACAAATAGCGCGCCAGTGAACCGGCATAAGGATCCTTTATGCAAAGAAGAGACTCCTCTTCTTCATTCTGGTTCATCCACTTTGCAGTTGCCATAATATTTTTCTGCATTGTGTCATGGATCCAGCGATGGCCAATGTTCAAACGCACAAACAAATAAAATAACGCACCAAATACGGGAAATACAAGAATCAGCATCATCCACGCAATTTTGTACGCAGGGTTCTCATCGTCGTTAATAATGTAAATTACAAGAAAAGCGCTCAGAAAAAGCATCACTTCAACCAGGAAGTTCATATATTTTCCAAGCCATAAAAAGCCCAGAATCAGATAGCCAGTCTGAGCGGCCAGCAATATTGCAATTACCATTGACCGTCCGAACAGAAAACGCAGCGCCGGACTTTTAAATCGTCTGATTTTTCCCAAAGCATCACTGCCCATAAAGATACGCCTCTTTTCGCTTTCTCCCACGTGAGACTCAGGAGTTCCCAACGTCCACCCTTTACGGGACGTCTTTCAAAATACTTCTCACACTATTTCTTTGAGAAAAGAATGATATGTGCTCTCGATCATCTCCACCGCCTCATCTTTTGTCAAATCAAAATCACTGGTCAATGCCATACACGCCATTCCGTGGATAAACACCCATAATCTTGAGAATAAAGCCCCTGCCTGATTGGGCGAAATCCCCTGTATCTTGTTAAGCTCAGCCCGTACAAACCCTTGTTCCCCGCCGTTGATCAGCTCGTATGTGCTCATTTCCTCTGGAAGCGTCTCAAGGAACAGCATTCTGAACAGACTCGGTTCCTGTCTGGAAAAAGAAATATATGCAATTGCAAGATTTATAAACGGTGTGTCATATGCCTTTGGAAAATTGCTGTAGAAACTGCCGAAATATTCTGCCGTTTGCCGGAACACATCATCCTGGAGTTCCTCCATATTTCTGTACACTCTGAAAATCGGCTGAGTGGAGCATCCCGCTTTCTGAGCGAGCTTCCTGGCCGTTACATTGCGGAGTCCATCTTCCTGTGCAAGTGAAAATGCCGCAAACAGAAGCATTTCTTTTGTGATCATTTCCTTTCTTGGCATTCTTTCCTCCTTAATCCTGGCATACAGCGTTTTGAAAAACAGTATAAACTTCCGGAAATTCCTTTTTCAGACGCAGCGGCTTCCTGTCTTGCCCCAGAAACGCATGCGAAGTCTGCCCTGTCGTCGACAGGATTCCCGAATCCTTATTATAAATTTCATACTCAATATCCATTTTTAAACCGTTAAATTTCACAATCTTCAGACGCACCTGAAATATATCGCCAAATCGAAACGGGGCTCTGTACACGGCGGAGGCGGCAAGCACCGGGATTACAATTCCCTTTTCCTCAAGTACATCATAAGGTGCGCCAAGAAATTTCATCGCCATCAGACGTGCCTCCTCAAACCAGCGGATGTAATTGGAATGATGGACAATCTGCATCTGGTCCGTCTCATAATACTGCACTTCACGCTCATAAACCGGTATCTTATTCACTTCACTGCACTCTCCTTCCAGTCATTTCACAGCACTAGATATTTGTATACGAAACACGCATTCACATTTCTTTTCGCAGATACTCTGCAAGCACCTCAGCAGCTATTTTGTGATTTTCCCTTCCCGGATGCTCTCTGGAACCGATCGTTTTCTGCGTTGCTGCCGGAAGTCCCAAAAAGTGCACCTTTTCATCACCTGTACCGATACGGTAAGCGTCGATTGCTCTGCAGATTGGCGCATTCATTTCATATCCCAGCATACCGTATGCCCACACAATCTGCGCCTTCGGATTGCACCTGCGCAGTTTCTTCAAAAAGCCGACGGCCGCCTCCTCAAAATCATCTTCTGAAAAAGACAGTTCTGCTCTGCTCAATGCGGATGCATCATTTGTTCCAAGATTGACCACAACCACATCGGGCTGCCATTTTGTAAAATCATACTCTGCATAAGCGCCGAGTTCCCTGTTATGCTCACCGGTCAAAAGGCCGCATACTTTCTCATAATATCTCGGTATTGAGTACTCCTTTCTGCCGTCCCAGCTGCAGAGCACACCCCATCCACTCTGTGACAGGATACGAAAATCTGCATTCAGCGCCTCTGCCGTATAAGCTGCATAATTATTTACTCCGCTGAAAAACATAGATACCCAGTCCATCTCACATCTTGCACCGTACGTGCCTTCTCCCGACGTGATGCTGTCCCCGATAAATTCAATTCTGCACGATTTTTCAGATACAGGGAGAAACTCACCGTCGAACAGAAATCCATGCACCTGAAGATAGCTTTCGGGATCACCATGCATTGCCTGTATATCCCGCACAAATTTCACGTGTTTTACTTCCGCAGGATTCATTCCACGAAACAGACAAATCCGGCTTCGTCCCTTTACTGCCATCTGTTTTGACACATAAGCTCCATTAATCAAAAAGGAAAACCAGGGTTCATACAAATCAAAACCTGCTTCCACTTCCACCCAAAGCTCGGAACCTTTTGCGTTTACTTCAAATCCGCTTGCTGTCCAGAATAGTGTAAGAGGCTCCAGACAATCTGTTGTTCTTCCGTTTATTTTAACATGTTCTACCTCACTTAACCGATATTCTTTCATGATGCCCATATAATCTGCCTTTCTTTTCCGATCTCTTTCAACCGGTCTGCCACTTTTGATATGCGGTTAAATCTTACCAAAAAAACAAAGAAGCTGTCAAGTCGGCATCAAATGTATTTTTGACACAGATTTTTCTGCATGATATAATAGTGCAAAGCAGAACAATCTTTTAGGAAAGAAGGAAAATACAATCATGACAAAGGACGACAAAGTAAT
This sequence comes from bacterium C-53, assembly GCA_003612525.1. Lineage (GTDB taxonomy): Bacteria > Bacillota > Clostridia > Lachnospirales > Lachnospiraceae > C-53. Next base: position 61,011 of record RAZD01000002.1, on the reverse strand, counting down.
TATAGAACGTATTAATGCTTACGCGGAGGAAGTGTTAAAAGATATCGATCCGCAGAAAACACGGACAGGTTTTCAGATTCAACAGCTTACGCCTATTTTAAAGACAATTGCGAAAGAATTAAATTTAAGTCTGGAAGATATGTTTGTGAAATATATGGATCTTCAGACAGAATTTGCAAAAGAAAAACAAGATCAGTTCAATGAGGATTTTAAAGACCTCGGTGTTCTTGATATGGAAACGCCTTTTCACTGACATCAAAAGAATTTATAAAGACGTCCCGCTGTTTGCGGGACGCCATACGGTTCTGCTTTCCTGCCTGAACATGCAGATATAATTATTTAATCACTCTTACGCGGAATACACCTTTGATCACTTTCAGCTTATCTACAATCTCATCAGTCACTTTTGAATCCACATCAAACATCGTGTATGCATATTCACCTTTTGATTTATTGTTCAGTTCCGAAATATTGATATCCAGATCACCGAACGCACCTGTAAATTTTGTAATCATATTTGCAATATTTTTATGGAATACCACAATACGCCCTTCTTTTTCACACACACCCATATCACAGGACGGGAAATTCACGGAATTTTTAATATTTCCGTTTTCAAGATAATCTCTGAGCTGGTCTACCGCCATAACCGCACAGTTATCTTCTGACTCTTCTGTAGAAGCGCCAAGATGCGGAATAACAATGCAGCCCTCCACGCCTACTGTGAGCGGGGTTGGAAAATCAGATACATACTTTCCAATCTTTCCTACTTTCAATGCAGATACGACTGCTTCTTCATCCACAAGAAGATCCCTTGCAAAATTTAATATAACAGCATCATTCTTCATCAGCCTGATCGCTTCGGTATTAATCATTTTTTTTGTTGCATCCATAAGCGGCACATGAATAGTGATATAATCACAATTTGCATAAATTTCATTGATATCATATACATGATGAATATTACGCGAAAGCTTCCATGCGGCTTCCACAGAAATATACGGATCATATCCATACACTTCCATTCCGAGGTTGCTCACTGCATTTGCAACTTTTACGCCAATGGCGCCAAGTCCAATAATACCGATCTTTTTCCCGGTAATTTCTTTTCCCGCATACTGTTTTTTCTGTTTCTCAGCAAGTTTCGCAACATCCTCAACCCCTGCCTGACTGCTCACCCAGTTAATGCCATCCACAATTCCTCTGGATGCAAGAAGCAGACCTGCGATCACAAGTTCTTTTACGCCATTTGCGTTTGCTCCCGGTGTATTGAATACAACAATCCCCTTCTGCGCGCATTTATCCAGCGGAATATTGTTGACACCCGCACCGGCTCTTGCAACCGCAAGCAAATTGTCAGGAAGTTCCATCTCGTGCATGCTTGCGCTTCTCACAAGCACTCCGTCCGCATCATTTATATCATCACACTTTACATATGTTTTATCAAAATGGCTGAGGCCAATCTTCGCAATCGGATTTAAACAATTATATTTAAACATTTCCATTCTCCTCTTCAAACTTCTTCATAAATGCAACAAGCGCCCTGACCCCTTCAGCCGGCATTGCATTATATATGCTTGCACGCATACCGCCGACACTTCTGTGTCCCTTCAGATTCTCAAATCCCGCCTCTTTTGCCTCTTTCACAAATTTTGCATCCAGCTCATCATTTCCGGTCACAAACGGAACATTCATAAGAGAACGGTCTTTCTTCTCAACTGTGCCTTTAAAGAGCCTGCTCTCATCAAGGAAATCATAGAGAATCTTTGCTTTCTCCTCATTATGCTTTTTCATCGCCTCAAGGCCGCCCTGCTTTTTCAGCCACTTAAACACTTTTCCACAAATATAGATTCCATATGCAGGAGGCGTGTTATAAAGCGACTCTGCATCGGCATGCGTCTTATACTGCAGCATTGTAGGCGTTCCCGCAAGCACGTCCTCTGTAATCAAATCCTCCCTTATAATCACAATCACAACACCGGCCGGACCGATATTTTTCTGTACGCCGCCATAAATCACACCATATTTCGAAACATCCACCGGTTCTGATAAGAAGCAGGAGGAAACATCTGAAACAAGTGTCTTGCCTTTCGTATTTGGAAGTTCCTTATACTTTGTGCCATAAATCGTATTATTTTCACATATGTAAACATAATCTGCATCTTCATCAATCGGAAGGTCAGAACAGTCCGGAATATAGGAAAAGGTCTTATCTTCGCTGCTCGCAATTTTCTTTGCATTCCCGTATTTACATGCTTCCTGATAAGCTTTCTTTGCCCATTGGCCCGTCACAATGTAATCCGCAACGCCGTTTTTCATAAGATTCATCGGAATCATGGCAAACTGCTGACTTGCGCCGCCCTGTAAAAAGAGAACTTTGTAATTATCCGGAATTTTCATCAAATCTCTCAAGTCCTGCTCCGCTGTTTTGATAATCGTATCATATACTTTTGAACGATGGCTCATCTCCATAACGGACATACCGCTTCCCTGATAATCAAGCATCTCATCAGCGGCCTCTTTCAATACCTCTTCCGGCAAAACAGCCGGCCCTGCCGAAAAATTGTACACTCTGCTCATTTTTTCTTTCCTCCTCATTCCGCGCAGCTTTATGTGCAAGGAAATTTATGATTGCCACGCAGACACAAATTCCCACTTACAGGTACATATGTATGCAACATCCATACCTAATAATACATAACTACAGGCGTCCCTACTTCCACTTTATCATAGATCTTTTCAGCGGCTTCTTTCGGAAGATTGATGCATCCGTGCGACCCGCCGTTTTTATAAATATCTCCGCCAAACTCCTTGCGCCATTTCGCATCATGAATCCCAATATTTCCATACACCGGCATCCAGTAATTTACAAATGCTGCGTAATCTGCGCCGCGCAGCGTACGGTTTCTCTGTTTGCCATAAACATAGCAGACTTTTTCCGGTGTGCCGCGCCCTCTGTTTGTTGCTCCTGTAACGACATCCGTTTTCAGATAGAGGACACCATCCGTATAATAATACAGCATTTGCTCCGACATATCAACCTCTATATATGTATCGCCGATTTCTCCTGTCCCGATATCTGCCTCCGACGGCAATAAAAACGGTTCACGCTCCTGATCAATTCCATACAATACAGAAGTTGTAATCTGCTGTATTTCCGCTTCTTTATCAACCGCACAGCCAAATGTGGCATTATCCACCAATACACTTCCTCCGCCTGCCTTTTTCCACTCTACTTCTTTTCCAAGCGTATCAAATGTGTCTGACAGACGTGTTACAAATGCCTCGACTCTTTCCTCCCTGACAGTCAGATCTCCCAGACTGTCAAGCAAAAACTCTCCTTTTTCATCTGTTGCAATAAAATCTGCAATCTCCTTCTTCTGCAGGGTTAATTCCCTGCCGTTCATCACGTATTTCATATGTGTGGACTGCATTTTATCGATCTTTTGAAACAATCGAAGCGTCTCTTCCATCTGGCTGCTCTTTTTGTATTCCTTGAGACAATCTGTCTGTGCCAGATTCAGTTCTGTCTCTCCATCTTCCATAGATGCCAGCACAAGCCGCACCAGTTTCTCCGTATCAATGGCATCTTTTGTATCATCCCTGAGTGTATAACCATCTTTTCCTTTCATGATCTTTACCTGCGGATTTTTATCGTTGAACGCTTTTTTGTATACGTTCAGATTCTTTACCGTGTCCGCCGCCTTATCATGGTCAAATTGAATGCGACCGGTAATTTCGTAAACAGAGGGATGCCAGAAACTATATCCCCACAAAAAAGTCTTCTGGTTTTCTATGATTTCCTGAAGTCCCTCTTCATAGTGGAAACTCATGTCAACCTCCCCGCCTCTGATTTCCTCGATATTTCCTTCAAGATCTGTGATTTCGAGTACATACTCTTCCAGCGGCTCTTTCAAAACAGAATCAATCTTTCCTGTGGTCTGACCAGTCGCATAGACCCCATTAATATAAGTCCCAAACGTATACGTATCGCGATAATAAAATCCTATGCCTATATAGGCAGCAATTGCCAGGCAGCAGGGAAGCAGAAGAACAATGGTAAGAATTTTCCATGATTTATATTTCATTATTTTTCTTCTTTAAATCCTCTGCATCGAATGCCTCCGCAATGGCGCCGCCAGGCGAAACCATCGGGAATACCTTGTCATCTTTTGGGATCACACATTCGATAAATACTGGTTTCCCGAATGTAATTGCCTGCTGAAATGCCGGAGCAACATCTTCTTTTTTTGTCACCTTAAGCACTGCACAGCCAAGCCCTTCCGCCACTTTTCCAAAATTGACCTGATCTTCCAGCACGGTCTGCGAATAGCGTTTCCCATAGAACAATGTCTGCCACTGCCGCACCATACCAAGTACATGATTATTAATTACCACCTGAATAATCGGAATCTGATACCGGCTTGCCGTAGCAAGCTCATTCATATTCATACGGAAACAACCGTCACCGGCAATATTGATACATATTTTCTCAGGCCTCCCCATTTTCGCACCGATACATGCGCCCAGCCCGTATCCCATCGTGCCAAGACCGCCTGAGCTTAAAAATGTGCGGGGCTCTGTATAGCGGTAATACTGTGCCGCCCACATCTGATGCTGGCCGACATCCGTCGTAATAATCGCCTCACCGTTTGTTATACGGTCTATCTCCTCGATAATATAAGGACAGCTAAGTTCTGATGTATCATAAGTCAGAGGGTACTTCGCCTTAAGGTCTTTTATATGATCGGTCCACTCTTTGTTTTCCTTCTGACTGATTCTGCAATTCAGCACTTTGAGAACTTCCTTCATGTCACCCACAATCGAAGCGTCCGTAATAATATTCTTATTAATTTCGGCTGCATCAATGTCAATGTGCAGAACCTTTGCCCTGCTTGCGAAGCTCTTCGCATTGCCGACTACCCGATCTGAGAACCGCGCTCCGAGCGCAATCAAAAGATCGCATTCACTGACCCCCAGATTGGATGCTTTCGTGCCATGCATTCCAATCATTCCCGTATAGAGCGGGTCATGTCCGTCAAAAGCGCCTTTCCCCATCAATGTGTCACAGACGGGTGCATCAATTTTCTTTGCAAATTCTTTCACTTCTTCCGCCGCGTCAGAAATTACGGCGCCGCCTCCGAGGTAAATATAAGGCTTCTTTGATTTTTCAATCAGTTCAACCGCCCTCTCGATATCTTCCCCGGAAAAATCCGTAAATCTTTTGACCGGTTCGGGCACCTTTGGCGTGTATTCAAAAACATCCGCCGTTACATCCTTCGTAATATCCACAAGTACGGGCCCTGGTCTTCCCGATTTTGCAATCTGGAAAGCTTTGCGTATTGTGTCCGCCAGAATACTGACATCTTTCACAATATAACCATGTTTTGTAATCGGCATGGTTACTCCGGCGATATCCACTTCCTGGAATGTGTCCTTTCCAAGTAGCGGCAGATTCACATTTGCGGTAATGGCTACCATAGGAACACTGTCCATATACGCCGTCGCAATTCCGGTTACCAGATTCGTTGCGCCCGGTCCGCTTGTCGCAAGACAAACACCGACTTTCCCTGTCGCCCTCGCATAGCCGTCCGCAGCATGTGCCGCTCCCTGCTCATGGCTTGTCAGAACATGAAAAATCTCATTACTATGTTTATAAAGTGCATCATATATATTTAAAATTGTTCCTCCGGGATATCCGAATACGGTATCAACTCCCTGTTCCTTCAGACATTCGATTACAATTTCTGCGCCTGTAAGCTGCATGTTTTATCCTCCTTCTCATACCGACTTGGGGAGTTCAAGAATTGCCCCGCGATTTCCACTCGTCACAAGCTCCCGATATCTTGCAAGATACCCTGTTGTTATCTCCGGCTCTCTCGGCGTCCATTTCTCTCTTCTTCCTGCCAGTTCCTCATCAGACACCTTCACATTCAGTGAATTCTCCGGAATATTAATTGAAATGATATCGCCCTCCTCTATGAGCGCAATCGGGCCTCCGACTGCCGCCTCCGGCGAAATATGGCCAATTGACGCTCCGCGGCTTGCACCGGAAAAACGTCCGTCCGTAATCAGCGCCACACAGGAGCCCAGTCCCATTCCCGCAATAGCGGAAGTCGGATTTAACATCTCGCGCATGCCTGGTCCGCCTTTTGGCCCTTCATAGCGGATGACTACGACATCTCCCGCGACAATCTTTCCGCTCTTAATTGCTGAAATTGCATCTTCCTCACAGTCAAAGACTCTGGCCGGGCCTTCATGAACCATCATCTCGGGTACTACAGCCGAACGCTTCACAACACCGGAATCAGGCGCGATGTTCCCCTTTAAAACAGCAATTCCGCCTGTCTCGCTGTAAGGATTTTCAACAGGACGTATCACCTCGGGATTCTTATTCTTTGCATCTTTAATATTTTCTCCAACGGTTTTTCCTGTTACAGTAATCAAATCGGTATAAAGAAGATCTTTTTTGCTCAGTTCATTCATAACCGCATAGACACCGCCTGCCTCATTCAGTTCCGGCATATACGTATGGCCTGCCGGCGCCAGATGGCAGAGATTCGGGGTCTTTGCACTGATCTCATTTGCGATATCCATATTCAGGTCAACCCCTGCCTCATGCGCAATCGCCGGAAGGTGCAGCATCGTATTCGTCGAACATCCAAGCGCCATATCAACCGTTAATGCATTCAAAAACGCTTTCTCTGTCATAATATCGCGCGGACGGATATTCTTCTCATAAAGTTCCATTACTTTCATACCTGCATGTTTTGCAAGCCGGATCCTCTCGGAATAGACCGCTGGTATCGTACCATTTCCACGCAGCCCCATACCGATTGCCTCTGTCAGACAATTCATGCTATTCGCCGTATACATGCCCGAACAGGAACCACAGGTAGGGCAGCCATGCTCCTCATACTCCAAAAGCTCCTCGTCTGTCATTTTCCCTGCCGCCTTCGCACCTACCGCTTCAAAAAGCGAAGAAAGGCTTGTATTGCATCCCTGTACGCGTCCCGGAAGCATCGGTCCGCCCGAAACAAACACAGTGGGTATATTCAGTCTTGCCGCCGCCATCAATAGTCCCGGCACATTCTTATCACAGTTCGGTATCATGACAAGTGCGTCAAACTGATGCGCCAGTGCCATACATTCTGTCGAATCGCAGATTAAATCACGCGTTACAAGAGAATATTTCATACCGATGTGCCCCATCGCAATTCCGTCGCATACAGCGATTGCAGGGAACATTACGGGGGTGCCGCCGGCCATCGCAACGCCCATTTTCACGGCGTCACAAATTTTGTCAAGGTTCATATGACCTGGTACAATTTCATTATAAGAGCAGACAATTCCGACAAGCGGACGCTCCTGTTCCTCTTTTGTATAGCCCAAAGCATTAAATAACGATCTGTGCGGAGCCTGCTGGTCCCCTTTCGTTACATTATCACTTCTCATGTTTTATATCCTCCTTCATGTTAAATGCGTTCTGCAATAAGGCTGCCCATCTCACTGCATCCAACCAGCTGACAGCCATCCGACAAAATGTCTCCTGTACGGTATCCTGAAGCAAGCGTCTCTTTTACCGCACGTTCAATATCATCCGCCTCTTTGTCGAGATCAAGACTGAATCTTAACATCATGGCAGCCGACAATATTGTAGCAATCGGATTCGCCTTATTCTGCCCTGCAATGTCCGGTGCAGAGCCGTGGCTTGGCTCATACAGGCCAAATTTCGTATCATTCAGACTCGCAGATGCCAGCATTCCAATCGAACCGGTCACCATACTTGCCTCATCAGATAAAATATCACCAAACATATTTTCAGTCAAAATCACATCAAACTGTCCCGGGTCTCTGACAAGCTGCATTGCGCAGTTGTCAACAAGCATATGCTCAAGCGCAATGTCAGGATAATCTTTCGCAACTTCTTCTACCACCTGCCTCCAGAGTCTTGAGGAATCGAGCACATTCGCTTTGTCGACGCTTGTCACTTTCCTGCGTCTCTTGCCCGCAATGTCAAATGCCTTTACTGCAATACGGCGTATTTCATCCTCACTGTATGTAAGCGTATCAACCGCCGTCTTCTTTCCATTCTCCTCCACTGTCCTGCGCTCTCCAAAATAGAGTCCTCCTGTAAGTTCGCGCATAATCAGCATATCAAATCCGTCACCAATAATCTCCTCTTTCAGCGGGCACGCCGATGCAAGCTCATCATACAATACTGCCGGCCTTAAATTGGCAAAAAGATTTAAAGCCTTGCGGATTCCCAAAAGCCCGGCCTCCGGTCTTAAATTCGGAGCAAGCCGGTACCACGGGGAAGTTGATGTATCTCCTCCAATGGACCCCATCAGCACGCAGTTACAGCTTTTTGCCTGCGCAACCGCCTCCTCCGTCAGCGGCACTCCCGTTGCATCAATGGATGCACCGCCCAGCAGAATATCCTCATATTTTATTTTATGACCATATTTTTCAGCAATTCTGTCAATTATTTTCCTTGCTTCCCTTACGATTTCCGGTCCTATCCCATCACCGGCAATTGATCCGATCTTATATTCCATTCCGTTAACCCTTTACCTTTCTAAAGCTTATCGTTATCATAATAGCGCATATTCCGCGAAATTTCAACCTTCGAAAAGCAATCCTCCAGAATGCCTCCAGAATCTTTTCCGGCTTTCAAACATAATTTTGTATCATCAGGTTCCGAATGTATTTTACAGCTGCAATCTAAATATTGCAGCTGAATGGAAGCGACTTAATATAATCTTTCATAAATATATAATCCGGCTGCCCACTCTCTTCTTCTACCGGCAGCTTTATCACCTGTTAGTCGTTTTCCCTTCTCTATTCTAAATACCTTTCCCAGCCGAAAATCTATCCATTTCGAGACATCCATAAAACTATTCCTCCAGCAATCCCTGTGTGCTCATATACTTATACAATGCATATTTTTTTAAAGTACGCTCAAAATCTTCTTCTGATAATCTGCTGTAGTCTGTCTTAATATATGCTTCTGCAAGCGCCTCATCGCCCGTTTTAATTTTACGTTTTACATAAACAGAATCATCGGGAGCGGCAACTCCATCTATCTGTTCCATCCACCGAACACGAATATTCGCCCATTTCCCACTGTCTTTTCGTCCATTATGCGGAATCACTTTAAAACCGTCATCCTGCCATCGTGCAAAAAAAAACAGCCTTTTTTTCATCATGCGGTATATGTGCCTTAAACACCATAATACAGGTTGCGGTTCCCACGTGACTGTCAAAAAACAAGTTGGCGGGCATCGTCATGCAGGCTAACAATGTGTGGAATTTTAAAATATCCTTACGTATGTTTTTTCCGCTGTTTCCTGCACAGGACATAGGAACAATTGCAATTCCGACTCCGCCGGTTTTCATATAATGTAACATAGAAGCTATAAAATCCAATTCATCCTGGCCTTTCTGTATGACCGCCTCCGCCGGTACAGAATCCGGGTAAGGCTTCCTTATCCTGTTTGCATTGGTCCCAATCGAATATGGCGGATTTATCATAGCGATATCAATGTCTCCGAATACTTCCAGCGCTTCTTTTAATGTCACTTTCCTTCCGTCCTGCATATAAGTCATTCCGCTGTCGTCAATTGGATTATACGAGTCAGACAGAAGCGAGGAACAATTGAATAAATTTGCTTTTCCGTCTCCATGAAACCGCATATTTGCATAAGCAAGCGCGTACATAGATGCATCTCTTTCCACTCCAATCAAACTGTTTTCTCTTGCGTACTGATATCTTTCCTCCTTTTGCTTTTCGCTGATAAACTGGCACCGAATATTTTCTTTTATCCGGGCAAGTGCAGAAATCAGAAAAGCGCCGGTGCCGCAGCATGTATCCAGTATTTTTGTTTTCTCCGAAAACGGCTGTCCGCTATAATATTCAGCTATATCACAAAACAATTCCGTAATATGTTTTGGAGTCAGCACAATACCTTTTTCTTTTGCATTTCCCTTTGTAAAACGCAGAAAAGTTGTATAAAACTCTCCCATAATATCAATACCCTTATAATGTTCTAATATTTCGATCACATTTTCGTATAAGGAATAGATACAGCATGATAATACCGTATTGCCATCGTTAAAATAACCATTCTGGCCTTTCGGCGCTTTGGTCAGTTCATCTTTGCCCAGCAAAACTTCATAGAATCTTCTTAATGATTTTCTTTTTCCCTTTGGAATTTTGTCAATATCCCAAATGCCGTTAATATAATCATCTTCATATTCGTCTCTTCCATCTCCATACAAAGACGCTTTTAACATTTTTACGGCCTCTTTTCCAATCAGGTCTTCAAATATTTTTTTTGACTTTGATTCTTTCTTCCTGTCTATCGCAGTTTTCGTTTCTCTGTATAATCTGGACTCTTTATTTGTCAGGCCCAACAGAATGGCGGAAACAAAGCCTGCCTTAGAATTGTCCTCAATTCCATTGGAGCGCAGAAAGTTTGAGCAGGACAACGTATATTTTCTGAGCTCTCTTCTGATTTCTCCCTCTGTCACAGCAAACCTGTTTAACACAATGTCAACAGCTTCTTCATACTGCTGAATCGATACCAGGCCATCCTCATATCCGCCGTCTTCCATTATTTCTATATCTGATAACTCTCCCCCTCGCGGCAGCACAAAAGAAGTAATTCTCAGTTCAGACCTGCTTTGTCCTGACACGCCGACAGCCACCACGTCAAATTCCTGATTCAGAAAGGTCGCATAGTACAAAGCTCCATTTATTGCATATTGTTCTGTCTCTGCCGGAATGCCATAGCCATAGGTCTTATACTCTTCCACATTCTCAAACAATGAATGCTTACTGACAGCGCCATTCACTTCTGCCTTACATTCTATGACAACGATTACATGGGACTTCTCTTTTACAACGACAAAATCCGGCGTGCCTCTCCCTGATAATGTTTGTTTTTTTGTTGCCCTGGCAAATGCGTCCTTCATCCAGTTATACGCCGTCCCTTTATAACTGTCCTCCTTAAACCAGATAATTCCATTCTTCTCTTCATTCTGTTGTGAGGAATATTTATCAAATGTGCTCAATTTACTGACAACAATTCCTTTTGTCAATTCTTCCGAAGCCATACGCATCCCCCATTCTATGTTTGTTTATTCGTATATTACCACATTTCTTTATCGAACACAAGTTCTTTTACAGTTACATTTCCATGAAACATGAACTTTGCAATTGTATGAAAAAAGCAAAAGAACAGGACGGCTTCCGCCTGCCCTGTTCCATTCTTCTCACACTATTCAGCATCTGGTTTCTCAACCTGTGCAACCGCTGATTTCTGCATCGGGATTCTGCAATTCTTATTATTTCCAAATTCAACTATCACCGTATCATCCGTAATATCAATGACAATTCCGTAAAAGCCGCTTGTCGTAAGTACACTATCACCCACATCGAGCGTTGAAAGCATCGCATTGATTCTTGTCTGTTCTTTCTTCTGAGGGCGAATCATTGTAAAATAAAAAAACGCACCGATTACAACGATATAAAAAATTGTCATCATACCCAAACCGCCGGCTCCACCCGCAGCGCCTGCCGCCTCTGCCAGTAATATGTTCATTTCTGTTTCCTCCTGATCATTTTTATCCACATGATATACATAATACACAATTGTCCGGCGTAGTACAAGCCTTTTTTCTTTAATTTATGGATAATTTATGGATTTCTGTTATCTCCTAATCGGTTTCCCCCGACAGTATCCCTTCTATTTTCTTTTTCTTATAGGACGCAAAACACCCCTGGTCCAATGCTTCTCTGATCTCTTCCATCATCGTATTGTAAAAATACAGATTATGGAGCACGCACAACCGCATCCCCAGCATTTCCTTTGCCTTTAAAAGATGCCTGATATATGCCCTGCTGTACCTCCTGCATGCCGGACACTGGCACCCCTCTTCAATCGGCTGATCGGAAAGCTCGTATTTTGCATTAAATAAATTTATCTTCCCATGATTTGTATACAAGTGTCCATGACGCCCGTTTCTCGTTGGATACACACAGTCGAAGAAATCAATTCCACGTTCCACACCTTCGAGAATGTTGATCGGCGTTCCTACTCCCATCAGGTATGTTGGTTTATTTTGGGGAAGATGCGGCACTGTTTCCTCAATAATATGGTACATTTCCTCATGTGTCTCACCAACTGCCAGACCTCCGAGTGCATACCCGTCAAGGTCAAGTTCCGAAATCCGCTTCGCATGATCTATACGGATATCGGCAAAAACCGCCCCCTGATTAATGCCAAAAAGCATCTGTTTTTTATTGATGGTATCCTCAAGCTGGTTCAGACGATCCATCTCCTGTTTGCAGCGGACCAGCCATCTTGCCGTGCGGTCCACAGAATCCTGTACATATTTTCTGTCAGCTTTTGAACTTGGACACTCATCAAATGCCATTGCAATTGTTGACGCAAGATTTGACTGTATCCGCATACTCTCTTCCGGTCCCATAAAAATTCTTCTGCCATCCACATGAGAATGAAAGCTGACGCCCTCCTCTTTGATTTTTCGCAGACCCGCAAGCGAAAATACCTGAAATCCGCCGGAATCAGTCAGAATCGGCTTGTCCCACACCATAAATTTATGCAGGCCGCCAAGCTTCTTTATAACCTCATCCCCCGGCCGCACATGAAGATGATACGTATTGGACAATTCTACCTGTGTCTTAATCTGTTCCAAATCTTCCGTAGATACCGCACCCTTAATTGCTGCCACGGTTCCCACGTTCATAAATACGGGAGTCTGAATCGTCCCGTGGACCGTCTCAAACTCCGCGCGTTTTGCATTGCCTTCCTGTTTTAAAATCCTGTACATATTATTTTAATCCAATCTGTTCCACATATTCTTCAAGACACAATCCCTGTGTCATTATTTCCGTTGCCGCGTCAACCCCCACATAACGATAATGCCACGGTTCGAACTCAATTCCCGTGATATTCTCCTTATCATCCGGATACCGCAGAATGAAACCATATTTATATCCATTCGCCTTCAGCCACTTCCCGGCCTTATGATCTGCGAATCCCGCCTCCAATACTTTATAATCATCACTGATAAAGTCGAAGGCAAGTCCCACCTGATGTTCACTTGTCCCCGGAATCGCAACCGTCTGGGAAGCCAGCTCATACGCTTCCGCCTCTGACTTTCCCTTACGGATATAGCTCCTGACTTTCCGTTCAAACAACATTACCTGTCGATCATAGTCCCGATACGGCGAACAGATTCCAAGTGTCACCCCGTCTTCTTTTGCCGCCTGAATCATTTCAAGCACATGTTCAATCACCCGCACATCTGACCGAATGCCGCCGCGAATGGTCCCCAGCTCAAATTCATAATCATCCGGAACGGGATTCTCCTTATTAATCAAAATCAGTTTCCAGTCATCCTCAAAAGTCGCCTCCTCGTACCCGTTCACCTCGTCGTAAATCCGGGTTCCTGCTTCTATTGTACCCGGATCTTTTGAAATAATATCTTCTTCGTCCTTTTTCTCGTCCAAAAGCGCCCGGATATCTTCTTCGGTTGCCGAAACTGCCTCCACGTCAATATCATCCAGCTCATCAATTTCAACAATTCCGTCCACCGTTTCCATATACACTCTGCCGCTCAGAACACTCACCGCATCACTTCCCGGATACGCAAAGCTTGTCACCACTGCAAACGGAAACAGAATAGAAACTACGGATACAATTCTTCTCCTGTTTTCAAAAATCATGGAAGAAAAACGATAAAACGCCAAATAAACCGCTGCCGCCATAAGCGCCGGCTTCCTGATTAATTTATATTTTTCTGCAATTCCTTCCATTTTAAGAATAAATTTATCTTTCATTGAAGCCAAATCCTTTTATGCATTTCCTTATTCTTTTAAAAAATTATTTATTTTCAATTTACCACATCTTTCTATAAAATGCACGAATTTTTTTATTTTTTATGTAATTTTGTGTCGAATCTTTTTTGACTGCTTGTCATCATGAAAACCTTTGATTATAATAAGGGCATTCAAAACACTGGAAAGGATGGTACATCATATGCCAGGATCCACATTCGGAAACCAATTTAAAATCATGACCTGGGGAGAGTCTCATGGGAAAGGAATCGGAGTTGTCATTGATGGCTGCCCGGCAGGTCTTACGCTCTGTGAGGAAGATATTCAGAAAATGCTTGATCGACGCAAACCCGGTCAGTCGAAATTTTCCACACCACGGAAAGAAGAAGATCTCGTGGAAATTTTGTCAGGTGTCTTTGAAGGACGCACCACCGGGACACCAATCGCATTAATGGTCCATAACAAGACGCAGCGTTCAGGAGATTATCATGAAATTGCCTCCTATTATCGTCCGGGGCACGCTGATTTCACATTTGACATGAAATATGGCTTTCGCGATTACCGGGGAGGAGGACGTTCTTCCGGACGTGAAACCGTCGCCAGAGTCGCAGCCGGGGCTGTCGCTGGAAAAATTCTTGAGGAACTTGGCGTCACAGTCAGAGCATACACGGAGTCCATCGGTCCAGTCATTATTGATACGGAAAAACCTAACTTTTCCGTCATGAACGAAAATCCACTTTATATGCCGGACATGGAAGCGGCAAGAAAAGCCTCCGCCTATCTTGAAGAGTGCATGAAAGCCTGCGATTCTTCAGGCGGAATCATTGCCTGCATAGTTCACGGACTTCCCGTCGGAATCGGTGAGACGGTTTTTGAAAAGCTCGATGCGCGCCTTGCCCATGCAGTTATGTCGATTGGAGCCGTTAAAGGTTTTGAAATCGGCGACGGATTCAGGGCCGCATACGCAAAAGGGTCTGAAAATAACGATGCATTCCGCATGAAAGACGGAAAGCCGGTTAAAAAAACGAATCATTCCGGAGGCGTCCTCGGCGGCATGTCCGACGGTTCCGAAATATTTTTTAAAGCTGCAATAAAAGCCACTCCTTCCATTGCATCCGTACAGGAAACGGTCAACAGGAACGGAGAAGAAATCGAAATTTCCATACATGGCCGCCATGACCCGGTTATCGTGCCTCGTGCTGTAGTCGTAGTGGAAAGCATGGCGGCAATTACTCTGCTTGACGCATTGTTGGAAAACATGTCATCACGCATGGACCGAATCCGGCAATTCTACAAAAGAGACTGACCGCACACAATCGAGTAGGGAAAAGCCAACTTCCCCTACCTGTGCGCCGGGCGTCCGTCAGCTTGCTGACACATTTCATTTGGGCACCCGTGTGCATAAAAAGAGAAACAGCCTTACAAACAGCTGTTTCTCTTTTTACTTTTATTTATATTTCTGTCCCCTGCAGCTTGTGCAGAATAATGCAGTTTCCTTTATGAAAATACAATTCCGGCCCGTTCATAATAATCGTCTTATTTTCCAGATTCACATGGAAAAAGGTGATTGAATTCGATTCATGATTTAGGCTGACCAGATATTTCGCATCAGGGAAAACTTCTATATCTTTCGGGTAATCTCCACTTATGGGAAGTACAAAAAGCTTTGTCAAAAGTCCTGTTTCCTGATCTCTTGCAAAAGCTCCGACACTGTTATCTCCCGCATTCGAACAGAAAATATAATTCCCATCCTCAGAAAACTGGATTGCCGAAGCAGCGGACCCGCCTGCATGATATTTATTGAGCGTACTGATCGTCTGTAACTTTTCAAACTGCGGCTGGCCATTTTCCTCTTTATAGGAATAAACATCTATATAATTCTTTAATTCATGAATAATGTAAGCAAACTTTCCGTCTACCGAAAACTTAATATGTCTTGGCGCCGATTCAATCTCACTCCGCAGAATATCCGCAAGTTTCAGCCGGCCTGTTGTATGGTCAAGACGATACACCTTGATGTGATCCATTCCAAGATCGGTAGCGCAGAGATATTTGTTATCCCTTGTCATTTTCACACATTCAACATGCGGACGGAAATTGCGCTCCGCCACACTGCCAAGTCCTTTGTGGTAAATCTCATCTGTAATTTTACCAATCCCGCCGTCTTCCCGCAAAGAAAGCACGGTTACTTTCCCGTCATGGTATCCTGCCACAAAGAGAAACTTATCCTCATAATCCGTAGATATATAACATCCCCGCATCCCATTGATCGGTCCCCTGTTAATTTCTTCCAAACCTCCATCGGCCAGAATACGGTAGGCCTCCACACCGTCATCGGTAATCGAATACAAAAGCTTTCCATTATGAGAAATTGAAATATATGAAGGATTTGTAATCTCAACTTCCGACCGTTCTGTCATCCTGCCTTTCATTCTGTCCACATCAAAAATCTTAAGGCCGTGATTATCATTATGCGTATATCCCGCCACATAAGCCACCATCTTTTCCTGCGCCATACTCCTATCCCAATCCTTTCGCAATTTTTGGAAATCCTCTTTGCAGGTTTCCTACGAAAATATCTTATCATAAGATCAGAATTTTGTTAATAGCAATTCCATGATTTTCATTGAATTTCATTGACATTACCAAAGATATGTTTATAATAAAATTGCGTTAACAGGCGAACTCATGGAGGATAATTATGCCAAACAAATTAATTGATCTGGTCAATATCTCAAAATCATTCAATCATACAATGGTTCTTGACGATTTTAATCTTTACATACGCGAAAATGAATTCCTCACGCTCCTCGGTCCCAGCGGGTGCGGCAAAACCACAACGCTCCGCATCATCGGCGGATTTGAAACGCCTGACGCCGGACACGTTATCTTTCGCGACGAAGATATCACGAATCTCCCGCCAAATAAACGGCCGCTCAATACGGTGTTTCAGAAGTATGCGCTCTTTTCTCATATGACGATCGCCGAAAATATTGCTTTTGGATTAAAAATCAAGAAAAAAAGCAAATCTTATATTAATGATAAAATCAAATACGCATTAAAACTTGTCAATCTGGAAGGGTACGACAACAGACGGCCCGATTCATTAAGCGGCGGCCAGCAGCAGCGTATCGCGATTGCACGCGCTATCGTCAACGAACCGAAAGTTCTTCTCCTTGATGAACCTTTAGGCGCGCTTGACCTGAAACTCCGCCAGGACATGCAGTATGAATTGATACGTCTTAAGAATGAACTCGGAATCACCTTTATTTATGTAACACATGACCAGGAAGAAGCGCTTACCATGTCTGATACGATTGTTGTCATGAATCAGGGATATATCCAGCAAATCGGAACTCCGGAGGACATTTACAATGAACCGGAAAACGCATTCGTCGCTGACTTTATTGGAGACAGCAATATCATTCCGGGAATCATGATTGAAGACAGACTTGTCGAGATTCTGGGCGCACGCTTTCCCTGCGTAGATACCGGGTTCGGCCACAACAAGCCTGTGGATGTTGTAATCCGTCCTGAAGACGTCGACCTTGTAAAGCCGGAAGAAGGTACAATAAGCGGTGTCGTCACACACCTGATTTTTAAAGGCGTACATTATGAAATGGAAGTCATGGCAAACGGATTCGAATGGCTTGTACACAGTACCGACATGGTTCCTGTCGGTACCCGGGTCGGTATTTCCATTGTTCCCTTTGACATACAGATTATGAACAAACCGGAATCGGAAGACGAGGAGGCGGCCGGAGTCAATGAATAACAGAAGATCGAAATTTCTTGCCGCCCCCTATGCTCTGTGGGCCGCTGGATTCATACTCATTCCGCTTGGCATGATATTCTATTATGGATTTACCGCACGCAAAGGCGGCTTTACGCTTGACAATATCACAGCAATTGCGGAACCTGGAAATATGAAAGCCCTGATTCTCTCTCTGATTCTTTCTCTGATCAGCACCATCATCTGTTTCATACTTGCCTATCCGCTTGCATGGATACTTGCAAACATGAAATTTGGTAAAGGAAGTTTTGTCATCATCATTTTCATTCTCCCGATGTGGATGAACTTTCTTCTCAGGACACTCGCATGGCAGTCCCTTCTTGAAAAAAACGGAGTCATCAATACCATACTCTCCTTCTTTCACCTGCCGGCATTGAAAATTATTAACACACCGTATGCGATTGTGCTTGGCATGGTTTATAATTTTCTTCCGTTTATGGTACTGCCGATTTATAATGCGCTTGAAAAGATTGATGACAATATCATCAATGCGGCAAAAGATCTTGGCGCCAACCGCATGCAGACTTTTTCAAGAATCATCTTCCCGCTGAGCATACCGGGCGTAATCAGCGGAATTACAATGGTATTCGTGCCGGCGCTCACTACATTTGTCATTTCTGACCTGTTGGGCGGAGGAAAAATCCTGCTGATCGGCAATATCATTGAAAAAGAATTCACGCAGGACGGTAACTGGAATTCCGGAAGCGGTCTTTCTTTCGTATTAATGATTTTCATTATTATCAGTATGATTCTTACGGCAAAATATGATACCAGCAAGGAGGAATCCGCACCATGAAGCATACCATTCAAAAAATTTATATCGGTCTGATTCTGATACTACTGTATGCACCGATTGCAACTCTGATCGTACTCTCCTTCAATGCTTCAAAAACACGGGCAAAATGGGGTGGATTCACTTTGAAATGGTATGGTGAGCTTTTTCAGAATGAAGCGATTATGGGGGCGCTCACACACACGCTGCTGATTGCGTTTCTTTCCGCCGTAATCGCATCCGTAATCGGAACAGCTGCCTGCTTGGGAATCCTTCATATGAGAAAAAGAACAAGAACCATTTTTCTTGGTATTACAAATATACCGATGCTGAATGCAGATATTGTGACCGGCATTTCACTGATGCTTCTCTATCTCGCTTTTGGCGCTTCGTTTGGTTTCTCAACAGTCCTTATGGCACATATCACGTTTAATATCCCCTATGTGATCTTAAGCGTGATGCCAAAACTCTCTCAAATGAATTACAGTACCTATGAAGCAGGACTCGATCTCGGCGGTTCGCCGGCCTACGTCTTCTTTGTCATTGTGTTTCCTGAAATCTTTCCAGGCATTCTCTCGGGATTTCTAATGGCATTTACGATGTCGCTTGACGACTTCATTATCACGCATTTTACAAAAGGTCCGGGAATTGACACATTATCAACCAAGATCTATACGGAGCTTAAGAAGGGAATCAAACCGGAAATTTATTCTCTTTCCACACTTCTCTTCCTGTCCGTATTAATTCTGCTTCTTATTATCAATCTGAAACCGGACAAAAGAAAGGAAATGACAGCACAATGAAACAATGGACTGCATTGCTGCTTTTAGCAGTCATAACCGCACTGCTCACAGGCTGCGGCAGAAAAACAGGGCCTAACGGTGAGGTGATTGTCTATAACTGGGGCGAATATATCGATCCTGATGTACTCGTAATGTTTGAGGAAGAGACAGGCATTTCCGTTATCTATGACGAATTTGAGACAAATGAAATCATGTATCCGAAAATAGAAAACGGGGCTTCACTCTACGACGTCGTCTGTCCGTCCGATTATATGATCGAAAAAATGATTCAAAATGAGCTCCTTGCCGAAATCAATTTTGATCATATTCCAAATATAAAAAACATTGATTCGCAGTACCTGATACAGTCAAGAGAATTTGACCCAGACAACAAGTATTCCGTTCCTTTCTGTTTTGGAACCGTTGGTATTTTATACAACAAAACTATGGTTGATTCACCTATAGACAGCTGGGATATCCTCTGGGATGAGAGATATAAAGACAATATTCTGATGCAGGATTCCGTGCGGGATGCTTTTATGGTCGCACTGAAACGTCTCGGATACTCAATGAACAGCACAGACGAAACACAGCTTCAGCAGGCAAAAGAGTCTCTGATCGTCCAAAAAGCGCTGACTCAGGCCTATGTTGTTGACCAGGTCAGAGACAAAATGATTGGAAATGAAGCCGCCATCGGTGTCATCTATTCCGGTGAAGCAATTTATACGAAAAGCGAAAACAATGATCTGGAGTATGTCATTCCAAAAGAAGGCACAAATATATGGATTGATTCATGGGTCATTCCAAAAAATGCGCCGAATAAGGAAAATGCGGAAAAATTTATTAATTTTCTGTGCCGTGCGGATATCGCCCTGAAAAACTTTGAATATATCACGTACTCCACGCCAAACGCCGCCGCAAGAGCCCTGATTACGGATGATGAAATACGCAGCAATCCCGTCGCTTTCCCTGATTTTACTCAGTATGATAATCTGGAAACCTACCGTTATCTCGGCGAAGATGCCACCTACCAATACAATGCGCTGTGGAAAGAGGTAAAATCCTACTGATGTCTTTCTCTGTAAAGCCGCATGCGCTCTTATGCTCACAAAAGAATCCGCTCATCAAAAAAGGACGTTTTACGCGTCCTTTTCTTTCATCATAATATGGCGAAGCAGTCCGCCGTACTTTTCCTGTGTACGAACCACCTGATATCCACAGTCTTCAAAACTTTTTACACTTGCCGCATTTGACGGCGATACGGTTCCCATCAGATATTTATATTTTTTTCCATCAATACACTGTTCTGCTATCCGAAGAAAATCTTTCTCCATTCCGCTGCCTCTGTATTCCTCTCTCACGCAGCAGGATTCCATATGGGCTGTCTTTTTCTGCTTTGCAGCGGAGAACCCGAGATCCGCCGCAAGGTTTTCCGCTCCGGCTCCGGGATAAATAACAAGGAAATACCCCGCCAGACGCTTATCCCCATCACAGGCGAGAAAAATCATCCCCTTATCCACATAATCATAAAGATTTTCCTTTTCTTCCGGCACAAAACAGGATTTTTCCGCAAGTCCGTCATAAACTTCCATCATTAATTCGTAGACTGCTTCCACATCTTCTTTTAACGCCCGGCGGTATATAATGTTTCCACGTCGATACAACTGTTTTCGAATCCCGTTTTTCAGATTGTCCCCGACAATATATGGGATTCTGCTGCCAAACAACCTGCCATAAAGATACTCAAAATCTTCTTTCGAACAGATATCGCTGCATATTGGAAGGTAAAGAATTGAGAAGTCAACGCCGTATACCTTTGACTCAATATCCGTCGGAAGAATTCCATTTTCAAGATAAAACAGATTCCGCCTGACCCTTTCGTTATACGTTTCGGACGTTCCGGCTTTTACGGCATTTTCAACTTCCAGATAAATGCCGTCCATCTTTGAAAACAGCTTCTTCATCCGCACAAGGCATTCTTTTCCGATTCCCATTCCCCGCTTTCCCTTCCGCACTGCAAAATAGTCAAGCAGCATGGTTTTCCTGAGCAACGGCTGATAAAAGAAAGCATATGCAAAAAGGAGTTCCTCGTAAAAGAAACCGACTCCGATATACTCCCCTTTCTCAAAGAGATTCAGAATATCATTCAGTGATTTCACTTCAGCACGGGGAAAATCTTCCACCAGGAATTTACGATAAATTACGGTCAGTTCTTCCTCTTTTAACACTCTGGCTATCATCTGTTCTTAATTCCTCTCCAGTCAGAATTTTTTAATTCTCGGAACCTCATCCATATGCAGGTATTTGCTCAGACATTTAATGATAAAGTCATGATCGGCAACATGATTCATACCCGACACAATGACTGCCCCAATAACACCGGTTTCCTCCACACGGATTGGAAAGCCCCCGCCACAGCATGCATAATCTTTCTCGTCCAGAAACTGGTCTTCCATCGTTTGATTTCTGTTGTTCAGTTTTGCATAGAGGAAAAGACTGCTTGTTTCCATCACACGTACTGTATTGAACTTTCGCGTCACCCACTGCTCATTATGAAGCTTTGTTCCATCCAGAAAATGCTGAAACACAATCAGTCCGTTATTCAGCCGTATGCTGATGGCAATATGGAGATCTCTGCGTATCGCCTCCTCCACCATCAAGCTGCCAAGTTCCCACGCATCCGCATTTGTAAAATGTGTAAACTGCAAAATTTCTTCCTGCATCTCAAGAATTTTCAGAATTTCTTCCGCTGTTTTTTCTTTATCCATTTTTTCTCCATTTCCGCGCTGCTTTTTGCGCATAACGGGTTTGTGGCAAGCAGCGCGCAGACACAAATCCCGCGATTGAAACTTTTTGATTTCCAATCTTATGCCTCTTTCCGAGCAATTCCTTTTTCATATATGCAAATGTCTTATCCTCGCCCTTTTCCGCAAGCATTCTCAGGAGCTTTTCTAACAGCTCTTTCGTCTCTTTATGCATCGGGGCATTTTCTTTTCCCTGAAGAAAATATTCAAGCGGAGAAGAATCACTATACTTTGCCCCATTGTACACCTTTGATGCCGCAATCCGGTCCATCATCATCTCCACTACATACCGTACCGGCATTTTCACAGGAGCAACGCCCCCTTTAATTGCCTTTGTTGAATAATCAATCCAGTATTCATAGTGATGTTTATTCCGTCCCTTGTGATGAAGCCATGATGAAGAATAACCTTTCACTTCCCTCTCTGCATTATTCGGGCTTCTGTCGCCCTGATAATAAAACGCGCCGACAAAGAATTCCGTCGGAGAATATTTACTTAAATCATGCAGAATTCCCTGTCTGTACAGACCTACTCTGAAACAGTTTTTCATCACAAGCATTTTATGTCTGGTAATTGTCTTAAAATGTTTCCAAAGATGCATTTATTCTTTCTTCTTTCCTATCAAAACCACTACGCTTCTATCTTTCACAACAATGTTTGACTGCGCCGGAAGCGCTTCCGCCTTTTTATAAAAACCTTTTCCCGTATCGAATAACAGACACCATTCTCTGTCTTTTGGAAGCTTTGGAAGGGCAAACCGGATATCAAGCCAGTACATATTATACACAATGTAAAAATCATCTTCCCGTTCTTCCCTGTCCGAATATTCACCACAGTACATAACAGCGATATGGCGGTTGTAATTCTCAAATTTCGGATACCAGGCAAGCTCCCCATGATAAGACAGATCGGGATATCCGCATGATTTCGTATCCATAATTTTCGGCTGTTCCCGGCGGTGAAACACAGTGTTCTTCTTTCGAAGGGCAATCAACGACTTGACAAACTCAAAAATATCCTGATTTGTATCTTTATTCGACCAGTTCAGCCAGCTTATTTCATTATCCTGACAATACGGATTATTATTACCGCGCTGTGAATTTCCAAACTCATCCCCGCTTAAAATCAATGGCACTCCCTGACTGAACAGCAGCATACAAAATGCATTTTTAATCTGCTTCTTTCTGAGTGTGATCACAAACTTTCTTCTCGTTCTTCCTTCAACGCCACAGTTCCAACTATAATTATAATCGTTTCCATCTTTATTATCTTCACCGTTTGCCTCATTATGCTTACGATCGTATGAAACAAGGTCCATCAGCGTAAAGCCGTAATAATTCGTGATATAATTAATCGGCGCTACAGTTTTGGAATTGTAATTCTGTCTTCCGGTAAACGCCCTGAGCATATCCTCATCACTCTTTAAAAATTTACGAAAATCATACATATAGCCATCATCGCATGCGGAAAGATGGCGATATGTGCCTTTTACATTCTCAAAGCCGTTCCGGAACTTATCATACGAGAGTTTCGTTCTGCCAAGAATCGGATCGTTGGCAACCGTCTCCGCCGGTATCATGCCGCCGAGAAGATGGACTCCGTCTATATGATAGGTAAGCACCCAGTATCTTAAGCATTCAATCACGAACAGCGGACTTTTATGGTCCGGAAAGTAAAACTGCATAACAATCTCTATCCCTGCTTTATGCAGGGCCATAACCAGTGACCGGAAAGATTCCTGAGGATTCCCGGTTCCCGAATAAGCTGCTTTCGGCGTAAAGTAAAATGCGTCGCTATACCCCCAGTAATTCACTCTGTTTCCAGTGGCATCTTCCGGTTTTACCGGCATAACCGCCGGCGCTGTTTGTTTCGTGCGCCTTGTCACTTCCCAAAATTCATATGCGGGCATCAACTCTATCTGATTCACACCCAGTTCCTTCAGGTATGGAATCTTTTCTATAATTCCTTCGAAACATCCACGGTACGTCACTTCGGATGATTTATGTTTTGTAAATCCTCTCACATGGAGAAGATAGAGAATCACTTCTTCATACGGAATCTCCAGCGGCCGGTCTTCTTCCCAGCCGGAACGTTCCGGCCGGTTCGGTGTGAAAATTCCTCTGGGACGATGTTCTCCCCATCTGTCGCAGCCGGAAAGCTTCTGCGCATAAGGGTCTGTAAAGCAGGTGTCACCCCGACTGAAGTTATATTCGTATTCTTCGTATGGAAACTTGCTTAATTTAAAGCAAAGCACATTTCCCTGCCTGTACTCGTTTGGAATCTTTAACTTCTTTACCTTTCTGCCGCTTTCCTTGTCATAAAGCAGAAGGAACAGCGGTTTATCGCCGAAATCCTCCACTGCAATATTGATATCATCTTCCTGAAAAGAAACACCCATCGGATAGGGAATCCCCTTCTCTATTGTCACATCTACCATTCAGCCACCCGTTTCCTTTCTACGTAATCTGAGGCAAAACCTCCACAACCGGCGCATTTATAGCCAGACTCGCACGATTATCTGAAAAGTGAGAATTTTTGCTGATTTCCAGTACACAATTCCCCCTGAAATAATTCATTGCCCAGACTACCAAACCGTCATTCATATTTGTCCCTAACACCATCATCATATCCGCATTCGAAATCATATTCGCAGCGTTTGTAATATAGTCATTCCTGACCTGCTCACCCCTCAGAACAATACCCGGACGTATTGTCATCTTGCACTCCTCACAAAGAGGTGTGCCCTTCTGGTCACGCAAATATTCCTTTGTATACCTTCTCTTACATTTTGGGCACCAGTTTTCATAGATGCTGCCGTGCAGTTCCACCACGTTCCATACTCCTGCCTTTTTTGCAAGGCTATATTCTGCCTGTGTCACACAGCCGGAGAGTTTTCCCTGCTTTTCAAGATCTGCCAGACGATAATACGCAGCGGACGGCTCATAGTCCCGGCCCAGATAAACATCCTTGTATGCCTTGTAAAAGGAACCCGGCCTTGTATAAAAATAACTTGCCGCAAAGATCTCCTCCGGCGCGTATCCATATTCTTCTTCCATATAGTATACGATATCATTTCCCTCCGGATTCGGTATACCTGATTCAATCCTCATCCCAACTCCCAAAAGACATACAATCCGGCTGTGGTCAGTCACCATCTGACGTGCCATA
Source organism: bacterium C-53 (assembly GCA_003612525.1). Taxonomy (GTDB): domain Bacteria; phylum Bacillota; class Clostridia; order Lachnospirales; family Lachnospiraceae; genus C-53. The sequence goes on along the minus strand of RAZD01000002.1, from coordinate 35,825 downwards.
TGAATCTGATGTTCCAATGTATTATACACTTTATCCACACCTCCATGTCTCCCCGCATATACATCTTTATTTTAACTCATATTCTGAAATATTCCAACTTATTTTGCGTTTTTTTACATACTTCCGTGGTTGTCCTCACAAAAAAACTATGTTACATTAGTATCATAAAATACTTTCTGCATAAAAGGAGGAAATCTGATGGCTGATCCTATGAACCTGGAACCAGAAGAAGAAATGAGCGTTGAATTGGAACTTGACGACGGTACTGTTGTCAACTGTGCGGTTGTCACTGTGCTTGAAGTGGAAGGAAAAGACTATATCGTCCTGCTGCCGGTCAATGAAGAAGGCTGTAGCGAGGAAGGTGAAGTATGGTTTTATCAGTTAGTTGAGGATGAAGACGATCCGAACAAGGAACCGGAACTGGTATATATTGAAAGCGATGAGGAATACGAAAAAATTGCGGAAGCATTCGATTCCTATCTCGATGACATGGAGTACGACGAAATCATATCTGACGAAACATGACCATCTTCCGATATTTCACAAAGCGGCTCCAGGAATCTGGATGGCAGAACCTCTTTTCCATTGAGGCTCTTCACCGTCCAGATATGGAGCTGTTTTTTGGCTCTTGTCATCGCCACATAAAACATCCGCCGCTCCTCCTCTATCGATGCAGAATCCTTTGCCTGACGGTATGGCGTTACGCCTTCATTTACATTTGGAAGAAACACTGTATCGTATTCCAGCCCTTTCGAACCGTGCATCGTGCAAAGACAGATTCCCTCCGGCTGCATCGTATCCACATTTCCTGCTTCTCGCAGACAATCCTGCCCCTCATATACGCTGCCCGCATCCACCGCTGCCTGAATCCATGCCTCCACACTCTTATACTTCCGGCTGTCCTGTTCCACTTGCCAGAGGTCTTCCCTGACCTCCTCCATGCAGATTCCATGTTCCCTGCAATATCCGTCAAGATATTTCCCATATCCAATGCCTTTCATAATATAGCAAAACGCCGCATATGGACGAAGCTTTTTCAAAAAAGCAAGGTCTTTTTCCATTCGATTGACCTCTTCCGTCATTCTCTGATTGCCAAGATAAAATTTACGTAAGGCAGGAAAAATCTCTCCCTCCCCTACGGCGTTTCGCGCGAGAAATCGAACCGGCTTATTCATCACGCGAAAGAACTGCTGCCGAACCTCTATCCCTGCCGCCAGTCTCAGATAAGCAAGGATATCAGAGCCGGGAAAACTGTCATACAGATTCCTCACACGCTCTTTTGTGGAAAATGAAATATGCTCTCTTTTTAAATAACGTGCAATCCATCCGATTTCACGGTTTGTCCTGACAATAACCGCCGTTTCCCGGCACAGCCTTTTGTGTTTCCGACACCATTTTACAAGCGCGCCATATTCCTCCTTCTCGTCTTCAAATAATTGTATGTCAATCTTATGGACCGGCGGCTTTGACGCAGTAATTTTCTTTGAAAACCGGTCTGTATTCACACCGATCACCCGGTCTGCCGCATTTACGATATAAGCATCCGACCGATAATTTCTGTCAAGCATAATCATCGAAGCATCCTCATATTCCTTTTGGAAGGAAAGCATTACAGACGGGTCTGCTCCTCTGAAACCGTAGATTGCCTGGTCATCATCTCCTACGACAAAAAGATTTCGCTCCTTGCTCAAAAGCAGTTTCACCGTCTCCGCCTGCAGCCGGTTCACATCCTGATACTCGTCAATCAACAGATAGGAAAAGCGTTCCTGCCAGTACCTCTGTATCTCCATATCCGTTTTCAACATGCGAAAACAAAGACGAATCATATCATCAAAATCAAGCTTCTTATTCTGCGTAAGCATCCGCTCATACCCTGTATAAATCATTCGAAACTGCTCCTTCGGCAACAGTTTGCTCTCAAACCGTTGATAATCCGCCATTCCGCTTTTTACAGAACTGATCTCTGAAAGGATGCCCTCAATAGATTCATTCTTTTCGGCTTCAATCCCGCATTCTCTAAATGCCGCCGAAAGAAAATGGCGTCTCTCTTTCTCACGAAGGATTGAATCCGTTCCAAATCCGCCGGAAATTTTCAGCATGTGAAAAAAGACACTGTGAAATGTGCCAAATGCGATCGGATGCGCCTGCGCTCCCAACAGTGCAAACGCTCTCTCTTTCATTTCCAGCGCCGCTGCTTTTGTAAATGTGATAACAAGGATTTTTTCCGGCGATATGCCGTGATGTGTAATCAGATATCGGATACGCTGTGTAATCACAAAAGTTTTCCCGCTTCCGGGACCGGCAATCACAAGCGCCGGTCCCTTATTGTGGGTTATTGCCCTCCTCTGGGCATTACTGCATTCCATCATAACGCACCCTCAAGCATCTGAATCCCCTTTCGGATACGATTTAACGACTCCTCTTTTCCTAATACCTCCATAAGCTCCGTTGCACCGCCCGGGGTCATCTGTTTTCCGGAAACCGCCGTGCGGATCGGCCACATGACGTAGCCATTCTTACAGCCCTTCTTTTCCGTATAGGACACAAGCGTCTTATACAGTGCATCGTTGCTGTAATCCTCCTGTGCTTCGAGTACAGGGAGAAGTTCTGTCAGAACTTCCAGAGAAGACTGTGCATTCGTCTTCATCTTCTTATGCGTATACATTGCCGTATCATACTCGGGAAGTTCTTCAAAGAAGTCAATATGTTCCTTTATATCCGGGAATACTTCGATTCTCGTCTTCACCATAGCCGCAATTTTTCTTAAATCATATGGCTTTGTAATGACTTCCTTCATGTAAGGCTCCGCCATATTGTAAAAGCGTTCAAAATCCATAGCTTTCATATATTCGCCGTTCATCCATTTCAGCTTCGTGTAATCAAATACAGCCGGGGATTTACTCATATGGCGATAATCAAAAGCTTCCACCAGTTCAGAAAGCGTAAAGATCTCCCTGTTATCCTCGGACGCCCATCCCAAAAGCGCGACAAAATTCACGATCGCTTCCGTGAGAAATCCCTGCTCGATCAAATCCTCGTAAGAAGAGTGACCGCATCTTTTGGAAAGTTTATGATGTTCCTCATCCGTAATCAGCGGACAATGGACATAGACCGGCACTTCCCATCCAAACGCTTCATAAAGCCGGTTGTATTTCGGTGAGGATGAAAGGTATTCATTTCCCCGTACCACATGTGTAATCCCCATCAAATGATCATCCACAACATTTGCAAAATTATAGGTGGGATACCCGTCGGACTTAATCAGAATCATATCGTCAAGTTCCGCATTGTCTACCGTAATGTCTCCGTAAATCTCATCATGAAACGTCGTCGTTCCTTCCGTCGGATTGTTCTGACGAATCACATACGGTTTTTTGGCCGCCAGATTCGCTTCTACTTCCTCTTTGGAAAGGCTTAAGCAGTGCTTATCATATACCGTAATCTCTTTATCCGTACCTTCTATTTTCGTATGCAGTGAATCGAGGCGTTCCTTATCGCAAAAGCAGTAGTACGCTTTTCCTTCCTCAATCAGCTGCTTTGCATAATGTAAATAAATCCCCTGAGCCTGACGCTCGCTCTGCACATACGGTCCCACGCCGCCGTCTTTGTCCGGTCCTTCATCATGAACAAGACCTGTATGTTTCAAAGTGCGGTAAATGATATCAACTGCGCCTTCCACAAGGCGCTCCTGATCTGTGTCTTCAATACGGAGCATAAAATCCCCGTTTTCATGCTTGGCAATCAGATACGCATAAAGCGCTGTTCTTAAGTTTCCCACATGCATACGCCCAGTCGGACTAGGTGCAAATCTTGTCTTTACATTTCCCATTTATGATTGTTTCTCCTTCTGTCATTTACTCATCTTCTATGCCGTCATTCATATCCTGATCAGGAATCGCTTTCTTTGCCTGTCCCTTAAATATTCGAAGCTCTTTTGCCGCCTGCATAATCGGAATATTGGTTCCCGCACCTGCGACACAGCCGCCCGGACACGCCATTCCTTCGATCAGGCAGCCGTTCTTCTTGCCCGCCTTTGCGAGCATCAGCATCTTCTTGCAGTCGGAAAGCCCTTCCGCATGTTCAATCAACACTTTGGTATCCGGATAATACGTATGAATGCACTCCTCAATCGCGCTTGCCACACCGCCGGCAACACCATATCCGCGGCCGGCTCCCGTAGCATCATTCATTTCATCTTTTTCCTCGACCTGCTCCAGCTGGATGCCTTTCGCATCAAACATTCCCTGAAGCTCCTCAAACGTAATGACAAAATCCACATCAGAACGCACGGTTCTGCGGCTCGCCTCCAGTTTCTTCGACGCACAGGGTCCAATAAATACAACTTCCGCGTCAGGATGCTCTTTTTTAATCACTCTCGCGGTTGCCACCATCGGTGTCAGCTCATTGGAAATGCTGCCGATGGTCTCCGGAAAATATTTTTTCGCAAGCATAGACCATGACGGACAGCATGAAGTCAGGAGGAACGGAAGCTCTCCTGTTGCCACTTTGCCGACATAATGCTTTGCCTCTGCGATCGCTCCCATATCTGCGCCGATCGCGACTTCATATACATCATAAAAGCCAAGTCCTTTTAATGCCGTTTTAATCTGATCCGGTGAAACATTCGGGCCAAACTGCCCTGTAAAGGCCGGAGCGATCTCTGCTACGATCTTCCGTCCCGACTGCATAGCACGAATCAGCTGAAAAATCTGAGACTTATCCGCAATTGCTCCAAACGGACAACTCACCATGCACATTCCGCACGATACACATTTATCGGAATTAATAGATGCCCTTCCGTAAGAATCGCTCTCGATTGCATTGACTCCGCATGCATCCGCACACGGCCTTGTCTTGTGCGCGATCGCATCATACGGACACACAGCCTTACACTTTCCACATTTAATGCATTTGGACTGGTCGATGTGAGAATGTCCGTCAATCATTTCGATCGCGCCTTTCGGACATACTTCCTTACACGGATGCGCCACGCAGCCCATACACTGGTCACTTACCTGATACCGGTTATCAGGGCATGCGTTGCAGGCAGACGGAATCACCTGTAAAAGCGGAGGCTCATAATATTTTTCAGCAATATCACTGCCCTCAATTCCCTGCGACACATGTACCGGCTGATTCTCCGGGCGCAGGCTCATGCCCATTGCAAGGCGGCTCCTCTCCCGTACCACCGCACGTTCCCGATATATATTTTCCCATGACTCCGGTTCGTCTACATTACAGAGACGGTATGGAAGCGCCTCAATATCATCTACTATATTTTCAGAGTAATATGCAAGTTCAGCAATTGCCTTAAATACATCTCTTCTGTTCTTCCTGACTTGTGTATCAAGACCTCTCATAAGAATTACCATGCCTTTCTTTCTACGATTCTGGTTATTATTTCCCATTTCTTTGTATCATAAAAAGCAGGCAAAGTCAATGATTCTGACGCCTTCTTCACTTGTTTTTCCTTCTGAGCCATATTATAATTCCCACTGTCAAAAACAGAAGCGGAAGAAAAATTGTTGTGAAAAAACTGATCGATGTCACATGGCTTCTTGCAATGGTAAGACCGGATGCCTCATACTTTTTCACCGGAATCGATACACGCACCTGCGTATCCACCATCTGGCTTACCGCATTCATAACAAGTTCCGTATTACTGCCCGATACACTTGCATCAATGGAATCTGTCAGCATATTTTCCGTCGTAAAATAGGCAATCTGCGTCTTCACATCATCAGAGCGCTCTTCTTTCACATATACGGCAAGCACAAACGGCCCTTCCGCATCTTCATCCTCTTTTTCGAATGTTTGGGCAGCTTCCATGTCCGCTTTTGTATACGAAGATTCTGAAGATTCCAGTAAGCTTTCAACCGTAAGTCCGTCTCTTAAATTCTCATCGATAAGAATTCCCTGTGCATAAGGCAGGAACACATAACGATTCTGATTGCTGATTGTTGAAGTAATGTCATGAGACTTTATTTCCGGCAGAAGATAGAAAGGATTCTGATAATAATGGCTGCGATCCGATTCCACTACAATCCCTTCTGCCAGTCTGCATCCGTACTCCTCCATCACCGAACTGAAATTCGGAAGGGCATCCTCCGAATACGTTGAAAAAATCAGCGCTTTTCCTCCGTTTTTCAGATATTCCTGAACCTTCTGCGCATCTTCCGCAGAATAATCCACTGTCGGTGATAAAATAAGAATTCCAGAAGCATCCGAAGGTACCGCGTCATAATTCATCAGATTAATTTCTTTCATTTCTATGTTTGCCTTTGCAAAAAGTTTTGCAAGACTGTCTGATATGGAAGCCTCGTTATGACCTGTAATAACATACATCTTAGGCATATCATCACTTGTCACATACGATATTGCGCTTGTCAGCTGACCTTCCGCATCATAGCCGGTTGTATTCTGCTGATACGTCGAGTAGTCAAACTCCGTCTCATACAGATCGTTGTAATCAATAACTCGCGAACGCTTTTCACCTGCGACAATAAGACTTTTTTCTGACGCCTGATCCCCGCCATAGGATATGGCAAAGTTCGGATTCACAGCCGGATCAATGTATTCTATTTTCATATGGTTCCCTGTATCCGCCGCCTCATATTTATTCAGTGTCTGTGTAACGGCAGTATCCGCATTTTCTTCTTTTGCAAATACATAAACTGTGACATCCTCCGTAAGTCCGCCTATGATCTTCTCCGTCTGTTCCGTAATGGAATAAATTCTTTCATCCGTCACATCAATCTGCATGGACGCAGAAGGAATAAAAGATGCGGCAACATTTGCCGAAACAGCGATTGCAGTCACAAGCGCTGTCATTGTGCCGCTGTATGCGGTAAGTTTCAGTGTCTTTGAAGAAAAGCTGTAGCGTCTCTTCTGAATGGACTCATACGTAAAGAATAAGAAAAGGAAAATTACCGTAAAAAACCATAAAACCGCATTGAGATCGAAAACTCCCGCCATCAGATGATTCAATCTGGAACCTATATTGAAACATTCCAGAATCTCTGTAAAGAGATTGCCTTCCGGGGAAATCAGGCTCTCAATGCCACTCATCAAAAAGCTTGCAAATAAAACTGCAAATGTCCCGATTGATGCAAGAATCGGATTCTCCGTAAGTGAGGATACAAACATCCCAACGGCAATGCAGGCCGCGCCGTAAAGAAAATACCCGAATATGGCTGCATACGTCTCGGGTATCGGAACTGTCCCGAAAGTCATAAGGGGAAGCGGATATACACAGATTATTGCAGTTGAAACTGCAAAAACAGTCAACATTGCCAGATATTTTCCAAACACAATTCCGAAAATTGATGTCGGCGATGTAAGGAGGAGCTGATCGGTCTTCAACCGCCTCTCTTCTGAAAAACTCCGCATAGTCAATATCGGTGTTATAATCAGAAATATAATTACCGCATTGTTTAATGCATAAGATACATATGGTATTCCATAACTTAAATTAAATGCCGTATAATAAATTCCGACAAACAGGAGATTTACCGCAATAAACAGACACCCTGTCACCGTATGAAAATAAGACTTTAATTCCCGTTTATAAACCGCTCTCATAGCCGGATGCCTCCTTCTCTTCTATTTCCTCTGTAAATTCATCAGAAGTCAGTTCCAGGAATACATCCTCAAGGGACATACTGCTCTGCTTCATTTCAAGAATTGGACATTTCTTTTCAGCCAGACAGTAAAATAAGGGTTCCCTGATGTCCTGACTCCCTTCCGTCTGTACCAGAACATGAATGATTTCCTCCTCCTTCGCATCACAAAGCTCCACGGATTTCACTCCTTCAATCTCGTTCAGCAGATTGAGAAGAAATGTCTTCTTTCCTTTTACCGTAAGTTCCAGTACATTTTCCCCCGTCATACGCCTGCTTAAATTCTCCGGCGTATCGCTTGCCACCAGTTTTCCGTGTGACAGGATCAGAATATGATCGCATACGGCGCTCACTTCCGAAAGGATATGTGAACTTAAGATCACTGTATGTCTGTTTCCAAGAGACTTTATCAGATCGCGGATTTCGATAATCTGCTTCGGGTCCAGTCCTGACGTCGGCTCATCGAGAATCAGCACCTCTGGATATCCGAGAAGCGCCTGCGCAAGTCCTACCCTCTGCTTATATCCTTTTGATAAATTTTTGATCAGGCGGCATCCGGCGTCCGTAATCTTCGTAAGCTCCATTACATCATCAATCATGCCTGTGCGTTCATTTTTCTTTATTTTCTTAAGCTCCGCGGCAAACCTCAGATATTCAGACACGGTCATATCCATATAAAGAGGCGGAAACTCCGGCAGATACCCGATTTTTTTCTTTGCCGTTGACGGCTTTTTCAGGATATCAAATCCGTCAATTGCCACACTTCCGCCCGTTGCGGCAAGATATCCCGTAATTATGTTCATTGTTGTGCTCTTTCCCGCTCCGTTCGGCCCAAGAAATCCATAGATCTGCCCTTTTTCAACAGTAAAAGTAAGAGAATCCACCGCGACATGGGTTCCATATTTCTTTACCAGGTTTGTGACTTCTATCAAAATACGTTCCTCCTGTCTTTTCAAAAATATAACTATTAGTAAATTCACCCAAAAATGAGCTTGTTTTAATATAGTCTCAATTTGTGTTCAATATTATATTTTTTTGTGAAAAATATGTGAAATGCAAACGTTCTTCCCGTTCAAACGCCTGATGGCATATCCTTTTTTCCCGACTTTTCCTCCCCAATCTATCACATTTCACAAAATACTACATAAGATATTTTATATAAAAATAAAAACAGGAAAGGATTTCTTATGAAGGATTCTGATTTTTCTCAGTCGATTCAGCAGTTTCCGCCTGCAATGGCTTACGTGCCCTGGCAGAATTTTGCGAATCTTTATGAATTGGAAAAAGCCCTGAAGATAGGTACAATCTTCCCTGAACTGGATAAACCGTTTGTTGGAAGGAGATGTGTGAAATGAGTATGGAACAGAAAAGACTTCTGTATAACATACAGGTCTTAAACTTTGCAGTATATGATCTTACCCTCTACCTTGATACACATTCCTATGACAAAGAAGCATTAAAATATTACAATCACTATAATGCTCTGTTGAAACAATCCGTAGAAGAATATTCCATGCTCTATGAGCCTCTGACTCTGCGCCATGTGAATAAAAACGATAACTGCTTTAAGTGGGCGCTCGCGCCGTGGCCCTGGGAAGGAGTGTGCTAAAGTATGTGGGAATATATGAAAATGCTTGAATATCCGGTCAATATCAAAAATCCGGACCCTAAGATGGCACAGTTGATCATAAGTCAGTATGGCGGTCCTGACGGTGAGATGGGCGCAGCCACAAGGTATCTGACCCAGCGCTATGCCATGCCCTACCGCGAAGTCGGAGGGTTATTTACGGATATCGGTACTGAAGAACTCGCTCACATGGAAATCGTCTGTACCATTGTCCATCAGCTTACCAGAAACATGTCAATGGAACAACTAAAAGAAAGCGGATTTGCACCTTACTACATTGACCATACAGCCGGCATTTATCCTCAATCAGCCGGCGGAGTGCCTTTTAGCGTATTAACGCTCCAGTCCTGCGGCGATCCCATAACGGATATAATGGAGGATATGGCCGCAGATGGGGCGATATTGTAAGGGCAACATACAAAAATTTGCTCCGCACCTTATGACAATAGAAACAGCCGATTCTTTCGACCGGTCTTACTGATTAACTCACTTTATGCCTGGAATACGAACAAATTGTTAAAAACGCAAACAACGGAATTTCAATTATATATGCACCGATCATTACATGGGGTATCCAAATTGCAATCGCTCCAATATTCCAGAAATTAAAATCTACAATGGCATATAAAATGCTCGCCTGTAACCCCACTGCTCCCGCCGGAAGAATATTGTAAATCCACATGCCAATCCAATCAGGCAGAACCATATAAATGATAATTGGTAAAAGACAGAATAAAAGCGCCATTGACAGAGAGACAACCATATTTTTAAATTTTGAAGAAAGATACAACGTAAAGCTTATAGTCGCAAGTATACATAATAACCCTGAAACAGCGATAAAGCATTGCAACTGCCCTATATTCATATCTGATAAGTTTACAACAGAATACAACATCTGAATAGAACTTTTTGTACACTCCCAACCGAAAAAACTGTTTGATAAAATAAGGTAAGTGACAGCGCAGATGGAATATGAGATTCCACAAATCAAAAGCGCAGATACAATCTTTGTAACGGCAAATCGCTCTTTTCCGTACTTCGTACAACGTAATATATCATCTGCTCCTGTCTGATAATCAGAGGTAAAAACAGGCGCAGCAATTACCGTACAGAAAAGTACGATTAAAAAAGCAAGAAGTATCTGATAATCCATTGCGTCGGTATTATAACCGGGAAAAAATAAATATGGCTTTTTTACCTCATTATACATACTTACCGCTCTGCTTTGCGCTGCGGGATATTTCTTCTGTTCCATTTTCATCAAAGAGACAATTCTGTCCTCGCATACATCATAATATTTATCGATCTCCTCCGTATCAATCTCCATAATAGACGGGGCGACTCCCGTGTTGGGATCAGCAAAGGCCTCCTTTATACCATGCAGCAATGGATAATAAGGAAGAATTTCTGCCTGAAAAACCCCTTCCGGAAGATCCCAGGATTCTTCTACGCCATATTTTGTTAAACATGCCTGATAATCCTCAGCCGCCTGTCGTACCTTTTCCGGAGTCACCATACCAGCCGTGTCCGCCTGCAAATCCTTCTCATATTCTATAGACGCTAAACCAGTCAGTTTGACTGTCTTTCCATTTGTATCGATAAAACTGTTATATGAAAATGTGACAGGCAGCCATGCCATTATGAAAGTAAGCGCCAAAGCTGAAGCCAACAGAATAATTGTTAATCTGGTCTTTAATATCCGTTTCATTTCGAGTTTTAATAAACGCATATTTATTCCCTCCTTTCCGTCGTTTCCTGTGGAAACAGCCATAAATATAAATCTTCCAGATGCGGCGATGCGGGCAATGAATCATCGGTATATGGTTGTCTGGCAAGATAACGAATCGATATCTTGCCGTCATTTTCATTACGGATATTTACAATCTGAAGTTTTCGTTCATATTCCTGCAAATGTTCCATCATAATCTGAGTCGTCCATACGTTGCCTTCGACCATCCGAACCAGTTCTTCCGTAGTCCCTTTTGCCAGAAGTTTCCCATCTTTTATAACTGCATTTTGCGTGGCAATGTATTCCACATCAGAAACAATATGCGTTGATATCAGAACAATACGGTTATGTGCAAATTCAGAAAGCTGATTGCGGAAACGCACCCTTTCTCCGGGGTCAAGTCCACTGGTAGGTTCATCTAAGATTAAAATTTCCGGCTCATTCAGCAATGCCTGTGCGATTCCTACCCGCCGCTTCATTCCACCGGATAATCTCACGATCTTTTTATTCCTGACATGGGTTAATGTCAGCTGATCAAGCAGTTCATCAATTTTTCGTTTACTGTCCTTCGGGGTAAGGCCTTTTAAGACAGACACATATTCTAAATAATCTTTTACTGTAAATTCAGGATAAAATCCAAATTCCTGCGGAAGATAGCCAAACACATCACGATAGCTTTCTTTCATCTCATTGATTGGAATGCCATCATACAGGATTCTCCCGGAATCGGGCTTCATAATACCTGCAATCATTCTCATAAGAGTGGTTTTCCCTGCACCATTCGCTCCCAGCAGTCCCCACACCCCAGGAGTAATTTGCAGCGAAATGTCATCTACTGCCTTTAAATCTTTAAATTGTTTCGAAATATGCTCAATAAATAATTCCATAGTGATCTTCCCTTTCTAACATGTTAAATTATCTGCATTTCCATATAAGGCGAATGATAAATGATATAGTGAAACTGCTGTATGCAAAAACCAACCAGCAGTGCACATACGATGATCCATTTTGCTGAAAAGGACTGTTGAAACAAATATGCATAATGTATCGGAACAATAACAGAGGCCAAAACACAAAAAGAGCAGAGCCCCATGCTGCCAATGAAAAACAGTTTCGGGGCAAGATGCCCAAGCATAAACAGACATCCGCCACATACCAGAAGAAACGGAAAGCACAGATATAAAATTATTCTGTCTGTTTCTAAGGATGTCTTTATTAAGGCTATAATGAAAATACCACTCAACATTGAAAGATCCCCTATACCGATTACAATCAGTTTTGCCATCAGCAGCTTTATGGATGAAAAGCGGCTGGTTGCTTCAATTTCCTGCATTTGATAACGCACAGAACGATAAATGAATGGCAAAGCTGTCATAAAAACCAGAACAGACAGGCAAAACAGTAATTTTCCCACATATTTCGGTTCTTTCATGTAATCATAAAAGCGGAAAAACATACTGGTGATAACTGACAGAAAAATCCCCTGCACACTCCAAATCTTCCAGCCAATAAATTTTATCTGCATAGCCAAAAAACATACAAACGAAATGCGTTCCCGGCTTTGTTTCCGGTATGATTCCTTTCTGGCAAGCAGAAGTGTATTTTCAAAATGATTTCTGTTTATCATATCCGGAACTTGATGCAATGATTGTTTTAACTCTTTCTCAAAACTTTGTTCTCTCACAGTTGCCCTCCCTTCTCAAACTCCTTTTTTAACTTTTTTAATGCTGAACGCAACCTGGATTGGACTGTTCTAAGAGGCATATCTGCCACTTCTGCAATTTCACGCATTGATAAGTCCTGTCCAAACCTTAAAAGCACAATTTCACGTAAATCTTCAGGCAAACCGCTCACAAGGCGTTTCAATACCATATCCGACTGAATATCCTCGAACCCTTGTTCCAAATATGAAAACTCAATCTCCAGTCTCTCTAAAGATACATCTGTGCGACAACGTTTCCGCCACATATCCGTACATGTATTTTGGGCAATCTGATATAGAAATGACTTAAATCTGCCTTTATGTGTGTAACGGTCAAAATAACGTATCGCTTTCAAGAACGTTTCCTGTGTTGCATCTTCTGCGAGAGAGCGGTCAGGGGTGTGCCAGAGGCAATATCGCAAAATTTCAGAGTAAAACATTTCCAGCAATTCGTTCACCGCATCAATGTCCCCTTGCCTCATTTTTTGTATCAATTCATCTTCACGCGTCAAGATAATTCCTCCTAAGGGTGTCCCCTTATACTATATAACGAAACACTGCTTTAAAATGATTTGATTTTTGTAATTTTGTATAACCTTTCTTCAATAAAAAAGCTTGCAAAAACTGCAAAATTTCGTATTATTATATATAGAAATATAAACTAGTGAAAGAATGAGGTATTTACATAGTGATTAAGAAAAAGTCAGCACTCATCAAATCATTTTCCGAATTAAAGGAAACAGACTATACGAAGGAACCTGAATTAAACGAGATGTACAAGAGGCTGTCTGACGGTCGTACCCAGTTCGCAGAGGTATTTGATAAAAATATTAAGGCTGTTATGCAAATCAGCTCTCTCGACCTTACCATGCAGTACCAGACTGAAAGAATCATGGATATCTCTCATCAGGTAGAACGTGCCTCCGAAACCATTTTTGGTCCGTCAGGCTCTTCTATGGGAAACGCAAATAATCAGCATGAAGAACTGACCAATACCATTATCAGCGTCTCTTCTGCAACAGATGAAGTGTACCAGAAAATTGAAGCTGGTCAGTCAGAGCTAACCAACATCAAGGGGCTTTCTGATCAGACGATCCAAATCTCCAAGAAACTTCAGGATGATATGAATCATCTGTTCCAGATCAGCGACCAGATTGAGAAGATTGTTGCCGGAATCGGTACAATCTCCATGCAGACGAATCTTCTGGCGCTTAATGCCGCCATCGAAGCGGCAAGGGCTGGTACTGCCGGAAAAGGCTTTGCAGTTGTCGCAGCCGAGATTCGCGGGCTTGCGGAAGAAACACAGAATCTTACCGGTGAAATGGATGAGTTTTTGCAGAGTATTAAGCAGGCGTCTCAGGAAAGCATCCAAAGTACCACCAACACTGTAGATGCTCTGGAAAGTGTGACTGAAAAAATAAGGCATGTATGGGAATTGAATAATGAAAGTCAGGAACATGTATCCAAAGTCAACGAGTCGATGAGTTCAATTGCCGCAGTAAGTGAAGAAATCAGCAGTTCCATGACAGAAATGGAAAACCAATTAAGAGACAGTATCGATTTTATGAAACAGGTAAGCAATGATTTAAGGCAGGCAGCAAAGCCTGTTATTGATATAGAAAAAATATTGGATGATGCGGTAAAACAAATGGGCGATATGACAAAAGATGCCTTCTACCACTTAGAAAACTCCGAGTTTTCCAAATATGTAAGCAATGCAATCACTGCCCACAACACATGGCTCAACAATCTGAAAAATATGGTGCAAAACCGTGTTGTAATGCCTCTCCAACTGGATTCCTCCAAATGTGGATTCGGACATTTTTACTATGCCCTGACACCGCAAATTCCCGCGGCATTGCCGGTGTGGAATGCAATTGAGGAGAAACATAAAAGGTTCCATATGTATGGTTCACAGGTTATTCAGGCATTAAATAATGAGGATTACCCTCTCGCAGAGCAAATCTGCCACGAAGCCGAAGATTATTCACGAGGACTGATTTCAGACCTTCAAACCCTTCTCAGCCTGGCCAGAAATTCATCTTAATTTACAAATAAATTATACAGGCGCATTTGTCCTGTATAGAAAAGTAAATCCGATTTTGACAGACAGAGACTGCCCGGCAGTCCCTGTCTGTTTTTGTTTGAAAATTGCGGCTTTGTGCAAGTCAAAAAGAGCGTCTCAATAAACTCTGAAATGTCTCTGCCGCTCAAAAATTCCAATGGATTTCGACCGGTACATCCCAGGTGCCCGGAATCCGCCTGCCAACATAAATACGTTCGACAAAGTTGTCAACAATTTCCCTGTCCAATTTTTCAAAATTTGTATACTGTTCAATCCGTTGGCGGCAATTACTCTCAAATTGCATTTTGTCCATGACAGCTGTGAGCTGTTTCTCCGCTTCGGCAGCCAATGTTTCAAACCGTTCTTTTTCAGCGGAAAAGCTTCTGGAAAAATCCAGATATTCATATTCCGATAGAATCCCTTTTGATTTGTCCAGATAAAGCTCCCGGATGCATCTGGCATATTCCTCCTCCTTTTTCTGATAGACGGCAATATCCTTTTCCAACCGTTTCTTTTCTGCCATCCAATTATTTTGAAACTCAACTTTTTTCTCCAGTTCATCCTTATCCAGATACTCACTGGTAAACCGCCTGAGTTCGGTAATGACAGCCTGCTCCAATTTTGCTACAGAAATAAAAGCGCCTTCGCAGGCATCTTTTGACACATGATGGTTCGAACAGCTGAGATAACGCCGCCCATCCGACATTTTTCTGGAGCGCATGACATATCCACAGTTTATGCAGCATGCCTTCCGTGCAAACAGGCCTATCTCTCCCGTTATAAAAGGTTTTGCACGCTCTTTAATAAGTGACTGAACTTTATCCCACAATTCAGGGTCAATAATCGATTCGTGCGTATTCTCTACAATATACCACTGATCCCTGGGCCGAGGCCTGTTCTTCTTCGTTTTATAGGAAATACTCCCATATTTGCCCTGTACCATATTTCCGATGTAAATCTCATTTCGCAGCATATCAGAAATGGAAGCATATTTCCAGAGAGTGCTTTGCTTCTTCCGGGGCTGCCGGTACCGCAAACCGTGCAGCCGTTTATACTCGGTGGGGTTTGGCACGCCCCGGTCATTCAGCATTCTGGCGATTGCTGTTTTTCCATAGCCCTGCGAGAACAACGTAAATACTTCTCTCACAATCTCTGCTGCTTCTTCATCGATAATCAAATGCCCCTTTTGCCCGGGGTCTTTTTTATAACCATATAACGCAAAGGCTCCGATATGCAGCCCGTTTTCCCGACGGTTTATCAAAACGCTTTTAATATTCTCCGACATGTCCTCTAAATACCATTCGTTGACAAGCCCATTGATTTGCCGGGATTTTTTGTTTCCCTTATTAGCTGTGTCAGCATTGTCAACAACACTTACAAAACGAACGCCCCAAAGGGGAAACAATCCATGAATATACTTCTCCACAAGTTCCAGTTCCCGGGTAAAACGAGACTGTGTCTTGCAAAGGACAATATCAATTTTTCTTTGCTGTGCATCCGAAATCAGTCTCTTAAATTCCGGGCGGTTTCGATCTGCGCCTGTATAGTCATCATCGCTGTAAATCCGGTAAACTTCCCACCCCTGTTCCAGTGTATATTGTATCAACATGGACTTTTGATTTTGAATGCTGTTTGAATCATCCGTTTCAGATTGTTTGTTTCTGTCCTCTTCTGATAAGCGGCAATAAATACCAACCTTTAAGCTTGCCATGTCTCATGCCCTCTCATTCAGAAATCCAACCACTTCTATTCCTCTAACAACGCAAAATAAAAGATGGCTTGTAAATGTTATCCCTCCATGCCGCCTTTGGGCGGCTCAAGCAGAAATGAAAAACGCTACATTTTGCGTTTTTCTGTGTAAAACTGAATATTTCTTAGGCAGTATCTTTTACTGGCTTAGAAGTATTCAGTTTCACACTATTCCCAGATGGAAGTCCGTCCCCTGCCTCTCTCCCGCCGGTTCATAAGCTCAATCCACCTTTTGGTATATTCCTTCCTAAACTCTTTTTCATTGCCGCTTTTGAAGATATTTTTACAGATTACCCGCGTTTTCCTTGCCACCTGATCACCCCTCTGCATTAACAGCCTATGCAGAAACGCTTGTACGTTATGTAAAGGAATCCTGAGAAACCGACAGATCGTTTACCATTCCTTATTTTCATATGTTGTTCATACACAATCGCAGCAGAGCAGAAGGCACGCACCACTTACGATAATATTCTTCGTGTCGTAAAAGATCCCGATGTTGCAGACCCTATCCGCTTCCTGCGTGAACGAGAAATTGTACACTTCCAGAGGTTCGGTGAAGCAAACCGGGAAGACTGCAGTAAATCGGAACACATAAAATATAATCATTAAGACGCATACCCACGTTTCCATAAACAAAAACAGACAGAAACAGGCTATCCTATCTCTATCTGTTGATTTTTCGCATTTTTTTAATAATTGACTGCCAATACATTCTATCCTTTAACACACGGATAACAGTAACTGTATTCTCATCCACCACAAAGAAAATCAAGTATGTACTATATGGTTTGAAATAAATCTCCAATCCCTCTATAACGTAACCTGTACTTTCATAACCTGTCGGAAATGCATTTAATTCTTTGATTGCTTTTTTGATTTTTCTGGAAAAATTTTCTGCATATTCCCGATATTTAAAAGTCGTTAGAATATATTTTTTAGTTTCTCTAATATCTGCAAGGGCATCCTTTGATAAAAGAATCTTGTATTTACTTGTTTTCTCCATAGGCATTAAATTTTATCAATTTCCTCCCATGCTTCTTCGATTGTATATGCTTCTCCATTCCTCATACTTTGAATGCCTTTTTGGAGTTCAGTATATAAAGCTTGAATAGCATCCTGTTCAGAATAGCTGTTATTTATGATAGTATTATTGGTAATTGTCTGTGTTTCAGGTGCCATAAGCATCACTTCCCTTTGTTTGATAATTTCATTATACATGAAATAGTATCTATAAAACAATAACTTTTATTCTTTATTATTTTTTGAGGTTCCATAAACGATTAATCCAATGATTGCTATTTGAATAAGCGGGAATCCGACTGCATTTAACCATACGTTTATAATAGTTGGTATATTTTTCCCAATCAATGCGCAAAAACAACCTATAAAAACACATAAAATGGCAGACATCACATTATTGAATATTTTTTTCAAAAACGAAATATTATCTTTTTTATTTTTGGAAAACAGAACAATCAAACTAACTAGCCAAAATAAACTTCCGCCTGAAATAAATTTTATTGTTTTGTCATTATTTGTATCTTGTCTTGTTGTAATTGTCCCGACAGATTTTTCCCGTATGGTGCTAATTTCCCCAATAACAGAATTATATTCCTTCTGTAATGCAGAATTCTTATTGATTTTATCGAGGTCTAATTGCGTTACTCTCTCCAATATATCAATACGCTTATTTATTCTACTAAACACAAGAAAATTTGCATCGATATATGGATATAGGACTAATAGTATAACAATTATTGCTAAAAAAACAGCCCAAAATATCTTTGCCTTTTTCCCTGTTGCGATTTCAAAAAGTTTTTTAATAAGTGAATCCATGATATTTATCCTCATTTTGCAATCTAACATAATTAGACTACAAATTATTTCAGAAAAACACTATATATTTTCATGTCCTAAATACTCTTTCATCAAATTCATAGCCAATTGCATTTGTGGGCTTATCCATTTATTTTTGTGATAAATATAAAAAGAATGATACTTTTTTTCATCAAGTTCCGTTTTAATCGCCATAAGAGAACCGTTTTTCAATTCTTCCCCGATAGAATATGTGGGAACAACTGCAATTCCCAAATTATTCATAACACATCTTTTTACTGCCTCTATACTCTGCACTTTCATGGGCGCATTAAGAACAATGTCTTTTCCGGCAAGGTATTTATCCATATCCAACTGATAATACCCGTCCGGCTCATTACAAATCAAACTAAACGGCTTGCGCTGGTGTGGTGTAACAAAGTCAAGCAGACTTCTGTCAGCAAAAGGGGAAGCAACAAGAACCGCTTTATAGTTACCAAGTTGCTTATGTATGACGCTATCGGGATAACTTTCTTTTTCACAGTTTATACCTATATCGGCAGTCCCGTCCACAACAGACTGATTGATTTCCCCGGACTGTATGGAATTGATTATAAGCTGCACATTAGGGGCTTCATGTGCAAATGCCCGGATAAACGGCTGCATGTTATAGAT
Organism: bacterium C-53; assembly: GCA_003612525.1. Lineage (GTDB taxonomy): Bacteria > Bacillota > Clostridia > Lachnospirales > Lachnospiraceae > C-53. The sequence continues at coordinate 16,844 of RAZD01000002.1, read as the reverse complement.
TAAAATAGAGTCCGGGATTGCCAGTTTTAATAAACCGGATATTTCAGACAGGCTTTTGCCATAATTTCCGATTTGTTCCGCTCCCTGTAAAATCATATCAATATAAGGCATAATATCCTTTCCCGCCTGCGTAAGTTCCATACGTCTGCCTATTTTCTCAAACAATTTCAATGCTAATTCTTCTTCAAGCTGTTTGATTTGGAATGTTACCGTAGACTGCGTATAGCCCAACTTGTCCGCTGCTTTTTGGAAACTTCCCATTTCAAGAATAGTCTTGAAAGTGACTAAACTCTTTATATTCATTTTATTTCTCCTTGATATATCGAATTTATCGAATTTAAAAATCAAAATTATTGAATTTTTTTATTCTTTTTCTCATGCTATTATAAAACGGTAAAGAAAAAATAGCAATCAGTTTTCAAGGAGGTACCATATGAATTTTAAGTTTAGTGCGGACGAGCAGAAAGTAATAGACCTTATTCACGAATTTGGTGTGAATGAGGTTGCACCGTTGGCGGCAGAGATTGACGAGCAGGAACGTTTTCCCCAAGAACACAGAAACAGGTTAGCAGAGTTAGGCATGATGGGGATTTGCTACCCGAAAGAATACGGCGGCGCAGGACATTCCTATCTTGCCTATATTGCCGTGATTGAGGAATTGGCAAAACATTGTTCCACTACGTCCGTTATGTTGTCCGACCACCATTCTTTAGGCTCTTTCCCTCTTTCAGAGTTTGGCACAGAAGAACAGAAGCAGAAATACCTTGTGCCGCTTCTAAAAGGAGAAAAATTAGGCGCATTTGCAGTAACAGAGCCGTCCGCAGGAAGTGACTTAGGCAATCAGCAGACAACCGCTGTTGATATGGGCGACTATTGGCTACTGAATGGTTCAAAAATCTTCATCACAAACGGATTTTATGCAGATACCTATTTTGCTACCGCTATGACAGACAAAAGCCAACGTAGCAGAGGTATTTCCGGCTTTATTGTAGAAAAAGGCACTCCGGGCTTTACTTTCGGAACAAAGGAAAAGAAAATGGGTATCCGTGGTTCTGCGACATATGAGTTAGTTTTCACGGATTGTAAGATACCAAAAGAAAACTTATTAGGTGAAATAGGCAAAGGCTTCAAAATGGCTCTTATGACCTTAGACGGCGGACGTATTGGCGTAGCGGCACAGGCATTAGGTATCGCACAGGGAGCGATTGACCATTGTAAAAAATATGTCACAGAACATATGCAGGGCGAGCAGAGAATTTCACAATATCAGTTTACACAGTTTGAACTTGCCGATATGCAGACAAGAGTTGACGCAGCACGTTTATTAGTATATCGTGCGGCACAGGCAAAGCAGGAGCACGAACCTTTCTCACATCTTGCGGCTATGGGTAAATTATATGCGGCAGAAGCAGCTACAAACGTGACACGCCGTTGTGCGCAACTTGCAGGCTATGACGGATATTCAAGAACTTATCCATTTGAGCGTTTCATGCGTGACGCAAAAATCACGGAAATATACGAGGGAACAAGTGAGGTTCAGAGAATGGTTATTTCCTCATATATGGGTATAAAATAAACACCTACTCTAACTCACAGGAGGATAATAACATAGGAAAAATAGCAATCTTAACCTACGAGGACAGCGAGGAGCAGGAAGTCAACAGAATACTTTCCATGTTGGCAGAGTACATAAAATTGGAAGTCGTTCAGCCCATTTCCTGCCCAATATTACATTTTCCGGGATTGGAAATAAGACTATTTCAACGCCGGGTACTTCAAGACGGGGAGGACGTGAGCCTTACCCGTCTTGAATACAGCACTCTTGTACTCCTTGCTTCTAATCCCGGCATTGTCCTCACAAGGACGCAAATTTTTGAAGCTGTTTGGAACATGGACAGTGATAGTTGTCAATCAAGCATTTCTACCGTGATTTGCAATCTGCGGAAAAAGATAGAGCCGGATTGTAAAAAACCGATTTATATAAAAACCGTATTAGGAGTTGGTTATAAATTCAATGAAGAGATAATATAAAATAAAAATATAAAATCAATTAAACTCTCCATACAGCATACGGCTTTATTTGATAAACCTCTTCTGCTAACTTATAAATGTGTCCCAATACTCCCAAATGAATATTAACACCTTTTGTAGTACGAAATAGAACTGCTAGATGAGAGGTCATACCGCCCAAACGTTCCATTTTCTCGATATTTAAATTCATCGTAATTTTTATTTTATCATTATACATTGTCTTATAATAAGAATCATGATACTGATAAATATCTTTTATTCCATTTGCATTATTCCCACCATTATAGAATGGAATATACCCAAATTGATTTACTAAATCAACTGTTTTAAACCAATCATCTTGGTAAAAATCCGTATCAAAAGACATAACTAACAATATAAAATTTTGCTTTTCTTCTTGATAATTTTGTGTTATATCAATTTTATTTTTCAACAGTATTTCTTGTTTTTCTATATATGTAATAATTTGTTCTATTTTTGCTTCATAAGGTAGAGTAGTTGTCTTATTAATAACTTGTACAGATTCTAATTCACCAGAAAGACTAGCATCTGCTTTGAATATTTTTTTGACAAGTTCTGAAAAACTAATGTTTCCATTTGCAGTACCCATTCTACGATTTGTAGTTTGTATATTATTGGTTTCAACTAATTCAGATGTGATCTGTGATAATAAACTATCTATACCTATCATATCCATGTAAATATAATTCCTCAATTCTTTCATAGTAAACCCTCTCAATATTATTTTGTACAAGATAATTATATAATAAACTACTCGATACTCAATGATATATTTACAAATATCTTTACACAGCAGATGTATTTTTCGGGATTGAGTACTCAATCCCTATGCTTGCTATTCCGCTATTCTAAATTTTTTATAAAATTTCCCGGAAACTTTGCCATTTTTTACCTCCCGTGCGCAGTAAGTAGTAGAGGGACGTCACATACTTTGCAGTATGTGACTCTCGCGGCAGTCGCCAAATGTACGTGCAAGCACGTCCGCTTGGCTCGTTGCTCGTGGAGTTTACGCTATTCCCGTATAGTGTACTTGCTGCTTCTCATAAAATTTAGAGAAACCGTCAAAGGAGAAAGTTTATGTCAAAAACTAATAACTCTCCTACACCCGATACCCAAATACACATGGAAAATCTTTCCATAGATAAAATGAGGCTGACCGTTACCAACATCTACCCCGCCTTTCAAAAAAAATCAGAACAGGAAACCCGACAGGAAATCGGAGCACGGCTCTATCAGATTTTCAAAAAGTATGCGTAAGTCCCTTGCAAAACAATCATGGAAACGATATGGTCATTGGGTAATTCGTCTTACGTTTTAGGAGGTAGATAGAATGTATGACGCATTATATGCAAGACAGTCAATTGAAAAAAAGGACAGTATATCCGTAGAAAGCCAGCTTGAATATTGCAGATACGAAACTCACGGAGAAGCCTGTATCGAATATACAGACAAAGGATTTTCGGGCAAGGACACCAATCGTCCCGGCTTTGAAACTATGATGACTGATATTCGAGCAGGGAAAATCAAACGTGTCATTGTCTACAAACTCGACCGTATCAGCCGTTCTATTTTGGATTTCGCAAACATGATGGAAATATTTCAGAAATATCATGTGGAGTTTGTTTCTTCCACGGAAAAATTTGACACGTCCACGCCAATCGGCAGAGCGATGTTAAATATCTGTATCGTGTTCGCCCAACTGGAGCGGGAAACCATACAAAAGCGGGTAACGGACGCTTATTATGCACGGTGCAAGCGCGGTTTCTACATGGGCGGACGTATTCCCTACGGCTACCGTCTGACAAACACGGTCATTGACAATGTACGCACTTCCATGTATGAGGAAGTCCCGGAGGAAAGCGGACAGCTAAAGCTGATTTACTCCATGTATGCGGACACGGACAATTCTCTTGGGGATATTGTACGGTACTTGAACGAACACCAGATTAAAAATCTGCGCGGCGCAAACTGGAATACCGCCCGTATCAGTGAAATGCTCCGCAATCCCGCGTATGTGCAAGCCGATATTGACGTGTATCAGTTTTTCCAAAGTCAAGGCGCAAACATCTATAACCCGGCAAGTGATTTTACGGGTTACAATGCCTGCTATCTCTACAAAGGTACGGTTTCCACTTCAAGAAAGCAAAGTGACTTATCCGACAAAGAGATTGTGCTTGCGCCGCATAAGGGTTTTATCCCCTCAAAAACGTGGCTAGCCTGTCGCATACGGTGTCTAAACAACCGACAGTCAACAAAAACTTGCAAGCCGAAAAATTCATGGCTCGTTGGCAAAGTAAAATGCGGCAAATGTGGTTATGCGCTGACAATCCGTAAGGCAAAAACAAAGTGGGGACGTTACTTTGTTTGCAGCCAGTCAGGAAGCCGTGGAAGCAACTGCACCGGGGCAGGCTGTACGATTTATGCGGACGTTTTGGAGAAATATATGCTTGATGCAATCAAGGAAAGACTGTCAGAATTTTCAGCTCTCAAAGAGAGCTTACTCTCCTGCCTATCTGACACAGGAGAAGAACAAACAAACATGACGAAAAAAATCCGTCTAACACAGATTGAGGAAGAAATCGAAGAACTTCTCTCCAAAGTATCCGGGGCAAGCAGCGTTCTGATGAAGTACATAGACGAAAAAGTATCAGAACTGGACGCAGAGCGAAAAGCCTTGCTGGAAGAAGTGGTTACTGCAAATGTCACAGACACAGAGGGCAGACCAAAGCAGATAACCAATCATGTAAAAGCATGGGAAACGTTCTCCTTCGAGGACAGACAGGCGGTAGTTGATACACTAATCAAAGTCATTCGGATTGCAGACGGTAACATTGAAATCACTTGGAACATTTAACATCACATTTTTTACTTGAATCTCCCCGTTTCGGTGAAGCGCTCCGCATCGTGCAGGATAATTTGAATTGTAAAAACTTTTATGCGGTTAATCCCGCTTTTGATAACAGCACGGTCTGCTGCAATAACAATTAAAGCAGACCGCCCCTTGCTTCCCGGCAGCTTCTCCTGCCGTTTATATAGAAAAAGACCATCCGCGAAAGCGAATGGTCTATACATATTTACTACTCTTCTTCAGCCACTACTACCGCAACATCAGGATTCCCCTCTTTTGCCTGTTCCACTGCCGCATACACCAGCTTATAAAAATTTCCACCGGAATGCGTCGCTCCGGACACCGTATCTACCTTTTCAATATCCTGTGTTGTAATCAGGCTGCTTCCATACAACCGCGTATACTCATTTGGATATGTACCCGCCTCTGTCTTCATATCCCTCATATACGCATTATCCCATGCTTTAATAAAGCCACTTGGATCTTTTGCATTAAATTCAATAGAAATAATCGAATCATTTTTCACAAGAATACACACATATTCTTTCCATCCGTGACTATATCCGCTCATTTCGGCAGTATAATAACCACTTTTCATGGATTCCGGATTCTCACTGCCACATCCAGTCAGGTACAGGCAAAAAACAACAAATAATAATATTATTAAGCTTTTTTTTCTCATTTTCCGCCACCTCCTATTCATTCCTGATCTGCACATGCGCCACAAGATTGGCCAGCATCCGCGCCTGTTTTGCAAAATCTTCACATGCCGCATTTGTCTGTTCCGCGGTTTCTGCATTATTTCCGGCAATCTGATCAACAGATTGAAGGTCTGATTTCACATCATCCGCTGCTGACTGCTGTTCGACAATCACCTGTTCCAAATTATATGTAATATCTGTGAAATGGGAAGTATTTTCTGCAATTTCATTTAATGAAACTCCTAAAATTTTTGCAGCTTCCACGCCTTTACGTATCGTATCGGATGTATTTTTGATAATATCCGCCGTCTGTGCTGATGCATTCGCCGACTGCACCGCAAGTTCCCTTACCTGCCCGGCCACAACCGCAAAACCTCTTCCATGCTCTCCGGCTCTTGATGCTTCAATAGAAGCATTCAATGACAGAAGATTTGTCTGCATGGCAATATTTTCTATCATACTGCTGATACGTTTAATTTCATTCATATTGGAGTTAATCTCATCCATATTGGCAATCAGACCCGCCATTTCCTCACTGCTCTGCGCTACTTTGAAGCTGGTCTCATCCGAACATTCTTTCACCTGTTTCGCACTGTCAACAATTGTTGTAATATTGGATACAATCTTATTTGTACTTTCATTCAGACGCGTCACCGCTTCTATCTGCCGGTCAGAATCCTGCCGCATCTGCTGTGTATGCGTAGAAATAAGATTTGTATTCTGTGAAACCTCCTTCGCAGAACTCTTCATAGCTCCCATATTACGGTTCAGAGAATCCGTAATGATCTCCAAAGCATCCTTTAAAGCTGCAAAATCTCCCCTGTACTCTCCATTCGTTCCTACCGTATAATTTCCGTTCGAAAGCTCTCCCAAAATGAAACGAATATTAGAGATATAATCATTCAGCTGCTTCACCGTATTTGCAAGTGCGTTGGTCAATACTTCTATCTCATCCCCCGTTCTTGTCTCCTTCACTTCCGAAGTCAAATCGCCTTCCGACAAAGCCTCAATCCGCTTTGTTGCAATTCTGAGAGACCGTGTCATCTTCGACACAATCAGCGTAATCACAATTCCTGCAATAATCAGTACACCGACCGCAAGCGCTACTCCCAATGCTGCCATGACCACACTCGCCTTTTTAAACTCCTCCACTGGAACATCAATTACAAGCGACCATAATGTTCCCGGGACAGGAGAATAGGATGCATAGTGAGGCATATCATGCATGGATATCTTTTGGGAACCGGTCTGTCCATTGATCGCCTTATCAAACATCTCCTTGCTCTCCGGATACTTATCATAGACATTCACCTCTTTTGAGATGTTTTCCATATCTTTATCACAAACAATCACACCATCTTCGTTCACAATATACGCCGAACCTGTTTCACCAAGATTCATATTGCTCAATACATCATTTAATATATCATATTTATAACTGCCGATCAGATAATAGGCAGTATCCTCTTCCGTTTTTAAAGGCATACCTACCGCAAGCTGAACAATATTGTCCAGCATTGCAGGTTCACCAATGACAATGTTCCCTGTCTGTTGTAAAAACTGAAAATATTTTTGAGACGTGATATCTTCCGGTGCATTTCCATACCCTATGTATTTACTGCCATCTGTATGATAAATACCGATCCAGACAAATTCCACTTCATTCGCTCTCTCCGCAAGAAACGTCTCTGTATCAGTTTCATCTCTTTCGGAATCCTGCAATATAGTTTTTATCTCCACACTCTGAGATAACTGGTAAATTCGTTCCGTCAAAAGATGAAGATTTGAGCTGACATTCTGCGATGCGATCTTTGCCATAGGCTGCATCGTATCAAGCATCGTCTGATCTGTCATTTTAAAGCTGGCAGCTACCATAAATGAAGTAATCAAGCATACGATCACTATAGATACTGCCATAACATAACCTATAATTTTTGTCCTTATGCTTCTCTTTCTCATGTGTGTTCCAACCTTTCTGTCCTATATTTTGCTGTCTTACCTTACATCTCCTGCAAAGAAGAAAGCCAATGTGACAGGCCCCGAATGCACATCGATGGTTGGTCCGACACAACTGAGCAAAAAGTATCGATTCCGAAACACTCTTTTACAAGCCCCGCCACATACTCTGCATCTTCTTCGCAATCCCTTCCGCCGTCAGACGAATACAATTGTACGTCCCACTCAGGCCGGAAGAAAACGATATATAATGAAATCTTCCACTTCTGAGATTACCCCCTCCGTTTCTATCCATACTCATCATTTCATTTTACCATTTAAACAGACGCTTTTCAATGCACATTTCTCGCACCCTCGGCACGTGTCCGAAAAAGTCTTCTGGCAAGCTTCCTCGCATTGAACGGGAAAAGCGGATAGCCATAACTGTCACCGGAAATCGTCTTATTAAACAGAATTGAAACAAGCGCAAGAAGTATACCGGCCACGTATCCGTATATACCCAAAATTCCTGTCAAAACCAATGTGATAATTCTCAAAAATTTCAAAGCATACCCCATCTCATAATTTGCCTGCGTATAATTGGCAATTGCAACAAAAGACATATAGAGCATTACTTCGGCGTTGAACCATCCCGAGTCCACTGAAAACTGTCCAAGCACAATACCAGCCATTACACTTAAAGGGGTTGTCAGCATACTCGGCGTATTGACAGCGGCAAGCTTTAACCCGTCAATCGCAAGCTCAAGAATCAGGAATTGTATCACAACAGGTATATTGCTCTCTTCTTCCATCATAATGAACTGAAAACTCTCAGGTATCCACGTTTCATTCGCCATCAGCAGTACAAACGTCGGCGTAAGAAGATACGTAAGCACAGTAATGACAAAGCGTGACAGTCTCAAATAAGTTCCGGTAACGGGTGGGAAATAATAATCGTCTGCTTCGTCAATGATATCAAAAACTGAAGTTGGAAGAATCATCGCCGATGGAGAATTATCTACAAAAATAACAATATTTCCTTCCAGAAGCTGCGCCGTCGCAGTATCGGGCCGTTCCGTATATTTAAACTTTGGAAAAGGGTTGTACCACTTTCCCTGAAACAGGCACTCCGCGAGACTTTCCTGATTTACGGTAAGAGCATCAATCCGAATATTTGCAATGCGGTCCACGACCTTTTTCAGAAGTTTCTGATCCACTCTGTCTTCCACATAGCAGACAGCGACATCTGTTTTGGAAGACTGCCCTACACAGTACATTTCCATTCGAAGAGAGCTGCTTCGGATTCTCCGTCGCAGAAGCGCCGTATTAAATACAATTGTTTCCACGAATCCGTCCTTAGAACCGCGCAGCGCCTTATCTTTCTCCGGTTCAGAAACACTCCTTGCCGGATATGTGCGACAGTCAATCAGAATGCACTTATCATAGCCGTCAATAAAAAGGGCAGGAACACCTGAAAGGATATCTTTGATAATGTCATCAAAATTATCCTTTAAATCCACCTCACCATATGGAATCTTCTTCTTGCTCATCTCGTGTGCATCAGCCGGCATATCCGCATCCTTAATGCCGGCAAAAGACAAGAGCAGCTTCATCATCGTTTCATCCTTTAAAAAACCGTCTATAAAATAAAGGCAGGCTTCCTTACCGCCGATATTTAAAACTCTGTATACCAGATCAAAATTGATCTGCACTTTTAAGATCTCATTGAGATATTGTATATTGTCATTAAGCTGATTTTTTACTTTTTCCATAAAAAACTCCCTTTCTGTCAAACTGAAACCTATGTTTCTAGTTTTTCTGAAAAAGAGTTTTCTATACATTTATTTTGTTCCGGTGCTGCCAAACCCACCTCTGTCCGTTCCGTCAAGGCAGTCTGTCTCAATAAAAGAAATCACTGGCTGATGTTCCATAATACGGAACTGACAGATTCTGTCATTCTTATGAATCTGCGTATCCCGGACCGCATATGCCGGAAAATGCCACTGATCATGATCACCACAATATGTCTCATCGATAATCCCACAGCTGTTCGTCTGTAGAATGCCAAAATTTTTAAAAGTACTGCTTCTGGGCACCACATGCGCCTCATATCCTTCCGGAAGCTTCATTCCGATTCCAAGAGGTATCAACCGGAACTCTCCCGCCTTCATATCAATATCCTGCGCCGCACGAAGATCAATCCAGTCAGACTTTCCTCCGATATAACAAAGCTTCTCGATTTCACTATCAAAATATTTGATTTTTATCTGTTCCATAATCTGTCTCTTTTCCTGCCATTCTCTTAATCGTAATAGTCCGGACAATGTATAACCGGGTCATTATGTGGATTTTTCAGGGAAGCCTGTACATCAATTACACGTTGGTTTCTGCTTCCCTTCCACCGAAGCCGCTCATCCCGCTCTTCGATATGAAATTCGCCGTCCACACACACATCCACATACTGCATCAACGGATAATCTTTGATATCCTCCCATACAGAACCCGTATAAAGCCAGATGGTCTTATTCGGATATTTCTCCTTTACCTGCGTCATAAACGCCTCCACTTCCGAAGCATTTGATGCATGTAAAGGATCGCCCCCGCTAAACGTGATACCGGATATATAATCCTTATCAAGCTGTTCATAAATTTCCTGTTTCGCATTCTCATCAAACGGAATTCCGCCGTCTGGATCCCATGTAACCGGATTATGGCATTCTTTACAGCGATGCGAACACCCTGCCACCCAAAGAACAACGCGCAGTCCATCGCCGTTTTTCATGTCATCTTTCGTTATATTATGATATCTCACTGTTACATTGATTTCCTTTCTGCAATTTCCGCCATCTTCGCATCATTGAGCCTCGTATCCCCATGTACTCTGGAATATGACAGGTAGCCGTTCATACGATCAATTTTTGTCAGATTCCTGCTTCCGCATTTTGGGCAGATATCCATTTCCAGTTCCTGATGGCCGCAGTCGTCACAATACGCAAGAGAAAGATTGACACCTTCATAAAATCCCATTGCCATTGCCCTTCGAAGCAATGTTTTAATCGCTTCAATGTTGTAATCAATCGGATATTTCACATACTGAATTTTTCCTCCATTGGAAAGTTCCCAAAACCGATATTCAAGATCCTGTTTCTGAATCGGCGTAATATCCTCTGTCACATGACAGTGGAACCCATTGCTCACATATTCACGGTCGGATACATTCTCAACAATACCATATTTTTTGCGGAATTGTTTTACCTGCAAACCACACAGATTCTCCGCCGGTGTCGCATATATTGCGTAAAGGATTTTATCCTCATCCTTAAATTCATTAATTTTCCTGTTAATATATTCAAGTACCTCCAATGCAAACTGACCATCCTGCACAAGAGATTTTCCGTTATAAAGCTCCTGGAGTTCATTAAACGCAGTAATGCCGAAGGAAGCCGTCGCTGACTTTAAAATAGGTTTAATCTTATCCGTAAGTTTTAAATGGCCGCCATAAAAACCGCCTTCACAGTAAGCAAGCGGGTTCGTCGAAGCACGCATCTCACCAAGATACGCCCGTGTTCTGATATGGAGCTGACGGATCAGATTCAGATAATAATCAAGCACTTCATAAAAATCCCTGTTTTCCTGTCTCGATTTCGCAAGAATCATCGGAAGATGAAGAGAAACAACGCCGATATTAAACCGGCCCACAAATACCGGCACATCCTGATCGTCCGCCGGATACATACCGCCCCTTTCATACCACGGTGAAAGAAATGCGCGGCAGCCCATCGGAGATATGATCTTTCCGTACTGTTTATACATGTCTGCGATATATCCTTTTCCTGTGAGGCTCAGCCAGTCAGGATACATCGTCTTACTTGAGCACCTGACACCCGCTTCAAACACATCCTCCAGCTCCCCGCCGGGGCCGTGCAGACTTTCGTCATAAAGAAATACAATTTTCGGAAACAGAACCGGCTTCTTACAATCCTTCTTTCCCTGTCCTTTTCTTCTGACATTCAACATTGTGATTGTCGCCAGCCTTGCAAATCGTCCGGTGCCTGTCCCCGCCGTAACCGTAATAAAAGGATAATCGCCACGGCTTGACGCTACCGTATTAAATTTATACTCCCAACCCTGAAATCCCTGTTCAAAATCGCGGCGCACATCTTCATACGCCTCTGACTCTGCCGTCTCTTTATCCACACCGAGGCGGGAATACTTCACAATATATTTCTCATATGATTTTTCTGCGTATGGCTCAAGAATCATTTCCACACTCGGAACTGTGAAACCGCCATATTGCTGGCTTGCGGCGCTTAATACAATATCGCCGATCACATCAAACGCAACATCAAGCGTTTTCGGTTCATTATACCAGATATTTCCCATCTCAAATCCGCCGGTTAAAACATTTGCCACGTCAAAAAGGCAGCAATTCATCGTATCTCTTCTGGCCGACATATCATGTACATAGAGATACCCATCCCTGCAGGCCTGAATCTCCTCTGTTGTCATAAAGAATTTCTGATACAGTTCTTTATTAAACTGATTGAATATCAGGCTCCGTTTCGTGGAAACGAGCGCACTGTCCGTATTCGCATTTTCTTTATCGCCAATATACATAATTGACTGGCTCTTCTTATAAACATCATCCATCATCCTGACAAAATCCTGCTTATAATTACGATAATCCCTGTAGCTCTTTGCAACGATCGGTTTCACCTGTTCGAGCGCACTCTCTACAATATTGTGCATCACAGGAATCGGAATTTCCTCTTTCGCAAGTTCATCCACCCTCTGAATCACATTTTCACAGATATAGTCTTTCTCCATATCTGTAAATTCCGTCAAAGCGCGGTATGCGCTCTTTCCAACCGCATCAATCACTTTCTGTACATTGAAAGATTCTCTCGTGCCATCCTTCTTAATTACTTTGACATCAAGATGCGGCTTATGCCTTTCTGCGTAGTTCTCCATAAAATCCAGCTCCTTCTATAACTTAAAATCCAACTGCGGATCGCCCATACGACCACAAAAAACCATGCCCGCATAAGAAAACACAGGCGTCCCAACGAAATATAGATTGTTTTCTGATTCCAACAACTATATCTTGTGGTGTATACACTAGTATGACATAACAAAAATTGAGTGTCAATAAGGTATTATAACCAAATTGCCACTCTGTAATTTGTTTAATTCTATAAATAAATCAATATCAGGCACCGAAACGCTGCTATTTTCCAAAGATCCCGCTTTGTCTTACTGCCTCCACTGCTTTTTCAATCTCCGGCACAGGAATCGTCAGTGCAAAGCGGACATATCTGTCACCCAGACTTCCAAAACTGCTTCCCGGCGTACAGATCACGCCTGTCTTTTCCATCAGATCAATCACAAATTCCGTTGATGAATCGTAATAATTCGGAATGGGTCCCCACGCAAACATGCTTCCCTTGCTGTCAGGCACATTCCATCCGATTTTCCGCATTCCCCCGCACAGCGCATCACGCCGTTTCTGATACTCCCTGCACTGACGTATCACATCATCATCCGGCCCGGTCAATGCCGCAATTGCCGCATATTGAATCGGAGTAAAGATACCGTAATCAATCTGAGAACGGAAAGTTTTAAAATTCCGAACCAGTTCTTCATTTCCGACAAGGAATGCGATCCTTGCCCCCGTTAAATCAAATGACTTTGAAAGAGAATAGAACTCAGCGCCAACATCCTTTGCCCCGGGAATCGAAAGGAATGAAATGCCCTCGTTTCCATCATAAATAATATCTGAATATGCATTGTCGTGAATAATTATAATTTCATTTTCTTCCGCCCAGGCAACAAGCTCTTCATAGAAACTGCGCGGGGCAATGGCACATACCGGATTCAGCGGATATGAGACAATCATCATCTTTGCCTTTCTGCGCACATCTTCCGGAATTTCATTGAGTCTTGGAAGAAAACCATTATCCTCCGTAAGCGGATATGTAACAAGTCTTGCACCGGCAAGCGATGGCCCGATAGCAAAAATAGGGTAGCCGGGATTCGGCACAAGCACAATATCACCGGGATTACAGATGGACATTGCAATATGAGCGATTCCCTCCTGAGAACCATAAACACTTGTGATTTCCTCATGTTTCAGTCCTTTTACCCCATACCGTTTATCAAACCGCAATGCAACGGCATCCAAAAGCTCTGGCATATCACCGAGGGAATATTTAAAATTCTCCGGTTTTTTCGCCGCTTCCACAAGCGCATTTACAATGTGGCCGGAGGGCTTGAAATCCGGCGTTCCTACGGATAAATTGTACACAATGCGGCCCTTTTTAACCATCTCGTTTTTCTTCTCATTTAATAACTGAAAAATACCTTCCTCATAATCCGCCATTCGGTCGGCAAATTGCATCTTCATTGCTGATTCATTCCTTTCCTATGCTTCTAACAGCTCAGCGAGCTCTAAAAGCGAGTTTACTTCATATGTAATCTGAATATCACAAGGCTCAGGGGAAACGCCTTTCTGCCTGAAATAACATGTATCAATCCCTGCATAATTACCACCAAGCATGTCTGAAGTCAGTGAATCTCCGATAATCAGAACACACTCCCTGTCATATCCCCCTATATGTGCCGCGCAATAGTCAAAAAAAGCTTTCTGCGGTTTCCAGGAACCGATTTCCTCCGAGATAAAAATGCCTTCCATCATTCTGTCGATTCCTGTGAGCGCAAGCTTCGTGCGTTGTGTAGATGCCACTCCATTCGTCACAATATATAGACGATACTTCTTCCTCAGACGCTCCAGTACATCCATACAGTTGTCCATATAAAACCATGTATGCGCCAGACAGCGCTGATACTCTCTCTCAAACGCAATTCCGTCCGCCGGTATCCCACATTCGCGAAAAAGATTTACGAAGCGCGACGAAAAAATCACATTCTTCTCAATCTCACCCCGTTCATAAGCTTTCCACAGCCCCTGGTTGATTTCTCTGTATCTTTCTTCCAGCGGTTCATCAGAATTCAGCGAAAATTTCCGAAAGGTATGCGCGAGGGCATACCTTTCTGTTTTTTCAAAATCCAGCAGAGTACCGTCCACATCAAGGAGCAGTATCTCATACGTTTTCATTTGATGATCCTGCCGCCGCTTCCTCCAATACCGCTTTCGCATCCTTATTCCTGCGTATCTTCACCCCGACTGTTCCTGCAACGATCATTGCCGCAATGAAAATCAGAAATAACAGGAAATAACTTAACCATGCGTTCGCAAACAGAATAAAATTACTCATACCACTACTCATTCCTTTCTCATATTAATGTGTTTTTACCTTATGAAACCCTTTCTTTCCCTTTTTGATTATAAGCTCACCGTCACTGTCAAAATCATCCGGGGTAAACACCTGTTTGATATCCGTTACTTTTGTATCATTCACGCTTATACCACCCTGCTCAATCATACGTCTTGCCTCTGACCGCGTCGCACAGAGTTTCGTATCAACAAGCAGAGTAATGATGTCCCTGCCTTCGTCAAATTCTTCCTTTGAATACTCTGTCGTAGGCATATCTTCACTCTTTCTGCCATTTGCGAATACTGCCTTCGCCGCCTCAAGCGCCTTCTTCGCCTCTTCCTCTCCATGCACAATCTTCGTAATTTCATACGCCAGAACTTCTTTTGCATGATTGATCTCGGCATCCTTAAGCGCTCCCAATCTCCTTACCTCATCCATCGGAAGGAATGTAAGCAGTCCAAGACATTCTTCTACCTTCACATCTTCTATATTTCTCCAATACTGGAAAAATTCATAAGGTGTTGTCTTTAAAGGATCCAGCCAGACTGCTCCCTTCATCGTCTTACCCATCTTAATGCCTTCACTTGTTGTGAGAAGCTTAAATGTAAGTCCGTACACCTCTTTCTGTTCTTTTCTGCGAACCAGTTCAACACCGCCAATAATATTGCTCCATTGGTCATTTCCACCCATTTCAAGCCTGCAATCATAAAGCTGGTTCAGCTTCCAGAAATCATACGACTGCATCAGCATGTAGTTAAACTCAAAGAAGGTCAGTCCCTTCTCCATTCTCTGTTTGTAACAGTCCGCCGTGAGCATCTTATTTACGGAAAAGTGTACTCCAATCTCTCTCAAAAATTCCACATAATTGAGATCTAAAAGCCAGTCCGCATTATTGGCAATCACAGCATGATCGTTGTCAAAATCAATAAACCTTGAGAGCTGTTCGTAAAAGCACTTTGCATTATGTTGAATCTTTTCCTTCGTCATCATGGTACGCATATCTGACTTCCCGGAAGGGTCACCGATCATCGTCGTACCTCCGCCCAAAAGCGCAATCGGACGGTGCCCTGCCTTCTGCATATGCATCATCGCCATAATCGTGAGAAAATGCCCTGCTGTCAGGCTGTCTGCTGTCGCATCAAAGCCAATATAAAAGCTTACCTTTTCTTTCCCCAGCAATTCTCTCAATTCGTTTTCATGTGTACACTGCTCGATAAATCCTCTTTCCAGGAGCACATCGTATACATTTCTTTCCTCTGACATTTCTTCCTTCCTTTCATCTTCCGCCAAAAATCTGACAGAATCTATATCGTTTATAGTACCATATTCCGCGATATAAGTAAAGAAAGCCCCCGCCCTTCTTTTGAAAGGACGGGAGCTGCTGCTCTCGTGTTACCACCTGTCTTTATAAACAACTCACGCTGTTTATCTCATTAGGTACTTACATACCTTTGCCCGATAACAGAGGCGTACCGCCGCAGCCTACTCAAAACACTGAACATTTCTTTCGGTGCGAAGCTCACAGATGTATTCACTGTTCAGTTCCGATCGGCCTCTCATCTCCCGGCTCGTTTCTGTATCTTCCATGAACGGCTACTTCTTCTCTTCATCGCTTTTTACATGTGAATGAAAACATTATAACCCGCGCTTCATAAATTGTCAAGGACGATTTCTACGAAAAAAGCACCGGTTTCCCGATGCCCCTTTCGTGGTTTTAAGTTAGAGAACATGTAAGCTGATTTATATACAAAAACAGCCCGCGCAAAAACGCTGGCTATGATTTTATCGAATATAAATTCTATTCGGCAACTGGCTGCCTTTCTCTTTCGAGGTAAGACCCTATAGCTTTGCGTCCTTACTTTTCAATAAGTTTGCCTTATGTAATTGTTATTCATCTATCTGTGCATAATTATACCCTTTAGTTAATATGCTGTCAATACTTTTTTATTATTTTCTTCATATTCCTGAAATGAAATCTTAAATTCCACCTTCTCCAACTACAGTAGCATTTACCTCTGCATAAGTAGAGTTTAC
>RAZD01000029.1 GCA_003612525.1 bacterium C-53 | reverse complement strand
GCTCTCAAGGTGGAAACTTCCAGGTGGCTCTCAAGCGGGAAACTGGTGGCTCCCAAGGAGGATAATATTCAGTGGACGGTTCTGCATACAGTCTTTGAGGGCTTCATGAAATATCATTCATCTCCGTTTTTTCAGTAATCCGTATTTCGCAGATTTCACTCTTCTGCGAAAAAATGCCCTGTTCACAGGAAATACCGTGTTTTCTACCCTTTTTGACCCCAATATTGACCCTGAATAATGAAAAAAATTCTGATTTTAAATTTAAGAATGACAGATACGACAGGATAAAACGACCTTATTTCACCTGTTGATTGACCCATTTTTGACCCTTAAAAAAACAAGAGGCGGTTAAGACCCGAAATCATTTCGTATAGAACTCACACAAAATTCTTCCATTTCATCTCAATGAATTGACAAAACAGATTCTATCGCATATACTTATGTAGGATATCAGGCGTGAAATTGCAAAAACTGATGCAAAATCATGTGATATTTTTTTCGCAGAAGAGTGAAATCTGCGATAAATTTCTCCATCTGATCTAAATTATATAGCTATGAGAAAAAGGTGTCCGACAACGTTTGTCAAACACCTTTTTTATTATCTCTGGATTTTTCTGTCTCTATGACGCAAATCCCTGTTTTCTTTCCACACCAGCCGTATAAACTTCCCATTCGTATGCACATAGCGTTTCAGAAGCTTGCGCGGCTCCTGTATCAGACGATACAGCCATTCAAGCGAGCATTTCTGCATCCAGAGAGGCGCACGCCTGATATTTCCGGCATAATAATCAAATCCGGCTCCGACGCCGATCATCAGGCCTTTTACCTTGCCTTCATGAGACGCCATATAAGTTTCCTGTTTCGGAGCGCCAAGCCCTATCCAGACAAAATCTGCCCCCGACGCATTGATTTCCTGTATATAGTTCCTGTCCTCATCCTCCGTAAGCGCTCTGAAAGGCGGCGAAATCATTCCGACAATCTCAAGCCCCGGATAGCTTACTGAAAGTTTTGCACGCAGACGCTCCAAAGTCTCCTCTGAACTTCCGTAAAAAAAGTGGCGGTATCCATGGGATGCGGAAATACGGAATATTTCTCCCATAAGGTCAGGGCCTGCCACTCTTCCGATGGTCTGACACCCTCGTTTCCTTGCCACAACAGAAAGCGGTTTTCCATCCGGAAGCACCATAACCGCCCCATTTTGAACTGCACGGTATGTTTCATCTTCATAGCTCATAACCGTGGTATGCACATTCGCCACACAGATATATTTTCCTGACCACTCTCTTAGATTTTCCGCAATCATGCGTATGGTATCCGCCATATTCACGACCGAAATATTGACGCCAAGAATACAACAGGAATTTTTCCACTCCTTCTCTCTGCCAAAAATCACCCCTATGGTCTGAAGAATAATCTTTACATCGAGCAGCAGGGACCACTGGTCAATATAGCGAAAATCCAGTTTTACAACATCCTCAAAATTCTTCACCTGATTTCTGCCGCTGACCTGCCAAAGCCCTGTAATGCCCGGCTTGATTGACAGACGTTTCAGATGGTGTGTTTCATACCGTACATATTCGTCAAGTGTAGGCGGCCTCGTTCCGACCAGGCTCATATCTCCTTTCAGAACATTCAAAAACTGTGGGAATTCGTCGAGACTAGTTCTCCTGATAAATCGTCCAACCGGCGTCACTCTCGGATCGTCCTTCATCTTAAACATAAAGCCCTGCATCTCGTTCTGTTCCATCAACGCAGCCTTCTCCTTCTCCGCCTCCTGATACATAGAGCGGAATTTGTACATTTTAAACTTTCTTCCGTTGATTCCCACCCGTACCTGTGAAAAAAAAACAGGTCCGGGGGACTGAATTTTAATAACAGGAGCCAATATCAGTGTTAAAATTCCCGTCACGAAAAGACCGGCCATACTTCCAATGATATCAATCAATCTTTTACAGATCATCGGTATCAGTTTCTGAGAATTTGGTTTAAACGCAATTACATTATAAGGCCCAAAACTCGTAATGGCCTTTTCCTCCACCGCCAGATTAAACACATCAATATTTAAATTCACCGGAACGCCCATCTGCTCAAACCCCATAATGATAGACTCAAGCGGCACAGGATAATCGTACGGAATATGAATAAACACCTCGTCGTAGACATTCTCTTTGTGCGTAGAAAGAATATTGTCACGATTTCCCACAACAGGAATACCCATGACAGAATTTTCACTGCCGCCATCAAGCAGAACCACCGCTGTGATATTCTGTAAATCCCCCCTCTTCTCATAGATATGATTCAGGATCTCTTTCGCCCTATCTGAAATCGTTACCAGAAGAATTCGTTCCGCCGATATATTATTTCTCATATAATGCCTTAAAAAACGTATATACAGAAAACGCACCGCACACTCCAGCACAATGTCAATGAAGGAAAAAACAAATATGATATAACGTGACACTTCCTGTCCCTGCTTCGTGATAAACAGAAAAAACAGAATAAAGAGAAATAAACCCATCTGACTTTTTACAGCATCGACCGTATAAGAAAAAGGCCCCTGTTCCATAATATCCTGCCTGGCTTCTTCTTTTCCGATAAAGATCAGCGCATAAAAGAGCACAATAAGCGTCATCGTGGCAATATATGCCGGTCTCTGAAACCATCCCTCCAGAAATGCAAAAAACCCGTGACGCATGGCGCCGGAAAGAAGCATCGATACGATATGAAGAATGGAATCTATGATAAGCAGTACATATGCCCTTGATCTTTTCGTTCGAAACAGCATATAAATATCCACGCCTTTCTTGTAATCTGCGGCAGTTCGACCGCTAAAAATCAAAAAAGCCGTCGTCCGAACCTCCGAAATTCATAGAATATTCAAAGGTTGTCCCAGACAACAGCTTCTGTTTTTTGTTAAGCCACTTTAGACT
The DNA here is from genome assembly GCA_003612525.1 of bacterium C-53. Classification (GTDB taxonomy): domain Bacteria; phylum Bacillota; class Clostridia; order Lachnospirales; family Lachnospiraceae; genus C-53. The sequence continues at coordinate 41,974 of RAZD01000029.1, read as the reverse complement.
TCGCAAGCTCCGCCAGTGTTTTAAATCCTTCGGCATCATTCACTGCCATATCCGCAAGGATTTTTCTGTTAATATCCACACCCGCAAGCTTTAATCCGTGCATCATCTGGCTGTAAGAAATACCATTGATACGCGCTGCCGCATTGATACGCGCAATCCATAACCGTCTGAACTGACGCTTTCTCTCTTTTCTTCCTGCATAAGCTGATGCAAGCGCTCTCATCACAGACTGTTTTGCCACTCTGTACTGTTTGGAACGTGCTCCTCTGTATCCCTTTGCCAGTTTTAATACTCTGTTATGTTTTCTTCTAGCGTTCATTCCGCCTTTAATTCTTGCCATGTCCTTAACTCCTTTCCGATCTTATAAATATGGTATAATCTTCTTCATATTCTTTACATTTGTTTCATCCGTGATGACTGCTTTTCTGAGATTTCTCTTCGTTTTCGCAGACTTCTTAGTCAGGATATGACGTTTGTAAGCTTTATTTCTTTTTAATTTTCCCGTTCCCGTTACCTTGAAACGTTTTGCTGCTGATCTGTTGGTTTTAACCTTTGGCATGATGTTTCCTCCTCTAATCTCATCTTTATTTTAACTGTAACATCTATCGTTTTTCAGCTAAAAACATAGTCATACTGCGGCCCTCAACTTTTGGAGCCTTCTCTATTACCGCAATTTCCGACAAAGCCTTCGCGAAATCATCCAAAATATGTTTACTGCTCTGCATATGTGCCATTTCGCGTCCACGGAAACGAAGGGTAATCTTTACTTTATCACCTTTTTCCAGAAATTTTCTGGCTGCATTTACCTTTGTATTCAGGTCATTCGTGTCAATATTCGGTGACATACGAATTTCCTTCACTTCAATCACTCTCTGTTTCTTTCTGGCTTCTTTCTCTTTTCTGGTCTGCTCATACCGAAACTTGCCATAATCCACAATCTTACATACAGGCGGCTTCGCAGTGGGTGCGATCTTTACAAGATCAAGTCCCGCTTCATCCGCAAGCTTCTGCGCTTCTCTTGAAGACATTACTCCAAGCTGCTCTCCATCTTCCCCGATCAGACGCACTTCCTTATCTCTGATCTGTTCGTTAATCATTAATTCACTAATTGCTTTGCCCTCCATATACTTGCCAAAAATAAAGTGGATAGTCAGACTATCCACTTTACATCTCAAAGAAACCCTCTTCGGGTATAACTTTTCATATAAACGCCCGTTAAGCCCTCCGCCACGGGGTGAGAGTGGATACTCTGCTTTGTTTTACTCTGAATGCTGTAATCACAGCACCCATATAAGATACCATAATTATTCTATACTGTCAACACTTTTATCTTGCCCTGAATGTGCTGCACTGTGTCTCTCTGCTCGTGCTTGCATTTATGCCTGCAATGCCGATGCGGTCAGCGAAGCATCTGTGATCGTCATTATATACACAATTGTCTGCCTCACAGCCAATCTCAACGCTTCTGCTTGGCGAAGAACTTGTGTGCGCATTGCTGTAAGAGCCGTCTCTTTGTTTTTTAAAGCTCTGGCAGCATGTGTCGGAAGAACACTTCGCACTGTGTCCTTTCACCTCGATATCTCCTTTGCAGCAGCACTCGCTTTTGTTGTAAAAACAATCTTTTGCCGTACATTCCAATATTGTAACCATAATGAAACTCCCTTCTACGCTTATTGCGTCCATAGATTCTGACACTTTACGTTTTACCGAATGTCTCTCATAGTATCTGCAATTCGGGAAGTTCCATTCCAAAGCTTTTCTTATTTTTTCTCTTCTTCAGATTTTTCTTCACGGCACGATCTGGAAGATATTTCTTTTTTTACATCGTCAAGAAATACGCCTAACTCTTTCTGGCCTTCATCCCCTTCAAACCGGCTTCTGACCGAAACGAGTCCGCTCTCTTCCTCCTTCTGGCCCACCACAAGCATATAAGGCACTCTCTCATTTCTTGCTTCCCGGATTTTATAACCGATTTTCTCCGCTCTTTCATCAAGTTCACAGCGGATTCCGGCAGCTTTCAGTTCCTCCATCACCTTATTGCCATATGCAAGATACTTATCAGAAATCGGAAGCACTTTCACCTGCACCGGTGCAAGCCATGTCGGGAATTTTCCGGCAAAATGCTCGGTCAGGATTCCGATAAAGCGCTCGATGGACCCGAAACATACGCGGTGAATCATAATCGGTCTGTGCGCCTCTCCGTCGTCGCCAATATATTCCACCTCAAACCGCTGCGGAAGCTGGAAATCAAGCTGAATGGTTCCACACTGCCAGGTTCTTCCAATCGCATCCACAAGATGGAAGTCTATCTTGGGGCCATAGAAAGCGCCGTCGCCTTCATTGACAATATATTCAAGCCCCATCTCGTCAAGCGCATCCCTGAGCCCTTTTGTTGCCATCTCCCAGTCTTCGTCACTTCCCATCGAATCCTCAGGCCGTGTGGAAAGTTCAATGAAATACTTAAATCCAAATAATTGATACACTTCGTCAATCAGCCTTACCACGCCTTTAATCTCATCGCGAATCTGTTCCGGCGTCATGAATATATGCGCATCGTCCTGATTAAAGCATCTTACGCGCATCAATCCATGCAGCGCGCCGGATTTCTCATGGCGGTGCACAAGTCCCACCTCCGCAATGCGAAGCGGCAGATCCCGGTACGAATGCGGCTGTGATTTATAAACAAGCAGTCCGCCCGGACAGTTCATCGGCTTAACGGCAAAGTCTTCCTCATCAATCACAGTCGTATACATATTTTCCTTATAATGGTCCCAATGACCCGAGGTTTCCCACAGATGGCGGTTTAACATGATCGGAGTCGAAATCTCCACATAGCCTTCCCTCTCATGAATTTCCCGCCAATACTGCATCAGCGTGTTCTTAAGCACCATGCCTTTGGGCAGGAAGAACGGAAATCCCGGTCCTTCATCTACAAACATGAAGAGGCCTAATTCCTTCCCGATTTTCCTGTGATCGCGCTTTTTCGCCTCTTCCATCATCGTAATATATGCCTCAAGATCAGCCGACTTTGTATACGCGGTTCCGTAAAGTCTTGTCAGCATCTTATTCTTCTCATTTCCACGCCAGTAAGCGCCTGCGAGTTTCATAATCTTGACCGCTTTCACCGGCTTTGTCGTCATAAGATGCGGGCCGGCACACAGATCTGTAAATTCTCCCTGCCGGTAAAGACTGATTATCGAATCTTCCGGGAGATCTCTGATTAATTCCACTTTATACGGCTCTCCCTTTTCCTCAAAGAACCGGATTGCTTCCTCTCTCGGAAGCTCAAACCGTTCAAGCGCCAGGTCTTCTTTCACGATTTTTTTCATTTCCGCCTCAATTGCCTCAAAATCCTCTGTCGTAAGCGGTTCTTCTCTGTCAATATCATAATAAAATCCATCGTCAATGGAAGGCCCGATTGCAAGTTTAGCCTCAGGATATAAACGTTTTACCGCCTGCGCCATAATATGGGACGCCGTATGACGGAATGCGTCACGTCCGCCTTTGTCCTGAAAGGTAAGAATATTTAACGCACAGTCTTTGTCAATGACCGTTCTCAAATCCACTCTCTCGCCGTCCACTTCTCCGGCACATGCCATTCTAGCCAGCCCTTCGCTTAAATCTTTTGCAATTTCGATTACGGACTTGGCCTGTTCATACTCCTTCACAGAGCCATCTTTTAATGTAATTTTCATCGTATCCTCCTTATATTTATTCCTTCCTGCGTTTTGAATATTATGCGCAAAAACGCCCCTTGCGAATTCACGCAAGGGGCGAAGATTCTCCGCGGTTCCACCCTGTTTATTCCAAATCATGATATATGACCGGAATCTCTCATTTGTGATGATAACGGAATCACCGGACCGGATTAGGGCCACTCAGAGGTAGTTTTCATATATGTTCCGTTAAGGCACTCACAGCCTGCGGCAGAGCCGTCCGATGCCCCTCTCTGAAACTTTCCATATATTACTCGTCTCGTCAACGTATTCTCTGTTTTGTATCATACTCTATGAAAAGAAATTCTGTCAAGAGGGAACCCTGATTTTTTTACAGAAAACACAGAATCAACTGTAAGTCAAAAAACTAGTAGCTGATCTGCAGCGCAGTCGTATCTCCACTGCCATCTTCCATGCGCCAGTCAACATACAGAATTCCATGTTCCTCTACGGGAAGTGAAAATTCTGTGTTTTGTGAAAAGTCCTGAATCATTCTTTCATTTCCCTCTTCCGAAACGGCCATAATCCGATACTCAATTCCACCGTCTCTGTTTGCAATCATACGGGCATATTTCACTCCCTCCGCCTCATTGACAGACGGCCCCGCAATCCCGTATACAAATGGTTCCTGATAAAGCATTTTTTCCTCAAGCGAATGGAAAAATAATTGTTCCCGCGATATCTTTCCGGTAAGGGCATCACAAAACAACTGGCTGAACGTCCTTGCGCCCTGCGTATTCAAATGGCCTTCATCTTTAAAATATGCGCCGTCCCTTGCCGGAAAATACTCCGGCTTCACTAAATTAAAATCATAAAGCTCTATACCCGCTTGACCGGCAATCACTCTGACTTCCTGCACATAAGAATCATAATTCCCTTTTCCAACAATTGTCGATTCCGATATCGGCGTAATAAAAAGAGTCAACTGAACCTTCTTTTTCCTGCAAAGTTCTATGATTTTCCATAACGAATCTCTCCAGACATCCGAGATGTGTTCCACATCTATCGCGTTATAGGCAGCCTCATTCCAAAAGGTATCTTCCGGTATGCGGCTCTCATTTGTTGCAAAACCTCTGTCCACATAATATGCCGTCTGTCCTTCCTTTCTGACCCATTGATGATTTTTGTAAGAATCAGAACTTTTTTTCATAATGAGATCTTTTACATAATCCGCATCAAAAAAATTCGTCCATTCTCTCCGTGCTAAAATAAAACTGTTCACCCAGTACTCTTTGGGACTTGTCTTAAGAAGGTAGGTCAACTTCCGAAGCGAAGGTTTCATATAATCCGAAATAATATAAGTATTCGTCAGCTGTGTCCTGTCTTTCTCCGATGCCATCCCATAATACATCTCCAGATAGATATGACTTACATCATGATTTGCAATGACTTCCTTCGCCATTGCCAGAGAACCGTCCATCCGCTGAGCAGACGTCCCCAGATTAAATGTATACTTTCCAAACCCTTTGTCCGTTATTTCAGGCACAAGAGAAACATATACGTGGGAAGAGCCAATAAACGCAATATCTATATTTTGCTCTGAATGATAAAGCTGGTACATCGTCAAACGCGTATAGGACTTTGTATCATCGACCAATACATAGCGCCAGATCTTCCCACAGATAATAAAAATAATAACTGCGCAAAAAAATATAAAAATCTTTTTTAATTTTTCTTTCATGCCCCTCACCGTCAAAACTGAAAATAAATAAACGTACTTGAATCATATGCCGTACCATAAATGCCAAATAGTATGGTAGTCCACATCAAGCCCATATAGAGCGCCCATCGAAACCACAGTTCCTGCTCTGCTACCTTATTAAATATTGCAATATTTTTCTCATGCAGGATATCAACAGTCGTTAAAACTGCTATTCCAAAAAGCAGAAAGAACCAATTTCCGCGGTCCAGACCAATTTCGAAAATACTTGTGGTCTGAATTGCGGAAAACATCTGAGAAATGACTCCAAGCGCATGGCGCAAACTTTCGGAAGCAAAAAATATCCATGCGAAATCAACAAGAAGAAACGTAACGACCGCCTTCCTCAGTCTGACGCTTACGGTTGTCTGTGCGGCAGAAACCATCTTACCCCGGTTCAGCATCCAGCCTTTACAATCACCGGCAATCTGATAAACGGCATGCAGCAATCCCCATACGATGAAATTCCAACCGGCCCCGTGCCATAAACCGCTGATGCCAAAAACAATCAGCAGATTCAGGTATCTTCTATATTTGCCTTTTCTGTTTCCACCAAGCGGAATATATAGATAATCCGTAAACCATGAAGTCAGAGATATATGCCACCGCCGCCAGAAATCCCTGATGTTTCCTGAAAGATAGGGTTGTCTGAAATTCTTCATCAACTTAAATCCCATCACCATTGCCGCACCTCTTGCAATGTCCGAATACCCGCCGAAATCACAGTAGATTTGAAAAGCAAACAGTACGGAAGCCAAAGCAATTTCTATAAATCCATAGTTCTGATAATGATTCATAACGGTATCCACAAGCAGAGACGCTCTGTCTGCGATCACCAATTTCTGAAAGAACCCCCACATCATCAGAAAGAAGCCATCCCTTATCCTTGCAAAATCCCATACCTGAATCCTATCCATATGCTGTATCTGACTGAGCAGATTTTTCGATCGTTCAATCGGGCCCGCAACAAGCTGTGGGAAAAAAGAAACAAACAGTGCGTACTTAAAAATATTGCGTTCCGCCTTCACTCTGCCCTTATAAACATCAAGCGTATAGCTTAGCGCCTGAAACGTATAGAAAGAAATTCCGACCGGAAGCAGTAAATCCAGACGCCGTTCAATTATCTCCATACCAAAATACCGCAATATTCTGTTTATATTATTCATAACAAAATCCGTGTATTTGAAAACAGACAGAATACCTAAATTACTGATCAGGCTTGCAGCAACGCATAATTTTTTTAAGTTAGCATTTCCTCTTAAGCTGCATTTTTCAATCAAAATCCCGCTTTCATATGTGATCGCGGTAGACAAAGCCATTAAAATCGCATACTTGGGATTCCAGCTCATATAGAAAAAATAACTGGAAATCAGCAGCCATATATATCTCAATTTACATGGGATTATAAAAAATAGTAGGACTACAATTGGAAAAAAGATCAGAAAATCAATTGAATTAAATAACATTTCCGTTTTTACTCCGCAAGGTGTACTTTTTAGGAGCGAAAAGAAAAACAACGTTTTTAATGTAACTTTCCAAAAATTTTCTTGATTATTTTTTATATTATGGTAGAATTAAAAGATAAAATTGCTGTTTTGTTTGAATTCAAAAAAGTACACTTTTTTGAATTTTTTTATTTTCATTTTTGTCCCCATCCGTTAAGGTAAAAACGATTCGTATAGAACATTTTTATATTTCGGAGGGTAAAATGGAACAAAAGAATTATTATGGTTATGCAAGGGTATCAACCGGGGAACAAAACATTGACAGGCAGACAAACGCATTTTTAAACATAGGCATACCGAAAACACATATTTATGCCGATAAACTCTCAGGAAAAGATTTTGAGCGGCCGCAATATAAAAAATTATTGAAGAAGCTCGACCAGAATTCCGTATTATATATCAAATCTATTGACCGCCTGGGACGAAATTACTTCGATCTGAATGAACAATGGCGGATTATCACCAAAGAAAAAAAGGCGGATATTGTAGTAATCGATATGCCTATTTTAGACACGAGACAGGAAAAAAATCTTCTTGGCACATTAATAAGCGATATCGTACTGGCGCTTTTGAGCTATGTAGCCGAAAATGAACGAATCAATATTAAACAACGGCAGGCCGAAGGGATTGCCGCTGCAAAAGCCAGAGGCGTGAAATTCGGAAGACCGCAAATAGAGCTCCCGGAAAACTTCCCGGAAATTAGTGAACGATGGATTCGAAAAGAACTGACACTCCGACAGGCCGCTGCTGCTTGCCGCATGGCGGAAAGCACATTTTTTGAAAAAGTTAAAAAAGAAAAAAAGAAGGATCGGGGATGAGGGGCTGCCTCATTCCCAATCCTTCTCATGTATGGTAAACTCATGATTTTAAAAATTTCTTAAGCACCGAAATAAACAATTCCACATCGAGAGGTTTCGAAAGGTGCGCGTTCATTCCGTTCTTAAGCGCCGCCTCTTTATCCTCCTCAAGCGCATTGGCTGTCATGGCAATGATCGGAAGGTCTTTTACATCCTTTCTCGGAAGGCTTCGGATTGTCCGGGTCGCTTCATAGCCATTCATAATCGGCATCTGCACATCCATCAAAACCGCATCGTAATAATATTCTTCCGATGCTTCCACCATCGCAACCGCATCCGTTCCATCCGGTGCAGACTCCACTTCGAATCCAGCCTCCATCAAAATCACTTCTGCAATCTCACGATTTAACTCGATATCCTCCACGAGAAGAACTCTCTTCCCGCTGAAGTCTTCAAGCGTCCAGGAAGCCGCCGCATTTGCCTCTTTCCCTGCCAGATTGTTGGCGGCAAGCAACGCCGACTTAAGGTCAGACATAAAGAGCGGTTTGGCACAGAATGCCGTGATTCCTGCACCTCTTGCATCATCCTCGATATCCGTCCAGTCGTATGCCGTCAGAATAATGATAGGCGCATCCTCTCCGGCTGCCTTGCGTATCTTTCTCGCCGTCTCAATCCCGCTTGTTTCCGGCATCTGCCAGTCAACAATATAAGTATGGTACGGATCCCCCTCCTCATAAGCCATCTGCGCGCGGTATGCAGCTTCCTTGCCGGACGTCGTCCACTCCGCCCGAAGGCCGATCTGTTTCAGCATCTTGCATACACTGTCACAGATATGGAAATCATCATCCACAACAAGCGCTCGCAGCCCTTCCAGTTCCTTAATCTGCGCAGCATTCTTCTCCACATCCTGAAGCTTCAGCGTAAATTCAACCGTTACGGTACTGCCCTTCCCGACTTCACTCTCCACGGAGATCTTACCGTTCATCATTTCAACAATGTTTCTTGTAATCGCCATACCAAGCCCCGTTCCCTGGATACCGGAACGCGTTACTGTTGACTCCCTCTCAAATGGTTCAAAAATATGTTTCACAAATTCCGACGACATGCCGATTCCGTTATCTTTAATCACGAACGTATAATCACCGTATCCATGACGGAACGTGGTCTTCTGCATAATGCGAAACGTTATTGTCCCGCCTGCCGGCGTATATTTCACGGCATTGCTAAGCAGATTAATAAATACCTGATTCAGCTTCAGGGAATCGGCAATCACATCCTCATTATTCACCTCAAACGTATCGATAAACAGCTCAAGCTGTTTCGCCTTCACCTGCGGCTGAATGATATTCACAAGATTATGCATAAGCTCGGAAATATTGCATTCCTGCTCTTTGATCTGCACTTTTCCGCTCTCGATTCTGCTCATGTCAAGAATATCATTAATAAGACTGAGCAAATGATTGCTGGACGACAGAACCTTTTGCAGACAATCCTGAACCTGTTCTTTATTATCAATATGATTAACTGCAATCGTCGTAAATCCTATGATTGCATTCATCGGCGTTCGAATATCATGTGACATATTCGACAGGAACGTAGATTTTGCTCGATTGGCATGCTGCGCCTGCATCAGAGCGTCCTGAAGCGCCTGCGTCTGCTCCCTCTGTTCGCGAACCTGGTCCGTGATCTCTTTCGATACCACCATAACCATAATATCACCGGTCTCATCATCCCGTGTCATAAAGAATGACTGACGGATACATATTTGTTCCGTTTTCGACTTTCTGCCCCAGTATTCAACGGTAACTTCCGCATCGCCCTGCTCAAAATGGTCTCTTAAATGCTCCACGTTTACCCCTTCGCTGTATTCTTCCAGGGATTCCTTCTCAATAAACCGTTTCCATTTCTCAAAACATTCCGAAGCGCGGCACGGCGCAGATAAACCGACTGCATTAAGGAGCGACGCTTGCTGTCCGTCCAACGTACGGACAATATCTTTTTCGATTCGATCTTGCGTCAGATTAAATTCAAACGTGCAAAACGATTTGGAGGTGATTGCTATCTGATATTGTTTCTCTTTACGACTTGCAAGCGCAATCTCCGCCTGAATTCGGAGCTCTTTTTCCTTTATCTCCGTGATATTTTGACGGGTGAATAGAACTTTGGTTGCTATGCCGTCCTTCTTTTCCAGACAGATCACATTGACATGCTCCCACTCCGCTTTCTGCCTGCGTTGTACATAGCATTCATAGCGCACATCATTCTGATCCATCAGCTCCTCTATGATGCATTCTTTGCGTATCTGTTTTGCAAATTCCTTCCGATCACTTTCCTTCACCAGAATAGAGCTCAGATGTGACACCAGATTCTCATATTTTCCACAGACTTCCAGACTACTGTTACGAGGTTTCGTCCCCGCAAGATACTGATAAGTATCCATCTCAAAATCAGCCAGAACAAACCGTGGAAACAATGTATTGACGCCGCTTATAATATAGCCCATCTCCCGGTTTTCCGTTTCCAGCCTCTTCTTCTCCCGGCCTGCCCGTACCAGTATGGTAACAATATAAACCGCAAACAATCCCAGCATTATGATCTCCAGCCGGATTCCCATCATATTTTCATCCAGTATCATACGCTGTGTAACGCTCTTTGGAAATGTCTGTACAAGAATAAACTGATTATCCGGCAGATATCTCACGCAGATGTTGTCCGTTTTATAACCTGAAGCACAGATAAACGCGCCGTTTCCGCCGTTTTCAAATATATCCTGTGCACTGTCAGCCGTATTGCGGTCGATCGTCCCGTTCTGAACCAGCATATTTAACAGATTGTCCTTATAGATCTGATCCCCGGAACCTGCAACCACTCTGCCGTCAGGAACACAGAGATATACATCCGCCTGCTCACCAAAATAAGTAGTCGTAAGCATATGCTGCAGATATTCCTCCGCCAGAAACGCCCCTCGCAGCACTCCTATAATTTCTCCATTATATCGAACAGGCGCATAAAAATTTACCATTATCTCATCAAAAAAATGCGAATCAAATATAACGGAGATGCCGTTTTCCCCTTTTATTCCATTTATGTAAAAATCACGCTCCGTCACATCGGATGTTCTTCCGTCAGGCGCATAATCCGTGCCCTCCAGATCCGTAAACAAAACAGAGTCAAACTGTGAATTCTTCACCATTTCCTGAAGCATCTTTGCAGAAACTGTGGGTTCCGTAAGTCCTTCACCCGTAAAATATGCGTATGTACTAATCCGGCTCAGCGCATTATTTAATTCTTCATCCACCTGCGTGGCTAAAAGCGATGCCGAATCCGCCGCATAATTTTTATTCTGCTCCGCCATACGCATACTGTTCTGTCTCGTATACCAGTAAAACAAAATAATGACTGCTGCCAAAAGCAGCAAAACACTCACAATATCCGATCTCCTTTTATTCATAAAATCCCCCTGCCCACATAACATATTCATGACGTTATTTTAACATGATTTCCGCACTATCACAAGAACATGACTGCCTCTTTCCCTATGAAATATAAAAAGTTCCGTATCTTTGACTCCCAAAGCATACGGAACTTCATTCAAATCATCCTTCGTCAACAATCCGGACCGTCTCTATCCACGTATTCATTAGCCCTTCCATGTCCGGATAATCGCTGGCCTCTGAAGATGCATCGAGGAAAAAACCATACTCATTACAAGCAACATACATACTGTTATGCATCACGGATTCTTCCCCCTCTCCCGTCGTGTACAAAAACCGGTAAACCGGATATCCGACAGTCCCGGAAAGCGCCTCATCCTGCTCGGCTAAGGTTATCTGCTGCCAGTTCTCCTTCGCAGCATAATACTCCTGTACTTCAGAAGCAGTGCCCTCCGTAAGTATATTTCCGACACGTTCAATCAAAAGGCGCACCTTTCCATCTTCACATAACAAAGTCTCCGAATAACCACCCTCTGAGTTCGTATCTGTATTTTCAAGGACCGCATTTTTCGGTGCGGCGCCGATTACAAGTATGGGGCCTTCTATAACAGGACGGCTTACCGCATCTTCCGATACGGAGGGGCTGTCAGCCGCCGCATCCTGTTCGGCTCCCTGTACCGGTTCCGGCTCTTCAAGCTGTGTCTTGTCATCATCCGGAGTGACTTCCGGCAGATCTTCATCTCCAAGTACAATCACAGGTTCTTCAGTCTGTTCCGTCGTTTTCTCTGTCGTAATATCCTGACTGCCCGCACACGCAGCAAGCAAGACTGATGCAAAAACCGCAATCACTGATACTCTGCATTTTTTCATAAAAATAACCATGCCTTTCCATAGCCTGCGAATTTGGGCCGCAGGCACAAATTTGCGTGTGAAAAATTTATTTTTCACACAAATCCTCCATGTCAGAGCAGTTTACTGCGATGACACGCGTCGGAAATCTCAAATTTCCGACTGCGATCAAGGCATATTTGAGGCCCTGACTCAAATTGCCCGATTGAAAAATTAGCGCATCAGCGCGATTTTTCAATCTAAATTCCTCTCTTCAATTCAGTATTCCTGGCTTGCGTAAAAAATGCTGTCGCACAGGAAACCATATCCCATGCGGCAGCTCTTTCCTGCCTTTCCTTATTATGCCTTACCACAACAATTTTTATACTTTTTACCGCTTCCGCATGGACAAGGATCATTTCTTCCTATTTTCTTCCCTTCACGGCGGTATGTCGTTGAAAGCTTCTGCTCCTTATAAAGAGCCTCTTTCTCCTCCTTTGTGTAAATCTCGTCCCACTGTGGCAGTTCATACAGCCAGTCTGCTTTCGCACCAACCATATTTTTGTAAAGAAGCGCCTTGTCAAACTCAAGATTTACTTCCGTATCCTCTTCCATCTCCTCAATCGGATTCCTTACTTTCAAGCTTTCATCAATACCGTCAAGGAATCCTGTCATCGTCATAATATCCACATTATATTTCTCGGCAAGTTCCTTTACCGTACCCTTTACAATTTCATCGGGGTTGCTTAAAAGCTGCTCATAGATTTCCTTTTCTTTCAGAAAATATACTCTCCAGAGATTCTGCAGCTTGCCCTTATCGGCCTGCTGGTCATATGCCATATCTCTCCATTGCTGTAATAATGCCATAATCCAAACTCCTTATCTTTCTGTTATTTCCTTTTTCATATAGATGCCCTACAGGATTTTTCTTATGCATTATAACTCATTTTAAAGATTTTGTATAGAACTTTTCAAAAGTGTCCATACTATGATTAATCATTGGGGTCCCCCCTCCTTTGATTATCAGTCACTAAGTGCTTTTTCATTATGTGACTTTATCCTCCCCCAATTAAGAGCACGGGCCTTCGCACAAAAACGGCGGTCCCGTGCTCGTATTATCTGTGCATTTTGTATCTGTATACGAGAAACCGGTTGCGTTCCTTCATTTGGCAGAGTATAATGAAGTTTACCAAAAAGACGCCACAGGAAGGAGAGTTTCATGCATCCGTCAAACTATACAAAAACGCAACGTATTTTTGCATTCATAGGTGTTATCATACTTGTTCTTCTTTATATATGCACCCTTATTTTTTCCCTGATGAAACATGAATATGCAAAACATCTTTTTCTTGCATCGCTCGCTGCAACAGTTGCAGTGCCTCTTATGATTCATTTCCTTATGATGATGATAAATGTAAAACGCGGCAAGGGGATTTTCGATAATCCGTATCCTTACCGCGATAAAGAAAAGAAATAGTATTACAGATTGACAAAAATTTCGGTCTCCTGTTTCAGTGACGCCGCAATTGACTGGTTCTCATCCATATGGACCGTAATATCTTCCATCTCCCCGACAAGTCCCTGCGTACTGTCTGCCGCGCCGCTGACACCATTTACACCTTCCTCGATCGCATTCGCGATCGTATTGATGGAGTCGGCGATATCTCCCATCTTCTCATTCAGCATATCCGTCTTTTCAACAAACTCATTCATCACTTCTTCCACAAATGACGCTTTCTTCTTATATTCACTTCCGGATTCCACAAATGCCTCGAATTCCGGCAGTATGGAATCACTCATATAATCCACCAGCCCGTTTGCATGATCGGCCAGGTTATGTACGGCAGATGTGACGACGCTGTTAATCTCCTGGATACGGTTTGCCGCTTCCTGACTTGCGGAAGCAAGCTGGCTGATTTGTGCTGCCACAACCGCAAAGCCTTTTCCTGCCTCTCCTGCTCTCGCTGCCTCGATCGAGGCATTTAACGCCAGCATATTTGTCTGCCGCGCAATGCTCAGGATATCATCCGTAAGGCTGTTTACCTGATTTACACTGTCGCTGTCAGAGATTGCCTGATTTAAAACCGTGAGAATTTCATTGACTTTCACACTCGTCGATTCCATGTTGGACCGTGCAGCGTTTTCCATCTCATCCGCATGCACTTTCATTTCTTTCGTGTAGCCATTAATGTCCATCGTTCTTTGCGCAATTAAATTCACTTCTTCTTTCACGGCGTCCGTATTCGTATTGATTACCGAAGCATTCGCCGACATTTCCTGCATTGTGGCGGCAAGCTCTTCCGTCAGCGCTGACAGATCGGATACACTATTGTTTGAAGCCATAACACTGTTCATAACCTCGTTGACCACTTTTTCCATTTTATTGGAATTGCTGATGATCATTTTGAAGATATCCTGAAGCTTGCCCATAAATACATTGATACCGCTTCCAACCGCTGCAATTTCCATATTGGAAGGAATCGTAACACGTTTTGTCAAATCACCTTCGCGCCTGTCGATATCCTCTATGATACCGGTAATTTCCTTCTGCGTCCTGCTGAGCGGACGGATTACAAGCGCAAAAACACTGATCAAAGCGGCTAAGAGCGAGACAACGCTGACTGCGATCGTCACCATACTGGTAAAGAATGCTTTGGAGTAAACCTTTGAAAGTTCATCCTTCGCCTTTTCCGAGCCTGTTCTTGCCTCCTGCGTCATATCCGCAATGCTTGCAAGCATTGCTTCCGAGTGCTCCGCAATCGCTCCGTTTGCCAGCGCATATGCCTCTTCATTCTTTCCATTTGCACTATACGCAAGCAGATTCGCCATTTCATATTTCAGACTCTCAAAATGATTCAGAAGCGTCTGATAATTGTCTTCAAAATCCCCGGCACCAGCCGTAATAGTCTCAAACTGTTCCAGATATCCGTCGAGAATTTCCTGTTCACTTCGGATTGATTCAACCAGTTCAATCATACTGGAAAGGTCTGTTGCAACAATATGAGAAAGTCCCAGCCTGTGTATCTGCTGTGTTTCCCTTTGTATATCACTCAGACTTGAAATACATGTCATATATTCATTCGCAATCTGCGATGCGCTTTTATTTACACTTCGGATATTGGATACTGCCCCCAGATTGGAAATAACAGATACCACTCCTAAAACAAATACAGGAACAAGAATAAGAATTTTCGTGCTGATTCCTCTGCCTTTATTTTTCCTCATGATACATATTCCCCCTTATTGTACTACAGATGCCGTAATGCCCTTTACCAGAGTGTCCATCAGTTCCTGCAGATCCGTCTGGTTCGGATTGTGGTCGGCCATAATCTGTCCAAACGATGAACAGGCATCCCAATAGCTGTTCCCGACTCTCTGCAGCCTGCCAAACTCCGCCTGTGCAATAACCGCCTGAATTGCAGGAACCTTATGTACCGCGTCCGAAGCTGCCGCCTTTATGTTCGAAGGTCCCTGATTTCTCTCCGCAAAGCGAAGTGTCTGATTTTCTTCATTTGTAAACCAGTCGGCAAGCCTGAATGCCCATTCTTTCTCTTTCGAATATTCATTTACTCCCATCATCTTATATCCCTTAAAGGATGCCATCTGTATCTGCTGCCCCGCACACGTGTAAGAAGGCAGCTTCACAGCCCCATAATCCGCACCCCACGCATTTTTTATCTCCATTGCATTCCACGCGCCGCTTACACCCGCGATCACGCTTCCGTTCCGGACACCTGACAGAAACTCTTCGTCCCCACAGTTTTTAAATGACGGACTCGCGGCAATCGAAAGCATCGCCTGTGCGATGTCCGTTCCCTTCACCGCGCCTTCTGTTGTATTCCAGCTGCAATAATTGGTGACCCCATCCTCATTTACGCCGAACTCCATTCCCGTATTGCCAAAGAAAGAATACAGATACCAGCCGGAAGACCAGTCCATCGTAATCTGTTTTTCCTCTGCCTCTGCCACTGCCAGCATGCCATCCAATGTCTTTACGTCTTCCTGCGTAAAATAATTTTTGTCATAATACATAAAATACCCATTGTCCGCGGTCATCGGATACCCGTACAAAACACCGTTCACACTGGCAGCCGCTGCCGCATCCTCCAGGTTCGCAGCCCTTACTTCCTCCGCATTGTCAACCGGAGCGATCGCACCGGCGGCCACCATAGCCGATAACTGATCATCTGCAAATGGAAACACATCCGGACCATTGTGCACATCCGCCAGAAAATCATCCTTCGTGCTGGCATCCGAAGATGCTTCGAGCCGGATGTCAAATTCAGCCTGACCTGCGTATTCTTCCTGAAAGCTTTCAATCATCTTCGTCAGAAGATCAAAATTCGCCTCCTCCGACCAGACACGCAGCGTAACGATTCTGTGTTCTGGCTCTTCACTCTCTTTTATAACCTCCGGTTCCAGTTCCGCCACTTCCTGCGTCTTTCCAACCGTGCATCCGGCAAGACTTACTCCTGCCAGCAATGCCGCCAATACAGTTGCCAAACATTTTTTCTTCATATGCTTCTCCCCCTTATTCCAAAACAATGCCACCTTAGCCAGAATATGTTCTCTTCTGTCTGAGATGGCACCGCCATTCCTTTTTATCCATACACAAGTTTATGTCAGAATACTATTCGTCTGTTGAATCACTTCCTGTACCTTATCAGCAATCTCCGATACGGTAATCATGGAATCTTCGATTCTCTTGCTGTTTTCCGAAGTACGCTCCACGTTCTGAATTGTAGCGTTCACAACGTTTACCATTTCCTCCACGGTTTCATTAAAATTCCCGATTACCACATTGATTTCGTCCATAGAGTTCTTAATACCTTCATCATTCTCCCGTGCGCTTCCGACGGACCGCTTTGAACTGTCTGAAAGATCTCTGATGTTGGACGCGACAACCGCAAAGCCCCTTCCGGCTTCTCCTGCCCTTGCCGCTTCAATCGCCGCATTTAATGACAGAAGATTAATTTTACTTGCAATGCTCTCCACATCCTGTGTCATATCATTATATTTTGAAATATTATCGTTTATATTTTTCATTGCATTGACAATATTTTGATTCAGGGCATTCAGCTGATGCACATGATCGGCGACCGAAGTCATCTCCTGAGCGCTCTTCGTACCTGTTTCCCTGATATCCCCCGCTTCCTCTTTCACCTTATCAATATTGTGAGTAAGCTGTTCAAAGACCGCCATCAACTCCTGATTCATTTTGAGCACTTCACTGTTAACGGCATCGACTTTCTGCCGCTCTTCGTGAATGGTTTTTGTTATGTACTGATAACAGTTTTCTTTCTCATTGATTCCTTTTGCAATGGCTATCGCCATCTCACGGCATGATTTATAACCGCATGCATGACAGTCAAAACGACGCTCTTCAACCGTATATTTACCGAGTCCCTCAAACGCACGGTTAATATCCGCCTCTGTTACTTTCACATCCGACCGCTTGAGCGGCTTGTAAACTCTAATGTAATCGTTGAGGTTCAGCGTCTTATCAAATCCCGCAAACTGAAGATCAACGCCCTTCCTCGTTGTGTTCTTCTTACGCACCTTTGACGCATACTGTTCAACATCGTACATAATATCGCTCATGGCAAACCGATGGTAATCGACGCCTGTTGCAGGACCTCCATTGCATCCTGTCTCACAACTGAGCACGTCAAATACCGTTGGAAGCTGATCCTTCCTCTGCTCCAGATAGAGATCAAGTTCCTTAAACAGCTTTTCCGTCCCTTCCGAAGTGACAACTGACATGTCCGGCTTATGAATCTGGAGATTGCGCATCAGTCCTCCTGGTCTCGGATAGATCGCCCCCTCCAGCCCCTGATGGTCGTCAAACTCAAACTCGCTGTATATTTTTATCTGAGGAAGATTGACGCCCTGTTTTTCAAAATATTTTTTCAGGTGATCCATTGTCACATTATAATCAATTCCGCCTGTCTGCTGAAACTCATCAATCTTTGCAATACATGGGGAGAGCGCGGCAAGCTTCCCTCTGTATCCGACCACCTTGCGCAGGTAAATGGCGAGGCACATCATCGGACTCTGAATCGGAGACATGTGAGGTATCAGCTCCTGTTTGTCACGCAGCGCATAATTTACAACCGCCGCACACGGCTGTGAAATCACCTTCGCGTCAGGATGCTTTTCCAGATACCGCAAATGCGCCCATGTACAAATGTCAGCGCCGTAAGATACGTCATAAATCGCTTTAACCCCCTGATTCCTGAGCCACTGCAGCGCATGGCGCCAGTTTCCGTCAAACGCGATCTTAATCGCAGGAGCAGCAATTATCGCTATTTCCTGCCCGCTTTTTAAGTCTTTTAAAAAACGGTCAATATCATCATTAAATCCTCTTGCACCATGTGAACATGCTGCAATGCAGGCTCCGCATTTAATGCATCTGTCATCGTCAATTGTAATAATCAGCCTACCGTCATCATTCATACGCGCAATATTGGCATCCTCTACAGGACATGCACGCACACAAGCATTACAGCCTACACATTTTTCAGTTTCTACGCATATAACACTCATCTTCAGCCTCCCATAAAACATTCTTCCGTTCTATTATACTATTTCCCATAAATCTGCACAATTATTTTTTATCTATCGAACAACGATTCTACATTTTTCACATATATGAGCGCTATTTATATACTTTTCTTCCAAAGGAATCCACTTTTTCTCAAAGTCAAAGTAATGTTCTTTTCCGTCGCGCTGTATAATTCTGTGCTTCTGCTCTTCCTCCTCCACATCAAAAAAGACAGTTAAATCATATGGATTCCCAAACACAGGATGATTGCTGTACGCACCTTCCACGATTACCAGCCCGTCCCCTCTTATGGTCTTCGATTCATCATAATCCATCTTCCGGCAGCTGAATACCCTGTACGAAAATTCTTTTCCGGACGCAAGCTGGTCCAAAACCTCTTTCTGAAAACGTTCATAATGCACATTGCCGCCTGCCTGTTCATACCGCTCTTTCGTCCGAAGTCCCGGAGGCAGGAAAAAGTCATCCATATGGATGACCTCCCCCTGAAACATCTCTGCAATATCTCCCGCCGCACTCGTTTTCCCGGCAGTGCACCGGCCGTCGATTGCCACTGTCACACGCCGCTTGTTCTTTTGAAGCCGTTCGATCTCCGATATCAGCGGAAACAGCCGGCACAGCCTCTCTCCAATCACACGATAGGACGGGTGATAGGCCTCTCTATATGTACTGCTGTGTGAAACCGCCGGAAATCCATCGCTTTCATACGGTAGAAGGTAACTTTCAAGGTCTTTTCGCCCAAAGCAGAAAACACCCTCCTCTGCCAGCGTATACAGAACCGAGAGCTTCTTTTGAAAAGAGGCCATATTGCCGCTTGTTCTGTGCGCAGACAGCAAAAATGCTCTGTTCAGACAGGTTATGTCCTCCTCCCTCATATATCTGCTGTCGATATGACACCGGACATACTCATTGCCGATTCTCTCAAAAAGAGGAAGATCTCTGTCATGGCCGGCCGCCTCATACTCATCGATTATCCTATTCCTGCTCTTATCTCTGTCTGTCACAAAATGACCTGCGCCAAATTCATTCTGGTACAAGAGCTTTACCACGTCCTGAGGCTGCATGGACGGATAACGCGCTGCATGTTCCATTACAATCACTTTAGTCTCACTCATTATAACAGCATCCTGCCTTTCTGAGTCCGATCACAAGCACAGGTATCAGTGCGATATGACAGATCATTCCGGGAACCGCTGTGAGAAATGCACCGCCTAAAAAGGCCGCAAAGGAAAATTCCACTCCGAACAAAAGCGCCATCAGAAAGCGCGCCACGCCCCACACCATTCTTCCAATCAGCATAGCGCCAATCAGGGAAACATATACACTGGACACTTTTTTGGACATCTTCTGATACAGGATACCCGCGCATGCGCCATATGCCGCCAGTTCAAATGCCATAGCAATGCCTGTCGGGAATATAGGCGGCATCCCAAACAGAAGATAACGAAGAATCGGCGCGACCGCGCCAACAGCAAACCCATACTGCCATCCGCAAATAAATCCGCAAAGCAGCACCGGAATATGCATCGGCGACAGCATACTTCCAATCTCCGGTATTTGTCCTGTGATAAAGGGAAGCACAAGGCTGATTGCCAGACAGATTCCCGCTGACGCCAGCTTCTGCACACTTCTGCTCTTCGCCCTGCCTGCTGTGTTTTCAACTGCATTTACTTTCATTGTCTGATTCATCTTTTCCCTCTTTTCTACACGGCTTCTACAGTTAAGAGTCCGCGGATGCCGTGCCGACGCAAACTCCAATGTTCTTGAAATCAAAAACAGGAAGATGTCCGTATTCTTCCTGAATACAGATATCTTCCTGATATCTTCCAAAATAAATCGCATTGAACTACTATTGTATAACAACAGAAACTGGGCTTCTGCCCTAATTCGCCCTTCATGAACGATACTCCTATATCTTAACGTATGGAAAAAATGATGTCAAGCTCTTTTCATCGTCTGAAAAATGTTTGCCCTGTCCTCACTCTTTCAATACAGCTTTCCTCACCACCTCAACCGCCTCCGGCACAAACTGCGCCGGACTCCTGCTTTCCACTCCTGCAATTGCAATCTGACAGCGGTTCACCGGAATCAACACCTTCTTCGCCGGACTTCTGCCTACGGCGGCAGCCATCTTCTCGGTCACTTCCCCGATCATCGAATCCGCTGCCAAAATGCCAACGGGTCCGATAATGAAATCCGCCCGCCGGCTCGCCACAATTACAGAATTCTCTCCGGTCGCACCGTCGTCCGCACCACCCTTCAGCATCGCCGCAGTCGCCGTACTGTTCGTCCCGACAGCAATCACTTCCGCCTCCGGGATTTTCTTTTTCACTTCTTCCACAATCAGTTTTCCTATCCTGCCTCCCTGTCCGTCAATCACCACAACAACCACCTGTTTTTCGTTCATATTCCCCGCCTTTCCTGTCAGAACATGTACTGGTGTCACACAAAAGCCCCGGCATCATTCGATGCCGAGGGCTTTTAATTCTTTCAATGCTTCTTCTCTCGTCGTAAATACAATCCCATGCATTCCAAAAGCTTTTGCCGCCTCGATATTCTCCCGGCGGTCATCAAGGAACACACATTCTTCCGGCTTCAGAAAATACCGGTCAATCAGGAGCTGATAAATTTCCGGTTCCGGCTTCACCACACCGTCGCGGAAAGAGAGAATCCCCCCGTCGATGTAATTCAGAAATTTCATATCGTCCGCACATTCCGTAAGCGTCTTATTGGACAAATTCGACAGGATCAAAACCCTGTAGCCTTTTGACTTCAAATCCATAATCCACGGAATTGTTGTATCATACATATGAATCGTATCCGCAATATTGGCAAATACCTGCCGGATTTCCGCCTCCACAGAAGGATCATTTTCAATAAACATCCTGAGAACTTCCGCCTCCGGCAGCCCTCTGTCAAATTCTCCCCACGCTTTACTCCTCACCGTAGCATCCGCTACCTTTTCGTACACTTCGGGAGAAAAGCCAAACTTCTTATAATGGCGCTCCCAACAGAAGTCCGTCAGTACGTTTCCAATATCAAAAATCACGGTAGTTACAGCCATGCATCAACCTTCCTTATCTGTATATAATATCATCTCTTCCCGGTCCGTTCGAAATCATGGTGATCGGATATCCAATCTGCCCTTCCACAAACTCAATGTAGCGGCGGCAGTTGTCAGGAAGATCTTCATACTTCTTAATGCCACGGATATCGCACTTCCATCCCGGCAGTTTCTGGTATACCGGCTTTGCACCGGAAAGTTTCGAAGTCACAGGAAAATCGGTTGTCTGCTTTCCGTCAATCTCATAAGCGACACATACCGGAATTTCATCAAGATAACCGAGTACATCAAGTACAGAAAATGCTACATCCGTCGTACCCTGCATGCGGCAGCCGTATTTGCTTGCCACGCAGTCGAACCATCCCATACGCCGCGGACGCCCTGTCGTCGCACCATATTCACCGCCATCACCGCCACGCCTTCTAAGCTCATCAGCCTCCTCGCCGAAAATCTCCGACACAAAAGCTCCGGCTCCCACGGCGGAGGAGTAAGCCTTACAAACCGTAACAATCTGCTTGATCTCATACGGCGGAATTCCTGCACCGATGCATCCGTATGCTGCCAAAGTGGAGGACGATGTCACCATCGGATAAATTCCGTGGTCAGGGTCTTTCAAAGAGCCAAGCTGTCCCTCCAGAAGAATTTCCTTACCTTCTTTTAATGCATTATGAAGGAACAGACCGGTATCGCATACGTATGGCTCCACCATTGCCTTATATTTCATACAGGTTTCATACAGATCTGCCACTTCAAGCTGCGGCTTTTTATAAAGATGTATCAAAATTACATTTTTTACTTCACAGATATTTTTCAATTTTTCCTTCAGTGCTTTCGAATCAAATAACTCGCTCACCTGAATACCAATCTTTGCATATTTATCAGAATAAAACGGAGCAATTCCCGACTTCGTAGACCCAAATGATTTTCCGCCAAGTCGTTCCTCCTCATACTGGTCAAACAGGATATGGTAAGGCATTACCATCTGCGCCCTGTCGGACACCAGAAGCTTTGGCATCGGCACACCTTTATCCACAATCTCCTTCACTTCCTTAAATAAGACCGGAATATTAAGCGCCACACCGTTTCCGATGATGCTCGTAGTATGGTTATAAAAGATACCGGACGGGCAGGTGTGAAGTGCAAATTTACCGTAATTATTTACGATTGTATGCCCTGCATTGGCTCCCCCCTGAAACCGCACTACAATATCGGCTTCTGCCGCCATTGTATCGGTGATCTTTCCTTTCCCTTCATCACCCCAGTTAGCTCCTACGATTGCTTTTACCATTTTGATTCCTCCTGTTTCCGTATATTATACATGAATCTCAGCCTTGACTCCCAGCAGTTCCTTATGGCTGTCAAGAACCGGTTTCACCACCTGTTCAAGATAAGCCCTCACCTGCACGCCTGCGCGACCGATATACTTATCCGGATCCATCGTTTCCTCAAGCTGTTCAAAATCCATAGGAAACGCTTCATCCCTTGCAATCAGCTCAAGCAGATTATTATCCATTCCGTTTACTTTGACATTTTTTCCTGCCTCCATCGACAGCTCTCGTATTCTTTCATGCAGCTCCTGACGATCGCCTCCCGCCTTCACTGCATCCATCATAATATTTTCGGTCGCCATAAAAGGAAGCTCACTCCTCAGACGCTTTTCAATGACTTTCGGATACACCACAAGGCCGTCCACCACATTGAGACAGAGATCAAGAATTCCGTCAATGGCCAGAAATGCCTCGGGAATTGAAAGCCTCTTATTCGCAGAATCGTCAAGCGTTCGTTCGAACCATTGTGTCGCGGAAGTAATCGCCGGATTCAGCGCGTCAATCATAACATAACGCGACAGTGAAGCAATTCTCTCACTGCGCATCGGATTTCTCTTGTACGCCATTGCAGAAGACCCAATCTGGTTCTTCTCAAAAGGCTCCTCCACTTCTTTCAAATGCTGAAGCAAACGTATGTCATTTGAAAATTTATGTGCCGAAGCTGCAATTCCTGAAAGGACATTGCACACTCTCGTATCCACTTTTCTTGAGTATGTCTGCCCGGACACAGGATAACACTCCTTAAATCCCATCTTCTTTGCAATCATCGGGTCAATCTTGTCAATTGTCTTCTGATCTCCGTCAAAAAGTTCAAGGAAACTTGCCTGTGTGCCCGTTGTCCCCTTAGACCCTAACAGCTTCAAAGTTGACATTACATACTCTAAATCTTCCAGATCCATCATAAACTCATTCATCCAAAGCGTTGCCCTTTTTCCGACCGTCGTAGGCTGGGCAGGCTGGAAATGCGTAAATGCAAGCGTTGGAAGGTCTTTGTTCTCATCCGCAAATTCCGCAAGCTCGGCAATCACATTGACAAGCTTCGTCCGGACCAGTTTCAGCGCCTCGTTCATCACGATAATATCCGTATTGTCACCGACATAACACGAAGTTGCGCCAAGATGAATGATTCCCTTTGCCTTCGGACACTGCACGCCGTAGGCATAGACATGACTCATCACATCGTGACGTACCTGCGCTTCTCTCGCCTTCGCCACATCGTAATTGATATCGTCCTTATGCGCCCGAAGCTCGGCAATCTGTTCATCCGTGATATTCAATCCCAGTTCTTTTTCCGTTTCCGCAAGTGCAATCCACAGACGCCTCCACGTGCGGAACTTCATATCCGGTGAAAAGATATACTGCATTTCCCTGCTCGCATACCTCTCCGACAACGGACTTTGATAACGATCTGTTCCCATACTGTGTTATCCCCGTACCTTTCTGTTGTTCCACATTACATTTCATGTCTTCTGCTGGAACTCTTACAAGCCCAGCCTTTTGAATACTTCATTGTATGCTTCTTCCACGTTCCCCAAATCTCTTCTGAAACGGTCCTTATCCAGTTTTTCATTTGTGTGGACATCCCACAGTCTGCAGGTATCGGGTGATGTCTCATCCGCCAGTATAATCTGTCCTTTATAACGTCCAAATTCAATTTTAAAATCAATCAGCCGGATATCCGCCTGAAGAAAATATGCCTTTAACACTTCATTTACCTTAAACGCATACTTTTTAATCGTCTCAATCTCTTCCCATGTTGCCAGTGAAAGCGCCACTGCAAAATAGCTGTTAATCAGCGGGTCGCCAAGTTCATCATTTTTATAGCTGAATTCTATGGTAGGCTCTTTAAACTCCACGCCTTCCTCAACACCGAGTCTCTTGGAAAAACTTCCGGCTGCAACATTACGGATGATTACCTCAAGCGGAACAATCTCCACTTTCTTAACTGCCGTCTCTCTGTCACTCAGCTCTTCAACAAAGTGTGTGGGCACACCTTCTTTCTCCAGAAGCCTGAACACATGGTTTGTCATTCTGTTATTGACAACGCCCTTTCCTACAATAGTTCCCTTTTTGATGCCGTTAAATGCAGTCGCATCATCTTTGTAATCTACAATTAATACATCAGGGTCCTCCGTCTTAAACACCTTTTTTGCTTTCCCTTCATAGAGGAGCTCTTTCTTTTCCATAGAATTTTACCTGACCTTTCTTTCTCTGTCATTTCCACTACGGCAGATTATGGAATCTGCTTGTCCGCGTAAATTATATACCACCCGGGGGATTTTCGCAATACGGGAACACAAATTCCTGCTAATTCGTCAGCTTACCGATAAATTCACGCACCCTCGCATTTTCTGTCGAAAACAGCTCGTCCGGAGTACCCTGCGCCTGAATTCTTCCCTCTTCCATAAAAATAATACGATCCGATAATTCTTTTGCAAACTGCATCTCGTGCGTCACAATTATCATTGTCATCTTCTGCTCGGCAAGGCTTCTTATAACCTTCAGCACTTCTACGGTAAGCTCAGGGTCAAGCGCCGAAGTCGGCTCGTCAAAAAACAGAATTTTCGGATTCAGCGCAAGCGCCCTTGCTATAGATACCCTCTGCTGCTGTCCGCCGGAGAGCTGGCATGGATATGCATCCGCCTTATCCGCAAGGCCAAGACGCGCCAGAAGCTGTCTCGCGGTCTTCTCCGCCTCTGCTTTTGGAATTCCCTGCACACTCACAGGCGCGTCCATCACATTTTTCAGAACCGAAAAATGCGGAAATAAATTAAAATTCTGAAATACAAGCCCATAATAACCATGTATTCTCTTTAAATCCTTTGACGGTGCATAGACGCACTTTCCGTCACTGCCGTTCCAGGCCGCTTTCTCTGAAAGATATGTCAGTTCTCCGCCGTTCATCTTTTCAAGCATCGTCGCACAGCGCAGCAGCGTGGATTTTCCTGAACCGGATGGCCCTATGATCGATACGACTTCACCTTCCGCCACAGAGAGGGAAATATCCTCAATCACTGTCAGACCGCCGTATGATTTCTTTAAATTTTTTATTTCTAGTAAATTCATGCCAACCTCCACCCCGCTGCTTAACGGTAATAATCCAGTTTCTTTTCCAGTTTTTCCATCACAAACGCCACAAGAAGATTAAATACATAATAAAAAATGCCTGCAATCACAAACGGCACCATCGTTGTCTGCGCCGCCGCAATTGCCTTCGCGGAGGTAAACATCTCGGATACGGCAATTACAAACGCAAGTGACGTATCCTTTACAAGTGTAATAACCTCGTTCGTTACCGGCGGGAGAATCCGCTTCACAACCTGAGGAAAAATAATCTTAAAGAACGTCTGTACCTTTGAATAGCCGAGGATCTTCGCCGCCTCATACTGGCCGATCGCCATCGACTCAATTCCCCCGCGGTAAATTTCCGCAAAATATGCCGCATAATTCAGCACAAACCCGATAATCACCGCAACAAAGCGATAGGAAGAGGTGATTTTAATTCCAAACAGGTAAAACGGTCCGAAGTAAACCACCATCAGCTGCAGCATCAGGGGCGTTCCGCGCATAACAGATATGTATACCTTTGAAACTGCTCGAATCAATCGGTTCTTTGACATCCTCCCAAAAGAGAGGACCAATCCAAGCGGAAGCGACAGAATCAGCGTGAGAAAGAAGATCTCCGCTGATACCACCATACCCGCTCCAAGCTGCTGCAACATTTTTCCTATGCTCATTTCAGTTCTTAATTCCTTTCAAATTTTCAGGTCTTTCGCCACATCAGGTTTTCTGTTTATTTCCCGAGAATCACACTGTCCTTCAGTCCCCACTTGTCCGCAATTTCGTCAAGCTTTCCATCTGACGCCATCTCGTCAAGCGCTCCCTGAACCTGATCTCTTAATTCATCATTCCCTTTTTTGAAACCGATACCATATATTTCAGACACAAGCACTTCATCAAGAATTACAAATTCCGCATCCCTGCTCGCAATCTGATAATCCGCAACGCCGACATCCATCGCAATTGCATCGACTGCCCCGGATTCCAGATTCATAAATGCCGTGTTGTATTCGGGAACCTGCATCAGCTCTGCAAAAGAAGAAGTAAGCGCCGTATGATCGTCAGAGTTCAGCGCTTCCAGCGCGGAGGAATCTGCCTGAACCGCCACCACTTTTCCCGCAAGATCTGCAAATGACGCAATTCCTGAATCTTTGCTTACAACAAATACCTGACTGTTGTCTACATAAGGATCGGACCATGTATAATCGTCGATACGGTCATCACTCATGGTAAACCCGTTCCAGATACAATCAATCGCGCCGGAATCAAGCTCCATATCTTTGGAATCCCAGTCAACCGGCTGCAATACAAGCTCCCATCCGAGACGGCTGCATACTTCCGCCGCCAGATCGAGATCAAATCCGACATATTCGCCGTTATCATCCACATAGCCATATGGGGGAAAATCCGCATCGAAGCCAAGCGTAAACGTACGTCCCGCCTGTGCTTCATCTACGCCCTCTTCCTGCACTTCATCAGAAGCCTGCGTCTCATTATTCTCCTGCTCCTGCGGTTGTGCCGCCTGCTCTTTCTGATTCGAACCGCACCCGAAAAGAACTGATGCTGCCAACGCTGCCGTAAGGAATAGTGTCTTAATTTTTTTCATAACTTTCTCCATGCCTTTCCTGCGTCTGCCACACAGACGCATATGTTTCCATTCCTGCTCAAATACATAATTTTCATGTATTTGAACCCTACCGATGTAATTTATCATATTAGCATGCTAAAGTCAATAAGACACATAAAAATAACCATGCCTTTCCATAGCCTGCGAATTTGGGCCGCAGGCACAAATTTGACGATTCAAAAATTAGTGCATCAGCGTGATTTTTCAATCTAACCTACTCATATTCCGACACGATTTCCAGAATTTCCTGTGCATACCTCGGATATTCTTTGACAATGCCGCTGATTTCATCCTTTGCATGGTTTCTGTTTTCCTCGTTATATTCAATGCGCTTTCTGAGAGACTGCCTCTGTACAATCAGTCCGTGTCTGATCTCAACCATCTCTTTGCTGTCAATCAACGCTTCCACCTGATGTACCCAGATGTCGGGAACTTTGATACGAAGTTTCCGCAGTACCTTTACCATCTCACGCTTCTGGAAATCAAGTTCTTCATCCGTTTCCTGAAGCTTCGCGCGTTCCGCCTTTTCTTTCAGATACTTCTCCCACAGGTAGCTCAATTCATCGGACGTATTGACGTGAAACTTCATATAGGCGTATTCCAGAACACCTGTAATATTCACGTAACGTATCTTTACCGTATTCTGAAGCGCAATGATCTGATTCAGACTGCGCTCCACGCGGCGTCTCTCATTCAGCGCTTTATTATACCGCTGAAATACATAGGTCAGCGCAAGCGCGCCCGCCCCGGCAGTAATCAAATATCCCGTTCTGCTGTCAATCTCAAACACAAGCTGGAAAATGACCAGACCGACAAAAGCCGCCATCAATGCAAATACGGAAATATATGCCATATTCCTTGCATTCACACAAATCGCCGCCAGTTCCCTTCTTCTGAACTGGGAGGATACTTTTTCACCTTCCAGTTTCTGGAGGTCCTGTTTTACGAGAGCCTTGAAATCTTCATCCTTCTTCATTTTTTCAAGTGCAGCCGGCATCTCCTCCGTCATCCGTTCCATAGCCTCAAACTGCCTGTCTGTCATACCGCCGACCTGACTCTTGGAATTCTTCTGTTCCGTCTTCAGAGACACAATTTTCCTTGCATACGCATTCAGATCTGCCCTTTCGTTGTTCGGAAGGCGTTCAATCTCCTCCATATCCGTGAGATAATCCGTTACAAGACGGTACTCAATTTCCGACCTGTCTATTTCAGTCGTTGCCTCTTTCATCTGCTCGCAGCAATTTCTGACATACGTCTGTCTCTGCTGTGCATTATGAATGTCAAGGCTCTCGCGTTTGATCGGGGCCGGTTCGTAATCCGCTTCCCCCTGCTCCCAGTCTTCTTCTTTTCTTTTTCCTTTCAGCCAGTCAAAAAACCCCATTTATTCCTCCATATTTTTCCTGTACTCTCGTTTCCATGATGCAAGGATACTGTCAATGCCTTCATAAAACAAAGCAATTTTGCCCTCTTCTTTCATGGAAAGCACATTTTTCAATTCCAGATATTTCTTATCTTTCTTCTCCGCCTCTTCCAAAAAAATCTGCGAAATCTCCTCCTCAAGCTTCATATATTGATTCTGGTCCGCCTGTTCTTTCATAATAAAATCAAGATATTCTTCTCTGTTTCCTGCGAGCCTTTTACATGCAAGCCATCTTAAATACGTACCGTCATCCGGTGCAAGACCGTATGAGCGTTTCATCATCTCTCCGGCCTTCTCAAAGAAAAACAGTTTTGCGTATACAACGCCAATATTGTAATACACCGCCGCCCGGAAATCATCATCCGCGCCTTCCGCATTCAACGCATCCTGATATTCCCTCAATGCAAACAGATATTTTCCGTTTCGGTAAAAATAATCTCCCCGTACCTTCCGTTTCTGCCCCGGACCGAGACGCTCATTTTCCCGAAGCGCCTGCTCAATATTTTTCAGTTCCTCTCTTGTACAGTAATGAGTATCCTCAAGTATTGTAGACACAAATGCGGACAGGCTTGTTCCGGCACGTATCAGTCCTGAAAGCTTTGCGGCAAGTTCTTTCAGCTGCAATTCTTTCTCCACAAAATCGCAGAGCTCTGTTTTCATAATGGTATAATCCAAAAGAAACGCATTCTGAAAAAGATAGTAACACAATTCTTCGATTGAATAAATATGAATTCCTACCTTTTCAATATAATATGGAGTTTTTGCATAGCTGCCGATGCACAAATATACCATTTTACAATGCTTTCCTTTTCTTTGCTATTCTTCAAAAAGTTCTATTTTCTCGTGAATACAGGCTCCGCGCGAAGGATAAAGCTCCCCAAATCCAAGATCTTCAATGGAGAGTAACAGGCTGTTTTCTGATTCCATTGAAATTTTCATTTTAATTCGTCCGGCGCGTTCCGGCCTGTCAGGAAATCCCAGAAGCCGTATCACTGCCCACCGCACGTCCTTCCCCATAATCGGAGTCAGCCTTAAACGCAGCTCTCTCTCCCTGCCCAGAAGAAACTCATACTCTCCATGTATATCGTACCAGTTCACCCCGGCATCCGCCAGGGGAAAATAGCTTTCTCTTCCATCTTTAATGACATTCATTCCAATATTGCACTTTAACTTATCATTTCCAAGAAATAGATAATTTTCCTGTAGTTCACCCGGCCTGCTATAATCAAGAGCGCTGTAACAGGCCCCTTTTGTATACAAATTCTTTCCCTGAAAAACCCGTCTTCCCATACATAGGAACCGGAGCGTTTCCCTGTCCCAGCCTCCATCAAATCCGTCGCCAATTAAATATACGCTTGACACTGCCTGATTTTTCATAAGATCATGTGCCGATTCCAAAAATTTTTTATCATCCCGGTCTGTGACTGGCGGATAATTCTTCCCTTCAATCCGAACCACCATCGGCTTCGTTTTCCTGTTTACGGAAAACCGGTATGTCCGAAGACTGTCCTCCCTGTCTTCCAGAATCAACACCTGATTCTGCCAGAGTTCCGGCGGCTGATGTATCATGTAAGCGAAAAAGCTTTCCACGTGGCTCTGAAAACGGACCTTTTCGTCTGCAACCGGCAGTTCCTTAATTACCTGAGACAGCACGCCTACTGCCTCGGCATTCAGCTCTTCCACTGTAAACACAATAAAATCCGCCAGCTGCCAGGGTACAACCAGATTCACAAGAGCCAGTGTACGTTTCAGAAACAGTTCCAAAAGGCTGAGCGCAGAGTACTCCTGATCTTCCACTGTCACAATGCGCCCCTCTTTCGCTTTTGTGAGCAGGGAATCCACAAGCACTCCGCCGCCGTCTTTTGCAAGCGTTACAGCATCCTCACCAAAAATCCACTGGTTCACTCCATTCTTCTTTGCAAGTACAGTCGGAATCACATATTTTTCCGTTCCCGCCGTCACTGGCAAGGTTGACGGAATCTCTCCTTCCGCCCCGCAGAAACTCACCTGCGATATATCATCATTTAAATCATATCCCATTACAACCATAATAATGGCCTCTGTTCTTCCATGTTATTTGATACAAAAGAGCGCAGACACCGCTTTTTCTTTCTTTCGATATACTTCCATCAGATCGACCAGGCTGACATCATCCTGAAGCGCTCTGCCAATCAGCATATCATTGAGCACATCATACCTTGTCTCGCGTCCGCCCATATGAATGTCGTCTCTGTCAATCATACTGCTCCGGGTCAGCTGTTCTTTTCCTCGTACCTCTTCCGTAATATAATATTGCAGCGTATCTCCGTAAAAAAGGATAAACTGTCTGGAAAAGATTCCTCCAAACATATGATGCATCTCTTCTTTTCTGTAATTCACCTCTTCGTTACTGCCGCTTTCTACAATATAATGAATGACCACCCTGCTGCCTGGCAGCGCTTTATACTCGACGAACACACGATCTGCGTAAAACGCCAGCTCCTCCACTTCCTCCGCAAATGCGCTGAAAAAGCCGAACACAATCTCACGCCTTAAAAAATCCCGGATAAACTGCGCAGTCATCTCCGCCCTGTCCTTCGTATACATTGCAGACGGCGCACTCCGTCCCATGCCTTCCGCAAAATACAGAATCAATGCCAGTCTGCACATATCATTTAAAGTTTCGCCTCTCTCATATTCACGAAGCAGCATTTCAAAAAAGCGGTCTTCCATCAGGCTGTCACGGATAAAATATTCATACGCATTATAAGAAAGATACGCAAGAACAATCGGCGTACAGGCCCCGCCCCTGACATAAGAAGAGAAAATATCCTGCTTCTCACCTACAAATGAACCGGTATATAACATCTGAACTAACAGCCGTTCTTCCAGATCATGTGTATCGACCTCAAAATTCACAGCCGCCTTCCAGATATTTCTTAATTCTTTTGTCGTTCCCTGATAAACTTTCGTCAAATAGGTCAGCACCGTCATATCGTACTTGCCTGCCCGAAATGCCGAGTGCGCCATATTAAGAATCGTTTCGTCGACTTCATCTTCCGAGTCGCTTACCATTCTGCTGGCAAGTTTCACAAGATATTTGGAATGAATATTCTCCGTGCCATATTTGGATACAATTGCACTGGCTTCCCGATATTTTCCAAGCCGTATTAACAGTTCGGCAATCTCCGCCCGTTCCCTCGCATACAGCTCTTCAAGATCAACCCCCTCAAGAAATATATTCAGTTCCTCTACCCTCTCATGATCATAATAATACTGGAGCAGGCTCTGGCGAATCTCCCGTTTGTAATCTTCCCTTATGAAGGAGGACTCCGCCACTTTTCTGGCAAAACGATCATTCTTTTCGTCTATGATAATGTAGTGCCGCCTGCCTTCACTCATGTAAATCGAAACTCCGATCGGAATCTCCTGTGCCTGCCGCATTATTTCGGTATACCTCGATATCTGAAACAGAGCGGCTACTTCACAGGGCAGCTCTTCATGATACCGGTTTCCCGCATCATCTTCCAGAAAAATCTCGTATTCTTTTCCATAAATTTCAAATTGTGCCCTTCCATCAATGATCGGCACTCTTTCTTCTTCCTTAAGCGCTTCCTGAACAACAGCAGCAAATCGGAATTTTCGAAATCCCTCTCTCATCTTAAGCTGATGTTTAAAAATAAACCCTGAATAATTCTCCTGAAAGGCTTCCCTTACCACATCTTTTTTCATCATAAATTCATAAACAACCGCAAGATTTTCGTCAATATGACATTGCTTTACCTGCCTCACAGCAAACCGTTCCATCTGCATCTCATAGGATCTTAAAATTTCCGGGTTCTTATCTCCATGCCGTATCAGATTCTCATAAAGCCACGCAGTTCTCCGGTAATCAAGATTACAGTCATATGCGAAATACATCTGTATCACTCTTGGCAGTTCATCTTTACGCGCGAGAGGCACGGAAAGCATATAATATTCAAAAAGCCTTGTCAGACGGATTCCCCGTTCCACTGCCTTTTCATACCACGGAAAATCTTCTTCTCTCGTCCGGCTGCCGCGCATCAGATGGGCGCAGGTCGCCGCAAGCACTTCATCTTTCGGAAATACCCTGTAAAATGCGGATAATATTTTATGCAAAACAGGCTCGAAATGTCTCATCTTTCCCGCAAGGTATACAACCTGAGCCGCGATATCCTCCTGGCACAAACCATGTTTCACCGCCCAGTAGATAATCTGTATCTCATACGCCGTAAGCTTTGTCATCAGTAACGGGTCCGCCGAAAACAGGCGATACCCTTCAATATAAAGTACCGGCGACCGGTT
Source organism: bacterium C-53 (assembly GCA_003612525.1). Classification (GTDB taxonomy): domain Bacteria; phylum Bacillota; class Clostridia; order Lachnospirales; family Lachnospiraceae; genus C-53. The sequence continues at coordinate 8,629 of RAZD01000029.1, read as the reverse complement.
TCCCATATCATACTGGTCCTCAAGCATATACAGTTTTTTCTCAGGCGAACCGGCAAGCCTTTCGTCCAGATACAGAAGAATCCACAAAAGCCTTCCCGAATTCCGGTGTCTTACATAAAGTTTATAGACTTCTTCCGCCATTTCCTCGGCATAGATTCCGTCTCCGGCATCCATCGCGCGCAGATACAGGTAATATCCGTAAAGTTCCGCCGGTTTTTCTTTCATTTCGAATTCACCGTTCACATGGTCAAGAATCCACTTCGCTTCGTTCGGACGGTTCTGCGAAAATAAAAGCTGCGCCTGAAACAGCCTCGCAGGAAGGTCCTTATCATCCATTGTAATGATTTTCTGTACCAGACGCATGGATTTTTCAGCCCATGCAGATACATTTATTTTCTTAAGCCGGAACGAAATATAAGTTTGCGTCAACTCAAAATTCAGCCTCTGATACAGCAGACGTTTCTCCCGGCTGCCTCCCGGGGCATCTTTCTTCCTGACAGTCAGTGCAATCTTTACGGTCTGGTGCGGCGTCCTTAAAAATACATTTCCGTAATTTTTTCCCGCATGAAGCTTCTGCTTCTCGATCATACAGAAGAAAGAACAGCGATTTCCGAGAAAGTCATCGTCTGTCAGCGCTTCTTTCTCCAGACGCAGGAAGGAACAGTCCGTTTCAACCTGCACGGACACAAACCCCCACCCATTTTTCGTAACCGCAATTTCGTATGCACTTTCTTCATCCGCATCAATCTCGGCTTCTTCCGGCGCGAAATAGCGGATCGGATGTTTTTTATGTATGGAAATCAGAAATTCTTCCACATTTGCCGCCGAATTTCTGACTGCACAGAGCCCTCTGTATATATTGTAAAAGGATCGGTCGTTATTTACAAAAATCTTTTTAAACTCCGGAGAATAGAAAATTTTGACGGCTTCATTAAAATCTGCCTGTGCAAGATTTGTAAAGTGAAACAAATTCTTGATATTGCCAACCGACGACTGAATTACACTGTGGATGATGGATACAACAAATGGAAGGATTGTTTCCCCGGCATCCGAAATAACCGTAATTTCCCCTTTCAGGACATCGCCTTCCTCCATTCCGGTACTGTCAAACTGATATGGAACTTCAACTTCAAAATCATCAAATTCAACAATTCCGCACCGCATTCTGGGCGTGGAAGTATAAATACGGCCCCGGATTCTGCGCTCCCGGTTCGAAGTAATCACAAAACGGCCCGATGCCGGGTTAAGCGCTTCGACAGATAATTCCAATTTCTTTTCGGAAAGGCTTAACTTTGCATTTTCATATTCAAATATTCCATTCACCAGATTCTCGATATGATCCTGCAAATTTTCACCTTCTTTCCTAACCTTTTGTTGCTTTTTTCCCGCCAGGCTTTATAATGTAGTAGAATTGTTTCCTGAATATTTTTCAGATACAATATTTAGATATTAAAAGTATATCATATTTCAACTTATATTTACAATGCTATTTACAGGAAGGAAGGATAGAATATGATACGTCACGCGGACCATTTTCACGGAAGTGATCTTGAAAAAATCGAAAAGATTTATGGAATTAAAAAGGAGGAGATTACAAGCTTCAGCGCAAACGTAAACCCTCTCGGACTTTCCAGCCGTCTGAAACAGGAACTGGCCGAACGCCTTGATGTCATCACCTCGTATCCCGACAGGGAATACACGGCTCTTCGCACTATAATCGCAGAATATTGCGATACGATAAAGGAAAATGTCATTGTAGGAAACGGCTCCACAGAACTGATTTCCCTCTTTATCAATACCATTCATCCGAAAAAGGCGCTGATTATCGGACCGACTTATTCCGAATATGAACGGGAGGTCTCTCTTGGCGGCGGTATTTCCTTATATTTTCCATTGAAGGAGGAAGAGAATTTCCTTTTCTCTTTTGACCGTCTAAAAAACCAGTTGAACGAGAGTATAGATCTTCTGATTCTGTGCAATCCAAACAATCCCACTTCCACGGCAGTTACGAGGAAAGAACTGCGCCGCATCTGTGATCTGTGCAAACAGCATGGAACTTTTGTCATGGTGGATGAGACTTATATAGAATTTGCGGATGATTTTGAAGCGATCAACGGTATTCCCCTTACAAATTATTATAATAATCTGATTATTCTGAGAGGCATCGCAAAGTTCTTCGCTTCTCCCGGACTCCGTCTCGGTTATGCAATCACGGGAAATAAGGACACCGTCAAGGCAATCAATGCCAGACAAAATCCGTGGACAATTAATTCAGTGGCGGAAGCTGCCGGAAAACTTTTATTCACGGACAGTGAGTATATCAAAGCCACAAAGGAATTGATTTCCAGCGAACGCAGAAGAATCTGCAGGCGTCTTGATTCCATTGACGGCCTTACGTATTACAAACCGTCCGCAAACTTTGTCCTGGTCCGCATTTTAAAAGAAGGCGTAAACGCAGACACACTCTTTGACATGGCCATACGAAAACATATGATGATTCGAAACTGTTCCACTTTTCCCTTCTTAGACAATATGTATTTTCGTTTCTGCTTCATGTCACCGGAAATGAACGATAAACTACTTGACTGTATCGAAGAAGCATTAAAAAATATTTAAAAAACACAAAAAATATTACTATTGACATTTGGTCTCTTTTGTACTATTGTATTAATACAAACAGATTGCAGAAAGGAGATCGCTATGGCATGGAATCTTGATGACAACCGTCCTATTTATCTACAGCTTGTCGAAGAAATGCAGCTTCGGATTGTAACCGGAATCTATCTCCCCGGTGAAAAAATCCCGTCTGTGCGAGAGCTTGCCGCCGAAGCCGCCGTCAATCCCAATACAATGCAGAAGGCATTCGGGGAACTGGAACGCAGTGGTCTAATCATCACACAGCGCACAAGCGGGAGAATGGTGACAAAAGATGCTTCTCTGATTAATGAAATAAAGAATCTTATGGCAAAAGATATCATCGACGCCTTTTTGAACAATATGAAGCAGCTCGGATACACCAGAGAGAATACGCTTAACTTATTAGCAGACACACTCAAAAAGGAGGACAGTTTATGAATACTTTACTCGAATGCCATGAATTAACGAAAAAATACAGTTTTAAGACAGCGATTGATCGCCTGAATCTGACCCTGGAGCCGGGAAAAATTATTGGACTTTTAGGCCCGAACGGAAGCGGCAAGACAACATTGATCAAACTGATCAACGGCCTCCTGACGCCAACCGAAGGAACCATACTCATAAACGGCACGGCTCCCGGTGTCGCAACAAAGAAACAAATCGCCTATCTGCCTGACCGGTCTTATCTGAATGACTGGATGAGCGTATCGGAACTGATACAGTTTTTTGCAGACTTTTATGATGATTTCCGCCCAGCAAGAGCATTTGACATGCTGGACGCGCTGAAAATCAATCCGAAGGACCGCCTGAAAACACTCTCAAAGGGCACAAAAGAAAAAATTCAGCTGATTCTCGTCATGTGTCGGACCGCCAGCCTTTATATTCTTGATGAACCGATCGCAGGCGTCGACCCCGCCGCAAGAGATTTTATCATACACACGATTATCAACAATTATAACCCGTCGTCTTCCGTCCTGATCTCGACACATTTAATCGCAGACATTGAAAGTATTCTGGATGATGTAATATTTATCAAAGACGGCACCGTCACGCTTCACAAATCGGTGGATGATATTCGCATGGAGGAAGGAAAGTCTGTAGATACATTGTTCAGGGAGGTGTTCGCATGCTAGGAAAGTTATTGAAATATGAATGGAAATCATCCGGAAAAATTACGCTGCTTTTAAATGCCTATATTATACTGATTACAATTTTTGGCATGATTATGCTGCAATCCGGATTTTTCGACGAATTGATTGAGGGCAGCCAGGCAGATCGTGAAATCTCGGCTCCGCTCATAATCGGTTCCCTGCTGGTCACCGCCTATTTCATAAGTATGATAGCTGTTGCAATCGCTGTTACACTGTTTCAGGTTTTCCGGTTTTATAAGAATTTCTATACGGATGAAGGATACCTGATGCATACGCTTCCGGTCAGTTCAACGCAGCTGATCTTATCCAAAGGGCTGGTTGCTTTCGGCGTACTCACTTTGTCCTCTATCATTCTTATGATTTCCGGCTTTTCTATTGTGTTCCGTGCGGCGCCCGCAGCGGAACGTCCGAATTTACAGATTGTGTTTCAGGAAATGATACCGACACTTGCACGTGAATTCGGATGGCCGACTCATATATTTATTATTTATCTGATTTTAGCCACAATTCTGTCCGGCATACATGCGATTCTGTCATTTTATGCGGCTTTATCCATCGGACAGCGTTTCGCAAAGCATAAAATCATTGGTTCTATCATTGCCTATACCATACTGAACATGGTGGAACAGACCATTTCGATCGCATTGATGTTTGCCTGTGGTTTTCACAGACTGATGATATCCGGGCAGCACACCGATGTCGCTGTCTTCTCGGGCAGCATTATGTTTGTTTCGATTGCTGTCACACTGGTTCTGATTGTCGCTTACTGGTTCATTACGGATTATACGATGAGAAAACACCTGAATCTTGAATAAACCTGTCAAAAATAAAGCGGTTATCTGCTTGCTGTTTACGCTTCAGATAACCGCCTTGCTTTTCTGTTTCTTGTTCCCAGCATCCTGTGTTTCAGAAACTATGCTTCAGCTTCTTCTATGCAAGAATCTCACCGACAATTTTATTGACAAGCGAGCCGTCTGCCTTCCCTTTGACCTTCGGCATCAGCTCCTTCATAATTTTCCCCTTCTCTTTCGCAGTCGGATTTGAAAGGCCAAGCGAAGCTATCACTTCATTGACAACTTCACGAATCGCATCCTCACTCATTTCCTCCGGTGCAAATTCACTTAATACCTTAATTCTCGCTTCACACTCTTCTATGATATCTGCTCTGTCCGCCGGAGCCATCTCAAGAGTTTCTTTTGTCTGTTTGATCTCTTTCTTGATTACTTCAAACTCCTCGGCTTCCGTTAAATCCTCGCGTTTATCTATCGCCTTATTCTTAAGCGCCGCAAGGAGCATGGACAGTGTATCTTTCCGCGCCTTATCCTTATTCTTCATTGCAGTAACCATTTCCGCTCTGATTTCATCAATCTTACTCATTTATAAATCATTCCTTTCTGTGAGCCTTCCGGCTCCTTATACAATATCATTATTGTCAACAACATCTATCTCCACTTCCTCTACAGTTCCGGTCGTTTCATCTATAATCTTTGTCATTTTCTTCACAGTATGTGCCGTAAAGAAAATACTGATCAGGTTAATTGCCCCGTCAATCATAAGTACAATACCGATTGCCATCACCATCATTGATACTGTCTTAAACGGATTATAAATAATCAGCGCACCAAGCGCCGCCGTGATCAGAGAAAGCACCAGCATGCTCCACCATTTATCATAATTTACACGCTTCAGCTGAAATGCACGTTGTATCTTCATAACACTGTGGAACAGAATCAAAAGGCCTATAATAAACGGGATAATGGAAATGACGACTTCCGGCGTCACCAACAGGAAGATTCCGATTCCTGTCAGTATGATTCCCACAATAACATCCGTCAGAAACAGGATTCCCTGACGTTTCTCTAAAAAATAGGTAACCATACGTATCACTCCGTAAACCAGAGTCACACCGCCAAAGAAATAACATACCGTACGAAGTGACTGATCCGGAAACTTAAGAAGCACAATACCAAGCAGTATATAGAGAACAGAGGATACAACGAGTCCCCATTCTATGCTTCCTTTTATTGAATTCTGATCTTCTGCATTCTTTTTCCCACTCATTCGGCTGCCTCCTCCTTCACAATGGGTTCCTCCGGCACTTCCATTAATTCTCCCGGCATGTATTTTATGACTGCAATGAGCAATACAATCACCAGAACACCAATCACCATCCATAATACATAATTCTCCTGAACCGATTCCGGCACCGCTCTGAGAACGGACGGCATGGTATTATTAACAAAATGTATAAAAATCGCCGGAAGAACGCTTTTACAGCGATATGCCACATAACCGGCCACAGTTCCGATAATCAATACATAAATTCCCTGCACATAATTCATATGAAAAATACCAAAAAAGACTGCCTGAAGCAGAATCGCTGGAACAACCGGAAGCCATTTTAAATACTTTTTCAAAATCAGCCCCCGAAACAGACACTCTTCTCCGATCGGCGCCAACAATCCCGTAAAGAAAAATACAACAGCCGAATTTCCGCCCATTATGCCTTCCATGCTTTCCAAATACAGTTCCATCACATCCGGAGACACAACCGCGATTACATTGGCAATTATAATTTCAATAAAATAACAGCTGAGTCCCAGCAGAAGAAACACGAGCACATTCTTTCTGGTTAAAACATATTGCCGAAAGCTCTGGAAACGTGTCTCCATAAATTTCCTTCCATACCTGAGCTTATACCATATACCAAATACAAGCGTGGTCACCGCTGTCATGACTGCCGTCGCAGATGTCAGAAATTCCGGTGACTGCATCTGGCTCACCAAAGAAGATGCTTCCTGGGTTTCCCCACCGACCCGTATAATATCCAGAAACATCCCGACAAACATCATTCCCATCATCACCAGAATCTGTATGAGATAAAACAATGCAATGGCAAGAATCCCAAGTCCGGCTGCTTTCAGATAATCAGATACTTTTCCTTTTTTTGTTGCTTCCATTTATTTTTCACCTCTGTTTTTCATAATCAGACAACAGGTATCACCGAATCTACAAAACCCTGCAATGTCCGGATACTATGGTATCACGTTACCACGCCAGATTCAACTATTTTGCTTTATAGTAATGTAAAACGTTATAAGTGCATCTGCTCAAGAAACCCGAGACAACCTTCCATGATATCATCAAATGTTGCTTCAAAATTTCCGGTATACCAGGGATCCGCAATGTCTCTGCCGCTTTCTGCAAACTCAAGTAATTTATAAATCTTGCCCTCCGGGTCTCCTCCTGTTATATGCTGCATGTTCCGAATGTTCCAACTGTCCATTCCGATTAAATAATCGTATTTGTCATAATCACTTTTTGTCATCTGTACCGCGCGGTGGGGTACAAGCGGAATCTTTTCCTGTCGAAGCTTGCCCACAGTTCCGTGGTGCGGTGTATTTCCAATCTCTTCACGGCTTGTGGCAGCGGAAGCGATCTCAAACTGGTCTTCTAAATTGCGCTTTCGCACTAAATGGGTCATGACGCTTTCGGCCATTGTGCTGCGGCAGATGTTGCCGTGGCAAACAAATAATATTTTTATCATAACGCTAAAACTCCTTTATTTCCTGTATTTTCAAGGCTTGTAGCCGTTTTCATTGTTCTTGATTTCAAACATTTTTTCTTAGATTGTCACATATTTTCTTAGGTTTTCTTCTGCAAAAGGGGTAAAATAAGGGGTAAATTATTTCATTTTACCCCTTGCCTTTTTACTCGCCCACTACGCGCTGTAACTCGCTCTGCGCGTCCTCAAAATCCACATGGGTATAAGTGTTTAAGGTAACGCTTATGTCAGAATGCCCCATGATGTACTGTAAGGTTTTCGGGTTCATTCCGCTTTTTGCCATGTTGGAACAGAATGTGTGCTGGCAGACGTGAGGGGTAATTTTCGGCATCTGAAACGCGGGTCTGAGTACGCCCCTAATCGTATGAACGGAACTGTAATCCCGCCCGTCCACTTGCTGTAACTCAATCAGCCACGCCTTTGCATCGGACAGCTTTACTTTGTCAATCCGCTTATCCCCGAACAGGTATTTCTTCAAAATGTTTCTAACGGTTTTATACCCTGCTCTGGTGTTATGCCTTACGCCTATTTTTAAAGAAACATATTTTTCTACCAATGACAGCACCGTATGGTTGCCTCCGTTTGATACAATCTGATTAAACATATCCTGCTCAATCTGTCTCTCCTTTTTTCACTCATCATTTTACTTGTCTCCTTTCTGAGAAAGAGACCCAAACTCGTGATAATATACTAACACAAATCGAGGTCTCTTTCCATACCCATCCGCTATTTATACCACCGTTGCATGGTCTAAATATCCTTCAAACTTCTGCCGCTTAATCAAAAATACGGTTACTGTTCAAAATGATAAAATCCGCTTCGGAGTGTTCGTCTGCTATCATGCGCAGTTTATTTTCTCCTATATGATAATACTCTGCCGCTTCCTTTTGTATATAATAATCCACCTTTCGGTATTTCCGATAGTTGTAATAAGCATTCGGGAAGATACTAAGCCACTTCAACAGCCATCGAATGCCGAATTCTGTATTATGCTGTTCGATAATCCTCTAATCGGTTTCCTTTGCGAATGAATGCAATGCCCTCTGTGATGCGATATGGATTGTCAACATTTTTTTAGACAACTTTTTTAAGATTGTTTTCCCTGTACTGTACCGGAGTTTGATATCCGAGGGAAGAATGTATTCTGTGATGATTATACCAGTTCACATAATCCCATAACTTCAATTTCAATTCCTTTAAATTCGTAAATGTTTCATTCCATACGAATTCTGTTTTTATGATTTTAAATGTTGCTTCCGCCACTGCATTATCATAA
>RAZD01000028.1 GCA_003612525.1 bacterium C-53 | reverse complement strand
GCCATCGGCGCAAGGAAATTCAGAAACGCTTCGGTCCTCTCCCACTCTTTTTCCTCGGAGCCGAGGTAATGAGCAAGCTTAAATCCGTGCACGACGATGTACGCACAGTCGAAGAAGGCGCAGACGTCCAGGCTCTTTGGCGCAACCGTATTCCACAGGTAGTCGTTTAATTCCGGCTTCCCTCCGGGCACATAGTTCGGATAGGGCATGTGCATCTGGTAAATCGTGATTCCGGCCTCCTCTGCGCCTCTCTTATGCGGGGTGAAAAAGTCTTCAAGCTCCCGCGTGGACCGGTCAAAGAATGCATTCACCTCGGACTGGTAAAGGGATGTATTTAACAGATAGCCGTTTAAACTGAAATCCGCACAGGAAAAGCCGGCTTCTTTTAACAGGCAGAACCCTTCCGCCGGATTCCCGTCCTCCACCACATTCTTTGTCTGCAAACCGATTCTTAACATTGTTCTCCCTCCCGGCATTCCATGCTTCCCCATCCTGCCAGACGGATGTCTTTTTCCCCCGTATTGGGAAAGTCAAGTTCTGTAGGGCAATCATAATCTGAGGGAATCAGCGTATACTCATTCCTGTTTGCAAACGTAACTTCCAAAAGCTCCGGCATCTGCAAATCCCCGGATTCAAATACGCCTCCTGCACCGTTCGCATGTACCCAGACCGGCTGATGCGTCCTGTTTATTTTTTCAAGCCCTGACAGAATGGATTCATGGGAATCGGCATCTGTCAGATGATGAAGTTCCATTGTAATCTGTGAAAACCTGCTGAGCGTTTCGCAAGGAACTCTCTGCAAAAAATCCCACTCCGCACCTTCTATGTCTATCTTTAAAATCATCCGGCTCTTTTCCTCATGATGATTCAAGGCAAGCATCGTATCAAGCGTATGCAGTCCCTGTGACAGGTTCGTCCTTCCACAAAGCCCAAGCTTGAAAAAATGCAGATTTTTATTCTCAGCCGGAAGTTTTTGTATCGTATGATCAAAACAGTAAACCTGCATTCCCCTGTGCGCCATGTCCATATCCCAGCTTATTTCCGATGCAATTCCGATACTGTAAGCGGTATCTTTTTCTTTAAAATCATCAATCATAACATACCCGCCGTCGTGCCTTGCGCCGATTCTTGTCATTTGATGCCCTTCTGCTTTTCTTACCCTGCACAAATCACGTATCTTTCCCAATCGTTCTTCCATTCCGTCATAGTGGTCTATAATGTTAATGATTTCCGCCTCCGGCTCCATCCTGTGTAATTCCCTTAAAAGGGCCTGATTCAGTGCATGCAGATTCGTTGCAAGCAGAATCGTGACCCCGCTGCTATCGGCCTCTTTGTATTTCTCAAGGCTGACCGCATCGAAGCTGTCCGCACACCGGCTGTTATCTATATAGATTCCTTTGCAGGCATATTTATTTTCCAGAATATACCGCGCCAGAGTGCCGATTCTTCCCATCGGGAAAATTGCTATTTTTCTCCCTTTTCCAAGCTCTGTTCCAATGATTCTGTCCAGAACCGTGTATGTCGCTGATACTGCCATTTCTCCACTCCTTGTGCTCTGTAAATTAAAAAATGTCATTCCATGTCTCTTTAAACCCTCCCCGGCAGATGCCGGGAAACTAACTTTTTATCACATCTGTAAGGAAATCATTGACAGACAGAAAATTCCGGTACCCTCTGTCAGCCAGGCTCCGCATCAGTTCCTCCTGGCCGTTCTCCCGGACTGCCGTAAGAATAAGCGGACAGTCTGTCAGCGGTTTCCATTCCCCGATTGAAACCACAGGAAGCCCCATAAACTCTCCGCCTGCATCTTCCGCTCTTGTGACCAGGCAGACGGACACCGTATCCACTTGACAGTCATCCAAAAATTCTTTTATCTTTACAGCGAAATTCCCGTTTCCGTAAATCGCAATCTCTTTCCATTCCTGAAGGCCCTGTACAATCCCCTGCTTATACATACGGTAATTCAGTGTGCCCGGTCTGTTGAAATCCCTGTCCGATGTTTTCAATACCATATGGTCATAGCGCCTGCGCCCGGTTTCGATCATGTCCGTCAGGAAGCGGAGCAGACGGTCTTCCCATGCAAAATCATAGCCCTCTTTTAAGGGATTCTGCAAGATCATGTACTTTGCAAGTTCCGGGTCATTGTCAATACGCCTGATTTCTTCAATCACCGCGTCAAAATCATTATCGAACGCATTACAGTCGACAAACGCCCCGCGGTTAAATTCTTCCGAGACAGCCGGGTTTCCATAATAAACAGGAATCGACCCTGCCTGGAATGGCTGTACCAGCTTTTCCGTCGTGTACCCGTCCATCCGGGTGTTTTCGAAAGCGATTGTAAATTTATACTTCCTTAAAAAATCCAGCTTTCCCTGATACCAGTTTTCACCATATCTCGAAGGAATCTCATCGGAGTCCATGTTATGGAGCACCATGCCGGGGCAGTCCACTTTCTTATACCGCATCAGCTTCTGGCAGAATTCTTTCCTGAGAAATGCCCCGCTTCCTGCAAATTCATTCGAATAGACAAAATTGCAGAATCGTTTCTCTGTGATATTCATCTCCCGGAAAACCGCTCTGTCCTGTATCGAAGGCGTGACCTCCAGCGCGAACAGAGGAAGGCGCAGATAACGCGGGCCGAACTGCATCGGATCAAAACCGATGGCATAATCGCACTCATTGAAATCCGGGCTGAACGGTTCGGACGTGTAAAATAACTTTGTACAGTCATACCTCCTGTGCTCGTTCCCCCAGACGGAATAAATCAGAAGCTCCGGGTCGTCTGATACTTCCACGTCATACTTCTTCCTCAAAGCTTTTACAATGCAGTTGTTCTGTTCACTTTCCTTTGTGTAATTAAAGTCCACGGTTTTTACCCTGAGTGTCCTCATTGCTGCCCCTCTTTCCGGAATCATCCTCTCTCTTTAACCGTTCAAAATAAAACGACGGCATATATTCATCATTGAAATATCCGATCCGCTCTATCCCCATGGACTTAAGCTGCGCTTCAATCTCCCTGTAGAAGATGTTACAGATAATGACGCCGCAGTCTTCCGGCAGATTTTTAAGCGCTTCAGGACTTTTTACGGTCAGCCCCTCAAATTCCGTATCCCACAGTTCCGGATTGTTATCGCAGGTAAATAACGGCGGGTATTTTTCCCCGTAACACTTCATGTAATTTCGGCACATGTTTCCGGCGCCGAAAAGCGCCACTCTTTTATACTTTTTCAGATCGTTTTCTATGTTGATCTGCATCTCGAAATAGTCAAGAAGCGCTCCGTACAATGGCACAAGATACGGCTGAAGAAGGGGTGAAAAGGAAATCAGCGTATCTGTCATCTCAAGGATCAGATATCCGTCAAATTCCGCTTCTCGAAGCCCTCTTATCAGACCGAGCCAGTCCATTGTGGAACGCTGCCTGTATGCATTTGTAAACGGAAGAAGGTTTGCCATCCTCCTTCCGTCATTCTCTGTAAGGATAACGGCCTGCATCCGCTTCCCTAAAACGGCCGCCATGCTCTGCATATTCTGGCCGCAAAGATTGCATACGCCCGCATCCAGACAGAAGCCGAAACGTTCCTGCTCCGCCTCACGGTTCAGCGCATCAACCCATTCGGATGCAGTCTCCGCATCCGAACACATGCCGCGCATCAGATGTCCGTTCTGATTCCGGCACTGATTCACAAGCAGCAGCCGGGTATCCTTTTTTTCACACTGCGAAGCAAGTTCCAGATAATATTCCCGGTTTACCTTCCATTCTTCTCCGGGCTGCACCTCCGCAAATAATGGCTGCACAAGGATGAGGCTGCACCCGATTTTCTCACAGGCCCTGATACAGTCCACGCTCACCTGGCAGATAAGATTCTTTAACCCGTCATATTCCGGCTCCGCATACGCGCTGACAAACGGAAGCCTCGCGATGGACGGCAGGAAACCGTATGATGTGAATTCCTCTATTACATTGTTATAGTACTGCCTCGACAGTTCCGGTTTCAGCCGGGACTTCTCTGCATTGCGTTCCTTAAGAATCCATTCCGGCGATGCAAAAAGCCCGAAATCAAACATCACCTCATGGATGCCGGCCTTTTTCAGTTCCTGTATGCTCTGCTTTGGTTTTTCAGGATTAAAAATGGTTCCCGCCATTGCACAGGCTTTCCTCATATGGTTCCTCCCTTTTCCTGCTGTGTGTTTCCAGAAGAGCTCCGGCTCCGGAAAAAATATTGAAAACACATGATTTCTGTCACTCCGCGACATCCTTCCGCTGTGTGGTGCTCACGCCTTCCGTGTAGGGGAAGAATACCAGGTCCGCCCCGTGCCTCTGTAAGAAGTCCCGCTTCGCTCCCCACTTCGGGTCCTCCGCATAGTCGCTCCCGGAAAACTGCACGTCAAACTTATATAACCGGTACGCTTCGTCCGTGTCCCCCTTATCAACCGGAATCTCCACCGCCTCATCCACATAACGGCATGCCCTTACGATTTCAATCCGCTCCTCAAACGGGACCTTCGGGTTTGACTTCTTGTGGCGGATGACCCCTTCATCCGTCACCACGCCCACGATTAAATGCCTGCACTGCTCCTTTGCGCGCCTTAACAGATTCAGATGCCCCATGTGGAACAGGTCAAACACGCCGGCCACATATCCGGTGCCGTATTTCTTCACCGCCTCTTCCTGCCCCGAACCGTCCGCATCCCGTGCGTCCCGCCGCCTCCGCTCTGCCGCCGGCCCTTCGTCATACGACGCTTTGGGGTCATACACGCTGAAATTCGGAATCCCTTCTCTCCTAAGCTGTTTCACCACCGGCAGATAGTCCCTTATGCAGATCATGACTTTGTACTCCGCCGGGTTCATTTCCTTTAACGCTTCCGGCGCCAGCACCATGCGCCCGTCCTTCTCCGTCCCCTGCCGCTCCACGTCATTGTCAAGGTACCCTTCCACCGGGTATCTGTCCCCGTATTTCTCAAGGAACCGCTGCGCATACCGCCCGGACCCGAACAGGTACAGCTTCCGCCCCGCCGTATGGTGGAAGATGTCTTTGAAGATCATCGCGTACGTTTCTCCCGAATAGTTGATTCTCTTCCGGTTCTCAACCACCGTCCCGTAGTCCCTCCTGCCTTCTTTAAAGTAGTCGGAGAGCCCGTCGTCCCCCCGCAGCTCGTTCAGGAAACGGCTGATGAACTTATGGTACAACTCCCGGTGCGCGGTAAGCCCGTACCGGTCAAACAGTTCCTGCCTCGGAAGAACGCCGTCCAGCTGGTCATTGAATTTGTAGATGAATTCAATGGTGCGCAGCAGCGCCGCCTTTGCGGGCACGTTTTCAAGATACAGCTCCTGGTCATAGAACACAAAGCCCCCGTCCAGGAAAAAGCAGTTTAAGGACACAAGGTCCAGATACCCTCTTTTCAGAATCACCCCGAGCGCCTCCCTCTCTTCCTCTGAGCCGCACGCCGTCTTCTTCCACCGGTCACGGGTCGGGTCGTCCTTCTTCCGCTTCTCCCATCCCGGCTCAAACCGCTCCCAGTCGATTTCATCATAACGGGCGGGGTCGGAGGAATGCAGGATGGTCTCCCAGAACGCATCCAGGCGCTCAAGGAACGTTTCCTTATCCTCCGTAAGCAGGCGCCTGAAACCGTCGTTTGCCGGGATGCCGGACACATACGGCAGCACAAGGGCCTCCCCCTTAAGCTCTGAGTCAATCATCCGGACCCCGTGCTCCGACAGATACCGGCTGTTCTCAAGGAGCCGCTCCGGTTTGTGACGCCCTTCCGGGTACAGCGCCCGCTTCTCCACGCTTCCGCCTTTGTACAGGATGGTGGCCATCGCATTCTCCGGCCCCCGCTCTCCCGAAAGGGTCACCTGGTCCGGCCCCTTCCTTATCACTCCGGGGAAACGCGCGCATTCGATGAAAAAGCCGTCCGCCATTGCATGGAGCATCCCGTTCTCCATAAGCGCAGGGTACAGCTCCTCCTCAAAGAGAAACACGGTTTCGGGATTGTTGTATTCCGGGAAGATGCGGATGTCAAGCGCCTCATTCGGCTCATAATCCTCCGCAAGCAGAAGCTGCGGGTTTGAAATCCCCGGGAACACCGAGTAAAAGCGGCGGGCTGCAAATCCCGACTGCTTAAGAAACCGGGAAAGCTCCGCTTTTGAATACGCCCTTCCCTCCATGCTCTCCCGCTCCCAGGAAAGCAGGTGCGTGTAATTCTCCACACCGTCGTAATTCTTTCCGGTAAACGCGTCCTGGTCCCCGCAGAAGTACCGGACCGCCAGCCGGTTGTCCGCCGCTATCAGGAGTTTCCCTTCCGGCTTTAACAGGCCCCCAATCCGGGACAGGAGGAACGGGACATCGTCTGCGTATTCAAGCACATCGACGGCCACAATAATGTCATACATGCCATTGGCATACATGTCATTATCATACGCGCCTCCTCTGTCGGTTTCTGCAGGCGCGGCCCCGGCCGCCCGGTTTCCGAAACTGCCGCCTTCTTCTGCCCCCTGACGGTCTTCCAGTGTTTCGAGCGGGATGCACGCCGCATCATGGCCGCTTTCTTTCAGGGCCTCCGCAATCCGCGCGCTGTTCCCGTGTTTTGACACGATACAGGCCGTCCGGCTTCCCTTTTCGATCGTGTACCATTTGATGATTGCTTTTGGCAGTTCCCGCCGCCTTTGTTCCGCTGTCATTCTGATCCTCCCCTCCTGTCACAGGCCTTTCATAAATAAGTTCGTGCAGCCGAATGCCTGCATCGGAATCCTGCACACCGACCGGTTCTCCTCACGGATTCCAAGCGCGGACAGCTGGCGCATGAGTTCCTCCGCATTCGTCCGGTTCGCAACCACGAAGTGCCCCTTTGGATGCCTCCGCACCGCCTCCTCCGGTGACAGAATTCTGTGCCCGTAAAAGAAATCCCCCTGCTTTTCCCGGTTATTGTCACAGACGGCCGCGATATTCTGAAGCCCGTTCATCCGCATCAGGCACAGCGCGAACTTTGCCATCTTCCCCGCACAGAACACGACAATCTCCTCCTTTTCTGCCATCTCCCGCACAAAATTTCCGTATGTGTCCGCATCCGCCCGCGCCTTTACCGTTATGTATTCCTCATACGCTTCCGGCTTCTCCGTAAACAGGCGCATCTCCACAAACTGCTCCCGCAGCATCTCCTCCTGCCTTAAGAGCCCCTCCTCCCGGTCTTTCCGAATGATTTTCCGGAATTCGTCAAGCGCCGACAGGATCTCCCCGTCCGGCAGGCTGTGCTCCCGGTAGGTCGTGTACGGCGAGAGCGCCATCATCACCGTCTCCCTCGCCATAAAAGCGCGCCTCTCCCGGTCCGTTATCCCGCTCTCCTCCATCCGCTTTCTTATATACCGGCATTCCGCCAGATTGAATGCGGCAAACTTCGGATGGTACGTCGAGGATGCGGCATTGTCCCTCCTGTATTTATAGAAGAGCCGGTCCAACACCATCCCTCTCCTCAGGTTCATGGCCGCCTGATACCGGAACCCGCAGTCCTGGAAGGCCGCTCCCGGGCTTTCATTCAGCCGGATTTTCGATTCCCTAAGAAACGACCGCTTATAAATCCCGTTCCATATGTACACATCCGGGGACAGCGGCCGGCCCGTGAAATATTCAGAGGAAAGCAGCCGGCCCGTGTCGCAGAGCGGATGCTCCAGAAGGTATTCCTCCCCTTCATACGGCGTGACGAGTGTATAGAATCCGGCCTTTGCATAATCAAGGTTGTGCTCGCGCGCGGCCTGATACAGGGTTTCATACATGTCAGGCTCTATGCAGTCGTCCGTCTCGACAATCCCTATGTATTCCCCCTGCGCCAGGTCCATGCCGAGGTTCAGCTGGTAGCCGTAGCTCTTTTTCTCCGACTGCACCAGACGGATGCGGGCGTCTTTTGCGGCGTATCCCTCTAAGATTTCATTCGTGCCGTCCGTGGAGCCTGCATCAATGCACAGGATTTCAAGGTCTGTAAGGGTCTGGCTTAATACGCTTTTCATGCATTCATGAATATAGGCCGCCACATTGAGTGACGGCAGAATGACGGTTACTTTTGGCATTTTGTTCCTCCTCCTGGCCGGGCGTTTCCCTGCCTTCAAAACGCGCCGGGAGCCTCCAGCGCCTCCATAAATTCCTCCCCGGCCAGAACCACATTTTCAATCCCCAGACGCTTAAGGTTTAACAGCAGTTCCATCTGGTTGTCTTCCTTCACGGTGATCATCACAAACAGGCCGTCTCCACATGAAGCCAGACTCCCGATCTCTTCCACCCGGATTCCCAGCGCCTCCTCTTCCGCTCCCTTTCGCGTCACGGCAAACACAAGCTTCGATGCGGGCACTCCTTTTTCCATCAGTTTCTCCGCCGTCCGCTTCCCCCGCACGCCAGCTCCGTACAGGACCGTGCGCTTCGATTCCCTGATTTCCTGTAAGACTCCTTTTAAATAGATTTTCCGGTCCGATGTCCCCGCAATCCGAATCCGCTCATCCACATATCTCTTTTTCTTCGTGCGCATAAAAAAAGACCCCGGCTCCTTTATGATTTCATAAAGTTCATCCCTGTTGTATTCATTTATCCACCGTACCTTCTCAAACTTCTTTGCCTTTTCATCCGCAAAAAACTCCTCCGACATCAGCCTCAAAAACGCATACTGGAATTCCGGCGCCAGACGCAGATAGTTCCATCGGTAGTCATAAAATTTCTTCCGCGCAAAGACCGGCCATAAAGCGGCCTGCCGCTCCGTCGTCTGTCCGTTTATATAGTCCTCTATCCGGTGCATTTCATCCGATATGCAGAAGACTTTGTCCGGGTTATGGACGGACGAGCCGATGTTATCCGTCCGGTAATAGATCAGCGCGTCTTCTATGAGTTTCATCCTCTTTGCACAGGAGAGCGCCTGAAAGTGGAAGGATATGTCCTGATACGACGCCCCCGGCGTCTCATGGAACCGTATCCGGTTTTGGTCAAGGAATTCCTTCCGGTATATCCCCGCCCAGATGCTGCTGTGGGCCTCATAAACTTCCGGGCAGAGAAGCGGACAGAATTCTCTGCCATAGAGCGCCTCCGGGTATTCCCTGCTGCGCTGCGTTTCGCTTCCTTCCTTTTCCGTGTATTTATAGAAGTTGCATTTGATTATGTCCGCTGTACTGCCTTCCGACGCCCGGTACAGCGTTTCAAACATGTTTCCTTCCACGAAATCATCGCTCTCAACGATTCCAATCCACGGGGAGGATGCAAGCTCCAGCCCACGGTTCATGGTCTTTCCGTAGCCTTCGTTCCGCTTGTCGATGACCCTGATTCTGGAATCCGTTTCCGCATACCGGCGGAGAATCTCCAGCGACCGGTCCGTGGAGCCGTCGTTAATGCACAGAAACTCCATGTTTTCATGCGTCTGCGCCCTCAGGCTGTCAAGACACTCCTCCAGATACGGTTCCACGTTATACACCGGCACAATGACGGAAATATCAGCCATGTCCTTCCCCCTCCTCCAAATACTCTGCTCTTAAACACTGGTTATAAATCTTATCCTTATAAATGCAGCACACAATGTCTTCCGTCCTGACTCCTTTTTCCATCAGCATCCGCCGCACCTCTTTCCCGCTTTTCCTGCACGCGATCAGAAAGCCGTGTTTCCCCGGCTCATACCTTTCCATGTCAAACGGCTGCACACGCTTCCCGCAGTACGTGAATTTCTGCTTTTCAGCGTCACGGTCAAGAAAACATGCGATGTTCCCGACGCCCGCCTCCATAAGGCCGGCACAGACTTCCCGCCCGAACGCTGTAAACCCCCAGACAAAAACACGCTCATGTGCTGCGCAAAACGATGCCATCTTCTCCTTCGAATGTCCGATTTCCTTCTGCCGCATGTCCGCCTGCAGCTTCCGGTATTCCGGCCTTTCGGACCACACGGACGCATATTTCCACCACACATCGTTGCACAGAAAGCGCTCCGACTCCCACGGCCGGATAAACGGCGTTGCATAGTGGAGGATTCCCTTCCGCTCTCTCATCTGCCGCACGGCGTCTCCGTCCACCCCTCTCTCTTCCAGCTCTTCCACGCGTCCCAGAAACAGCGTGAAAAGATTCCACTTCGCAGGCAGGCGTCTGATCTTCCCGTAGCAGCATACGTTGACAATGTCCTGGTCCTCATACGGATAGTCATACGCCATATGGCGGCAGAACCGTTCCATTACATGGTCTTCCCTGATTCTTTTCAGGTCAAACACAAGGACCCCCGCATTCACATACTCATCCAGGTCCGGGATGTGCGTCCTTTCCCGCCTTGCTTCCCGTTCTTCTTTTGTCAAAAGATCAATCCACAGGTCCCTGACCCCCGCTATGTACTCACCTTCCATCTCCGTAAGGTACAGTTCCTGCAGATCCGTGCCCACAACCACATCCGAATCCAGATACAGGCACCGCTCCTCCTCTAAGAGCCCGGCAAGCAGGAGCCTGTAAAAGGTCGCTTTCGTCACATGCGGGTTATGGATGCGGACATGTTCAAACGCACGCCCGTCCACCGGCAGAAGGCGAAGCTCCAGATTGGCATACCTTTCCTTAAGGCAGTCAAACAGCCCGTGCCCCCTCTCCAGTTCCCCGGAAACTAACACATAGACTCTGTAGAACGTATCCTCCGCGGCGTTCTCCGCCATCGAAGTGACTGCCGTCACCGTATAAAATATATAGTTTTCATCCGTCGCAAACACTACCGGTATTTCCATAACGTTCTCTCCCTTACGCCATACATTCCTCCATACTCATGTCACACCGGAAAAAGGTATCCAGGTCGATCACCCTGCACTCCGGGTTCCTCCGCCTGCACCGGGTATAGATCTCCTCATAATATTTCGCATTGGAAATCATGACATAATCCAGCGGTTCCGCAATCTCTTCATATTTACGGACGGCAGCCCCTCCGGGGGCTTCCTTCCCCCTGCCGGGGTTCTCGTCAATGTAACAGTCAAATCCCCTGCCGGTCGAAACCGCATTCAGCAATGCCTGCCCCCTCTTCGACATTCCCCACAGGGCTGTCTTTTCCCGCCTGTGTTCCTCCAGAAAGGCCCTGACTTTTTCACATTTCTCCCGGTCTTCCTTTACGGATGTCATGTACGGGTCAAACGCCGTGAGCCGGCCTTCCAGGAACGCAAGATACGTTTTGTAGCTTGCGGCATTCGCGAAATCACCGCGCGAAAGGCCCGCCATTCCCGTTTCCGCAAATCCCCGTTCCGCCATACGGCTTTTCAGCGAATCAGAGGCGCCGGCAGCCGAAACCGAGAAAAGCAGCACATCAAGCGCAATCGTGTGGTAGCTGCGTTCCATCCCCGCAAGCCTGTGGTTTTGGATTAAATAGTCATGCAATAACCGCACGGACTCTGTCATGCACAGGGGGTTCTTCCCCAGTGTGGAGGATACCTGCCCCTCCCTTCCCATCCGGTAGTAGACAAGCGGCCCCTCCGGTTCCACGGTCCCCATCCGTACGGCCTCCGTCACAATTGCGTCCCCGAAGAAGAAATCTTCCGAATTTCTTAACCGGGGAAACCGGACCGGGGAGTTCCTCACAAACTCTGTCAGATACAGCCGGTTCCACGGCACGCAGAAGATGTTCTGGTACAGGAAACGCCGCACCTGCACAAAGGAAAACACCCGGTTTTGGTACCGTTTCAGAAAGACATCCGTTGTCTGCGGACTTTTCCTTAAGCTTCCGTTCGTTTCATCATAGACTGCATGGGGGCAGAAGCAGAGCTGCAGGCTGTGTTGTTCCGAACGCTCATACAGCTTTTCCACTGCATCTTCCGCCAGAAAGTCATCCGCATCCAGAAAGAAGAAATATTTCCCTTTTGCCAGCGCAATGCCTCTGTTTCTCGTCTCCCCCGCACCCATGTTGCACTCATTCCGTACCAGAACCACCCGGGCGTCCCGGAGGGCTTCCTGGCTTATGACCTCCACGGAACGGTCTGTGGAACAGTCGTCTATGCAAAGGACTTCCAGTTCGGGGAGCGACTGGCTGAGTACGCTGTCCAGACATTCCTTTATGTAGTTTTCTGCATTGTATACCGGAATAATGACGGATACTTTAGGGTTCATTTCTCTATACCTGTCTGTTTTATAAATTTTCTGTTTCATTTTTCAAAAAGATTTCTTATCACATCGTCTATCGCAAATACCTGTTGGAATCCCTGCTCCCTTGCCTTTTCAAGCATATCCACTTTTTTCACAACATCTGCAACTGCTACAACTACAACCTTTTGTTTATCAAGCGATGCATCTGTTATACACGTTACATTTCCTTCTTTTTTACAGTCATCTATCTCAGAAACCAAATATCGTATTTCACGGTTATAACCATTCTGACGAAGCAGATGTTTCAACCTCTTTCCATATTTCCCCGCTCCATAGATATAAATGTCTCTGTCGCATAAATACTTTACAATCATCTGACCGTATACTTTATTGTTTTCACAAAGCTCATTTCCCCGCTGGATATATTGCATTCTGATAAATGCGTCAGATAATTCCACCATGCACCGGAATTCTTCCCACTGCCAATCTTCAAATATAGTTCTGTCCATGTACCGGCCCTGTTTATCCTCTTTCATTTCCGGCACTATTCTATTCATAAACTCTTTTAAATGGGATACTGCAATCCTGTTTGCATTCCATCTGTATACCGCGTACATTATTTTAATCAGTCTGGGATAAAAAACATCCAGACTGCGATTCGTACGATACAAATATTTTTTGCATTCTGCAACTTCGTCACATATAAAAAAAACTTTGTCTTTGGATTTTACTGAGGAAGCAGAATTGTCAACCCTGTAATTGATAAATGCCCTTTTCGTAAAACAGCTTCTCTCAGCCGATACATACACCTTAAACCAGAATGACAAATCCTGGTATGAAGCGCCTGGCGTACAAAGGAAACGAATATCATTTTTTAGTAAAAACTCTCTTCTGTAGATTCCGGCCCATATATTAATTGCACCTGTAAAGAATTTCTCCATGTTCTCATCCGCTGAAAACACCACACCGTAATCACAATTGCGCAAGGCTTCATGATATACTCTGCCTTCTTCCGAATATCGGTAATAATTCGACTTCACACAATCCAGTGACTCCGATACCGCTATCTGATATAGAAATTCATACATGTCTGGTTCTGCAAAATCATCACTTTCAAGTATGCCTATATACTCGCCTTGCGCTGTCTCGAGCGCTCTGTTAAGAGAATCTCCATATCCGCTGTTTTCTTTATGAAGCACTTTTATTCTGCTGTCCTTTTGTGCATAATCATCCAATATCTGCCCCGACGAATCCGTTGACCCGTCATCCACACATATGATTTCTATCTCTTTCAGGGTCTGGTTCACTACGCTGCAAAGGCACTGCTTCAAATATTTCTCCACGTTATATACAGGAATCAATATTGATACTTTAATCACATTGTTATCCTCCGCTGCATAAAAAATTTATATGCTTTTCAATATTTCGCTTAATCTTTGAACGACAGCATTGTCATCATTGTGCATTCTCGTATACTGATATGCCCGTTCTCCCTTTTTCCTGTTATCTGACTTTCCATTCAGATACGCCTGTCTCATGGCTGCTTTTAAATGCTGGTAATGCTCTTCCTCATCTTTATACCCATAAATATAAAGAAAGTCCTCATTCTCATAATCCTGCGCCATCGCATTGTTGGATACAATTACAGTTCTCTTATTTGTAAACGCATTCAGCATCGCCCCCGAATTCATGCTGCTTCTTAAATCATAAGGCAATACCACAACATCCCCTCGTCTGAGCTCTTCCCCTACATCATATTCCAAAAGATATTCTAGCCTTATTCTGATTCTTGAATCCCGGCACAACTTCTCTATCCGCTCTCCATATTCTCTATTGCAGGGCTTTCCGGCAATATGCAGCCGGCACTGCTCCATATCCAGATCCTTAAATACACGGATAAGTAGTTCTATATTTTTATAGGGCGCTATTACACCCTGGAATACATACGTAAACTCCTGGTTTTCATCATTAACACGCTCATCCGTCCACCTGTATTGTTTTGTATAGTCAACATGTGGAACGTAGAATATTTTACTTAATGTTTTTGTATATTCTTCTGCATAAATTCTGCTATGTCTCGAATGCAGAAGAATCGCACTGCTTATACCCGCGAGAAACCGCATATCCTTCCTGGCTTTCGCTTCATTGTCCGCATCATCAATACAGGCATGCGGTATACGATTATGAAACACCCAGATAATCTTAATGCCCAATCGTTTATACAAAAACAACTGCCTCTTTTTCCCACTGTCTAAAAAACCGCCCTCCACCCAGTTTAAAACAATCGCCTTCGTATGGCGCAGTACATAAATATTGTTTTCCACACAAGAAAGAGGAATCACCTTATAGATTCTGCCCCAACACCGTTTCATATTTTTTATATATGCATTCGTACCATCATAGGGATAATATACGATATATTTATCATTCATTGACTGGCTCCCATTACTTTTATACTACAAATTATTGATCACATCTTCCAATGATAAAATAGGACAGCTTGTCTTTGACATTAACTGCCTTTCTATTTCTTCAAAATAAAATACCGGAGTGACCACGATTGCATCCACTGTATCCAGTTCTTCTTCGGGATGAACTACCCTTAAATCCTCATCAATTCTCCCCGCTCTTTTGTCTATAGCATACACAACAGTTGTATTCGTTTCCCGCAATTCATCTACCACCCGTTTCCCAAGATCATTCATCCCGTAAACCGCAATCCTGTGAAAATGATTTCTTTCAAAAAATACGCTCATTAATTTATTTCTCTGCTTCTGCTGAATCCATAAATCGAGCAGTTTTATTATCGATTCAGTTTTATTGTTTTTCTCTTCCAATAGGAATCTCTTTTTTCCCTGTCTGCTCTGATCTGTCAGAAAGCCAATTATAAATGAAAATAATATTGTTATGATGTATAAAATCTTCTTCATAATTTTTTACCAGTAGCACCCATCTTCCACATTTTCATAACCTTTAGGTTTCAAATCTTCTGTTGGCCTAACCCAATATTCATTGTAAAGCTTATGCTGATAATCATAGCTCTCACTTTCCCATCTCCTGCCTTTTATACCGAACAAAATCTGCAATGAACCACCCATATGAATTGCCTTTTTATGTAACTCCTTTTTGATAAAAGCGCCTAACGGCATACCATAAGCCCCACAACCTATTAATGCAATATCAAAATTTATATCAGCAATATCATTCTGCATACACTTTAAAGCTTCTATCCAACTCTTATAGTCATTGTTTCCTCCCAACGATTGAACGGCTTTATAAGTGATTAATTCAAATTCAGGTAAAACATCATGATTCACAAACAATTTCTCTCTCTTTTCATATTGTTTATAAATCAGCTCTGAAAAAGGATGAATTACCAAAACTTTTAAACCCTCTAAAGCCTTTGTCCACGGATCGGAAAAGAACGGATATTCTAATCCTGAGCTGACTAAGATCGTATCTCTCGAAAACCATTGCACCCACCAGTTCAAATGTTTCTGCCAATAAAATACACATAGCATGTCTACCTCACATGCTGCATCTCCCATAGTTTCACAATATAAATCTATTACATCTTTCGTAATTGGAAACACTCCTGCATTTTGTTTTAAAGAAAAATATTCCGCTGATGTCGGTTCAACTCCCGCCTTTATTTTATATACAATATCCCCTTCAATCGTTCCCCATCGAGCAAATAAAAACGCTTCCGAACCAACAATCCTGTCTTTTAACTTTTGTATAGCGTCTTTATCATTCATCACTGTTTTATAGTAACTCCCGTTAAACAAACCTTCTCTTTTTCTCCTCGCAATTAATTCATCACGACTTTCCGGAACATATTGAAATATATTTCTTTCAACATCAAATTGTCCATCACTTAATGCAGCGATTTTTTCAACAATTTCTTTAACTGCATCGCTGTTTTTTATAGCTACTATAATGCAAATGTCTGAACACTTTACCAATTCATTTAATTTTTCGAATGATACAAAATTATGTATATATTTCCCAATTTCATTATTACTGTCACACACATAATAATCATAAAAACCATGCAGATTCAGTTCGCAGCGCAATTCTGCTCCATATGTTCCTCCACCATAAATAATCAGCCTCTTATTCTCTTTTAATATACCCAACATCTCTATAGAATTCTTTATAACCTTCATATGTCCTTTACATCCCTAAATCCACAATTCAAATAACCGCCCCGCCACTCACACGAACAAAATTGTTTTAATATTTCGCTTATTCCAATTACTCTTTCATATCCGTTTCTTCTAATTTCACCAATTATCTGTTTTTCTTCCAAAAGCACCGTAACCACTATTGCATCAACTTTCAATTTTTTTTCATTTAAATCTGAAAACTCAAATACTTTCTCCATTCCATTTGGCTGCCTGTCTATAAGATAATCTATGTTAATCCTGCTTTTTTCCAGTTCATCGTATAAACGGCACCCCAATGCCCCCATCCCATAAATTGCAATATTATAAATATTGTTATGTATAAAATATTCTTCAAGGGTATATCCATTTTGCTTTATCTCCAACCATTTTAATACCTGCTCTAACAGCAAAGCGGACTTATTATTGGAATTTGTATTCCTGCTCTTTCTGTTGATAGTCTCATCTACATTTTCTTCATAATATTTTTTTAATTTTCCTAATAATTCTTCTGATTTATGAGGCGTAAACGCCGATATTTTATCGTTATATAGTTTCATTATTTCCTGACAATACTGTCTTGAATCAAACATATTTTCTGCATATGCACGTGCTCTTTGACTAATCCTTTCTTTTACTTTATCAGGACACTGCATAACTCTGAGCATTGTTTCTGCCAGATCTTCGCTATTGTGCAGCTCATAGAGGAAACCTCTTTCTTCATTTTCACCAATAATTTCCGTCGTTCCGCCGCTCTTTGCTCCTATAACTACATTTCCGGCTAACATCGCTTCTATTGTGACTCTTCCTAATGCTTCATTTTGGGAACACGTTATTGCATAAGACGCCCGCTTACGCAGATCGGATAAATCATCTTGAAAAGGCAAAATGCTGATATTTTTTTCCAATTTATGTTTGATAATATACTTTTTTAGCGCCCATACATAAGTTGCCCTCCCATGTCCTGCTATCACTACTTTGATATCAGTGTATCCTTTTTTGACCAGATTCTCTGCGGCGCATATTACATCCCATTGTCCTTTTTCCGGTGTAATCATAGCAGCTACCAGAAATATATTGGGCCTAAAATCTTTTTCTTCAAATTTAAACCTTTTTAAATTTAAACCATTGTACATTCTTACAGTACTGACATTGTATCTTTCCTCATAACGCCGTTGTATATAATTTGATATTGAAAGCAGTTGTTCCGCCTGCATGTATAACTGTTTTTTCAATTTCTCATTTACAAACTCATAACCAAACTGTTCTTCTAATAATTCTCTGATATGCCAAATATAAGGAACATGCGCCATTAATGCCGCAATCGCTGCAAAGCTGCTTACGCTTGAATTAATATGTATTAACTGTATATTCTCTCTTTTAATGATTGGAAGGAGTTGTAATGCCGCTTTATAACTTTGAACAATGTCGATTTTCTTAGTTTTCTCATCAGAATGACCAATTGTTATGTAATCAGTAAAAAAGCAAACTTTATAACAGGTGATTCCAAGTTCAGCAAATTTACTTTCAACCATAACATCATCACGGATAACCACTATCGGATTTACCTTATCCTGGATTTCTGACAATAAATCGAATAACGACTGCCCCGCCCCTCCAAAACCTCCATCGTTAAAAATGTACATAATATTTCTTTTGTCTATACGATTATGATTCATACCCCTTCTATCCTCTTTATCTCCCTGTTTCTGTCTTCACATTCCGTTTTTATTAAATGGATGAACTCACTTATAGAAATAACATTTAATCTGTTATTTTTATGTAAAATTTTCGTTTTAATCTCCTCGTACTCATCAATAGGCGTAACTATTACAAGATCAGCCAGTGGCAGTTTATCCTGAAGATTATAATGCTCTTCTTTCCCATAAATTATAGTTTCTCCTTCATCTATGACATAACGTATTTGAATTCCATCTTCTTCCAATTGGTGTTTTAAATGTTTCCCTAATTTGCCCATTCCATAAATTGCAACAGACTCAATGTGGTTATGATGAAAATAATCTGAACACTTATAATTTTGCTCCTTACAGACCATCCACTGGTCTAAAAGATTAAAATACAAATAAAATTTATTTGCTCTTTTTTGTTTTCCTTCTAAAATGTATCCGCATCGATAAATCATATAAAAAATTCCAACAACAAACCCACATATTATTAATACAATACTTTGCCATATATTTTTCATTACACTCACCACTTATATCAAAACCCATGAATTCGGTATAATTTTCTGTCTCCATCCTCTAGGTACAATTACTATTTTATGTTTATTACAATTCAGCCATGCTCCCCAATAACTAAAAGTACTATTTGCAATTATATTATTCTTGCACATACTCATTAACATCAATTCCTCGCAGTCTGAAAAGCCTAATCCACTAACAAAAAAATGTTCCAAATCAAATTTCATATTTTGCTTAACCCACTCAACATCATCAGAAAAGACAAATAGAAAAGGAGATTTGATCTTATTTTTTATATAATCCATAGCTCTCAAATAGTAATCCCCCTCACTTATATTTCTCCCTACTTTTAAAAAATCCCCTCTCCTGATATGTATTGATACGGTATTTCTATTTTTTAAGATATAATTGATTCTATTCGGTACATTTAATTTTTCTTTTAATCGAAATTCCTGTCTCAATATGTTATCCTTGTTTACATAATAACTTTTGTCAAAAAAATTACCTTCTATATAATAATTTTGAAATCTTGTATATCTAATTCCACTCTCTCTGCATCCGGATTCGCTTAAATAAACAGTCGGTAACAGGCGAAGTTCTTCACAATAACGCAAAAATCTATTTTTGCTAAAGCCTTCTTTCTTTAGTGTTTGTAAAACATTCACATCGATTACGGGCAGTGTTATGCGAAAATCATCTAACTGATAGTTCCGCTTGTCACATAAGTCCACCCATCCTGTTTTTAGGGCATATTCATTTCGAAAATTATTGATATCACTAATATCCAAATATACATTTTGATAAACATTTGTTTGCAATGTTCTCGCATATGCATATTGAAACATTTGATTTCCTAATCCGTCGGTAATTTTTACCACTATAAAGCTCATAAATTGCCCTTCCATTTCACAAAACTAGAAATAAATAATATCCGAATAAAAAACAACATCCAAATTTTTAAAACCCATTTTTTCCGCCATATCTGCCATATCCATATAACTATCTCCCTTTACTGCAATCAGGATTAACGCATCTTCCTTGTGCTCAAGATATGCATTCATTGGCCGGATACTTTTTCCACAGGCAGTACCGCTTGAATCAGACGCCGAAACGCCAAATTCCACAATCCCTTCATAGTGATTTTTCATTATATACTCAAACAGCTTTTTTCCCGCTAATCCAGCGCCGTAAATAATGATGTAAGGAAAACAAATAATACGTTTCCACAATTTTTCCTTTTTCTTATTTACACTTTCCACATAACTATCGATCTCTCCCGGCTCTTTGAACATGGGCTTTAAACTCACACGCCCATCCTGTAAAAGTAATTCTTCGTCTATGTCTGACCAGATTTTTCGTATTAAATCCAATAATACTTTATTGCCTTCATAGACCGATTTATAAAACCAATCAATATATGAACTTAATAATTTCAGTACAATATCAGTGTGTAATATTTCATAATGTGCCTTTCCCGACATAATTAATACATCATCAATTCCTCTTGCAATACCATTTATAATCTCCGCATCATCATAAGATATTACCTTATCAACGATTCTGTATATATAAACCGGATGTGACACTACATAGAATATATCTGCATGAATCAACGCTTTTACAATGAATGGTATATCTTGAAACCTCCTGTAATCAGGAAAAGAAATAAAATGATTTTTAAGAAAACTTTTACAGAAAATAAAACCTGTATACCCATAAATATGTTGATAATCCCTGTATCTCACTCTGCCATTCTGTTCAAAATTTTCACATATTTTCTTTTGCTCCGAAACCGTTCCTTCATATTCACATAAAATTCTTCCCCCACAAACCGCAACATTTTCTCTTTTAGCGCAAGTATATAAACACTTCAGTGCCTCTTTATCCGCATAATAATCGTCGGGATCCATAAACGCAACAAATTCACCTTTTGCTGCTTCGATTCCACGATTTCTTGAAACAGCAGCGCCCCTGTTCTCCTGAGTCATAACCGTAATCTGTTGAAAAGGCTTATAGCTCTCCAAAATCTCCATCGTACAATCCGTCGAGCCGTCATCAATACATATAATTTCAATATTATTTAATGTCTGGTTTATCACGCTATCCAGACATTTTTTTAAGTATTTTTCCATATTATAGATGGGTATTATAACGCTAACTGTTATATCAGCCATTTTTCTCTCCATTAATCATGCATAAATCCAGGTATTATTCAGCCATTTTTGCCCTGCACAGAGCATTGTAAATTTGCGTATCGCAAACATTTAATTGAGCAGCTTTCTCCAAATCCGCAATGCTGTCTATATCCACAGCATTGTGCTGAATCAACAGCGGAACCGCATAATTGCCATAAACATTATTCATTTCTAATATGGTTTTCGATTTCAACACATCAACATACCCATCTGGTATGAATAATGGTTCAAACGTCTGTCTTGGCAAATTGACATCATCCGGCTGCATTCCCGGAAACGGACTTTCCAAAAAGCCATCTTCTCTCATCCGCATCCATTTGTAAGGACATTCATCCGCATAGTGTACCGATACAACGGCACTCGCCAATTCATTCGCCCTTATCACTGCAATAGCCTGATTTAAAATTTCGATTTCCCTCACAGGTGTCGTGGGTCTTAACAATACGATGAACTCCGGAACGCTCTTTTCCTCTTCTCCCAAATACCGAAGGGCATGGCTTAAATATTCAATATCCTGCGACCTGGATTCCGCAAGCTCTTTAGGCCGCAAAAATGGAACTTCCGCATTGTATTGCTTTGCAATCTTCGCATATTCCAAAGAATCCGTTGAGACAATAACCCGACTGATTCCTTCACACATTTGTGCCGCCATAATCGAATATGCTATGAGTGGAAACCCCAGAAAGTCAATTATATTTTTATCTTTTATACCTTTGGAACCCGAGCGGGCAGGTATAATAGCCATGACCTCATTCTTTTTAATATCGTACATTGCTTCTCCAAATATTTATTTTACCAGCCTGGCAAATCCCGATTGTTTCACTGGTCCTCTTAATTGCTTTTCAACCGTATTTTGCTTCACAGCATCCGCTATCATTTCAAAGGCTTCTTCCGTATCCCTTGCAAAATTATCAATGATTTCATCATTATATGCTGTAGTTGCGTATATCGCAGAGCTGACTAAATATCCCTTGTCAAGCATAATCTGAGCATATAAAGTCTGTACTGCCAATCCGTTATCATAGTCCCAGTCAATATGCGCCAATGGCGTTATATGCGAAACACATAATTTTAACCCATTCCTCTGTGCGGCCTCGGTGAGCGCTTTCACAATTTTATCTCCATAATGAACTAATATTTGCGGCGAATCTATTTCCTGCATTTTCTTCAATGTCGCAACACCTGCTGCAAAACCAATTCTTTCCGTCCAAAAAGTCGAACTGATAAAGCTTGCTTCTGCCGCGTCCATCACATCCTTTGTTCCGATAACAGCTGTTATTGGAAATCCATTTCCCAAAGCTTTTCCAAAAACAGCCATATCCGGATGTACTTTGTATAGTTTATGAATTCCTCCCAGACAGACCCTAAAACCGGCGGTTATCTCATCAAAAATCAATACCGCTCCTATCTTATCAGCAATACCCCGTACCCCTTCCAGAAAACCTGGCTGTAATTCTTCACCCCTTCTTGGTTCCATAATAATCGCAGCTATATCATCCGGATATTTTTCTACTAAATCCTGTAGAGAATTCAGATTATTATATAAAAAGGGAAGCGCTGTCCCTTGCAGCATTCTTGGCACTCCCGTAGGTTTCAAACCTGGTAATAACTGTTCATCAAGTTGAGTTTCATCTCCAATATTGGCAGATATGTACCAATCACTCCATCCATGATACCCACAAAACGCAACTCTGTTTCTTCGTGTTTTTGCTCTTGCTATCCTTATTGCAATTGCACAGGCTTCCCCTCCGCTCCTGGCAAACCTCGCCCGTTCTGCCCACGGTTTATGCAGATGAATTAAGCGTTCTGCAAGCTCAACCTCCTCATATGAATTAAGTGTGCACATAGAACCGTTTTGTATTGCTTCTATGACGGCATCATTTACATCCTGATCTGCATATCCCAATGTACACGAACCGACACCCATTTGTGCAAAATCATAGTACTGTTTCTGATCTAAATCCCATACTTTACAGCCCTCTGCTTTCGTATAATAGGAAGGCCATAATTCCGGCAAAAACATCTCTGGCCTCTTTGAAAGAAGTTCCGTCCCAGTAGGTATTATCTTTTTTGCTTTTTTATATAATTCCTGCGATCTTCCCATTCTCAACATCTCCTCATAAAATTCTTCTATTTTGACGCTACAATAAAATACCAGGGCATCATCATTCCGCCTGATATTTGAATTCGCTTTCCATCCGCCATCTTTCTCGTATATGTTCCTCTTCCCATCTTATTTACCGGCTCTATATCGATATCAATATCATAAGGAATATACTCAAACTTCTTATATCCTAAACTCTCAAAACACTTTTTTATGCGTACCAGTGAATATATATTGTATCTTAGCTCTTTATAATCACTTTCATTTTCCGTATAATCATTCACTTCAATAAAATAATCTACATCACCTTCATAAAACAAAGAACTGATTGCTATCCATTCCGGATTTAAATCGGCAAGACAGCGTAACGGTTCCTTATATCCTGGAAGCCAGCTCAATGTCTGAAAACTGATAATGCCATTAAATTTATTTGTTAATGAACGGTCCAGTTGAAACCAGTCCCCCTGAATGATTTGCGCATTTGAAAATGATAATTTCTTATTCCCTTCTAAAACCAGTTTTTCTTCCAGCTCTATCCCTAAAAATCTGGTTTCAGGATATTTTGAGGCAAGATATGCTAAATTTGCACCGCATCCGCATGCCATATCACATATATATTGTGGTTCACCCGTCTTAAAATACCCCGCTTCGGAATCTTCCAGCCATTGTACCATCATCTCTGTACTCCGATACACTTTATCAAATTGACGCAAATGATACGCTAAATCATCATATGTTGCCTTTACTGCCATTCTTTTCACTCCTCATCCAATTAATTCACCTATTAATTTCATATCACACTGCTCATTGCATTTCATTCCTTTGCAGACTTCTAAATGTTTCATTCTAAACTCTCTATAAGCTTCACTATTCCATATATTTTTTAATGAACTTTCATGCACATCCCCAAATACAATTTCATTATTAAAATCCTCCATGCACATTGCCGCTTCTCCATTTGACTTGACCGTCATCGACATCCACGGATGCTTACAGACCTCACTCCAATGAATGGATTTCGTCCCATGAAAATCTTTTCTGTACCATTGACAATCTTCACTTTTTAAGTAAATATACACATCCAAATCCTTAAATGCCTCTAATAATTTATCATAATCCTCCTTCTGATTGGTCCTGTTTAAATCCAGCATTGTTATCACAATTGTCGTTTTCAAATTGTTTCTGTGTTTATAATCAATTACCTCTTTTATCTTCCTATAACTCTCTGTAAAATTACTCTTCTCACCCCGTATCGTTTTATGAACTTCATCATTTACGCTTTCAATAGAATACTTTATATAATCCAATCCCATATCCAACATTTTATATGTCAGCTCCAGGTTAATATTTGCCGGATTACAACTAAAATAAGAATAAAATCCATTCTCATGCAAAATTTTCACATATTCGTGCATATGCCTGTCCAGAAGCGGATCTCCATATCCATGCAGCTGGATAACTTTTGAAATAATATACAAGAAAAAGTGATTTTCGCTTGCCTCATCATCTTCTGAAATACCATATTTTTTTTCACAATATTTTTTCCATTCTGCCCATTCCTCATCAGAATGAGGTTTTAGCTGTTTTACAATTTTGATAAACGTTTCCTTATCTATATCCTCTATCTTTCGTGTCATCATTGTCGTACGCGGACACATTTTGCATCTCATATTACAGCGATTTGTCGTCTCAATGTTATATACTACAGGGTCCTGACTCCGTATATCTTCCAATGCATTAAATATTTCCTGCGTGCATGATAACTTCCCATTCTTAATATTTTCAATAACAGTATCCACTTTCATATAAAAATTAATATCTAACATGCTGTTCTCCCTAATCCACTTTTTCGTAGTCTTTTCCCATCTGCTTTAAATGGAACTCTTCTCATACCTGAAACTTTTATCCTCTAAGCTTTTTACGCACTCCTTTCTCCCCATCGCTTAACACTTTCTCTCCATTTCCCATGGTCTTACGTATATCCGCAATTCTTCCTTTCAAAAGTCCCATAGCACGCACTGTCAAACTTGACTTTTGATCTGTCCCCCACATTTCGTGTGATAATGTAACATGCCTTTCAATCACGCTGGCTCCGAGCGCAACGGCTAACACTGTAGGTTCTAAATCCATTTCATGCCCACTGTATCCGATCAGACAGTCATACCTTTCCCGCAGTGCCTGAATCATATTTAAATTAATATCTTCATAAGGAGTCGGATATTCAGAATTGGTATGCATCAAAATATAATTACCGTCTGCGTACTTTTCCAGAATGTCTACAGCCTTATCAACTTCTTCCCACGTACTCATTCCCGTAGACATAATAATCGTCTTTTTCATCTGACATGCCTTGATCAATAATTCCTGATTCGTAATCGTTGCCGATGCAATTTTTATATAAGGCAGGTCATATTGTTCCAAGAACTCTAAACTGGGTATATCCCAGGGCGATGCTGTCCAGTCTATGGGCTTTTCCCTGCAATATCTGTCTATGTAATCGTATTCTGATGCCCCAAATTCAATATGACGTTTATAGTCAAGGTAAGTCATTTCTCCCCACGGCGTCTTACGCAAAACAGATTTCTGATGTTCAGGAACTGATAAATCAGGTTCCCTTTTCTGAAACTTGACCGAATGCCACCCCGTTGCAAAAGCAGCATCTATTAATTTCTTTGCAACCTGCAAATCGCCATTATGGTTTATGCCGATTTCTGCTATTAAATAAGGCTCGGATTGTTCATTAATTATAGAATCACCTATTTTTATCGTCTTATTTGCCATGAAAAGTATCCTCCGTACATACCGCCCCTTCCGAACAGCTTTTGGTAAAATATTCCGCCAATTCGCGCGCCACGCCATAGCCACCCTTTGTTTTTAATACAATATCCGCATCTCTTTTTACAATGTCATACGCATCTGCGGGCACAGCAGTTACACCAACAATCTGCATAACATCAAAATCATTCAGATCATTTCCAACATACAGTATGTTTCGAAGAGCGATTCCTCTATCCTGCGCATAGCTTTTTAATGCCTCTTTTTTATGTTCCACCCCTTGTATAACATTTATTTTTAATTTTTCCGCCCGCTTACTTACAACAGGATTTTTTTCCGTTGACAATATCATGCATTCGATTCCCATTGATTTAAGCATATTGATACCCATACCATCAGCTCTGCTCACAAATACACTCTCCTTTCCATTTTCATCGAAAAGAACCCGGTTATCTGTCAACACTCCGTCAAAATCAAATACTATCATTTTTATTCCTTCATTCATGAATCCATATCTCCCTTAACTGGTATTTCATACATGTTTTTATACAACACATCCGGTCTCCAATCATCTAACCGTTTAAATATGTCACTCAATTCCTGAAGTATTCTTTCATGTCTTTCTGCTGTCCATTCTTCCATATATTCTTTATATCTCCATGTACCGGATGTTTTTCCAACCGCTTCAAGATCTTTGCGATACAGAGATAATACAGGATTCTTAAAAAACAGCTCACGATGATGGATATAAGTCCAATCATAATATAAATAATTCAGACAATAAAATCGGTAAAGGCCCTCCATATCCACCTTTTTATCTAAATGGCCCAAATTCAAAATCAAGTCGTCATATTCCTCTTTTGTTTTCGGATTCCATGTAAATCCAAATGCGGAATGAGGATTATTTCCTGCGTTTATCACCTGTATTCCAATATAAGGATACTCATGTCCAATCGAACCATACACTGTAAGAGCATAATCAATCCCCTCCTCTTTCAATTGCATAGGAGATATATGAAAAGGTATCTTTTTGATATTCGGATATTTCTCTAATAACAAATCTATAATAATAAAATCCCTTTGTTGTGACGTAGGATGCATTTTCAAGTACCAGTCATAATCAGGTGTTTTTTCCGAAAGCTCACCTAAATGGCATAACCATGCAAAGTAATTGTTATCAAATATCTGCTCTCCACAGAAAAAGCAGTCTTCCTCAAATATATGGGGGCATATT
Organism: bacterium C-53; assembly: GCA_003612525.1. Classification (GTDB taxonomy): domain Bacteria; phylum Bacillota; class Clostridia; order Lachnospirales; family Lachnospiraceae; genus C-53. The sequence goes on along the minus strand of RAZD01000028.1, from coordinate 21,103 downwards.
ACAATTTTGATTTTTTCATTCGTCTCTAATACATGAAAATCCTTTTTACCTTCTGCAAAGGCAAAATTATTTTTATCTGCACAGAGCACCTCGTCCGTGTTTCCATGTATTCTCTTTTCGATATGTTCTCTTGCCCACTTTACACCATATTCCTGCTCTTCCCTTGTCAACTGATTCCACATTTTATCAAAATATAAATACGGTGTTCCCGGGTAGAATCCTAAAGATGCCTTCTTAAGATTATCGCTTAATATATATGTAGGTATGCCTTTTGTAATAGCAATATCTCTGATATATCCATCCCAGCTAACTCCATCCGCCAAAAAGACAACCTTAAAATCATTTTCAAATATATAATGATGCCAAAATACAATTGTATTTACTGTTTTTCTCAGAAACAATTGCATCTTTTCATCTCTTAAGTCCAAACCTAGTATATGAAAACGCAACAAATCTCTTATGATCGTTGTTCCGAAGCAAATTCCGTATATATGAATATTTTTCCAGTCTTCCCAGGTATGCAAACGTTCCCAGACAGAATTAAAAATTTCATCAGCCTCTGTCTGCTGTTCTTTAGAAAGCGCCGGATCTATAAAATGTTCTACATTAAATGCTTTATAGATATCCTTACATACTTCAGATGCATTTGAATAAGCAGATCCCATCCTTAAATATGCATAAATAGAAGCATCAAATTTTACTGCATAATAGTTGGCAAAATATGCACAAATTACGGGCAGCAGATCGTGCTGATTGTCAAAAGGAATCAAAATTATATTTTTATGTACTTCCTTAGACCGTTCCCAAATATTCTTTGTAAATTCGATATATGCTTTTATATTCTCATCATAATGAAACAGGCAAAGATCATCCCAAATATAAAAGTCAGTCCCTGGTATCAACCCCGCATCCACCATCTGAGCATGGATTTCCATTGCAAACCGATAGGTAGCAATAATAACAGGCTGTCCTTTCCCCCTTTGTTTTATATACTGCTCCATATTGATAATGCTTTTACCATGAAAGCAATGTCCTTTTCCATATCTCCTATTATCTATATATGCTAAAATATCACTATATCCGCCTAACTCTTTTTCAACCTGTTCAGCATCTGCTCCTGTACCAAAAACAAATATTTCTTTTTTCGTAAATAATTTCTTACAGTCGCTACTATTTACAAAAACAGTCTTTTCCATACTTAACCCCATTTCTGCGCGGCCTTTTGCGCATGTCAAGTTTGTGGATGCCGCGCAGACACAAACTTGGGATTGAAAATTTTCAATTTTCATCCTATTTTCCATTAATGAATTCTGTCTGCCAATTCAACCGCACGCCTCACCACCACATCAGAATTATAATGTTGCCATTCTCCCCATCGTCCCAATCCAAATACATTCTTTTCACTCATTTTCTTTAATAGTTTCTTTATCATTATTGGTTTATCTATAGTATTTAACGGATATGCATATTTGTTCATATAACTATAATTCTCTGCATTCGGTTTATATCTGACGGCATTCGTTTCTGTCCAATATCCATCCCCCTGAGAAAAAGACGTTCTATTTAGTATCCTGTGATACGATATATTTAAGTCAGGATAATAAATCCATTGTGCATCAGATTGTAAATTTTCAGCCACATACTCCACAACAATTGAACTATATCTTAATTGCTTAATCGTATCTGCATAACTGCACTCAAGCCCGGATATCTCCTTAAACTCTGTCCACGGAATGGTACATATGATTTTTTCTGCCTTATATTCATCATTTATTCTCAGCTTCTCAACATCCATTCTATCTATACATATATTGTATCGTATGTGACTCGACAATTTATCCGCCATTCTTTTCCAAACTTCACCACTTCCATATTTCTTAGGATAAAGAAATTTCGCATGCCCGGGCTGCGTCCCATACGCCTTTTTCTCAAGGCAGCTTCTCAATGTTTCTTCAAATGACACATTCGGCAATTTATCCAACCAATATGTACCTAATATATCCAGATCGTTTCCAAACATTTTCTGATTATATGGAATCATATAATCCTCTGCTATTTTCTTTCCCAGCTTCCAGTAAATCCATTCAACAAATTTATTCGGTTTTGGTTCTCCTAAATTACACCCTGCAACCGCCGCTTCTTTCAGATAATCTATTTGCTTCTCTATAGAAAACTGCCAAATATTTGACTCAATAGGACTATTTATAAACTGATCATACAATGCTATCTGTGAATTACGTTCATATATATTCCACTCTTCCCGCGGCATTACCTCAAATAACAGTTCCAATACCATGTTATCCCTTGTATCTACAAAATGCCCGCCTCCTATATCCAATGGTGCGTCATTAATCTCAATACTCCTGCAAAGCCCACCTGCCTCTGCTTCCTTTTCCAAAATCAAAAAATCTTTTTCTCCCTTTTGCAACAATCGATATGCAAAGGATAAACCGGACGGCCCCGCTCCCAGTATCAAATATTTCATGATGTTTTCCCCGCTTACAAAAGTTTATTCTCACTCATTATTTCTTTTAACAGTTTTACCCTCTGACTGGTATAATGCTTCTTTAAGTATTCACGATACTTTTGACAATCAACACTTTCTTTTCTATAACAATCCATCAAAGATGCAAATTCATCATATGATTTCACACACTTACAAATCTTATCCATCTCATACCATTTAGTATCCGCATTTTGAGGATATCTTGCTATAATATGGCACATCCCCGCTACTTCCTCTAAGAAATGAGGAGTTACTTGATTCCATCCATTTGCATCCGCTCGCGTTCCATCCATACCCGGTGTAGTATAAACGGCTACTTTCGAGCTTAATACAAGATTCACATATTCCTCCCTTGTATCACAAACACTTATCACTTCACCTGTAGATGACAAATAATAAATATAATGCCCATTTTCATATTTCCTGCGAACTAATATAAAGTCCGGATGCTCATTCTCATAACGATCAATATAGCTTACCAACAGTGGATTTTGCCGTGCAAACATTACCAGATCATACTTTTTATCAACTTTTTTTGATAAGTTAAAATTATCCGGCAGTGACAGCGGAAAATGATACAGATTCAACGGACACTTTTTGTCTAACAGATATTCATAAACTTCTCTGCTGGAAACCAGAACTATCTGATTATGCGAATAGGCATTTAAAAACAAGTTATATTCTTTATCACTCAAAAAATAATCGACTAAACAAGGGATATATTTTCTATTATTATAAATTCCATCCTGCCTTTTCGTACTCATGTCAAACATCAGAACAGCATTTCCCCTTTGATGGTCAAACAGATTAAATATTCTATAGAAAGGAATGTGAATTTTCTGGTAGATTTTCCTGCATTTTTCATCAAATCTAAATTCCTGCTCTGATCTCATTATTATATTCATGTTTAACTCTGCCGCCAGAATGTCTTCCCATTCAAAAGCAATATCAAAACAGTATTTTTTATTATTACAGGCATTTTCCATAATCTTACGCTTTGTTAATATGTACATTTTGATATTCCTCTCCAACCTGTTATTTTTCATCCGGCCAACTACACTACGCTATACCATTCAATGCTTTAATTTTTATTACAATATCCATCTATAAAATCTTTTTTATAGTTTCATTTAACGAATCATCTCCCAATAGTTTTATTTTACTTACAGGATGAACTTTTCTCTTTTCTATTGGAGGCAATTCCATATAATTGCCATACTTTATCTTTAAATATTGATCATATTCCTTTGTGCCCATGAATTTCTCTCCTTCAAAAACGACTTCTATTAAATCCTGAAAAAAAGAAACCGGAAAACCAAATGGTTTATTTGTTGGAAATAAATTTAGTCTTACGGTTTCTGTTTTTCCCACTTTGCGGATATAGGTATAATAGTGCCTGTAAATCACTTTTTTAGGAATATAGCTTAATAATTTATAAATGCACCTTTCGACTTTCTTTTGCCCAACTCTCATTCCAACCGGAGCCCACAGGCATTTGCGAATACAAAAGCAATGAAATGCATGCAGCATCCTGAAAAACATGTGATCCGGTGCATAATCCAAAGGAAAAATATCAATAAAAATTTCCTGTCCAAAATTAAGATGCGCCTGATTTTCTCTTAAAAACACAGTATTTTTTCTTCGTAATTTACCATACCCCCATCTATAGCCCTCCGTATTTCTATCATCCTGAAAATAATATTTTTCCGGATCCAGCTCCCGTCTGCTTATTTTTCTGAATTTTTCATAATCTTTCCGAAGCATTCCAACATCAATATCATCATCCCACGGTATAAATCCCTGATGCCTGACCGCTCCAAGCAGTGTTCCTCCAATCAAAGAGTACCTGATATGATGTTTTTCACAGATTTTTTTTATTTCCAAAAGCATATCCATTTGAATATTATGTAACTCTGTCAGCTGTGTTTCCGTAAGATGTATCATCACGATTCCTCATTTCCCTATATGTATCTGTTTTGCCAGAAGCATGTCACTGACACAATCTACTTCTGTCCATTTATAATCTCTGATGTCCTCAAAATAAAGTTGAAAATCCTCATTAAATATCATCTGCACCAGCGCATTTTCATACCACTGGTCGTACATCCCCGATTCCACCATATCGCTGATACATTGGCAAAGTTTACAAGACGATTCCCTGTCAAGTTTTGTTACACCCGCATATTCCCCATAGTATTGGTCCAGATCTTTGCTCATGACCAATACTCTTTCGCCACTCACCTGGACATTATAGTCACCATCACTTTTTACACTGCTGTCAATACACACACTGGGCTGTTTCACTTCCCTGCATACAATGTCTCTGATCAGTCGTTCTTCCATTACGATATCACCATTAATCAGAACAACATTTTCATCATCCATATAATCTCTGGCAAACCACAAAGATGCAATCGAATTTGTCACTTCGTAGAACGGATTATAAACAAATATTACATCCATCAGCTCGCTCTTGATTGCCTGACTCATAAACCCGACAGCAATTACTACTTTCGCATTTTGATCATATTTTTTTATCAAATGTACCATTCTTGCCAAAACTGTCGTATTTTTATCCAGTTTATATAAAGATTTCGGATACTTTAATGTAAGCGGATGCAGTCTTGAACCCTTGCCTGCCACCAGTAAAATATACGTCATAATCCCCTCCATTTACCACATAAGCAGCCCTATGCGTGTCATATACTCTGCTACCGGGAACTCAATTTTAATCCCTTCCTGTTCTGCACTTTTCACCACATTTATCCCTAAAGCCTCGACCGGACTTCTGGCCTGGTATGGATTTGCACATCTTTCTGCTGCACAACCATTCTTGCATAGCTTGCATGACCCTCCAATAAACGAAATTGCCGCTGCATTATTCTGCTGATACAAATACTTTTCGCACAACAGCAATGCCCTGTGCAAATATACAGATGATTGGCTGCGCACTGTTGCATAATCCATATTCTTTAACGGCATGCGAATATAAACGAATGCAGCATTATCATATTCCATCAACATTTTTTTATAGTCCAACCGTGGAAGTCTCGGAGGACATTTCCAACTGGCGCTATATTTTCCGCAGTAAAAGCAGTTCATTTTTATCCGCTCTTCAAAAATCAAACTGTCTACAGAGATCTTTTTTGCTTGTATTAGCGGAAAACTTTTTCTTATATAATGCAATATTTCATCCATTGTGTCCTCCCCGAGTAAAACTGCGCACATCCATATACCATCCATGTTTTCACACTGCCAGATCTCTATTCTTTATGATGTTACCCTGACTCCTCCACCAGATACCGTTCCGGCTCATTCAGAATCAAATCCGTAATGCCAGCCCTCTCAAGCGCCTCAAACGCAAGCCTCGTCCCTGTCGGCTTCTCCGGATACAGGTGGCCCGTCATCCATGCCCGCACCGTGTATCCTTTTAATGACTCCGCCTCAGCATCCATCCCCTTCCAGAACGGGTGAAGCGCCGATGCCCCGCATCCGCCTTTCAGTTTGTACAGACAGTCCGACACCCGGCTGTCCAGAATCCCAAGCTCCGCCTCTTCATCAAGCTCTCTCAGCTTCGCAAGCGACCCTGCCCTGAAACTCGAATACACAACCGCTTCCCTCAGGCCGCGCCCGTGCACCATCCGTACAATCTTCTCCTCCATCCCTTCATACAGACACACGCTGTTCTTCAGCTCTATGTTCAGCTTAAGCCCGGATTTCATGCGCCCTTCCAGAAGATCAAACACTTCCTCCATCACGGGTATCTTCTGGCACGGCCTTTCATCCGCATAGATATGGAGCTTCCTGATTTCCGAAAGCGTATAATCTTTCACGTTCCCGGTTCCTTCCGTCGTCCTGTCCACCCTCTCGTCGTGAATCACAACAAGGCTCCCGTCCTTTGTCATCTGTATGTCAAGCTCAATCCCCGTAAGCCCCGGTATCTCCGCCGCCTTCTCAAAGGAAAGCAGCGTATTCTCCGGATGCCTCTGGCTGCATCCCCTGTGCGCCCACAGTCTCATCCGTCCCTCATCTCCTCACTGTCTCTCCTGCGCCGGGCGTCCTTCCTCTTCCAGGAACCGCTCCAGTATCCCCGCCACCGCCGCCGATTCCCCGCGGGTCAGCTTAAACTCGCTGCTGCTGCTCCCGTTGATCATCGACAGGAAGTCGCTGATCTCATACCGCAATCCGTCTCCTAAAAAAGTTTCCGAATATTTCTCCACCCTTCCCGCATCCTCATAATGCACTTCAAAGTACGAGGTCTTCCACCACGGCGCCTCCGCAACGATATACCCTTTCGTCCCGGCCACCAGAAGCCTTCCTTCCGACTTCACGCCCAGACCGCAGGTTGCCGTTGCGATTCCGGACGGATAACGGAACGAGGCCTTCGTGAAAATGTCAAGCCCCTTTTCATCCCGTATGGTGTCAAACCGCAGCTCCTCATACGCCTTCCCAAACAGTTTCAAAACAGGAAGCAGCACATAGCTCCCAAGCTCCGTAAAGCTTCCTCCGTATACCGTATCCGTAAGTTCCCGGCTTCCCGCCCTCTCAAGCTTCGTAAAACACGCTTCCACATTCCGTATGCTTCCGATCGTCCCGCTGCAGGCGATTCCCAGCAGCTTGTGGAATCCCGGACAGTACGCCGTCTTGATTCCCTCAAACAGAATCCGCCCCTTCTCCCTTGCTAGCCCAAACAGCTCCTCCGCCTGCCTCTGTTTCAGTGTCATCGGCTTTTCACAGAGCACATGCTTCCCGTGCGCCAATGCGTCCCGGATATACCCGTAATGCGTCTCATGGGGCGATGCAACATATACCGCGTCCACCGCTTCATAAAACGCTTCCGTCTCCTCATACACATTTATGTCCCACTGGTCGGCAAACCGCCGGGCGCTCTCCGTATGCGGATTGTAGACCCCCTGGGCGCTCACGCCGCTTACAAGCCTTGCCTCCGGGAGAAACCGCGCCGCAATCCTCCCGCTCCCGATAATCCCGATTCTCTGTATCGGGCTGTTCTTCTCCCGGAGCATCGTGCTTGAAATGTTCCTCGTCCGCTCAAGGTACGCCACCCTGCAGTAATCTTTCAGGTAATCAAACGCCCCCGTCCAGTCGGAGCCGATTGCAAACACATCGATGTGGAATTTCTTGATGTCATTGACCTTCTGCCCCTGTGTCTCTTCTATCACGATTTCATCCGCAAATCCCGTCTTTTTCACATTTTCTATGCGCGTCACCAGCGAATCCACGACATTGAGCTTCCCCCTCGCCTTGTCATAGGCTTCCGTCGTCACCCCGACAATCAGATAGTCGCCCAGCCCTTTTGCCCGCTGCAGCAGCCGGTAATGCCCTTCATGAAAGAGATCAAATGTTCCATATGTAATTACCCTTGTCATGAAATCCTCTCCTTCACAAACTCATATATCCTCTGCCCGCTGGTCCCGGCCGTGTCCGCATTCACATTCGAAAATGCCTTAAGCTGCCTCTCCCTGTCAAACGGCGCTCCCGTAATCCTGCCATCCAAAAAATCCTTTAAGGAATTCAGCGCGTTCTCCATAAGGCAGTACTGCAGCCACTCCGATTCCTCCGAAAACCCCGGCTCATGCTGAATCAGGTCGTCATAGTCAAACGCAACCTCCACCTCTTTATATTCCTTCGTGAATACATTGATGTCATAAAGCCGTCTCTCCGGCACATACCAGACCCTGCAGTCCGGCTTCCCGGCCTGTTCCTCCGTAATCACAAAACTCCCCATGCCGCCTGCCAGGAAGTAACCGTTCTTTCCACGGTTCTCAGACCCCACAGGGAGCTTCCACTCCTGCATCCTCCCGGTTTTCCGGTCCAGTGACAGATACATGTTCCCCCAGTTCGGTGAGAGAATCATTTCTTCCCGGCCGCCTTCCCTGAAAAATGACGGGCCTCCGAACGGATGCTCCTCGCACTCATACTCATACGGCCATCTCTTTACCTGGAAATTCTTTGGCACCCCGCCGTATTCCCTTGTTTCACCGGTCCGCGGATTCCACCGGGTGACCGAAAGCCCCTTTACGGGCATCAGCCACAGGTCCTCCCCGTCCAGCGCAAATCCCTGGATGCCCGCGCTCTTCTTTATGGGGACGCTGCACATCCTTGTCTTTAACGTATCCATGTCCATGAACAGTATCCGTCCGTCCTCCGGTGAGGCAAACATCAGCTCGTTTCCATACAGCCCGATGCCCCCTGACTTCCATTCCTGGTCCGTATTGCGGACATAAAACGACTGGATGCCGTCGATATAATCCACCTTCTCCGTATCCAGATGGAACCGGATCACTTTCGGATACTGGTTTGGAAACAGATACAGATACTTATATCCATCGTCCCGGAAACAGCTCTGGAAGGCGGCGCCCTGTATGGTATATTTCGGGAATTCAATTTTCCTGATCTTTTTGTCCTCAATAATCAGCAGGTTCTGGGCGTTGCACGGAATCACATAGACCTTCCCGCGGATTTCCATTGCACGCATATAATACCTGCTCCCCGAATATCCGGTCCCCAGGTCCATGTAAAACTTATAATGGTAATCGTTCTTTTCGGAAAACCACAGCTGATTATTGTTTGTCACCTGATACCGGTCATCCCCCCATCCGTTAAACTGTAGGGCAACCCGCTCCCCGCGCCAGTCGTCCTTCTCCGGGAGGGTATGGATATAATTATTCAGGATAAACATCGGTTTTCCCGCGACGCCGAACAGGGAGGTCACGCTTGTCCCCGCATCCCCGATATAAGCGTCACACAGGGCAATCGTGTTTTCGATGTCCGGCGTTTCATCAAGGATTCCTGTCTTCGTCCTCACAAACTCCCTTTTGAGCGCGTCATAGGCCGGCCGGAATTCTTTCCGCATGGAGTCAAACGTCGATTCCAGCAGCGGATGCGGACGCCACAAGAGGCAGGCGTCCTCCCTTCCCTGAAAAAGACTGAACACATACCGCATCTTTTTGAGAAAGGCATCCGTATTCCCGAGCATCCCGTTAATGCTCGTATTATAAAAATACACTTTCCTGCCTTTCATCTTCTCCTTCCACTCCGGCAGAGGTTCGGGAGGATTCTGGCATTTGTGTATCACGCTGTCAAATTTCGGCGAGCCGAACACGAGAAACTTTTTATCCGGGATTGATTCGTCAAAGTACTTTCTGAACTTCTCCGCCTGTATCACTATGTAATCCGCATTCAGATACGCCGGACACAGTTTCTGGCCCTCGCTCATTCCCCCTGACGTTGCATAATATGGAATATATACTAAATTTGAAGTATGTTTCTTCAATTCATTTGAATAAAATTTCGGATCTACACTTGTAACATGATTCATGTGATCGTATGGATTATGTATAAATACCGCATCCGGATTTCTGTCCTCCAGGCAGTATGCCTCATAGTTTACAATCGGCACATAGGCCGGCAGGTCATTCCCTTCATAGTGATACGTTCCGAGCGAACCGTCCGGCCGCCTGTCGTAGTACGGAATCGGCACCACATACGCGTCACACGCAGGGTCTGCCTCCGCCGCCTGCCAGACGCTTTCAAGCGAGTCCCACATCGACGCCTTATAGGGCAGAAATACCATTTCCGGTCTCGCCTTTATGTCATTTCTCACACTGTTCTCGATCTGTATCAGAGATTTCTTCAGTCTCCTGTGGATTTTATTTGCACTGATTTCACAGTCGGATGCAAATGATACGTATAGCTCATACACCGTCTCACAGTATTCTTGCAACCTGACAATTGTCGGAAATTCCTGCCCCTCTGTCTTTTCAATCAATTCTCCTGCCGCAACAGCGCCTTCCTGACACTGCGTAAGCAGTTCCATTGCCTTTGTATAATCTTTATTCTCTGCGCTTTTTCTGATCTCATCGTGGACCTGACTTAAAAGCGCCACAAAATCTTCAATCTGTTTCTTCTCAAACTTTCTCATCTCTGCCTGTTCTTCCTCTAATTTAATAATAAGGCATATTGGCTGCTCTTATGAGCAGTGCAAAGCCGCCTGACACGGCTATGCTTCGCTCCCCCGTACGTCACCCGAAGATGTTCCGAAGGTCCTGGCACACCCAATTCACGTTACCGCTATTCCAGCGCCGTTCTTCTTTTTTATCTTCAAAAAATCTTCCGCAGTCCGTCTCCGGTAAAATCCCGGCCTGCGCCGTTATTTATCTGCCGAATATTTTTATTGAACTGTTTCTTCATCTTTTATATATACAGCATTGATTTTCTGTCCTGCTCTGCCTCGTTTTAATGCATTCCTTGCGGCATTTATCTTCTTATCCGTCTCATAGCCGCAGTCTGCACACCGAAAAACATTCTTTCCGTATTTTCCCTGTGCGCCGCATCTGCTGCATTCCGTGCTGACTGCCTTTCCCATTACCTCGACAATCTCAACCGAATTCTCCCGACATTTCTGGTTCAGCCTTTCCCTGATATACCCTTTTCTCCACACGCTGACAGAATAATTAATCTTCCTGTCATGTCTGGCCAAACTATTTCCCGGAAGTTTGGGAATGTAAATCACTTTCGGTTTTTCCGTAAGCAGCATACGGTTGATTTCCTGATTGACGTATGTTTCCAGTTTTGCATCCAATTTCGCTTTACGCGCCCTGTATTTCCTGCGCCCGGCATTATTGGCCTTTTCCCTTCGGTAGGTCTGTCCGGCTGCGTACATATATTCTGCGAGTTCTTTATGAAGTTCACCAAACTGCCCGCCGTAAGTACTTCCTTCGTCGGTAGTAAACATGCACCATATTCCGGCCGAAAGACCTATCTCATTTGTATAATCTTTGTGCACACGGACTCTTGTCTCTATCGGAATATCGATTTCTATACCATTCTCATCCGGTTTTAATCTGATATATAACTGCTTTTTGTACGCATTTTCATCTGTGAGCGGTATAAATATCCTTTTTCGATTTTCTTTGGTGGCAATATAAATTCCATATTTTTCCCTGCTGCCGACATTCCTTCCATATCGGTAAGCACGTTCCGTGATAGAAAAACCCTGTTCTGATTCCGTATTCTGATACCTTACATGGTATTTTCGAACCTGCCTTCTAAGATAACGCTGCAATTTTTCCGCATCGACAGCCCCCGCAAGAATATCATATTTTAACTGCATCTCATGCGGCAGATCTATTTCCGAACCGTTTAATACGGCTTCAAATGCATTCTTCGATTTCAGAAGGAATCGGATGTAATGTTTTTCCTCTGCTGTCAGATTCTGATTTTGCCCTGTCAGCTTCAGGATTCTTGATTTTGTTCGAGACCACTGGCTTTTGATATCACCAAGCGCATCAAATACAGCCCTGTAAAAATACACAGAAGGCATCGCAAGCTCCGCTCTGAGTCCGCTTTGAGTCATTTCATTCTGTATGGTATAGCCCGGATACAGCTTTGGCAGACTTCCGATTCCTCCGTAACGAGTATATACATAGTTCTTTACCTGCCTGTAATCCTTTGCAATTTCCCGAAGCTTCCCCATATCTTCGTCAGAGACCGGCTCTTTATTGTACTGATGAATCGTCCTGCATACTGCCTCTTTGTGTATCATGTCGAACCTTTCATCTCCGGCTGCATGAAAGTCAGTGATTCTTTCGCAGATTGTTCTTTTCTGCGAAAAAAGTCATATAAAGCTCATAAATACGCCATTCATCTTTGCTATTGACCCAAAATCTGACCATAAACAGAGGATAATGAGTTCATATGGAAACGTTTCATTTCCAACGTGGGATGTACATAACGGTTCAAAGTAATTTTTACATCCGAATGTCCCAGAATTTCACTGAGGCTTTTCACATCGGTACCACTGTTAATACAGTTTGTAGCGAACGTATGGCGAAGAGCATGGAAATTTTTCTTTTCCACCCCCGCCATTCTCAGATAATTCTGAAATTTATTCTGATAGGTACGCGGCTCCATAGGCCGATTCCTGTTAATGACATATTTTGCGGATGCACTGTAATACGCAGCCAGCAATCTGACCACATCTTCCGAAAGAGGAATTTCCCTCTTTGAAAAAATACTTTTTGGATTTCCCTCCAAAAGGATTGTCCTGCCTTCGTTTCCATCCATAGCGATTCTTTGTACCGTTGTGTTTACATGCAATACTTTCTCTTCGAGATCAACGTCCTTCCACTTCAGAGAACAGATTTCCCCCAAACGCAGCCCCGTCGAAATACATACCAAAATTCCCATTTTATAAATATCCATCTCATTGTATAAACATTGCAGAAGCTTTGCCTGCTCTGACTGACTTAATACTTTAACAGGCCTGTTTTTCTCATTTTGTTTTTGACAGGAATATTGAAAATGTTTGATTTGGTAATGTGATTCTGCGTAAGAAAGTATCTGATTCAACACACAAACCATACTCTTATTCAGACTGTCAGATTGGGCATTTTCATTATGCTGAAATGCTTTTGTTAGAATATCGTTATCAATCTCAGTAAACGGCACCGTATATAATTTTTGTTTTATGTGCTTCTCATAAACAGAACGATATTTTATGTATGTTGCGTGCTTTTTTGTTTTTTCAATCATATCAAGCCATTCCATTGCCGCAGTATCAAATGTAAGATTCATATCCAGACTTTTTCTGCTCCAGATCAAATCGGTTGATGTCTTTGCTGACAGTAATTTCTCTTTGGCCTCCGCATAAGTTTTTGCATATACGGAGCGAATGACTTTTTTTCCAGATTGTGGTTCATACATACAATACCGGCCTTCCCAACGTCCGTCTTTTCTCTTTCTGATATTCTCTCCACGTCTTGCCATTTTTTACCTCTTTTCTGCGCAGCTTTGTGTATATGGAGTATAATGCAAGCTGCGCAGGCACTAACTCCAATGTCAGCTTTAAAGGCTCTTTTTGCGCCTTTTTTCTGACCATTTTCGTGACCCCTAATAAAATAAAGTGATCGGGATAACTATAATTTTGACAAAAAATGACCTATTATTTTAGTGTTTTCTTGAGAAACTGTTTCGAATAATGATTTGACAAATAACATCATTGTCAGTATAATGAATGCGTGTGATAATGAATTTTGTTTTATGGCTGTAGCCAGTGAATTTCTACGATTGTTTGTCTTTCGCAGAAAAGAACATTCTGCGAAAAAACGGCGCATGATAAGCTTTATCAATATGCCGCTTTTGTATAAAATAAAAAGTCTGATGTAAAATAATTCCATAACTTACATCAGACTCTTTTTTATGTTTTCTCACACAGATCGGAGGAACTCTGTCTCTCCTTGCACCAGATTTTTCTACTGTATTCGATAAATCCTATTCACGCTCTCTTATTGTCACTTTTACCTGATCTCCCAGCTGCTTTCCTATTTTCGTACGGATATCTTTGCGTATGCCTATAATATAACAAATACTTCCATCCTCATTCTTAACCCCCATATTCACAATGCTTCCATCATACGGTTCACCATCAAATGTGGCATGCACTTTCACCCGTCCTCTGCCAAATTCCGTTCTGATATCATACGGGAAAATCACATAAGCCCCGCCTTTTCCCGCCGCCTCATAAATCAAAGACTCATATTCATAAACTTTCTGACTCATTGTCTGTACCTCCATAACTCATTCTATAAAAACCATCCTCCATATTTTATCCCAAATGCTGTAATACAGGCAATAAATTTTAATTTGAATACGCACCAGCCAAAGACGCATTATCCAGGGCAAACTACCGGCAGACTTATGATGATTTGATGGAGGAATGAAATCAACTTTACGCATGGATTGAAATGTGTATCAAAGATCATTACCAACATCATTGAAAATTTAAGTTGACCTTTTCGCCAAATTGTGATATAAACATGTCATAAAACCTGTTTAGGAGTGGATTTTTCAAGAGTATTCTTTTTTCGCCACACAATCACTTACGTGACTGTGTGTTTTTTTGTGCTCTCATATTGTCATATACAAAAAACACCAAAGCAGAAAATACTCTTTATTCAAATTCATGCTGCGACAAAACCATAGCATCAGGGAGGTTCGTATGGAACAAACATTTATGAAAGAAAAGAAAATTCTGCCGCTGGTAATATCCATGTCTCTTCCAATGGTAATTTCTATGGCAGTCAATTCACTTTACAATATCATTGACAGTTATTTTGTAGCCCGGATGAGCGAAGATGCCATGACCGCGCTCGCGCTCGTCTTTCCTGTGCAGAATCTGATCAATGCAATTGCGATTGGTTTCGGCATCGGAATGAATGCATGTATCGCATTCTACTTAGGCGCCGGCGATGAAAAGCAGGCAAATCAAACCGCCACACAGGGAACGCTGCTCAGTTTTCTGCATGGAGCGCTGCTTGCTGCCATATGTATGGCAGGAATGCCCTTCTTTTTGAAAAATTTTTCATCCGATCAAAAAATTACAGAACTGGCGCTGCTCTATACAAACAGAGCTTTTCTTTTCTCCCCTGTCATCGCACTTGGACTTTCTTTCGAAAAAATGTTTCAGGCCGTCGGCCAGATGAAAGTATCTATGTTCAGTATGATGTGCGGTTGTATCGTAAATATTCTTTTAGACCCTGTCATGATTTTCGGTATCGGTTTTTTCCCGGCTATGGGTATTGCCGGAGCCGCTTATGCGACAGGTATCGGACAATGCGTCACGCTTATCGTGTATCTGGCATTTTATGCAGTTTGCCGCCCTCCTGTCAAGCTGGGGCGGGCGTATATGAAATTTGATAGAAGTATATTGAAAAAGATGTATACGGTAGGTATCTCGGCAACTTTGAACCTGGCGCTGCCCTCTCTGCTGATTTCTGTTCTGAACGGACTTCTTGCCGCTTTTTCCGGGAAATATGTGCTCGTACTCGGCGTATATTATAAACTTCAAACTTTCATATATCTGACAGCCAATGGAATTATACAGGGAATACGGCCGCTCGTAGGCTATAATTTCGGAGCCGGAGAACATGGACGTGTGAAAAAGATTTACAAGACAGCTCTTACAATGAATATTGGAATCATGATGCTTGGCATGCTGCTATCATGGCTGATACCCGAGAAGCTAATCGGATTATTCACAAACAGCGCCGAAACCGTTGAAATCGGAATCACTGCCTTGCATATCATCAGTCTGGGATTTGTTATATCAGCCGTTTCCATCACCTGTTCCGGTGCATTGGAGGGTCTGGGGAAAGGGTATCCGTCCCTGTTTATCTCATTGCTACGATACACCGCCGTCATCATGCCGGCAGCATATCTATTCAGCCGGTTTGCCGGGGCTGACGGCGTGTGGTATGCTTTTTGCTTTACAGAATTTATATCCGCCGGATTTTCCTTTTTCATATACAAAAAAGAGACAACGGTAAATCACCGTCATCTCAATATGTCCTGACATTGGGAGGGCTCACAGGTGTCTTTTTTCCGCATTTTTATCCTGCCGGAATCAGACACTGCCTTCCCGAAAAGGCAAATCCGTATTTTCCGGTCTTATCTGCTCACGTTATTGTGTAAAAGTTCATATATTTCCAAGTTAATATTTTTCTAATCAAATAATGCAATATGTCCACCACTTTCCTCCATATGTTGCAATTTCAAAATCCAATTACACAAAATATAGTATAGCATAATATGTTTGGATTTCCAGAATGAATTTACGATAGAGAAAAATTCGCAGAAATATAAATAACCTATCCAATATGTTTATATAGATGGGGTGTGTTTGCTCCAGAATCCACCTGATTTATCACAAAAAATTTATATTTGATACGTTTTTTGTGTTTTTTATACGGTATTTATTGATATTGATTCGATTTTATGTTAATATGATACGCATGGAGGGCATGAAGATGTATTATTCAGAAATAACTAAGATTATAGAAGCAGGTTTGGACCGTGATCAGAATAAGGTCAAAAATTATGCCTTGCTGTTAGCAAAGAAACTTGCCCAGGATGGCGATATAAAATCCAGCAAACGAATCGAAACTGTATTATTAAGAAAGAACAATGGCTCCGCTATTACAGATGCTTTGATAGCTCCACCTGTTGACCAAGAAAGTCGACTTGGAATCGTAGACATAGACTATAAACCAACCGCACCAGAAATTATTTTATCTGACTCTACAAAAGCCAGATTGAATGACTTTGAAAGTACCATCAAAATCAAAGATAAACTGGATGAGCTGGGTATGCCTTTCAACATGTCACTACTATTATACGGTCCTCCAGGATGTGGTAAAACCAGTATAGCCAATTGTTTGGCAAATAGGTTGGAGCTGCCATTAGTAACGGCACGTTTGGATACATTGATTTCTTCCCTGCTTGGAAATACTGCTAAAAATTTACGCCGCATTTTTGATTTCGCAAGTCGTCAACCTTGTGTTTTATTTTTAGATGAATTTGATGCAATTGCCAAAGCTCGTGATGACAGGCATGAACTTGGAGAATTGAAACGGGTTGTTAATAGTCTTCTTCAAAATATGGATGCGTATTGTCAAACAGGTATCCTAGTCGCGGCAACAAATCATCAGGAACTTTTAGACGACGCTATATGGAGAAGATTCCAGACAATAATTGAAGTACCGAAACCTCACCCAGATGAAATCCGGCTTCTATTTGGATGTATTACAAAGTCATTAGACTTGAGTCATATTATGCCAAAGCAATACTCTATCATTATAAAACAACTAGATGGTTTATCGTATTCTGATATACAAGCCCTTGCACAGAATGTTGTAAAGCAAATGATTATTAAAGACAAAACAATTGCTTCGGCACTTGACTTCTTATGTGAGATTGCAATTTTCAAATATCATGGAAATCTTGATCAGCAAGAGCTAATCCGATTTTTATTGAAATGCGGCCTTGCACAACGCGCAATAGCAGAATATTTTCATATTTCACAACGGCAGGTTCGTAATTGTTTAGTTAGCAGTAAAGGAGATGTATAATTGTGGCTGAAAAATATTTACCCATCCAGTTTTTTGAAAAAAGAAAAGACTTTGATGATCGTGCAACCGAAGGCGGGGGAGATTCCAAATTGCCAAGCTGGGTGCTTACTGGAACCGACTTATTACAACATTCTGCACAACTTGTATCGGAAATTAATAATGTTACATCTGTTTTGCATGAGCATAAACAATCCGATAAAAAACTGCCACTAGTTGTATGTACAACAATAGGAGAAAAAGCTATTGCAAAATCTCATAGAAGCAGTATTTCTGATCTATTTGACGATAAGGAACGGAGCAATGTCTTGGGATTCCATGGTAATTGTGGTCTGCTGACAATGGTTACAGATGAAAATATACTTTCTGAAATTGAACAAATTCTTTCTGATACACATAATCAGGCGAAGCTTATTTCTTCCATTACAGATATTGCGCCATTCTACCCAATTGTTGATGAATACGATAATGAGACCCACTTCTATAAAATACGACTGGTAAACTATAATAATTTTGATTTGAACCTTGCTGTCAATATTTTATTTGAACAACAATGCGCTGACAAGGGGATAATGATTTCTCATAAAACAAAATATACATCGGATATGACCATATATCGAGTTTGCCTTGATAGCGCAGAGCAGTTAGCTTTATTAGGTGAGTTTGAAGGGGTGTACACCATAGAAAAATTGTTCCCTGTTGAAGCAACTTTGGATGCCCTCCCACAAGAACCGACTATCATACCTAAAAAGTATGACTCAGAGAGATCGTATCCAATTGTGGGTGTTCTTGATACAGGTATTGCCGATAACCAATTTCTTCAAAATTGGAAAGAAGCTATAACATTCACAAGTTATCCAAATGAATATCAGAATCCAGCTCACGGAACTTTTGTATCTGGGATTGTCGAATATGGTGATGAATTAAACGGAAGTTCCTACACTGCGCTGCCGGGAGTAAGGCTTTTTGATGCAACGGTTTATCCTGATGAAACAAAAGAACACATTTTTCCTGATGATTTAATCGAACATATTAGAGAAGCAATAGAACGACATAATGATATTAAAATTTGGAATCTCTCTCTTGGAACTGCTGATGAAACAAGTATAAATGAATTTTCCGACTTTGGAATGGCTTTGGATAATATACAGGATGAAAACAATGTTTTAATTATCAAGTCAGCCGGGAATTGTACAAACTTTATGCGACAGCTTCCCAAAAGCCGTATTGCTAAATCGGCAGATTCTATCCGGGCTATTGTTGTTGGCTCTCTTGCACAAAAGCAGGGAGCTTATGATTATGCGGAGGCGAACATGCCCTCACCTTTTACAAGGATTGGACCTGGACCTAGCAGCATTGTTAAACCGGACTTAGTATTTTACGGCGGCAATGCTGGCATGAACAATGGCCGCCTCTGCACAACTGGTGTGCCGTCTTTTACGCCTGATGGAAAAATCGCTTATAATGTTGGAACAAGTTTTTCCACACCTTGGGTATCACGTTTAGCAGCGGAACTGTCTTATTTGATGAATGAAGAATTTGATCCCTTGCTAATCCGTGCACTTATGATTCACAATGCCAAATATCCTGCTCATTGTAGAATGACCATGTCTAATAAAGTAGCACAGATGGGATTTGGAATGCCGCAAAGCGTCAAAGAAATGTTGTATAATTCAGCAGATGAAATTACGCTTATTTTACGAGATACGCTGGATAAAGGCAGCTTTATCGAAATGTTTGATTTTCCATACCCTACAAGCCTTGTAGATGAGAATGGATATTTTGCAGGGCAGATTATATTGACACTTGTCACTAAATCATTGTTAGACGACAAACAGGCTGGAGAATATTGTCAATCGGATATTGGTATTCTGTTTGGTACCTATGCAACTGAAAAAAATCGAGATACCAGTAAGAGGACGGTAAAAAATCCCAAAGGGCTGGATGAACCTCAAAATCTTCTTTTAGATAGCTGTTATAGTTCAAGAGCAAAGGGCGTATATCCTAAAACGGGTTTTGAACGAGAATGCACATTAGTGAAATATGGGAAAAAATTTCACCCTGTTAAGAAATACGCTATAGATTTATCTGACATGACACCTTCTAACAAGAAGAAATATCTTGATAAAGATAGAAAATGGTATCTTCAGATAAATGGTCTTTTCCGGGATTTTATTGAGCGGGATGCATACACCCGTAATTATCAGCTATCTCAAGAATACTGCTTACTTTTGACTATTCGCGATCCACAGGGGAAAGTGCCAGTCTATGACGAGGTATCGCAACAACTTGACTACAAAAATTTTGTTCATCATAATATCCAACTGCGTAATATCATCACTATTAATGGTGAATCGTAATGTGTACCAGGCCTCAGTCACAGCATAAGCAGAAAGAGCCAAAATAAATAAATTTCGGCTCTCAATAGAAAAAACACAAAAATGTTGTCTTTTAATTCTTCATCTAGCAAGGTGAAAAGTCAAGCCAGAAAAACGCTTGCCAAATATAAAACGAGGGTATGAAAAAAAGTCTGTAAATTAGATTCTTCTATGATAATGAGGGACGAAAGGCTTGTAAAAGCAGCTTTTCGTCCTTGTTTTATATATAACAGTTACTAAAACACATGTCAAGAGCAGGCGGTTCTGCCACCTGTTTTAGCGTCGGAATATTGCCTATTCCGGAAGACGTCCTTCATACATAATACTTAGTTCTCCATACACCTGTCCCCAGTTTCGGATTGTGGAAGTCCACTTTTTGGTTGCTTCAAAGGTTGCCAGATACAAGGCTTTTAACAGTGCTGTATCACTTGGAAATACGCTTCTCTGACGATTGAGTTTCCGATACGTCGAATTCAGCGATTCAATGGCATTGGTTGTATAAATGACCTTTCTGACGGTTGCAGAAAACTTGAAAATTGGAGAAATGGCATCCCAGTTATCTTTCCAGCGTTTCATTGAATTCGGATATTTAGGAGTCCATTTCTCAGTCACTCTCTCAAGGGCAGCCAGCGCTTTTTTCTCATCAGCCGCCTGGTAAATTGTCTTTAAATCAGTTGCAAAAGCTTTCCTGTCTTTATCCGGAACGTATTTCAGAGTATTTCGGACCTGATGGACGATGCATCGTTGATATTCTGTTTTCGGAAATGCTGCAGCAATTGCTTCTTTTATTCCGGTAAGGCCGTCTGCACAGAGGATTAAGATATCTTTTACACCGCGATTTTTCAGCTCATTTAACACAGAGAGCCAGTATTTCGAACTCTCATTATCCCCTACGCTGATCGTCAATACCTCTTTCCGTCCTTCAGTATTGATACCAAGAATGACATAGGCTGCCAGCCTGCGGATCACACCATTGTCACGGACAGAATAATGGATTGCATCTATGTACAGGATTGGATATACCTCGTCTAATGGACGGTTCTGCCAGTCTTCGATCTGTGGCAGTATCTTATCTGTAACATCCGAAATAAATCCTTCTGAGGCCTCAAAACCATAGATATCCTCAACCGTCTCGGATATCTGTCTTGTAGTCATCCCTTTTGCATACATGGAGATAATCTTCTGATCAATGTCGGAAATATCTTTCTGACGCTTCTTTACTACCTGAGGCTCAAAAGTAGATTTTCTATCCTGAGGAACTTCAATCTCCATAGCTCCATAACTGCTGTTTACAC
>RAZD01000027.1 GCA_003612525.1 bacterium C-53 | reverse complement strand
TAGCTCAGCTGGGAGAGCATCTGCCTTACAAGCAGAGGGTCATAGGTTCGAGCCCTATAGGTCCCATTTTTATGATTTAGTTGCCGATGTGGCTCAATTGGCAGAGCAGCTGATTTGTAATCAGCAGGTTATCGGTTCGAGTCCGATCATCGGCTTTCACAATTAAAAATTGTGTATTATTTTAAAATGGGCAGATTCCCGAGTGGCCAAAGGGGACAGACTGTAAATCTGCTGCAAATTGCTTCGGTGGTTCGAATCCACCTCTGCCCATTAAAATTCCATATTCTGAATGACGCGGGGTGGAGCAGTCTGGAAGCTCGTCGGGCTCATAACCCGAAGGTCACAGGTTCAAATCCTGTCCCCGCTACTCTTTTTATTTAAGCCCAGATAGCTCAGTTGGTAGAGCAGAGGACTGAAAATCCTCGTGTCGCTGGTTCGATTCCGGCTCTGGGCATTTGTGTTGTTTATATACATATGGGGTATTAGCTCAGTCGGTAGAGCACTTGACTTTTAATCAAGTTGTCCGGGGTTCGAATCCCCGATGCCTCATTAAATTATGGAAGTGTCACTAAGATACTTCCTTTTTTGTTATAATATTAAAATATTCTGCAAAATATAGATTATGGAAAGGAATATGGTTATTTGGAGATGGGTACTTCTAAAGTATATGTAAGTAAAAGAAAATTGTATATATTATCCTTTTTTATTCCTGTTATTTTGATGATTGGGGTATGGATAGCCCTTGATATTTACCCATTTGGTAAATATTCGATTCTTGTAAGTGATCTTGAAATACAGTTTGTGGATTATTATGCTTATTTTAAGTCGGTAATTTCGGGAGAAAATGACTTTATTTATACTTTCAGCAAGAATCTTGGCGGAGATATGCCAGGGTTCTCCGCATATTATCTTCAGAATCCACTTCTTTTTCTTCTTTGTTTGTTTTCTGACAGAAATCTTCCGACAGCTGTAATGCTCATGATTGTAGTGCAGATTGGATTGAGTGGTTTTAGTTTTTCATATTTTATAAACCATATGTATGAACCAAAGTACAGTTCATTGTTGTTTTCCACGGCATATTCTTTTATGGGATTTTTCTTTGGATATATTCCTTTAACCATATATTTCACTAATTTTGCTCTTCTTCCAATTGTAATACTTGGTATCAACAAAATTATGGAAAATCCAAAGCATTATAAAACATATTTATTTTCTCTTGCGCTTTATATTTTTATGAATTATTATCTTGGATTTATGATGTGTATTTTTTCCATCTTGTATTTTCTTTATTTATTATTGATAAAATCTAAAAAGATTTGTAATCTTAGAAATTATGGGAAAAATATAATTGCTTATATGGTTTCGTCTGTGTTTGCAGTATTGCTTGTAGCATTTGATCTTGCTATGGTAGCTATATCACTGAGAGGACAGAAGGAAAATCCTGATTTATCGAAATTTGGGTTTTACAGGCAATTTCGTATACTCGATATATTTTCAAAATTATTTGCGGGTTCCGATAAAAACCATGAGCTTCCAATTATTTATTGCAGCGTATTAGCAGTTGTATGTGTATTATTCTACTTTATAAACAGACAAGTTAAGCTCAGGGAAAAGGTTTTGACAGCAGGATTTTTCGCATTGATTCTTCTGAGTTTTAATATTCACGCAATTGATATTATCTGGCATGGATTTAATGATCCGGTAGGTTTTAAATACCGTTATGCTTATTTTTTCAGCTTTTTGATGATTGTGATCGGGTATCAGGGCTTTCAATTATTCTATCATAATATTTCCAGGAAGCAGATCTGCATTATATTAGGGGTGTTCAGTATATATTCCTGCTATCTTTTAATTACAGGAAACCGGTATGCAAATTGGAAAGATATTTTGTTAAATGGTACTCTTCTTATTTTAATTTTATCTGCATTCTGGTTCATTGGAAAAGATAAGTTGTTTCAAAAAAGAGCAGGATGGATTTTGCTGTTTTTCGTATTGGGAGGAGAAGTTGTATTTAATGCAGTCAGAGCTATAAGTGTATATCCGATGGGTGAAATTTCAAAGTTTACGAATTATTATGATAATGTAAGCCCTGTTATTGAATATGTAAAGGAAATGGATGATGGATTTTATCGAATAGAAAAAGATTTTTATCGTGATAAAAATGATTCAATGCTTTTTAATTATGCGGGATTGTCTCATTCCAGTTCATGTGAGAAGGATTATGTCAAAGAATTTTCAGGAAAGATGGGATTTCGGAATAATATACTATTTGCATTTTATAATAGAGGCAGTACAACATTTGCAGACAGTCTTCTGGGCGTAAAATATTATATTTCGCAATATGATACGACAGACAAGCCTTATCATAAAATTACGGAAATCAATAATTGCCATATATTTGAGAATCCGTATGTACTTCCGGTTGGCTTTTGTGTTCAGGATGATATTGATCAGGTTGATATGCAGACAGATAATGTGTTTGACATACAGAATCAGATATCGAAGACATTTGACAGTAACCTTCCTGATATCTATGAAAAAACAGAGCCAGATTATATAAAAATATCGAATTTGAAAGAGAATGATATCGGCGGAATAACTGAGTATTCCAAAATAAACGGTGAGGAAGATGCATATATAGAATATACTTTTGAAATAAAAGAGAAGAAGGGATTATATCTTTATTTCAATGCACCGAACTTACAGAGCGCTGAGCTTTTCGTTAACGATTTTTCAAGAGAAAATTATTTTACCAATACAAATTGGAATGTTGTATATGCAGGAATGTATAATCCCGGGGATACGGTAACGGTACGACTGAAATGTCTGCAGGACATACTCAGTATTACAAATGCATTATTTTATTATGAAAATAAGGAAATCTTAAAATTATGGTATGAAAATTCAGATTCTAAGAATATTGAAATAACAAAAAATTCAAGTTCGCATTTAACAGGAAGCGTTGATATACCGGAGGGAAAAGAGAACCTTGTTTTTTCAATTCCTTGTGAAAAAGGATGGAATGTAAAAATAGATGGCAGGGAAACAGAATGTTATGAGGTATTAGGAGCTTTAATGTCTGTGAAAGTTTCTCCCGGAAAACATATGATAGAAATGCGTTATATTCCTGAAGGCTTTTTTCCTGCAATATGGGTATCTTTGTTGGCGTTTGCTATGTTGATGTTTTTCATAATAAATGATAAAATGAAATGTAATAATTAATTTTAGGAAAGGATATTCCTCATGAAATATTTAATATTGGGAGCGGGACCGGCAGGACTCGCCGTTTCAAATAAGCTTTTGAAAAACGGTGAGAATGATTTTCTCGTATTGGAAAAAGAAAAAGAAGCAGGTGGTTTATGCCGGAGTGTTATGGTGGATGGAAGTCCACTTGATATTGGAGGAGGTCATTTCCTTGATGTACGGAGACCGGGGGCAAATGAATTTCTGTTTGACTTTATGCCCAAAGAAGAATGGAGTTCTTTTGAGAGAGATTCAAGAATCCTTGTAAAGGGGAATGAGATTAATAGTCCAATTGAAGCAAATATCTGGCAAATGAAACTTGAGGATCAGGTAGAGTATCTGAAGGCAATAGCGATTGCCGGATGTAATCTGGGCACACAGATTCCGGAAAAATTTGTGGATTGGATTTACTGGAAACTTGGTGATAAAATAGCAGAAGATTATATGATTCCGTATAATGAAAAGATGTTTGGGAAGAACTTAAATGAACTTGGAATCTACTGGCTGAATAAACTTCCAAATGTTTCATTTGAGGAAACATTAATTAGCTGTCTTACAAAAAAGGCGTATGGAACACAGCCTGCACATGCAGAGTTCTTTTATCCGAAAAAATATGGATACGGAGAAGTATGGCGGCGTATGGCTGACACGCTGAAAGATAAAATTAAATATGAGATACCGGTATTTTCGCTTGATATGGAAGAAAGAGTTGTAAATGGTGAGTTTAAGGCAGATATAATAATAACAACGATACCCTGGACATCCTTTAAGGAAATAAAAGGCATGCCGCACAATATCCAATCGATGATTGGAAAATTAAAGAGTAATTCTGTTGTAATTGATTATTTCCCGGAAAATATTGACACAGAAGCACACTGGATCTATTATCCGGATCCGTCGCTTTCTTATCATCGAATTCTTGTACGGCATAATTTCTGCGCAGGTTCTAAGGGGTATTGGACGGAAACAAACAGTGAAAGAAAGGATGATAACACAAATTCTTCTTTTCGGTATACGAATGATTATGCGTATCCTCTTAATACGATCGGAAAAGAAGAGATTATGCAGGAAATACTTGCTTATTCAAAATCAAAGGGAATCATTGGGCTTGGAAGATGGGGAGAATGGCAGCATTATAATACAGATGTAGTTGTTGAACTTGCGATGCAGCTTGCAGATCAACTGACTGAACAGCAGAGAGGAGTATAATCAGGATTATGAAAGTATTAGTAACTGGCGGAACAGGTATGGTCGGTTCCCATTTTATGAATCGTTATAAGCAAGATGGGGCTGAGGTTTATGGAATAGCAAGAAACAGTGCATCAAGTCGTCTCGCGGCAGTTCAGGATCAGTCCATTATCCGGTGCGATATTATGGAAAGAGATGCATTGATGAAAATTTTCAAAGAAATAAAGCCTGATGTGGTTATTCATATGGCGGCGCAGGCATTTAACGGGGATTCGTGGAATAGTGAATATGTGACGCATAATACAAATTATATAGGAACTTTAAATGTTTTGTATTGTGCAAGGGAACTTGATTCTGATGTAAAAGTTCTGCTCGCATGTTCAAGTGCAGAATATGGAAATATTACGCCGGAAGATTGCCCTCTGGTAGAAGACAGGCTTCTTACGCCGTGGACTCCGTATGGTGTATCAAAAGTCGGAGTAGAGATGTTAGGCAGACAATATTTTCTTAATTTTGGATTAAAAACATTTCTTCCTAGAATGTTTATCCATGTAGGTACGGGGCATCCGCCTGCTACGGCGATTCAGAATTTTGCAAGACAGCTTGCATTGATTAAAAAAGGTGTATTAGAACCGGAAATTCATGTAGGAAATCTGACAAGCGCAAGAGATTTTATTGATGTCAGAGATGGTGTTGATGCAATGCGGCTGGTTCTCGAGAAAGGAAATCCTGGAGAACCGGTTAATATTTGTACCGGAACGGCATATAAAATACAGGAAATACTTGACATGCTGGTGGAAATTTCGGGAACGCATGCAAAAGTAATTTCGGATCCGGCTCTGTTTCGTGTAGCTGACGAACCACTTTTGTTAGGGGACAACAGTAAAATCAAAGCGTTAGGATTTGTGCAGAAATACACCATGTATCAGACACTTGAAGATGTATTTTCAGACTGGATGGATAGAATATGACAAAAAGTTTTCAGAATGTAACGATTTTGCTTCCTGCAATGGATGAAACATATTCATTAAAGGAAACCGTAGATATCATTGCAGCGACTTGCAAGAAAGCGGATATCGCAGAATTTATTTTTCTGCTTTGTGATAAAACAACAAAAGATTCAAGAGAAACAGCCGAAGCGCTTGTGCGGGAGTATGAAAAAAAATTACCCATTTATATTCATAATCAGACGCTTCCGTTTGTAGGCGGCGCTATTCGAGAAGGGTTTGATCTTGCAAAAGGTTCACATGTTGTGTTGATGTCAAGTGATTTGGAAACTGACCCCAATGTTATTCAGAAATTTATAGAAAAAGCAAAAAAATATCCTGACCGGATTATTACGGCGTCACGCTGGAGAAAAGGCGGCGGTTTTAAGGATTACAGTAAAGTTAAGCTTGTATGCAATCTTGTATTTGAAAAGATGATAGGAATGTTTTATTTTGTCAGATTAACTGATATTACTTATGCATTCCGCATATTTCCCACAGAGTTAATGCAGAGTATAAGGTGGACAGAACTGAAACATCCGTTTTTTCTGGAAACGGCATTAAAACCAATTCGTCTGGGTGTCAGATTTATAGAAATTCCTGCTCATTGGTCAGCGAGAACTGAAGGGGTGTCCCAGAATTCTTTCTTTGCAAATTTTAAATATTTTAAAACGGCATGGAATAATCGTTTTCTAAAAAAAGAAGATATTCTCAAATAGTAAAAGACGAAAGTGCGAAGAAACATTTATGAAAAAGATCAAAAAAAAATTTATATGGAAAATAAATCTTAATAGCGAAATTGACAGGGCAAGATTTTTTACTTTTTTAGCATTTGTTGGTATTATTACGATTCTTGCATGGCAAAGTGATGATGCATACCACGGTTATGTGATGGCAAAGCATTTTGTTGAGGGTGATGGATTTGTTTATAATATTGGGGAGCGTTCTTCCGCAAGTTCATGCCCTCTTTTTACTCTTGTGATTGCCGCCGCGTATTTTGTTACACGGGAAATGTTTTTTACTTCCCTTATTGTATGTATCGCATTTTCAGCTGCTGCATATTTAATTTTGGTTTATAAATTCTGTAAAACAAAAGAACAGATACTTATGAGTTTTTTTGCGCTGACAGGAAGTACGGCGTTTGTCAGTTATACGACATCGGGCCTTGAAAATAGTATGTTGTTTTTTCTAAGCGCTCTTTTTCTCAAGTTGTATTTTGATCATGATCGTTTTACAGGGAAACAGATGTTGCAGCTTGCGCTTGTATTTTCAGCAATTGCACTTACAAGAATGGATGCTGTACTGATGTTTATTCCGGTTATTGTGTATGTATATCTTGCGAAACGTGAAAAGACAAGTTTTTTTAATGCAGTTTGGATTGGTCTTGCG
Source organism: bacterium C-53 (assembly GCA_003612525.1). GTDB lineage: Bacteria > Bacillota > Clostridia > Lachnospirales > Lachnospiraceae > C-53. Next base: position 42,360 of record RAZD01000027.1, on the reverse strand, counting down.
GGATTGCTTCCGTTTATTTTGTGGGAATTGTTTTCTCTCTTTTATTTTGGTTTTCCGTTCCCAAATACTGCATATGTCAAATTAGGAACGGATATTGCTTTGATTGAGTATATGAAACGTGGCGTATGGTATGGGATATTTACATTATTAAATGATCTTCTTGTGATTCTCATACCTGCAATATTTATGGCAGTAACTGTTTTTATGAAGAAGGTAAAATACCTTTATCTGTCGGCAGGATTATTATTATATGTCTTCTATATTATTTATATAGGCGGCGATTTTATGATGGGACGTCATTTTACCGTGATTTTCCTGATCTCAGTCTGTGGATTAAACGTATTATTTAATAAAGAGAATGAAGACTTTGTAAAGATAAGAAAATGTCAGATGTTATATTTTCTGTTTGTCATCATAGGAATGGTTTATACACATACATTTGCAAGTGTAATTGGTTCACAATATCTGTTTGGTCATGAAATTGGTTCATCTATTTCTGATGAGAGAGAAGTATACCAGAGAACAACGGGACTGTATAACAATGTGCGTTCGTTGATTACAAAAGGAGATTTATGTATTCGTGATACATGGAATTATCAGTCTACAGATGAAGTAAGAGAACTTGGATTAATAGGAAATATTACGGATAACAGTCCGGGGATACTTGTATATTATAATTCGGATTTGTATTTGAATGATACGTATGGATTAGGAGATCCTTTCCTTTCCAAACTTCCGGCAATTAAGGATGAAAATTGGAGAGTCGGACATATGAAGCGGAAGCTTCCGGAGGGGTACAGGGAAACGATCCAGTTTGGAGAAAATGTAATAGAAAATCAGGATCTTGCTGAATATTATGATGTAATACATTTCATCACCAGGGGGGATCTTTTTGATAAGGAAAGAATTCGGGCGATCATTGATTGGAATCTTGGGAAGTATGATTATTTGATTGATAATTATGCAGCTTCTCTTTCAGAATAATCATAGATACGCAATATTTGTGCTTATGCCTAAATTCGCAGGTTGAGCAAGAATGGGAGATTCGTATGAGAGGTAATTGGAAAAATATCAAAAACATGACAGGAAAAAAAATATGGATTGCTTGTACGGGAATTGCAGCTGCAATCGTTGCCGTATACCTGGGTCTTGCTGTGTATTTTTCCAGTCACTTTTATTTTAATACCGTTATAAACGGAGAGGATTATTCTGCAAAATCAGTAGGTTATGTACAGAATCATATTTTGGATACGTCGGGACATTACAGCCTTACAATTCAGGGAAGAGATGAAATAGCAGATTTGATAACTTCTTCCGATATTGTACTTACACCGGAATTTGGAAATGAATTTGCAGAAATAATTGAAAAACAGGATCCGTTTTTATGGCCGTATTCTCTTTTCAGGACTTCGGAATATACAGTTGATACTATGGTTACGTATTCAAAAGAAGAACTTGATAAGAAAATAGATGAATTAGAATTTTTTAGACCGGAAAATATCAGACAGCCAAAAAATGCATATTTAAGTGATTATACGGAAAATGGGTATCAGATTATACCGGAGGATAAAGGCACGACACCAATCCGGCAGAACGTATATAAAGCAATTGAAAATGCGGTGGATGCCCTGGCAAAGTCTGTGGATTTGGATAAGGAGGGCTGTTATACTGATGCGGAGGTTACATCGGAGGATCCTGAACTCAAAGAAGAATGTGAGCAGAAGAATAAGCTTACAGGAGTAGAGATTACGTATGTATTTGGTGAAGATACAGAAGTGCTGGATGGAAATACAATAAAAGACTGGCTGACAGTCAGTGATAACGGAATTGATCTTGATCCTGAACTTGTGCGTGAGTATGTAAATGGTCTTTCGAGAAAATATGATACATGGGGAAAAGAAAGAGAATTCAAAACAACCAGTGGCAATATGATTACGATTACGGAAGGCGCCTATGGGTGGTGGACAAATCGTCCTGAAGAAACAGCGGAATTGATTCAGGTGATAAAGAGCGGACAAAGCGGTCTCAGATCACCCGTATATCGCGCAATGGCGGCACAATATGGTGAAGACGATATCGGTGATACATATGTAGAGATTGATTTGACGAGTCAGCATTTATGGGTTTATAAAGATGGACAGATGGTGGTAGAGTCTGATTTTGTATCGGGAAATGTGAGTAAGGGGTATGGTACACCTGTTGGTATTTATGGCATTACATATAAAGAACGTGATGCTACATTAAGAGGAGAAGGTTATGCCAGCCCTGTAAGTTACTGGATACCATTTAACGGGAATGTAGGGATGCATGATGCCTCATGGAGAGGTTCGTTCGGAGGAGAAATCTATTTAAGAGGCGGTTCACATGGATGTGTGAATCTGCCTGTAAAAAAAGCGGAAAAGATATATGAATATGTAGAAAAAGGGGAACCGGTAATTGTATATGGAGGAAAAACCGTAGCTCCTCCGCAAGAGCTTACACCTGAGCAGCAGTTACTGCTTTTGATAGAAGCGGGACTTCTGAATCCGGATGGAACTCTTCCAGAACAGCCTCCGGCAGACGGAGGTGTTCAAATTCCTGTTTTGGAATAAATGAAATGATATAGAAGTAGGTATTTATATGAGCCGCAGAAAATATTTGAATCCAAAGATCAAAGAGTATGGAAAGGAAATTATTAAATCCGATAATTTTAAAAAGATGGCAGAGTTTAAGCAGCATGGAGATGTAAGTGTCTTATCACATAGCCTTCGTGTTGTAGAACGCAGTTTGAAATTTACAGAAGCCTTATCAAAACTTCATATTCATTTTGATGAAGAGGCAGTTGTGCGCGGCGCTCTTCTTCATGATTATTTCCTGTATGACTGGCATGAAAAATCGGCGCTTCATAACCTTCATGGATTTCGCCATGCTGAAACTGCTCTTAAGAATGCGGATAGGGAATACAATCTTACTCCTGTTGAGAAGGATATTATTGCAAAGCATATGTTTCCATTAAATGTGAAACCGCCAAGATGCAGGGAATCATGGCTTGTAAGTTTGGCTGATAAATACTGTTCAACGGGAGAAACCCTGATGGGGAGAAAGAAACATGAACAGCGCAGAGAACGGATTAAGGAAAAATGCAGAAGGCAGAAAGAAAAGGAAAGGCAGAGAATAGAGAGAATCAATCGAAAAATCATCAACTGACAAATAATTTTCTGAGTGATAAACTCATTGGTTATCAAAACGGTGATATGTATCCCTTTCATATGCCAGGTCATAAGAGAAATATGAAAGAATATCCGTTTTGCGACAGTTATAAAATTGATATTACTGAAATAGACGGATTTGATAATCTTCATGAGGCGCATGGAATTATAGAAAAAGCGCAGGAAAGAGCTGCTTTTCTTTATGGTTCGAGTGAAACTCATTTTCTTGTGAATGGCAGTACATGTGGCATATTAAGCGCTGTTTCCGGTTCAGTCAAAAAAAACGGGAAAATTTTGATGGCGGCAAATTCTCATAAATCAGCATTTCATGCATTGTTATTGAATTGTTGCAAATGCGAGTTCATTTATCCTGAAATAAATGAAGAATATGAGATTGCAGGAGGGATTCATCCATCTGATGTAAAGAAACTTTTACAAAAAAATCCGGATACGCAAGCTGTCTTTCTGACATCGCCAACATATGATGGAATGATTTCGCCTGTTCGGGAAATTGCTGAAATCGTTCATTCAAAAGGGATTGTTCTAATTGTAGATGAGGCGCATGGCGCTCACTTTGGTTTTTATGAGCCGTTTATAAAGGCATATGGGATGCGGTCATCGGTGCAGGAAGGTGCGGACATTGTGATTCAAAGTGTACACAAAACGCTTCCTTCCTATACACAGACTGCTCTGATTCACATAAACGGAAATCTTGCGGACCGTGAAAGAATAAGAAGATATCTGAAAATATATCAGACAAGCAGTCCTTCCTATGTATTACTGGGCGGAATTGATCGGTGTATGGGAATTCTTGAGACGGAAGGACAAGATCTTTTTATAAGATGGGAAAAAAATATCAGAGAATTTTATAAAATCAGGGAAGATTTAAAGCATATTAAATTTCTTGGGGATGAGGTGATAGGCAGCAGTGGAATTGTAGGACGTGATGTTGGAAAATTTCTTTTTTCGATGAAAAATACTACTACCAATGGAGTATGTATGTATGATATTCTAAGAGAGAAGTATCATATACAACTTGAAATGGCAGCAGGAAACTATTGTCTGGCAATGTCTACATTTATGGATACTGAAGAAGGTTTCAGGCGTCTTAAAGAGGCTCTTATTGAGATAGACTCTGATTTGAAAGGCATTGAAACTTTTCATGAAAAGTTCAAATTTTTAAAAATGTCAAAAGTATATGAGATTTATGAAGTTCAGGATTTTAAAACGGAAACGGCCCTGTTCAGGGAGTGCAAAGGCCGTATTGCTGCTGATTTTATTTATGTATATCCTCCGGGAATTCCCATGATTGTGCCCGGAGAAGAGGTAGACGGTGATTTGATACAATCAGTGGAGTATATGAGAGAGCAGGGGCTGAATGTGATTGGTATTGAAGAGGGTAAATTCAGAATATTGGAAAGGCAGGATAATGGAATATGAGAGAATACGTAATGGCACTGGATCAGGGAACAACAAGTTCTCGATGCATTATTTTTAACAAAAGTGGCACAGTTGTAAGTTCTGTACAAAGAGAATTTCCACAGTATTATCCGAATCCGGGATGGGTGGAACAGAATCCTATGGAGATATGGTCTTCACAGTTGTCTGTTGCAGTGGAGGCAATGGGAAAACTTGGTGTGTCGCCTTCAAATATTGCAACGATCGGAATTACAAACCAAAGAGAAACGACAATTGTGTGGGACAGGAAAACAGGGATTCCTGTTTATAATGCCATTGTATGGCAGTGTCGTCGTACAGCGGACATGATTGATGAATTAAAGAAGTCAGGATTTGATAAAATAATACGTGAGAGAACCGGATTGATTCCGGATGCATATTTTTCCGGTATGAAGATTAAATGGATTCTGGACAATGTGACGGGAGTAAGGGAGCGTGCCGAAAGAGGGGAATTGCTGTTTGGAACAGTAGATACATGGCTTGTCTGGAATCTTACGAAGGGAAAAGAGCATGTAACAGATTATACAAATGCGTCCCGTACCATGCTTTTTGACATTCATAAGCTATGCTGGGATAAGGAGATTCTGGAGAAATTAAATATACCGGAATCCATGCTTCCGGAAGTGAAGCCTTCCAGTACAATTTATGGTGTGACAGATGAAAGTGTCATGGGCGGTGAAATTATTATTTCCGGTATTGCAGGCGATCAGCAGGCAGCATTGTTTGGCCAGTGTTGTTTTGAACCCGGTGATGTAAAAAATACTTATGGAACAGGGTGCTTTCTTCTGATGAATACGGGAAAGAAAGCGATTACGTCGAACAATGGGCTTTTGACATCAATTGGTGCAAGTCTTGAGGGAGACGTTGAATATATTCTTGAGGGAAGTATTTTCATCGGGGGCGCTGCTCTTCAGTGGCTTCGTGACGAGCTTCGTATGCTTCGTAATGTAGCTCAGTCGGAGGAATATGCCAAAGATGCGGAAGATACAAATGGAATGTATTTTGTACCCGCGTTTACAGGGCTTGGCGCGCCTTATTGGGACCAGTATGCAAGAGGTGCGATTGTTGGACTGACAAGAGGATGCAACAAGGAACATTTTATTCGGGCAGCGCTTGAATCAATTGCTTATCAGACGGCGGATGTACTTCATGCGATGGAGAAAGATGCCGATATCACTTTAAAAGAACTCAGAGTGGACGGCGGCGCTTCTGCTAATGACTTTTTAATGCAGTTCCAGTCAGATATTATTAATGCGGATGTATTGAGGCCGGATTGTATAGAGACAACGGCGCTCGGAGCGGCGTATCTTGCCGGAATAGCCGTGGAATATTGGGAAAATAAAGATGAAGTAAAAGAAAATTGGGCATTGGCCAAAACATTCCATCCGAATATGGAAGAAGAGAAGAGACAGAAACTGTTGAAAGGATGGAAAAAGGCGGTAAAATGTGCTTTTTCCTGGGCGGAAGAGGAGTAATTATTTTCATGGGAAAGATATACTATATCCTCGGAAAAAGCTCTACCGGAAAAGATACGATTTATAATAAAATCATGGAGGAAGGCGGGTTGAATCTGAAAAAAATCCTCATGTACACAACCCGCCCTATCCGTGAGGGTGAAGAGCAGGGAAAAGATTATTTTTTTGTGACGGAGGACGAATATTATCATCTGAAAGAGAATGGATATTTGATTGAAATGCGGTCTTATCAGACGATACATGGGATCTGGCGGTATTTTACGGTAAATGATACGCAGATTGACCTTTGTAAGAATAGTTATATGATGATTGGTGTGTTAACGTCATATTTGTCGACAAAAGATTATTTTGGTGAGGATAAGGTAGTTCCTATTTATATTGAACTTGATGACGGAGTTCGTTTACAGAGAGCGCTTGATCGTGAAAAAATGCAGGGAGAACCCAAATATGCGGAGCTTTGCAGAAGATATCTCTCTGATTCGGCAGATTTTGCGGAAGAAAAGATAGAGAAAGCAGGTATTACAAAACGATTTTTGAACAATGATCTTGAAACTTGTGTACGAGAGGTCCGGGAGTATATTTTGAAAAAGGAAAGAGCGGTGGAGTCTTGTGGATATCAAAGTAAATAACATACAGCAGCCTGCGCCGGTAGAGCAGACACAGCAGGCGCCTGTCGGCGGAGATAATTTTAAATTTACATTAATCAGTCATATTGAAGAACAGGAGCTTCAGTCCAGACTTTCACTTTTGATGGAAGAAATTACACAGCAGGGCAACAAAATCACGAAACGAATGGATATACGTGATATGAAGAAGTACCGTGGTCTTGTCAAAGAATTTATGAATGAGATCATAAGCCGTTCGCATGAATTTTCAAGAGAAAATTTTCTTGATCGGAAAGGCCGCCACCGCGTATATGGAATTATTAAACTGGTGGATCAGAATCTTGATGAACTGGCGGCGGAACTTATGAAAGAAGAGAAAGATCATATTGCAATTTTGAATAAAATCGGTGAAATTCGCGGACTTCTCCTGGATATTTTCATGTAACAGTCTTTGGAAAGGAAATGGTTATTCATATGGCTTCATTTCAGGATATTATCGGTCAGGAACTGATAAAGGAGCATTTACAAAATGCCATACAATTAAATAAAATTTCTCATGCATACGTAATTGATGGGGAGAGAAGCAGCGGTAAGGAGTTTATAGCAAAGGTATTTGCTCAGACGCTGCAATGTGAAAAGGGCGGAATGAATCCATGTAATGAATGCCATTCGTGTAAACAGGCGGAATCCAAAAATCATCCGGATATTATTCGCATTGTACATGAAAAGCCAAATATAATCAGTGTGGATGATATCAGGCAGCAGGTGACAGGAGATGTTCAGATTAAGCCTTATAACAGCCCATATAAAGTCTATATTATAAATGACGCGGAGAAAATGACGGTCCAGGCGCAAAATGCATTATTAAAGACATTGGAGGAGCCGCCTTCTTATGTAGTTCTTCTGCTCTTATCCTCGAATGCGCAAATACTTCTTCCAACGCTGCTTTCAAGATGTGTAATGCTTTCCATGAAACCTGTGGAAAACAGATTAATGAGAAAATATTTAATGGAACAGCTGGAGGTGCCGGATTATCAGGCGGATATATGCGTTGCTTTTGCAAAGGGGAATATTGGAAAAGCAAAGAGTCTGGCGTCATCGGAAGATTTTGACAATATAAAAGATGAAGCTGTGACCGTTCTTAAATATATAAGGGAAATGGAAATAAATGAGCTTGTGGGAGCGGTGAAAAAAATTGCGGAATATAAGGTTGATATCGATGATTATCTTGATATTTTGATGGTTTGGTATCGTGATGTCCTTCTGTATAAAGCAACTCATGATGTAAATGATTTGACATTTAAGGACGAGCTCAAGTATATTAAGAAGCAGGCAAGTGAAAGTACGTATGAGGGCATAGAGGTAATCATACGTGCAATTGACAAGACAAAGTCAAGGCTCTCCGCCAATGTAAATTTTGATTTGGCTTTGGAGCTGCTGCTGCTTACTATAAAGGAGAACTAATATGATAAAAGTAATAGGTGTCAGATTTCGTACGGCAGGTAAAATTTATTATTTTGCCCCGGAAGATTATGATATTAAAAAAGGTGACAATGTGATTGTCGAGACGGCAAGAGGAGTGGAATTTGGAACTGTAGTATCCGATATTATGGATGTTGAGGATTCTAAGGTTGTGCAGCCTTTAAAGCCGGTTTTAAGAGTTGCGACGGATGAAGACAGAGAGATAGAAGAAAAAAACCGGAAAAAAGAGAAAGATGCGTATAAAATCTGCTTTGAGAAGATTCAGAAACACGGATTGGATATGAAGTTGATCGATGCGGAATATACGTTTGATAATAATAAAGTGTTGTTTTATTTTACCGCGGACGGGAGAATTGATTTTCGTGAACTGGTAAAAGATCTTGCTGCAGTCTTTAAAACGAGAATTGAACTTCGCCAGATCGGTGTTCGTGATGAGACAAAAATTTTAGGTGGCATCGGAATTTGTGGAAGAGAACTTTGCTGCCATAGTTATTTGTCGGAATTTGCGCCGGTTTCCATTAAAATGGCAAAGGAGCAGAATTTATCTCTGAATCCGACGAAGATCTCAGGAACATGCGGACGTCTGATGTGCTGTCTGAAAAATGAGGAAGAGACATATGAAGAGCTGAACCGTAAACTTCCAAATGTTGGCGATACTGTAACAACCTCAGACGGGCTGAAAGGGGAAGTATCCAGTGTGAATGTTCTAAGGCAGCTGGTGAAAGTTTTGGTAGAAGTCGAAGACGAAAAAGAGCTGCGTGAATATAAGGTAAAGGAATTGAAATTCAAGCCGCGTCATAAGAAGGCGAAAATTGATGTATCTGATAAGGAATTGAAGGAACTGGAAATGTTAGAGAAGAAGGACGGGAAGACAGCTTCCCTTGATGATTGATGTGTTAAAAGAAAATGAAAGATATGATGAGTTAAATCGAAATGGATATGAAATCATTCAGAATCCGGATAAATTCTGTTTCGGAATGGATGCGGTTCTGCTTTCTGGATTTGTGAAAGTAAAAAGGGATGAAACAGTCCTTGATCTTGGTACAGGAACAGGGATTATTCCCATTTTGCTGGAGGCAAAAACACTGGGAAAGCATTTTACAGGATTGGAAATACAGGAAGAGAGTGTGGATATGGCCAGGAGAAGCGTTATTCACAATCATCTTGAGCGAAAAATAGATATTATACATGGTGATATAAAAGAGGCAGGGAAGATTTTCGACGCTGCTTCTTTTGATGTCATTACATCAAATCCTCCCTATATGATAGATAGTCATGGATTGAAAAATCCCAACGAACCGAAAGCAGTGGCGCGGCATGAAGTTTTGTGTACACTTGAAGATGTGGTTTGTGCGGCAGCAAAGCTCTTAAAACCGGGAGGAAGGTTTTATCTGGTGCATCGTCCGTTTCGTCTTGTTGAAATAATGGTATTGATGTCGCGGTATAAACTGGAACCGAAAAGAATGCAGATGGTACATCCTTATGTGGATAAAGAACCGAATATGGTGCTGTTGGAAGGAAGAAAAGACGGGAAATCACGTCTGACAGTTGAAAAACCTCTGATTGTCTATCAGGACCAGGGAGTTTATATGCCGGAAATATACGAGATTTATGGATATTAGGAGTAAAATAATATGGATGGAAAATTATACTTGTGCGCTACGCCGATTGGAAATCTTGAGGATATCACATTAAGAGTTCTGAGAACGTTGAAAGAAGTTGATTTAATCGCAGCGGAAGATACCAGAAACAGTATAAAACTTTTAAATTATTTTGAGATAAAGACACCTATGACAAGTTATCATGAATACAATAAGTATGATAAGGCGTTTTATTTGATTCATGAAATGAAAGCAGGAAAGAATATAGCTTTAATTACGGATGCGGGAACACCGGCGATTTCTGACCCTGGAGAGGCACTTGTACGTATGTGTTATGAGCAGGGGATTGAAGTGACATCCCTGCCCGGAGCATCCGCTTGTATTACAGCTTTGACTCTCTCTGGAAAAAGTACGCGTCGTTTTTGTTTCGAAGCATTTCTTCCGGCAGATAAAAAAGAGCGGAAGATCATTTTGGATGAATTAAAAAGGGAAACCAGGACTATTATCCTTTATGAAGCTCCGCATCATCTTGTAAAAACACTTCAGGAACTTCTGGATATATTGGGAGACCGGGATGTAACTTTGTGCAGAGAACTCACAAAAAAATATGAAGAAATTTATTCTGCAACGCTTCGGGAAGCAGTGATTCATTATGAGGAACAGGCGCCGAAGGGTGAATTTGTAATTGTTATTTCCGGAAAAACATTTGAAGAAATTCGGGATGAAGAGAGGGAGTTTTTTCAGAAGTTGTCGTTAGAGGAGCATATGATTTATTATGAAGAGAAAGGATATGGGAAAAAAGAGGCCATGAAGCAGGTTGCAAGAGATCTTGGCATATCAAAAAGAGATGTTTACCAGAAACTGCTCCATGACCATTGAATCTAAACTTATTGTTTAGTTCTGTTCCGCTAATTTAATATTGGCTATTCTAGCCAGTTCACGAATCGTATCTTTAGAGACTTTTTTGCCGTTATATTCAATTAAGTCTTCCCTTGTACCAGTAAAAATATCTACCGGTGCATATTTTTCAAGAACAATACGCTGACCTTCTACATAGATATGAAGAGAATCCCTGTCTGTAAGATCGAGAGCTCTTCTGAGTTCCATAGGGAGCGTGATTCTTCCAAGTTCGTCAAGCCGCCTTACAACCCCTGTATCTGTCATAGACATTTCCTCCTTTCATTTTAAGCGGAATTCTCTGCGTAAATATTTGACAAAATTCGTAGTGAACTCCTTTTATATGACATTATACAAGTAAAAATATGGAAATACAACAAAAAGTTCAGTTGTTTAAATTTTTGTACAAAAATTTATTAATTTAAAGTGATAAAGTAAAGGTATAGAAATATTATATATGGAATATATTAGGAAAAAATATGTTGGTTGAAGGCTATGATGAATTATATCTGGGGAGGCATGATTGTTCTCTCAATCTTATACGGTACGGTCAATGGAACACTTGGGCAGGTCGGTGAAGCTGCGTTAAATTCATCAAAGGAAGCTGTTTCTCTTTGTATTACGATGATTGGTATAATGTCATTCTGGGTGGGAATTATGGAGATTGCAAAGGAAGCGGGAATCATTCAGGGAGCTTCTAGGAAACTGCGTCCTGTAATCCGATTTTTGTTCCCGAATTTAAAGCGTGGAGAGAGTAAAGCAGAGGAATATATAATCAGTAATATGATTGCGAATATTCTGGGTCTTGGATGGGCGGCAACTCCGGCCGGGCTTAAGGCGATGGAAGAGCTTTCAAAGAGACGAGATGGTTCATCCCGCCAGGTGGCAAGCAATGAAATGTGCACCTTCCTGATTCTGAATATTTCATCACTGCAATTGATTCCGGTAAATATTATTGCATACCGGAGCCAGTATGGAAGTGTGAATCCTACAGCGGTGATCGGGCCTGCATTGGTAGCGACAACGGTAAGTACGGCAGTGGCGGTGGTGTTTTGTAAAATAATGGACAGGAAACGGAGCGCTTGAGCGCTATGTTCCTTTTTTGTATTTTAAAACGTAAAGTGAAAGTAATGTAAACGAAAATTCAATTTGATTCAATCGGAAAAGCTGAATGGAAAATAGAATGATGTGCAATAAGCCCTCATATAATAGTTAGAGACTGTTTATATGAGGGTTTACTGGTTTCACACGCAAATTTGCGCCTGCGACTCAAATTCGCAGGCTATGGAAAGGCATGGTTATTTTTATGGCATTCTATTTTCAATATTTGTCGGAAATGATGATTCCGCTTCTGATCTTTTCGATTGTCGGTTATGGAATTTTGATGCGAAGAAATATATATGAAGATTTTATCAGGGGAGCGGAAGATGGGTTTAAGACCGTTCTTAAAATTATGCCGACGCTGATTGGACTTATGGTAGCGGTGGGAATGCTTCGTGCATCCGGTTTTTTTGATTTTTTAAATAATGCGGTATCGGGATTGACCGCATTGATACATTTTCCGTCACAGCTTGTTCCACTGGTTATCGTGCGTTTGTTTTCTTCGTCGGCAGCTACGGGGGTTGCAACGGATCTTTTTAAAACTTATGGACCGGATTCATATATTGGAATGACGGCATCTATCATGATGGGGTGTACTGAAACGGTTTTTTATACAATGTGTGTGTATTTTATGGCAGCAGGCGTAAAGAAAACACGCTGGACGCTTCCCGGCGCTTTAATTGCCACAGCAGCGGGAATTGTTGCAAGTGTAGCGCTGGCAGGAATGAATTGAGTCAAATAATTGTATACAGTGAAAGAAAACCCAGGAGGAAGTAGGCATGGAGCAACTGTATTCAATTATGAGAGAATTTTTAGAAGTGGAGTATCATCAGGAATCTTTGGTGCGTATCTTAAATGCAATTGAAACAGCATATGGTGAGGACGAACAGGGAGAAGTAAAATGGATTGTAAATGGCATAAAATTTTATTTGAAAGATATGCAGACAGAGTTTAGAACAACGGTGAACAGGCTGGATACATATATTGCAGAAAGAGCGAAAAAGCAGTAAAAAACAGGCAGAAGCATTTGAAAAGTAAAGTGCTTCTGCCTATTTCTTTGGATACTCAGTCTGAATGTTGCTTGCTCCGGTAATATAATCAAGTGAGACATCATAAAACCTTGCCAGAATTAAAAGATTATCAATAGGGATTCTTGTCTTGCCGCTTTCATAATCGGCATATGTTCTTTGTCCTATATGGAGCAGGTCGGCGACTTTTTGCTGCGTCAGCGAACGGTCTTCTCTGATTTCGCGTATTCTTTCATTATATTTCATACGAACACCTCTTGGAATAAGTATAGGCAAAAGATGGATTTCTATTGACAAATAGAGTTATAAACTCTAAAATAAGAGGAAATATTACAAGGAAACTGGATTTGTCCATATGACAATAAGGAGAAGAAACGTGCATGAACTGAAACAGGGGATGAAAGATAAACTGAGAAAGGTCTTTTATAAAATCAATCCCAATTACAGAAATATTTTAAAAGTAAATGATCGATTAAATGATTTTGAAAATACAATGAACAGAATTGATCAGAAATGCAGCCTGGTAATTGAAAATAACAGAAACCAAAATATGTTTGAAAGATTATGTATGGCTTCAGAACCGTTTGTTTATCGATATTTGTATTTACTGAGATATATCAGGGAAAATGATATGGTTCTGGATTTGGAGTGTGAATATGGGACAGGAGCAGATCTCCTTGTTAAATATACGCCAATCAATCAATGTTGTTGTCTGAATACAGTTGATTATTATAGCAGATTGGGAAAGATGTATTATGGTTCCGATTCCCTTATTTTTCAGACAGGCTGTTGTAGGGATATTGTTCAAAAATATAATATAGTCATTTGTTTTCACGATAGAAAGAATATGTTGTTAACAAAAGAAGATATTCATGAATTGTGCAGTCTTATTGAATACAATGGAATACTGGCTATTTCTTTTTATGGAGATTCAGGGTTGTCAGGAAGTCTGATGCAGCATGCACAAGATTATGGACTTGTACTGGAAAATTGTTTTTATCAGTGTGATAATAACCCGGAATTGGCAGAAGACCGGACGGAATATGTAAGCAGCATAATTATGTATCTGAGAAAAAATGATTAGAGGAAAGATTTTTGATATTAAGGAATTTTCGATTAATGATGGGCCAGGGGTAAGAGTTACGGTTTTTATGAAAGGATGTCCTCTGAGATGTCTGTGGTGTCATAATCCTGAAGGAATAAGTAAAGAACCTGTCTTTAATAATCATACGAAGCAATATGTGGGTAAAGAATGGACGGTTGATGAAATGGTGAATCGTCTGAGGTCTTATGAGCAATTTTTCAGGGAATTTGATGGAGGTGTAACCTTTTCAGGGGGAGAGCCGTCCGCGCAGGCGGAATTTTTGTATGAATGTGCTGTCAGGATGCCGTATATTCATAAAGTGCTGGATACATCAGGATATTGCGATACAAATTGGTTTTTAAAATTATCAGAAGTTTTTGAACTGTTCTATTTTGATCTGAAACTGGTTGAGGAAGAAGAGCATGTAAATTATACAGGTGTATCCAATAGAAAAATTCTTGGAAATCTTGAATTATTAATGGAAAAAAAGAAAAGGACGGTAATACGCATGCCAATGATACCGGATATAACAGATACGAAAAGTAATTTGGAACAGGCAGTGGATTTGATTCGGTGTCTTTGTCCGAAAGAACAAATTGAGATTCATTTGCTTCCATATAATGAATTTGCCGGTGGCAAATATCCGGTTTATGGAATGATTTATCCGTTGAAGGAAACTTATCGTAGAAATAATAGAAAAGCAGTTAAAGATTTTGAAAAGAAAATGAGAACTATGGATTATACAGTCAGAAATTATGTGGAGGGAGATTATACAAATGAATAAAAACCTTTTACAACGCATTCTTATGCCGGAAGCGAAAGACAGAGATTATAGCGAGTTATTTATGCGTTCGGAGGTTGTAGAATGCAATGCATTTGGAAAGAGTTTAAATATTTTAAGGGAACGATATTTCAATACATGGATGAATGTATTTGCTGCAAAAAAATGGTTTCATTATGCAGAGCTTAGTAATTTATATCTGTGTCTTGATGTATCCGGTACATATTGCATTGAGGTGATTGGAAGCAATCGTAATATGGCATATAACCGGATTGATGAGAGACTGTTTTTTAAAGAATATGTAGATCAGAATTGTCCTGTTTCTATTTCCATTCAAAATCCGGCTGATTATGATGCAGTTTATTTTATTCTGCGCGACCAGAAGGACCAGCCATGTGATATTAAATCAATGGGATGGTATACAGATTCAAAGCCGAAAAAGAAAAATTGCCTGGCAATTGTTACGTGCACTTACAAAAGGGAAGATTACATACGTAATACGATAAATCTTTTTAAGGATTATATGGACAGTAACATAGAATTGCAGGACCGTATGCATTTATTTGTGGTGGATAACGGGCAGACTCTGGAGGGGTGTCTGAAAAATCAATATACGAATATTTATTCCAATATAAATGCCGGCGGCGCAGGTGGATTTGGGAGAGGATTGATAGAAGTCTGTAAGTCGGATAAAGAATATACGAGATGTCTTTTTATGGATGATGATGTTGAAATTATTCCTGAGAGTTTTTATCGTACATTGGTTTTGGCGGATTATTTAAAAGATTCATATCAGGATGCACTGATCAATGGCGCTATGTTTGATATTTATCATAAAATTATATTTTATGAGAACCTGGCGGTTCAGAATGGAATATGGTGTAATCCTTATCATGGGGAAGGAAATCTGTCGTTCTATGATGAAATTTTAAGGGTAAATGAAATATCCGATGAGGTGTATTATAGGGATTATCCGAAAGTAGATGGTGGATGGTTCTACTGTTCATTTCCGGTTAATAAATCCTATATCAATAAGCTCCCTATGCCGTTTTTCATAAGAGGCGATGATGTGGAATATGGATACAGGAATCATGGCAAGGTATTTATTCAATTAAATGGAATTTGTATATGGCATGCGCCATTCTATTATCGTGTGAATAAAATTACGGATACATATTATATGTTCAGAAATATGTTTATTGTAAACACTTTGTATACAAAGGGATTTAAACAAAAATTTAAGGCTTTATATTGTGAAAAGTTTCATTATGCAATTGAGACGTATGATTATGTATCCGTTCGGCTCTTGATAAAAGCAATTGAAGATATTTTGAAGGGCAGCAGGATTTTTAATGAAAATCCTGTGGAGATTATGCATTTATTGCAGGAAATGGCAAAGGAACCGGAAGACTGTGTTTCGGACCCATATGAATTGTATGCAATCAGGGATAAAAGATTTGAATGGTCAAAGTTAAGGTGTGTATTGAATCGAATCCTTCCTGTTTGTTATAAGTGGATGCCCTGTTTAAAATGTATTATAAAGCGGAATAAGATGAATACAGCCCCGGAATGGTTCCCGCCAGAGGATGCATTTCTCCTTCATAAGCAGGTAAAGGTATATAATCTGTTAAAACATACAAGTATAACTCGAAAATTTGATTTTCATAAAGAAAGGACACTGACACGGGAATTTCGAAAGAAAATAAAAGAGTTGGAAGATCGTTATGATATTTTGGAAGAAGATTACAGTTCCAATTTTGCAAGGTTGACGTCCTATGATTTCTGGAGGGACTATTTAAGTTTGGATTAGGAGGCGCTTATGTATTCGGTGAAAAAAGAGAGAGACTTTGTTCAGAGACGATATTACCGTGTATTTCGTCAAGACCGTGTAAGAGATGTATCTGATAAATATGAAAGCGGAATTTCTTTTCAAAAGAAGATGGCTGTTCATTTTTCCAGGATGTGTCAGGCTGAGATACCTGTTGTTTTTCCGGATGAAAAAATCACATTTACAAGAACGAACAAAAATATTACGCCTGCTTATATATATGAAGATATTGCAGCTGAATTTGATACAAAAAAGAAGTTCTACAATGTAATCAATAATGTATGTCCCGATTATTCTATCCTTCTTTCCAAAGGGCTTACCGGAATTATGCGGGAGATAGAAACGTCATGTAAGAAAGATGATAACAGGTCAGAAGATTTTAAAGAATCCTGTCGTATAATAATCGATGCGGTTGATCTTCTTGTAAAGCGTTATCAAAAGGAAGCGGAGCGAATCGGAAATACATACGTAAAAGAAATTCTGCAAAAAGCGCCAATGTACCCGGCGGAATCTTTTGCACAGGCGTTACAGTCGGTACGGATTCTTTCATCTATGTTTTACCTGGCGGGCAATTATCAATTAGGTTTTGGAAGAATTGACCAATATTTAATAGATTATTATGAAAATGATGTAAAGAAAGGATATTTGACGAGAGAAAGTGCGGAGGAATTACTGAGGGAATTCTTTATCTCTTTAAACAGGGATACGGACTTATATTTTGGTGTTCAACAGGGAGATAATGGCCAGAGTATGATGTTAGGCGGCTGCAGACCGGATGGCAGTGATGGCGTAAATGAATTGACCTACATGATTTTAAGGGTATCTAAAGATCTGAAACTGATTGACCCGAAGATAAATCTTCGTATTGATTCGAATACACCTTATGATTTGTTGGTATTAGGATGTGAATTAACAAAAGCCGGTCTCGGTTTTCCACAGTATTCAAATGACGAGGTGGTGATTCCTGCACTTGTAAAGGCGGGATATAAACTGGAGGATGCCAGAAATTATACGGTGGCGGCTTGCTGGGAGTTTATTATCCCTGGTAAAGGACTTGATATTGTGAATCAGGGCGCGGTTTCTTTTCCATATGCTGTAAATCAGGCAGTTATGGAATGTGATACGGAAACTGTGTCGACAGAACAGATTGAAACAGCAGTAAGAGACAATATCTATGAACAGGTGAATCATATTTTGAGAAACAGAGATCAGTATTTGCTGCCATCTCCGATTGTATCTTTATTCTTTTACGAATCTATAAAAAAGTGCCGTGATATAACTGAGACAGCAAACTATCGGAATCGAGGACTGCACGGAGCGGGGAGCGCGAATGCGGCAGATGCTTTGTATATGGTGAAAGATTTGATTCATCATGGACAGCGTAAGAAGCTAGGTTGTTTAAAAAAAGCAGTTCTTGATGACTTTGATAATGAAGAATTGTTGCTGAGAGAATTAAGGAATGATAAAAATAAAGTAGGAAATAATATTGAGGATGTAGATCGCTGTCTTAAATTCATATTTGATGTTTTTGCAGATGCATGTGATCATTATTCGACTCGTGATTGCAAAATACGTCCGGGAACAGGTTCGGCCCAATTTTATGTCTGGCTTGCAAACCGTATGAATGATTGGATGATTGAACCGGCTGTAGACGCGACAATTGATGGAAGAAGAAAGGGAGAGGCGTTTCCGTCCAGTCTGGCGCCTGCCTGTGGGGTGAAAGTAAATGGGTTGCTCAGTGTTTTGAAATCTTTTTCGGTGATTGATTATTCCAGAGTAATGAATGGGGGTCCGATTACCGTTGAATTCTCTTCAACTGTATTAAGCACGAAAGGGGGTGTGAATAAGCTGGCGGCAATGATTCAGTATTTTGTGAAACTGGGCAACCAGCAGTTACAGTTGAATATTCTTGATTACCGTGTTTTGCAGGATGCGATTAAACATCCGGAAAAGCATAGCAATCTGATTGTCCGGGTATGGGGATGGAGCGGGTACTTCTGTGAACTGGCCCCTGAATTTCAGAGACAGATTATAAATCGTCATAGATATTCCATCTAAAAATCACATAGGAGAGTGAGTATAAAAACAGGGGTATGCCGGATTGAACCAACATACCCCTGAAATCTTTAAATTATTATTCTGAAAAAAGTTGAATTTTATTTTGTTCCGCAAAGCAGACCGCAGAAAACGACAAAAAACGCTCGGTTGGTGGCAGACCAACTGAGCGTTCAGAGTAAACGGGGATAGGTAAAATAAGCACGGCGGCTTATTATGAACCATTTATGAGTTTTTCCTCTGATGCATCGAAAGGCCAATATATAACAGGAACCATCCAATACAATGAACTAAGAGAATAAAAATATCTTTTACTGTTGCTGTCCCGCTGCCTGTTGATAAGTCCATAATACCCTCGAATGTTGCCTGCGAAGGGACAAGGTAGCAAACTGCGGAAAGAAGCGGCTGACTTATTCCCACAAGAAAGCTCAAGATTGGTACAGCCATAAATAGCAGCATAACGATTTTGATATAAAGCACGCCGACCATCAGCCCATTGGAAGCTCTGCCAATGAATAAGCCTATCAATGCTGCCACAAATGCGGAAAGCACAATAAGCACCAGCATGAGAGCTGTATTTTGCAGAGAAAGCCGGAAGCAGATACAAACCGTAATAATAGAGGATAAACACCCACAGATAAATCCAACAAAGAGCTTTTGCATGATATATTGGCTGCGGGTCATTGGCAAAATCTCGTTGATAAACGCAATGCCGTCCTCCCTTTCAGAAATCATATTCATTGCGTTAAAGGTGCATCCCATAAACATAGCTACAATCAATGTAACAGCAATGAACATATCTTGAAATCCAGCCATCACATCGGGACGCTCTAAAATGTGAATCTCCGTCTGCCCAGTCACATTTCGCTGTTCGTATAGGTCAGGGAGCGTGTCAGCGGTTTGGCGAAATATATCCAACTCGTCGCCGGAAAGAATTGTTTTGATGCTGCTTCCATCAGCTTCCACACCAATTAGATTTGTAGATGGCTCTTTTATTGCGTCTGTCAGTTCTTCCACCGTCGGATAAGTTGTCACCGGGCCGTAGCGTTCCAGCCATGTAACGGTTTGTGTCGGCAAATCGCCTTTCAGAACCCCAAAATGCAACTCGCCCAGCGTAGAAAAGTCGATTGCACAGACAAAATTTAAAGCTACCGCAACGACAATGGGTAAAAGAAAGGTCATCAGGCAGAACTTGTCATGCAATACGCTTTTCAGTTGGTAACGTAAACCTTTCATATTCAGCCCTCCTTTCCCATTTCTCTGCGGAACACGCGCTGTACGCCTGCGAATAATACAACGATTGCAGCCAGACACCCCAAATAATAGGCAAGGCTATTCGAGGAAGTTCCAAAGTAAGCGTTTTTCAGACCCATATAAATATGATAAAATGGATGGAAATAAATCCAATCCAACTTTACCGCGGTATTTGCAGCCAAAAACACAGGAGTTGCAACAAAAATGGCAATCAGAAGATAGGCCAATGTAAACTGTCGGAAGTTTTTTAGAAGCAGGGCGCAAATCAGACCAGTCAAGGCCATAATCAAGGACAGAAGTACTGTTTGAAGCAACACTGCAGGCAATATAGATGCGGTATCCAAAACTCCAACATTCAACACGGTGAGCAGTATTGCAAAGACCAGATCGGACAGCAGAAAGATTGCCAGTTTGGACAGGATAAACAGATTTTTTTGCAAAGGTAAAATGGCATGAATACGGATAACGCCCATTCCTTTTTCCTTGAACAACACAGCGGCAATCCCTAAAAACCCGACAGCGGCAATTTCAAAAAACAGCAGTTCACAGGTGATTTCTTTCCTTGCCTTTTGCTCCGGCGTATTGGAGCCAATCACCCCGGCGCTGTAATGCCCTGACGGTTGTAGGAGAGAAAGCGCATAGTCGGCACGGTGACGGTCAGCATTTTCTGTTCCCTCATAGAATACAAGCTGTGGCTCTCCGGCACTGGCATCAATGCCGACACCGTTGGTATCATCGAGTAAAACTGCGTCCAGCGCTTCTTTCGATGAAACGCGCTGAACCAGCGTGGAAAACGTTGTCTGTGTTCCTGCCGGGTCATACAGGTACACGTTGTACAGACTGGCATCCATAAATTTGATATATCCAAAGTTCACATACAGAGTGTAAAGAACCAAAAAGCCCAAAGACATGAGGAAGAATTTCCCGGAAACCATCATTCGGCAATCCTTTTTGAACAGGGAATAAAGACTTTTCCACATCAAGACAGCCCCCTTCCCGTATATTGGATAAACATATCCTCCAATGTTGGTTCCTGTGAATGGATACTGATAATCTCGTCATGCGCAAAAGGAATACTTGCTTCTAATTCCGGGGCTTCAATCGTCTTTTCTTCCCGCCTCCCCTGATACAAATAGTCGATTACAACGCGGTGATTGCTGTTGCGCTCTTTCAAGTTTTTTGGAGTGTCCAGTGCCTTGATTTTGCCATCCGCGATAAATGCCACCCGATCACAGAGCAGGTCGGCATCCAGCATATTGTGGGTAGTCAAAAATACCGTCGTACCTTTTTTACGTTCTTCCTTAATGATCTTACGGAACAGGACAGCGCCGGACGGGTCAAGCCCGCTGGTCGGTTCGTCCAGAAACAGCAACTTGGGATTGCTGATTAGTGCCCGCGCCATGCTTGCCCTCTGCCGCATACCCTTTGAGTAGGATGAAACCGGCTTTTTTAAAAAGTCCGGCTTAAATTCCAATTCCTCCAAAACTTCCTCAATACTGCGTATTTGTTCTTTCGGATAGAACGAAGAAAAATATTTAAGATTGTCAACGGCGCTCAAATTAGCATACAGATAGGGAAACTCAAATAAGACGCCGATCTTTTGAAAAAACTCCTGCGTCTGTGCCGCAGAAATATCCTGTCCGAACAGCGACACCTTGCCGCCGTGTCCTTTCAAAATCCCGGTCAGGATTTTTTGGGTTGTTGATTTCCCGGAGCCATTCGGCCCCAGAAAGCCAAAGATTTCCCCATCTTCCACAGTGAAGTTCAGGCCGTGCAGCGCCTTTTTGTATTTGCCGTAGGAGAAAGTCAAATCCTTTACTTCAATCATTCATCATCACCCCATTTCCCGTGCAGCTCCTTTTTCTTTTCCTGCTCCCGCTTGCTCCACCACTTCATAAACTTAATTTTGAATGGGATAGAGATTGCCAGGACCACCACGATCACCAGCCACCAGTACCATTCCAAACCTAAAAGCGTCATAAAAATCTCCATTCCGGAGCGTTTATGCGACAGGGCGACGCAAATTTTCAATTTGCGTCTGCCATCAAGACTTATTTGTGACGCTCCGGCACAAATAGCCGTGTGAAAAATCAGCACATCAGTGTGATTTTTCACACTACCTTCTTTGTCTGTGAGGGCTGACCGCCCTCTTGTTGAGGTAAACTTATGAAAATGCGGTGAAGCCGGTGTGAGGCCGGTGTGAAATTGGTGTGAAATCTTCAATAGAGTAGAAGGCGGAGATTAACCGTCGTCCTCTCACACCATATTGCGTGTCCAGATTGATACAATTTTTGAATGGGCGCTATCGTTATTTTTTGCATCCAAAGGATTATTACGATTTTAAATCAGCTCTATCAACGAGAAATTGTCGAGCTCTTTGTGTAAAAAAATCCTATAGTTTATTTTCCTAAAATGTTGTAGGTTGAACAACCTTTGGAGGTAGGCCAGCGCTAAGAATATCCTCTTTTATACTTCCGCCGTCACCGGGAAATGCCGGAAAAGTTACCATATTGTGATAAAACTTTTGCTATTGGATTAAGCTCACATTTTCTGCTGATGGATATAATTTCCATATAAAGACAATTAGAATATTTCCTACTGTTGATTTAGACGCAAACAGGACAGCGTTGATTTCATCTATAATTAATTATTTCAACCAAAAGAATGAAATTGATATAGTAACTACTGAATATGGATTTCAAAAAGGTGACAATAAAATAAAGAGTTTTGGATTATGAAAGAAAGTCAGACAATAACAAATCAGGGCGCTATATAAAATTTGTGTCTGTTGTTCACAAAACAAACATGCTATATACATTACTTTTTCATAAACTTTCAATATAATCAATTTATATTCTTGGAATGAAAGGAAGAGTTGAATTGTGAAGAACAGAATAAAGCCAATTGTAGATTTCGTGATGTACGTAGATATAGTACTATGCATGGGGTATCGGTTAACGGGAAATTTATGACATGAATATATTGGTATATTTATGTTTATCCTATTTATCATTCACTTAATTCTGAATGACCATTGGTTCAAGCATTTTGGTAAAATTGCGAAGAATTCTTTTTCCAATATTAGGAGTGCATTGTTGTTCTTGACTGATATATTACTGTTTTTTGATATTATTGCGCTTGCAATAACCTCGGTGCTTATTTTGAAGAACGTGTTTTCGTTCGTAGGTTTGCAGGGAAGCAGGTTTACAAGCAGGTTACATACATTTAGTGCATATCTAGGCTTAATCATTGTGAGCCTTCATATTGGATGTCACTGGAAGGGCATTCTCTTGCGTGTGTGTAATCTATTTGAAATGAACAAGGGAACCAAAGGAATAAAGGTTGTTTCAAGAATTATAGCAGGTCTGCTTGCTGTTTTGGGAGTTGTTTTTTCATTTCAGAGAGATATTGGCAGAAGATTGCTTTGGGATTCATCAATGAAAACAATGAGACCGGATATGGTCAAACCAGATTTTTCATCGGCAGATAAAAATGAATTTAGGAATGTTCAACCAAATAGAGATATGCAGTATAGAAAAGGAAAGGAAAAAAACAGCAAATTTCCGAAACAATTCAAGAGGGAGAAAGTCAGGAAGATTATCTTGGAAGACTAATTTGTACTGGATGCGGTAAACAATGCTTTCTTTTAAATCCAAGATGCGAAATAGGACAGATGCAGGCGCAAGAAGCCATTGAGTACTACAATCAAAATACAGAAAATAGTTCAATAGATGCCGAAAGTATTTCTGGTACTGAAGGGCAAAATAATAGCAGACAGTACGGTAAAGAAAAGAAATTAAGGGTCAGTGTAGATGAAGACTATCTCGACTTATTTACAGAATATATAGCAATCACGGGATTATATATTGCTGGAACATACTACATATTAGAAATAATAGAGAGAAGGAAATCAAAAAAGAATAGCTTAGATAAATTAATGTGAGGCACGTGCTATGCCGACAACCGAATTCGTAGAATTCCGATTTGCTGGTATCTTCCAACATTGAGATTATACCTTAATTCCTCACAAATTTCCATACACAGTAAACTCTATTTCCACACACAGAAAAAGCGGTCAGAGGCATCTGGCACAACCCCGGTGTCCTGACCGCTGCTTTCTTTAAATCTCCGTGCTGACTTCCACTCCGTTGCGGAAGATGAAAATCTAATCTATCAGTTTGGAGAACAGAGCAAAGCGGAAACGTGTGCGAACTTACCGCCACCACCAAAAGACGGAAAGTGACCGAGCGTGACAATTCCATAAAAAGCAAGTTAAAACAAGCAAAGGACGCTTGTTTAGCCAAAGCAAGGGAACAGGCTGCCACCCTCTATACAAGGGATAAAGCGGTCATGCGGAAACTTGACACGCTTGTTGCCGATTATCCCAACACATACAAGCTGACAGGGCAGGACGAGGTATCTAAGACCTATTCCTTTCCGAAGTCATACGTCAGCTACCGAAAGCCGAGAGCGGTCAGTACCGAGCAGAGGGAACGGGCAAGGCAGATGATGATTGCAAAGAATAAAGCAAAGGGAGATTAAGCAAAATTTAATAGAATTGTGTATGCGTTTGTGGTAAGATAATGACATTGAATAATTTAACAAATCGGTGTTAGTGGAGGTATAGATATGCGGGCGATTGTCATGAGGCATGGCAAAGTGGATTTTCAATGGAAAAAATGGAGTACATCGGAACAGTTTAATAAGGACTGTCAAATGTATGATGATGCACCGATTTGTCTTTTGTTGTCAAATGGTATCCGAATAAATCATCAAGATATTTATATCAGTACTTTACAAAGAAGCATGGATACAGCAAAGCAGTTATTTGGTGAAAGAGATTTTATTCCTACAAAGTTGCTTAATGAAGTACCGCTATGTGCAAGTGTTATTTCAAATAAAAAGCTGCCGCTTATATTTTGGAATATTTCCGCACGTTTACAATGGTTTTTTAATATTTACACACAAAAAGAATGCAGGAAAGAAACGGTTTATCGTGCCGAACAATTTATAAATATGATAGCCGAAAAGGAAAAAGATTGTGTCATTGTCACGCATGGATTTTTTATGCATACGCTTCTTAGCCAAATGAAGCAACAAGCGTTTAAGATTGGTCACACCAAATTAAGCTATTCAAATGGTGAATATGTTTTTGCAGAACGGTAAATTCCTATTTGTTTATTGCAGTATCTAAGAGAGATAAGTTAACGCTTATCTCTTTTTTGAACCCACATTTAAAGGTGTGTGTTTCTCACCAAAAAATGAGAAGTAAAAATATAAACCTACATCCAGACACAACCGCTTGCACAAAAATAAGGGTATGTCAGATTGCTCTAACATACCCCTAAATCCTCAAAAATGTTGAATTTACGGCATTTCTGATTAGCCAAAGTATCTCTTCAACAGACCTTCAAATGCTTTTCCGTGTCTTGCCTCATCACGAGCCATTTCATGAACAGTGTCATGAATTGCATCAAGGTTAGCTGCTTTTGCGCGTTTTGCAAGATCAAATTTACCTGCTGTAGCGCCATTTTCTGCTTCCACTCTCATTTCAAGATTTTTCTTTGTGGAATCTGTAACAACTTCACCAAGAAGTTCTGCAAATTTAGCAGCATGCTCTGCCTCTTCCCAAGCAGCTTTTTCCCAATATAAACCAATCTCAGGATAGCCTTCTCTGTGAGCAACTCTTGCCATTGCAAGGTACATACCAACTTCTGTACACTCACCACTGAAGTTTGCACGAAGGTCAGCCATGATGTCTTCACTTACACCTTTTGCAACGCCGACAACATGCTCAGCGGCCCAATCCATTGCACCCTTCTGCTCTGTAAATTTGGAAGCAGGGGCTCCACACTGAGGGCATTTTTCAGGAGCTGCATCTCCTTCGTGAACATAACCGCATACCTGACATACATATTTCATAATTCTATTCTCCTTTTCTTTTTCTGCTGATGTTTTCAGCAGTTATTTTTTGCATTAAGACAGTGATTGCACTGACCATAAAAGTAAGTGACATGTCCGGCGATGTATCCGTCAAAGCCGGCACCGGCAATTCTGTTGACTTCTTCCATTGTATTCATGTCCAAATCCATAACATTACCGCATTCCGTACATACAAAATGATAATGAGGCACTATCGTGGCATCAAAGCGATCGGGAACGCCCGCTCCCATACTCAGCTTTTGTATCATGCCAAGATCGGTCAGCAGAGTCAGATTTCGATAAACAGTTCCAAGACTGATATTCGGAAATTCCTCTCTGACACTCATATATACCGTATCTGCCGTAGGATGATCCTTTCTTGTTTTCAAGAAAGCCAGAATTGCGTCACGTTGTCTGCTGCGTTTTAAAGTTGTTGCTGCTGACATGTGATCTCCTTTCTTTACTGCTCATCCTGTTATTTCAAACAAAACAGTAATGATTACTGAAATTATTTTATAGCATAAAAGAAAGTTTGTCAATATCATTTAGAATTGTTTATAAAAAATTTACGCTCTTAAAAAACACAGTATGGTATAATGTACGCGGAAGTAAAAGAGAGGATATGATGATAAATGAAACTTAGAACCCGTCTGATCATTACTTTTCTGGTTATTGTTATATTGCCCATTTTTCTGATTTGTATTACTTTTTTTGGAATTGGGCAGTATCAGATCAAAGCGGTAGAAAAGGCATTTGGCATAGAAGGCGATATTTATGATCTGTTATCGAATTCTGTTAAGGTTTACAGTAAGGGAACGGCTAAAATATATGATAAAATGCAGGAAGATCTGAAAGAGGATCCTACCTGTTTTGAACAGAAAGACTATCTTCAAAGTATAAATGAAAAACTTATCGATAAGTCTTCTGTATTGATTGTCATGAAAGATGGCAGTATTTTTTATTCAGGCAGTGAAGAAAATATAGATCTTGTGAAAAATATCCTTCCGGATTTTGATAAAGATGATTCGGAAGGAGGAAGAGAAATGTATATTCGTGAAAAGCAGCTTTTGATAAAACAGATTAATTTTTCTTTTTCGGACGGTGCGGACGGGGATGTCTATATTGTGACGCAGGTTTCAGATATGATACCACAGATTAAGTCTACAATGTTTCAGATGATTATTGCAACTGTTCTCACTTTAATTTTTACTGGTATCGCATTGGTATCATGGATTTACAATGGTCTTGTATCACCCCTGCGTCTGCTTTCTGAGGCGACACAGAAAATAGCGGAAGGAAATCTTGATTTTACAATGGATTTATCAGGACATGCGGAGGAGATTGATAATCTGTGCAGTAATTTTGAAGATATGCGCAGACGTCTGAAGGAGACAGCGGAAGAGAAAGTTCAATATGATAATGAGAACCGCGCTCTGATCAGCAACATTACACATGATTTAAAGACCCCAGTGACGGCGATCAAAGGTTATGCGGAAGGGATTATGGATGGTGTTGCAGATACGCCTGAAAAGCAGGAAAAATACATTCGGACGATTTACAGTAAAGCAAATGATATGGACCGTTTGATTAACGAGCTGACATTTTATTCCGGAATTGATGCGAATCGTATTCCTTACAATTTCACGAAAATCCATATTGCGGATTATTTCAGTGATTGTGTGGAGGAAATGGCAATGGATCTTGAATCAAAGAATATAGAGATGATTTTTGAAAATCAGCTTGCGAAAGATACGGTAGTAATTGCTGATCCGGTGCAAATGAAAAAAGTTGTAAACAATATAATAGGAAATTCGGCAAAATATATAGATAAATCAAAAGGTATAATCAAAATAAAAATAAAAGATGCAGAGGAATTTGTGATTATTGAAATAGAAGATAATGGACGCGGTATTGCAGCGAAAGATCTGCCCTATATATTTGACCGTTTCTATCGAACGGATATCTCGAGGAATTCATCAAAGGGCGGCAGCGGTATCGGGCTTTCCATTGTAAAAAAGGTACTTGAAGATCACGGCGGCAGGATATGGGCTGCAAGCAAGGTTGGAGAAGGTACAACAATGATTATGGAACTAAGAAAATATGAGGAGGTTGCCGTCAATGAGTAAAATATTGATTGTAGACGACGAAGAAGCAATTGCAGATTTGGAGAAAGATTATCTGGAACTGTCCGGTTTTACGGTAGATATCGAAAATACCGGAGAAAGCGGACTTAGAAAAGCGCTTTCGGGAGAATTTGATCTGTTTATTCTTGATCTGATGCTGCCGGGTATTGATGGATTTGAAATCTGTAAAAAAATCAGGGAGATTAAGAATACGCCGATTATTATGGTATCAGCGAAAAAGGATGATATTGATAAGATCAGAGGTCTGGGACTGGGAGCCGATGATTATATGACAAAGCCTTTTAGCCCAAGTGAGCTTGTTGCCAGGGTGAAAGCGCATCTTTCCCGCTATGAACGTCTGACAGCTCCGAATGTTCAGCAAAATGATGTAATAGAGATACGCGGATTAAAGATAGATAAAACGGCGCGTCGTGTGTATGTGAATGATGAAGAGAAAACATTTACAACAAAAGAATTCGACCTTCTTACTTTTTTGGCGCAGAATCCGAATCATGTATATTCGAAGGCAGAGCTTTTTAATAAAATATGGGATATGGAATCAATCGGAGATATTGCAACTGTAACCGTACACATTAAGAAAATAAGGGAAAAGATAGAATTTGATACATCTAATCCACAATATATCGAAACAATCTGGGGTGTGGGATACCGTTTTAAGGTATAGGAGTCTGTAATGGAAGTTTTATTTGAGGATAAAGATATTATAGTGGTGAAAAAGGAAGCGGGAATTGCTACACAGACAGCAAAATGTGGTGAAAAAGATCTTGTAAGTGAAATAAAGGGCTATCTTTATGATAAATCAGCGGGAAATGGAGAACCGTATCTTGGTGTGATTCACCGTCTTGATCAGCCGGTGGAGGGGATTCTTGCGTTTGCCAAGAATCCGTCTGCATCGAAAAATCTCTCGGAGCAGGTCAGGGAAGGACAAATGACAAAGGAGTACAGGGCGGTTGTCTGTGGGAGAGTGGAACCGGGCATCCATACACTTGTTGATTATTTGAAAAAGGATGCGAAATCAAATACTTCCATTGTTACAAGTGTCAAGGAAAAGAATGCGAAGAGAGCAGAACTTGCATATCAGTTATGTCCGGGTGAAAGGTCTGTACAGGGAGCGAATTCGATACAGGAGGAGCTTCATCTTGTAAAAATCGATTTATACACGGGACGCCATCATCAGATTCGTGTGCAGATGGCACATGTAGGAATCCCTCTTTTGGGAGACAGGAAGTATGGAAAACCAGTTGAAGGGTATCATGGAGGAGTGAATCTGTGTGCCTGCCGTCTGGCTTTAAAGCATCCGGGTACGATGGAGAAATTAGAGTTTACGATTTGTCCGACAAATCTACAGATGTACTCTGAAATATAATATTTGGAAATAGAAGGAAAAGTAAAATTGTAAAATCAGGATATAATATTGGTTATTATGCAGCATGGTTGCATTTTTGAGAAAGGCATGATAATCAATTATGGAAGAGAGAATAAGAGGTTTACTTCAAAACAGAATATTTCGTCTGGTATGGCTGATCATTGGCATTTATGTAACAATGAAATTCCTAGTGCCTCTTTTTTTCCCGTTTATTGTGGCTGGCTTTCTTGCATGGCTTATGTTGCCGCTTATAAATTATTTGAATCGGAAATTAAAAATCGGAAAGGGATTTCTTGCGGCATTTCTGCTGATTACAGTAGGCGGCGTCCTGTTATTTTTGCTTTGGCTTCTGATTGAGCGTGGACTTGACTTCAGCAAAGATTTTTTATGTGATCTTGATCTCTATAAAGATGCTATTTGCTGTGGGATGAAAGATATGGCAGGATATCTTGAGAAAAGAATTGGGCTTGACGCGAATTTCCTGGAAACAACGGCCTTTGAGAATGCAAATAATTTTGTAAATCATATGCAGATTACGTATCTGCCTAAAATTATGGACTCTTCCATCACATATTTGTCCAGTGCGGTAAAAATTTTCGGAACATTGTTTATTACTTTGATAGCCACTGTTTTTCTGATTCACGATTACGATGAGATTTTATCAGTGTGTAAAAAGTCGCCATTTTGCGTAAAAGCGATGAGTGGCCTGCGGCGTATTATTGACATGCTGGTGAGATATGTGAAAGCACAGTTTTTGATTTTTCTGGTAATCAGTGCAATTTGTATTCTGTCTTTGCTTCTTAGCAGAAGCAGTTTTGCGGTTCTTGGCGGAATACTGACAGGATTTATGGATTCGCTTCCATTCATCGGGACAGGAATTATCTTAATCCCCTGGTCAGCGATTGATTTGCTGAAGGGAAATTATATTTCTTCTATTATTAAGATAGCCACTTATCTGCTCTGCATGATTGTGCGTGAAGTAATGGAACCCAAACTTTTAGGAAAGAAGATGGGAGTTTTTCCCATTGCAATGGTAATGGCTGTTTATGTAGGGCTTCGTATATATGGCATATTTGGTGTAATCATGGGCCCCATATCACTATTACTTGTGGTTGATTGGCTGAAAAATTAGTAATAGTAAACAAATTCCCATATTTATTAAAAATTTAAGAGACAAATACAAGATTTTGTTGTATAATATTTGAAATGAACACTATTCCTTGAGTTCTTAAATAAAAAGAAAGCTCGAATAACCTCGTGATGTTGTTTGGGCTTTCTTTTGGTATTGGTCAGAGGATGAAAAAATGGGTGATTGGAATTTTTCGGAATTAGGCAGACAGATTGGAAAAACAGTGGACGATGTCCTGAATTCCCAGGAAGTAAAAGATTTACAGAAAAATATTAAAGACACGGTCAACAGTACTGTAGAGTCTGTCCATGACTCTGTGACGAAGGCTGCGACCGGAACTGCGGACAGCATAAATAAGAATGTGAAATGGGACAAGCTGCATATTCAGGCGGCCAGGAAGAAACAGCTTCCGGCAGTGCGTATACCGAAAGAGAATTCTTTAGGCACGCTAATGAGGGTATTTGGCGGATTTGGTTCTGCTCTTTTTGGCATTGTTGCTGTTCTTGTTTTCATTGGAGGCATTGGCAGTGGGACGTGGGAAGCAATTGTGGCTGCAATGGTGCTTTGTATTCCGTGTTCCTTTTTTTCCATGATAAGTGGAAGAGGAAAGAGGATACATAAGAGGGTTCGCCGTTTTCGTGTTTATTGCAAAACGATGGAGGGAAGGGAATACTGCTCCATAAAGAGACTGGCGGATGAGGTTCGAAAAAAAGAATCCTATGTGGTGAAAGATTTAAAGAAGATGATGCTGGACCGTTGGTTCCTGGAAGGGCATCTGGATTTGAATCAAACATGTTTTATGATTACAGATGAAGCATATGAGCAATACTGCCGTGCGGAGGATTCCCGTATAGGGCGTGAACAGCAGGAGGCAGCTGAGCAAAAAGAAAACATTGTGAATGAAGAAAATCCGGAGATGAAAAAAATACGGGAAGCAATTGCGGAGGGTAAAGGATATATCAGGGAAATTCGTAAGATCAATGACACTATTCCCGGTGAGGATATTTCGCGGAAACTGGACCGTTTGGAACTTGTGACAACAAAGATTTTCGATTATGTAGAGTTACATCCGGATAAGTTGGATGATATACGGAGGTTTATGGAGTATTATCTTCCGACTACGATGAAGTTAATTTATAAATACAGAGAATTTGACATGCAGCCAGTGCAGGGTGAAAATATTCGCAAGGGAAAGCAGGAGATAGAAAACACACTCGATAATATCAATGCATCCTTTGAGCGTTTGTTTGACCAGTTATTTCAGGAAGAAATGCTTGATGTATCTACGGATATTTCTGTGCTTTCGACAATGCTTGCACAGGCGGGATTATCGGGGAGCGATTTTGAAAAAAAATAAGTTTGAATGTCATAAACTGGCAGATTGGGGGAACATATGGAACAGGAATTTGATTTTAATCAGACACCAACATTAACATTTGAACCGTTTACGGATGAAATGCCAAAAACAAAAGAAGAAGTTATTGAAGCAAAAGAAGTGTCCGTGCAAAAGGAGAAACAGTCTCCTGTTTTTGATGAATCTTCTTTAACAGAAGAGGAAAGACAGATGGTGAATGACTTTGCTTCAAAGATTGAGCTTGGTAATTCAAACCTGATCTTACAGTATGGCGCGGGAGCTCAGAAGAAAATTGCGGATTTTTCCGAGACAGCACTGGGAAATGTGAAGAGCAAGGATTTGGGTGAGGTTGGCGAATTGCTTTCCGGCGTTGTCTATGAGTTGAAGAAGTTTGATGAAGAGGAAGAAAAAGGGATTTTTGGAATATTTAAAAAGGGAGGCAATAAGATTGCTTCCATGAGAGCTAAATATGACAAAGCCGAGGTGAATATTAATAAAATATGTAAAGTTCTGGAAGATCATCAAATACAGCTTTTAAAAGATACGGCAATGCTTGATAAGATGTATGAGCTGAATAAGACATATTTCAAAGAACTTTCCATGTATATTCTTGCAGGAAAAAAGAAGCTGGCAAAGGTAGAGAATGAGGAGATTCCTGCGCTTAAGGCAAAGGCGGAGCAGTCGGGCCTTCCTGAAGATGCACAGGCGGCAAATGATCTTGCGGCGCTTGCGAATCGTTTTGATAAGAAGATACATGATTTAGAGCTTACGCGTATGGTATCCATTCAGATGGCGCCTCAAATTCGTCTGGTGCAGAGTAATGACACATTAATGTCCGAAAAGATTCAATCTACGCTTGTAAATACAATTCCGCTTTGGAAGAGCCAGATGGTGCTTGCTCTGGGGATGAATCATTCGCAACAGGCAGCGGCGGCACAGAGAGAAGTAACGGATATGACAAATGAACTGCTTAGAAAAAATGCAGCTGCGCTTAAAATGGCAACGATTGAGACTGCAAAAGAATCTGAAAGAAGTATTGTGGATATAGAAACTTTAAAAAATACGAATCAGTCATTGATTTCTACTTTAGATGAAGTCATGAAAATCCAAGCGGAGGGGCGTGCGAAGCGTCATGCGGCGGAAGAAGAGCTGGGACGTATTGAGAATGAACTGAAGGGAAGGCTGCTTCAGATGAGAAGCTAGTGTGTAAGGAACCTCTGGAGACGTCCCGCAGATTGCGGGGCGCCGGGAAGTTCCTTAGGGTTTTACATGGGTTGTTTGAAAAGGCGGCTATTGTCCGTATTGGTTTAGTTACAAAAGGCAATAAAAAATGATAGTATATATATCTTATTATATAAAAATTTGAGGTAAATATAATGAATGTTGCATTAATTTTGGCGGGAGGCACTGACCCGAGATTTCAGATGACAGTCCCGAAACAATTTGTGAATGTATTTAATCGTCCGATTATTGTGTATACATTGGAAACGTTTCAAGAACATCCGGATATTGATTCCATTATGGTGTCTTGTCTGGACGGATGGCAGGAAATGGTCAAGGCATACGCAAAACAATTTAATATCACAAAACTGAAATGGGTGATTACCGGAGGAGAAGACGGACAGGCGTCTGCCCGTAATGGTATTCTTGCATTAAAAGATGAGTGTAGGGCGGATGATATTGTGATTGTCCATGATTCGATCAGACCTTTTGTCTCGGAAGAGATTATTACGGACAGCATCAGGGTGTGCCGTGTAAATGGAATGGGTGTGGCGGCAATGCGTTCGATGGATACAATTATGCGTACGTCAGATGGATATACAGGAACAGACAGTATTTCGCGATATGCGATTGTCCGTATTCAGACACCGCAGGCGTATCGAATGGACAGACTGTTGGATGTCCATAAGAAAGCGCTGGAGATGGGCATTACCGGAGAGGTTGATACGAATAGCGTGGTTGCACGTCTGGGTGAAAAAGTCTACTTTTCCAAAGGTTCTGATTTGAATCTTAAGATCAACACATTGGAAGATGTAGAAATGTTTAAAGCGTTGTACCGTATGCAGCAGGATAATTGAGAAAGTGAAGGAAACGAATGAATATTGCATTATTATTAGCCGGGGGAAGTGGTACGAGAACGGAACAGGATATTCCGAAACAGTTTTTTAACGTATATGAGAAACCGATTATTATTTATACATTGGAGGCGTTTCAGAGGCACCCGGACATTGACGGTATCATTGTATCCTGTCTGGAGGGATGGCACGAGATTCTGCGTGCATATGCAAAAGAGGCCGATATCAATAAACTGAAATGGATTGTGGGCGGTGGTGAAAATGGACAGGCATCAGCAAGAAATGCGTTACGCGAGCTTCAGGATGTTTGTCATGAAAGTGATATTGTTGTGATTCATGATGCAATACGCCCTATGGTTTCCGCGGAGATTATATCTGACTGCATTGTAAAGTGCAGACAATATGGTTCCGGACTGGCGGCAATGCGGTGTCAGGAAACGATCATTGAGACGCAGGATGGTATAAAAGGGGATAAGGGAATCAGCCGCAGTAATATTATGCGTGTACAGACACCGCAGGCGTATCGTTACAGGTATGTGATGGATGCTCATGAAAGGGCATTGCAACAGGGAATAACGGATGCGGTGTATACAAATACATTAATGATCGATCTGGGAGAAACGCTTTATTTTTCTAAAGGTTCTGAAAAGAATCTGAAAATTACAACAATGGAAGATGTGGAGATTTTTAAGGCGTTGTATCGGATGGAGAAAGAGGACTGGGTGAAGTAAGACCTGGTTCTTTTTTGTGTTTCATTATCTCTTAATACTTTATGGAGGACTATTGGTATAAATAGCATTATTTTGTTATATCTGTCAGAGAAAAAATATGCAATATATCGGTAGGCAGAAAGGTTTATGGGATTACAGGATAGCATAAAAATTAAATTAGAATATGTTTCCTACAATATAATATTTGCTTGATACAAAATCGTATGCTATACTTGCGTATAGTATATGAAAAAATATTTTAAAATTTTCATATACAGGACAGTGGCAAATATTTTATATATTTAATCCTAAATGATTGGTTAATTGATAATGTATATATATCTTATTATATATAATTGATTTTCTATATTGATAAAGTAAAAATACTAACAGTATAGAGATAACAGCACTTTATCAAATGTGGAAATTTTTTATATAACAATGAAAATATAGTATATAAATATATTTGACCATGAAATATTGAAGTAAGGAGAGATGTTTTTCTGTTTTTACAAACATCAGATAAGTGTAGATATGAGTAAGTTATATATTTCAATGTATCATTATACCAGAGATCTGGTACATAGCCGATATCCTAAAATAAAAGGAATGGATATACTTTTATTTCGTCGTCAGATTGAATTTATGAAAAACAACTTTAAAATTATAACAATGGAGCAAGTATTAGATGCGGTTGAAAGCAAATCGGAATTACCTGAGAAAGCATTGCTTTTAACTTTTGATGATGGATATGCAGACAATTATACATTTGCTCTTCCAGTTCTTGAGGAATTTGGTGTTCAGGGATCTTTCTTTATTCCTGGAAAGACATTTACTGGTCATCAATTGCTAGACGTGAATAAGATTCATTATATTCTTGCCAGTGCAAATATATATGCGTTTGTTGAAGATGTAAAAAAGGAAATGAATTATTACCGAGGGAGTGAATATGATTATGCACCTACAGACGAACTTTTTAATGATTATGCAGTTGCAGATCGTTTTGATATAAAAGAAGTGGTTTTTGTGAAGAGGATGCTTCAGACAGTTCTTCCAGAAAAGCTTAGAAATATAATAACTAGTAATTTGTTTGAAAAGTATGTTGGCGTATCAGAAGAACAATTAGCATATGAATTATATTTGACAGAAGAGC
This sequence comes from bacterium C-53, assembly GCA_003612525.1. Lineage (GTDB taxonomy): Bacteria > Bacillota > Clostridia > Lachnospirales > Lachnospiraceae > C-53. The sequence goes on along the minus strand of RAZD01000027.1, from coordinate 6,670 downwards.
AAATTCGTGTTATGAAAAAACATGGTATGTTTATTGGAATACATGGTTATGACCATTATTGGCTTGGAAATCTTGAGCCAGAGAAAATGCGATCAGATGTTTCAATGGCACTTGAGATTCTTGATGAGTTTATAGACAGGAAACGTTGGGTTATGAATTATCCGTATGGAAATTATAATTCAGATGTTCTTGAATATATTAGGAGTCAAGGTGCTTGTATAGGGCTTACTACAAATGTAAATGTCGCAGATATTGGTGTTGATCCGGTGCTTGAATTACCTAGATTAGATTGTAATGATTTTCCGCCTAAGAGTCAGAATTACATAAATTATTAGTTAAAGGAGCATATGTTATGTCAAAAGAAGAAATATTAAGTAAAGTAAATGAAATATTTATTGATGCATTTGATAAAGAAGATCTTGTTATAGATTTTAATACAACTGCTTCTGATATTGAGGGGTGGGATTCTCTTATGCAAATGAATCTAATTGAAATGATTGAAGATGAATTTAATATGCGTTTCGACATGGACGAGGTTGTTGGAATGGCAGATGTTGGTGCAATGATTGATATAATTATTTCGAGAATTTAAGGAAAATGTGATGAATCATTATAGTTTTGATGAGATAGAAATTGGAATAAGTGCAGCATTTGAAACTGAAATTACAGAAGATAAGATGAAAATGTTTACTCAAATTACAGAAGATTTTAATCCAATGCATGTTGATGAATCTTATGCAAGATCACACGGATATATAAGCAGAGTTGTTTATGGAATGTTATCTTCTTCATTTTATTCAACTTTAGTTGGAATGTATTTACCTGGAGAAAAATGTTTGCTTAATAAGTGTGAAATTGATTATAAGAACCCAGTATATATAGGAGATAGACTTTATGTATATGGTGAAGTTTCTGATAAAAGAACTGCAACTAAAAGAATAAAAGTTAAAGGAAAGATGATAAATCAAAATGGAGTAACAGTAAACACAGCAAAGATATCGGTGAGTTTTACTGGGTAAAATTATGAGAAAAATATATCTAATCATAGGTGCATCTTCTGATTTGGGATGTGCATTAATCAGAGAAATTATTCAGGCTGAAGGAATGGAAAAAATAATAGTGATTGCACATTACCATAGGTCGGAGACAGAATTGGAAAATATTTGCAATGAGTTTCCATTATTAGATATGGTGAAATTGAAAGCTGATTTAGGTAATTTGAAAGAAACGCAGAAGTTGATTGATGAGATTCATGGACATAATTTAATTCCTACGCATATTGTTAGTTTTTCTGCTTGTGCATATCAATTTAATAGATTAAGTGAATTGGATGTGCAGCGACTAAATTTTGATATGACTGTTCAGGTATATTCATTTGCATTAATATGTAAGGAGTTTCTGCCTATTATGGCAGAAAAACAATATGGTAAAATTGTAGTTATGCTCTCATCTGCTATAATAGGTACCCCACCAAAGAATACTACAGAATATACTACAGTAAAATATGCGCTTCAGGGGCTGATCAGAGGGTTGGCCTCTGATTATGGTAATATGGGAATTAATATTAATTCTGTTTCTCCTGGAATGGTAGAAACCAAATTTATTAAAGGTATAGGAAGAAAGATCAGAGAGTTTACAGCTGATCAAAATCCAAGACATAGAAATTTGCGGGTAGATGATGTTGTTCCTGCAATTTTATTTTTGCTATCCGATAAAAGTGAATTTATGAATGGAACGAATGTAAATTTAAGCGGTATGCCAGGATAAGGAGAAGGTATGGAAGAATATAATATAAGATATGCTTTAAACGATGATATACCTGCCATAAAAAAGTTTATTGATAAGAATTGGAAAAAAAATCATATTTTGGTTCGGGAGCAGGGTTTTTTTGAATGGCAGTATACAAGTAATAAATTAGATTATGTAATAGGTTTGGATTCTGGTAACAGAATTCAAGGAATGCTTGGCTTTATATCCTATGATGATAATGAAGAACGGGATATTGCAACATCTATGTGGAAAGCTAATCCAGGGACAGGTTTTTTAGGTATTAAACTTCTTCTGTTTGTTCTGGAGAATGAGCCACATAGAATAATGTTCAGTCCTGGAATCAATATAAGAACATCTGGCAGCATATATACACGAATGAATATCTCAGTTGGCAGAATGAATCAGTGGTATCGATTGCATAGACAAAATAATTATGCAGTAGCTAAAATTGTTGATGATTATATTCCAGATGTTTTTGAAAGTAAAAAATTGCGCTTAGTAGAATATACAACGATAGAACAAATGTTGCTTGATTTTAAGTTTAACGAATATGTTCCTAAAGACTCCATTCCATATAAAAGCTTAACATATTTGAATAGAAGATACTTTAATCACCCTTTATATAGTTATTTGATTTTTGGTGTTAAGACGGATGGAAAAGAAACTTCAGCAATTATTGTTATAAGAATACAAGAGTGTAACGGTTCGAAAATACTGAGATTTGTGGATTGTATTGGTGACTTGTCTGCAATTAAAGATATATCTGTATGCTTAGATAAATTATTGGAAGAGGTAGAAGCAGAGTACATAGATATGTATGAAAAAGGCTTAAATATGGAGATGCTTAAGAATGCCGGATGGAGAAGATTAGATGAGACAGAGAATATAATTCCAAGTTATTTTGCTCCATATGAACAGTGCAACGTGGTTGTCAATTATTGTACAACTGATGAAAATATCATTTTGTTCAGAGGTGATGGCGATCAGGATCGTCCAAATTGATATTGATGCAAGTAGATAAAGTCATGATATATTTGAAAGAAACATTTTTTATGTAAAGGCGGTGCCAGGGTGGATTGGTTTGGTTATCCATTAAATACAAAATTATTATATCGGAAAAAAGCGAAAATAAAACGTGAATTGTCTAATAAAAACAATTTGTTGAACAAGAAAGTTGCTGTTTTAGGTGGCTCAACAACAAACGAGATTGTTAAGCAGCTTGAAATTTTTTTGCTTTACTATGGAATTTCTGCTGAATTTTACCAATCTGAGTATGGTCAATATTGGCAGGATGCAATGTTTGGGACTTCTGAGTTAGATACGTTTGAGCCAGATATTATATATATTCATACCAATTGGAGAAATATAAAGACGTTTCCTGAAATGAAGAGTTCGAAAGAAGAAGTATCACAGATGTTAGATACTGAATATCAAAGATTTGAAATTATGTGGAAAACATTGGATAAAAAATTCAAATGTCCTATAATTCAAAATAATTTTGACAGGCCTAATTATAGACTTTTAGGAAATCGTGATATTTGGGATTATAGAGGCAGAAGTAATTTTATAGCCTGTCTTAATCAGAAATTTTATGATTATGCGCAGAAACAAAATAATTTTTATATTAATGATCTTGATTATCTGGCTCAAGATTATGGTCTTTCAGAGTGGAATAATGCTTTATATTGGCATATGTATAAATGCGCGATGTGTATGGAGGCAATTCCGCATGTAGCACAAAGTGTTGCAAACATAATCAAGTCAATATATGGAAAGAATAAGAAAGTATTGATTTTGGATCTTGATAATACAATATGGGGTGGAATTATTGGAGACGATGGTGTAGAAGGTATTCAAGTTGGTCAGGAAGTTCCGAAGGGACAGGTGTTTTCTGAATTTCAGCAGTATTGCAAGAATTTAAAAAGTATAGGTGTAGTGTTAGCGATTAATTCAAAAAATGAAATGGAAAATGCTTTGGCGGGTTTAAATCATCCGGATGGGGTGTTGAATCCGGATGATTTTGTGAGTATAAAAGCAAATTGGAATTCAAAGGATCAGAATCTTCAGGAAATAGCAAAAGAACTTACATTAAGTATTGATAGTTTTGTTTTTGTAGATGATAATCCAGCCGAAAGAGAGTTAGTATCTGTTCAAATGCCAGAAGTGGCAGTTCCATCATTAGATACTGCTGAAAATTATATAAAGGTGATGGATCATGGTGGATATTTTGAAGTAACTGCTTTATCTCAGGAAGATATGAAGAAAACGGAAATGTATCATGCTAGGATAGAGGCAGGTAAAGCGGCAGTTACATTTGCCAACTATGGTGAATATCTTGATAGTCTTCAAATGACAATACAAATTTCTGATTTCAAGTCTATATATATGCAAAGAATTGCTCAGCTGGTGAATAAGTCGAATCAATTTAATTTGACAACATTAAGATACACTGAAGATGATATTCGGGATATGCAGGATGATTTGAATTATATGTGTTTGTGCGGGAAGCTGATAGATAAGTTTGGGGATAATGGTTTGGTGACAGTTGTTATCGGACAGATAAAGGATGATGTACTTCATATAAAATTATGGCTTATGAGTTGCCGCGTTTTGAAAAGAGAAGTAGAAGATACTATTATGAATGCAGTTGTAGAAGAAGCAAAGAGACGTGGAATTTCCAAAATAATTGGTTACTATTACCCGACATCGAAGAATATCATGGTAGAAGAATTTTATGGAATTATGGGGTATACAAAAGTTGCTGAGGACAAAAATGGAAATGTGGAGTGGGAACTTAATGTAGATCAGTATAACGTGAAATTGACACATATGAAGGTAGATAATTTAGGATTATAATGTAAAAAATAAACTTTTAGAAGGGTCAAAGTGATTAATAATTTGGAAGAGTAGGAAAAATAAGCTGTGTGTATGAGTTGCAAGAATTATAATTAATGTTTTTTAAAATTGTGCCGATATATAATACAGGCAGTTGAATGAATTAAAAATAGGAAGCAAGGATTGCTATAAAGGTTGCACGGAAGCAGAAAAATAGAAATGAAAACCTGTTATTGTAGCTAGAGCGATATCAGGTTTTTTGTTATGGGAGGCAGAGTATTTATATGCGTAAGGCCCAGAAAGAGTGGTTGTTGGAGATTTTTATAAGTCTGCATCTTCTTCATCAGAATGGAAAAGAAAATTTAGAGAAAAAGAATTATCAGGCGTTGTTGGCTGATCTATCGGATTGTCAAGAAGGCGCAATTCAGATGGGAGAGGCCATTGATCGAATAGAGGGAGAGGGAACAGAGATTGTTGCATGCTTAGAGCAGTACTGTGAGTGTCTTTTTCAACTATCGACTCAAATGGAAGAATTGTCTGGACAGAGGCTATATAAAAAATTAGAAAAATCTTTAATTAAAGCTGAAAATGCACTTTCTTATATAAAAATAAGAAAGGAAGTTATATTTTTGCCATATAAAGCGAGTATGTGGGATAGTTTGGAGAGTGTATATATGGCGGCAAAGGAAGATAAAAATTGTGATGCGTATTGTATACCAATACCATATTATGATCGTATGCCAGATGGCAGCCGTGGAGTAATGCACTATGAAGGTAATGAGTATCCTGCTAACATTGATATTATAGATTATAGAGTATATAATATAGAAGAAAGACATCCGGATGTTATATACATTCATAACCCATATGATGAGTATAATTATGTTACATGTGTGGAGGAAAAATATTTTGCAAAAAATTTATGTAATTATACAGATTGTTTAGTATATATACCTTATTTTATATTATCTGAAATAGAACCCTCCGATCAAAATGCTATAGATGGGATGAAACATTTTTGTTTTCAGCCCGGAATTATTTATTCGCACAAGGTGATTGTACAGTCAGAAAAAATGCGTCAGATTTATATCAATGAATTTATAAAACAGGCGCGGGAAGCAGGATTTTCAGGTGATTATACAAATAAAAAGTGTTTGGAAGAAAAAATTTTGGGACTTGGTTCTCCAAAAATTGATAAGGTTCACAGTACAAAGAAAGAAGAATTGGCTATTCCGAATGAATGGCGAAAGATTATGACGAAACCAGGTGGAGAATTAAAAAAAGTTATCTTTTACAATACAAGCATTAATGCATTGTTACATAATGATGAAAAAATGTTGGAAAAAATGAAGTCAGTTTTTTGTATTTTTAAGAAAAATATAAGTGAGGTGGCGCTTTTATGGCGTCCTCATCCTTTAATAGAAACTACGTTAATTTCTATGAGGCCGCATTTGTGGGAAGCGTATAAGAAGATAAGAGATCAGTATATTCGGGAGGGATGGGGAATATATGATGATTCTCCGGATGTGGACAGAGCTGTTATTTTGAGTGATGCGTATTATGGAGATACAAGTAGTTTAGTTCCAATGTATCAGGAAACGGGGAAACCGGTGATGATACAGAATGTGGAGATATTGGAGTGAAAATAAGAGAATGAAACTATTAGTAACCGGCGCCGATGGTTTCATCGGAAGCCATTTAACAGAAGAACTGGTAAAAAGAGGATATCAGGTAAAGGCGTTTGTCTGTTATAACTCCTTTAATACCTGGGGGTGGCTTGATACGCTGCCGGAATCCGTTATGAAACATGTGGAGATTTTCCAGGGAGATATCCGTGACCCGAACGGCGTTTATGAAGCGATGAAAGAGGCGGATGCAGTGTTCCACTTGGCGGCGCTGATTGCGATTCCGTTCAGCTATCATTCGCCGGATACCTACGTGGACACCAACATAAAAGGAACGCTGAATGTGTTACAGGCGGCCAGAAAGCTTGAGACGAAACGGGTGCTTGTGACGTCAACCTCCGAAGTCTACGGGACGGCACAGTATGTCCCCATAGACGAGA
>RAZD01000026.1 GCA_003612525.1 bacterium C-53 | reverse complement strand
TCTCTGAATTTTCTTTCTTTGTTTCTTTAGAATCTTCAGGGTTGCATTACTGTTTGGTTGTCAAGGTGCTTCTTCTTTTCTTTGCGGCTTTCTTTACCGCCGCAACTCTGACATCTTATCACATCTTCCTTGCTTTTGTCAAGTACTTTTTGGAATTATTTTTCTGTCTTTGTTGCTTCTGCCTCTCTTTCCTGCAAATCCCTGTTTGCTTTCCTCACGAGGCAATGACGATTATAACACCATCTTTTGCTATATGTCAACACAAAAATACAAATTTCTTTATTTTTTTCTTATTGCAGCAAAGGAATGACAGATTCCTGGCCATTTGCCTTTATAAGCAGACTTACCGTCTCGATTGTCTGCACATAACTTTCAGGCACTTCCATCACAAGAACCTCATCACGCGACTCTCCTGCCGGAATCACTTCATCCAGCGTCCCAAGATCATTGAGCAGCATTGTTTTCAAAACATTCTTCCGCTCTTCGCCATTTACAATAATACGGAACATCGGATTCTGATCAAGAATATTTGCCTCCATATCCTCACCGGAAGTATTACTAACCCGGAAACGGTATACCACAAGATCTTTTCCATCCGTTGCATTCAGTAAAAAGGCATCTTCCGCTTCACTTTCGCTTGGATAAGACTTGCATACGTCAAACCCATCATAAGAGATCTCTATCCCGCTCTGTGAAAGTGCAGCAGCAAGATTCTGTTCTCCTCTCGGTGCATAGGGAGATTCCGCCACTCCTTCTTCCCCGCTTTCACTCTTATGATCTGTGTTTTTTCCTTCATCCGCTTCCTCTGCCTGCTTCTGAGCAAGAAGAGCTGCCACCGCCGCCTGCAATTCTCTTTCCTTTGCAGTGTCCACCAGCGATTTTGCGTATCCGTCACTGTATTTGAGCAGAATATCCGCGGAATAACCGGCAATCAGCTTCTGCTCCTCCTCTGTCAGCATTAATTCCGGTGAATAGGCACATCCGGTGAATAATGCCGTTCCTAATAAACATACCATCAATATTTTCGTTTTTCTTCTCAAGACTTTTCCCTCACCTTTAATCATAAGTGTTTTTATTTTACCACCGTTTTTCATTATTTGCAATCCAGTTCAAACCAGAAAGCAACTCCATTTTCATAATTTATCACACCATAGTCTCTGTTCAATGACTCCATAATCGCTTTTACAATCGACAGCCCGACGCCGCTCCCGCCATATTCACGTGTTCTTGCCTTATCAACTTTATAGAACTTCTTCCATAACTGTTCCAGAGATTCCTCCGGAATCGGATTTCCTGTATTGAACACGGAAATTCTCAGAATCTGCGCTTTTTGAATCAACTTTACTTCTATTTTCCGTTCCCCGTCCACATAATGAATTGCATTGCTCAGATAGTTCATAAAAACTTCTTCTGTTTTAAATTCATCTGCCCAGACATAGACCGGTCCCTGTTCCTCAAAGATAACTTCCGCCTGCGACTGGCGAATTAAAATATCGGCGGACTGGATACAGTTCGCGATTAATTCCACCACATCGAAACGTTCCAGTGTAATCGTCTCATTCCCTGATTCCAGCTGATTCAGGTTAAGGAGATTTTTTACCAGCTGATTCATTTTCTCTGCTTCATCCATTATAACTTCACAATAAAAGTCCCGGCTTTCGGCATCGTCATTTATTCCCTCTTTCAGTCCCTCCGCATAGCCCTGAATCAGTGCAATGGGCGTTTTTAATTCATGAGAAACATTAGACAGGAATTCCGTCCTCATCTCTTCTGTTTTTTCCTTATTCTTGAGATCATTTTTCAATTCATTATTCGCTGTCTTAAGTTCGGAAATCGTCTTTTCCAACGCTCTCGACAACTGATTAATATGATTCCCCAGTATACCGATCTCGTTTTTATCTGTGTTATTATACTTTGCTTCAAAGTCAAGGTGCGTCATCTTCTCGGAAATATCCGCAAGTTCTAAAATCGGCTTTGTAATCTTCTTTGATACAACCCATATAACCACAGCGCATAAAAGTACGGCGCTGATGCCCACATACCCCAGAAACCGATTTGCTATGATGACACTTTCCCGGATGCTTTCGATTGGGGTACGCATAATGATAAGATTCCCATTATCAAGCCCTCCCCAAAGTTCCAGATAATCCGTCTTCATACGGGAATCATTCGTTCTTCGTATCATATACTGATCGGTTTCAATCAAAGGAGGATGTTCTCTTGCCCATTCCCCTCCTCCGAAACCACCATCTTCTTCCTGACTGTAATTCGGATCCCCCATAAAAATATAGTTCATAAGCCGCACAATCAGGCGGTCCCAGTCACGCACAGACGATTTTACTATATTCATGGAGGAATCTGTGACTAATATCGACAGATTATTGTTTGAACATATTTTCAAAAATTCAATATCAAAATCTTCCGAATTAATATCCTCATTCTGTTGAAACAGGAGATTGATCTGCCGATAGGTATTTTCGATTACACTCTGTTTACTTCTTACGTAGTATTCTTTCAAAAAAACACTATTGATAATCCAGCACAGGCTGAACGCGCCCGCCATAAGTGCAATAAAAATAATTGCAAACTGCGCTCCTATGGAATGTCTTCGATTGCGAATCCTGTTCATCGTAATATCGCACTCCTTTCGGATTTATACTGCCAAAGAGAATCATAAAGAGTATGTATTTGATTTTTTATTCTATCAATAATCCGGCTGGGGTTCAATACACGACACAAAATCTTCTCATTTTCAGCTAAGAGCCTTCTTGTTCTGTAATCATTATGGTTCGGTATCAAATAAAATCGTTACCGGACCGTCGTTGACGGACGTCACCTGCATATATGCGCCAAACGTTCCATGCTCCACGACAAACCCTCTGTCCCTGCAGTGTGCCAAAAATGTTTCATATAAAGGAATCGCCAAATCTGGTTTTGCCGCACCTGAAAACCCGGGTCTTCGGCTTGAAGTATCGGCATAAAGAGTAAACTGCGAAACCACCAGAAGAGCCCCTCCTGCCTGTTCAAGATTTCGGTTCATTTTTCCATTCTCATCTTCAAAAACCCGCAGATTGCAGATTTTATCCGCAAGTTTCACTGCCGTTTCTTTCGAATCCGCAGGGCCAATTCCCAAAAGAATCAAAAACCCCTTCTGAATCTCCCCGCTTACCTGTCCGTCCGTTATCACGGAAGCGGAACTGACACGTGTTACAACCGCCCGCATAAAAATATCCCCCTTCTGTTCTTTCTAAAAAATATAGTAGAAAAACCACACGGCAGCCTTTCTCTTTCAAAGCCGCCGTGTGAAACTCCTGCTATTTAAAGTTCTTCTTTCATATGCCGCTGATGAATCACAATCCCCGCTGCCCCACTAATAGCAAATATCACGATGTATCCCGTAATCCCCGGCAGTCCGATGGTTTCATGAAATCGAAACAAAGCAAACCGATAGATGAAAACAAGCGCTAAGGTAATCAGGCCGACAGCCACGCAGTTCCAAATGAAACGACGTTTCTTTTCCGTCTTCTTTGTCTCCAAAAGAAGCGCCTGCTGCTGTTTTTCCAGCATTTCCGTGCGGATCGTCAACTCGTCTACATCACTTTCTTTTAACAGATAGTCCGTAGTGACATTAAAGATCTTACTCAGCGCAACCACTCTTTCTAATTCAGGTATTGAGTCTCCCGCTTCCCATTTTGAAACAGACTGACGGGATACACCGAGCTTTTCTGCAAGCTGCTCCTGTGACAAACCCTGTGCTTTCCTCATCTCAAATACTTTTTCTGATAAATTCATGATCTGCATACCTCCTTTTTGTAATTTGAGTATAGCAGTTCCATCAGTTGCACACTATCTATCACATTATATAAACTGTCAATCAACGGTTGCAATCGAAAACATTTTCCATACTTAATACAGTTTTTCCCAAAAACAAACGATATTCTATTCTTTTATAAAGTGACTGTCTGCCTCCGGTATACCGTCTTCATCCGACAAATAACGCTCCACTTTCATATGAAGGTCATACTTCTGCCGGAGTTCCATAACCTTCTCCATCATGGGAGAAGCATGGTGCACATCAATCGCCTTCTGATCTTCCCAACCGTCTATCAGAAGTACGGTTTCCGGGTCCGTCATCAGAAAAAAATAATCATAGCGCAGATTCCCGGCTTCGCTTCGGATTGCCGCCGCGGTGCCGCTGCTTTCCATTTCTTCCGCAAATTTGCGCGCATTGCCGTTTACTCCTGTGTAATATAAGTTTACAAAAATACTCATTCTAACCTCCTGACAACTTCATAACTTAAAACAAACTCAATGATGGAACAGTCTGACTCCGTTGCAGACCATAGCCATCCCATATTTGTTGCAGCATTCAATCACAAGATCATCACGGATGGAACCACCTGGCTGGACAACATATTTCACTCCGCTTTTTCTGCCGCGTTCAATGCTGTCGCTAAATGGGAAGAACGCATCAGACCCCAAAGACACGCCATCCATCTGGTCAAGCCATGCACGTTTTTCTTCTGCCGTGAAAATCTCCGGTTTTACCTTAAAGATTTTCTCCCATGCACCGTCCGCAAGCACATCCATATACTCATCTCCAATGTAATTATCAATCGCATTGTCCCGGTCTGCTCTTTTGATTCCATCCACAAACTGCAGTTCCATCACCTTCGGACACTGGCGGAGCAGCCAGTTATCAGCCTTGTTTCCGGCAAGCCTTGTACAGTGCACTCTTGACTGCTGGCCCGCACCGATGCCTATCGCCTGTCCGTCTTTTACGAAGCAGACAGAATTCGACTGTGTATATTTCAGCGTAATCAGTGAAATCAGAAGGTCACGTCTTGCCGCCTCCGGAATCTCCTTGTTCTCCGTCACAATATTTTCAAGGAGCGTATCGTTAATTTCAATGTCATTGCGTCCCTGTTCAAACGTAATGCCAAACACTTCCTTATGCTCCAGCGGTTCCGGTACATAGTCTGCATCAATCTGGATAATATTATAAGTCCCTTTCTTCTTCTCCTTCAGAATTTCCACTGCTTCCGCCTCATACCCGGGAGCAATAATACCGTCGGAAAATTCACGTTTAATCATCTTTGCCGTTGAAACATCACATACATCAGAAAGCGCAATAAAATCACCGTAAGAAGACATTCGATCGGCGCCTCTCGCTCTTGCATAAGCACATGCCAGCGGGGACAAATCCGACAGATCGTCTACAAAATAAATCTTTTTCAGCGTATCGTCAAGCGGGAGGCCTACCGCCGCACCTGCCGGGGATACATGTTTAAATGAAGTCGCCGCCGGAAGACCGGTCGCCTTTTTCAGATCGCACACCAGCTGCCATCCGTTAAACGCATCCAGAAAATTGATATAGCCCGGTTTTCCATTTAATACCTGAATCGGAAGTTCCGCATTGTTCTGCATATAAATTCTTGCCGGTTTCTGATTCGGATTGCATCCGTATTTTAATTCTAATTCTTTCATTTCTGTCCTCTCATTCTGCCGTTTTAACGGCTCTTACCCGCACCTGATTCCAACAGGCTTGTTATTTGTTCTTATTTACAATTCTTGTTTCATATTCCGATGTTTCGATATGAATATACCGCACAAAAAGAGATACCTTGTTATCCTCATTCAGATTGTCCCATAAGAGCTGCGTAAAAGCATCAATTTCCCGATCAATTGCAATCAATTTTGGCTCCCCCTCAAAACTCGGAAGCGGATTTCCATCACACTGGTAGGTATGGATAAAGTGCCCTTCACCCGCAACAGGATTTTCATAGGCAAATGTATAGCGATTACACGACTCCGGGTTTCCATGATTGCTCTTTAAGATGGACATTGCATAATTATAACCGCCATTTTCTATGTGCAGAATACCGGAAATTCTGGGTGTATAATTGGGTCCGTCCGGCTCAAATTCACGGCAGCGCAGGGATTGTTCAAACGTCTGCTGACAGTCCATGCCGCTGTAAATTGTGTCTGTCTGATCGCCGTTTGTTACAATTGTTTTATTTCCGAGCACCCTTACCGGGGCATAAATAATCAATGACGGGTCTGTCAGCTTGGAAGGGTCAAATGCTTCGGTCCGGATTCCCACTCCATCCTCCACAAAGATACGATTGCGGCTGTTCACGCTTCTTCCCATTATAAAGTAAGCAGTGACCGCATATTTCCCGTCAATGCTTTTGCCAATAATGATTCCACGCCCGGGATACGTGTTGTTTCTGAGTTCCACGGCAATATCTCTTTTCTCCATCTCTTTTCCTCCTTGATGATTATAAAGTTTCTAACAAAAAACGACCGTCCGGACACAATCCATTTCACTGACTGCAATTCGTCAGTAAAACAGGACTCTGCCCAGACGGTCGGCTATTTCCTCTGCTTCTATACTCCATGTGGTTTCCTCCACTCACAGTAAAACTGTTTTTCCGTCAGTCGTATACAAGTGAATCATAGCACCTTATGCAAAGGGATGCAAGAGAAAAATCACATTATTCTATCCACCATTCCTGTAAATATTCATATCTGTAAATCATTCCGTAATTTGTAAAGCCTGTCTGCATGGCAATGCTGTCCAAAAGTTCCCTTGTATCCTCCTCCGAATATGCGGCGGGCAGACATACCGTCAGCGAATTGTACGTCTCTCTTCCTGAAAGTATCTCCGCTGTCCGTCCAATCTCTCCAGGTCTCATAAAATATGTGTTTTTATGCAGCATTCTAAGTGGAAAACCCGTATAAATATCAAGCCAGCCATCACCATAATACAGCAAGCAATCTGTCTCGCGGAATGCTTCCGCCTGTTTCGCAATTTCATGATAACCCATGTATTGAAAATCTATCCCGTATTTTGACAGGCTCCCAATGTCTAACACAATGGAAATTATGAAAATCACAAGATACTGCGTACGCACGGAATGCAGGAAGACCTTCAACAGGCCGGAAAATATCTGAATTATCACAATTGCAGCGGCCGGGTATATTGGATATAAGTATCTGTTATGAACGATGCCGCTTCCTTTTATGGCCGTTAACGCAAAAAGACCGTAGGACAGAACGAACAGCATTTCCAGGATCCGCTCATTCCCTAAAAAGATATGTATGTTTCCATAGTTTACATTTCTTTTCCTTGTCAGATCAATTTGAATCATTCTCGTTTTCTGATTGTATTTCCATTTAAAATTTACAAAATACTTCAGCAAAACGCCGCCGATGATCATTAAGACTACAAATCCAAGACAAATTTTAAATATTCCGGCAAAGATCGAATTGTCTATCATCTTCAAATAGGTTTTCATGACTTCCTCACCTCTGCCATGCGTCAGGTTGTCTATCACTTCGGTCCCGCGATATCCATGCAGTATATGATCGATTGTGCTTGGAAATGTGCATAAAGCAATCCCGACTCCCGCGCATAGATTGCCTGCATAGAAAAACAGCTTTTTCAGATTCTTATGGAGCAGCCAGTACAGACAGACAGGCGCCGAGAAGAAACATACAAATAAATAAAAATAATAATGCGTAAGTCCACCGCATGCCACAGTCAGCAACATAAGAAGACAATCCTTTAAGTCTGCTTTTTGCTTTTTCAGTATCTGAATATGGACGGCCACATATGCAAGCATCTCAAAAGTCAGCATCACATACATTCGTATAAATAATATATTGCTGAGTCCTGCGCCTGAAAATGTCCAGAACAAAAGCGCAATGCATGATAATCTTCTGTCTTTTAATAAATAATCGGATATGGAAAGTATCGTCAAATCTGTAAAAAACAACAGAATAAAGTTTAAGGCCAATCCTGTCCATTTCGTGAATACTCCGTGATTCAATAAACTTAAGAGATGCAGAAAACAGTAGTACAACGGCGGATGAACATCTCTTTTCTGGTTTTCAAATACAGCGTGAAATGAAAACGGAAGGTCTTTTGAAACCTGAATATAATCCTCAAAATATTGTTTATCAACCCAGCCCGTATCCGAGTACTGCCTGGCTGTCTCCGGGTCAATAAACGTATAATTTTCACTGTTCGAAAGTCCATAAGAGTAGATTTCATCACAGAAAAAACCTTGTTTAGCGTTTCCTGCAATAATGCAGAATATCATTTGTATGATAATAACCATCACCGTTATAATGCTTTTCTTATGTTTTCTTGCCTTTTCCACTTTTCTCTGTCTCCATAGCGATTTATCCATAAAATAACGTCTCTTATTATATCAGCGCAAAAGTCTGAAAACAATGGATGAAAAGGCAGAAAAACAATACTATTCACCACGTAATCGAACATAGTTTCTCTGAACTGCAAAAAAAATATCTCAAAAGCCATATGCACGGCTTTTGAGATATTTTTTATATCTGTTTCTATCGTTTCTTAATTCTGTGCCGGAATTACAGCGCCATTAAAATGATCTGTAATAAACTGTTTTACATCATCAGACTGCAGCACTTCAACCATCTTTTTAACTGCTTCACTCTCCTTATTTGCTTCTGTCACCGTAATGATGTTCGCGTACTCAGAGTCTTCGCCCTCTCTCATTAAATAGGAAGTCGTATCAATATCCGCTTCCAGAGCTCTGTTGACATTTACGAAATAAGCGTCAAAATCTGCCGCTGAAGGAATGATGTTTGCCTGATCCATCTCTACAATCTCAATCGGAATCAGATACTCTTCGATTTCATTTACAGATGCATCAATCGCGGTCATGTCGGGATTTAACTTGATAAAACCTTCTTTTTCCAGAACTTTAAGCGCTCTGTACTCATTGGAAGAATCATTCGGAACAGCGATTACGGCGCCTTCCGGAAGCTCATCTTTTGAAGCATACTTATCCGAAAAACATGCATAAGGTTCAACATGAACGCCGCCCATGCTGAATAATTCCGCGCCCATTTCCTCCTCAATGCTTTCCATTGCCGGGACATGCATAAAATAAGCAAAATCAATCTCTCCGTCTACCAGCATATCATTCCATGTAGCATCCCATGTTGTTGACACGATATCAAGCTCGATCCCTTCCGCTGCCAGTGCATCCGCTGCTGCATTCAGAATTTCACTGTGTGGTGTGAGGTCACAGACACATTTTAAAACTGTCTTTTCACCCTCCTCAGCAACTTCTGTCTCGTTCACTTCTTCATCCGCCAGAATTTCCACATCCTGCACTTCGGGCTTTGACTCATCCGCCGGAACCATCACCGCTTCTTCACTTCCGCATCCCATCATAAATGCGGAAGCCAGCGCAGCCGCGGTAAGTAATGTTACAAGTTTCTGTTTCATAATTTTCTCCTCCTTAAATTTGACATCTATCCATTTAAACAGCATACGCTATATTAAATGTCTTTTTTTCAAAATAAGCTTTGAAATCGTATCCCCGACAATCTGAACGGCCTGAACAATCACGATCAAAACAAGAATCGTCGCAAAAAGAAGATCATGCTGATACCTCGTATATCCATATGTAACTGCAATATAACCGATTCCGCCGGCTCCGAAGCTTCCCGCTAATGCCGTCATGGAGATCACAATCACAACTGCATTTGTGAACGCCCGTATCAGTGACGGCAATGTCTCCGGCACCATAATCGTGAATAAAATCCTCAGATTGCCGCTTCCCATCGCCTTTGCCGCCTCGATCTTTCCTTTGTCAAGTTCCAGCAGACTGCTCTCAACCAGTCTTGCAAAAAGCGGCACACAGCTTGCCACAAGCGAAATAATACAGGCATTGGAACCATAGGATTTCCCAACAAGCGCTCTTGCCACCGGCAGCATTACAATGATAATAATCACCTGCGGCAGAGAACGAAAGCAGTTGATCACAGCTCCCAACACTGTATTTACCGGTTTGCAGGGCATCAGTCCCTCTTTGCTTGTGAGAACCAAAACAAGACCTAAAAGTATGCCAAAAATCAAAACAAAGACCGATGAAATGGCAACCATATACATGGTCTCTCCGATTGCCGGAAGCACGCGCTCCCACACTTCCGCGCTAAAGCAATGTTTCAGAACTTCCCAAAAGGAATATTTGTATAAACTCATTCTGTTTCCTCCTGCCAGTGATCGCTTCTGAATCTGTCATATACGCTGATAAAGTTTCTGGCCGTCTCACATTTCGGCGACTCAAAAATGTCTTTCACGGTTCCCTGTTCCAGAAGTTTTCCGCTCTCCATAACCGCCATTCTGTGGCAGGCATATTTGATCACTTCCAGTTCATGCGTGATCAGTATAATCGTAAGTCCCAGTTTTTTATTAATTTCCTTAAGCAGATCAAGCACCGAAAGCGTTGTCTGAGGATCAAGCGCACTTGTTGCCTCATCAGAAAGCAGTACATCGGGACGGTTTGCAAGCGCCCGCGCAATGCCGACTCTCTGTTTCTGGCCTCCGGAAAGCTCTCCCGGATAGGCGTTTTTCTTCTCGCGAAGCCCTACAAGCTCCAACATTTCATCCACACGCGCTTCTGTCTCTTCTTTTGGTGTTTTCGTCAGTTTCAGAGGATACGCGATATTCTGTGCAACCGTCATGGAATCAAACAGATTGAACTGTTGAAAAATCATGCCGATTTTCCTTCTCTGTTCATTTAATTCGTTTTTTCCCAGCGAAGAAATCAGGCTGTCCCCAATTCTGACTGTCCCGCTGTCAGGCTCTTCCAACCGGTTAATACATCTTACCAGCGTCGATTTTCCAGCGCCGCTGAAACCCACAATACCAAAAATCTCTCCCTTTTCCACTTCCAGATCGATTCCCTTTAAAACTCCTACTGCCTGCTTTTTATTCCAAAATGTCTTATAAAGCTGTTTTACCTCAATAAATTTTTCCTGCATAATCAGACGCCTTTCCTACCCCAGGTTATCTTATGACATTTTTCATCATTTGTACAGTACAAAATATCATAAAATTTGTATTTTCTCTTTCCCACTGATCTTTCACCTCTATCGAATCTCCACTTCATGTGTGATGAGATAATTGTTCCCCTGAAGCTGTTCCACGCTCAATCCCATATTGCAGGAACGCGCACCGGTCTCAATCACTGCTTTTTCCATATATGCCTGTTTATAGAAATCGGTCTCATACCCACGATTCCACGCCTCCAGCATGTCCTTCCCGCCAATCACATTATAGAACGTATAATTCCCGTCCCCCTGACTTACAATCTGATTGTAACAGTCTGTAAAATAATCCTGCATGTTCGTCAGCACCTGCTCCTCCGTCACCCCGACATCAGCAAGACTTCTTAAACTGCTCTCCTCCGGTTCAAGATTGCGGAAAGCCTGACCGTCACAGGGCGGAAGGTAGACCGACAGTTCCCTTCTGATATGATCGCCTGCATAATCTTCATCCGTCTTGTTAAAATAATCGTAGGTTCCATCGCCGGTGTCATCCCACGTGGTATCCACATTGTAATATCCATCCTCTAAGGCCACGATGTTCCAGGCATGATTTTCACCGGCAAATCCGGTGCAATAATAACACGGAATCCCCAGCTGCCCCAGAAGATACTGAAATGCTCTGGCATATCCGGCACAGACAGTCTTTCCGTTCACAAGCGCACTGTAAGCGCTTTGGTTCATCTCTGCTTTGAGATGATATGTAATTTTATCAATCAATGCATCGTGCACAAATTTTTCCTGCTCATACTGATTTGAAAGACTGCGCGCCCCTGTCAGAATCTGTTCTGCATTCTCCTGAAACAGATTTTTTGCACTTTCCAGATCCTGTATCGTGCGGTTAAACTCAAGGCCGATTTCCACACAGCGACCATCTTTCGAAAACTTCCCCGTATATGCGGTATCCAGCCAGAAAAGCTCCGGATGATCGTTATATACCGCCGAAAAAATATTCCGAAGCGTTCCCGCCGTCACATCCTCAACCGGAGAAAACTTTGGATAGACTTTATCTGCATTTGCATAAATCTGACGGTATATATGTTTTCCGGATTCGTCAAGCATGGCATAATACGGATAATACACAGGTTCAAAGGAAAGCCCGTCACCGGTATTTCCATAATCAGGCCGGCTTAGAATCTGCTCCTCTTCTTCCTCAGTAACCTCCTGCTGCTCCCCCTGTATCTGCTGATAACCGTTTCTGCCTGATACCACCTCCGGTATCACAAGTTCCGACTCCTCTGGCGCTGCGTATTCAGGCACAATCCTTTTATCAATTCCCTCATTCGTCAAAACCATATTTTCAGACACAACATTCGCAGCCTCATTTTTCAGGGGCTGCGAAGTGTCGCGTTCCAAATCCGGAACATCTGATATTCCAATATCCACCGCCTCATTCTGTTCAGAATACAGACGGCCTGCAATTGCCTTTGATACATCCGGATTCAACGCGCAGACCAGCACAATACCGCTGATGATCAAAAGCAATCCTGCGAAAAAAAACAGTAATGCTTTAATAATTTTCATAATTTATGTATTACTTTCCAAAAATTTCTGCCGCCCGCCTCATATTTTCCATTATGGAAACGCCAAACGGACATCTCGACTCACAGGTTCCGCACTGAATGCATTCACCGGCATGGTGTTCCAACACTTCATAATGTTCCCGTACGGTTTCCAGAACACAGTCCTGCGAAACGGCAAGATTTAAAAATTTTGTAACAGAGGCGACATCAATCTTCTTCGGGCACGGCGCACAATGACTGCAATACATACAGTGGCCTTCCCAGCTGATTTTGGGGAATTCTGCAAATGCCGGCGCATAATCCTTCTCTTCCTCTGATGCATCCTCATAGGAAATGCACTGTGAAAGCTGCTCTGCGCTGTGAACGCCTGCCATAACTGACGCCACTGCCGGCCGTGTCAGCGCATAATGCAGACACTGATATACGGTCAGCGCCTTTCCAGCCGGTGAAAGCTCTTCCTTTAAAAGATCTCCGCCGCCAAACGCTTTCATTACCGTAATGCCAACTCCCATCCTCTGGCATGTCTCATACAATTCCTGACGCAAAGGGTCCATATTTACAAGAGGATTCTTATATTTCTCCGCATTCCAGAGCTGTTCGACATCTTCATCCGCCGGCTGCAGATCATAGCATGGATTCACACTGAACATCAGCACTTCTATCTGACCACTGCGTACCGCGGCAAGCGCCACCTCCGGATTATGACTGCTTAAACCAATATGCCGGATGCGTCCCTGCTCTTTTAATTCAAGCGCATACTGAAGGATGCCTCCGTTTAAGATCTCCTCCCAATCGGACACCGCATCACAATAATGAATCATTCCCACATCAATATAATCTGTTTGCAGCAAACGGAGCATATCTTCAAATCCGGCCTTCACCTCCAGCAAATCCCGGCTTCTCTTATATTGTCCGTCTTTCCAGACAGAGCAGATATGCGACTGTATAATGAATTTCTCTCTGCAGCCGCAAAGTGCCTCCCCAACTGCCGCTCGAAGCTTTGGGTCAGATGCATACAAATCAATATAATTGACGCCATGCTCTTTTGCCATATCGATAAGCGTTTTCGCCATAGCATAATTGTCTTCGCCAAACCCTTCACAGCCCATACCTATTTCGCTTGCCATAAGCCCGGTATTCCCCAACTGTCTGTAATGCATTCCCATACCATCCTCCATGTCAGAGCAGTTTACTGCGATAACACGCGTCGGAAATTTCAAATTTCCGACTGCGGTCAAGGCATATTTGAGGCTCTGACTCAAATTGCCGATTGAAAAATCAGTGCATCGGCATGATTTTTCAATCTATATACTTGGTTCCACAATATAATATCCAAGCTTCACTTCCCTGACAAACGCCTCTCTTTGCTCAAGTGCGTCCATCAATATCCTGACTGCCATCTCTCCGCTCTGCTCATAAGAATAATGAACCGTAATCAGGGGAGGCGAGGTAATTCTGGCCACATCGGAATCTCCCTGTCCCGCTACCAGAATCTCCTCCGGCACCTTAATACCATGCTCGCGCAGATACTGAACCGCACCGACAGCCATTGTATCCGTCGCACATATAATTCCGTCAAGATCTTTGCACTTTGACAGCAACTCTCCCGTCTTCTCATAACCGGAAGCGCTTGTAAAAGATGCAATTATAAAATTATCCGCAAGTTCCTCCCTGCCCATATCATGCACTGCGTCGCAAAATCCTCTGTATCGTTCCACACCCACAGCCTTGTCCTGCTGTATTGCACTGATATAGCCGAGCCTGTTCCTTCCTCTCTCAAATATCTTCATTGTGAGATCATAGGCGGCATGATAATCATCATGAAATACGGAACAGTATCCCGGCAGATGCTGCCCCACAATCACAACAGGAACGGAAAACTTTTTCAAAAGGCGCAGATGCTCCGCACTGAATATGGTTGCGGAAAAAATCACACCGTCTACCCGCTTATCGTCAAACGCTTCCAGATATTCAAGTTCCTTGTGCACATCATTCTGGGTCACTGCCAGAAGCATCTGATATCCCTTTTCATTGATAACAGCAAGGATGCCTTCCACAATTCTCCCAATGGAAGCAGAAGCAATCTTCGGTACAATTACGCCGATCATTTTCGTTCTCTTCGTGCGCAATGTCTGCGCCTGCAGGGAAGGCCGGTATCCGGTTTCTTCCACTACTTTACGGATTGCCTCGCGCTTTTCCTGCGAAATATATCCATTATTAAAATAACGGGATACAGCTGCTTTCGATACGCCTGCCATCTTTGCGATCTCTGCTATATTCATCTGTACCGCTCCTTAATATTGAAAACATGATTTTATTGTAACATAATTCGTTTGCTTTTTCCAGATACCTGTGAAAAACCGACTTTTTTCTCAGATAATCAATTTTCCTTCTTTTTCAGATAATAAAATCCATACGCAGGGACAGAAACATCCACCGGATTGATCTCCTTACCCGTAATCAGGTCCGTATAATCGCCGTCATCTTCATGAATCCATGCAGTTTTGTCAAACTCGCTGAAATTAAACACGCCAATGATCTTCTCACCATCATAATATCTGCCAATGCAAAGCAACGCTGCATCATGTGTCTCAATTGTCCACGTATCAGCATAGGATACAAATACTTTTTCTGTTTTACGTATTTTTTCAAGCTGATTGAGCTTTCCAAAGATCTTTCCTTCTACCGTATCAGGGTCTGAAATACGCTCCGCGAGCTTCCAGTTCATCGCGCCGCGATGAATATAACGGGAATCTTCCACTTTGTTCGGGTCTTCCTTATAACTATAATCATTCACCTGACCAATTTCATCTCCACTGTAGAGAACCGGAATTCCGGACTGCATAAACATATAGGCATGCAGCATCACATCAAATCCAACTGCCCGTTCCATCGCCTGATCGTTCTGCTCAAATCCTGCTTTTTCCACACCGCACATGGAGGCTGTTGTGCCGCAGAAACGCGCATCCCCCGTCACAGGATCCGCATTGTATAATTCACCACGGCTGTTGCTTTCTCCCGCATACCCCTGAAAATAGTCATTCAAATATTTCTTGTGCGAGCGTTCCGCCATTCCATCCATTGACAATGTATCATAGTCAAGTCCCCAGCCGATATCGTCATGACAACGCAGATAATTTAAAAACACATAATCTTTCGGAAGTCCGTTTACGATATCAAGCTGTTTTTTCAGCAGTTTGACATCCCGCGTCGCCACCGTATGCCATGTCGTTGCCATTGTTGTGACATTGTAGAGCATATGACACTCCGGCTTTTCCACAGTTCCGAAATACGGCACCACTTTTTCCGGCTCCATCACCACTTCTCCAAGCAGAAGAATTCCAGGGCAGACAATCTCGCCGATCATCCGCATCATCCGCACGATCGTATGAACCTGAGCCAGATTTCTGCATTTTGTATTGAGTTCTTTCCATATATACGGAACCGCATCAATACGGATAATATCAATGCCTCTGTTCGCAAGATAAAGGAAATTGTACATCATTTCATTAAACACTCTAGGGTTTTTATAATTCAAGTCCCACTGGTATGGGTAGAAAGAAGTCATCACATAATGCCCCGCATCCGGAAGCCATGTAAAATTTCCCGGAGCGGTCGTCGGGAATACCTGTGGCACGGTTTTCTCATATTTTGCCGGCTCATCCCAATTGTCAAAGAAGAAATAACGGCTCATATATTCGCCTTCTCCTCCCCGCGCCCGCTTCGCCCATTCATGGTCTTCCGAAGTGTGGTTCATGACAAAATCCATGCACACATTGATTTCTTTTTTATGGCATGCAGCTGTCAGGCTCTCCAAATCCTCCATTGAACCAAGCTTTTCCTGCACCTTTCTGAAATCGGAAACCGCATAGCCCCCGTCAGACCTTCCTTCCGTAGTGTCCAGAAAAGGCATGAGATGTATATAATTCACATTACATTTTTCGATATAGTCAAGCTTTGACTCTACGCCCTTCATGTTTCCGGCAAAATTATCGATATAGAACATCATCCCCAGCATGTCATTCTGCTTATACCAGTTTGCATCCATTTCCCTCTTAAGGTCCATGTCCTTTAATTTTTTGTCACGCTCAAGGTAAAACTCCCTCATCTGATCACAAAGTTCCGCAAACATTGAATCATTCCCGTACAATTCCATATAAAGCCACCGGAGCTCATCATGGTGGCGGTCCATCCTCTTTTGAAAAATCTTATCCGCCTCTTTCTCCCTTCCTGCCTTTTCCTTTACACTCTTTTCTTTTACCGTCTTTCCTTTTACTGTCTTTCCTTTCATTGTTTTCCCCTTTCTTTTTCCTTAAAAATACTGTTTCACATGCTGATCAGACGATGCTTTAGAAAAGCTTCCCGGATACCGTCGCAAAGAACCGAAGGACAGATATCATCTGCCAGTTTCTTTACGGTTTCGCTCCCGTTTTCCATGCAAATGCCAAGTCCCGCTGTCTCCATCATCTCTCTGTCGTTCATGCTGTCCCCAATTGCAATTGAATCAAAGAGAGGAATGTTAAGATGTGCACACACTTTCTCAACTGCCCTCCCTTTGTCAAATTTCCTGTTTATGATCTCACCGTTTATGAAACTGCCCGATCCGTCTTCCTGTATGCAGAATTCAAAATCATTGCAGAGTTTCTCTTTTGACGCTTCAATTTGTTCCATAGACGGACTCATAATTGTAATTTTATATACTGGCTGTCCGTTATATTCCTCCATCGGAAGAATGTTTAATCTCTTTTCAATCTGCTCTCTCCATCGAAGCAGTTCACTGTTGCCGTTTTCTGATGCACACTGCTCCAGAAAACGTTTAAACTCCTGATCCGCATAGGAGCCGTTCAGACACTCCACGGTCCTGAAGACTCCGTTTTCTTTCAGAATATTCATGGCAGACTTTCTCTGCTCTTCTGTCATAGGGCAGTCGTAGATCACTTCTTCCCCGCATTTAATGTAGCCTCCCGCACTGGCAACGACTCCGTCAAAGCCGTATTTCAGCAGTGGATACAACATAGCGTAATTCCTTCCGGTACAGAGAAACACAGAATGTCCTGCTTCCCTTGCCTGACAAACCGCCTCTACAGCGGATTGCGGCGGTTCATTTTTTCCAGGCTCCGTCAGTGTGCCATCAATATCCAGGAAAATAACTTTCCGATTCATTTTGCTAACCTCCATATTTATGCAGATAAAAACGGAGCAAGCTTCTCCAATACTGTTTCATCCTCCGAATCACATCTCAATTCCTGCGGCTGTGACAGGTCAAGCGTATAAACACTCAGAATGGATTTCGGGTCAACTATTCTTCTGCCTGAGCCAAGTTCGAAATTCGCTTCCACCCTGTCGATTACACTTACAAAATTTTTTACCTGTTCCGCATTATTCAGTTTTACATATACTTTCCGCATAATAACCATCCTTTCACATTCTCGTTTTATGTACTTCAATTCTCTGTGTGATATCGATTTCACTTTATGCAATTATAATATAAAACTCATTTCGTTTTGTAAATTGGCATTTTACATAATTTTGGATTTTATTTTTTAGTAAAAATGATGAAATCGATTTCATCTATTATAAAACGATGAAAGAGATATAACGCAAAACAGCAATAAAAATGAATCATGTCCGGGAGTCAGTCCCCAAAAGAATACTTCTCCTTCTCACCGCCTGTAAATTCATCGATTGCCAGAAGAAAACGCGCCCCGTAACGCTCAAACTTATTTTCTCCAACACCGTTTACGCAAAGCATTTCACCTCTGTTAAACGGCACTTTGACGCACATATCCGTCAATGTTTTGTCCGAAAAGATGATATAGGGCGGCACACTTTCCTCCTTTGCAATTTCTGTCCGAAGCTTCCGAAGATGCTCGAATAACTCCAATCCCCTGGAATTCAGAATATCTGACGCTCTCTTTCTGGAAGAGGACATGCTGCCGGTATGTTTTGCATGAGATTTCGTTTCCTCGAAAGGACTCCTCCTCTTTTCCCTGAGCATTACCTTCCTGTTCCCTTCCGTCACCTCTTCTGAGAGGACACTGCTTCTTAAAAGCGCATACTTATCCTTTGTCACCTCCAGAATTCCGTCTAACAGCATTTGATGGATAATCTGCTTTATGCCTGTCTCGGTCATCTCATTCAGACTTCCATAGGAAGCATAGGAGGAAACGCCGTATTCCTGCAATTTTGCACGGTCGCTGCCTGACAGCGTTCCTGCCACCACATTGATACCATAACGGCCGCGCACCTCTCTCACACAGAAAATAATTTTCTTTGCCGCCTCCGTTACATCTGTCACTTCAAATTCGCTTTTGCAATTTCCACAGTTGCCACAGCTCCCGCTTCCATATTCGCCAAAATACCGGAGAACATACTCTCTCAGGCAATTCTTTGACATACAATAATAACTCATCGTCCGAAGCCGCTCTTCATCGCGTTCCCGGATGGCCTTAAGTTCTTCCTGCGTAAATTCCTGATTCTGTTCCTTGCTGTCTAATAAGAACCGGTTGATGACCACATCCTGCGCCGAATAAAGCAGGATGCATTCCGCCTGTCCACCGTCCCGGCCTGCACGTCCCGCCTCCTGATAATAGTTTTCAAGGCTTTGCGGCATGTTATAATGAATGACATACCTCACATTTGATTTGTCAATTCCCATCCCAAACGCATTCGTTGCAATCATAACCGGGCATTTATCATAAATAAAATCTTCCTGGCTGACCTTCCGTTCTTCGCTGTTCAGCCCTGCATGATACCTCGCTGCTCCCACACGCTCATTTCGCAGCTTTTCATAGAGCGTATCGACATTTTTCCTTGTCGCACAGTAAATAATGCCGCTCTCTCCCGTGTGCGCTTTGATATATTCCATGACAAACGCGTCCTTTCTGCGAGGCGTTTCCACCGCAAAATACAAATTCTTCCGATCAAACCCTGTCACCAGGATTCTGGGCTTTTGAAGGCCCAGCACACAGACAATATCTTCTTTTACATTTTCCGTTGCAGTCGCGGTGAATGCACTAAGAACCGGACGATGTTTCAGATTACAGATAAATTGTACAATTTTCAGGTAACTGGGGCGGAAGTCCTGCCCCCACTGAGAAATACAATGCGCCTCATCCACCGTAAGCATCGAAATCTGTACACTTCCCGCAAACTCCAGAAACATATGGGTTTCGAGGCGTTCCGGCGCGACATAAATAATCTTATAGCGTCCGGCTGATGCAAATTGCAGCGCCTTTGCAATCTGATTTTCTGTCAGGGAACTGTTGATATACGCAGCATGAATCCCTGCCTGATTTAATGCCTGCACCTGATCTTTCATCAGAGAAATAAGCGGGGATACCACAAGAGTAATGCCGGGCAAAAGCAGCGCCGGAACCTGATAGCAGATTGACTTCCCGGCTCCCGTCGGCATTATGCCCAGAACATCCTGGCCGTTTAATATGGCATCAATCAATATCTCCTGCCCCTCACGAAACCCATCGTAACCAAAATATTTCTTCAGTACTTCATATTTGTTCATAAAAATAACCATGCCTTTCCACAAACACAAAAAAACCATGCGTATCTGCCAGACAGCACAATTACAACATGGTCTTACCTTATCATTTCGGACATAAAAAGAGCATGACTACACCGTCATACCTGCCGAATTCAAAACGAACGTATCAATTTCATATGCAAAGCACTCTGTAAAGCGAATACACGAACTTAAATATTCAGTTTGCTCTCTCTGATTCTCACAATGCTCAACATAAACTGCCTTTTCTCTCTTAATGCTGTTATCATAAATGATAAATGCCTTTTCGTCAATCCCCTATTTTTATGACCGCTTCTATTATGAGCCCGCCTGCATTCATATTAAAAAAACGCGTTTTGCGGCGGCAATTTTTTAAACGATATTAAGAAACGGACAAAACAGCCGATACATTTATTAGATTCTAAAATCACTTTCGAATGGGAGGGATGAAAATGATGATGACAGCAATGGAGCAAATGCTGCATTCTATGGAAACTTCCGTAAAGCTTCAGCATCAGGCAAGAGCCGAAAGACGCGCGGAGGAAGCCGCACGGGAGAAACAGGAATTTCAGGAAAAACTGATGCGCGCCGCCACAAGCCAGATTGAGATTGACGGCATGGCCTCAAAAATAAAAGGCGCAGAGGATGCTGTGCGCAGAGATCAGCTGATCGGATTCATGATGGCCGGAATGTAATACAAAAAATCAAAGAGCTTTTGCACCGAAGAATTTCCGGCGCAAAAGCCCTTTTTTTATTCTACCCACAAAGCTTCCGGGTAAATCCGTTTCATTCTCGCATCATCAAAGTGTTCATCAATCGTCATCTGCCAGCCCTTCGCCGCCGTTATTCCATGATTTCTCTGGTCATACCGCCATATTGCCATACTGGATACTATAATGTCAAAAAACATAAATACAGCGAGTCCCCAGGCAAGCGTCTTCCCGACGGATACCGGCAGCCATTCAAGCATTGCCGAAATATACGGATACACAAACCGAAACCATACAATTACCGCCACTCCCCAGAACAGACAAAAGAGCAGGTTAATTCTTCCATGCAGCTGAAACGGCATATGGCTGTAATCCCAGAATACCGTTCCAAACACAAGTTCCGTAAATACACTGCATCCGTATTCATACGCGCCACCGAGCGCCGAACCTGCCACGAACAGAAAAAAATTGGAGGAAGCGCTGTAACGTTCCAAAAGCAGTGTAAGCAATACTGCCCCAATCCCCCATACAATGCTGAACGGCCCCCATACCACGCTGCTTCGGCTCATCCAGACACCATCTGCTATACGGCAAAAAACCGTCTCAATTACATCCCCAAGAAAAGCGCCCATGAAAAAAAGCAGAAATAGTTTATATCCTGCATACCGCATCCTTATACTCTTCTCCTTTCGTAATTTCAAAACACATTCTTCCGTGTGAGAAAAATCCTGTTGTACAGACTTTTCTCACACTAGTATCTGTCAAAGACCATAAGTTATGCGGATAAAACCGAATCAGCCTTTTTGCGGATGTCTGCTGATATTTTAATTCTGAAAGAACAATTCTAAAAATTCCAAATGCGGATGCTCTGCATCCGCCTGGAAAATATTGATTCTGTGTTCGTCGCTGCTCCTGTCCTTAAATGCCGGAAACAAAAAGCCGCATTCAGCCTCCCCCGGTTCGTAATCCCCCTGTACCGGGCATATCACGCCGATCAGAAACCGGTAGACTTCTTCCGATTCCCACAGACTTTCTTTATCGCTGGCTTTTAACGGAATATCATAGCTTCCAAAGAAAAGATAGACTGCAAAATCGCCTTTTGTACGATACGTTTCCCCCACCTTTTCATAAAAAACATCAAGAAGCGCGTCATTTTTCAGTTCACACTGCCTCAGGGCCATCAGAAGCTGCCAAACGCTTCCCGGTTTTTCATCATCCTGCGAGAAAACATATTCCTTTAGATTGACATTCGTATCCGCAAACGGAACCTTTTTTGCGATTTCTATGTTTGCCTGCTGGTCTTTCAAAGACAATTTCAGAAAATGCTTATTGAAAGTGCCGTCCACAAAACCGTCCGCATCAAGATATGCTCCTGCAATCCGGCTGAAGCAGTTTCTTTTTACCGTCATACGTCTGGTAAGCTCTAACATGTCCTCCCTGTAAATCCCGCTCATTGATCTCAAAACCTCCTAGTATTCTTTCGTTATTTCACTGATGCCATACGACTTCATAAAGTCTTTCAGCTCTTTTTCACTGCGAATGAACGACACTTCCTCAAACTTGCCGGTACGAATGTCTTTCCATCCGGCCACCTGTTCTCCATTGCAGATGCTGCATTTCAAAACCGCAACCTTCCCTTCTTTGTCAAACGATTTTTCATCTTTTTTATTGTTTTCCTTCTTTGCCGCCACCCCTTTGTTTCCTCGTGTATTCCCAAAACAACCTGCTATTTCACCAACCCATTCAAACATAATCTGCCTCCTCCCCTCCATACGAAGTCTCATATCATTGTACTCTTCCAGATTATCAGATAAATCCCAGGCTCCGGAATTCATAGTACACGCCATCCTCCCACGCATTGCCACAGATGCGGTCTGCCATTCGTTTCAATTCTTCGCAGGCATTGCCCATAGCAATACTGATTCCTGCCGCCCGCATCATTTCGCGGTCGTTCATGCTATCCCCGAATGCAACCGTATCCTTCAGATCAACACCATAATACCGGCAAATCATTTCCATTCCTCTGCCCTTATCAATTCCTTTTGGAATAATTTCCCCATTCAGGCAGGTACTGCTGTCCGCGTATGGATGGACTGCATAGATGAACCTGTTTCCCAGCACTTTTTGGGTATTTTCAATGGATTGAAGGCTTGTTCCTGTAAAACATATTTTGTATGCCCCATTGCCTGGATAACGATCGTATGGCAGAATCGGAATTCCCGCTTCGATTTCTCTCTGCATTCGAATCAGCTCTGAGTTTGTCCGGTCTGGTTGTGCCTCCTTTAAAAGCGCCTCCATCTGTGGATCTGTATAAATTCCCTCGGGGCTTTCGATTCTGCAGTAAATCCCATTTGCATGAAATACAGCCAAACATTCCTGTATTGTTTCTTCCGCAAGTATCTGGTCGAAAAGTACCTTCTTTTCCACCTCCACATATGCGCCTGCACTGGCTATCATTCCGTCAAACCCTATCTTTCGGATGTCTTCCCCTATAATCGCCGTATTCCTCCCGGTACACAGAAAGACCTTATACCCGTTAAGTCTCGCCCGCCGCACGGCCTCTGTCGCCAGTCCGGACGGCGCTTTCATAGCATGAATCAACGTTCCGTCAATATCCAAAAAAATCAATTTCTTAATCATACGCATCCTTACACCTTATTTCTAAGAACAGCCGCTGCCTTTGTTTCCACTGTCAATGGGCCGGACGCCGTTTTCTCAAGTCTTCTGTCATCAGGCAAATCGGTGAATATCATCGGAATTACCGTGTCAAACCCTGCCTTCTCAATTTGTTCTTTCTCAAATTCCACCAAAAGCTGTCCTCTTTTTACAGAATCGCCCTCTTTTACATGCGCCGTAAAATACTTTCCTTTCAGGTTCACAGTATCCACACCGATATGAATCAGAATTTCCGTTCCTGACACACTTGTAAAGCAAAGTGCATGCTTCGTATCAAATACACTTACGATCGTTCCATCCGCCGGTGCATAAACTTTTCCCTCATCCGGCAAGACCGCAACGCCGTCTCCCAGCGCTTTACTGGCAAACGTATCATCCTTTACAGCTTCCATTGCAATCATTTGACCGTGCGCATACCCGTAAAATACTTCTTCATCCGGCGCTTCCATTTCCTTACTCACATTTTCCTGTGTCTCTGTCTCCGATAACTCCACCCCTGCATCCATCACCGGTTCTTCATCCTGTACCTTATCCATAAACTGCCCCAATACAAGCGTCATGACAAATCCGCCAGCAATCGCAATTGCATGCGCTGTTACATAATTAACATAGCCATTTCCTGCCGGGTCAGCAAGCGCAATTCCGGGAAGCACTGTCGTCCCAAATCCTACAGCCGCAAGGTTTGTAAGATATACTACAACCCCTCCCATTGCGCCGCCGATACAGCCGCCGATGATCGGAAACCGGTATCTTAAATTAATACCGAATAACGCAGGCTCCGTGATTCCAAACAATACGGAAACAAAACTCGGAATACAAAGCTCTCTTGTCTTTACATTTTTCCTGTGTCTCACAAGGTATCCAAGTACAGCGCCGCCCTGCGCAATGATTGCAACAGACATAAGCGGATTCAGAAAATTCCTTCCTGTGTCTGCCAGAAGCTGTGCTTCAATCGCACCAAAAATATGATGCAGACCCGTGATTACGACAAGCTGCTGTAATCCGGAAAAGACAGCATAGCCAAACACGTCCAGATTCTGTGTCATCCACACCAGCGCATTTGTGATGCCGGATGACAACCCACGCCCTGCTGGTCCGATTATAGTAAATAAAAGCAATGCTCCCACTAAGGTGGTAAGCAGCGGTGAAAGCAGCAGACGTATGACTTCAGGTACTTTCTTCTCAAAGAACAGATCAAGTTTTGCCGTTACAAATCCCATCAGCAGCGCAACTATAATACCGCCCTGAAAACCTACCAATTCTACACCCAGTCCAAAAATATGTAAAGTTGTGACTTCCACGGTTCCCTGTGCCGCCGAGTATGCATTCGCCAGGCTGTCACTCAACATGATACATCCGATTACAATTCCCAGTATCGGTCTTCCGCCGAACCTTTTGCATGCACTGTACGCAACCGCAAGGGGCAGAAAACCGAAAATTGCACCGGAAGATATATTGATCAGCCGGTTTATTCCATATAAGGTGTCATTTGCCCGCACAAACTCAAGATTTCCCAATACACCTGAGAGTCCGGTGAGAAGCGCCGCCGCCAGAATTCCCGGCATAATATCAACAAATACGTCTGACAATGCTTTAATAATCCTCTGAAGCGGATTCATCTTCTTATTTGCAACCGTCTTCAAATCGCTCAGGCTCATATTTTTCATATGGTTCTGTTCTGCAAATACTTCATAAACATCATTGACCAAACCGGCGCCAAATATAATCTGCACCTGATCACCGGCAACAAATACGCCTTTTGCCAGGTCGACATCCTCAATTGCCTTTAAGTCCGCCTGCTCATTGTCATTTAAAACAATCCGAAGACGTGTTGCGCAGTGAGCCACACCCTGAATATTTTCCCTGCCTCCCACCAGTCTTGTGAGTTCTACGGAGATCTTTTCATATCTCTGCCGTTTGTTTGCATCCATTTCTCATTCCTCCTGTTTTCTCTGTGCAATTTTTCTTCTCCGCATTTTCCCGTGGCCACATAAAGGAAAACAGCCTGTCGCAAGCATTCCGACTTGCTTCTTGTAATTCATATTATAAACCGCTATAATCAAAAATATATGGAGATATGTGACCTGAATATTGAGGAATATGACGAAACGACATCGAAAGGAAAGAATGAATCATTATGCAGAATTACAACTTTTCCAACGATTT
The DNA here is from genome assembly GCA_003612525.1 of bacterium C-53. Taxonomy (GTDB): domain Bacteria; phylum Bacillota; class Clostridia; order Lachnospirales; family Lachnospiraceae; genus C-53. The sequence goes on along the minus strand of RAZD01000026.1, from coordinate 24,663 downwards.
TTTCAAAAATATAGACGCCATGATCTATACCTGTGGTTACGAAACCTGCACTCCGGGCCATAGTTACGGGCCTGTACTGCGCAATGGCTATCTGATCCATTATATACTGGACGGTTCGGGTATCTATAAGGCACAAGGGAAAATTTTCCGTCTGAAAGAAGGGGATGCCTTTTTAATCCGCCCCGGCGAACTTATCTATTATGAGGCGGATATGCATTCTCCCTGGAGCTATACATGGATTGGCATGCAAGGTATAAAAATAGAAGGGTATCTTAAGAGAACATCTCTCTGGGACAATCTCGTCGTCCATTACGGACGTGATGATCAAATGAGACTCTGCCACGAAAAAATGTTTGAGGCTGACAAGCAGCCACATAACCGCGACTTAATTATGAACAGCATTCTGTATGAATATCTTTTCCTTCTGGCGCGTAAATTTCCAGGCAGCAGCATTCCCGTCCATGAAAAAAAATCTGACTATGTGGAAGAAGCGCTTAGATACATCGAAGGCTGCTACTGCGACCCTATTACGGTACAGGATATCGCCAATCATCTGAATATCAACCGCTCCTACCTTCATCGCCTGTTCAAATCAGTCACCGGCGTGTCCATACAGGATTATCTGATTGACTACCGAATCCGTCAGGCTTGCATTCTGCTGAAAGACCCGTCGCTTACCGTGCGCGCCATTGCACATACCGTAAGCTATTCGGATCCATTGTATTTCTCAAAAATCTTTCATCAGAAAATGGGGATAAGCCCCACCCAGTACAGAAAAAACAACGCAGAAAGCGCCTTATAAAAAATGCAAGCGGGACGATAAGCCGGGTTATGTCGTGAATGGTGATCTATCTAGGACTGCCGTTACCGGCAGCCTCAAGCGACCTACCTGAAAGCAGACCGGGCAAGCCTGTTGCTTTCACGAACCTTACGGTTCTCTTTGGTCTTGCTTCGGATGGGGTTTACATGTGCCTTCTGCGTTACCGCAAAAGCGGTGGTCTCTTACACCGCCCTTCCACCCTTACCGTCATAAAGACGGCGGTATATTTCTGTTGCACTGGCCTTGGAGTCGCCTCCACCGGACGTTATCCGGCATCCTGCCCTTTGAAGCCCGGACTTTCCTCGTGGGTTTCCCCACGCCACCATTTATCCCACTTGCATGTATTTATACGTTAAAACAACTGCCTCCGACAAATTCACGTATGATTGAATTATTCGGAAGATGTTCGGAACTGATTCCGAGGAAATATTCAAGGAACTTAAGCAGCCGTTTCGCCTCCTGATACTCAGGAGCGTCGACCGGGATGCTGTAAAGCAGCGGCTCCGCAAACTGCTTTAACACCGCAAGCTCATAAATCAGCGCCGAATTAAACATTGCATCCGCGCTCTCCTGAAACGGAAAAATATTTTCCTCCTCACCCCGCCTCACGGATTCCCACATTCCGAGCGTCCGCTGTGCGGAAGCGCCGCGTGTCCTGAAATCCCTGACCAGCCTGCGAATCAGTCTTCCGTCCGTCGTCGGAATACGATTATGCTCATCTACGTTTAATGTTGTGAGCGCACTGATATAAATCTTATATTTGCTTTCTTTCGGAAGCGAATAGGAAAGCTCATCATTCAATCCGTGGATCCCCTCTATCACAAGAACGTCATCGGGTCCCAGCGTCTTTCGGTTTCCTCTGTACTCGCGCTTGCCGGTCTTAAAATTAAAGGAGGGGAGTTCAACTGTCTTTCCTTTTAAAAGCGCCATCATGTCCTGATTAAACTGTTCCACATCAATCGCGCCCAGACACTCAAAATTCAGCTTTCCATCCTCATCAAGCGGCGTCTTATCCCTGTCTACGAAATAGTCGTCAAGTGCAATTGGATGCGGCCTCATGCCATGCGCCATAAGCTGTATGGAAAGGCGGTGTGAAAATGTCGTCTTCCCGGACGAAGAAGGACCCGCAATCATGACAAATTTCTTTCCGCCACTTTTCATGATATCCTCCGCAATTCCGGCAATGCGGCTCTCCTGAAGCGCCTCCTGGACCAGAATCAGCTCCTGCATGCCGCCGGCGGTGATCTTGTCGTTTAACGCGCCAACCGTATCTACGTCAAGCATCGCTCCCCACTTTTCCGACTCTTTCATAGTGGCAAACAACTTCGGCATTGCGACAAATGGCGGCACACATTCAGGGTTCTTCCTTGTGGGAAGCTGAATGATAAAACCTTCATCATAAGGATAAAGGTCAAACCACTGAATATACCCTGCGCTTGGCAGCATATATCCGTAATAATAATCCTCAAATCCGGACAGGGAATACATATTGATCTTCGAACCCCGGCGGTAGCGGAACAATCTCACTTTATCCGTCATTCCATAATCTTCACACCGTTTTATAACATCGTCAAGCGGACATGACTGCTTGCGTATGGGAACATCCGCATCTACAATCTCTCTCATTCTCTCTTTTATTTTTTGAAGCAGTTCCTCCGTCATTTGAAAATCACCGCGGTAACTGCAATAATATCCCTTACCAATCGAAAACTCCACTTTAATCCTGCCGATTTTATCTCTTCCTACCACATCGTATATGGACTTAATCATCAGCAGGCAGGCGCTTCTCTTATACGCCTTATGCCCTGAAGTACCCTTTAATGTCTCAAATCGAACCTTGCTTTTGTCCTTGCATTTTTTGTGAAGTTCATAAAGTTTGCAGTCCGCCACCGCCAATACGATCGGCGCATCATAATTTTTCTGAGCCTCTTTCGCAATCTCTTCAAATGTAATGCCCTGCGGATATTCTTTTTCAACCCCGTCCACAAGAATCGTAATTGTATTCTCCATTCTAAACTCCATTCTCCATTCGATTAAAAAATAAGAAACGGTTCCGGTGAATGATCTTCATATATTGTCAGATCTCTGCATTCCCGCTCAAGGTACTGTCTCATATAAGGAACAAAGATTTTCTCAATTCCAAAGTGTCCGGCATCAATTACCGCCATCCCCGCCGCAACCGCATCAATCCCCTCATGATGATCAATATCTCCTGTAATCAGAACATCTGCATTCTTTCCAAGCGCCGAAGCAATTGTGCTCTTTCCCGAGCCCGGAAGAATTGCCGCCGTCTTTAAAACGGTCTCAGGATTTCCAAATACCTTAACATGCGATAAATGAAAACTCTCTCTTACAAACTCCGCACACTCGGAAAGCGTCATTGAATGAGAAAGTTTTCCGATTCTTCCAAACCCTTCTTCGCCTATCTCATCTTTGTATGTCACCTCAAGCACTTCACGATCTTTCAGCGCAATCTCATCTGCCGCCGCATCCGCCATTCCCATCACATCAAAATTCGTATGCATCGCATAATAACAGATATCTCCACGAATCAGGCGAATAATCCTTCTTCCTGTTATATCTGTTTCATTTACCCTCTTTATCGCCTTAAAGATCATCGGATGATGCGTCAGCAATAAGTCCGCGCCGCACTCTGCTGCCCTGTCAATCACTTCATCCGTCGCATCGAGCGCTATGTACACGCTTTTGATTTCCTTTTCCTCATTTCCGACAAGAAGCCCTACATTATCCCACTCCGCGGCATAGGAAACCGGCGACAACTCATTTAACTTCTCAATTATATTCACGCAGCGCATTCTGTGCCTCCTTTATGACGAATAGTTCATTTAAAAGTTCCTCTCTGCGTCTCTCTGACTCATCCGTACGTATCCCCTCTTCTTCCAGCCTGCTCAGTATCTTTCTTTTCAATATCGATTCCCGCTCAAGGAAACGCGCTAATATGGGATTCTTTTCCGCAAGGAGCACCGGCCCAAATCGATACTGCATTTCGTCAAGCTCATATACTTCTCCATGTACTGCACGCATCATCTGGTAATACTTACCGTCCTCCAATATCATATGCTCCTGTGTGATTCCGTATCCGTTTCTGGCAAGAAATCGGCGGAATCCCTCAAGATCAGACTGCGGCTGTAAAATCATCTCCGGTATCTCACGGAGAATTTCTTTCCCGTCACACAGAATCTCCTGCATCATAGGTCCGCCCATCCCGGCGATGATTACCGTATCGGCCTCACCCGCGCCAAGCGCACTGAGTCCATTTGAAAGCCTGGTCTCTATGTATTCCGACAGACCGTATGAATCAATATGATCTCTGGCCCGTAGAAGCGGCCCTGAATTTACATCCATCGCAATCGCGGACGGAATTCTCCCTTCTCTGATCAGATAAATCGGCACAAATGCATGATCGCACCCGATATCCGCCACACGATTTCCCTGTGTAACCATAGACGCCACTGCCCGCAGGCGATTTGAAATCTGCAAATCCCACCAAACCTTCCTTAATATTTAATCCAGATAATCTTTCAGTTTTCTGCTTCTGCTCGGATGGCGGAGCTTTCGAAGCGCCTTCGCCTCAATCTGACGGATTCTCTCTCTTGTGACATTAAATTCCTTGCCGACCTCTTCAAGTGTTCTTGCTCTTCCGTCGTCAAGGCCAAACCGAAGCCTTAATACCTTCTGTTCTCTGTCTGTCAGGGTTCCAAGCACTTCCACAAGCTGCTCCTTCAACAATGTAAATGCCGCCGCATCCGCCGGAACAGGCACATTATCATCCTGAATGAAATCGCCCAAATGACTGTCTTCCTCCTCGCCAATCGGAGTTTCCAGAGAAACGGGCTCCTGCGAAATCTTCAAAATTTCGCGCACTCTCTCCACCGGCATATTCATTTCCTTTGAAATTTCCTCCGGGGTTGGTTCACGCCCCAGTTCCTGAAGCAGCTGACGGCTGACGCGAATCAGTTTATTGATTGTTTCCACCATATGAACCGGAATTCGGATGGTACGCGCCTGATCAGCAATGGCTCTGGTAATTGCCTGACGAATCCACCATGTCGCATAGGTTGAAAACTTATATCCCTTACGGTAATCAAATTTCTCCACAGCTTTAATAAGACCAAGATTTCCTTCCTGAATCAGATCAAGGAAGAGCATTCCCCGCCCTACATAACGCTTTGCAATGCTGACTACCAGACGTAAGTTTGCTTCCGCCAGACGTTTCTTCGCATCCGCGTCCCCCATTTCCATGCGTTTGGCCAGCTCAATCTCCTCGTCCGCCGACAGAAGAGGAACTTTGCCTATTTCCTTTAAATACATGCGTACAGGGTCCTCAATGCTGACGCCATCCGGCACGGAGAGGTCAATATTCTCCATATCCACCTCATCCTCTTCGCTCAGGATAATTTCCGCATCTTCGTCCTCATCATCCGAAATTCGAAGTACATCAATATTGTTCTGCTCCAGAGTTTCCAGAATCTTTTCAAACTGTTCTTCCCCCAATTCCATATCGGTAAAGAACTCACCAATCTCCTGATACTCCAAAACATTTTTTTTCTTCTTGGCTGCCGCCATAAGTTCTTTCAGTTTTTCGTCAAATTTTGCCTGTGTAGCTTCATCCATCCCGTTACATTCCATCCTTCCGTTTTTGATATACACCGCATTCCGGCTCAATCAGCCGTATTCGATATTATTCCCTCTCACAGAAAAAGAATTCACAAAGAAATCCTTATTTTCTCAAGGTTTTCAATTGCCTTTTTATCCGCAATGGCTTTCAAAAGCGGGTCCATCCCGTCGGGAATCTTCCCGCGGCCATTTGATAAGCTGTTTTCCTTCACTTTTACGACAATATCTGTCAAAGCCTTTTCTTTTTCAACTTTCGACTCAATATCGACCAATTTCGTATGAAATAGTGCGGCTGTCTGACGATGTTCATCTTCCTGCGTAAAGTGACTGATAATCGACGCCGGCTCCACTCTGCCCTCCTCCAGCTGTTCAAAGAGAAGCTCTGCCACCGTGCGGTACAACTGTTCCGTAAAGTCATCCGGACGTATATATTTTTTCACCTGCAAATAGATCTCCGGCTCATCCGTGAGCCATGTAAGCAGAAGCTTCTGTGCCTTGATAACACCGCTTTCGCGTTCTCTGCCACTGTGGATTCCTGACTTCGGACGCACAATCTCACGAATCCCCTCACGCTGCGCCGCTTCCCTTACAATTGCCCTCTTAAGCGCATCAAGCGGAATCATATATTTGGCTGCCGCCGCCGCAGTATAATTCTCACGTTCCATTTCATCCTGAAACAGAAGAAGCCTCTTTACCACCGCCTGCTGGAATTTCGTTCTTCCCTCAGGATCACTTAAGTCAAACTCACGCTCCATCATCCGGATTTCAAAGAAAAAACTGCCTTCCGCCGCATCAATCCGCTTCTGAAACTCATCCGCCCCAAGATTCTTCAGAAACTCGTCCGGGTCCTTATACGGTTCCATATTCACTACCCTTGCGGAAATTCCCGCCTCCTTCAGAATCGGAATGGCGCGAAGCGCTGCCGTTACCCCCGCACCGTCACTGTCGTATGTCAGAAGGACCTCCTCCGCGTAACGTTTAATCAGGCTGGCATGTCCCGATGTCAACGCCGTTCCAAGAGACGCCGCCGCCTGTGAAAACCCCGCCTGGTGAAGTGCAATCACATCCATATAGCCCTCGCAGAGAATCATATTCTTTTTCCGCGACAAGCGCGCCAGGTTTAACCCGTACAGATTCCGGCTTTTTTCAAAAACCTTTGTCTCCTGTGAATTCAGATACTTCGGCTTTGCATCCCCCATCACGCGCCCGCCAAATGCAATCACACGGTTATTGACATCCATAATCGGAAACATGACGCGGTTCCAGAATTTATCGTACGCGCCGTTTTTCTCATCTATATTTATCAGCCCGGCTTCCTTTAAGATGCCTTCTGAAAAGCCCTGCGACTTCAGATACCGAAACAGTCCGTCACTATACTTTGCAAATCCGAGGCCAAACTTCCTCATTGTCTCATCGCTCAGTTTTCTGCCCCTGAGATACTCCATACCGGCTTTTCCTTCCGGCTGTCTGAGCGTGACATAATAAAATTTCGCCGCAAGCTTATTCGCCTCGAGTATTCTATTTCTAAGGCTGTTCTGCTGTTTTGCCTCATTTGACAACTCCGCTTCCGGAAGCGCCATGCCTGCCCTGTCCGCCAGAAATTTAAGGGCTTCCTGAAACGAATAATTTTCATATTCCATGACAAAGCTTATAACATTCCCTCCGGCCCCGCACCCAAAACAATAATAGATCTGCTTCATCGGCGCCACGGAAAAAGAAGGAGATTTTTCATTATGAAAAGGACAAAGCCCAAAAAAGTTACTGCCCTTTTTCTTTAAACTCACATAGCCGGAAATCACATCCACAATATCATTCCGGCTTCGCACCTCCTCGATCAGTTCATCCGAATAATACATTGCATTCCACCATTTCTAACCATGCCACGAATCCGGTACAAAAAGCTCATTATACTTCGCAATTGCATACCGGTCCGTCATTGCTGACACATAATCGCACACCACACGCTCCGGCTTCTCATTCCTGTCTTCCATCAGCCAGATATACTCCACCGGAAGTTCATCGCAATGCCTGAGATAATAATCATAAAGCGTAGCGACAAGATTTTCCGCCTTCTTCTCTTCCGCTTTCGCACGTTTATTCTGATAGACATTCTCGAACAAGAACGCGCGAAGTTCTTTCATCGCCTGTGCAACCTCGGGTGACTGGCAGATATCATTCTTTTCGTAACTGTGCGTCACGATATCATGAATAAAATGATCAAGCCGCTCCGCCGTCGTATATCCAATCACCTTCCCGATTGACAGAGGAACTTCATCATTCTGCAGAATTTTGCCGCGGATTGCGTCATCCATATCATGATGTATGTACGCAATTTTATCGGAAAGCCTCACAATCTTACCTTCCAGCGTATGCGGCATACTGCTTGTCTGATGGTTCAATATACCGTCGCGCACTTCCCATGTCAGATTAAGCCCCTTACCGCTCTTTTCAAGAAACTCAACGACACGGACGCTCTGTTCATGATGTGCAAATCCCAACGGGCATACCCGATTCAGCGCACGCTCTCCCGCATGCCCGAATGGGGTATGTCCGAGATCGTGACCTAATGCAATCGCTTCTACAAGGTCCTCATTCAGACGAAGCGCCTTTGCAATTGTCCGTGCATTCTGTGAGACTTCAAGCGTGTGCGTGAGTCTTGTCCTGTAATGGTCCCCGTCAGGCGTCAGAAAAACCTGCGTCTTATCCTTCAGTCTTCGAAAAGATTTACTGTGTAAAATACGATCTCTGTCTCTCTGGTAAACCGGCCGGATATCGCACTGCGCTTCCGAATGCTTCCGTCCTTTTGAATTCATACTGAGTGATGCGTAAGGCCCCAGAAAATCTTTCTCCCTCTGTTCCAAACTTTCTCGTATTGTCATGATCTGTCTCCCACCCCGCCATTCACAACACTTGGGAAGTATATTTGAAGCGTTCTATAATTAATATTCTACACAGAAGTGTAATACCCTTTATTTTTTATAAAAATTTTGCCACAATCGGCACAATAATCACTGTCATGATTCCTGTAACGACAATCGCAAGCGAACTCATCGCCGCCTGCACCTCTCCAAGTTTCACCGCCGTCGATGTTCCAAGCGCATGAGAACAGCATCCGATTCCAAGCCCCTGCGCCTCAGGTTCCGTAATTTTAATAAGCTTTAAGAGCGCAGGCGCAAAAACCGCCCCGATATTTCCCGCAATCATTACACCAATCACAACAATTCCCGTAATTCCGCCCGACTCTTCGCAAACTCCCATTGCAATTGGCGTTGTCACGGACTTCGGCAAAATGGAAATCACGGATACACGGTCAAGCGCAAAGCACAGCCCCAGGGCCGCAACCACGAGCGTATGCCCCGCGCAGCCCGCCAGAATCCCGCACAGAATGGCCGCTGCATTCTCCTTTAAAAGCTTCACCTGGCGATACAGCGGAACTGCAAGACAGACTGTGGCCGGCGTCAGAAAATACGTAATATACTTTGCTCCAATGTCATAGGTCTCATAATCAATCTGAAGCACACACAAAACCACTATAATCATGACTGCCGCAACAGGCAGCGGATTTAAAAGCGCAATTCCGGTTTTTTTCTGAAGTTTCACCCCGGCAAAATAACAGCAAAGGCTCAGTGCGATTCCAAAAAAGACAGAATCGGTCAGCAATTCATTCACTTCCCCGTCCCTCCCCTTCTGCCGGAGGACTTCATCCCCCGCTTCTTTCGAATCATCCACTGGGAAACGGATGCACACAAGAACAGCGCCGCCAGTGTAGATACTATGCAGATTACCAGAAACACCATCAGATGATCTGCAATGGAACCATAACTCGTCATGATGCTTACCGTCGGAGAAATAAAGAAAACCGGCATGATTCCAAGTAAAAAATCCGCCGCATCTTCCACCTGCGCAAGCTTCACAATGCCCGTAAGAAGTGAAAGAAACAGAAGCGCCATCCCGTAAATGCTGGCAGGAACCGGCAGCGGAATCAAAAGATACAAAAGTTCACCCAGAAAACTAAAGAAAAGAATCACCATTACCTGTTTTAAATACTGCATTTCACGCAAATCCTCCCATTATCGGCAGATGTCAAAAATAAATTCCGCATTTTTGTCCATCGCCTCATATGCTGTCTTAAACGGCGACATCTGAAACACATGCCACATGCCTTCATAGATATCCATTTTCACCGAAACATTTTCTCTGACCAGCTTCTTATGGAGCATTGTGGCATCGTCCAAAAGAATTTCATTATCGCCTGTCTGAATATACACTGGCGGGAATCCTTTAAAATCACCAAACAGAGGAGAAATCAGAGGGTTCTGCAAATCTTCATCTTTTGCATACGAGTCAATTGCCTCTTTCAGATATTCCGCATTTAAAACCGGATCAATATCTGCCTTTGTCTGATGTGATTTTCCGGATACCGTAAGGTCTGTCCAGGGTGACATCAGAAAAATACCGCGCGGAAGTATCCGGTTCTCCTCCTTTAATTTAAGTACAAGTGCAAGCGCCAGATTTCCCCCTGCGGAATCACCTCCGACAATCACGTCGCGTGCGCCGTACCCTAAAAGCATCAGATAATTCCACGCCTTCATTGCATCCTCAAGCGCTGCCGGATATGGATGTTCCGGCGCAAGCCTGTAATCGAATGCCAGCACGTCCATCGAAGTGGAGGAAGCCAGCTTTCCGGTAAGGCACCGTGCATACTTGAGGCTTCCCGTCATATATCCGCCGCCATGACAATAGAGAACCACATACTTTTTCATATGGACACGGTTTACCCTGCTCCATTCCGCATCCATTTCTTCTATTTTAAAATCCGCATAAGTGATATCTTTGCTTGCGCCGAAAATTGCGCCAAAATTATCCTGCGACTGCCTGTGCCTGTCAATATCATCTGTTTCCACAACACTGTGCATCCGTTTGATCAGCCCCATCAGATTTTGATTCCGCTTGTCTTTATTTTTCGAGGCTATTTTATCTGCTAACGCCATATTACACCATACCTTTCCAAAACCTTCCGCCCACATACGCAGGCACAAATTCATAAACTATGGTAAAGTTTTCAAAAAGCTTTGTCAACCTGTTTTATTTAGGATATAATAGTATCATGAAAAAAAAGGAAAAGAAGAATCTACAACAAAAAGAAACCTGGTACAAACTTGACCTGTCAGCCAATGTTTATCCGACTTTGCAGCGTAAAAATTTTTCTTCCGTTTACCGCCTGTCGGTTCTGTTAAAAGAAAAAATCAATCCAAAGCTTCTTCAGGAAGCTGTCGATATGACGCTCCCGAGATTCCCCACCTTTAAAGTGGCGATTCACAAAGGATTGTTCTGGCGTTATCTTGCACCCAACAACCGTCCGGGGCCCTATGTTCAGAAAGATGTAGCTAATTTCTGCATGCCGATGAATTTTAAATTAAATAATCGTTATCTGATACGTCTCTATTATTACGAACGGCGGTTCTCTTTTGAATGCCATCATTCCCTCGCTGACGGAAGCGGAGGCATGTTCGTACTGCAGACCATTACGGCCAATTATCTCCGACTCCTCGGGCATAAAATCCCAAACGGCGGTTTTGTTCTTGACATCAATGAAAAATCAAAAAAGGAAGAGACAGAAGACGCCTATCTGCGCTATGCCACTTCAAAAATGCGGCCGCCGCGCACGCAGGAAAAAGCGTACCGCGTACGAGGAACGGTGGAGCCTTTCTATACGCTAAATGTAATCGGCGGCATTATGTCAACGAGTGAAATTCATAAAAAAGCAAAATGGTATGGCGCTTCTATCACAGAATATCTGAATGCCGTTCTTCTCTATGCGCTTATTCAGAAACAGAAGGCCGATCGCCCGATTAAAGAGCGTCCGGTAAAACTTGCCATGCCGGTTAATCTGCGGCGTTTTTTTCCATCGCAGACACTTCGCAATTTCATTACCATGATCTATCCGACTATCGACCCAAGACTCGGCGATTATAAATTTGAAGAAATTCTGACGCAGGTGCATTTTTATATGCGCTACTACTTAAATGACAAATTCCTGAATGCGGACATCACAACAAATGCCGCCACGCGCCGAAATCCTGTTATACGCATTGTCCCTCTTTTTATAAAGGATTTCACCGTAAAGCAGTTTTATTCAAGAGTCCAGGACAAACAATCCTCGGCAGGGCTTACGAATATGGGCGCTATCACGGTCCCTCCCGGTATGGAAAAATACATTGAACGGTTTGATATCTATATGGGCCAGCCCTACTCTGCAAGAACAAACTGCGCCATTGTAAGTTTCGGTGATACACTGACTGTAAACTTCGCAAGCAGCATCGTAGAGTCCGATGTGGAACAGTATTTCTTCCGCAAGCTTGTGGAAGACGGCATTCATGTAAAAATTGAAACCAACCGAAGTCATTGCTGACAGAAAGGAATATTCAAAATGTCATATTGTGTAAACTGCGGAGTGCAGCTTGACCGGACCGCCAGACGCTGTCCTCTCTGCAATACTCCCATACTGAACCCGAAAGAAACAGTCGATACTACATCGCCCACTCCATACCCAAAGGAAAAAGGACAGGTCGATCAGGTGAAGCACACAGACCTTGCAATCCTGCTCTTTTCCGTTCTGGGTTCCACCTCGGCTGCATGCGGCCTTATTAACTTCTTTGTAGTTGATAAATCCTCCTGGTCACTCTATATTATCGGGGTGTGTTTTATGCTCTGGGTATTTTTTATACCTGCTGTTCTCAGCACAAAACTGCCGATCTATGTTTTTCTACTGTTAGACGGCATCGCAGTTGCAGTATACTGTTTCCTGATTTCCCTGAACACCCCTTCCCGTGTATGGTTCCTGGAACTGGCGGTTCCTATCACCGCGACGATTACACTGCTTGTGATTATTTTCGCTTTCCTGATCCGCAATGTTCATGCTTCAATTCTCTCCGGAGCCATTTATCTGTTTACGGAAATCGGCATATTAACTGTCAGCCTTGAATGTTTCATCCGTTCATTTCTTCATATGGAATTTGCAATGACCTGGTCTGCAATTGTACTGATTTGCTGCGTATGCATCGATATTGTCTTAATTACGATTATTACCCGCTCAAGACTGCGGGAAGCGGTTCGAAGAAGAATGCATATATAAAAATACAGCACAATATTTTAGAAGAGAAAGGATATAAAACCATATGGGGAAAGTTGATATAAAAAAACAACAGAAAAAAGAGGCGCTTCTGAATGCCGCCTATGACCTTTTTACGACAAAAGGGATTCATAAAACGTCCATCTCCGATATTGTGGAACAGGCAGGGATGGCAAAAGGAACTTTCTACCTCTACTTTTCCGATAAATACGATATACGCAAGAAACTGATCACCCACAAGGCCAGCCAGATTTTCCGCAAGGCCATGACTGATCTGAAAGAAGAACAGACAGATAACTTGGAAGACTGTATCCTGTTTATTGTCAATCATGTGATTGACCAGCTGGATGCGGATAAATCTCTGCTTAACTTTATTTCCAAGAATTTAAGCTGGGGAATTTTTAAAAGCGCCATGATTTCAAAACCGGCGGACGACGAAGTGGACTTCTATGCTTTTTACATTGAACTGTTCGAAGCATCCGAAAAAAAATACCAGAACCCGGAGGTTCTGGTATATATGATTGTCGAATTTGTAAACGCCACCAGCCACAGTTCCATTCTGTATAATGAGCCTGTACCGATTGACGAACTGAAACCATTTATGTATGAAAGCATACGCCGGATGATTCGTTCTATGGAAATGTAAATCCTTACGGGCACATCCAGTCATACATTTCTGTGTATTTCGATGCGGATACATTCCATGAGAAATCGGCTGCCATCGCGCGGTCGATAATCTTATTCCATTCTCTCTTGCGGTCATAATAAATCCTCTCCGCATAGCGTATGGAAGCAAGCATCTCATGCGCATTGTAGTTTGTAAAGCTGAAACCGGTGCCGGTGCCTTCAAACTCATTGTATGGTTCAACCGTATCTTTCAAACCGCCTGTTTCCCTGACAATCGGAACCGTGCCATAACGCAGGCTCATAAGCTGGCTGAGCCCGCACGGTTCAAAAAGAGACGGCATAAGGAATGCATCGCAGGAACCATAAATCTTATGTGACAAATCTTCTGAATAATAAATATTAGCGGAAACTCTGTTATTATATTTCCAGTCAAAATGACGGAACATATTTTCGTATTTTTCTTCGCCTGTTCCAAGAACTACAATCTGTACATTGTCTTGACATAATTCATCCATGATATACGCGATCAGGTCAAATCCCTTCTGATCTGTAAGCCTTGATACAATGCCGATCATGAATGTCCTGTCATCGCGCTCCAGTCCAAGCTGCTCCTGAAGAGCTCTCTTGTTCTTAATTTTCTCCTTGCGGAAGTTTTTCGCATTATAGTTAAAGGCAAGAAAATGATCTGTTTCAGGATTATACTCATCATAATCAATTCCGTTAATGATACCGCGCAGATCGCCGGAACGGGCATTTAATAATCCCTCGAGCTGTTCGCCGTAAAACGGAGTTTTGATCTCTTCCGCATAAGTCGGGCTAACCGTAGTAACCGCATCCGCATATACAAGACCACCCTTCAAAAGATTCGCGTCTTTGTATGCTTCAAGCTTATCTGGTGTAAAATAGTAGTCCGGCAGACCGGAAAGCTGACGAATCGTCTTCACATCCCATGTACCCTGAAATTTCAGGTTGTGTATGGTCATAATTGATTTCATGTTGCAGAAAAATTCTCCCCCGCGGAAACTGTCCTTTAAATACACAGGAATAAGGCCAGTCTGCCAGTCATGGCAGTGCACAATATCCGGCTGAAAGCCAATCTGCGGCAATGCGGAAAGAGCTGCCTTTGAAAAGAAAATAAATTTTTCAATATCATAACGAATATTTCCGTAGGGTGTTGAACCCTGAAAATAGTATTCATTGTCAATAAAGTAGAACTTAATCCCCTGATACTCTGTTTCCAGCACGCCCACATACATACTCTGGAAATTGAAATCCATATAAAAATGTGTGACATACTGCATCATATCTTTGTGTTCCTGTTTCATGCACATATACTTCGGCATGATTACCCGTACATCAAAATACTCCTTATTAAAACATTTCGGCAGAGAACCTACTACATCCGCCAGTCCCCCTGTTTTGATAAACGGAACGCCCTCCGATGCGGCAAATAATATTTTTTTCATACCTTACCTCCGAATTTTATATCGTTTAATTTTTATACCGTTCTTATTATACATCACCCGGAGAATAAAGGAAAGAATTATCTGCGAAGTTTGTATTCAATTCTGATTTTGTCCGCAATGAGTGCAATAAACTCCGAATTTGTCGGTTTTCCTTTACCCATATTAATTGTATATCCGAATAATGCGTCTATGGTATCCATTTTGCCGCGGCTCCATGCAACTTCTATTGCATGCCGGATGGCTCTTTCCACACGGCTCGGCGTCGTCTGATATTTCTTTGCGATCGTGGGATACAGAACCTTTGTTATCGAATTCAGCATTTCCATATCATCAACTGACATCATGATCGCATCTCTCAAATACTGGTATCCCTTAATGTGCGCCGGCACACCGATCTCATGGATAATGTTTGTAACATCACTCTCCAGGTCTCCCTTTTTCTCCGTTGACATCTCTTTCACCGCAATTAACGGCTGCTCCGAGGTCTTTAAATTTTTAAGTCGGTTTCTCATCTGCTCCGGATCATATGGCTTCACCATAAAATATAATTCCATATTATCATCAGATTTGACAATATCGTTTATCACCTCGAGCATTTTCTTGTTGTCTTCAAAAACTGCTACATTCATTTTCTCCATTTCTCTTCTCCTCTTTGATAATTTTTTGTTAATCTTCCTTTTTTTTCCATTTCCTACTTCTATAATTTATTATCGATTGACAGGAATTGCAAGGGTGAGTTTCCGCAAAAAAAGAGGGATTGTTGATCCCTCTTTTCAAAATACAAGATATAGTGTTTTCATCTCCAATTTTTCTCAAAAACAAGCGCAAATGTTGTCGTTATATTAAGTCGAGTTTTTCTGTCACATAATCATCATCATTGGTGAGTAACTGCTTAATATTGGAATTTCGGTAGGATGCCGAGATAATTTCGCCTGTATCAATTGACAAATCATAACTCCCATCTGCTTTTTTTATTAGGTTGGTAAACCGCACGACAACTTCTGCCTGACACGAAACGCCATCCGCCTGAATGATTGTCGCCATGTAGACACATTCAATATCATTTTGATGCATACCCTTATCAGCCGCCTCTTCTTTCAGTGTATGAAAATACATGGAAAGAAGGCTTGGATTCTTCCATTGAAAGGTCAGTTGATTATTCACCCAGATCGGCATCAGATTCGCTTCACTGAAAATGCGAAGTCCATAATCATTCGCATCATGCAGCAGGTTCTTTCCAGCATCGGATAATGCTGCAATCTGATCGCTGCCAAGTTCACTGCCCTGTTTCAGATAAGTGTCCACTCCTGCGACAGTAAACGATTTTTCATAACCGTTCTCTCCCTGCTCAATATCATAATTCAGGCGCAGCGCTTCCTCTTCGTTAAAAACAGCGCGTACTTTTATAAGATCACCTTCATTGTAATATTCCCGCGGCTCTTCTACCAGAAAAGAAACATTTCCGAAGAAGGGATCTTCGCTCACATTCGCCATTTCAATTGTCACCTCAGGAGCTACGCCCGCATACGTTATGGAAAGCCCGGAGAAAAGCTCGTCAAGCGACACTTCCGTTGCCGTCGGCAATCCCTCAACCGGAACGATTTTATCCGGCGCTTTCACCATCAGCCGAAGTTCCTTTGCCAGTTCTTCATCGTACGAAAAATGCACGACTGCTTCATCCCCGTTACTCAGCGCTCCGTTTGATGATACAGACACATCAATCGTGCTGTAAAATTCTTCATAGCCCTCCTTCGGCGCAACATCTACAGACACGCTTCCCTTACTGTCAAACCCGGAAAACGCAACAACCGCTTCCTTCTCCAGATCAACCCTCTCAAACGCCATCCCGAAAAAGATTCCCACGCCGACAAGCAGAAGCGCAATAACCCCTGCCGCAACAGGCACCCACCTCTTTTGGTTCTTTTTCCTTCTTCTCTTTCTTCTTTTTCTCATCTTCATTTCCTCTTATGAGACTTTCTCGAAATCTGCAGCGCCGTGTTTACAGATCGGACAGATATAATCTGCAGGAAGTTCTTCCCCTTCATAGACATAACCACAGATTCTGCAGCGGTATCCTTTTTTCTCCGTATTCTCCGGTTTCGGTTTAATGTTTGCCTGATAATATGCATAGGTCACGGCTTCTTTTCCGCTTAAGACGTTTGCATCAGTGACATCCGCAAGAAACAGCGTGTGGGTGCCTAAATCAATCTCCTGCACCGTCTTTCCTGAAAGATACGCCGACGTATTTTCCGTAAGATAATAAATTCCGTTTTCACTTCTCTGTACCGGGATATCCGCAAATTTATCCGCATTTCTTCCACTCTGGAATCCAAAATTATGAAACGTGAAGAATTTCACCGTCTGATCTAGCATTGATACGTTAAATTGGCCTGTATTCTTTATGATATCGTGTGTAAGATTCTGCTTGTTTACGGCGATTGTGATGCGGTTTGGCGTTGTCGTCACCTGCGCCGCCGTATTGATGATACATCCGTTATCTTTCTCTGCTTCTTTTGCAGTAAGGACATAAAGCCCGTAAGATAAATGAAACATTGCTCTGTTATCCATTCCCATTCTCCTTTTTTATAAGATCTTTTATAACTTCGCCAGCAAGAATAAGGCCGGCAACTGACGGCACAAATGCCACCGACCCCGGCACTCTCCCTGCATCCATATCTTTTTGTTCCCCTGCCGCCTGCTCCGGCCTTCCTGCCGGCAGAATCGGCTTCTCCTTTGAATAAACTACCTTAAGATGCGTGATCTTACGTCTCTTAAGCTCTCTGCGCATTACCTTCGCAAGTGGGCACACGGATGTCTCATATAAATCCGCCACCTCAAATTCCGCCGGATTCAACTTGTTGCCGGCACCCATGCTGCTGATCACAGGAACCCCTGCATGATCGGCGCACATTACAATTTGTATTTTCGCCGTTACCGTATCCACCGCATCCACCACATAAGAATACTGCGAGAAATCAAAGGCCTCTTTCATTTCCGGCAGAAAAAAACACTTATGTACATTTACTGCTGCTTCCGGATAAATCGAAAGGATACGTTCCTTCATCACATCCACTTTGTATCTCCCGATCGTTTCTCCTGTGGCGATGATCTGACGGTTTAAATTTGTGAGAGATACTTTGTCGTGATCAATCAGATCAAATGCGCCAATACCGCTTCTTGCAAGCGCCTCAGCCACATATCCGCCAACTCCGCCGATTCCAAAAATGGCAACGCGTGAATTCCGAAGTATTTCCATTGCATCCCTGCCAAGCAATAATTCCGTTCTGGAAAACTGATTCATCTTTCCTCTCATTCCGCCGCTCCAGGCAGCTTTTCACTTATGACTCATAATTCGGGCACAGTTTAAGGAAGCTTGCACACATCCACCCATTCCCTAAAACCGGAATACGTCTCAAGCTCTTCAATCGTCAGTTCGATCGCGCTGTTACTGCTTCCGCAGGCGGGAAATACCGTTTCAAAACGTTTCAGGGAAGCATCAAGATACACCTTTGTTCCTTCCCGGACGCCAAACGGACAGACGCCTCCGACTGCATGTCCCACCATCGTCTCCACCATATCGGGCGCAAGCATTTTGGCTTTCATGCCAAACTGCGCCTTATACTTCGGATTGTCAATTTTCGCATCACCTGCCGTCACAATCAGTACTGCTGTATCTCCTGTCAGAAAAGACAAAGTCTTTGCAATTCTGCAGGGTTCACAATTTAATGCAGCAGCAGCCAGTTCCACCGTAGCGCTTGATACGTCGAATTCCTGAATGCGTTCCTCCATATTGTATTTTCTGAAATGCTCTCTCACACGTTCAATCGACATACATCGTTCCTCCTCTTTTGTTATCATGGGCTCCCGAAAGCTTCTTTATACCCGTTTTGGGGCTGAATTTCCGGGCGTATGGTATGGTAACGCGTATGGAAAATATTATATGATAGAATGGGAAAAAATTCAAAAGGTTTTTTTCGCCAAAAAAATCTGATGTAATGTACGTCATTTTATATCATACAATTATACATCACGCTGGAAAAGCAAATATCCTGCTTTTCCAGCAACTACACAATTGTTTTATAGATAGTAAAAGGATTTGTTGCGTCAGACACAACGCTATGAGAATTTAAGTATTACTCAAAATCAGACTTGTGACTGTAAAACAAGTTGTTTCAATGGCAAAATGTTTTACAATCAATATTTTGAAAGGCTTCATAGGCACTGGATGCCTCCGCCATCTGCCTTTCATTTCTCCATGCCCTTGTAAGCCTGCTTCTCTCCTGCTCCGCCTTTGCAGTCTTTTCATCCCAAAGCGCCTGTTGCTGCTTTTTCGCCTGTGCCCTCTTTTCCAAATATTCTTCCAAAAGCTCTTTTTGATTCCCCTTTTTACCACTTGTCTTTTTATAAAAACTGTTTTGCGAACGGGCATAAAATTCTGAATCATTGTTGACAGACCAGCTATGCGCCCTGTAATCTTTGGCAGAAGCCCCTACCATAATCATCAGAGAGCAGTCCGGAGCCGGAGCGACGGAGCCTGTCATATCCCGCCTGATTAAAGACAACATCCGCTCCCTGTACTCTGGATCCTCCTTCATATTTTTAAACGCTTCCTCTGATATATGGACTGCTACATTTGCTATTGTTCTGTCCCGCGGTATCTTCTCAAGTTCAGCATAAAATTCCTTTTTGAACCGTTCCATCTCTTCCGCTTCCGATAATTCCTGCGTGTTTTCTGTTTTTCCCAATGCGAACTTTCCTGTTCTGTCCGCCTTTTCCGTTCTTGCTACATTATTCGGATCATAATTTTGTCCTATCCCATTGAGCGCCATTTTTTATCCTCCATTTCTATTGACTTTCCTATGAAATATCCTTCATATATGCCTGCACAAAACCGCTATACGTATGCCTTGAAAGCAGCCGCTTATCCATATACACCTCCCCTTTTATGATATTTCTTTCTGCTGCAGCATGACTGTAACCCTGAACACATCCTGCTCTGTCCTGATATCCATATACCCTAGATAGCGTTCCGCTACATCTCTTACATTTTTCAGACCAACACCGTGTTCCATCAGGACCTCCGGCAGGCTGCTGCACTTCAGTGTTGTTGGGGCAGCAGCCCCATCCTCCCATTCCAGATTTCCGTCAAAGCTATTCTCCACCTCCACCAGCAGGAAATGATTCTTCCTTTTTAGTGTAAGGCTAATATGACGTTTCGTCTGTTCCAGTTTCTCACAGGCTTCTATGGCATTATCGAATAGATTATTCAGCACAATCCCCATATCAAACGCAGAGATGGTATCCGTCTCCCGATATTCAAACCTTACCTTAAACGCAATCCCGGACTTTACCGCCTTCCAGTATTTGTCGTTGATGATGACATCCGTCACAGCATTTCCCGTACTGAACTTATAATCAAATCCTTGTATGGTCTCATCCAGTTTTCCAATGTACCTCTCCACTTCTTCATACTTTTCCCCGGCAACAAGCCCTTTGATATTTGCCATATGGCCTCTCATTTCATGCCTTATCCTGCGTATGCTGCCATAAAAGTTTTCCGCCTCCTCCAATCTCCTTTTCATGGCCTTCATCTGCTGTTCTTCCACAAAATGCTTCTCCCTCTCGCCCTGCAGTTCCTTATATTTCCGGAAAATACAAAGTACTGAAATTTCCCCGGCACAGAGAAAGACTGCAATCATCGGTATCTTCCACACCATTTCCCTTCTCTGGGCAAAAAGGAAAAAGATCTCCTTCTCAATCTGAACCACTGAAAGATCTATGACCATCCATACCAGCATACTTCCGACAACATTCAGGGCAGACAGGAAAATGGAATCCTGCCAATTCATGGACAGCGGACTTTTTATAATCTTTTTCAGAATACAGATCATGAGAATAAACACGAATGTATACAAGAAAAGATTGCAGCTCTGCCCAATCATCAGGCTCTTATATAAATGGCGCATATACTCCGCCCCCTGCACATCCAGCCTGCCCAGCATGTTATCCATCAAAAACTGATAAAAGCTGTTTGAGATCAGGAAACTCATCCCGTGGAAATTGTAAAACAATAGCAGCGTGAAAACAGCCTTTTCCAGATGTCCTTTATATCTGATATGGCAGTACCCCAATACAGCCGCCGCCGATACCACATACCTCACCCCTCCCGGAACTCCGAGGCATAGACGCAGGAATACATTGGCTGCCACAATTGTGCCTGCAAAAAACATTTCACATTTCCCTCTTTGCGGTCTGAAAAAAATATTCCAGGTCGCCAGAAAGAGCATGATCTGCAGGAGTACATAGTACAGATCACATAAATTCATAAATAATCCATATCCTGTCTGACTCATCCGCCATCCTCCGTAATGAATTCCAGATATGCCTTTATAAAACCCTGATACTTATATTTGGAAATCGGGAGGCGTTTCCCATCTTTCATCTGCACTTCTGTCCGGCTGTATCGTTCCACATATTTCATGTTGACCAGATACCCTTTATGAGTCCGGAAAAATCCCTTCCGCAATTCATTCTCCATCTCACTTATCTTTCCGTAGCACTCTATTTCCTCATCCCGCATAGATACTATGATCTTCCTGTTGCTGCTCTCAATATAGCAAACATCATCTACCGGAACGTTCCTTGTGCAGTTCCCGTTCCTGATTAATATTTCCTTCGGCCTGGTGTTCTTTTTCCTGTTCAGGCAGCGGCACTCCCTTAAAGCCTGTGCAAACACATCTTCAAATTCCTTTTCATCTACCGGCTTCACTAAATATTGAAAGGCATTGACAGAAAAAGCCCTCTGCATATACTCCGAGTAGCCCGTTACAAATATCAGAAGAGGCAGGCTTCCCCACATAGGTTCTTCCCTTTCTTCCTTCCAATCCCTGATCTGTTCCGCTGTTTTCATTCCATCAGTTCCATCCATAGAGATGTCAAGGAAAAGGATATCTATCTGCTCCCTGTCTTCCTGTTCCCAAAACCGGAGCAGTTCTTCTCCGGACGAAAATTCAATCATCCGGCAGGAAATATTCTGCATCTCTACCAGTTGCTTTATATAACTGCGTATGTTTTCTTCATCATCGCAAACTGCTATGTTCAATCTGCCTCACCCCGTATCCATGTTTTGTTATCAATGAGGATTCTTGCTTCCCGTCCATCTAATTTATCGGCAAGTATCATGAAAAAGGAAGAAGGGTTGTTGTATCTGGACGCCTGGCGGTAATGACCGGACATTTGAAACTCAGTCGGACTGTAGCGGCTGTTGAAAACAACTGATCTGTGAAACTGACAGAAGGCGCCGCAAAACCATGAAACCAGATGATTCTGCAACGCCCCCGTGTATTATCGCACTCCGTCTCTGTCGTTTTATCGGACCGGGAACTAGCAAGATACATTTGCCGATGCAATAGAAAGACTGCCTTTTCTATTTCAGTGGTTCACCCTTCATCCAGATCATCCTCATCTCCTAGCAGTTCCACTACTTCCGCATCAGTCATATAGAATACGCCCGTAATCTTCCCATCCTCTCCGCGAACAACCCTGATGTTGACAATTCCGGCAGGATTCATATTCAGCGTGTAAAAGGATTTGTTGGCCCGGATATCCAGAAAGATATTGACCAGCTGCCCCTGATAATAATATTTTTTGCCGTCCACGATAACGCCTGCGGCCTGATATTCCGCCTTCTGCGCCTCCGCCCATTCTTTTTCCTGCTTCTCTTTCAGTTCGTCAAACTCATTGTCCCGGTCTAATGCATTGAACAGTATGGACTGAAATGCCTGGTTTCCATCTTCCAGAGCTTTGTCCAGCCATAGTTCCAGCATCTCTTCACTCATATGCATAATCATAGCGGAGAAAAAACCGGCGTCGCCATCCTCGTAGGCTTTTTGTGCGAAACGCTGGAGTAAGGCGCAGTCCTCATCCAGCATGTTGGCAGCGGTTGCCGCATGCGCAATATCCCTGTCCGCATAAACCCTGTCGAACCATTCTGTCTGCGCTTCTTCGTCCATACGAGCGAACATAATCTGAAACAGCGGCAAACTGCCAGCTTCATAATACCATTCCCCCACTGGAGGGAATGCAGTCGTTCCTGTTCGATCAGAAAATGTGTATTTGTCATTTGCCTCCGGTACCAAATGACTGCCGGGCAGCTGATCGGTCGCGGCAGCAACGGGATAAACGCCGATAAAGGATGCTCCAAAGATCACGCACAGTGTTAAAACACCTGTAAAAGCCCGAATTCTTCCTGATTTTTTTCTGAAACCCATAATTGCACCTAACCTTTCTTTTAATAGTTGTTTATTTGCACTCAAAGTGACAGCTCCGAAATTTTCTCTATATTTTCCAATGGCCGCCATAGCATTAAGCAAAGTTTCACCATAATCCTGTGCATTGTCACACCCCGCTTTGACAAGGACAGCTTCATCGCAGGAAAATTCACACGCCCTCGTAATTTCCCGACTCATAAGATACACAAGGGGGTTAAACCAATGCAGGCAGACCACAGCCTGTACCAGCCATTTATAATATATGTCCCGCCGCCTGTAATGGACCATCTCATGCATTACAATATAATGAAAATCTTTTTCAGGTATATCTACGCCCGGCAGCACGATGCATGGTCTGAAAAATCCAAGCAGCAGCGGTGAGGAAACCAGCGGATTGGTATATAGTTCTATCGGTCTTTTCATGCCGACGCTCTCTGCGGCAATAGATAGCCGGTCTAAAATTCCAATATCAGACACCGGAGTCAATCCGGCACGAATATATCGTATAAATCCCTGATAAAATGTGATCTTTCGTATCAGCATACCTGACGCGGCCACCAGCCAAAGCAGCCACATATGATTCATTACCAGCGTCCCAATGTCACGAAGCCTCTTATAGGATGTCAAATCTTCCGTCCGGCTATCCGTATTTTCACTGTTTCGCGGCAAATCATCAGTAGAAGCAGAACCGCCTCCCGAAGTACGAAACGAGGGTCGCTGCGATGACATATCCGCCTGTGCGATTGCTCGATCAGCCACCTGATAGGTCTTCCCCAGCAGATTTATTTCCGGCCCAAAGGGAAACAGAAGCCGAAAAATAACAATGAGCCAAATATAGTACTGCCATTGCCGGCTAATCTTATCCTGCAAAAACCGTTTTCCGAAAAGCAGCGCAAGAATCAGCACACTGCCAGAAAAAGACATAGATAAAAATAACTTAAAACCTGTATTCATTGTGTCTCTTTTCCTTTCTCCAGCAGTTTTTTCAGTTCCGCGTACTCCTCATCTGTCAGTAAATCTCCCGAAATTAAATTCGAAACCAGCCCTGTTACATTCCCCTCATAAATTTTATTCAGGAAATTTTTCGTCTGCACTGTCTGGTATTCCGTTTCTGTAATAAGCGTAGTGTATTCATTGCGTCTTCCAATTTTCTTTGCACGCAGAAAGCCTTTGTTCATTAACCGTGACAATAACACAATCAGAGTGTTTTTCTGACACGATTTCCCCCTTGCCGCCAATTCATCCATAATGTAAGGGAACAGAGTAACCTCCTGTGGATTCTCCCATACGATTTTCATAATTTCCAGTTCTGTGTCCGATAATTGCTGCACCATATTTCTTCCTTCCTTTATGTATAACATTATGTTTTACATTATTTAGTATAACACGATGTTGTATTTTGTCAAGTCACTCTTATAAGAATAATAAAAACCGCCCGGTTTTCATGGGCGGCTTTCTGCGCAATACAATATTTCTTTCTAAAATCCAGACAACATTCCCATATGGAATTGCAGGGATGCTCCCGGGAAAGCAAAGCAGGCATCTCCTATATTTTATGTGCCAAATCTCTTCCGATCTTTGCAAGAAAGGACAACACATCCGGTTTCAGGGTATCCGGAAACGATGTCAGCACAGGCGCCGTCTCAAAACTCAGCGCCCCTTCATACCGGATGTTTGCAAGCCCCCTTACAAACCCTTCCCAGTCTGTTG
>RAZD01000025.1 GCA_003612525.1 bacterium C-53 | reverse complement strand
ATGGAGAGGAGCAGAGGTGAGATCTCTGTTGAGAACAGGGAGTATTATGGCTGTAATTATCTGATTTTTGAGCTGACGATTCTAAAATAAAAACTGCCGTATATGACAGAGCGTGTGTCGGTACGGCAGTTTTTATTTAAGTTATTTGATTATTCGTTGTCTGCTTTTGGGAATTCAGGCTCACCGAAGAAGAGAAAACTTGCACAATCTGTTCTTACGACAAATCCAAGTGCCAGACAAAGGCTGCATAAGCTACCCAGCAATTTCATGTTCATGATGCTTAATCTTTTCATCCTGTATCACCTCCTTTGCCTTAGCAATCAATAGTTGGACAGACTGGAATAATATAATCCAGAATCCGGATTCCAAATAGGAATTTTCACCAATTAAAACAACAAGTATTGCAAAGATTCCAATGACAACTGCGGTTTCCTGTTTCAGCGCTTTTATTCTGATTCCGTCTGGTTTCGGCCTTGATACGGAAAGCACAGGTCCGGACTGGTAGGTAAGCGCCATACATAAGACAAGAACGGCTGTCATACCATATTTCGACGGATGAAGAAAAGCCGGAAGCAAGAGAATCGATACATAAAATGCGAAAAAAGTCATTAAGAAACAACTGATATAGTGTTTTAAATGAATTCCTCCGCTTCGCGTACGAACAGCCATAAGACAGGCAGCTGCCACAAGGAAGTGCAATAACTTATTCTGTAATGCGAAGAAAATCGCCAGAATAATGAATTTGCTAACTTCGTACAAGATTGCTTTTACCGCATATATCATGACGCGGCTCTCATAGTCTGTATATCCAAGTGAAAGGACTTTCTGCTGAAATATCTTTTCCATCCTCATTCCTCCCTGATACGACAATACATTTGAAACTCTGTTGATAGGATAGTCCAATTTTTGATACTATTTGACAAAAGAGAATCAGATAGGAATGGAGAAGAATTGATAAAGCGAAAAAAAGGAAAAAATAAAAGAATAAAAATAGAAGAGTAGTTGGCTTTTAGAATAATATTTTTAATCGGAAACACAAAAAAGACGGAGATATTTTTTTATAATAAAAGTTTTATACGCCAGATAAACCGTGGCAAATAGGCATTCTGATCAAAGGCCATAGGCTCGGTATTCGGAAAATAGAGAGACATGCGTATGATATATACACAGAGCAGCAGCGCCAGGGAAATAATGTAGAACCATCCAGGCATTTTGATATGGCATACAGTTTCCAGAAAAAGAAGCAGAACAATGAGTACGGGAAGCAGAAACAGGGGATGATAAAAAAAGGCAGACTGAAAATCCAGATGGAAAACAGAAAGCCATGCTCTTGTCATGCCGCAGCCCGGGCATGGAAGACCGGTGAATGCTTTTGTTATACATCCGGTATTTACGCCTGTAATATGATAGAGAACCCATGTCAGAAATGAAAGAGCCAGTAAGAGAAGTAGAATCAAAATGATGGAATTTTTCTTCTTGTTAAGCTTCATAAACAGTCCCTTTCTTAAATAAAATTTGTACGGTGAAATAGTATGATTTATTATACAGAATTATGTAAGGCTTTGCAAGGCGGGAGAAGTCTGGTAAAATAATAACAGATTATTTGAGAAAGGTATGAGAATCGAAATGAAAAGATGTGTGACGGCGGCGGTTTTTATATTAACAGGCAGTATTTTGTTTGCAGGATGCGGCATGCTTGCCGAAAAGCATGAGAATATTGATCAGGCGATGCAGAGCATTTCTCAGCTTGCGTATGAGAATGCCTTAACGCAGCTGGAAGCGGCTGAGCAGGCCGGTGAAAATAAAGAGCTGATTTATCGCGGACGGGGAATTGCGAATATGGGGCTTGCCGATTATGCGGCGGCGGTAGAATGCTTTGAAACTGCATTGGGTCAGTCAGGCGGCAGTGTGAGAGACCTTGAATATGATATTTCCTATTATCTTGCTATGGCGGAATATAAAAGCGGGGATATTGACGGAGCAATAGCCACATATTCAGCGGTGATTGGTATGCGTCCAAAAGAATCCGGCGCATATTTGCTGCGCGGGACGCTGCGGCTGGAAAAGGGACTCTATGACGACGCTGTAAGAGATTTCAATGCGGCAGTTGACAGGGACAAGGAGAATCCGGACCTCTATGTCAAAATATATGAATCTATGGAGAAGAACGGATATCAGGAAGAAGGACATGACTATCTGGACCAGGCGATGGCGCTTGATTCAAAGATTACAGATTTTCAGAAAGGGAAGCTTTATTATTGTCTGGGAGATTATGAGAATGCAAGAAACAGTCTTGAGAAGGCGAGAGGCGCGAATGAAGAAGGGGTTGTGCTTTATCTGGGCAGGACCTATGAGGCGCTGGGCGATATGAATTACGCATCCTCCCTTTATAAATCATATCTTGAGAAAAACCCTGATGATGTGGGAATCTGCAATCAGCTTGGATTATGCCAGCTTGAAAACGGTGATTATGAGGGAGCGCTTGCCTCATTTGAGAAAGGACTTGAGGTGAAGGAAAGCGGGATGCGTCAGAGCCTTTTGTATAATCAGATTGTGGCCTATGAGTATATGGCGGATTTTCAGAAGGCGGCAGTCTTGATGGAAAATTATCTGAATAGTTATCCGGATGATGATACCGCTAGGCGTGAGTATGAGTTTTTGAAAACAAGGTAGGTATGTATAAAGGATTGGTTTATGGAAACGTGTGATATTTGTATGGAAAAAGTGATTTTGATTGGAATCGGTGTTTCTGAGGAGAGCCTTGATGAGCTTTCAGAGCTTGTTAAGACGGCAGGCGGACAGGAAACCGGCAGAATGGTTCAGACAAGAGATTCTGCGCAGGCAGGAACGTATTTTGGGAGCGGTAAACTTGTCGAACTGTCGGAAATGGTGGAAGAAAGAGGTGCGACAGGCGTTGTATGCGACGACGAACTCACACCGGCGCAGCTCAGAAATATGGAACAGGCGCTTCAGACCAAAATTATGGACAGGACACTGGTGATTCTTGATATATTTGCAGCGAGAGCGTTAACGGCGGAAGGAAAAATACAGGTAGAGCTTGCACAGCTGAAATATCGTCTGACCCGTCTTGTCGGCCTGCGCGATTCGCTTTCAAGGCTTGGCGGCGGTATTGGCACAAGGGGACCGGGAGAGAAAAAGCTGGAAATGGACAGAAGGCTTGTCAAGAACAGGATCGCCTCCCTGAACCGTGAACTGAAAGAAGTGAAGTGCCATCGTGAGGTGACAAGACAGCAGAGGGAGAAGTCAGGGATTCCTGTTGCTGCGATTGTCGGTTATACGAACGCCGGAAAGTCGACGCTTTTGAATCGGCTGACGGGCGCACAGGTTTTATCGGAGGATAAGCTGTTTGCGACACTGGACCCTACGACGCGTGCAATGGCGCTTCCTTCGGGACAGCAGACGCTTTTGACAGATACGGTCGGATTCATCCAAAAGCTTCCGCATCATCTGATCGATGCATTTCGCAGTACGCTTGAGGAAGCAAAATATGCGGATGTAATTATTCATGTGGTGGACCAGAGCAATCCGTCCTTTGAAACACAGATGCATATCGTGTATGATACGCTAAAAGAACTGGGCGTGGAGGAAAAACCTGTCCTGACTCTTTTTAACAAGGCAGATGCGGTTCATGAAGAGGGGATTCTAAGGGATTTTCGTGCACAGAAGGCGCTTTCGGTTTCTGCGAAAACAGGTGAGAATATTGAGGAGGCAAAATTGTCTCTGGAAGATGTTCTGAGGGGAAATCGAAGGCTTTTGGAACGTGTCTTTCCTTATTCGGAAGCCGGGACAATTCAGTATGTGCGCAGATACGGCGAACTTTTGCAGGAGAAATATGAAGAAAACGGAATTTATATAAAGGCGTATGTCCCGGCAAAGTGGTATGATAAGGTTGCAAAATAGCAGGTATACTATATATTGTGGATAACATAATAAGTAGACATAATATATAGTGTTCTCTATTGACTTTTATACAGTGGAATGATACAATTCAGCCAGTTGGTTTTTTAATACCGGAAGGGAGACAATTTCATGTTAAATGTAGTCAAAAGGGATGGTGAAATAGCAGACTTTAATCTGAATAAGATTAATGATGCTGTTATGAAGGCGTTTACAGCGTGCGAGAAACAATATACAAATGATATGATTGAACTTCTTTCTTTGCGTGTGACGGCGGATTTCCAGAGCAAGGTCATAGACGAGAAAGTAACTGTTGAGGATATTCAGGACAGTGTTGAGACCGTGCTGAACCAGACTGGGTATACGGATGTGGCAAAAGCCTATATCCTTTATCGTAAACAGCGGGAAAAAATCCGCAATATGAATTCGACGATTCTGGATTATAAAGATGTTGTAAACAGTTATGTAAAGGTGGAAGACTGGCGTGTGAAGGAAAATTCTACGGTAACGTATTCCGTAGGCGGCCTGATTCTGAGCAATTCAGGAGCAGTAACGGCGAATTACTGGCTTTCGGAAATTTACGATGATGAAATTGCAAATGCACACAGGAATGCAGATATCCATATTCATGATTTATCCATGCTGACAGGATATTGTGCGGGATGGTCCTTAAAGCAGCTGATTATGGAAGGGCTTGGCGGTATCCGGGGAAAGATTACGTCCGCTCCGGCAGCCCATCTTTCCGTGCTCTGCAATCAAATGGTAAATTTTCTTGGGATTATGCAGAACGAGTGGGCGGGTGCGCAGGCATTTTCGTCCTTTGATACATATCTGGCGCCTTTTGTAAAGGCGGACCATCTT
This sequence comes from bacterium C-53, assembly GCA_003612525.1. GTDB lineage: Bacteria > Bacillota > Clostridia > Lachnospirales > Lachnospiraceae > C-53. The sequence continues at coordinate 47,341 of RAZD01000025.1, read as the reverse complement.
GCGTATCAGGAAGTAAAAAAATGCATTGAAACATTTATATACGGTGTCAATACGCCGAGCCGCTGGGGGACACAGGCTCCATTTTCCAATATTACGCTTGACTGGACGGTTCCTGACGATCTGGCGCATCTGCATGCGATTGTGGGCGGCAGGGAGATGGATTTTTGTTATAAAGACTGCAAAAAAGAAATGGATATGATCAATAAGGCGTTTATTGAGACAATGATTGAAGGTGACGCGAACGGAAGAGGATTTCAGTATCCGATTCCGACATATTCGATCACAAAGGATTTTGACTGGTCAGATACGGAAAATAACCGCTTGCTCTTTGAAATGACCAGCAAATACGGAACGCCGTATTTTTCGAATTATATTAACAGTGATATGGAGCCAAGCGATGTGCGCAGCATGTGCTGTCGTTTACGGCTTGATTTAAGAGAGCTTCGCAAGAAGACGGGAGGATTTTTCGGTTCCGGTGAAAGTACGGGAAGCGTCGGTGTTGTAACGATTAATATGCCAAGAATTGCTTATCAGGCCGTGAGTGAGGATGATTTCTTCCATCGCCTGGACCATCAGATGGATATCGCAGCGCGGTCTTTGAAAATCAAAAGAGGCGTGATTACGAAACTTCTTGACGAAGGCCTTTATCCATATACAAAGAGATATCTTGGAAGCTTTGACAATCATTTTTCGACGATCGGGCTTGTCGGCATGAACGAGGCAGGGCTGAATGCGAACTGGCTTAGAGCGGATTTGTCGGATGTGAAGACACAGGAATTTACGAAAAAAGTATTGAACCATATGAGAGGCCGGCTGTCAGATTATCAGGAGGAATACGGAGATCTGTATAATCTTGAGGCGACTCCGGCGGAAAGTACAGCGTACCGTCTTGCCAAACATGACAAGAAGAAATACCCGAATATAAAAACAGCCGGAAAGTCGGGAGATACACCGTACTATACAAATAGCTCCCATCTTCCTGTGGATTATACGTACGATATTTTCGATGCGCTTGATATTCAGGACGAGTTGCAGACGCTCTATACGTCAGGCACGGTGTTCCATGCATTTCTGGGGGAGAAGCTTCCGGATTGGAAGGCAGCGGCGAATCTGGTGAAGACAATTGCAGAACATTATACGCTGCCGTACTATACGCTTTCACCGACTTATTCGATCTGCAAGGAACACGGTTATATTGCAGGGGAGCAGAAGACCTGTCCGAAATGCGGTGCGGCGACTGAAATCTACAGCCGGATTACAGGCTATTATCGTCCGGTGCAGAACTGGAACGATGGGAAAACACAGGAGTACAAAAACAGAGTGGTGTATGATATCTGCAATTCATCGTTGAAAAAACCTGCCGGCAGTATTGTGACATTGAAAAGAGGTTCCAACGATGTTGACGTCGCGCCCCTGGAATCCGTGAATTATCTGTTCACGACGAAAACCTGTCCGAATTGTAAACTTGCAAAAGAGTATTTGAAGAATGAAACATATGTATTGATTGATGCGGAAGAGAATATGGAGCTTGCGGGGCGGTATGGCGTACTCCAGGCCCCCTCGCTTGTGGTTGTTGAAGGGAACCGTTTCAGAAAATATGTGAATGCATCCAATATCAAGAAGTATACACAGGAGCACCAGCCTGTGAATGCATAGACAATGGGCTGCTGCATTAAACAAGAAACTTGTTTCCTGCGGCAGCTTTTTCTAAGAAGATATCAGCAAAGGAGAATAAAAATTTAGTATGGGAAAAACAGTTGTGAAGGTAAAAGGAATTGTAAAAAAGGAAAATGAGTATCTTGTGCTCAAACACTGGTATGATGATAGAATTCCGGTGCCGTATATGTGGGAGTTTGTGGACGGGAATGTAGAATTTGGGGAGAAGCCCGATGATGCGGTATGCCGGTTGATTGCGGAATACCTCGGAGTGGAGGGCTGCATAAACCAGATTGCATATACATGGTCTCAGGTAGTCGGCGACACGCATATTCTGGGAATTGCCTATGTATGCTCTGTAGAGGACAGCGAATTTATGCTGACAGAGGATTTTGGCGGGTATGAATGGATTAAGAGAGAAGAGTTTGAGGATTATATTGAAAATCAGTATGTACTAAATGATGTGAAGGGTGTAGAATTATAAAAAATGTGAAAAGGAGCAGACAGATAAGGATGATCAATAAACTGACGGCTAATATTAAAAAAACAGAGGCTCCCGTTGTAGTGGGACTGGATCCTATGCTTGGTTATCTGCCGGATTTTGTTCAGAAGAAGGCATATGAGGAGCTGGGAGAGACACTGGAAGGCGCTGCTGAGGCAATCTGGCAGTTTAACAAGGCAATTGTCGATGCGACATATGATTTGATTCCGGCGGTAAAGCCTCAGATTGCGATGTATGAACAGTTCGGGATTCCGGGACTGTTGGCATACAAGAAGACGGTTGATTATTGTAAACAGAAGGGACTTGTTGTATTTGCGGATATTAAGAGGGGCGACATCGGTTCTACATCCGCGGCATATGCAGCCGGCCATCTGGGAAAAGTACGGATTGGAAACAGTATATGTGCGCCGTTTGATGCGGATTTTGCAACTGTGAATCCTTATCTTGGCTCTGATGGCGTAAAGCCTTTTATCGATGTATGCAAGGAAGAGAAGAAGGGTATTTTCGTGCTTGTAAAGACGTCAAATCCAAGCAGCTGTGAGTTTCAGGACAGAATATCGGATGGACGGCCCCTTTATGAGTGGGTTGGAGAGAGTGTTGCGAAATGGGCAGAGGACTGTATGGGCGATGAATACAGCTATGTCGGCGCAGTGGTTGGCGCGACCTATCCGGAACAGGGGAAGATTCTGCGCCGGATTATGCCAAAATGCTATATTCTTGTACCCGGATACGGCGCACAGGGCGGAACGGGAAAAGATCTGGCTCATTTCTTTAATGAAGACGGACTTGGCGCGATTGTGAATTCAAGCCGCGGTATTATTGCGGCATATAAGCAGGAAAAATATGCGAAATTTGGCGCGGAAAACTTCGCCGATGCAAGCAGGCAGGCGGTCATAGACATGGTTGAGGATATCCGGGGCGCAATGTGAGGAAGGTCTGATTTGCAGACATTTCTTACAATAGAAGAACGCACAGGCGGCGTTCTGTCCCTTAGATTACTGTAATTTACGAACGTATAGATGGAGGAGCGGTATGGAGCAGTATAAGCAGGAATTCATAGAATTTATGGTAGACAGCGGTGTGTTGAAGTTCGGTGATTTTACATTAAAGAGCGGAAGAAAATCTCCGTTTTTCATGAATGCCGGGGGATATGTAACAGGAACACAGCTTCGCAGACTGGGGCAGTATTACGCGAAAGCGATTCATGAAAATTATGGTGAGGATTTTGATGTGCTTTTTGGACCGGCATATAAGGGGATTCCTCTTTCCGTAGCTGCGACAATTGCGTTTAGTGAATTGTACGGAAAAGAGATTCGGTACTGTTCAAACCGCAAAGAGGTCAAAGACCACGGCGATACGGGGATTCTGCTCGGAAGCGGGATGAAAGACGGCGATAAGGTAGTCATCATTGAGGATGTGACAACATCCGGGAAATCAATTGAGGAAACTTTTCCGATCATTCAGGCACAGGCGAACGTGGAGATTATAGGACTCATGGTTTCCCTGAACCGTATGGAAAAGGGCAAAGGAGAGAAGTCTGCGCTTGAAGAGATAAAAGAGACATATGGCTTTGACGCAAATGCAATCGTAACGATGGCCGAGGTTACGGAGTATCTCTATAACCGGTCCTATAAGGGGCGGATTGTGATTGATGATGAAATGAAGGCGGCGATCGATGCATATTATGAAATTTATGGCATAAAATAACAGAATGGAAACGGAGAGCGGTATGAACGAAAAAGTATATAAAGTGATGGGATTTGCGGGTGTAACATCTGTTGTAACAGGTGTGGTAGTCGTAGTGACAGGCGTTGCGGCCGGCGTTATGATGATAGTAGGCGGGGCGAGGCTTCTCAGGGAAAAATCAAGAATTATATTTTAGGAAGGCATGGTTGTTTCTATGGCTGGAAAATCAAAAGGTTATATGTTCACCAGTAAAAAAATATCCAAGTATGGAATTATGTCAACTGTACTTGGTATAACTTCATTGGCGGCCTTTGCCGCTGCCAATGTGATCTGTTTCGGGAACAGAGGAATGGCAGGTGAACGTCTGGGTGGAGTAGGACTTGTCGCGCTTCTGTTTGCAGTAGTATGTCTGGCTTTTTCGGTGAAAGGGATTTCCGAGAAAGAAGATTTTCAGCTTTTTCCAAGAGTCGGTCTGGCTCTTGGAATTATGGCTTTGTGTGCGTGGGGAGCAATTATTTATTTTGGAGTGACAGGCTTATGACGGAGCGTTTTCTTCTTTCGATGGAAAGAATAAAGGAAATCAAATCAGATCAAACAATAGAGGGGCCATTTATGAAATATTTTGTTCAGGTGGCTTCTTTTATTGAAAAGATGGATGAGTTAACTGCGAATGTGAGAGATGATATATACGGAGAATGGGACTTTGATATATGCCTTTCCTACAACCATATGCTGTATGAAGACATTCTTCCGGAAAAGTATGAGGAAAGTTTTGCAAATCCTGAATATGCGGTTCGTGTTCTGGGAAATGAGTACGGACAACTGCTTTCTTTCCTGTATGAACAGGTACGTGGAATGATACCATTTGCACATGAAGGCAGGACGGAAGATATTACAATTCTCGCGGAAGTTTTCTTACAGGTATATCATGTGTTTGAGACGGAGGCAAGGGACGGCATGACGCCGGAGCCGGAACGGATACGCCAGATACTTTACTGGTTTGTAAGCGATTACTGTGACGTTACGGTGGAACGGCGCATACTGGAACAGATCGACCCGGCGTATGATTTTGCGGCTAAGATTATAATGGAATCCGATCTTTCGGACCTCCGGTATTTGTTCCGCTTTGGCGAATATATCTCAGAGAATGAAATTCGCGTGGCACAGCACCTGATGTCTATGGAGGAATCGCGCATACAGGCGATGGCGGATACTTTTACGGAAGGATACAGGATTGGATTTATCAACACCGGCAAAGATCTGTCGAAGAAAAAAGTGGCTAATTTGAAATATCGTCTGGGATTCGAGCGGATTGTACGTGCAGCGGTTTATAATTTTGAGAAAATGGGACTTTCTCCCACGATTTACCGTGCGGCCGTCCATGCGGCTGTAAAAGGAAGCGCCAGGGCAGGCTATTATGGCGCTGTTGCGAACAAACAGTACGAATATGATCATAAAGAGGATGAAGCGATATTTCTGGATAAGGCATTTCTTGGACGGAAGCTTGAGGTGATGAGAGTTACCTATGAGAATCATAAGAATCAGGCGTCACTTTTTGCAGGGCCTGCGGTTATGGAAGTATTTGGTGAGATGCCGTTTGTGCCAGTGAAAAAGGAGTCTTCTCTTCACCTTACGAAACAGCAGCAGAAGCTTTCGGTAGAACTTGCATCGGAGGCGGGAATGCTTGTGAATGAGTATATCCGGGGAGAGGAGAGAAGCTTTACGATCATAGCTTATCCCGTTCCTGAGATCGGAAAGGATTTTGCAGCGATTTTCGATGAAACAGTGAAAATCAATACACTTGATTATAAAAAATACCAGGAGATGCAGCAGGCGGTAATTGATGTGCTTGACCGGGGCCGGTATGTGGAAATCAGCGGAAAGGGAGCCAACAGAACAAAACTTACAGTAGCGTTATGCGAGATTTCAAATCCGGAATCCGAGACGAGGTTTGAAAACTGTGTGGCGGATGTGAACATTCCGGTGGGAGAGGTCTTTACCTCACCCCGTCTTTGCGGAACAACAGGAACGCTTTTTGTGAGTGAGGTGTATCTGAATGATCTTCGTTATGAGAACCTGGAGTTTCAGTTTATGGACGGATTTGTGACGGATTATACGTGTACGAATTTTGAAAAAGAAGAAGAGAACCGGAAGTATGTGAAAGATCATATTCTGTTTCATCATGAGACGCTGCCGATGGGGGAATTTGCCATAGGCACCAATACGACCGCTTATGCGATGGCAAAAAAATATAATATCTTTTCAAGACTCCCCATTCTGATTGCGGAGAAGACAGGACCGCATTTTGCGCTGGGTGATACTTGCTATTCCCATGCAGAAGATGTGAAAGTCTATAATCCGAACGGGAAAGAGATTATTGCCCGTGATAATGAAGTAAGCAGAAAACGAAAGGAACAGCCAAAAGAGGCTTATTATAACTGTCATACGGATGTGACGATTCCGTATGATGAGCTTTACGAGATTTCAGTGATAACGGAGAGCGGGGAGCGTATACCGATCATTTCCGACGGAAAATTTGTCGTAAAACAGTGCCTTGAGTTAAATGAACCTTTGGAAAACACGCATTGACGTGGATAGAAATGTAAAGTACAATAAAAACTAAGAACAGTGTCAGAATTTTTGTGGATATTCCGCGAAGGGCGGAATGCCGGGAAATTTACAGATGAAAGGAAAAAAGAGATGGCAAAAGTAGGAATTGTGATGGGAAGCGATTCGGATATGCCGGTTATGAGTAAGGCGGCCGAAATATTGGAGAAACTCGGGATTGACTATGAGATGACAATTATTTCCGCGCACAGGGAACCTGATGTGTTTTTTGAGTATGCAAAGAGTGCGGAAGGGAAGGGAATGAAGGTCATTATTGCAGGCGCAGGCATGGCGGCCCATCTTCCTGGTATGTGTGCGGCAATTTTTCCGATGCCTGTAATCGGCATTCCGATGCACACGACGTCTCTTGGCGGAAGAGATTCCCTTTATTCCATCGTACAGATGCCATCGGGAATTCCTGTTGCGACGGTTGCAATCAATGGAGGAATGAACGCAGGACTTCTTGCAGCGAAGATTCTTGCCACTTCCGATGCGGAACTGCTTAAGAAATTGAAAGATTATTCCGAAGAAATGAAAGAAGGCGTAATGAAAAAAGATGCCCGTCTTCAGGATGTCGGTTATAAGGAATATATGCAAGAAAAATAAATTTTGGAAGGATAAGGTGAATCGACGTGGATTACAAGAGTGCTGGTGTGGATATTGAGGCAGGCTACAGGGCGGTCGAATTGATGAAAGAGCATGTGAAAAAGACAATGAGACCGGAAGTGCTTGGAGGACTTGGAGGATTTTCCGGAGCATTTTCACTTGCTTCATTTAAGAATATGGAAAAGCCGACGCTGGTGTCAGGGACAGACGGCGTGGGTACGAAACTGAAGCTGGCGTTTCTTTTGAACCGTCATGATACGATTGGAATTGACTGTGTGGCCATGTGTGTGAACGATATTGCCTGCGCAGGCGGAGAGCCGTTGTTTTTCCTTGATTATATTGCGTGCGGCAAGAATGAACCGGAGAAGATTGCAAAGATTGTAAAAGGGGTTGCGGATGGCTGCCAGATGTCGGGAGCCGCTCTGATTGGTGGAGAGACGGCAGAGATGCCAGGTTTTTATCCTGAAGATGAATACGATCTTGCCGGTTTTGCGGTGGGGATTGTGGATGAAGCGAACCTGGTTGACGGAACGTCTGTTAAATCGGGCGATGTGCTTGTCGGGATTGCTTCTTCAGGCGTGCACAGCAATGGATTTTCACTTGTGAGGAAAATATTTGCGATGCGGGAGGAGAGCCTGAACCGGTACTTTGACAGTCTGGGCTGTTCTCTGGGCGATGCACTGATTGCTCCGACCAAGATTTATGTGAAAGCGCTCCGCTCGGTTAAGGAGGCCGGAGTCACGATCAGGGGATGCAGCCATATTACAGGCGGCGGTTTCTATGAAAACATTCCCCGGATGCTGCCAAACGGAATTGCGGCGAAGATTCAGAAAGGCAGCTATGAGGTGCTTCCGATTTTCAGTATGATGCAGAAGGACGGAAATATTGCGGAAGAAATGATGTATAATACGTACAATATGGGTGTCGGTATGGTACTGGCTGTAGACGCTTCCGATGTGGATAAGACTGTTTCGGCGATTCGGTCGGCAGGAGAGATTCCGTATATTATGGGTGAGGCTGTGTATGGTGAAAAAGGAGTTATTTTATGCTGAGGGTAGGAATTCTGGCAGCAGGCGGCGGTACGAATCTGCAGGCAATTATTGATGCGGTGGAAGCGGGTGCAGTGACGAATGTGCAGCTTGCAGCGGTGATCAGCAACAAGCCGGGCGTGAAAGCCCTGGAGCGTGCGCGCGCTCATGGAATCAAGGATATCTGTGTCGATATGAAAGAATATAAGGACAGGCCGGAGTTTGAATGTGCGCTTACAGCCGCAGTGGAGAAGGAGAATCTTGATTTGCTGGTTCTGGCGGGATTTATGATTATGATTCCGGAGGAACTGGTACATAAATATAATAACAGAATTATTAATGTGCATCCCGCTTTGATTCCTTCCTTTTGCGGCAAGGGATTTTATGGGCTTAAAGTGCATGAGGCAGTACTTGAGAAAGGTGTCAGGGTGACAGGTGCAACCGTGCACTTTGTGGATGAAGTCTATGACAACGGTCCGATCATTCTCCAGAAAGCAGTTGAGGTGAAGAATGGGGATACGCCTGAGATTCTTCAAAGAAGAGTGATGGAGGAGGCGGAATGGCAGATTCTGCCGCGTGCGATTCATCTGATTGCGAATGGTAAGGTAAGAGTAGAAGGCAGTAAAACAAGAATTGAGGAATGAGGTTAAGCATGAAGGTATTGATTGTTGGCGGAGGCGGAAGAGAACATGCAATTGCATATTGCGTGGCAAAAAGCCCCAGGGTTTCGAAGATTTACTGTGCACCCGGAAATGCGGGAATTGGCGAGCTTGCCGAATGTGTGCCTGTCGGGGTGATGGAATTTGATAAGCTGGCTGCATTTGCGAAGGAAAATTGCGTTGATCTTGTAATTGTGGCGCCGGACGACCCTCTTGTGGCAGGGGCGGCGGATGTCTTTGAGGCGGCAGGGCTGCGTGTGTTTGGACCTCGAAAGAATGCGGCGGTTCTGGAAGGCTCAAAAGCATTTTCGAAAGACTTAATGAAAAAGTACAATATCCCTACGGCGGCGTATGAGAATTTTGACAGTGCAGAAGATGCGCTTGCCTATCTGGAAACGGCACAGATGCCGATTGTGTTAAAAGCGGACGGCCTGGCGCTTGGAAAGGGCGTTCTGATCTGTAATACGCTGGAAGAAGCGAAGGAGGGCGTGAAAACCATCATGCTGGACAGACAGTTCGGAAGCGCAGGAAATCGGCTTGTGGTGGAAGAATTTATGACAGGGCGTGAAGTGTCCGTGCTTTCTTTTGTGGATGGGAAGACGATTCTGCCTATGACCTCGGCGCAGGATCACAAGCGTGCAAAGGATGGCGATCAGGGGCTTAATACCGGCGGTATGGGAACATTTTCGCCGAGTCCGTTCTATACGGAGGAGATTGATGAATATTGCAGGAAGCATATCTTCCAGCCTACGGTTGATGCAATGGCGGCAGAGGGGAGAGCGTTCAAAGGGATTATCTTCTTTGGACTGATGCTTACGGAGGACGGACCGAAGGTTCTTGAATACAATGCAAGGTTTGGAGATCCCGAAGCGCAGGTAGTGCTGCCCCGGATGAAAAACGATATCATTGATGTGATGGAAGCCTGTATTGACGGGACGCTTGATCAGACCGATTTACAGTTTGAGGATAATGCTGCCGTGTGCGTTGTGCTTGCTTCCGAAGGTTATCCCGTCCATTACGAAAAGGGTTATGTGATCAAGGGGCTTGAAAATTTTAAGGACAGGGAGGGCTATTATGTCTTCCATGCAGGAACAAAGGCAACAGAAAACGGTATTGTGACAAACGGAGGCCGGGTGCTTGGCGTGACGGCAAAGGGAGCGACGCTGAAAGAAGCGCGTGCCAATGCATATGAGGCAGTTGGCCTTATCGACTTTGACAATAAGTATTGCCGGAAAGATATTGGAAAAGCAATTGATGAGATTTAAAAAAATAAAGGGTATTATGGAGGAGGGTGAGTTCAGTTCATGAAGCAGCAATATAAGCGTGTCCAGATAAATCCGTATAATATTCCCACTCAATGTAATGAGTGCGGCGGCAATATGGAATATACGGGCCTGGGAGAGTACACATGTGAGAAGTGTCATGCCATCTTATATGATAATTATGGGATTGTCCGTAATTATGTGGAGGAGCACAGGGGAGCGACAACTGCAGAAATCGCTGCAAAGACGGGCGTGAATCAGAGGCAGATCAGTGACATGGTCAGAGAGGGGCGTTTTGAAGTCACGGAGGATTCCAAGACATTCCTCAAATGTTATGGGTGCGGGAGGCCAATCCGTGCCGGAAGATACTGTCCTACATGTCTGCAGCTTCAGGAGGCGCGTGAGCGCAGGGAAGAAGAGAAGAAGCAGAAGAAACAGATGACAGGATACAGCACCGAAGTTCCAAAAGGAGAGAAGGGTGCGAAACGATTTGAAAGAGGCTGGGATTAATTTATACAGTAAGATAGCATAGGAGCTGCCGTATCACAGGGATAATGGCAGCTCTTCGTATGATAAAAAACCGGCATTATTGAAGAGATTAATTTCTTATGATATAATAAAACGATTAGGCTGTTGTAAAAACCGATTTGGAAAGGATGACGGGTGAAAGCGTGAAAGCATTTTTGATATTAGAAGACGGAACCGTATTTGAGGGCACACATATCGGAGAGGAAAGAGAAGTGGTCAGCGAGATTGTGTTTAATACTTCGATGGCCGGGTATCTTGAAGTTCTGACAGACCCTTCTTATGCGGGACAGGCAGTGTGTATGACGTATCCCCTAATTGGCAATTATGGAGTCTGCCTTGAGGATATGGAGTCCTGCAGGCCGTGGCCGGACGCTTTAATTGTAAGAGAATTGTCACGTACGGCAAGTAATTTCCGGAAAGATATCACGATACAGGAATACCTTGTAAGAAACCATGTGCCCGGTATTGCGGGAATTGATACGAGAGCGCTCACGAAAATCCTACGCGAAAAGGGGACGATGAACGGCTGTATCACTACGAATGAAAATTATGATTTAAGCCGGCTCATGCCCGGTGTGAAAGACTATACCGCCAGAGGGGTAGTGGAAAAAACCACATGTAAGGAAAAATATAAGATAGAAACCGGGAGAGGCGGTGATGAGCATAACCGGATATTCAAAGTGGCGCTTCTTGATCTGGGGGCGAAGAAGAATATCGCGGAATCTCTTGCAAAAAGAGGGTGTGAGGTGACTGTCTATCCGGCATTGACAACAGCGGAAGAAATGATTGCAGACAAGCCGGACGGCATTATGTTAAGCAATGGACCCGGAGATCCCAAGGAATGTACAGGCATTATAGAGGAGATAAAGAAACTTGGCAGTTCCGGAATTCCCATTTTTGCAATTTGTCTGGGACATCAGCTTATGGCGCTTGCCAATGGAGCCAATACATATAAAATGAAATACGGACACAGAGGAGGCAATCATCCTGTAAAAGATCTGGATACGAACAGAGTCTATATATCTTCACAGAATCATGGGTATGTCGTCGATATGGAATCGCTGGATGATTCGATTGCGGTTCCGTCGTTTATCAATGTAAATGACGGAACAAATGAAGGGCTTAAGTATACCGGAAAAAATATTTATACCGTACAGTTTCATCCGGAAGCATGTCCCGGACCGCAGGATTCCGGTTTTCTGTTTGACCGGTTTATTGATATGATGAAGGAGGGGAAGAAAGATGCCGAAGAATAGAGAAATCAAAAAAGTACTGGTGATCGGTTCCGGTCCGATTGTTATCGGACAGGCAGCGGAATTTGATTATGCGGGTACTCAGGCATGCCGTTCCCTGAGAGAAGAAGGCGTAGAAGTAGTGCTTGTCAATTCGAATCCTGCCACAATCATGACGGATAAAGAAATTGCGGATATGGTTTATATTGAGCCTCTGACGATCGAGGTTCTTGAGCAGATTATTGATAGAGAACGGCCGGACAGCGTCCTGCCTACGCTCGGAGGGCAGGCCGGACTGAATCTGGGCATGGAGCTTGAGGAGAAAGGCATTCTTGCAAGATACGGTGTAAAACTGATCGGAACAACCGCTTCCACGATCAGAAAGGCGGAGGACCGTCTGGAGTTTAAGGAAACGATGGAGAAAATCGGCGAGCCGTGCGCGCCTTCGCTTGTGGTCGAATCACTTGAGGAGGGAGAAGCGTTTGCGCAGAAGATTGGCTATCCTGTCGTGCTGCGTCCGGCGTATACGCTTGGCGGAAGCGGCGGCGGTATTGCCCATAATCAACTGGAGCTTGATGAAATCCTTGCAAACGGACTCCGGCTTTCCCGTGTGGGTCAGGTGCTTGTCGAGCGGTGCATAGCAGGATGGAAGGAAATCGAGTATGAGGTTATGCGCGATGCGGCGGGAAACTGTATAACCGTTTGCAATATGGAGAATATTGACCCTGTCGGCGTGCATACGGGTGACAGCATTGTGGTGGCGCCGTCACAGACGCTGGCGGACAAAGAATATCAGATGTTAAGGAGCTCTGCGCTCAATATTATCAATGAACTGAACATTACCGGTGGGTGCAATGTGCAGTATGCGCTTCACCCGACGAGCTTTGAATATTGTGTGATAGAAGTAAATCCGCGCGTAAGTCGTTCTTCAGCGCTCGCAAGCAAGGCAACCGGTTATCCGATTGCGAAAGTGTCTGCGAAGATTGCGCTTGGATATACACTTGATGAGATTCAGAATGCGATTACAAAGAAAACATATGCAAGCTTTGAACCGGCGCTCGATTACTGTGTTGTAAAAATCCCGCGTCTTCCTTTTGATAAATTTATTACTGCAAAGCGGACGCTCACGACGCAGATGAAAGCAACAGGCGAGGTCATGAGCATCTGTGATAATTTTGAAGGCGCCCTGATGAAAGCAATCCGTTCGCTTGAGCAGCATGTGGACAGTCTTCTTGGGTATGATTTTTCGGCGTATGATACGGATGCACTGAAAAAACGTATGAAGATTGTAGACGATCAGAGAATCTATGTGATTGCTGAAGCGGTTCGCAGAGGCATCGATTACGGAACCATTCATGATATTACAGGGATTGACGAGTGGTTTATTGACAAGATCGCAATTCTTGCAGAGATGGAGGAAGCTCTGAGGCGGGGCCCCCTGACGCCGGAACTTCTTTTAGAGGCGAAACGGATAGAATTTCCGGATGCGGTAATCGCGCATCTGACAGGCATGACTGAAGACAGCGTGAAAGAGATGCGCTATGAGAACGATATTACGGCATCCTTTAAGATGGTTGATACCTGTGCGGCGGAATTTGCCGCTGCAACCCCTTACTTTTATTCTGTTTTCGGCAGTGAGGATGAGAGCGGCGAATTACCCTCTTCCGGTAAGAGAAAGAAGGTTCTTGTGCTGGGTTCCGGTCCTATTCGCATCGGACAGGGAATCGAATTTGATTATTGCTCGGTTCACAGCACATGGGCGTTTGCAAAGGCGGGTTATGAAACGATTATTGTGAATAACAATCCGGAAACGGTCAGTACGGATTTTGATATCGCGGATAAGCTTTATTTTGAGCCGCTGACGGCTGAGGATGTGGAAAATATAGTGAGGATAGAGAAACCGGACGGTGCGGTGGTACAGTTTGGCGGTCAGACGGCAATAAAGCTGACGGAGAATCTTATGAAAATGGGTGTACAGATTTTCGGAACCAGCGCGGAAAATGTCGATGCCGCAGAGGATAGAGAACGGTTCGATGAGATACTTGAACAGTGCAGGATTCCACGGCCGAAGGGACATACCGTATTCACGGCTGAGGAAGCGAAGACAGCGGCGAATGAACTTGGATATCCCGTGCTTGTGCGCCCTTCGTATGTGCTTGGGGGACAGGGAATGCGGATTGCGTTTCACGACGCGGAGGTAGAAGAGTTTATCGATATTATCAACCGTATTGCGCAGGATCATCCGATTCTGGTTGATAAATATCTGATGGGCAAGGAAATCGAAGTGGATGCGGTCTGTGACGGAACCGATATCCTGATTCCGGGTATCATGGAACATGTCGAGCGGGCCGGCGTACATTCCGGTGACAGTATTTCCGTCTATCCGGCGCAGACAATCAGTGCGAAAGTCAGGGAAACGATTACCGAATACACAAGGCGGCTTGCAAAGGCGCTTCATGTAATCGGATTGATTAACATTCAGTTTATAGCAATGGATGAGGAAGTCTACGTGATTGAGGTGAATCCGCGCTCCTCAAGGACCGTGCCGTATATCAGCAAGGTGACGGGAATTCCGATTGTAGATCTTGCGACGAGAGTTATTATCGGTGAATCCATTCGCGATCTGGGATATGAGCCGGGTCTTCAGCCGGAAGCGGAATATATTGCCATTAAGATGCCGGTTTTCTCCTTCGAGAAGATTTATGGGGCGGAGATCAGTCTCGGCCCGGAGATGAAGTCAACAGGCGAGTGCCTCGGGATTGGAAAGACATTTCAGGAGGCGTTATATAAGGCCTTTCTTGGCGCCGGTATTGTGCTGCCGAAATTCAGGCAGGTCATTCTGACGGTGAAAGATTCCGATAAAGGCGAAATCATTGATATCGGACGCCGGTTTGAAGCGCTGGGGTATAAAATATATGCAACAAGGAGTACGGCGAAGGTATTAAAGGATAATGGCGTAAAGGCGTTTCGCGTGAATAAGATTCAGCAGGAATCGCCTACGGTTATGGATTTGATTCTGGGGCATAAGATTGACCTTGTCGTTGACACGCCGACGCAGGGGCGTGATAAGAACCGAGACGGTTTTCTGATACGCCGCACCGCGATTGAGACGGGGATTCACTGTCTGACCTCTCTTGACACGGTGAATGCGCTGCTTACAAGCATGGAGAATATGAATTCAGAAAGGTTTACACTAATCGATATCGCAAAGGTAAAGTAAGCGGAGAGGATGCATGGCATGATGAAATTATTCACCGGGAAACAAAATCATATTTTTCCATTCAGCATCCTGATTCTTGCCGTCATTATAGGGCTGAATATGATACAGTTTCGAAGCTACAGGGAAAAAGCGGAGGAAATATCTTCCCTCTTTTTGCAGGAAGAGGCCGAAACAGTGCAGAGAAGTCTTGAAAAGGAGATGAATTTTTACTGCTCTTTTGCAAGGCAGGCGGCGAATCAGATCGCCGGTTTAAGAACGCGCAGCAAAATTGTTGTATCCCCGATTCTGCGTGTGTATGAGTCGGCGGATGTTTTTGATGAAGTGAGTTTCATCAATATGAATAACTATGTGACGTATGCGAATGGACAGATGCTAAAAGTAATTACCGAAAAAGATTATCAGGAACTTGCAAAGATTGACTATTCACGTGGCGCAGCTATTTCAGCGCTGCCGGCAAGTTCGGGTGCAAAGAATCAGGTCAGAGTGATTGCCCCTGTATATGAGAACAGGGAAGTAAAAGGGTATTTTGTTGGAATAAGCAGTATCAGGAAGATAACCACTTCAATCTCGGAGAAAACAAGCCGCTTTAATATGGCGTATTATTTAGTTGATGCGGATGGAAATATTATTTATCAGAATCCGGCGGAGTATGATGAAAATGTTTCTGATTTTACGCTTCTGTGGGAGGAAGATGTGACGGCAGAGATGCTAAAGAGACTTGGACAGGGAGATTCCACAAATTGTATTGTATATTCCGGCGAAGAGGGAGGCTGCCGCATGATCTGTGAACCGCTTCAGAAGACAAATCACTGGGGACTGGTTATAGCTGCAAAGCTGGAAGACAATATCTTACAGGAAGATAAACTTCCGATACTTCTGATTTGCGTGGTTCTTGAGGTGGGGCTTATTGCGTATCTTCTGTTCTGTGCAGAGCGTATGGATCGGAAAATTGAGACGGCGGCCTGCACGGATGGACAGACCGGGGCAGCGAATTTTGACTGTTTTATCAGAGAGGCAGAACGGCGGATTGAAGCAGATCAAAAGATTCCGTATGTTATTGCACGAATTGATATTATAGATTTCAGCAGTATTAATGAGACATTTGGCCGTGGAAGGGGAGATCAGATTCTTCAGGCGATTGTGAATTATGCAGGGGAGAATTTCGGTTCGAAGGAATTGTTCGCACGGAATTCGGGCGATCAGTTTACGGCGTTGATGGTGGATATGGATGATATGGATATCCGCATGCGCAGATTTGCATCGGAGATCAATGATTATGCCGATATGATTGAAATTGACCGGCAGATTCTGTTAAGGACGGGGTATTATGCGGTCAATGAAGGGAGACTGCCAGTTCGTGACATGGTTGACAAGGCAAATCTTGCAAGAAAGTCCATTCATGAGGCGTCCGGGTCATATACGGTAAACTATACGGAATTATAATGTGTCAGAGAAGGGAGTTACGCGGAATGTGTTCAGTCAGGAATTACCATAGAGAACTGGACAGCCTGCTCGTTCAGCTATCAGGGAAGTCAAAAAAGCCGGGACTTTTGCTGCATAGCTGCTGTGCGCCGTGCAGCAGCTATGTAATTGAATATCTGTCGGGGATTTTTGATATGACTCTTTATTTCTACAATCCGAATATTGTGGAGGAGCCAGAGTATGAGAAACGTCTTTTCGAATGGAGGCGTTTCTGCGAGAATTTTCCGGTCAGACGGATAGAGGGAAAGTATGAGCCGCAGAAGTTCCTTAAACTGACGGAAGGAATGGAAGCGCTTCCGGAAGGCGGCGCCCGGTGTTTTTTGTGTTATGAGCTCAGGATGAGGGCGGCGGCGGAAGCGGCGGCAGAGATCGGAAGTGATTATTTTACAACATCGCTCTCGATCAGCCCGCATAAAAATGCGGCGAAGATCAATGAAATCGGAGAACGGCTGGGTGCAGAGTATGGCGTCAGGCATCTGCCGTCTGATTTTAAGAAAAAGAACGGATATAAACGTTCGATTGAATTATCGAGAGAGTATGGTCTGTACCGTCAGGATTATTGCGGATGTATTTATTCAAAGAGGAATATGAAAGGAGTAATGAAAAAATGAAAACATTGCTTGAGATGCTTTCGGATGAGGTGAGCCGTGCATTTACAGCGGCCGGATATGATGAAAAGTATGGAAAGGTGAGTATTTCAAACCGGCCGGATTTGTGTGAATATCAGTGTAATGGCGCGCTTTCGGCAGCAAAAGAATATAAGAAAGCGCCGATACAGATTGCGAATGATGTGGCGGGCGCTCTTACGGATACGGCCGTATTTGCAGAGGTAACTGCCGTAGCGCCTGGTTTTTTGAATATAAGGCTTACGGAAAAATTTTTGACAGATTATTTGAATGATATGAGAGGTGCAGATGCATTTGGCGTGGAGAAAGCGGAAGAGCCAATGACGATTCTTGTGGATTATGGTGGACCGAATGTGGCAAAACCGCTTCATGTAGGACATCTGCGTTCAGCGATTATCGGTGAAAGCGTAAAGAGAATTGGCAGATTCATGGGGCATAACATGATTGGTGATATTCATCTTGGGGACTGGGGGCTTCAGATCGGTCTGATTATTACGGAACTTCTGGCGCGTCGTCCCGAATTGCCGTATTTTGATGAAAACTTCGAAGGCGAATATCCAAGTGAAGCGCCTTTTACGATTTCCGAACTTGAAGAGATCTATCCTATGGCAAGTGCAAAGTCAAAGGAGGATGCTGCTTATAAGGAGGCGGCTATGCAGGCAACGCTTCGGCTGCAAAGCGGAGATCGCGGGTACCGGGCAGTATGGAAACACATTATGGAGGTGTCCGTGGCAGATCTGAAAAAGAATTATGCAAATCTGAATGTTTCTTTTGAACTGTGGAAAGGTGAAGCGGATGCACAGCCGTATATTCTGCCGATGATCGAACAAATGAAAAAAGACGGATTTGTGTATGAGAGCGAAGGCGCTCTTGTGGTGGACGTGAAAGAGGATTCGGATGCAAAGGAAATGCCGCCGTGCATGATTCTCAAATCAGACGGTGCATCCCTGTATACAACGACGGATCTTGCAACGCTTGTGCAGAGGGAGCAGGATTACCATCCCGATATGATTGCATATGTGGTTGACAAGCGTCAGGAAATGCATTTTGAACAGGTATTCCGCTGTGCAAGAAAGACAGGAATCGTCCGGGATGAAACCGCGCTTAAATTCATCGGCTTTGGAACCATGAATGGGAAAGACGGGAAGCCATTTAAGACCAGGGAAGGTGGCGTCATGCGTCTTGAGGCCCTGATAGCGGATATTAATGAAGAAATGTATAACAAGATGAAAGAGAACCGTACGGAGATTTCTGAGGAGAAAGCGAGGGAAACTTCAAAAATCGTTGGTCTTGCAGCAATTAAATATGGCGATCTTTCGAATCAGGCGACGAAAGATTACGTATTCGATATGGACAGGTTTACATCGTTTGAGGGAGATACGGGGCCATATATCCTGTATACAATCGTGCGGATTAAGTCAATCCTTGCAAAGTATACGGAGCTTGACGGAAGCCTTTCTTCTATGACTATTCGTGACGCGTCTAATGGGCTTGAAAAAGATCTCAGGATGGAGCTTGCGAAGTTTAATGCGGTGATGGCAAATGCGTTTGAGGAACTTGCTCCACATAAAATATGCGCTTACATTTATGATCTTGCCAATGTATTTAACCGTTTTTATCATGAGACCAAGATCATCAGTGAGGAAAACAAGGAGAAGCAGGCAGGATGGATTGCGCTTCTCATAATGACAAGAGATATACTTGAAACATGTATTGATGTACTTGGTTTTAAAGCTCCCGAAAGGATGTAAATGAAAAGAAAGATTAAGGGGAACAGCCTTTTTTGGGTTTTCATGAAATTGAATATACTGCCGGTTGTCGTGCTGACTTTGGTCATTACGGCATTCAGCGCAACATTGTTTGCCTCTTCCATGAATGAAGAAGCTGAGAATGGACTGGTAAATCTCTGCAGTACGGTCAAAACTATGTATGACATGGTATACAGCGGAGATTATGACAGCAGAAAGAATGGAGATACCACTTATTTCCTGAAGGGGAATCACCGGCTGAATGGCGATTTTACGATTATTGATCTGGTGAAGGAAAAGACGAATGTGGATATTACTCTGTTCTGCCGCGACACGCGTGTTCTTACGACCATTCGGAATGAAAACGGAGAACGGGTTGTTGGAACAAAGGCGGACGATGAAATATTTGAGGATGTATTTAAGGGGAACCAGGCAAATTTCTACTCAGGCATCATAATTGGCGGTGTCAGATATTTTTCCTATTACGCGCCGCTTCATGCGTCGGACGACACATGTATCGGCATGATATTTGTAGGAAAACCATCGGAAGAAGTGGAACAGATGGTGTTTCAGGCTGTAAGTCCCATTATTGTTCTGGAAATTGTAATTATGCTGGTGATATGCTGCATCACCATTCGCTTTTCCAGGCGTCTGGTCAGCGCTATCCGTAAAATTGAAGTGTTTCTGGAGAAAGTTTCGGGTGGAAATCTTCATGAGGAGTTTGATTCGGCAGTTTTGGAACGAACGGATGAGCTGGGGGAAATGGGGCGGTATCTGATCAGGATGCAGGCATCTCTTCGGGGGCTTGTAGAACAGGATATGCTTACCGGGCTTCACAATCGCAGAAGCGGTGAAAAGCTGTTAAGGCAAGTGCATGACAATTACGTATCAGAGCAGATCCCGTTCTGCGTAGCAATCGGGGATATTGATTACTTTAAGAAAGTCAATGATACATATGGACACGAGTGCGGGGATGTCGTGCTTGCAAAACTGGCATCACTGTTAAATGCACATATGAGAGGGAGAGGGTTTGCCGTCAGATGGGGCGGAGAAGAATTTTTGCTGGTTTACAGAGACATGCACCTTAATACGGCAGTTACCTGCATACAGGAAATGATCAGGGAGATACGAAATCTGCGCATTCAGTATGAAGACCTTTGGATTGATGTTACAATGACCTTCGGTCTTGTCGAAGGAAGCGGTGAGAAGGTGGAACATATTATCCGTGATGCGGATGAGAAACTGTATGAAGGAAAGAACAGCGGACGCAACAGGCTTATATACGAAAATACTACGGCTTGATCAAAGAAAGCACAGCGGGGCATGAGGTTTTACCCATGCCTCTTTTGTATGTGATAAAACAGGTCTGTCACATTTTTTTCACATTTTTTCCAATGTTTGCACACAAAATCTCTATATGATGAAAAAGCATTAAATATTATAAGAAACAGGAGGAGAGTCGTGAAGGGATTTTGTGGGTTTTTGAAAAAGTATAAGAAAATAATTATTATAATAACGATTGTTATTTTGATTGCTGTCATAGCATATGTGTTTCTAAGACCACGTTCGGAGCGCACGTCTGCAAAACGGGAGAGCCGTGTTGCGACAGAGGGGATTAAACGGATGAATCTGAGCAATTCTGTCAGCATTACGGGGACGATTGCGGCGAATGACAGCCAGACGGTTTATTCCAATCATTCGGGATGCGAAGTGATAAGCATGAATGTAGAGATTGGGGATTCCGTGAAAGAAGGGGATGTAATCTGCGTACTTGATTCGAGCGAATATGAGGAGAGTATTGCTGAAATCGAAAAAGAGATGTCCATCGCCAGTCAGAAATCGGCCCTCAATGTGGAGCAGGCGCAGAGAGACCTCGCTGAAGCGCAGGCGGATGCAGTGACGGATGCAGCGCGTGCTCAGGAGAAAGTAGATCAGACAATTGAAGATTATAATGCGGTAGTGGACCGCAAAAGCAGCGCTTATAATACATATCAGCTTGCTGTTTCAAACAGGGAAGAAAAGCAGAAAACTCTGTCCACACAGCAGTCAAAGCTGAAGGAGGCAAAAAAGGCGCTGGAAGAGGCGAAAGAAGCGCAGACGCAGGCGGAGAGCGCGCTTTTGGAGGGAACGGGGGACCAGGCAGCCGTAGATGCGGCAGTGCAGGCAGCCGCGGATGCACAGGCGGAAGTGGATACACGAAATGCGAAAGTGGCCAGTGCAAAAGCAGAGGTGGATGCAGCGCAGAAGGAGGAAGATTCTGCGAAAACCGCATATGAGTCTTTTGGAGACCAGATTGAAAGTGCAGTGAGAAGTTATGAGAGTGCGCTGGACTCGCAGCAGGATGCGGCAACACAGGCGGGACGTACGATTACAGGAAGGGAAGAGAGCCTTACAAGTGCAAGTCTTGACGCTTCTACGGCGAATGATGAAAATAAAAAGAAGATTGAAGAATACAGGAAATTGATTGATAAATGTACGGTTACGGCGCCAATATCGGGCGTTGTGACTTCGATTCATATGGAAGTCGGAGATGAAATCGCACAGGATAACAATAAGATCTGTGTGATTCAGGATAACAGCGGTTACAAGGTTGAGGCTTTTGTAGATCAGTACGATATCAGCAGCCTGTATGAGGGAATGGAGGCCGTCATAAAGACAGATGCGACGGAGGAGCTTGAGATGAAGGGAACGGTGACTTTTGTTTCACCGACGCCGGAGGAGAGCAGCGCGGGCAGTTCGTCGGACAGCGTTACCTATTCGGTTGAGATTGATATCGCTGACCCGGATGAAAAGCTCCGCATTGGTATGACGGCGGAAACAAGTGTTCTTACCGAGACGGCGGAAAATGCGCTTGCGGTGCCATATGACTGCATCGGAGAGAATGAGAAGGGTGAGCCGGTTCTCTATGTAGTCGATAAACCTCAAAAATCAGAAGATGATGAAAAGAAGACAGACGCAGCGACCGCATCTCAGAGAGAGATTGTGGTAAAGACAGGGCTTGAGACGGATTATTATACAGAGATTATTTCCGATGAGATTTCAGAAGGCATGCTTGTATCTGCGTCCGGGGTGGCGCTTCAGAATACCAGCAATGGGGAATCCGGGCGTGAAATGGGTGGCTTCAAAGGCCAGATGAGCGTTCCCGGCGGCGGAATGGGCAAAGGTTCTCCGAGAAATTAAAATTTTGCGGAAAGGATTTGAATGAATGGAAGACAGAAAATTAATGATAGATCTCAGGGGAATTGTGAAGCGCTTCTATATCGGCCAGCCAAATGAGCTTGAAATTCTGCATGGAATAGATTTAAAAGTGTGCGACGGCGAATTTGTGTCGATTGTCGGCGCCTCCGGTTCCGGAAAATCGACGCTTATGAATATTATCGGCGCGCTTGACAAGCCGACGGAAGGGGATTATACGCTTGACGGAGTGAATATCATTGAAGCGCGTGACAGGGAACTTTCAGGCATCCGGAACCGGAAGATCGGGTTTGTCTTTCAGACCTATAATCTGATTGCGCGAACTTGCGCCCTCAAAAATGTGGAACTTCCAATGTTATATCGCGGCATGGGAAGGAGAGAGCGCAGCATGCGGGCGAAAGAATTGATGAAACTGGTGGAGATGGAGGAACGGATGAACCACACGCCGGATGAACTTTCCGGAGGTCAGAAACAGCGCGTGGCAATTGCGCGTGCGATGGCCAATGACCCGGCTATTATTCTGGCGGATGAGCCGACAGGCGCACTTGACTCAAAGACAGGACGCAAAATCATGGATTTATTCCACCGGCTGAATGAAGAGCAGGGAAAAACAATCGTACTGATTACGCATTCTCCGGAACTTGCACAGGAAACGCAGAGAATCATTACAGTCAGTGACGGCTCCATTATCGGAGAGCGAAAGGGGGATGGGAAGCATGCTGATATTTGAGAATATTTCTCTTGCGCTTAGCGGCCTTAAATCGAACAAAACGCGGACGCTTCTTACCATGCTGGGCATTATTATCGGCATTGCATCGGTGATTGCTGTTATGACTGTCGGGAATTCGATGAAAAACTCTGTGACATCCTCAATGGAGGGCATGGGGGTTCACAATATTACAGTTGGAATCAAACAGAAAAGCTCTACCCGTGAAACGACAGAGAGCGGTATGACGTTCCGTGCAGGACCCAGGCGACAGACGCTGTCGAAGGAAGATTACATAACGGATGACATGATGGAACAGATTCTTTCGGAATATCCGAATGATATTAAGGCTTTTTCCCTGACGGAGTCCGTCGGAAACGGGAAAGCCAAATATAGGAATCTCAGCGCGAATGTGACGGTTA
The DNA here is from genome assembly GCA_003612525.1 of bacterium C-53. GTDB lineage: Bacteria > Bacillota > Clostridia > Lachnospirales > Lachnospiraceae > C-53. Next base: position 24,176 of record RAZD01000025.1, on the reverse strand, counting down.
CCGGGGTGAATGACGGGTATCTGACTGCAAACGATCTCACGATTCTTTCCGGGCGGCTTTTCACTGAAAAAGATCAGAAGGAAGGGAAAAAAACCGCGATTGTTTCCGATAAGTTCTGTGAAAATATATTTGACGGCAATCCGGATCGCGCGCTCGGCGAGCAGATTACGGTTGTATTAAATAACAAGTATTATCATTATACGGTGGTCGGTGTATACGAATATGAGGAGAGTGCGGCTTCCTTTGACATGTCTTCCAGTGAGGATGTGGCGACGCAGCTGTACCTCCCGCTTAAGACGGCACAGGAGCAGAATCACAATAGAAACGGTTTTTCACAGATCACGATTGTAGCATCAACGGAAACGGATGTTACGGCATTTCTTGAAACAGTGGAAACGTACATGAACAGGAGATTTTACGGGAAAAATGAAAATTATGAGATCAGTGCGTTCAGCATGGAAAGTATGGTCTCATCCATGACCGAAATGCTTTCGACAATATCCATAGCGATTGCGATTATTGCAGGAATTTCCCTGCTGGTTGGCGGAATTGGCGTGATGAATATTATGCTGGTATCAATTACGGAACGGACACGTGAGATTGGGACGCGAAAAGCGCTCGGGGCTGCCAATTCCTCCATACGCCTTCAGTTTATCGTAGAATCGGTTGTGATCTGTCTGCTTGGCGGTGTCCTGGGAATTCTGCTCGGCCTTGCGCTTGGACTTTTTGCAGTCCGTGTAATGGGATATGAGGGAAGCCCTTCTGTGTCAAGCATTGCGGTTTCAGCGCTGTTTTCCACTATGATCGGTGTGTTTTTCGGATATTATCCGGCCAACAAAGCGGCAAAAATGAATCCAATTGATGCTCTCCGGTACGAATAAAGGGTACACAAATTCAGGCTTCCGTGTTATAATAAAGACAAGGTGCAGGAAAGGAGCGGTATCATGAATTATACGTTGGAAAATGAATCCATAATTCTGACGATTGATTTAAAAGGAGCGGAGCTTAAGTCGCTTGTCAGAAAGTCAGATCATCAGGAATATATGTGGAATGGTGATGAAGCATTCTGGGGAAGAACTTCGCCCATACTTTTTCCGGTTGTGGGACGTTTTTTCAATGACCATTACATCCATGAGGGGAAAACATACAGTATTTCACAGCATGGGTTTGCAAGGGACCGGGAATTTACGCTTGTTGAGAAGTCAGAGGATGCGATTGTCATGCGCCTTGATTCAGAGGATGCGTCAAGGGCCGTGTATCCGTTTGATTTCGCGCTTGAAATAGAATATAAAGTCGATAAAAGTGAAGTAATCGTATCGTGGAAAGTTGTGAATACAGGGGAATCAGTGATGTATTTTTCCATCGGGGGCCATCCCGGATTTATGTGCCCTCTGAATGCAGATGAAAAGCAGGAAGAATACAGTGTGAAATTCAGCCCGGCGCCGGATTGTCTGGAGAGCAGGCTTCTGGAAGGTGGATATGCATCGCAGCAAATGGAAGAGTATGTGCTCGAGGAGGGCGGCATTCTGCCGCTTACGGATGGGATTTTTGATGGAGATGCGCTGGTCATAGAGGGAAATCAGGCACAGCAGGTAAGTCTTTTGAAACCGGATGGTACGGAATATCTTTCCGTAAGTTTTGATGCGCCTCTTTTTGGAATCTGGTCGCCGCCAAAGAAACATGCGCCGTTTGTATGCATTGAACCCTGGTACGGAAGATGTGATCCGGTCGGATATGAAGGTGAACTGAAGGACAGGGAATGGGGGAATTTCCTGGAGTCCGGGGCTGTTTTTGAAACTTCTTACAAAATTTCTATAAAATAATGCAAAAATCGCTTGACATTTGGTTGGATTTAATTGTATAATAGCAAAGCAGTCGCAGATAAGAAAGCGACGGGAAGATATGGGATCTTAGCTCAGCTGGGAGAGCATCTGCCTTACAAGCAGAGGGTCATAGGTTCGAGCCCTATAGGTCCCATATATTATGGCGAGATAGCTCAGCTGGCTAGAGCATACGGTTCATACCCGTAGTGTCGAGGGTTCAAGTCCCCCTCTCGCTATTTGGAACGAAAGCGGAAGCGTTGTTTTTACGGCGTTTTCGCTTTTTTAACTCGTAAGAAGGATAGGTTACATAAGAGGTTAAAACGGAGATGTCACTTTTTTTTACGGAATTACTGTCAAATCAGATATTTTTATCTGCGATTGCTGGATGGGCATCTGCGCAGATCATCAAAACAATCATCAATTTCTGCTTTACAAAGACATTTGATCCTGAAAGGCTGTTTGGCTCGGGTGGTATGCCAAGTTCACATTCGGCGACGGTCTGTGCACTGGCTACAGCGACGGCTGTACATTATAGTGCGGATTCTTTTGAATTTGCAATAGCGGCAATTGTTGCGATTATTGTGATGTATGATGCAAGAGGCGTTCGGAGAGAGACAGGGACTCAGGCGGTTGTATTAAATCACTTTATTGAGTACTTTTCGAAAGTCGATGAGCATAAATTTGATTTTGGGACGGAAAAACTGAAGGAACTTGTCGGGCATACACCGCTTCAGGTGGCGGCGGGCGCTGTACTCGGAGTGGTGGTCGCCTGTCTGATGACGTTGACTTAAGAATGCACTTCATGATAAGGGAAGGAGAAACGGTATGGAAAAACTGAAAATGGGGATTTTGGCATGTGGAGGAATTGCCGGCATTATGGCGGATACAATCAGTCATATGGAGCAGGTGGAAATGGTTGCGGCCGGCGCCAGGGATTATGAGCGGGCAAAGAAATTTGCAGATCAGTACGGGTTTAAGCGTGCGTACGGCTCCTATGAAGAACTGGTGGCAGATGAAGAGGTTGAACTTATTTATGTTGCGTCTCCGCATTCACATCATTATGAGCATATTAAGCTTTGTCTGGAACATGGAAAACACGTGCTTTGCGAAAAAGCATTTACGGTAAATGCCAAACAAGCGGAAGAAGTCTTAAAGCTTGCGAAGGAAAAGAATTTACTGCTTACGGAAGCTATGTGGGTACGTTATATTCCAATGTGTGAAACGTTGAAGGAAGTAATTGCATCCGGCGTTATTGGCGAAATTTCAACTTTAACGGCGAATCTTCACTATGTGATTGACGGAAATGAGAGGATATACAAGCCTGAACTTGCTGGCGGAGCGCTTCTCGATGTGGGAATCTATGCCCTTACATTTGCGTCGATCTGCTTTGGAGACGATGTGGCGCGCATTACTTCAGATGCGGTGATGTTTGATACGGGTGTGGATGCGCAAAGCACGATGATTGTTACATATAAAGACGGAAAGGTGGCCATATGTTCGGGCGGAACAGGCGGATTGAGCGACAGGCAGGGAATTCTTTACGGCAGGCAGGGAATGATTGTTGTGGAGAACATCAATAATTTTGAATCTATTAAAGTATACAATCTCAACAGAGAGCTTGTGAAAACATATGAGGCGCCGCCCCAGATTTCAGGGTATGAGTATGAAGTGGAGGCGTGCCTTAAAGCAATACGCGCAGGAAAGACAGAATGTGACGAGATGCCGCATGCGGAAACGGTTCTTATGATGAAGAGAATGGATGGAATCAGAGAATCGCTGAAGATTCGGTATCCGTTTGAGTAGAGATAACGGAAGTGATTCAAACAATGGTGCACTTAACAGATGCAATTACCATTTTTTGTGATAAATACAAAGGAAACTGCCGAAATGGTAAGTGGAAGAATCAGGGAAAAGATGAATAGTATTTCCTTTTCCTGCGGGAACTGATATAATGATATATGCCGCAACGGGCAAGCGGCGGAATGGAGACAGATATGGATCGTAAGAGGCATAAGCGAAAAGAGTCTTTTTCCATACTATTGATTTCCAATACGGGAGGAAACAGCAGGCAGTTTCATGTTTCGGTATTTTGGGTACGGTTGTTTTTCAGTTTGTTTTTTCTCCTCTGTGTTGTGGCAATAGCGATGGCTGCCTTGTATTCAAATAGTTCTAAGCAGCAGGATGCTCTGCAAAGCCAGTTGGTAAAACAGGAACAGAGAGTACAGGAGCTGGAGGTGGAAATCAGTCAGCTGAATGAGGATAAACTGAATCTTGTTACAGCCAATGAGGAGCTGCAGAAAGCAGAAGAAGAAAAAAAGGAACTTTTGGATGCGGTGCCGGAAAAGGATACTTCGGTTCCGACTCTCTATCCTTATTCAGGAACAGGAATTCTGATCTCCTCTTATTCAGATGAGCAGCAATATCTGGCAATCAATACGCGTCCGGAGGGGAATGTGGTTGCGGCCGGTGACGGAAAGGTGATCACTGTCGGTTCGGATGAAACTTATCCAAGCATTGTAGAGGTGGAGCATAGCGGCGGTTATGTGACACGATATCTCTGCCGCCGTGAGGCGGACGTAAAGCTTGAGGAGGGAGCCCAGGTCAAAGCAGGCGATGTGTTGTATCCCATCACTGCGGAAGACACGGAATTTAATTATCAGGTTATATTTGAAGGTAAAGCAATAGACCCGCTTACGGTAATTGAAGCGAAAGGATAAAAGGAGGAAATAAAATGTTTGGAAAAAGTAACAATACGGTTTCAGATGCACAGATCAAGGTAGTGACAATATTGGGGGAAGATGCTGTTTTTGAGGGGCATCTGACTGCAAAAGAGGCTGTCAGGATAGATGGCACGATTAAGGGCGACTGTGCGTGCGAGAAGGAGTTTATTGTTGGTCAGAGCGGTCATATCACGGGAAATATTACGGCACAGAACGTTATTATTTCAGGCAGAGTTGAGGGAGATATAGCTGCGTCCGGAAAACTGGAACTCCTTTCTACCGGTAAGCTGATCGGTAATATTACGGCGAAATCTCTGGTTGTTGATGAGAATGCATGCTTTGACGGCAGATGTACAATGGCATCAACCAATACGGATAGTTTTGTAAAGAATGATCCTGTTTCACTTCTGGATGCGCCGGAAGAAACAAACGGTAAAAAACGGTAAGACAGGGAGAGGCATCGATAATTTATGGCAAAGATTATTTTAACCGGAGACCGTCCGACGGGCAGACTGCATGTGGGACATTATGTGGGTTCGCTTCGCAGACGCGTGGAACTCCAGAATTCCGGTGAGTATGATAAAATTTATATTATGATTGCGGATGCGCAGGCTCTTACGGATAATGCGGACAATCCAGAGAAGGTCAGGCAGAATATCGTCGAGGTTGCGCTTGACTATCTGGCGTGCGGGTTGGATCCTGAAAAATCAAATTTATTTATTCAGTCTCAGATACCCGAGCTGTGCGAATTGTCTTTTTACTACATGAATCTCGTGACTGTTTCACGCCTTCAGAGAAATCCTACTGTGAAAACAGAAATCAAGATGCGTAATTTTGAGACGAGTATTCCGGTTGGCTTTTTTACATATCCGATCAGCCAGGCAGCGGATATCACAGCATTTCATGCGACTACGGTACCTGTAGGGGAAGATCAGATGCCGATGATCGAGCAGACCAAAGAAATCGTGCATAAGTTCAATACGGTCTATGGGGAAACGTTGACGGACCCGGATATTCTTCTTCCGGATAACGCCGCATGTATGCGTCTTCCCGGAACGGATGGCAAGGCGAAGATGAGCAAGTCGCTTGGAAACTGCATTTATCTTTCAGAGGAACCGGAAGAAATTCGCAAGAAGGTCATGAGCATGTTTACAGATCCGAATCATTTAAAGATCGATGACCCGGGAAGTCTTGAGGGAAATACGGTGTTTACGTATCTTGATGCGTTTTGCAAAGAGGAACATTTTGAACGTTATCTGCCGGAATATCCGAATCTGGATGAACTGAAGGCCCATTATCAGCGGGGCGGCCTCGGTGATGTAAAGGTAAAGAAATTCCTGAATCATGTACTTCAGGAGGAACTTGAACCGATACGCAGCCGGAGGAAGGAATATCAGAAAGACGTCGGTTACGTTTATGATGTTCTGAAAAAAGGAAGTGAGGCGGCTCAGGCTGCAGCAGCACAGACGCTTGATCAGGTGAGACGTGCAATGAAAATTAATTATTTTGAAGACAATGCTTTGATAGAAGAGCAGAGCAAAAAATATCAGTAAAAAACAGCTGGTGATTTCAGCATAAATAAAAGCGCCTGATGTATGAGAATTTTCTTCGTCATACCTAGGCGCTTTTATAATTGAGTCATAAATAAACAAAACAGTCTAATTTATGCAAGATTTTTCAACATCTGAATGCATGTGTCAATGCCAAGCCTGCTGCTGTTTAAGAGCAGATCGAAGTTTTCGCGGCTTCCCCATGTGAGGCCGGAGTGAGCCCGGTAAAAACTACTTCTTTTTTTGTCGAATTTTTTCAGTGTTTCTTCGGCTTCTCCTGGGGTAAGATGTTCAATTCGAATGGCACGGTCAATGCGCTTATTGTAGTCAGCGTAAATAAAAACTTTCAGGCAGCCGTCATGTTCTTTCAGAATTTCCCCCGCACATCGTCCTACAATGATACAGTTTCCTTTTTGGGCGGCCTCCTCGATAATGGCTTTTTCTTCAAGGAAGAGCCTTTCTGCGACCGGCAGATCACGTGCGCCTGAGCCGCCGAGTGCAGTCTGAGCAAGATTGAACAGGAAACTGTCGGTTTTCGTTTCCTCAAGCTGCGAGATGTACATGGCGGGAATATCAAGTCTTTTTGCTGCTTCCGTAAGGATATTGCGGTCATAGAAATCGTAACCCAGTTCTTCGGCCAGCCGTCTGCCGATTTCATTTCCGCCGCTTGCATATTCACGTTCGATTGTAATGTAGCGATACATAAACATTCCCCCTTGTATAATAATTTTGATAGATCTATTATAACATAAAGTTGTTTAAAAAAATACAGGAATGATTTATACTTATTCTATTAAAAATGAGAGAAACTATATGGGCTTCTGTAAGAATGCAGCAGAAAAGAGAAAGGACAGGATTTTAAAATGAGAGTAGGAATGGGATATGATGTGCATCGTCTTGTTGAGGGCAGAGATTTGATATTGGGAGGGGTGAAAATCCCTTTTGAAAAAGGACTTCTGGGGCATTCGGATGCGGATGTTCTGCTTCATGCGGTTATGGATGCGCTGCTTGGTGCGGCTGCGCTTGGGGATATTGGAAAACATTTCCCGGACACAGATGAGACATATAAGGGAATATCAAGCATAAGGCTTTTGCACCATGTTGGAAGACTGCTTCTTGAAAATGGCTATATGATTGAGAATATCGATGTGACAATCATTGCGCAGAAACCGAAAATGCGTCCTCATATCGGACAGATGGTAAAGAATATTGCCGATACGCTTGGAATTGAGGAGAATCAGATCAATGTGAAGGCCACGACGGAAGAAGGACTCGGATTTACAGGCAGCGGCGAGGGCATTTCCTCGCAGGCAGTCTGCCTTCTGTCGAGTATCAGAGATGCATCGTTTGTTGTATCGGACAGCGAAGGCGGGTGTCAGGCATGCAGGAGCCATGCATGCGAAAAAGCAGAATAAGTGAAAAATCAGGTTATTGTCAGAAGGTATTTCAAGTGGCAATAACCTGATTTTGTCAGGACTGTTCCAATTCATTTTCAGCGGTCGTTTTTTTATATTCTGCGATATCATATAGCGAGCAATCTAAAATATCGCAGAGCATATCTAGGGTATTCGTGCTTACGCTTTCATTTTTCCTCAAGCGGTCAAGCTGTCCGGTGCTGATTCCATACGTGTTTATCAGTTTGTACTGCGATATTTTTTTTTCTTTCAAAGTATCCCATAATTTGTTGTAAATAATCATATTGACCATCCTTTTTATTCATATGATATTAGGATAATGGCCAAAAAATTCTTGCATAATGCCCGATATCGGGCTATACTAGAGGAAGAATTGCAAGAATTCTGAATAATGAGAAGTGAAATCTGCGGAGAATCTGAAAATGTGCAAAAGATATGACAGAATTATCATCGGAGCGGGGTTGTATGGCTTATATTCGGCATTGTACTGTGGCAGTAGGGGGGAAAGCGTTCTTGTCCTGGAGTGTGATTCTTCTCCTTTTGGCCGTGCCACTTATGTAAATCAGGCCAGAGTACATCAGGGGTATCATTATCCGAGGTCTATCTCTACGGCAGTAAAGTCCGCCGGTTATTTTGAAAGATTTTATAAGGATTTTCACTTTTGTATAAACAGGGAGTTTGAAAAGGTATATGCGACATCCGCCTGCTATTCATGGTCGAACGGCGGGCAGTTTAAAAAATTCTGTGAGGCGGCGGGAATACCCTGCGAAGAGCTGCGTGCGGAGAAATTCTTTAAAGACGGGATGTGCGATGGGGCTTTTCTGACCAGAGAATATACGTATGATGCCATGATTTTAAGAGATTATTATCTGGACAAAACGGCTCAGCTTAAAAATATTACAATCAAATACGGCATTGAAATTGCTACGATTGAAAACGTGCAAGATGCATATCTGGTGCGGGATACGGAGGGAGTGGAATACAGAACCGGATTTCTTCTGAATGCTGCCTATGCCGGCGCAAACCAGATTCTTGATCTGCTGGGGTATGAAAAATTTCGGATTAAGTACGAACTATGTGAAATTATTCTATGCGATGTAAATGATGTTTTAAAAAATTATGGATTTACAGTGATGGACGGGCCGTTTTTTTCGATTATGCCATTTGGAAAAACGGGAGTCCATTCGCTGACTTCCGTGACGTTTACGCCGCATACCACCTGTTATGATGATTTACCGTCGTTTGCATGTCAGAAGGACAGTCGAAGCGATTGCACTCCCGGGCATCTGGGGAATTGCAATCAATGTCCGGCAAAACCGGTATCTGCATTCCCGTATATGGCAAATCTTGCACGAAAGTATCTGAGGGATGAATATGTATTTCATTATAAGGAGTCCCTCTATTCGATGAAACCAATTTTAATGAGTTCGGAAATTGATGATTCAAGGCCGACCGTTATACGTACGTATTCAACCAACCCGACCTGTGTGAGTGTATTGTCCGGGAAGATTAATACGGTATATGACTTAGACGAGGTATTGAACAATGGATAAGAAAGAGAAAAATTTTCTGTCGGCCGTAATCTATGTGCATAATGCAGAAGCGCAGATAGAAAAATTCTTACGGATGGTAAAGGAAGTATTGGAGGAAAACTTTGAACACTCAGAGATCATCTGTGTGAACGATGATTCCAGAGACCGCAGCGTGTCTGTCATCAGAAATGTGAGTGCTGAGGCGGTTACATCAAGTATATCCATCTTAAATATGAGCTATTTTCATGGATTGGAGATGGCTATGAATGCCGGTGTGGACCTGGCAATCGGTGATTTTGTCCTCGAATTTGATCTGCCGGTTTCGGATTTTGATCGAGCGGAGATTATGAATGTTTATTACAGAGCTCTGAGAGGATTTGACATTGTCAGCGCTTCACCTGAGAGAAAAGAAAAACTATCATCCACATTTTTCTATAAGGTCTTTGACCGTTTCTCGGAAATGACGGGTAAGATGTCGACGGAGCGTTTCCGCATACTTAGCAGAAGAGTCATTAACAGAATCAGCTCTATGAACAAAACTGTGCCATACAGAAAAGTAGTTTATGCGGCCTGTGGTTTGAAGACGGATCATATAAAGTACCATGCAGCAGGGAACATGGAGAATCATTATGACAGAAAGGAAAAGAACTATCGCTTTGGTCTGGCAGTCGATACGTTAATTCTCTTTACAGAGATGGGGTATTGGTTTTCCCTGAGCATGACTCTCTTTATGATGCTCATGTCTGTCATTATGATTGCTTATTCGGTCACTGTCTATATAGCGTCACATCCGGTGGCGGGATGGACGACAACCGTTTTGTTTCTTTCAGTTGCTTTTTTTGGACTGTTTGGCATCTTAACAATCGTGATTAAGTATTTGCAGCTGCTTGTGGACCTGGTATTTAAAAGGAAGCATTATAGCTTTGAGAGTATAGAGAAACTTACGAAATAGAGGGGCAGTCATGAAAATTTTAGTTGGTTATACGGGATTTGTTGGAAGCAATCTGTATTCCGCCGGACAGTTTGATGCGGTATATCATTCAAAGAATATAGAAGAAGCTTATGGAACAGAGCCGGATTTGCTGATGTATGCAGGACTCAGGGCCGAAAAATATCTTGCGAACAACGCTCCGGAAAAGGATATGGAATTGATTCTTCAGGCGGAGAAAAATATTGCGGAAATTTATCCGAAAAAACTGGTATTAATTTCAACGATTGATGTCCTGAAGAGGCCGTGCGGGGCAGATGAAACAACAAAGATTGATACGGAAGGCCTGCATCCCTATGGATACAACAGACACCGGCTGGAAGTATGGGTCAGGGAGAAATACCCTGATGCACTGATTATCAGATTGCCTGCACTTTTTGGGAAAAACATTAAGAAGAATTTCATATATGATTACATGAATATAATCCCGTTTATGCTGACCGAATCGAAAATGGAAGAATTATCGGGGGCAGATAACAGCTTGAAAGCGTATTATACCCGTTTGGAAAATGGATTTTATAAGCTGAAGGAAATTACAGGCAGGGACAGGGAGGATTTAAAACGGAAATTTAAACAGCTTGGATTCAGCGCTTTATCTTTCACGGACAGCAGGAGCCGGTATCAGTTTTATAATCTGGGGAGATTATGGAATGACATACGAACCGCATTAGAGGAGGGGATTTTGCTCTGGCATCCTGCAACAGAACCCATATCGGCGGGCGAACTTTACTTTTTTCTGACAGGAGAAACATTTGTAAATGAATTAAAGGGCGCTCCGGTGGATTATGATTACAGGACAATTCATGCGGATGTATTCGGTGGAGAAAATGGATATATCTGCGATAAAATTGTGGTTCTGAAAGAAATTAAGGAGTTTGTGAACGATTATGTGGGAAAAGAAGAACAGGAATAAAGTGATTTCTCTGGTCATAACAATAGTGGCTGCTTTGCTGCTTCTCTGGCTGGGGCCTCTTGATATCTGTGTACATGGAAATTACATTTACACAGCAGAGTTCATCGATATTGGACAGGAGGTTCTTAGCGGACAGGCAGTATGTATAATTGAGTTTGTGCCGGAAAGAAAGCACTTTACGGGGTTTGGGGTGCGTACGGCAGGCATTCCCGGGGAATTGACAGGGAATCTGGCGATTTCCGTTATGGATGCGGGTGGAAAGACGCTGGATAGCGTAAAAGCCAGTCTGGATGAAGCAAAAGGTGATGACTGGTACAGAATGTATTTTGATGTACGTTTGAAGGTCGGAAGTACATATACCTGTACAATAGAGCTGGAAGACAGTTCACTGCCAAATGACGCCCTGGAGAACCTGGATTCCGACAGCGGAATTTATTTGGGATACATGTATGCGGAATCTACATTTTCGCTTATAGAGAAGGCTTTGTTTGGCCTCTTGATTCTTTCCGTCTGGCTATTCTGCATCAGTGCGCTTTTATGGAGCGGCAGGAAAAGAGCGTATGCAAATCAGGCTGTATTATTTCTTGTTATGATATTTGGTCTGACGTGGAACTATATGTACAATTCCCTTGATAATCAAAATGACCGATTCTATGGATTTCAGGGTGATTCGGAGGCGCTTGTTATGAGCGCTGTTTCTGCAGATCATGAGGGAATTGTGTCGGAGCCTTATGGACTTGGCAGTTTGTCGGGGGAAACGTTAAATGCCTATAGAAGCCAGTACGGGTTACAGGGAAAAATATTCAGATTTATGGCACGTTATATCAGTTTGGAGAACACATTGACGATATTGAATTTTCTCTGCTGTGTGGCAGCGGCTTTTGTTTTTTCCGTAATTGTTGCGCTGATTGGGAGAAAGTATAATGTTCTGATGGCAGGCTGCTTTCTGGCTGTGTTCTGGCTGTCACCCTGGATTGTGAATTTTGCACGGAATTTATATTGGGTGGAGTTTACGTGGTTTATTCCAATGGCTGCCGGGCTCTTCTGTTCTCTCTATATAGATCGAAGGAACTGCCGCATAATCAGCTATACAGTTGTTTTTGTGTCTATAATGATAAAATGCCTGTGTGGATATGAGTATATATCGACGATTATGTTAGGTTCTGTGGCATATTTGGCGGCAGATTTGATGAGCTGCCTGATTCAACGAAATAAAAAGCAGGCAGCATTGATTTTACGGACTCTTTTTATTTTGGGCACCGTCGCACTGCTGGGATTTTTTGTTGCTGTCTGCATACATGCCAGACTGCGCGGAGAGGGCAGCATTGCAGAAGGAATGAAACGTATATTTGAGCAGGATGTATTAAGAAGGACGCTTGGCGGAGATATGAATAATTTTGATCAGTCGTTTTGGGATTCCATAAATGCGTCTATCTGGCAGACATTCTCCCGGTATTTTCATTTTGAAACGGAAGTCATTACGGGAGTGCACGGAAATTTATTTCCAATGGTCTGTATCGTTCCTTTGATTCTTTTTGCATATAACTATAAAACCGGGAAGCCTGACTGGAATGATGTTATTTTATATGCGGTTTGTTTCATCACGTCAATTTCATGGTTTATTTTAGCCAAGCAGCATTCTTACAATCATCCGCATATGAATTATGTGCTCTGGTATTTTGGATATGTTCAGGTCTGCTTTTATGTGATATGCAGACAGGCGGTGAGTTTGTTTCAAAAAAGGGAAGGGAGATTTGAAAAGGAATGAAACTGGCGGTATCGAACATAGCGTGGGCGTCTGAAAATGATCTGCCGGTCTATGTGTTGATGAAAAAGTATGGATATTCTGGTCTGGAGATTGCTCCAACCAGAATATTTCCTGAAGAACCATACAGGAAATTGAGAGAAGCCGGGGTATGGAAGAAAGATTTAAAAGAAAAGTATGGTTTCGATCTTCCGTCCATGCAGTCGATCTGGTATGGCCGGCAGGAAAATCTGTTTGGCGGGAGCGAAGAACGGGAACGTTTAATGGGTTATACAAAGCAGGCGGTTGATTTCGCAGCCGTTTTAGGATGCAAAAATCTGGTGTTGGGGTGTCCGAAAAACCGCAATCTTTTAGAAGGCGCGGATGTCGGGACCGCGGTTGACTTTTTTAGAGAAGCAGGAGATTATGCGGCATCAAAGGGTACGGCAATTGGTATGGAAGCAAATCCTCCTGTTTATCATACGAACTTTATAAATGATACGGAATCGGCATTCCGCTTGGTCCGGAAGGTTGGTTCCGACGGGTTTCTTTTAAATCTCGATGTCGGTACAATGATTTACAACAATGAAGCCCTGTCCGTGCTTCAGGGAAATATAAAATATATCAGTCATGTGCACATTAGTGAACCCGGCCTTCAGCCGATTGAGCCGAGAGAGCTGCACAAAAGCCTTTCTGGTATATTGAGAAAAGAAGGGTATAAAGGATATATTTCAATTGAGATGGGACGGATGGGGGATTTGTCTGTGATTGAAGAGAAATTGCGGTACATAGGAGGAATATTTGCAGGTGCATAAGATAAAAACTTTATTTGGAGATAAGAGAGAAAGCGTGTCCATTGGATTGGGAGTTCTGATTTTGCTGTCTGTCTGCGTGCTGCATGCGGCTGCTTTTAACCATTATGCAAATTTCTGGCCAATAAACGGGACATTTCAGAACTTTAATCCGGTCAGAAGACTGCTGGCCGGACAGATTCCGTATAAAGAGTTTCAGGATTATCTCGGATTGGGCCATTTGTATTCAGGTGCGATAACTACACTTTTGTTTGGCGGTGATTATCAGGCAAGCCTGATTGCATTTTCCTTTCTGTCCTTTGCGGGGCTTGCCATGATTGCGCTGGTTCTTGGGAGCGTGCTGTTTCAAAAGAAGTCAACCGTACTGATGATCACGAATATAATTCTGATTCTGGTTCTGACAGAGCCTTTCCTGTATTCGAATGTGCTTGCCGGGACAAGTGAAATACAGGGCGCTCTGAATTATGCGGTCAGTTCGGGGAACTCCGCAAGATTTGTACGTGGTATGATACTGCCTCTGTCCTGTGCATTCTTTTTGGCGGCAGACCGGACAATGAGGAAGGCAGGGATTTATAAACGGGTGCAGGATAAGCACAGAAATTTGATTAAACTTAGTTTGGTCGGAATGCTTGCCGGATTTTCTTTTCTATGGAGCAATGATTACGGAGTCAGCTGCTGGGTATGTCTTTTTGTCATGACATTTCTTGTTGTGCTGGCAAGAACCGCGAACCTGGGAAGGGCAGTTTCCGGCGCGGCTTTTGAGTGTATGGTTTCTATCCTTTTTTTGTTTCTTTTTGTTGAGATTTTCACATTGGGTCATTTTGGAAACTGGTTTCAGTCCGTATTCGGAACGGGAGGATATCAGGGCTGGTACTATAATTCCGCGAAAAGCTATTATCTCTACGATGTTGACTTCTCATACATTATGTTAATCCAGGCTTTTGTATGTCTTGCATATCTGACGCAGCTGTTTCGATCAAGAGCCGGTGGACAAAGCATGAAAAGATACGGTATACCGGCCTATGCGAATATGACCGGATTTTGTGCAGTGAATGAATACAAGCTGTTGAGCGGAAATAATGCAAGAGAAGTGGCGCTGGCCGTTTTGTTTGTAACGCTGTTATTTGAGGCGTGTCGCTGCCTTGCCATTTTGCTCAAAGCAGATCGAATAAAAAAGAATGTGACGGCCTCTGTTGTGTGTCTTGCCTGGGTCGTTTCGAGCCTTAAGGATGAAATTGTTTTTTGGACGATTTCTGATCGGGGGGGGGTATACGTGGATGCATTGGGTGGCAATATGACCTCTCTGGCGGAAGATCTTGAGCGTACGGATCAATTTTTAAACGGGGCGCGTTTTTTCTCAACTTATGCTTCTGCTCAGGAGGTTGTGAGTGACCTGTTTCAACCTTCCGGGACCGATTACATTATTCATGTACTGGGGGACGAACAGAGAGAAAAATATTTATCTGATTTTGAAAATGGCGATTTTGAATATGCGGCTGTCATAAACGAAGATCTTACGCCCTGGGAATTCTGGGTGGAACGGGCAAACTGGTTTTTCTACCGTGAATTGTATCGAAGCTGGCATCCGGTGTATTTTAATGAGTATGAAATATACTGGGAGAGAAACGAAGGGGAGGAAGCGCATGTTCTGACGGAAGCGTGTTCTGTGAGTGTGGAGGATATCAGCGATACCGTGAAAAAGGTAGTGGTTCAGGCTGGTCCTTCGGTGAATGGGACCGCTGATGTCCGGGTGGATTATGAAGTGCGAAAAAATGAGAGAAAGTCGGCCGGCCTGCTGTTCCAGCGTATGTTGAAGGTAGAGAATACAGGGACTGTATATTCGGGTGAAAGCAAATATGAATCGAATTTTTTAAGGGATGCAGGCGCCGAGTTCGTGCCGGTTCGGGTTGTAAACGGATATGGGGAGATTACCCTGACCTCGGAGCCGGCCGCGGGTACCTGTTTGGCGCTGAATGAAGTAAGCTGCGAAGAGATATACCCGGTCCTTTTTGATTATGTGCAGGTATCCGCTATGGAGAGCGGGGGGAGTGAGGCAGTCCTCCATCTGTCTGATAATGAGAAGAACAGGACGATTCTCAGATCGGCAAGGGGCATTCGAATTCAGGGACGGGAATGCCAGATATCAAAAATACAAACCGATCAGGAAAAACTGTATGTTACAGTGACGATAAACGGAGCAGACATAAATCCGGATGAGAATATGCAAAACATTTATCAGGTTGTAAGATAGGAGCGGGCGGAAATGGAGTGTATTTATAAAAAGCAAAAGGGCGTGCCGGAATTTAAATGTATACAGTATGAGGAAAGATCAAGCGATTATGTGGTCCTGATTCCGGTTATTAACGAGGGGGACCGCATCCGGAAAGAGCTGATACGCGCATATAAGTACAGGATAAGTGATTATGCAGATCTTGTAATCTGCGACGGCGGTTCCGAAGACGGAAGTACGGATGAGATGGTTCTGAGAAAATTAAAAGTAAATACATTGCTGATCAAACAGGATGTGGGGAGACAGGGAGCGCAGCTTCGCATGGGGATTTGGTGGGCTTTGCAGCGCGGTTACAGGGGAATACTTACAATTGACGGCAACAATAAGGACAGCATTGAGGACGTGCCCCATTTTCTTGAAAAGCTGGAGGCGGGATATGATCTTATCCAGGGTTCGCGGTTTGTGAAGGGTGGGAGAGCGGTGAATACGCCTGTAGTCAGGCTGATTGCGGTCAGGTTGATTCATGCGCCTCTTATTTCCCTGACAGCCCGCCACAGATTTACGGATACAACGAATGCTTACCGGGCGTATTCGGCAAGGTATCTGAGCGATAGAAGAGTCTGTCCGCTTCGGGATAGTTTCATGACGTATGAGCTCCTGGCTTATTTATCGGTGCGGGCATCCCAACTGGGGTATAGGGTGTGTGAAATTCCCGTGACCAGAGCGTACCCAAAGAAAGGAAAGGTGCCGACGAAAATCAGTTTCTTAAAAGGGAATAGTGAATTGATGAAAATTTTGATAAAAAACCTGCTGGGAGCATATAGACCTTCAGAATAAAAATTTGGAAGGAACTGAAGTTTATTTTTTGCTGTTTGATACTGTGTAATAAACTCCTGCATGTCAGTTACTTTCCTTAATTTGAGGTCCAGAATCATAATATTGCTTCATGGAATATATGTCAGTCCCCATTTTGTCATGGCATAGAAAACAGGAAGAAGCGCAGTTTTCTTTTCAGTTAAGGAATATTCGACATGAGGGGGGATTTCATTAAACTGTATTCGTGATACCAATCCATCTTTTTCTAACTCGCGCAGGGAAGAAGTAAGCATTGTGTTTGTAATGCCTTCAATGTTTTTCCGTAGTTCGCCAAAGCGTATGGGCGACTGAATGCACATCTCATATATGATTTGAAATTTCCATTTGCCCTGTAACATACTCAGTAAAGATGTTACAGGGCAATTTCCTGCTTCTGTATAAATCCTATCTTTGACCCTTTGAGTCCATTCCTCGTAAGTTAAATTTTCATTCATATCATAGCCGCCTTTCCTTTAGACAATAAATATTATTTCGCAATCGTTTCTGGTGGTATGGTTCACGGTACTATGTAAGAATATTCTGCGTACTTGAATAAATTTACAGACTAAGTATAATAATCTTGCCAGTAAAAGTCAACAAAGGCTGTGCTGAGAATACTGTTATCACAGAAAGGATGATTTTACCATGAAAGAAGTTAATATTGGCCAGGCAACAGCAATCACTTCCCCGGACCCGCTTATGCTGGTCTGTACAACAAAGGAGAATGGACGCCTTAATATGGCTCCGGTTTCGTTCTTTATGTATTCCTCCTTCAATCCGCCCATGCTTGCATTTGCATTGGGGAAGGCGGCTAATTCCGGGGAGAATATCCGGAGAACAGGAAAAGCGGTCCTTGCCGCTCCGGGCGTCAGCCTGAAAGACGCAGTAATGGCATAAGGTTCTTCTTGTGGCAGCCAGAAAGACAAGTTGAAAGAAATGCCCGTTGCATTACAACGTGTAGAGGGAAGTAAGATCCAAATCCCGGAGGATTCTCGGATTGTGTTTATTGTATCCCTTGCACAGGCAGTGGAATCTGGCGACCATTGTTTGTATCTTTGCATGATTGAAAAAATAATGGCAGATGTATCAAAGGAAGTGCTGTTTGCGTGGGATGGCTATGCGAAGGTTGCTCCGGCACAGGAAAAGCAGTATATCCTATGAGTCAGTATTGGCAACAATAAATAATATTTTGGAAAGACAATCTGTTTTCCCAATGTCCAGTTGCTGCTACCAATTGTCCGGACACTACAATTCTTCTTTCTTATTTGGTGTTTTTTGCCGATAAATAGGTGAATGGAATTGCTCATAAAAGGGCACCGTGCGGGTTTTTTCCTGACTTCCAGCAGGGAGGAACCGGAGAGCAGGCCTGAATTATGAAGTATAACAAGAAGTTTACAGAGAGAAGGAATGAGAGAATGCAGGTCAATTTGTCTAATGGTTCATTACAAAACAGACATTTTTCGGGAACAGGAAGCATAGGCGGTATCCATTTGCCTGACTTCAACGATAACTATGTTTTTTCCAAAAAGAAAAGCAACATGAGTGATGAAGAATTCCGAAAGCAGATCAGGGAACAGGCTTATCAGGATTTTGCAAAAGGGCAATTCCAGAACAAATCCGAAGGATTTAACAGGTTGATGAAAAGCTACACATCGAAGGTGTCCCCTGACAGAAAAGGGATTATTACCTCTGGCCTGAAGGCTGTTTCACGGAGCAGGAGGAATGTGTTAAAGCCGATAGATTTGGTGGCAACGCTGATGGAAGGGAAAGTAAAATATCAGAAAGTGCCGTCAGGCAACAGCGAATACATAGACTTCTACGATAAGAATGGAGAGATGGTGGCGGCGTATTCCAATACTGGGTGGACGATGTATACCACCAATGCGGAGGCTTCCAGACAGACGGAAATGTGCATGATTTATAATGAGGCATGGGGAAACGCAAAGAGGGGAATTCCGCTAATCAGTGAAGAATCAGGAAATGCAGAAAACGCGCAGAATAGTTTTGATGCAAAAGCATAAACAGCTATGGAGCCGCACATCCCCTCCTCTTTCGGAAAAGCCATTTCAGGACGTTGCGGTACTATAGCTTCAGCGCATTTTTCGGGCATTCTTCCACGCATTTCATGCACAAAATGCATTCCGTTGCATTTTTCTTCTTTCGAGAGTTGCTTGGCACTTCAACATTCATGGGGCATACTTTTTCGCATTTTCCGCAGGAAATGCATTTCTCTTCGTCGACCTGAATATGGAAAATTGAAAAGTAACTCATAGGTTTCAGAAAAAGTGTAATCGGACAGATGTATTTACAAAAGGCTCTGTTGTCCTTACATTTATAGGCTATGGCAATTCCAACGCCATAGTAGAGGATATTTCCAATGATGAAACTCCACCACATAATTTCCCCTTTGTTCGGGACGTGAAGAATAAAAAGCAGACTGACAAATATAAGTGAAGCCCCAAAGACAAAATACCGGATCTTTCCCCAACGTTTACGGGGAGCGGAAGGCGCCTTAAATGGGAGCAAGTCTAAAACCATCGCGGTCCAACAGGCATAACCGCACCATCCACGCCCGAATAACAGGGGGCCCAAAATTTTTGCGATGACATAGTGAATCGTGGCAGCCTCGAATACTCCGAGGAAAAGATAATACCAGAACCCCTCTATCTGCATATTTTCCCGGCAAAGGAATCCGAGATACACGAGCATATACAGGCCAACAGCAAATTGGACTGCATTTCGGGCATACTTTTTCTTTTGCTCATATAAGACTAACCCAGCTGCAATCGCTGTGCCAATATAGGAGAAATTAAAAAGATAAAATATATTATTCAGTGTAAGCCACAATGTTAACGCAATCGTTTCAAAAACAAGCCACATAACAAGTGGCGGTAAATATCTGTTAATTTTCATAAAGTTTTCCTGTCTGTTCTATTTTTCTTATGTCCGCTTCTATTATATCGCAAGATTTCAAAAATTCAATATTCTCATCTAATTTCATTTTATGCTCTTTAAGCGCCTGACGGTGCTGAACAAGCATCCCCATCCTTTCAGAAAGTGGTGGGACTGGCAGGCAGGGAGAGCTTCGGATTGCGGCTGGCTGCCCCATTGTTTCCTTATGCGGGAAATTCAGCTGTTGTTTTTTATTAGTCTCAGAAAAGCGATCAGATAAGAGAAAATTACGTTTTCAGATATTGTAAAATTGGCTCAATATATTTTTTGTCCGAGATATCATAGGACGAAGAAATCATGTTTATCATTATCTGTTCTTCAGCGGTTTTCTCTTTTTTTGCCTTGAGCGTTTTTAAAAACATTTTCATCATAAGTTTAGACGGAACAGACATCTTTTCATAATTGAATCCCCCCGGACAATAAAATGTTTTTACCTTTTTCAGCTCCGGTTCGTTGAAGTTCTGTTTAAGAGCCACTTCAATTTCGGGATTGTCTATCGGACTTGCTCCGACACAAAATGCAATCAGTTTCTTATCTGTCCATTTATCTATATTTCCTTTAAACCAGCTAATTTTATTGATGTGGCCCGCACAGGCCCAGCCGCCAAAAATAATTGCTTCATATGCGGTTAGATCTTTCCTTTTGGCAGCAGACAATTCAAGACAATCCGCCCCGGTTGCTTCTGCTATCCACTCGGCATAACACTTCGTAAACCCTGTTTGTGAATTATAGATTACGATTGTTTTCATCTGCCTAAACCTCCCTGCCTTTTAATTTTTTGTTGCATTTGCAATTTTCTTTTCCATATTTTCTATTCCTGCATACAGCTTTGATAAAAGGATGAAAAGTGTTTCAACCTCTTTGTCTGTATAAACTTCAAAAAGATAGTTCAATTCTTGCTGATATTCGAAAAATTCATTTACAAAATAGTCATTTACTTTTGCAGTGGGACAGATACACATAGCTCGTGTATCATGTGGGCTTTGCTTAATTATGATAAATCCTTTTTTCCTTAAAGCATCCGCTAATTTTTTGATATTCTGTCTTGAACAGCCCAGCAGATTTCCTAATTGGGTAAATGTGAGTTGTTCTTTTGATTGTCTGACGATTGACAGTAACATAAATTGCTTTAACGATACCTCCGGAATACGGTTGTCAAAAATCGTTTGCAGTTTGTTGCCGGCAATAAATAAGGTACTGAAAACAGCCTTTCTTTGGTTTTCTGTGGAATTTGAAAATTTAGCAGTCAAATCATCTAAATTCATGCAATCCTCCTTAATGGAAATTTGTTACGCTTCTGATTATAGCAACAAGTTACCTATACATCAATATAAATGTGACAATAATGAAGCATTGCCATAATTTTTATGTGCTGACATGTCATCATCCTGCTCTCAATTGTGTAAAATGGATAATTCAGACTTATCTATGGAAGAATAAGTATTATTTTTTCATGGAGGTAAGCATATGTATCATACTTTTTATGGCTGGTATTTGAAATGTCAGTCCGATACACAGACTTTGGCGGTAATTCCTGCCATCCACAGCACAGGAAATAAACGTACCTGTTCCGTTCAGGTTATTACGGATAATGATGCATGGACAGTTATGCTTCCGGCAAATGCTTTTAAACGAACGAAACGGAATATTTTTATCGGAGAAAACAGGTTCAGTGAAAAAGGCATACATCTGGAAATACACACGCCAAAGGTAACTGTCACGGGGAAAGTGGATTTTGGACCGCTTTTCCCATTAAGATATGATATTATGGGACCGTTTTCACTGGTGCCGTTTATGGAATGCCGCCACGGTGTTTGGAGCATGCGCCATTCAGTCAGTGGAAACGTATGTATCAATGGGCAAAAATATTCTTTTCGGAATGCAAGGGGATATTGGGAAGGAGACTGTGGCCGGTCATTTCCTAAAGAGTATATATGGACGCAGTGTTTTTTCCATGATGGGGCTTTGATGCTGTCAGTGGCGGATATTCCTGTGGCAGGGATTCATTTTACCGGTATTATAGGTGTTGTGTTATGGCGTGGAAAAGAGTATAGGATAGCTACTTATCTGGGAGCAAGAGTTGCTGAAATGCGAAATAAAATGGTTCGGGTGAAACAGGGCAGTCTGGAATTGTATGTCCGTTTGCTGGAAACATCGGGACACCCCCTTAAGGCCCCATTGAAAGGGAAAATGGTAAGGACGATTCATGAAAGCGCATCCTGTAGGGCTTTTTATCGGTTCTGTAAAGGGGAGCGTACTCTGTTTGCCTTTGAAACAGACAGAGCTTCCTTTGAATTTGAATATGATAAATGATAATTTTAGGAAGAAAGGGCTGATTTTTAGATAATTCGTGAGTTGCTTCATTTCTAAAATGTAACATTCAAACAAAATTCCCCAATACACATAAAACCGTTTCCGTTTATCAGATAATTCCCTCAAGACGTAAAACTGAAAAATGAAGATATTTTACAAGACGCAGAAAAAGATAAGAGGTAAAATGGCTCTTGACAAGGAGGCAATTCACATGAAGAAAGAAGTAAGGACAGTGGTGTATGATGATGAATTGAGGATGGAGGCATACCGTTTTGAGGGAATCGTGCAGCCGTTTCCAAGTCATTTCCATGAGCATTATGTGATTGGATTTGTAGAGGATGGTAAGCGGGTACTTTTCTGCAGAGACAGGGAGTATGCCATAGAGAAAGGCAGTATCGTACTTTTCAATCCGGGTGACAGTCATGCCTGTATGCAGAGTGATGAAGGGACGTTTGATTATTGGAGTTTCAACATTTCAAAGGAGGTCATGCTCGATCAGGCAGAGGAAGTTACGGGGAAACGGGAGCTTCCGGGGTTTTCAGAAAATATTATCTGCGATGAGGAGATAGCCTGCCACCTGCGCCCGCTGCATGAGATGGTTATGAAAGGAACAGGGGAGTTTAAAAAAGAGGAAACCCTGCTGTTCCTGCTTTCGTACCTCATTCAGAATTATGGGATGCCTTTTGAAGGCTGCATACCGGAATGCAGGCAGGAGATTGAGCGGGCTTGTGAGTACATGACAGCGCATTTTACGGAACGTATTTATTTAGACCAGATATGCGGTCATGTCGGGCTTAGCAAATCAGCGTTGCTGCGGGGCTTTACGAAAGAAAAAGGAGTCACGCCGTACCGCTATCTGGAGGCAGTCCGCATCAATGAGGCAAAAAAATTGTTATCGGAAGGTGTATCACCCGTGGAGGCGGCCATAAGAATGGGGTTCTCAGACCAGAGCCATTTTACAAATTATTTTAATCAGTTCATAGGGCTTGCGCCGGGTACTTACCGTGAAATATTCTCAGAAAAAGGAGGGGATGGTGTGCAGCATGGGGAATAATAAATCAGCCGGGCATCTGGCAGCTCTGTTTACGATCATCATATGGGGGACGACATTCATATCCACCAAAGTCCTGCTTACGGATTTTAAGCCAGTAGAAATATTGTTCGCCCGCTTTGCCGTGGGGGTTGTGGCATTGTTTCTGGTATACCCGCACTGTATGAAAGGCGTGGAGCGCAGACAGGAGTTAACTTTTGCGCTGGCGGGGCTGTGCGGGATATGCTTATATTACCTGCTGGAGAATATTGCACTTACATATACGATGGCGTCCAACGTAGGTGTTATCATCTCGGTTGCCCCATTTTTCACGGCGGTACTGTCACGTTTATTCCTGAAATCAGAAGGGAAGCTGCGAGTCAATTTTTTCATAGGTTTTGCGGTGGCAATGGCGGGTGTTGCGCTGATCAGCTTTAACGGCTCCCGGATGGAGCTGAACCCGACAGGGGATTTGCTGGCAGTCCTTGCGGCATTTGTGTGGGCGTGCTATTCCATACTGACAAGGAAAATCAGCAGTTTTGGCTATCCGGTTATACTCACCACACGGAGGACGTTCTTTTATGGAATCCTGTTTATGGTTCCGACATTATTCCTTTTCGATTTTGAGATGAGGCTGGAATGGTTTGCGGATGTGAAACATCTGCTTAATATCCTGTATCTTGGTCTGGGAGCGTCCGCACTCTGTTTTGTCACATGGAATCTTGCGGTAAAGGCGCTTGGTGCGGTTAAGACCAGTGTTTATATTTACATGGTTCCCGTCATAACAGTTGTGACATCCGTGCTGGTACTGAAGGAGCCGGTGACGTGGAGTTCTGTTATGGGGACGTTTCTGGCGGTTACGGGGCTTTTCCTCTCTGAATATAACAGGAAGGGGAACGGAAGCTAGTCAGGGCTCTCCTGCTGACTTTTTTGCGCTGCATGGCGGCTTGTATTTCCCGCCGGTCAATATCCTGTCGGGTATTCGAACGAAGAAGCGGCAGACCCGGAATGCCACACACAGACCAGAATCCTGGTGGAAGAACTGGTAACTTATGAAACAGTATAGACAGGCTTATACTGTGACAAATGAAATGATAAGAAATACACAAAGACTAACCGCCGTACTATGGGAATCACTACCATATGCGGCGGTTCCGGTTTCCATGTATCGGCTCTGTGCCGCCTTTCTATCGGGTGAATGGCGAAAAACGTTAGACTTATTTTGGAACCTGAATTGCAAACCGAGCTTCCCGTCCAAAGGGGAAAGTCCGGTACAAACAGAATAAAACAGCATAGAGA
>RAZD01000024.1 GCA_003612525.1 bacterium C-53 | reverse complement strand
CAATTCCCGAAGACCTCATGGTTCTCTTGGCTATCTGACACCAAATGAAATAGAATCCGCTTACTGGGGACAGGCTTAATTCTGTCTTCAGTAAAATATTTCTTAAAAATGTGTCTACTCTATTGACTATACTTCACATTCCGACCTATACGACTAACCAAAAGCCCTTTCAACTTAATTTCTTTGTAGTAATCTCTCTATACTGAATTCTATATATAGGCTAATAATCATAGATACTACCTTATAACACCTACATAATCAGTACCTCTCACTAATGCCCTCTATAAGGTGGTATCTTATCCCCCTACTATCCTTTCCTGTATATCCCCTTATACAGCCTATATATCGCTTATATAGCCCTATACAGGACTTTTATAAGAGGGAATGCCTTATTCTCCATATATAGGTATATAAAGCCTCTAAGATGACATATACAGGACACATATCCATAATCAGCACTCCCCCTCTTTTCCTTTTTTCTCCCCACCATTCCCCCTATAAAGCAGAACTCACAACACCCCTTTTTAAACAGAAAATATGCAGAAAAAAGACAGAAAAGAAGAGGACCTTATGAGAACGAATCCCACAAGGTCCTGAATTTTGCTTTTTTATTTAGTTGTTTCTAGTGTCCTCAGAAAAATTTAAAATCTGCAATCAGCAAAAGTTTGTCTGCAAGAACACTTATATTCTATTTTCCTACATTGTTTATTGCCGCCTGAGCCGCCGCCAATCTCGCAATCGGCACTCTGAACGGTGAGCAGGACACATAGGTCAGCCCAACCTTATGGCAGAACTCAATCGACGAAGGATCGCCGCCATGCTCGCCACAGATACCAAGTTTGATATCCGGCCTTGTCTTTCTGCCCTTTTCAGCTGCCATCTGAACAAGCTGTCCTACACCGCTCTGGTCAAGTCTCGCAAACGGGTCAGACTCATAAATCTTATTCTTGTAATAATCGCCTAAGAACTTGCCTGCATCATCTCTCGAAAATCCGAATGTCATCTGTGTCAGGTCATTCGTTCCGAAGGAGAAGAACTCTGCTTCCTCCGCAATCTCATCTGCCATAAGCGCTGCTCTCGGAATCTCAATCATCGTACCGACATGATACTGAATGTCAGAATCCTTTTCCTTCTTCACCTGTTCTGCTGTCTCGACTACAATATTCTTGACAAACTTAAGTTCCTTCTTCTCTCCAACTAACGGAATCATGATTTCAGGAACAACATCGTACCCTTTTTCAGCCTTCACCTCAATCGCTGCTTCCATCACGGCCCTCGTCTGCATTTTTGCAATCTCAGGATACGTAACCGCAAGACGACATCCGCGATGTCCCATCATAGGATTAAACTCATGCAGAGAATCACAGATCTCCTGTACTTCCTCAGCCGTCATCAACATCGCAACCGCAAGGTCATCTATATCACCTTTATCCGTTGGAACGAACTCATGAAGCGGCGGGTCAAGAAAACGAATCGTAACCGGTCTGCCCTCCATAGCCTCATATAAACCTTTAAAATCAGCCTTCTGATAAGGAATCAGATCATTCAGCGCTTTTTCTCTCTCCTGAACAGTCCTTGCAAGAATCATCTGACGGATTCTCGGAATTCTGTCAGGGTCAAAGAACATATGCTCCGTACGGCAGAGTCCGATACCCTCCGCACCGTATTTTACCGCATTTGCGGCATCAGCCGGCGTATCCGCATTCGTACGTACCTGAAGCTTGCGGAAAGAATCCGCCCATGCCATAATTCTTTCAAAATTACCACTGATGGAAGGCTCTACCGTCTTGATATCACCGTCATATATTTTACCCGTGGAACCGTCCAGAGAAATATAATCACCCTCATGATAAACATGTCCGCCGAGCTGGAATACCTTATCTTCCTCGTTAATCGCAATTTCTCCACATCCGGATACACAGCAGGTTCCCATACCACGCGCTACTACGGCCGCATGACTTGTCATACCGCCTCTCACAGTAAGAATACCTTCTGCGGCATGCATTCCCTCAATGTCTTCCGGCGATGTCTCAAGACGGACAAGAATAACCCTGCTTCCTGCCTCATGCGCCGCTTTTGCTTCCTCCGCCGTAAAGTAAACCTTACCTGCCGCCGCTCCGGGAGATGCCGGAAGCGCCTGTCCGATTACCGTACCCGCCTTCAAAGCCTCTGCGTCAAAAGTAGGATGCAGAAGCTGGTCTAAAGATTTCGCCTCAATACGCGTAACCGCCTCCTCCGGCGTAATTTTGCCCTCATCTACCAGATCACATGCGATCTGCAATGCTGCCGGCGCCGTTCTCTTACCATTTCGTGTCTGTAAGAAGAAAAGTTTTCCCTCTTCAATTGTAAATTCCATATCCTGCATATCACAGTAATGGTCCTCAAGCTTATTTGCGATTTCCATAAACTGTTTGTAACACTCCGGAAGATCCTGCTCCAGTCTCGTAATCGGCTGAGGCGTCCTGATACCGGCAACCACATCCTCACCCTGCGCATTAATCAGGTACTCACCGAAAATACCCTTTGCACCTGTAGAAGGATTTCTTGTAAAAGCAACTCCGGTTCCGGACGTATTTCCCATATTTCCGAAGACCATAGACTGTACATTTACAGCCGTTCCCCAGTCACCCGGTATATCATTCATTCTTCGATATACAATTGCACGGGGATTGTCCCACGAACGGAATACAGCCTTCACTGCTTCCATCAGCTGCACTTTCGGATCCTGCGGGAATTCTTCGCCCATTTTCTCCTTGTAAATCGATTTATATTTTGCAATCACTTCCTTTAAATCCTCGGCCGTAAGGTCCGTATCAAATTTCGCACCTTTTTTCTCCTTTATTTCATCGAGGATGCCTTCAAAGAAAGTTTTGCTCATCTCCATTACCACATCGGAAAACATCTGAATAAAACGTCTGTAGGAATCATACGCAAATCTCGGATTCTCCGTTTTCTGCGCAAATCCTTCCACAGCAATGTCATTAAGACCCAAATTCAAAATTGTATCCATCATTCCCGGCATAGATGCTCTCGCCCCGGAACGTACAGACACCAGCAAAGGATTCTCATTATCACCAAACTTCTTACCCTGTTCTTTCTCAAGCCATGCGATTGATTCAAATATCTGCTTCTGAATCTCTTCGGAAATATTCTTCCCCTGTTTGTAGTAATCGGTACATGCCTCGGTGGTAATTGTAAATCCCTGCGGTACGGGAATTCCGAGATTCGCCATCTCAGCAAGATTGGCTCCCTTGCCGCCGAGGAGATTCCTCATTGAGGCATTTCCCTCCTGAAATAAATAGACCCACTTCTGCATATCTTTCATTTCCCTCCATTTCTGCCATATGGCTCTTCAATAAACAAAATACACAAAATTATTGTTTTTTCACTTGCAATATTATACCATATAAACATACTTGTCACAAGTAAGTTTAGAAAAAAAAGGAATCCCGTCAATTATACACGGATTCCTTTCTCTTTTTTTATTTAAAATGTAAATTTATCGGCAAAATACTGATCAAGCTCCGAAATCTTGATTCTCTCCTGCTGCATTGTGTCACGGTCACGTACCGTTACCGCATCATCTGTCTCGGATTCGAAGTCATATGTTACACAGAACGGTGTTCCAATCTCATCCTGACGACGATATCTCTTGCCGATATTTCCTCTATCGTCAAATTCACAGTTATATTTCTTTGACAATTCCTCGAAAACCTTCTCCGCACCCTCATTGAGCTTCTTTGAAAGAGGCAGCACACCGATCTTTACCGGCGCCAGTGCAGGATGGAAATGAAGAACGGTACGAACATCCCCTTCACCAATCTCTTCCTCATCGTATGCACTGCAAAGGAAAGCGAGAACCACTCTGTCCGCTCCAAGCGACGGCTCAATCACGTACGGGACATATTTTTCCTTTTTCTCATCATCAAAATATCCCATATCCTGTCCCGATACGTTCTGATGCTGTGTCAGGTCATAGTCCGTCCTGTCAGCAATTCCCCACAATTCTCCCCATCCAAACGGGAAAAGGAATTCGATATCCGTCGTCGCTTTAGAATAGAAAGAAAGTTCCTCCTTATCATGATCTCTTACGCGCATCTCTTCCGCTTTCATACCAAGACTCTTCAACCAGTCAATGCAGAATTGTTTCCAATAAGCAAACCACTCAAGATCTGTGTCCGGCTCACAGAAAAATTCCAGCTCCATCTGTTCAAATTCCCTTGTACGGAAAGTAAAGTTTCCAGGCGTGATCTCGTTACGGAAAGACTTTCCGATCTGTCCGATTCCAAAAGGAATCTTCTTGCGGGATGTTCTCTGAACATTTTTAAAGTTTACAAAAATCCCCTGCGCAGTCTCAGGACGAAGATAAACCGTATTCTTAGCATCCTCTGTAACGCCCTGAAATGTCTTGAACATCAGGTTAAACTGCCGGATATCCGTAAAATCATGCTTGCCACAGGTTGGACAGGGCACATGATTGTCTTCAATAAAATTCTTCATCTTCTCCTGTGACCATCCGTCAATCGAACCGTCCAGTTCCATACCCTTCTCCGCCGCAAAGTCTTCGATGATCTTATCCGCACGGAATCTCTCATGGCACTGCTTACAGTCCATAAGAGGATCGGAAAACCCGCCTAAATGTCCGGAAGCAACCCATGTCTGGGGATTCATAAGAATCGCACAGTCCACACCGACATTGTACTTATTCTCCATTATAAACTTCTGCCACCAGGCTCTTTTCACATTGTTTTTCAGTTCCACACCCAGATTTCCGTAATCCCACGTATTTGCAAGTCCTCCGTAGATCTCGGAGCCGGGATACACAAACCCTCTCGCCTTCGCAAGCGCCACAATCTTTTCCATCGTCTTTTCCATGATAAACTCCATTCTCTATGTATTTTTTAATATATAATAACCGCAGATTCTGTCGAATCTCCGTTTGCAACGACAGACTTTTTCCCTGTCAGCGACACATTATCACTGTGATAGAGAATCTTTCCGGGAACTTTCACCGATACCTTTTCATTAAAGACCACTGCATGACTGGCTCCAACCGAAGACAAATTATCTGATGGAAGCGCATTTCCTTCCGCATCCGCACTCAAAAGCGGCCTATCGAATGAGACACCCTGTTCGATAAGCTCCGAAACCATACCCGTATATAAAACCGTATTATTATAACTCCTGTAATCCTGAGCGCTCTCATAAACAAGCAGAACATTCACCATTCCATTATCCACTGAGAAGTCTTTCAGCTCAACACACGTCTGCGAACCGGATATCTTTGCATATTCCGCAATCTCCGCCTCTATCATGGACTTTAACCCGTCCGTTTCATAGTAATCCTTCGAAAAGTCTTCCTCAATATATCCGTAAATCGTACCATCCTTCTTTACTTCAATTGAATCTCCCCCATCGATTGCCGAGTCCGCCGGCTGAAAATTTTGAACCAGCCTGAACGCCCCGATTGAAAGAAGCAACACTACAAATGCGATTACTATAAAAAAGACGCTCCGTGCAGCATATGCCTTTACTCTGCGTTTTCTTCTCTTTTTGCTCCTCTTTTCTGCCATTTGGCTCCCTCCTCTGTCTGACCTCTCCAGACACTGTCAATCTATTATAACGAAGAAATACTTTATTTTCAACATAAATTTAAAGCTCCATTTCTTCCAATATGGAAAGGCTCTTAAAATTACCGCCTATGTAGCGCAGACGCATTTTCTCTGCAATTTGTGATAGCTCCGACAGCACTTCCTCCGATACCGTAAATGTATATAACTTTTCTATGGAAGACGACTCAATATACCGTATGGTATAAACCGTAGATGCAAGAAACCCTCCGTTATCCGGAATCCCCGGAAATTCTCCATTCACACAAACTGCCTTTACCTCATAAATGGAACGAATCAGGCGGTTGTCAAGACGATGACTGGACAGAGCCCTCAGTGATTGATACAAAAGCTTCAGCAGTTCCGTATCATCGTTATTTTCCCGCCCGTAATAGTCTGCAATCTCAAGAAAATACATACCATAACATGCTTCCATATAATTGCTTCTGAGTTCCTCAAAATAGTTCTTTATGGATACATCCATCAGATTGTATGCGCTCTTTCCCTCGTATAATTTGAATTCTCCAAATGACAAAGGAGTGCATGCCGCCATAAATCTGCTGTTCTGCCTGCGCGCGCCTCTGGCAAACACCGTAATTTTCCCCCGCTCTTTCGTTAAAAGAACAAGTCTTCTGTCATACTCCCCCAGATTTCCCGTTTTCAATACTATGCCCGTTACAAGCACGAAATCTCTCAATATAAACGTCTCCTGTCCGCATTTCTCCCGGCATTTCTTTTTCGACACCTGCATCGTTTTTATATGACATATAATCCGTAATTTTACCTGAATGTAAGAATTCTCGCCAGTATTTTTCAGCATCCATTTACCGTATCCCCCTTTGTATGATACTACTAGGGTTTACGATTTTGCCTGTTTCTATTCAGCTTCTTTCGGATTATAACCAAAATTTTTGAGCAGAAAATCACTGTCCCGCCAGTCCTTCTTCACCTTTACCCATACCTTTAAGTTCACTTTGGAGTCAAGCAGTTTTTCTATCTCAAGCCTTGCATTCGTACCGATTTTTTTAAGCATCGCGCCTTTTTTCCCTATGATAATTCCCTTGTGCGAATTTTTCTCACAGATAATTGTCGCCTCAATATCCACAATCTTTTTGCGCTTTTTCATTGACTCAATCGACACTGCAATTCCATGCGGAATCTCTTCCTCAAGACTCCTGAGCGCCTGTTCCCTTATAAGCTCCGCCACAATCTGGCGCTCCGGCTGGTCTGTCACCGTATCTTCATCAAAAAATGCGGGACCATACGGAAGATATTGAAAGATTACCTTTAGCAGTTCTTCCGTTCCATCTCCTTTTAATGCGGAAACCGGCACAATGTCATCAAAATCATATATTTTACGGTAAGTATCTATAAACAGGAGAATCTCCTCCCGCTTTACCGTATCAATTTTGTTGATTACGAGAATTACGGGAGTGTCCGCCTTTTTTAACTGCTCCACGATATGACGCTCTCCGGCCCCGATAAATGTCGACGGTTCGACCAGCCAGAGTATCGCATCAACCTCCTTGATTGTCCGCTCCGCCACCCTTACCATATAGTCCCCAAGCTTATTCTTCGCCTTATGAATGCCTGGTGTATCGACAAAGACAACCTGCCCTTCCTCGCTCGTGTAGACTGTCTGTATGCGATTGCGCGTCGTCTGGGGTTTCTTTGACGTGATCGCTATCTTCATCCCAATGATCTGATTCATCAGCGTTGATTTTCCCACATTCGGGCGCCCGATCAGCGTCACAAAACCCGATTTATAATTTTGGTTCATCCGTACCTCCATTTGTCTGCTTCTTTTCCGATGCTTTCTTCTCCGCCGCCATCCGGCGTTCCTCCAAAAATCTCTGATGTTTCTTCTCGCCTGCCTTCGCTATCACACGCACAATCAGCAATACCACAAGCACAATGACTGCCAATACCATAAGATATGGAATCGCTATCACAAATTCAATCGCAAAATTCCGTATTCCCTTTATGACATTTCCCGCGCTTCGCACAAATCCTGTACGTATCCTCACCCATGCGCCCGGCTCTTCAACAGGAGTCAGCGTCTGCACTTCGTCTATGTAAAGATGAATTGTCGTATAATCAACCTGATTATCAAAGGTTCGAATCTGCGATATATACGACTCCTTCTGATAACGAATTTCCGACAGTCTGCTTTCAATCGCAATGATATCCTCCATATTTTCAGCCCGTTCCATCAGCTCCAGAAGGCGCTTTTCTTCTGTCTCAAGCGCCTTTTTATGACTCTCAATATCGACATACTGCAATGTCACATCTTCAATATTCTCCGTTTTGCTGATCACATTGGATTCCTGAGCAACCGATTCCAGAAAGCTGTCCGTTTTGTCCTTTGGAATCCTCGCTGTGATCCTCGCGTAACGCTTTCTGTACTCACCGTACCCGTCCTTGCCGATATCGGAGTTTTCCACATATCCGCCAAGCGCCGTAATGCGGCTGTTTATATTCGTATAAAGCGTATCGTATTCTTCCGTTTCAACCTGCATGGAAACCGTTCGAATCAGCTTCCGGTTCGACTGAAGCTCCTCCGGAAGCTGTGAACCTGCACCCCCGCCATCCTCCGCGGCAGCCTCTTCCAGATATACATCATCCGTCGCATAATTCTCTGCCGGTGCACTCTCCGTTACGGTAGAGTCAGCCGCCATACTCTTCGAAGCGCCGCCGCACCCTGAGAGAAGAAACATACAGCTCAATGCCGTTCCAATTATCCCTGCCCAGATCTTTTTCATAGACTCCCTGCCTTTCTGCAGCCCCTGGCAGCACAAAGTGTCCGCCATTCTTCACCTAGTACAGAGTTTCCACTTTCAGAAACAGGCTGCTTTGCTCCTTCACAGTATCCTCCGCACCAATCACGCATAAATTGTCTGTTGCAAGGACAGCCCTTACATACGGTGCAAGCGCACGAATTGCATCTACGTCTGCTGAGAGCACTTCATCCCTCTCCTTCTGTGACTCTTCCTCCGTATACTGTCCCAGATATGCGGTTAATGAACGGACCCCTTTTGCCTTTGGCGATAAGGGTGTATCCATATCGCTGATTGCTCCAATAATGAATTTTGTCATGTCTCGCTCATCCACCGTAAAATTTTCGAGATAATCGGCGGCTTTCTTATAAACGTCAATGGTCTTGCAAAGGTTCGGGTCCCGATACGAAACAAAATAGCTGTCCCCTATCCGCGTAAAGGAATTCATGCACCCATAAGCGCCGCCCTTCACCCGGATATTATTCCACAAATAATCATATCCCAGAATGACCCTCAGTACCTTCAGCGCACCCGTATATGGGAGTCCTTTCTCCCTGAAATTTCCTGCCATCGCCACATATTGTACCTGTGAAGAAGATTTAAAGCCTTCATTTTTCTTTTCCAGCGGAAATTCAATGGAAGAGCTCGAAACTTTATCTGCCAGACAGCTCTCTTTAAACCGGTTCACATATTCCGGCAGACGTTCAAACGATTCTCTGCTTCCCGTATAGTCCACCATAAGATTATCTCTATGAAAAATATACGTACAAAGCTCCTGCAATTTTTTCTTAAGTCCGTCTTTTTCCTTCTCAAA
Source organism: bacterium C-53 (assembly GCA_003612525.1). GTDB lineage: Bacteria > Bacillota > Clostridia > Lachnospirales > Lachnospiraceae > C-53. The sequence goes on along the minus strand of RAZD01000024.1, from coordinate 44,740 downwards.
ATCCGATTCAATCTTTTCAATGAGACGATAGAAAAAGATTCCGTTTATAAGCTCCGAATAGTAAGAAGTATTCGAAAAATAAGACATTGCACGTACAGCCGTCGTTGAATGGCCGGAGGATGTCAGGACCATCTGCATCCTCGATTTTAACATGGCAATAATTTCATAAAGCCGCTTATCATCGTCAAACTTTGAAGTAAACAGAATTTCCTCCATCATTTCAAATACAAACGGAATTTTATCGTAAAGAGTCTTCGCACGAACTTCAAATTCCGCCGTATATTCGCCGATGTTGCGCGAATGCGCATATGTGCAGACGCTGCAGGCAATACCACCCGTATTGCGATTGATTTCGTTAAAGAGGTCGCCATAACCGTAATGTTTCGTATCAACAAGGCCCAATACGGCTTTCAGAATTCCAAGATATGGAATCAATTCCTGCGGAACGCCCTTTAAGTCAAAGAGGAGTGTCAGATAGCCGATGCCATTCGTAAAATAATCATGATACAGGTAAAGCGTATCGTCAATTTTCTTTTCCTCATTATGGAAGGTTTCCGCCTTCTTCCCAATATCCGATATCTGAAGCAGCGGAATCGTCAGTAAATCCTCCTGGCTGCTTGGCTCCTCCTGATAATCTTTCAATGCCTTCGTATCCGAAATAAGATGCTCAACTTCTTCTTCCGTCAGCGACGCTTTATATTTGGCCAGCCTGTCCGCAAGCTCTTTTTCCTTCTTCGCATTCAGTCCCCGCTCCGGTTCTACAATAACAACAAGAGAATGCGGGTTATCCATCAGATATTCCTGCATCAGAGTCTCGAAATACCCCGTATCGACCTTCTCTTTGATTCGTGCAAACGTATCATTTGCCTCAATATGCATAAACGGCTGCTTCTCATCGTAAAGCCAGCTGTCATACGCTTGTAGACCATACATCAGTCCCTTTGGATAAGAGCCAAAGTCAGCCTCGCGATATTTAAATTCAAAATAATTAATTCCTGCCCAAAGGGACTTCCTGTCAATCCCTTTCTTTACAATCTCTTCCAGTGTTTCCCGAATCGTTGCAAGAAACGCTTCTTTATCAGAAGTATTTGCATTTTTCGCAATCACGGAAAAGAAAGGCTGATAAATGCCGTTTTCATAGGAACTGATGATATCTTTCCCTATTTTCTTATCCAGAAGCGCCTGTTTTAACGGCGCGCCGGGAGCCTCCAGAAGCGCATATTCAAGAATCTGAAACGCAAGATAATATTCCCGGTTCAGGCTCGTATCGATTACCGTACTGTAGGAAAGATACGTCTGATTTTCCAGTGTTTCCTCCTCCGTAACCGAATATTTCTTTCGAATCTCCCTCGTCTCTTCAAATGGTTTCTGAAGTTCTACCTTAGAGTCAATCTCAATTCTCTCAAATTTAGAAAGGTACTCCTCATCAAGCCATGTAAGTCTTTCCTCCATATCCATATCCCCATAAAGATAGATATAGCTGTTCGCAGGGTGATAATATTTACGGTGGAAATCAAGAAATCCTTCATACGTAAGAGACGGGATCACATCCGGGTCACCGCCGGACTCGAGCGCATATGCCGTATCCGGATAAAGAGAACTGTAAATCTCCCGGTCAAGCACATCCTCCGGCGAAGAGTACGCCCCCTTCATTTCATTATAAACTACACCATTGATTGTAAGATCATCCTCGGGCGATTCTAGCTCGTAGTGCCACCCTTCCTGACGGAAAATCTCTTCATGTACATAAATATTCGGGTAAAAAACAGCATCCATATAGACATTCATAAGATTCTTAAAGTCCTTGTCATTGCAGCTTGCTACAGGATACACGGTTTTATCCGGATAGGTCATCGCATTTAAAAACGTGTTTAAAGAACCCTTCACAAGTTCCACAAACGGGTCCTTTACCGGATACTTCTTCGATCCACAGAGCACGGAATGTTCCAGTATGTGCGGCACACCTGTGCTATCCGGAGGCGGTGTACGGAATCCCACGGAAAATACTTTGTTATTATCATCATTGGAAAGCAGCAGAATCCTCGCCCCTGACTTCCTGTGACGAAGCAGATATCCGTCGGAATTCAGATCCTCCACTCTCCTTTCTTCAATTAATTCATATGCATCCGGTTTCTTTAAACTCATTTTGCTGACCATACCTTTCTTTATTTATAATTGTAAATAACACATCAGATCATCGAACCGCTCTTTCATCTGTTCATAACCATGACGGTAAAATTCTTCCAGTTTTTCAGGCTTTCTCTCCACCTTACTGATTATTTTATCCTGGGGCCTTATCACAAAGATTTTGCCCTGTTTTTCCAGTTCATCCATCAAATCAAGCGTTCTGTTATACACATACGGGCGGCGCAGAATACTCTGTATCAATCTGGGATATCCCCTGTAATACCGCTTAATAAAGGCTGCTTTTCTGTTGTCTGTCCGTTTGCGGTATCCTTCTTTGCGCGTAAGAATCACAATATGTTTCCGATTCCCAACCCGAATAGAACGGCCAATAGGAATCGAATTCCCGATGCCGCCATCCAGATAAGGAACGCCATTCATGAAAACCATCGGAGCCGCTACGGGAAGGGAACTGCTTGCCCTGCAGAGCTGCATCAGCCTTTCCTTATCGCGCCTCTCACTATAGTATTCTGCTTTTCCTGTAATACAATTCGTCACTGTTATCTCGCAGATCATTCCGCTGTGAAAAAACACATCATAATCAAACGGTATATACTGATTTGGAAACTTATCGAAGATCATATCCATATCGAAAAGGCTTTTCTGCTTAATCATATTTCTCATGGAAACATAGCGATATGCTTTTTCCTTTACAATCATGCACTCTCTCGTGCGCCCAATCTGGCCGGAAACATAGTCAACCGCATTACATGCTCCCGCGGACACACCTATCACATAAGGGATTTTCATATCCTGCTCTATAAGATAATCAATGGCCCCCGCTGTAAAAATGCCACGGGAGCCTCCGCCTTCCAACACCATTCCTGTTCTTTCGATCATACTTCTGTATCCACCATAATCCCTTCTATCTTATTGCCGGTCATCTCAAGCGCCTGTAAAATCTCTTCCTCTGGTACGCACGACTCCTTTGAAATCTCCGAAATCGTCACATCGCGGCAGAAAATCTCCGAAAGTTCTTTCGCTTTGTCTGCAATCTGCGAAACTTTCAACAGCATCCTGCGGTCAAATTCCAGATCTTCGTTTCCGCGTGCAATCGCAGCATCCATCGCGTCCATCACCATTTTTCCAAGATGCCCTTCCACTTCATCAACGCTTTCCACACAAGACAGAAGCTCAAGTCCCATCATCAGGCCGATATTGCCCTCCCCGATTAAGTCTTCAAGCGGTACGCCCTGACCCGTATATAATTTTGCAATCTCCACAACTTTGGGAAGATAGCTGTTCGCAAGTTCATGTTTTGCCTCTTCATCACCCAAAAGAGCCGCCTGTTTCAACCCTCGAAGCTCCTCATCCGACAATTTCGACAGCCCGGCAATTTCATCAAGATACATTTGTAAAAATGACACATCAGGCCCGTCAAGCACAGGCTCTTCCACTTCCTCACCAGATATGCCCGTCTGAATTCCCAAACCTTTTAAATAGTCTTCCACTAATGTTGTCTGTTCCGGTGACAATGAATTTTCAAAAAGTTCTTCTATTTCCTCTCTCGTAATAAAGTTCTGATGAAGTCTCGCCTTTCTGACGGTTTCTGAAAGGCGGTCTTTAAATAATATTTCTTCCATATACAATTACCTTCACTGCATTTTTATGTGCTGATGCTTAAACAGATGATCCTGACAATACTCATAATTCCCATCACATTTGGAGCAGAAACGGAACTCAAGGCTGGGATCATCCAGCTCCGTTCTTCCACAGATTGCGCACTTGTGACGCGTCACGCTCTGACTTCTCTGCACCTGCTGATGGTATACTTTCTTTCTGTGAATCTCCTTCGGCGATACACTGTTGTAATTTCTCGTTGACAGGAAAAATACGATAAAATTAAGAAGCGATGCAAGTATAACACATTTTCCTGCAATATTGGACTGAAAAAAGCTCACCGCAATCATAGCCACATAAAAAAAACCAAGCCATTTGATTTTAAGCGGTATGATGAAATACAAAAGTATCTGCATATTCGGAAAACATGCAGCAAATGCCAGGAAAATAGACATATTGATATAATAGGTAGAAAATCCAAAGCTCAGAACATAGCTGAAAGCTTCTGCCCCATAAGCGCTGTATCCAAACCATCCCGTGAGCGCAGCAATTCCATAGATCAGAAATGCGCCGACCGCCGTAAAGAAAATCCCCGAAAAAATATACACATTATAGCGGAACGTTCCCCATGTCCGCTCAAGGCTCGTTCCAATTGAATAATAGAAAAACAGCATAATCACCGTAAATATAGACAATGTTTCCGGAGGAATCAATATCCATGTCACAATACGCCAAATCTGGCCGTGCATGATTCCGTACGGGTCCAGCGTCAAAATACTGATCGCATTTGGATATACGATCTCCAGGACATATCCAATCACATAGATCACAATCATCCACATAGATAAATTGCTGATCGCATATCTCCCGAATTTGCGCTCCAACTTATTTAAATTCATTCCAACCTCCATGCTTCCGCTTTGCGGTATTTTAAATCCATAGAAAGAATGCCCGTTTTCAGGGCATTCTTTCGTACATAGCATCTTTCAAAATTCTTCTCACACGTTTATTCGTTTAGAACCTCAACAACACATTTTGCCGTTACTCCGTTCGCCGTCGCAGAAATCACTGTCTTTCCGGGCTTAAGAGCGGTAATGTTTGCCGTTGCTATTCCGCCAAACTCAGATGTATTCTGACTACGCCGCGCAACTGTTTCCGCAGTCGTAATCTCCGCCACCGCCGGATTCGATGACTCCCATTTCACGATCTTACGAAGATCTGCACCTTCTATCGTTACTGTGAGCGTCCGCATTTTGGGATCTCCGTTATTTCCGGATACCGACAGCGTGATATTATCAAAATCCAGTTCTGTCATTGTATCAAGCACCCTTACCGTACAGTAGCTCTCCACACCATTCGCTGCGGCCACGACTTCCGCCTCTCCTGCATTTCGTCCTGTGAGCTGTCCCTTATTATTGATCGTTACAACATCTTTGGCAAGGGAACTCCACTTCACTTTCTTGGAACGTCCAACGACTCTTGCATTCAGCCTTCCTTTATTATTCCCGGCAGAGTTCAATACTATAATCGCCGGATTTAAATCAGCGCCTTCTTTGTCAAGAATCGTGACCGTGCTGTCCATTACCTTGACTTTACATTGTGCCGCTATTCCATTTGCAGATGCCGTAATTGTTGCAGTTCCTCGGCTCTGCGCCGTCACAAGACCTTTCTCATCCACAAAGGCAAATTCCGGACGATCCGATGTCCACTCAACCTCTTTTGACATACCTGAAACTTTAGCCTTTAATTTTAATGTCTCAAATTTCGTACCGCCTACATACAACGTTGCAACTGACTTATTCAATCTTGTATAAACCGGTTTTACTCTGACACGGCATCTTGCTTTCTTGCCGTTACAGATTGCGGTAATTTTCACATTTCCCGCCCGGTGCGCAGTCACAGTGGCGGACTCATTATCGCCATCGACGGACACAATTCTTGGATTACTGCTAATCCATTTCACTTCCTCATGTGCGCCAAAATGAGATACAAGCAAGGTATCCGACAAAAGCGCTCCATCCCCCTTCTCATTTAGCGTGATTCTCTTCTTGTCTAATGAGATTGTGGGTTTTACTACCGTAATATTTACTGTATCACTCCTTAAAGTATCACCTTCGCCTGCAGTTGCAGTGATCACTGCCGGCCCAGCCTTCTTCGCTGTCACAACGCCCTTCTTATTTACAGCGGCTATCTTTTTGTTCGAAGTCGAATACGTAATCTGTCTTAAAGGTACGGATGTCGCATGAATCTCCATCTTCTCCTTCAGATTCAGGATAATGCTGTCCTCCGGTATCACAACCTCCGTCTTTATAACCGTCACATCACAGACAGCCCTGCTTCCGCTGGCAGTACAGATCGCATAAACTTTTGCTTTTCCTGACGAACCCGCGCGGACAAACCCATTGTGAGGATCCGCTATATATGCAACAGCCGGATTGCTGCTGCGCCATACAATCTCCTCATTCTCCGGCTGCGTCGTCGCAAGCAGCTGAACAGTCGTAACGCCTACATCATAGAGGCTGACTTCCGTCTGACTCAGATTAATCAGAATATTGGGTATATCGCCTGTCACATAACGAATCGACTTACTTCGCGCATACGCATGCATCTTCGTATCCGCCGGGCCGTAAAGTGTAAGCTGCTCGCCGATTCCCCCAAACGGATTCATATCCGTACTTGCAATATCGACCGTACCCGGTACATAAACCGCCGTAAGCATATTGCAGTCTCCGAACGCATTGCCGCCAAGCGTAACCAGAATCTCCGGCAGCCTTACCACGGAAAAACCGGTATTTCGAAACGCGCTTTCACCAATACTGCCTAAAACTTTTAAATCTCCAAAATTAAACTCACCAAGTATGATACAGTCCTCAAACGCACTTTTTCCGATTAAACTGACTTTTATAGGAAGCAGGACATTCTCAAGAGCCGAACATCCTTTAAATGCTTCCGGACTGATAACCTGTAATGAACCACTATCTGTAAAATCAATCTCCTCAAGAGAAGAGCATCCCCGGAAAGCCCCTTCCCCGATTGCACGGACATTTGAATTATCAAACACAGCCGTTGTAAGGGAACTGTCATAATAGAAAGCCTGCAGGCCGATATTCACGGTCTTTAAGTTTTTAATCTCCAGACTTTCCAGCGATGTAAGATAAGCAAATGCTCTCTCTGCAATCACCGCATCTCCGCTCGGTTCCTTGCCTTCGGATACAATGGATATGGTCTTTATATTTCTGTCGCCGTTAAATGCATCTCTGCCGATTGATTTCAGCGAATTTCCTGTAATCTGTACGCTTTTCAGATACCTGCAGCGGTAAAATGCCTGTGTACCGATTTCCTCTATCGAAGCCGGCAAAGTAAGGGCTTCAATCTTTGTATTTGCAAATGCCTCATCCCCGATCGTCTGGATTCCGCTTCCCAGAAACTCAACGGTCTTAAGCTCGGCGCTTCCCTCAAACGCATTATCATCAATCTGTGTCACACTGGACGGAATTACAATACGTTTCAGATAGACACAGTTCTTCATATCCTTAATCCGCGTACAACCGCTTACCACACGGTAAGACATTGCGGAATATGTTACATCCGCCGGCCTTCTCTCACCTTTCGGATAATAAAGTAGTGTTGTGAATCTGCTGCTTTCCTTACCTTCTCTTGCATATAAAACGCCCTGATCGGAACCATAGAATTTTAAACGTTCCGTATCCTGAGATGGTACAATTTCAATCGCTACCAGATTCGAACATCCCGCAAAGGCGGCTGACTCTTTATAATCGCCGAAATGCTCGCTTCCAATTCCCTGAATGTTGTCATAAATATAAACCTTCTTTAAATTCGAAGCGCCGCGGAAGACTCCCATCGGTATAAATTCAAGTTCCTCCGGTGCATGATACTCTTCTTCAGTCCTTCCGACCGGATAATAAATCAGGCCTGAAATCTTACCGTCTTTTATTTTGTAGAGTGCACCATTTTCACTCTTAAGATATTCATTGCCTTCCTCGATGTAAATATTTTTCAGACTGTCCGCACAGATATCTTTTGTAACATCATCTTCATATTCCGGATCGATAATACGGAATGCCTCCGCATCAACGTCTTTCATATTTGCCAGAAACATTACTGACGTCATACCTGGTTTTGCCAGAACACCTTTTGCTATCCCGGTAACCGGCTTATACGTTCCGTCATCTGCCACAAGCCATGCCGGAATTACAAGATCGCGAAACTCTGCCGAATCTTCATAAGATATAATCGTCAGATTTCCATTCTTTTCTTCTATCTCAAAATCTGCCGGATCATAAAGCGCTTTCTTGGCATAATTAAATGCAATGGCAAACTTCCATGCCTGCGTATCTCTTCCGGTATAAATTGTTACAGTCTGCTTGCTATAACCGCATCCGTCAAAGATATCATCGAAAACTCCGCCGGTTCCCGGTGTAAGTTGATAGAAACCACTGTAAATATAAACACTGTTTAAATATTTGCAGTCTTTTACAACATCCTTCTCCAGGTTCACAATATTACTTGGAAAGACAAGACTGTTTAAATTCTGACAGTTATAAAATGCATACGTATCAAACTCTTCCACGCCATACGGAATTTTAAACTCTCCGTTCTCCATCTCTCTCGCAGAAGGGCACACGATCAGTTTCTTTCCCCGCTCATCGCCGTCTTTTGTGTAAAGAACATTGTCCTGCGCCATATAGATTGCATTATCAACATCCACCGTGATCTGCGAAAGCTCTCCCATCCCGTAAAAAGATTCCGCTGTCACATCCGACACATAATAAGGCAGATCAAGGGAAGCAATCCTTGTATTTTCAAAAACCTTCTTCCCAAGAGAAAATATAAGCTCTCCGTCATGGCCTGCTGCAAATTCAATCTGCGTGAGCGCCTTACAGTCTTTAAAGGCATTGTCACTAACCGATCTTAAAGCCGTATCAAACACATATGCATTGGTCAGATTACTGCACCCCTCGAATGCACCCTCTCCGATTTCCGTTACCCGGCGCGCATTGCTGTCCGGCCTTCCGCTTGAAATCAACCGAAGCCCAACGCAGTTCTTAAATGCATACGGTCCTATTACAACTTCGGATGTTTCCGTTGCCGATGACTCGTCTGAAAACCGGAAACTTGTAAGAGATGTATTTTTCGGACAGCACACAACGGTTTGTTTCGTCACGTTTCCTGAGGCATCTTTCTCACGGTCTATCAAGACACCGGTTGCATATTCCTGTTTGTTTCCGTATATTTCCTGTCCTCCGTCATAGTAACGTCCATATTTCAGGACCTTATGATTCGTATCACCCCAGAAATAAATATTAATTGTAGAAAGCTGCCTGCACTTTTCAAAAAAATCATATGTTATGTCCGATGTAATTGTATTTGGCAGCTCGATATTCTGAACCGTAACTTCGGTCTTAAAGCATTCCGGGTCAATATCCGTAACCGTATAAATCCGGTTCAGCAAATCCGGGTCCTCCACAGACGAAAGCTCCTTCTCGAATTCCACCGCCTGATCTCCGTTCAGTCCGGTTACCAGAATATACGTAGGCACATGAATCGTAGGCGAACCATAGCCTTTCAGAAACACGGCTGTTTTCGCAGTCTCATCCTTTACTTCAAATGTACCAAGCTGCACCGCTCCGGGATTATTTTTCCCGTCATTACTGCGCACAACCGTTTCGCCGGTAATCGCTCTTGACGATACTCCGACAACAATCTCCTCCATCTCGGAGATTTCTTCCTCTTGCACTTCATTCTCCGATACAACCGAATCCTCCTCCGATACAGACGGCCCGCCTTCCGGTATCTGCACATCTTCGCCGGGAGGATTCGTCTCTTCCTCCGGTTCTTCCGTTTCATTCTCCGACACGGCCGGCTCATTATCCGGAATTTCCAGTTCATTGTCCGAAATACCCGGCGCTGCTTCCGGCACACCCGGCTCACGCTCCGGCATTTCCGGTGCTTCTGTCTGATTGTCTGATACGGAATCCTGTTCATCCGTCTGATTGCCCGACATTAAATTTTCCTGCTGCTCTCCTAAAACGGCAGACTCCTCCACATCCGTAATCTCAACCGTTTCCTCCGCCAGTACAGGCTCCCCGATCATCGGCACTGATGTCCCCAGTATGCTTATCGCAAGCAGAACCGCCAATCTTTTTTTTCTTATTTTGCACATTTTATACCCATACTCCTTTCAAAAGTTCTGAAGATCGTATTATTTACCTATTCTTTTAAATTTTACCACAACATATAGTATAAAGCAAACCAAACATTCGCTAAATCCTTATAGATATATATCGGCATTCTGCTCAAGGATAAATAGACACAAACCGACATTTTTCAATATTTGTCAATTGAAGTTTCCAATGTTGTGTCTTATAATGTAATCTGGTTTTTAATGCAGGAAGGAATGATTATCATATGAAGAAAAATGAGAAATTATATACACTGGGAATCGATATCGGTTCCACTACCGTTAAAATTGCGGTTTTGAATGAATCTCACAAAATCATGTTCTCTGATTATGAACGGCATTTTGCCAATATACGCGAAACTCTGTACAATTTGCTTGATAAAGCATTTGCAGAGCTTGGCGATATTCCAGTTTCTCCAATGATTACCGGGTCCGGCGGCCTGACGCTTGCAAACCATCTGGGCGTCCCGTTCGTACAGGAAGTCATTGCCGTATCAACGGCGCTCACAGACTATGCGCCCAAAACGGACGTAGCCATTGAACTTGGCGGAGAAGATGCAAAAATCATCTATTTTGAAGACGGTAATGTTGAACAGCGCATGAACGGAATCTGTGCGGGCGGCACCGGTTCTTTTATCGACCAGATGGCATCACTTTTGCAGACAGATGCTACAGGACTGAATGAATACGCCAAAAACTATAAATCACTGTACACAATTGCCGCCCGCTGCGGCGTTTTCGCAAAATCAGATATACAGCCGCTGATCAACGAGGGAGCCACAAAAGAAGATCTGTCCGCTTCTATCTTCCAGTCTGTTGTCAATCAGACAATCAGCGGACTGGCCTGCGGAAAACCCATCCGCGGACATGTTGCATTTCTGGGCGGCCCGCTCCACTTTCTGTCGGAGCTGAAAGGCGCCTTTATCCGCACTCTGAAGCTTGACGATGAACATACCATAGCGCCTGAAAACTCACACCTTTTTGCCGCAATCGGTTCCGCGCTTAATTATAAGGAAGAGATTCAAACAACACTTGGCTCTATGGCAGAAAAGCTTTCTCACGATATTAAACTGGAATTTGAGGTCACACGCATGGAACCGCTCTTTGCTTCTGACGAAGAATTCCGTGAATTTGAATCGCGCCACAACACACACAAAGTAAAATCGGGAGATCTCGCTTCCTATACAGGCGAATGCTACCTCGGAATTGATGCGGGCAGTACGACGACAAAAGTTGCGCTTGTCGGAAAAAACGGAGATCTGCTCTACTCCTTTTATGATAATAATAATGGAAGCCCCCTTGCTACGACAATACGCGCGATTAAGGAAATTTATTCCATTCTTCCGGAAGATGTAAAAATTGTACATTCCTGTTCCACAGGATATGGCGAGTCTCTGATTAAGGCCGCTCTTATGCTTGATGAAGGCGAAGTTGAAACCGTGGCGCATTATTATGCCGCTGCTTTCTTCGAACCGGAAGTAGACTGTATCCTTGATATCGGCGGTCAGGACATGAAATGCATTAAGATAAAGAATCAGACTGTTGACAGCGTACAACTCAACGAAGCCTGTTCTTCCGGCTGCGGTTCCTTTATCGAAACTTTTGCAAAATCTCTGAACTACACGGTCGAAGATTTTGCAAAAGAAGCTCTTTTTGCGAAACATCCGATCGATCTCGGTACGCGTTGTACTGTGTTTATGAATTCCAAAGTAAAGCAGGCGCAGAAAGAGGGCGCGGAAGTTGCCGATATTTCAGCAGGGCTTGCTTATTCCGTAATTAAAAATGCGTTATTTAAAGTTATAAAAGTATCCGACGCTTCTGAGCTTGGTCGTAAGATTGTGGTGCAAGGCGGAACCTTTTACAACAATGCAGTTCTCAGAAGTTTTGAAAAAATAGCGGATTGTAAAGCGGTACGCCCTGATATTGCAGGCATCATGGGAGCTTTCGGCGCCGCACTCATTGCGCGGGAACGTCATAAGAGTTCCTACAAAACAACAATGCTCTCCATAGATAAGATTCTTACGCTTGAATTTACAACAACGATGTCAAAATGCAAGGGATGTACGAATAACTGCCGCCTCACGATCAATCGTTTTACCGGCGGAAGACAGTATATTTCGGGCAATCGCTGTGAACGCGGACTTGGAAAGCGGAAAAACGAGAACAACATTCCAAATTTATTTGAATACAAAATGGAGCGCCTCTTCTCCTATGAGCCGCTTGCACAGGACAACGCGGTCCGCGGAAAAATCGGTCTTCCCAGGGTTCTCAATATGTACGAGAATTATCCGTTCTGGTTTACCTTCTTTACGGAACTGAAATATCAGGTTGTGCTCTCTCCTTCGTCCACTCATAAAATTTACGAACTGGGCATTGAATCCATACCAAGTGAATCGGAATGTTACCCGGCCAAACTCGCGCATGGGCATATTATGTGGCTGATTAAACAGGATGTCCCTGTAATTTTCTATCCATCGCTCTTTTATGAGCGCAAAGAATTTGCGGATGCAAACAATCATTATAACTGCCCGATTGTTACCTCTTATCCTGAAAATATTAAAAATAATGTCGAAGAAATCAGCCGCGGCGATGTGGATTTTCGCAGTCCTTTTCTCTCATTTGAAAGCACGGAAACCATTTATCCCCGTCTCGTGGAATGTTTCCCCGAACTTGACCCGGAAGAGATCAGGTTCGCTGTGGATCAGGCATGGGCGGAACTCAAACGCGCAAGGGAGGATATGAAGAAAAAGGGCGAAGAAGTTCTGAAATGGATGGAAGAAAATGAGAAGCGAGGTATCGTTCTGGCCGGACGTCCATATCATATCGACCCGGAAATCAACCACGGAATTCCGGAACTGATTACTTCCTATGATATCGCAGTGCTGACAGAAGACTCCGTTTCGCACCTTGCGCCTGTGGAACGTCCACTGCTCGTTTCCGATCAGTGGATGTACCATTCCAGACTCTACGCTGCCGCAAATTATGTAAAAACAAGAGATGATCTTGATCTGATTCAGCTGAATTCCTTTGGATGCGGCCTTGATGCCGTTACTACCGATCAGGTCAATGACATCCTTACAAAGTCCGGGAAAATATACACCTGTCTTAAGATTGATGAGGTAAATAATCTCGGAGCGGCAAGAATACGAATCCGTTCTCTGTTAGCGGCAATTCGTGTTCGTGAGGAGCGGCGTGTCAAATGTGAACCTGTTTCTTCCTCCTATGAACGTATTGTTTTTACGGAAGAAATGAAGAAAACATACACTATTTTGTGTCCTCAAATGTCACCGATTCATTTTGATATCATAGAACCGGCATTCAGGAAAGCAGGCTACCATTTTGCTGTGCTAGATAACGATGGACGGGAAGCCGTAGATGTCGGACTGAAATATGTAAATAATGATGCATGTTATCCATCACTTATCGTTGTCGGTCAGATTATGCAGGCGCTTTTATCTGGAAAATATGACTTGAGCCGGACCGCAGTCATTATCTCGCAGACAGGCGGCGGATGCCGCGCCACCAACTACATCGGCTTTATCCGACGCGCACTTGAAAAAGCGGGCATGCCACAGATTCCGGTAATTTCCATTAATCTTTCAGGCCTTGAAAGCAATCCCGGATTTAAGATCACGACAGATCTCGCTCTGCGGGCGTTGTATGGCATTGTGTTCGGCGATTTATTTATGCGCTGTTTGTACCGGATGCGCCCATACGAAGCAGTTCCCGGTTCGGCAGATGCTCTGCACGAAAAATTAAGAAAGGAATGTCAGGAATTTGTCGCATCTGCACATCCAACTTATTTCGGATACCGGAAGCTCTGCAAAAAAATCATCACGGAATTTGATTATCTTGAGATTACAAATGCAAAGAAGCCCACAGTGGGAATCGTTGGGGAGATTCTTGTTAAGTTCCTTCCCGCCGCAAATAACTACCTGGTAGATCTTCTGGAATCAGAAGGCGCGCAGGCTGTTGTACCGGATTTACTTGATTTTCTGCTCTACTGCTTCTATAATCAGATATACAAAGCCGAATTCCTCGGAACTTCCAGAAAATCAGCCAGAAATGCGCGTCTTGGTATCTGGGCGCTTGAAAAATTCCGGGGATATGCACGAAAACAGCTTGCGCAAAGCAGACATTTTACACCGCCTGCCCGTATTGAAGAACTTGTCAAAAATGCTTCCTCTATCGTTTCCATCGGCAATCAGACAGGTGAGGGATGGTTTCTGACCGGTGAAATGCTCGAGCTTATTGAAAGCGGCACAAAGAATATTGTATGTGCCCAGCCTTTTGGCTGCCTTCCGAATCATGTGGTAGGAAAAGGCGTAATCAAAGAACTTCGCCGCCAGCATCCCGGAACCAATATTGTTGCCATTGACTATGATCCAGGCGCCAGCGAAGTAAACCAGCTGAACAGAATTAAGTTAATGCTTTCTACCGCTCATAAAAATCTCAGATCAGAGTCGGAATAATACTCCGGATAAAAAAGAGGTGTACGATTCCATTTCGCACACCTCTTTTCATGTTTTTGCAAGAAACCATCATTGCAGACGGACTTTTATATCATTGAACAAATCAACCAGATCTTCCTCAAGTCCTAATGCAATCACCAGTCTCGAAAAGGAAGCCAGTGATATATTTCCTGTCTTCTCAAAACGTTTGACGGATCCTACACTTACGCCCGACAATTCACTTAATACGACCTGTGTCAACCCCTTCCTTTTCCTGATGTTTCTCATCACAGTCGCAACTTTTAAATTGATCTCATTTACATCATCCGTTCTTGGTATCTTTCTGTCCATATAATCTGCTACTTTCCTCCCCTTTTTGACAATTTTCGACTTACTTTTATTTTACTAAACAACTTCGGATTTAAAATAGTCAAAAAATAAACTGACAGCTTTTAGAATCAGACTTCTCAATTTTACAAGCTCAAATCTGTTTGACACGGTTTAATCAGTAAACTTTTTTATCATTCTAAAATTGCAAAGGGAGCCCTTTATGCCATGTCTTTAAGGCACCCGAAATCTGGCTTCACGAAAGAGTTCCGTAAGTTCCTGTTTCAATCCCAATGCGAGTGCAAGCTTCGAAAATGAAGTTAATGATATATTCCCCGTTTTTTCAAAACGCTTCACCGAACCTACGCTTACGCCTGACATCTCACTGATCATTGCCTGCGTCAGCCCTCTTCTCTTTCTGATATTTCTCATTACGGATGCAATGGACCGATTAATTTCCTCCGCATCTGCCGACTCCAGTATTTCCTCATTTTCCATACAGTCTTCTCCTCTCTTTTTTCCGACAATATCCGACACATGTCCCATTTTACAAGACAACATCTGTCAGGAAAAAATCAAAAAACAAACTGGCGGCATTTCATACCTGACTGCTGTTTTACCAGCGTGCCAACTCTTCTGTCTATGTTTCGGTAAGAAAATATCCGTTTTTTTACAGGGTATTTGTTCACAACTTTTCCGTGTTATTTTTTAAGTTCAAAGCACTCCTTACAGAGCAGGCTTTGCTGTCTCATTATGGAAATTATCAGACTGGCTGAGGCAGAACCTCTCTGTCTTCCGAATGGAAATAGAACAGTATAAGTACCGGGAAATGCAAAGAGGGAAGTATTCACTTCCCCCAGATGCAATCTAAGATTCAATATATGCTAGATCAGATCATACGGCGTGATCTGGTATACGTAATAATTAAGCCAGTTCGTGTACAGGTTATTTGCATGGGAACGCCACTGCAGAGGCGGCCTTGATTCCGGATGATCATTACGGTAATAATTCTTCGGCGCCTGTATCGGCAGCCCTTTATTCTTATCGCGCATATATTCATTATGAAGCGTCATCCTGTCATACTCCGGATGCCCCATGACGAAAATCTGTTTTCCTTCTTCAGTGATTGCCAGATATACCCCGGCTTCGTCGGACTCTGCAAGAACCATGAGCGCCTCACAATTATGGATATCCTCCGATCTCACCTGTGTATGACGACTGTGCGGCGCCATAAAAAAATCATCAAACCCGCGCACAAGCGGAATCTTACGGTTTGATACATGATGCTCATAGATTCCGAAAAGCTTTTCAGACAGAATATGTTTTTCCATTCCGAAATGATGGTAGAGAGCAGCCTGCGCTCCCCAGCAGATATGGAGCGTTGAAGTCACATGCGCCTTGCTCCAGTCCATAATGTCTGTGAGTTCTTTCCAATAATCCACCTGCTCAAATTCCATCTGCTCTACGGGAGCCCCCGTGATAATCATTCCGTCAAACCGCTTTTGATTTACCTGATCAAATGTCGTATAAAACTGATTTAGATGGTTGGCGGACGTATTCTGGGACTCATGGCTTTTCACCATAAGAAATGTAACATCAATCTGCAACGGCGTATTGGACAGTGCACGAAGCAGCTGAAGTTCCGTATCCTGTTTCAGAGGCATCAAATTTAAAATCAGGATTTTAAGCGGACGGATGTCCTGGTGCATGGAACGGTATTCGTCCATCACAAATATATTTTCATTTTCAAGTATTTCTCTTGCGGGCAAATCCCGCTGGGTTTTAATCGGCATCTCTGTCTCTACTCCTTTTCAATCACTTTGTTGTATTCCACCGTGCTGAGGCGATATCCGTCTACTGAAGCATTTCCCCTGTAATCATGAAATACTCTTTGGCCACAATATCAAGCGGGACTACATAGCGTTCTCCGGTCGCAACCACAATCCCGGCCTGCAGCCCGATGAAATTGCCGTATCCGTCAAACGTTCCTCCTCCCGATGTCCCGGCTGCCGCCTTCGTATCCGTCAGCAAATACCCGACATGATTTGTGTAATAGGGTTCGAAATTCGAAAAGCTTTTCCGAAGATTCGTTATCTCCCCTTCAAAACACATATATCCTCTCGTGGTTATATAACCGTTGGAAAGCACCGGGTCGGAGGCGGAAAGCTGTCTCGCTGCCTCATAATCCACATTGATTTTCTTTATATAAGAAAGCGTCTTCTCGGGCACATCCTCCGTTCTTACTTTAAGCGCCATAAAATCATAGTCCTCAGATTTACCCACTATTTCCGCCGGGGCATACGTTTCATCTGAAAACCGGACACGCATTCGGTCCGTATAAGCGGTATGGCGGCACCCGATTACAATAATTTCCTCGTCGGAATAGGACGCAATCACTCCGCTCCCCTGACCGTAAATACTGCCGGCAAGAATGGCCTGCACATTCACCGTCGCAGCCTTTACAAGATCTCCCGCATCCTCCGTATCCTGTATGTCAAGCGGAAGCACCGTCCGCTGCCCCAGCCTGATTTTTCCGGCAAACCATTCAACTTCGTCGCGGCAGATTTCACTTTCATAGCGAAACCCAAGCCGTCCTGAAATATCCTGCATCCCAAATATTTCATCCGCCGTATCATTCGCACCGTAAATTTCTTCCGACTCCGCCTGATGAAGGCCAAAATCTCTTGCATATGCCTCAACCGGCTGCAAAGAGGCAGATGCGGCAACAAGCAGAAGCAGAACCATCAATTTCGCCTTTCTGTTCCTTCTGATTTCAAAGCACATCATCAAAAAGTACAGCATCAATCCTCCAATTGCCAGAACCGCCGTATAAAGATCAGAAAATTCTTCCGCATAATTCTCACCTACAAGAATCCTGAAATCCGTTTTAAAATGGAGGCTCTTCAAATCATGGTCAAATCTTGCATAGGAAAGATATTCCGGATATTCCACGGACAATTCCGATAACAGCTGGACCGCTGCATTTTTGCAGCCAATAAGCGTCAGAGCGCAGATCTTATTATAATCCGGCACAGCATCCCTGACCTTTTGTATGTACTGGTCCGAAAGCTCTTTCTCTCCTGTTTTCTTATACGAAAGTCCCAGATACGCATATGCATAAACATTCTTTTCATCCATCTCCAGAAGAAGATCGGCGGTCTCAATTGTATCTGTATATTTTTTCTGATAATAACAACTTTTCATCAGATTTTCATAGACTGATTTTAACGTCCGGTCTCGTCCTGCTGCCTGCCTGAGATACTCTTCCGCCTCTTCATACTCTCCCCGCCAGTTTAATACCTCTCCTTTACAGGCAAGAAATTTCGCACTGTCAGGGCTCCCTTTCAACACCTGATCGGTTACATATTCCGCCGTTTCCATTTCCCCGTTTACAAAACAGCGGTCAATCTGCCCCGCCATAATGCTTTCATAAAAAGACCTGAATTCCTCCTGCCACGGGTACATCTCCAGAATCGTTTCAAAGTACCGGCTGATCTCCTCAAGCACTTCCCCGTCCATCTGGCTTAACGTATCAAACGTAAACACATCCATATAGAAAAAGGCCCTGTAATACTCCGTCTCAGGATAATCCGGGTACGCGGACAGAAGAATTCTCATGGCCGCAAAGCTTGACGCGCTCATCATCCGGTTCCTGTAATAAGACACCACGTCTTCATTCGGATGCAGAAGAAGGGCGTTCCTGATCTGCCTTTTTGCATCGGAAATACGTATCATCTCCTCTTCATTCTCTCCATCCGTATCCTGCAGCGTCTCAAGCGCCTGGTAGTAATGTTCCATCTTTACAAGGCAGAGAGCTTTTCCATATTTCGCCTGAAAATTATCCGTATCTTCCTCTGACAAAACTTTCTCGTATGCCGTAAGCGCCTCCGTGTAATTCTCCTCAAGAAAAAGAGCATTCGCTTCCTTATTCAGTTTTCTGCTGTCATTTGCCGCCGCATACACATCGGACGACGCTGCGAAAAACAACGCCGCCGTACATAACACCACGACTGCAAAACGCTCCGGTCTTTGATTCATATGCCCTCTTCTCAGATCATGGCAAGGAATTCTTCCTCCGAAAGAATCGGTATGGAAAGCTCCTTTGCCTTTTTATTTTTCGACGAATTTGACGCCGTATCGTTGTTAATCAGATAATCTGTCTTTGTGGTTACGCTTCCGGTTACTTTGCCGCCCTTACTTTCGATGAGCGCTTTTAATTCATTCCGGTTCGCAAAATGTTCCACACTTCCCGTCACCACAAACGTTTTTCCTGAAAATATCTGTTCAGACGTCTCCGTTTCTATTTTCTCAAGCGTTATCTCCGTAAGAAGCGTATCTATCCGCTCCTTATTTCCCTCATCCGCAAAATACTCGGTAAATGCCTGCGCAATGACATCTCCGACGCCATCAATCTCGCTCAGCTCCTCCGCCGCCGCATGACGCACTTTATCAAAATCATAGTCAAAAGCCTTTGCAATCATTCTGGCATTCGCAACACCGATATTCGGAATCCCAAGACTGTAAATCAGGCGGATGATATTCGTGCTGCGCGCCTTGCTTACGCTGTCCTGAAGGTTCTGGTAGGACTTTTCTCCAAATCCTTCCATCTCCACAATTTCATCACGAAAACGCGCCAGCCTGAAAATATCCGCATACTGACGGATAAATCCCCTGGCAATAAACTTCTCAAGCGTCGATTCGGATAATCCTTCTATATTCATTGCGTCGCGGCTGACAAAAAGCGTAAACGACTTAATTGCTTTCGCCTCACACCGGGGATTCACACAATAGAGCGATTCCACCTCATTGACCTTTCGAATCTCCGTCCTGGCTCCGCATACGGGACAACACTCAGGGATATCTTTCACACCGCTCCTTGTCAGATTGTCCGAAATCTGCGGGATAATCATATTTGCCTTGTAAACCGCAATGCAATCCCCGATTCCTAATTCAAGCCCTTTCATAATGCTGATATTATGAACACTGGCACGACTTACAGTCGTTCCCTCCAGCTCCACCGGTTCAAAGACAGCGACCGGGTTGATGAGGCCCGTCCTGCTCGGGCTCCACTCTATCTCAAGAAGTTTTGTCTCCTGCACTTCGTCTTCCCACTTAAACGCGATTGCATTGCGTGGAAATTTTGACGTTGCCCCCAGTGAATCGCCGTAAGATATATCATCGTAGAGCACTACAAGCCCGTCTGAGGGATAATCGTTCTTATCTATTTTATCGGCAAATTCCTGCACCGCATCAAGCACCGAGTCCGCATCGACCACACGGTATTCAACCATGTCAAAGCCCTGTTCCGTCAGCCATATAAACTGCTGCTGCCTGGAATTCTGAAAATCCACATCTTCTGCTTTCACAAGCGCAAATGCAAAAAAATCCACATTGCGTTTCGCCGTAATTTCATTGTTCAGCTGACGCACCGAACCGCTGCACAGATTTCTTGGATTCTTATAGCGGGCTTTCGCATCCTCAATTTCTTCATTAATTCTTTCAAATTCACTGTACGTAATCACAGCTTCCCCGCGAAGCACCAGTTCCCCCTGATAGGGAATTACATGCGGAATGTTTCTGAAAACCTTCGCATTATTCGTAATGACCTCCCCAACTTCGCCGTTGCCCCTCGTTACGGCCTTCAAAAGCATTCCATCCCGATACGTCAGTACAATCGTCAGTCCGTCCAGCTTCCACGACAGCAACGCCTTCTGATCTTTCAGAAAATTCCGAAGTTCCTCAGGCTCTTTCGTCTTCGCCAGAGACAGCATCGGCCGCTCATGACGCTCCTTTGGCAGTTCCGTAAGCGCCTCATACCCCACATTCACAGTCGGACTCTTCGACAAAACAACGCCTGTTTCCTTTTCAAGCGCTTCCAATTCATCGTAAAGACGGTCATACTCATGATTGCTCATAATTTCCGTATCCTGCTGGTAGTATGCCTTTGAAGCGCGGTCTAAGAGCGCAACAAGTTCTTTGATTCTCGCCATTTTGTCTGTCATTTCATGATACTCCTTTTATGTCAGCTTTTTGATGTCGTGGAAAGATTCTTCTCTCACTAATTTTTTGAACCTTCACACAGCTTTTGAAGTTCTCTCTGTTCCGCATCCGTCAGTTCACGGTACTCTCCCTT
Organism: bacterium C-53; assembly: GCA_003612525.1. GTDB lineage: Bacteria > Bacillota > Clostridia > Lachnospirales > Lachnospiraceae > C-53. The sequence continues at coordinate 23,883 of RAZD01000024.1, read as the reverse complement.
CTTAAGATTTCCCAGTTCCACATTCATAATACGAATTCTTTTCAGAGATATCACCTGGTAAGAAAATGCTTCACACATATATCGGATCTGCCGGTTCATTCCCTGGGTTAATATAATGTGAAATTCCGTTTCACCCGTCCGCCAAATCCTGCAGGGACGCGTCATGCCCGAAGGAATCCTGACTCCGCTTCCCATGCCTTTTAAAAACGAATCCGTCACAGGAGCATTTATGCGAACCCTGTACTCCTTTTCATGAAAATTGCCGGCCCGCATAATTTTATTGACGATTTCACCGTCATTGGTAAGAAAAATCAATCCTTCGGAATCTTTATCGAGCCGTCCTACGGGATAGATTCTCACAGGATAATGAACAGCATCCACAATATTATTTTTTTCCTTCCCCTGATTCTTCGAGGAACACACAATTCCTGCCGGCTTGTGGTATGCCAAGATTACCTTGCGGCTCCCGCCCTTTACCGGCGTTCCATCCACGAGGATTTCCTCTTCTCCGCTCACTTTTTCTCCGAGAACTGCCGCCCTTCCTCCAATTCGGACTCTGCCGGCCTCCACCAGACGGTCCGCCTCACGTCTTGAGCATACGCCCGCATCCGACAGAAATTTATTCAGCCGTATATACACTTTCGGTTCCATTTAACCTCCACACCGCCGCTGCAAGACGTCCACGTTTTTTGTTGCAATCACATCGACACCGGTGTCAGCTATATTCTCTGCAATCATATCGCCAATCCGCACAGGCGCGGCTGCCTGAATTCCTCTCAATGCATTCATGCATTCCATAATCTTCCCTTTCGGAATATCAGAAGCGGTTTTGACCGATACCATTCCGGACGTTCCGCCTCTCACAGGAACAACGCTGGTCACAATCCGCGTCGGATTCGTTACTTCTTTTCTCCCGTATGCGTCTCCTCTCGGACATGTATTCCCGGTAACGCGGCATACCTCTCCATTTTCTATCTCCGCGGTCAGTGCACAGCCCATAGGACAACAGATGCAGATCAGTTCTTTTCTCTCCATTTCAATCCTCTGCCTCCTCAATCTTCACGGTCACACTGTCAGCCGTCTTATACGCCTGAAGCTCTTTTTTCTTTAACATTACCTTTTCCATCTCTCCCGGAGCCATAACCGGCCGTTTGATATGAACCAGCCGCTTGTTGTCAGCATAAACGCTTATGAAACAGTTCCTTCGGACATCTTTCACACGGAACCGAACAGTCAGAAGCTCCTCCATCCTGTCCACGCTGACAGAGGAAGGCACCGTATAACGCACACCGTATCCCGCAATGACAGGGATACGCGATACTTCCCTTTCAGAAATCCCGCTGCGTTTCTCTGCCAGATATTCCGCCGCATATCTTCCGGCACAAGCCGCCTCCTCCGATACAAAGTCAACAAGATCATGCACATGAAGCACATTTCCGCATGCATAGACGCCTTCCACACTCGTTTCCATCCGTTCATTCACAACAGGGCCTTTCGTGACGTGATTAAGGGCGACGCCGATCCCCTTTGAAAGCTCATTTTCGGGTATCAGCCCCACAGATAAAAGCAGTGTGTCGCATGGGATATATTCTTCCGTCCCTGCAATCGGCCTGCCCTTCTCATCCACAGATGCAAGCGTCACTCCCTCTACCCTCTCTTTCCCGGCAATATCCACAACTGTCGTATTCAGGCGAAGCGGAATGTCAAAGTCTGAAAGGCACTGTACAATATTCCTTTTTAACCCGCCCGAATAGGGCATCAGTTCTGCAACAACCTTCACTTTTGCGCCCTCCAGCGCCATCCTCCGCGCCATAATCAGTCCGATATCCCCGGAGCCTAAAATGACGACTTCCCTCCCCGGCATGTATCCTTCGATATTGACAAGCTTCTGCGCTGTTCCCGCCGAATAAATGCCTGCCGGACGATACCCCGGTATCTGAAGCGCCCCGCGCGGACGCTCTCTGCATCCCATTGAAAGAATCAGCGCATCCGCCTCAATCTCAAACATGCCTTCCTTTGCACTCACTGCCGTCACTTTCCTGTCTTTTGTAATCGAAAGCGCCATCGTATTCAGTTTATATTCTATTCCAAGTCTTTCCGCCTTCTCAATAAAACGCGCCGCATATTCCGGTCCGGTCAGTTCCTCCTGAAAGGTATGAAGACCGAACCCATTATGAATACACTGATTCAGAATACCGCCAAGTTCATGGTCTCTTTCCAGAATCAGAATTTCATTCACTCCGTTCTCCTTCGCCGCAATCGCCGCGGCAAGTCCGGCCGGGCCGCCGCCTATGATTACCAGTTCTTTCTTCATTCGGAATCCTCCTTCCGGTCTTCTTTTACAATGCCTGTAATGATTCCGGATGCTTTGCCCGACTTTCTGATTTCGCTCTGCGCAAGCTTCCATTCCCGGCTTAAGATTTCCATTGTCTTAGGGGAGCAGAAGCCGGACTGACATCTTCCCATCCCTGCCCGTGTCCGCCTTTTGACGCCGTCAAGCGTCCTTGCACCAACCGGGCGGTGAATGGCATCCATGATCTCACCTTCACTCACCATCTCGCAGCGGCATACAATATTCCCATATTCCGGCTTTACACGAATCAGACGGTTTCTCTCTTTTACAGACAGCTTCTTCGGGTCCAGAATCCCGGTTCTTGTATCAATAAACTGAGGATTTCTCTCTGGCCCGGCAAGCGCTGCAATCAGGTCTGCCACATACAGGCCGATTGCCGGCGCGCTTGTAAGCCCCGGCGATTCGATTCCGGCACAGTCAATGAATCCTTTCACATCGGGTGCCTCGCCAATGATAAATTCATGTCCGTCCTCATGCGCCCGAAGCCCTGCAAAGGAAGTGATCACCTGGTCAAGCGGTAAACCCGGAAGCGAGCGCAATGCTTTTTCCCTCACTTCCGAAAGTCCCTCTGCCGTTGTATTCGTCCCTTCTCTGTTCTCTATGTCGCACGCAGTCGGTCCCAGAAGGATATTTCCATGCGTGGTTGGTGTGACGAGTACACCTTTTCCGTATTTTGACGGCTCCTGAAAAATCACATGTGACACAAATCCGCCCACTCCGCGGTCCAGAAGCATGTATTCTCCCTTTCGGGGTGTAATACGAATTTTCTGTCCGCTCACCATATTATGCAGGACATCCGCGTAAACACCTGCGGCATTTACCACATATCCGGCTCTGTACACGCCCTGATTCGTGTCAAGCTCAAGTCCGTTCCCTGTCTTTGTGATATTCTTAACCTCTGTGTCAAAGCGGAATTCCACACCGTTTACCGCCGCATTTTCCGCAAATGCATAGTTCAGTTCAAATGGACAGACAATCCCGGCAGTCGGCGCGAATAAAGCGGCTTTCACCTCTTTTGAGAGGTTCGGTTCCATCGCTCTTGCCTCATCGCCTGTCAAAATTTTCATTCCTTCCACACCATTCCTGATTCCCTGTTCGTAAAGGCGTTCCAGTTCCGATGCGGTTTTCTCAAAGCTGATTACAAGCGAACCGTTTCTCACAAAGGGAATGTCCAGTTTCTGTGCAAGTTCCTCCATCATCCGGTTCCCCTTCACATTCAGTTCCGCCATCAGGGTTCCCGGTCTTGCATCATATCCGGCATGCACGATTCCGCTGTTTGCCTTCGAAGTCTGTACACACACATCTTCTTCCTTTTCCAATACCATAACAGATAACTTATATTTGGACAATTCTCTTGCCACCGCCGTACCACAGACTCCGGCTCCGATAACGATTACATCTGTCATTCCACTCCTCCAAAACATTCACACTTGTATTTTCCTATTATATTATAGTCTGTTTTACGCTCATCTGTAAATAGCTGTGCACAAAAATAAGGATGCATAAAGCACCCTTACCCGATTTATCCATTCTTTTACAGTTTTACATGAATATAGCTTTTCGCCGGTTCGGACGGAAGCAGATTCTGATGGCGGTAAATGCTGAGTATCATCCCAAGCAGAAGAAACGATACAACCGCCGCCGTTCCTCCGAGTGAAAACAGCGGCAGATACCCCCTTGTATACGGAAGTATCGTAAGATTCACCAGAATATATAAGACCGACTGCGTCAGAAATACAAGGCTGCATCCGAGACCCATCATCATTCCAAGCTGGTTTTTCTGACGCAGGCTTACTTTCAGGCACCTTATCAGAAGAATTCCCAGAAATGAAACCATTCCAACGCCCGCAAGAATCCCATAATAAATAATCAAGTACGTAAGAATAAAATCCGACCCTGCACCGGACAGCATCTGAATATCTCCGCTCGCCCTGCCAGCCCCCAGCCACTTTGCACTACCCAGAAATTCCCTGACCATACTGATCAGATATCCGGCGCCGTTCCTGTCATAACCGACTTCAAGCCACGCCCTGATTCTCGCTGACCGATAACCCGAATCCTTTACCAGCAAAGATATGAGCGAGACAGCCGGCAGTAAAATCGAAGCGCCCCACAGAAACACAGCGGTTCTCTTTCCATGCCCTACAAACCATCCTTTCAGAAGCGCTGTCGTAATCATAATCAGCATGGAGGCATACAGAACGAGTGCAGTTGAAAGCGACGACATCTGAACGGATATCAAAACCGGCACAAGCATCCATACCATACTTTTCAAAAATCCCTTCACTCCCTCTCCTTTGTATGAATAAAGGATGCCTCCAAATAACGGTACCAAGAGGAACATGCAGGGAAATACATCCAAATGAAATCCCAAAATCAGTTTCCAGTATTGTCTTCGCCCGTTTATCTCCATTCCCATTGTTCCGGTACACAACATCAAAGCCAGAAGTACAAGTGCAATCAGCTTCGCATGCTTCCCGATTCTGCTGTAATCCGCATAACAGACTGCTATCATACAGCCAAATCCTGCCAGGACACTGATGCAATGCTGGGAAAAGGCAGAGAAATTCTCTGTTTCCCCGCTCATCTGCCGTACAAGCAGGTATTGTATGAAAAGCCCAAGCATACTCACGCATGCAGTCAGTAAAATCAGTTTCCATTCCATCTCAGGTCTGTGTATACGGTCAAGCTCAATCCCCGTTTCCACCGGGTCACCCATATCCAGCACAGCACGGCTGAAAGCCTCCTCTTCGCTCATCCCTTCTTTTTCATAGCTTTCCGCCTGATCATCAATATGGTCTGACAATTCCTTCTCCACCATATCACGCGCCATCTGACTGCGAATCTGTTCAGACACTGTTTTTATGTATTCCTCTTTCCTCATACGAATCCTCCATACTGCCAACAGCCTGCAAATTGGGGCGTCAGCACAAATTTGACGATTGAAAAATCCTGATTTTTCAATCTAACCTCCATTTCCCTTCCTTACGCAAGCTTAAAACAGAACGGACTGCGCCAATCTGCAATACGCTGCTTACCGCATCGGAATAGGTCTTCCACTCCGCCTTCTTCTCGATCAGGAATTTCCTGCCCTCTTTTGTAATGGAATAATATTTTCGCATCTTACCATTGACCTCCCGCTCGGAGCAGACCAGAAGTTTCCTGCCCTCCAGAGAATGAAGCAGCGGATATAATGTCCCCGCTTTCAGCTCAAATACATTGCCGGAACGCTCCTTTAACGTCTCAATCATCTCGTAACCATACATATCCTTTTCCTCAAGCAGACGAAGCAGAAGCATTGCGGTGCTGCCTGATACTGTGGATTTATCCATTGCCATATAAAGCACCTCCTCTTATATAGATTATCTATATAACATTATATATAGATAATCTATATAAGTCAATCCAAATCACTCACAGTATTTCTTAATAAAACATTAATACGATCTGATTAAAATCGTGAGAAACAGGCAGAGTCATTTTGCTACAATCATAACCATCATGGCGCAGCCCTTCATACGCGATGATAAAAAATAAAAAAACGGGAAAACTATAGCATCAGATACCAGGAGGAAAAATAACATGAATAGAAAAAAGAAACCGGTAATTGCCATCATTTTCGGCGGATGTTCGCCGGAATACAACGTATCGCTTCAATCCGCCTGTTCAGTTATCCGCAATATGGACAGGGAAAAATATACAGTCGTGCTCATCGGTATTTCTTCACAGGGCGGCTGGTACGTCTTCGATGGAGCCATTGAATCAATCGCTTCCGACACATGGCACGATGTCCGCCACTGCACACCGGTCGCCATATCCCCTGACAGAACAAATCCCTGCTTACTGTTATTAAAAGAAAACACAGTGCAGAAGCTCCACATTGACGCCGCATTTCCCATACTGCACGGAAGAAACGGCGAAGACGGCACCGTACAGGGACTGTTTGAACTTGCGGGCATTCCTATCATTGGATGCGGCACACTCTCTTCCGCTCTCTGTATGGACAAAGACAGAGCACATAAGCTTGTGAAAAGCGCAGGCATTGATGTTCCGGATTCTTTTACACTGACGGACATTGATAACCTCCCACTCATCTTGCAACAGGCTCACAGCATTGGCTATCCGCTGTTTGTAAAACCAGTGAAAGCAGGTTCCTCTTACGGCATCACAAAGGTATCTTCACCCGATAAGCTGCCTTCCGCCATAGCATCTGCAAAACAGTATGATTCCGCTATTCTGATTGAAGCATGCATTTCCGGCTTTGAGGTTGGCTGCGCTATTGTCGGGAATGACAAGCTGATCACAGGTGAAGTTGACGAAATCGAACTCTCGGAAGGATTTTTTGACTTCCACGAAAAATACACTCTGAAAACATCTGCAATCCATGTGCCGGCAAGAATTGATTCCGAAACATCTACCCGGATTAAGCAGTTGGCCGAAACGATTTACAAAGTTTTAGACTGCAGGGGATTCGCACGCGTAGATCTGTTTTTATCCGAATCCGGCAGGATACTGTTCAATGAAGTAAATACAATTCCCGGTTTCACCACGCACAGCCGATTTCCCGGCATGTTAAAAGCAGCCGGATTGACGTTTGAACAAATCATTGATTCTGTGGTTGAGACAGCACTGGAACGCTGATTCTGAAAAGCAAATTTGTGCCTGCGGCCCAAATTCGCAGGCTATGGAAAGGCATGGTTATTTTTATGACATCAAAAAAGCAGTTTCACGCACTTGATTCTTTCAAAATGGCATCATCCTTTTTCGTGATCGCCATACATACGTCGCCCCTTTCTTCCATAAGCGCAGACGCTGACTTCGTACTGACACGGGTTGCCGCCAGAACAGCAGTCCCTTTCTTCCTTATGGTGACCGGATATTTTACAGTATCACCGTTTCTTTTCTCCAGACCGCGTGACTACAGTCCGGCTGTCATGTTCCTTAAGAAAGCGTTCTTACTGTATGTTATGTCTGTTATCATTTATCTTCCTGTTAACATTTATGCGGGACATTTCAGGGGAATCACGGCAGGGAAGTTATTTCGCATCGTGTTATTTGACGGCACTTTCTATCATTTATGGTACCTTCCTGCCTCCATACTCGGCCTTCTGATTATCCTCCTTATGAGCAGAAGACTCCCGTTTCCGGCGATTGTTCTGGTTTCTCTGCTCCTCTATCTCACGGGCTTATTCGGAGACAGCTACTGGGGCCTGATCGAAAACCTGCCGCACATCCGTATCGTTTATGAACGGTTCTTTCAACTGTTCTCCTACACAAGAAACGGCATCTTTTATGTTCCAATTTTCCTCGTAATGGGAGCGCTTCTCAGCCGAACCAGACTCTGCCCGAAAATGACTGCCCTGACAGGACTGCTGATCTCATCCGTATTCATGATTGTGGAAGGGCTGACGCTTCACGCGTTTCAGATGCAGCGACATGACAGTATGTATCTTGCATTGCTGCCCTGTATGTTTTTTCTGTTTCAGTATATTCTGAGTGTAAAAGCCCGTCCAGCAGCCCATCTTCGGATTCAGTCCACATGGATCTATCTGATTCACCCGCTGATGATTCTGCTGGTTCGCGGCATTGCAAAATTTACCGGTCTTACATCACTGTTTGTTGACAACAGCGTCATCCATTTTATTCTGGTATGTATGTTCTCCTATCTCTTTGCCGTGATAATTACGTATTTCCACAACAATAAACCAGATCCGGATTCAGGAAAAGAGCGTGCATGGATCGAATTGAATCGCGAAAATCTAAGAAAAAATCTGACAGAAATAAAAAACCTGCTGCCTGCTGGGTGCGAATTGATGCCTGCTATAAAGGCTGATGCATATGGCCACGGAGCAGTCCTGATTGCCAAAGAGCTGAATGCCTGTAAAATCAAATCTTTCTGCGTGGCTTCTGTCCAGGAAGCCGTATCCCTGCGTAAAAACGGTATAAAAGGAGAAATTCTTATCTTGGGCTATACCCACCCTGAGCAGTTTCACCTGTTAAAAAAATACCGCCTGATTCAGACCGTTGTTGATTATCCCTATGCACAGACGCTGAATGCTTACGGAGAGAAAATCAAAGTGCATCTGAAAATTGATACAGGCATGCACCGTTTGGGAATCCGGAGTGAAAAGATTCATGAAATCTGTACGATTTTTGAACTTGAACATCTGGTCGTTGAAGGCATTTATACACATCTGTGCGCTTCCGATGTTTTGTACGATATTGACCAGAATTTCACCTTTTCACAGAGTGAGATGTTTTACAATGTGCTCTCGCAGCTTAAGGAGCGTGGTTATGCACGCCCGAAAACACACTTACAGGCCAGTTATGGTATTTTCAACTACCCCGAATTATCCGGCGATTACGCAAGAGTCGGAATCGCACTCTACGGCGTGCTGAGCAATCGCACAGATATCCGTGACTGTCCGACAGCCCTTTACCCGATTCTGTCCGTAAAAGCAAGAGTCGCCTGTGTGAAAGATTTGTATCAGGGAGAAGCCGCCGGCTATGGTCTTGCCTACGTAGCTGACCGAAACCGAAAGACGGCCGTCCTGTCCATCGGTTACGCAGACGGAATTCCCCGCATACTTTCAAAAGGAATCGGACAAGTACTGCTCAACGGCAAAAAGGCGCCCATCATAGGCAACATATGTATGGACCAGACGTTAATTGACGTGACACATATACCTGACACAAAGCAGGGGGATATCGCTGTAATTCTCGGCAAGTCCGGTTCCCTCGAAATTTCAGTTTACGACATCGCAGAGCAGGCCGGAACTATCACAAATGAAATATTAAGTCGCATGGGCAGTCGTCTGCAAAGAATTGTAGTGTAACGAAAGCCGGCATCCCCATAGATACAAAATTGTCTGTAATTTGTAGACTAAAGTTTATGAATCATACCCCCCCCCTTGAAAATCTGAGTCAATTCCATACAATATAGAATAAGCAAAGCGGTTAAACCAAATCGGTCAGGGAGGCAGCAAAATGAACGAAGCTTTTTATGAACTTTCGGAAGAAAAACAACAGGCCATCTACAATGCTTCTATGGAAGTATTTGGAGATTATGAGTATAAGCGGGCGTCTACCGATTTGATCGCATCGAAAGCGGGCGTTTCAAAAGGACTGCTGTTTTATTATTTCCACAACAAAAAAGCTTTGTATCTGCATACCTTTGAATATGTATCAAAAATTGTCGAGGATGCCATTTCTGATACACATTTATCAGAGATAACTGATTTTTTCGAATTGATTTCCTATGCGACGGAAAAGAAGGTGAAAATACTAATAGAGAATCCGTTTATTATGCGTTTTTCAATTCGCTGCTTCTACTCACAGAAAGAGGATGTGTCCAGTGAAATTCAGACAGAAATAAGCAATGAAAAAGGCAAGAAGTATGACGCCTATTTCAAAAACCTTGAACTGGGTAAATTTAAAGAAGGGATTGACCCGGAACAAATTTACCATATGCTGGTTTGGATGACAGACGGTTATCTTCACTCCCGCCAGATGGAAGGGAAACCGATTGAAATTGAGGATGTAACAAGAGAATTCACACAGTGGACAGCAATGTTCAAAAGCATTGCATACAAGGAGGAATTTCAATGAGTGTAATAAACGTTCAAAACCTGACCCGGGATTACGGCCTGGGGAAAGGAATATTCGATGTATCTATTCAAGTGGATAAGGGCGAAGTCTTTGGATTCCTGGGTCCGAATGGCGCCGGCAAAACAACAACAATCCGTCATTTGATGGGATTTATTAAGCCCAGGTCGGGAAGCGCTCGGATTGATGGGATGGATTGCTGGAAGAAACGTGATGAAATTCAAAAAAAACTTGGCTATATCCCAGGAGAGATCAGTTTTTTTGATGATATGACCGGTAAAGAGTTCCTGAAATTTGTTTCGGATTACCGTAACCTCGGAAAAGAGAACCGGATGCAGGAGATGCTTGAACGGTTCGAATTAGACCTGAGTGGTAAGATCAAAAAAATGAGCAAGGGAATGAAACAAAAGCTTGGTATTGTCTCCGCCTTTATGCACGACCCTGCTATATTTATTTTGGACGAGCCTACAAGCGGTCTTGACCCTTTAATGCAAAATCGCTTTATAGAGGTAATTGCAGAAGAAAAAAAGAAAGGCAAAACCATTCTTCTGTCCAGTCATATGTTCGAAGAAGTAGAACGTACCTGCGACCGTATCGGTATTATCCGAAGCGGAAAGCTTGTTACGGTTGACTCAGTTGAAACATTAAGAGAACGGCATATGCATACATATACCGTCCGTTTGGATTCACCACACCTGGCAGAGGATTTTGCACGGGATTTTGAAGGGAAATGCAATGGAAACTTTGTTACAGTCGCAGCAAAGCAAAGCCTTGAAACTATCTTTATGAATTATTACGGGGGTGAAGAAAATGCTTAACATGACTTTATATAAACGGGAAATGAAAGGCAGCCTTAAAATGCTCTTTGTGTTTGCTGCCATTCTGTCCATGTATGTTACAATCATTATCAGGATGTACGATCCTGAGATGATGGCGACTTTGGATAGTTTTTATCAGGCAATGCCGGAACTGATGGCTTCGGTGGGAATGAACACCGGTGCGACGAGTCTGATCAGCTTTATGATTTCATACCTTTATGGATTTATACTGTTGATTTTTCCTATGGCATTCTGCATTCTGCGCGGAAACGGCCTTATCGTTAGATACGTGGACAGAGGGTCAATGGTTACTTTATTAGCATCACCGATAAAGCGCAGGACAGTTGCAATAACACAGATGTCTGCTCTCATCAGCGGAATATTGCTGCTTACGATTTATACAGCCGGACTGGAAATGATGATAGCGGAAACAAACTTTCCGGGAGAACTGGCAATAGCGGAGCTGTTAAAATTAAACGCCTCTCTTTTATGCCTGCATTTATTTATTGGCGGTACCTGTTTCCTGGCTTCCTGCATTTTTTCAGATACAAAATACAGCATTGCTTTAGGAGCCGGCATTCCGGCGCTTATGTATATTTTTCAGATGCTGGCAAATGCTGGCGAAAAGGCTGATGTCATTAAATATTTCACATTCTTTACCCTTTTTGATGCAAATGGAATTGTAGCGGGTGAAAGCAGTGCCGTCATTGGAACACTGGCCCTGTTGATGGGTGCAATTATTCTTTACACGACAGGGGTTGTTGTATTTTGTAAGAAAGATCTGTACATTTAGGCAATAATTACCCTTTGCCGCCGCAATCCGGATATGCCACATAAACCACCTAAACGTTTTTTTATGTTGTTCAGGTGGTTTTTATGGCATGAAAACTGTAATCACGCTGAAACCTTTTTTCTCATAATTAGAAACCAGCCCTGTTTTCTATAACATTCAAAACCGTATTTTTCATAAAGCCTGACAGGTCCTCTATATTGATAATCCCGCTTTGTATCTGAAAACGGATACCCTTCAACGTACAAGTATCCCTCTTCCTCTGCATCTGCCAAAAACCTTTCCATGACAAGCTTCGCAATTCCCTTTCCCCGATAGCCCGGCGCAATATCCATACAATACAAAACCTTTATTCTTCCTTTTTCGATCTGATCTGTTAAAAATCTTTCGTCCGCACACACCGGATTATAATCAAACTTATCACCGGCATTGCACCATCCGACAATTTTATCACCATCATATATAAGATAGCCAGTCATAATTCCCTGCCGAACAAGTTCTTTTGCTTTCTGTCGGCGTTCTTCTTTTCGAACACACTTCTCGTCTTCTTCTTGGCTCAGATGACTCTGGAGACAATAGCAGGCGGACCATTCTTCGTGGTCTGAAAATGCATCATGGTCAAAATAATACAAAAAATCATCTGACATTTCACGCGTCAGTTTTTTGATACAAATATCCATTTCTTTCTCCTTCTCTTCTCTAAATTCATGAATCACAGGAAGTAATTTCATAACTATTATATCATACCTCTCATGATATGCGCTTTTCATATCTGCATTTCTCAATTTTTCGAAAAGCTACATATACTGTTAATCAATTTCAAGGTTGCTGCCGATATATGATTTAAGATACAAGGAAGTATACATTTACACATAAGGACGTGATCATATGACAATAGGGGAAGCAAGGCAGGTTTATTCTGTAAAGCTAAAAGAATTCCATCAGCAGAAATTATCCCTTGCCAGACAGAAAAAAGCGCTGGAGCAAAAAGCAAATGCTACACCGGACGGCAGCAGCAAATTTGCGAAAGAAGCCGCCTCTCTGGACTTATCTTACAATGCGGTTTCCGAGAAATATAATGAATACCATAACTTTATGGAACAGGTTACAGATATGCATACGCTTCTTTTTAATGCGGAAGCGACAAAACAGCAGGGGGAAGCGATGGAAGAGGCAGCCGTTGACCTCGCCAAAATAATGGAAGTTGCCAGACGTATTGCCGATGGCGGCATTGTTCCTGCAAAGGATGAGAAAAAACTGATGGAATACAACATGGAGCTCTATATGTCCTCCAAAAATATAGCCATGATGAAGGAACTTGAAAAAAGAGAAAAATATAAATCTCTGTGGGAAGATGATGAAGAGAAACCGGACAATCCCGACCCGGATGAAACTGCTAATTCCGCCGAAGTTTCCTTCGATGCGCCTGAGCTTGTAGATGCATCGGATGTTATAGCATCTGCCACAGCAGGAGAAATGGAATCACAGGTATAAATAAATGGGCTGTTGTTACACAGCCCATTTATTTATGTTCTTTTATGATCAAACCTTAAACTTATTCACGTTCCCAATCAATGCAGCCACTTTTCTTTCCAGCTCTTCCACAATCTTGCCGGAATCATTTACAGCATTCGATAATTCCGTAGACATTGCCGAAGTCTGCTCCGCTACCGCGGCATTATCCTGTGCCAGCTGATTCAAGGTAGAAAGAGACTGTGTCACATTCATTCTCTGTGACTCGATTTCCTGTGTCATGCTGTCAATCTGATGCACGGATGAAAAACAGCTTACAAGTTCCTGATGCAGTGTTTCCATAATACTCTGTGTTTCCGTCAGGGAATTCACCTGTACGTCCACTGCCTCATTGATCTCATTCATGGCAACAACAGATTTTGTTGCATTGTTTTGCAGTTCTTCCACCGTCGTGCTAATCTTCTCGACGGAGTCAGAAGACTGCTTTGCGAGTTTGGCAATTTCATCCGCAACAACTGCAAAACCTCTCCCCGCATCTCCAGCTCTTGCCGCCTCAATACTTGCATTCAGTGCAAGAAGGCTGGTCTGATCAGAAATCTCATTAATCAAATTCGCCGCGATATGAATCTGCTCAACAGACTTGTGGGTCATCTCCGTCTGCTCCGCCATCGCCGTAATGCTTGCTCTCGTCTTATTATTTACTTCAATCAGACGACCAAGAGTCTGCATCGACTGCTCACTGATTCTGTTCATTTCCTCCGCATTATGGTCGAGACTTTCCACTTCCTCGCCTGTCTGATTGATCTTCTCACCCATATTTCCAACATCGCCCGCCGCATCATCCGTAGATGCCGCCTGCTGCGTCACATTGTCTGCTATGGATTCGACTGCAACAGAAACCTGAGAAATCGATTCCTGCATATTACGGAATGCCTTGTCAAAATTCTCAATCGCACTGCTCACGCCATTTGACACGTCCATAATTCCCTGCAGGAGCCCTCTCATATTTTCCTGAGCCGCTCTCAGGGATTCCGCTGTCTGTCCAATTTCATTATTCTGCTTTACACTTACTTCCGTAGTCAGGTTACCCTCTGAGATACTCGCCGCAAAGCCCTGTATCTTCTTTAACGGAGCAATCAGGACTTTACCGAATACATAGGAAACTATAAGGGCGACAATAATCACAATAATAAATACCGCATTTTCACCGACAAGTACCTTTTCGTAATCCTTATCCAGTTTCTCCCGTACCAGCGCCTTTTCCGCATTCATATCATCTACGTAATTCCCGGTAGCAACCACCCAGCCCCACGGCTCAAACAACTCGGAGTAGGCGATCTTCGGAGCAACGGTTACACCGTCCGATTTTGTAAAGTAAAACTCATGATAACCGCTCTTCTCCGCGGTCTGACTCACCTTGACAACCTCCTGCGTGATCATGACGCCGTTCTGGTCCATAAGATTACGGCGATTTGTCCCTTCCTGATCTGTCAGAATCGCATGCGCGATCAGCGTACAGTCTGTTGCATCGATCCACAGATATCCGCTCTGATCATCGCGGTAGCGCATGGCGCGCACGATGTCTTTCGCATCTTCCTGTGCCTCTTCTTCCGTCTTCTCTCCTGCCTGAAACATTTCATACTCACTTTGGAGAACTGCAATTGCACTCTGAACCTGAGATTTTATTTCCATCTTATATCCGCTGTCAACTGCATTTTCGTATGTATTATAAGCTGTTGTTGCCATTGACTTAATCGACAAAATCCCATTGCCTCCGATTCCCACTGCCGTAACGACAGCAACTGCTCCACAGAGCAGCATAATCGAGCTAATCAAGCTCTTCTTTCTTTTACCCATAAAATACCCTCCGATACGTTTTATTAAGGTTATAAGAACATTCTAAACTCATTTTGTCGAAATTGCAACATTTTCATCGCTTTGGAGGGCAAAAAATCAGCTTTTTTTACAAGGACCCTTATATTGTTTCTTCGGTTTTGCATGAATCATAACCGTTGCCGCCCTCCTGGGGCAGATATTCACGCACCGGTAGCATAAGGTACAATTGTCCTTCTGCTCGACTCTTCCGTCCTCATTCAAAACAAGATTTCCCATTGGACAGCGTTTTACGCACAAGCCGCATCCGATGCAGGTTTCGTCCGCTTTAAAGGAAGAACGGTGCTTCTGTTCGAGTTCAGGAAACCCTGTATTCTGACTTTTTCCAAGCAGAGTGGAGAAGCGGCTCCATCCTCTTCTCCTGATTTTTGCGCTTTTCACTTCCCGGCATATCCGTTCCACTTTCTGATCGGCATTCTTTTTCTTTCTGATACGTTCCCGTTCTGTAATGGGAAAAAGAAAGAAATTGCAGATGTTATTTGGCATATTGATATGCTCTGCATAAATGACATTTCTGTCACATCCCGGCAGAAGGCGTGCAAAAGCCCTCGCACCATCGCCTGAAAACATCATCTGCGTACATAAAATGATCAGTTTCTTCTTCATCAGCGCTGTCTTATATTTCTCGGTAAATTCTCTCATAATCCTCGGCACCATAGAGCCATAAACGGGATAACACACCGCAACTGTCTTCTCTTTTCGGATCAGAAAATCAAAATCCGCATGTTCTTCAATGCTATAGCACTCTGCATTCATCCTGCGTGAAAATCGTTTCGCTATGTAACGGGTATTGCCCGTTCCCGAAAAATAAAATACAACCAACCAAACATCCTCCTTCATCCAATACTTTTATTCGTATTCTCCCATTGTATATTCTATAATATCAAAAATATTCATCTGACCATTTCTCCAGGATTTCTGCGACGCCTGCTTTATGATATCGTCTTCATGGATATTCCCTGTAAGCAGAGGTGACTTTGCATCATGATGTTTACGATTCTTCTCTACTACCTTTCTGTCATAATTTGCATAACAATAAAGACACCCATGTCCACAGGTATTATATGCTCCAATGTCTGCGCCGAGCAGACAGCTGCATGCCTCTCTTGCTGCTTTCTGATTCGGAACATCCAGTCGGCAGCCAAGCGCCTTTTCCATTACCGCTTTGGACAAGCAGCCATCCGCATCCACATTTTCCCTGACAAGGGACGCATCTTCGCAGCATAGATGCATCTGCATCTTATTTTCTTTCGCAATCTTTGAAAATGTGTCAATCAGGCATTCCTGTTCTCTGCCTGTTACGCTTCTGATTCCCGGAAAATTCCTCTTTGTTTTTTCATACAGATCAATAAAACTCACAACACATTGCTTCGTATATCCTTTTAATACTTCCGCCATCTTTTGAAATTCCTGAATATGGACAGCCACAGAATATGCCTCAGTGACAAATACAGGGTCATACCTCCAGCTTATTCTCTCCCGTCCCACAAGAGAAGACATCTTCCGAAAAGATGCCAAAACCCGCTCCTTATCCGGCACATAAGGTTCAATCTCTTTTCCATACGGCGTAACTGTCACGAACCAGAACATATCAAACGCCGCAAGACGCATCAGGCGACTGATCATTGGTTCCGGATTCTTCGTACAGAAAACAATCGCATCCACCACATCGGGACTTAACCGGTATCGGGTTACCTGTGTATGATAATAAGGATTTCTGACTAACACATACCCTTCTCTGATCCGGTTGTAAAACCAGTCGCTGTAATAAGCCGGTATATCTGTTCTGCTTCCAGTATTAATTACCATAAGAATAACCTGACCTCTTCAGACATGGCCTCGCATGTTTTACATGCTTACCCTACAATTTCCTTAAGCAGCAATGCTTTCCCTAAGTCCCCTTCTACCTTAATTTTTTTCACCGTGTACGCAAATACAGGGTCAAGCTTGCCTGTTATGATTTTCAAAAGCGTTTCCGCCGTACAACTGATCAACACGTTTCTGTCATAATACTCATATGGCTCCACCACCGCTTTTCCTTCTTTTATTTCAAGATAGAAAGCGCCTGCTGCTTCGCCCTGAATGTTAAACTGAAACGCAACATGCTCCTGAATTTTGCTTACATCCGCTTTTTCCGCTATTTCTTTCACCTGTTTTACCAGTTCTTCGTATGTCATATGCTTCATCCTTTCTGTTAAGCTCACTTCTGAGGGATTTTAATTTTCATATCCCTCTTTTTCAGTTCCTTCTTTCTTCTCGGTTTCCTTGCCCATCCGGTCACTCTGTTGTACACCCAGAAAGACTGCACCAAAACTTCATTAAAGACACCGATCTTCTGCTTCGTTGTTCCTGTGTAATAAACCCCGCCGCAGGTAATTCCCACACCGTACTTCACACACCGGATTAAATCTGATTCACACTCAATCTTGACCGGAAATTCCGTATAAGCGGTTCCTATACAGTCTTCTCTATGGGAATCACTTCCGCCAAACCCAGGCTTATGGTACTTATCCGCAAGCCTCGCCGCTCCCGCATTGCTCTCTCTGCTCTCGCACGAATTGAAGCTTTCCACGAAATCAAACCGCTCCATAACAGCCTCTTTATTCCGTTGCTTTCGCGTATTGATAAAGCTCAGATATCGCTCTCCACATGGATGCGTCGGTCCGAGGATGCCTCCATAACGATGCACAATATCAATCAGAAGTCCCACCGGAAGGCCACGCATCTCAAGAATTCTCAGTTTTAATGTCTCAGGCATAATCACAAGAATATGTCCTGCATCAATCGTATCATATTCAATTCCCTTCAGCACAACAAAATCCCTGTATTTCTTCCCCTTGATGTTCTTCTTCCATCTCCGGTAGCCATTGTAGGAATTATGATCGGATATCACCATTCCGTCAAATCCCTTGTCCTTCAAAATCCGGATATAATCGGCAATCGCCACTTGCCCGTCTAAAGACCCCTCTTTCGTATGGCAGTGCATATCAAATTTCACTATGATTCCTCATTTCTCTAAAGTATGCTTATTGTTTCCAGAAACCAATTACAGTATAACACAAACGGCGGCTTTCAAAAACCTTTGATTTGTTTTTTGAAAGCCGCCGTTTTCTTTATTCTTCTGCCGGAAGCGCAACCTTCTGCTCCACCAGATGTTTCTCTTTATAACAATCGAATACAAAGTCAATTTCACCCTGTTCCATCGGTTTCGTCACAACACTGACAACCGGAACCACGATTAGCCCTGCGATCATTGCCGCCGCGCCAGCGTTGATCGGAGAAGCTATGTATTTGAGGAACATGTTCGATACCGTAAGACCAACCCCGCAGGCAAAACTTGCCCATACTGCCGGTCTTGTCACCCGTTTCCAGTAAAGGCCATACAGGAACGGCGCCAGAAATGCGCCGGCAAGCGCGCCCCATGAAATCCCCATAAGCTGCGCTATAAATGTCGGCGGCTTAATTGCAAGAATGACAGATATCACCACAAAAATCACAAGCCACACCCGCATCCAGAGAAGCTGTTTTTTATCATCCATATCTTTCACAAGATTTCCCTTTACAAGATCAAGCGTCAAAGTCGAGCTTGACGTAAGAACAAGGGATGAAAGCGTTGACATTGACGCGGAAAGAACCAGCATAATCACAATTCCGATCAGGATATCCGGAAGCAGGGATAGCATCTGAGGAATGATGGCATCATAAATGACGCTCCCGTCCGCATTATGTATTGCCTCCGTATCAAACAGTCTTCCGAAACCTCCGAGGAAATAACATCCGCCTGAAATAACAACCGCAAATGCAGTTGAAATAACCGTACCCGACTGAATGGATTTCTCATCTTTGATCGCGTAAAACTTCTGAATCATCTGAGGAAGTCCCCATGTACCAAGCGATGTCAGTACCACAACACCGAGAAGGTTCAGCGGATCCGGTCCGAAAAAGGAAGTAAACGCTCCCGGCTGTCCCATCGTAACAGGTATATCGCTCTCCATCTGTGCCAGACGCATCACCGCCTGCATAAAACCGCCCTGTCCGTTTAAGACAGCGACTATAACCGCTATGATGCCGCCGATCATGATAATGCCCTGAATAAAGTCATTAATCGCCGTCGCCATATAGCCTCCAAGAATCACATAAACGCATGTAAGCGCTGCCATCGCAATCACACAGACTACATAAGGAATATGAAATGCCATTCCAAAAAGCCTTGAAAGCCCGTTATAAACGGAAGCTGTATACGGAATCATAAATACAAATGTAATCACTGCTGCCACAATGCGCAGAGACTTGCTGTGATACCGCTTTCCGAAATAATCGGGCATTGTCTTTGCATCAAAATGTTTTGTCATAATCCTTGTCCGCCTTCCGAGAACCACCCACGCAAGAAGTGAACCAATAAAAGCATTTCCGATGCCAATCCATGTTGAAGCAAGCCCATATTTAAACCCAAACTGTCCTGCATAACCGACGAAAACAACCGCCGAAAAATAGGAAGTGCCGTATGCGAATGCCGTCAGCCACGGCCCGACAGACCTTCCCCCGAGTACAAAATCATTCACGTTTGTCGCATGTCTTCTGGAATAGAAACCAACCGCTATCATAATTCCGAAGAATAGTACGAGCAATAAAATTTTTACTGCCATTTTTATTTTTCCTTTCTGTACGTTGTCGCGTTGACGCTTTAGTTTTTTAAAGTTCAACGCATTGAAGTAATTATAGCTGATATTATTCGAAAATGCAAGACTATAAATCATTTGACCCGAACTTTTTTCTCAGCGAAACGCAGCTTCCGCTTATTCTACGGTAATCGTCTTCCCGGAATTCCAGCCTCAATGCGTTTCTTACAAACATACCGGCTGTTTCCGGGAGCGATTGCCACAACATTTTACAGTCCCTTATCCCAGCGCAACATCAAGAATCATCATAATCAGGAAACCTACAATGAAACCGAGCGTTCCGATATTTTCGCGTTCACCCATATGCGCCTCGGGAATCAGCTCTTCCACAACCACATAGATCATCGTCCCTGCCGCAAGGGAAAGCAGAAGCGGCATCACCGATATCAGAATGCTTGCTGCCGCAGCCGCCACAACCGCCGCAATCGGCTCTACAATCGCTGACATACTGCCCAAGAAAAATGCCTTTTTTCTGCTGAATCCGGCTTTACGAAGCGGCAGTGACACTGCCGCGCCTTCAGGATAATTCTGAATGCCAATTCCAAGCGCAAGAGCGAGCGCCCCTGACAGGGAAGCATACTGCATCATATCCTGCGCGGCGAATGCAAACGCAAGCCCTATCGCCATCCCTTCGGGAATATTGTGCACCGTAATTGCAAGCACCAAAAGCATTGGTCCTTTTTCGATTGTCTTGTTTTTTCCGTTCTCACGAAATCGCTTTTTTATCAGGAAATCGACAAAGAGCAGCAACAGAACACCGATCAGAAATCCTCCTGATACGACGAGCCAGCTAACCTGCCCGTTCTCATTTGCACGTTCAATCGCAGGAATTAACAGTGACCAGATGGATGCCGCCGTCATCACACCCCCCGCAAATCCCAGAAATGCACACTGAGCGTCACCGTCCGAGTCTTTTCTTACGAAGAAAACATTAAAGGCACCCAGTGTAGTTACAAAAAAAGTAAAAAGGGTGCCTAAAAATGCATACAAAATTCCATTCATGTTCTTTCATCTCCTATACAGGTAATATATAGAAGATATGGGTTTTTGGTGACAGATTTTTTTGATGAATTTGTGGCATAATTTTTCTGTGGGACGAAGATTTTTGCGGCTGCTCCGCTTCCTCATACACGTTTCTGCTTCACCCGCATTTCAATCAGGAAACCCATAAAAACCCCTCCTTGCCGGATATCCGGTAAGGAGGGTACATACCACAGTGCCCTGTTATAAGGGATTTTTCTTTTAAGAAAATCATCTTTTTGCGAAAATCCCATGAATTCGGGTCTTTTAAACAACCATTTACGTGTATTTACACCAATCACTACACCACTTTCTATTAACCAATTCCGTACATTTTCTCAAACTTTTGCATTTCTTTTTCTTTTTCGTCTTCAGTCACATGGACATACAAGTCCATTGTCATAGAAATGTTGGCATGTCCAAGTATCTTTTGCAAAGTTTTGGGCTTCATTCCAGATTCGATACATCTTGTCGCAAATGTGTGCCTTAAAGTGTGCATAGATATTTTTTCAATTCCTGCCCTGTTACATATCTTTTCCAAATAACTGTCATAGTTTGAATTGGGTATTAGTCTATTATTGCTGTTTAGAAATATGTGGTCTGCAAATTCAAACGACAAAACATTTGTTTTCTTCTTCGCATTATTTCTTTCTATGTCGGTAAGTAATTCACAAACAATTCCTGTCATCGGAATGTCTCTGTACCCCGAATTAGTTTTTAATTCCCCAACAATAAACTTATTGTTACTTGAATCATAGGTCACGTTTCGCCGGATATGTATAATTCGATTCCCAAAATCTATGTCACTCCATTTCAGCCCCCGCAATTCGCTCGAGCGAACCCCGGTTTGCAGTATGAACAAAAAATGATTGTAATTTATGCTGCGCTTTGCGGCAGACAGAAATTTATCCTGTTCACCCAGCGTAAGCACCCTTGTATTCACATTTCCTTTTTTAGGACATTTAACAGACTTTGTAACCGGATTTGCGTAAATAAGGCCATTTTCGCACGCATCGGAAAACATAGACGACATCGTAATTTTTGTTTTTTCCATGCTTCCCCCAGCATACCCGTTATTGTCCATGCAATTTAAAACATTCTGACAATGCATAGGCTTCACATCTTTGATAATCATTTTTCCTATTACATCTTTGATATTCTTTTCATAGCGGGCTTTGTAATTCCCAAGAGTATTCCATCTTACAGTTTTCTCTTTGATATTCTTAATCCAGTATTCAAACCATGCATCAACTGTCATATCGCCTGAAACATTTATATCTCCATACTCATCCTCAAATTGTGCATCTGCAATCCACTTTCTGCATTCCCGCAACTTTTTGAAATATTTTTGTTTGCGTTTCCCGTTCCTGCCTGTAAACCGGGCTGTATATAAACCGTCCTTTCTTTGGCTGAGTCCAACTCCAAGTTCCCTGCCCTTTAAATCTTTCCCCATAAAGTCAACTCCTTTCTGTTATTCACTAACAAAAAGAGTCTGATATAGATAAATATTATACCAAACTGCCCCTCATTGTGAAATATTTAAATTGAATTTTCATCTTAAATTTCCAAGTTCTTCGATATGTACTGCTCAAACTCTTTCCTTTTTACCAACTTTTTATTGCCAACATATAATACAAAATTACATTTGGGCTGCTTCAATAACTCTTCTATTTTATTGATTCCTATATTGGAATAAGCTGCCGCTTCTCTGATCGTCAATGTTACTTTAAACCAAAAAGGTATCTCTAACGCTTTTCTATCCATAATTTTTACAAAATCACACTCCATTTCATAAAAATTTCATTATATAAAAAGATACTGTAATTCAACAGCATCATAACACCCAATATTCACTTTTCATCATCATCACAATAAGAGGACGTCCAAAAATTCGAACGTCCTGCATCAAATCTATCGTTAACCAGTTACTTTTCTAATTTTTTATTTATGTTACCTGATCATGTTCACATTACATCACTATTTCTCAGTTCCTTTTACTTCTCCATGATCTCAATCTTTCGATAATAATTTAAAACTTCATCCAATTCAATCATCGGCGCGCTGGTTTCATCTGATGCGCGCCTGACATATACCACACTGCCTAATATGCAGGCGACAGAGAACGTATTTTCTCCATCCCTGATTAAATCATCCTTCTTTAATTGCATCATTCTTTTATGATTTACTCCTGTTCTTTCATCGTTCAGCTATGCAGCTTTGGCACTACATAGCCCCAGAATATATATTGCTTAATGAACGCCTAGTTTTCTCAGATCACTCATAAGCCGTTTTGTTGTATAATCATACTGTTCTTCCATATGTCGTTTTAAATCATTGACAACAAACGAATCTACATTTCCTTCTACATTTAACATCTTATCATAATATACTTCAACATTTGTTACCCGATTTGGCGCACATTCGTAGTCAACCCCTTCCATTTTTGCATTATTTACTACCTTTGGCATAGGTACATTCCATTGCAGTAATGGCGAATTCTTAAGTTCTTCAATATCCATGCCCCCGAAAGGATCATTCTCCAGATTCATAAGCCGGATTGTCCCATCCCATTTCGGCACTGTCACCATATCACCATTTGTTTTGGGTTGCGGGGCAACGCTCGTATCTGCCGCCGTATTATTTGCCGCAATATCATGCCCGTTAAAAATACTGTCTTTCCCGCTTAGTCCGAGATAGAACTGTTCCAGTGCGGATATTGTATCATTGATATCGTGTCCCTCTGTGATCTCCGAAAGCTTGTCTACAATCTCTTTCTGATACTCAAGGGATTTTAACTTCGCTTCCGTATCTTCGGAAAGCCATTCACTGAATTGATCGAGTGCATCCATCTGCATGTCATAGAGATGGTCTTCCTTCAGCTCATTCAGTTCTTCTTCCTTCTGTGCAAGCTCCGCTTTCAGGCTTTCAAGCTTTGCTTTGGATTCCGCCGTATTCACGGTTTCAACCGCCGCAATCTGCGCCTTTAATGCGTCAATGTCCTTATTTTTCTCTTTCAGGTTTTTATCCCAGTCATAATACTCTTTCTTCGCCTGTAATGCTTCCTTGCGCTTCTTAATGATGTCTTTCAGCGCATTCACTTCGGACGCTTTCTGTTTCTCATACAGTGACACAATCTGCTCCGTAAAGGATTTTGTCTCATTTAATTCCTGCATGTACTGGTTGGATAGGCTACAATAAACTGGACAGATTTTTTAAGGTCATATAGTATAAAATCAATAAGCAAAGGAGCAA
>RAZD01000023.1 GCA_003612525.1 bacterium C-53 | reverse complement strand
GCACGATATTTGAACCTGCATACGCACGAAATTCAATCTCTCCAGTGTAGGTTAATATTTTGCTATTTATCGGATTATTTGATGATAATGCAGTTTCTTGAAAATGTTTTCTGCGATATATTTAAAATAAAAAGCAGGAGGCACACATATGAAAGATGAATTTATTACAAAAGTACTGATGATGGTGGAATTTGAGCAAGAACAATGCAGAAAATTGAAGGAAACAATGTACATAGTATTGCAAGACTACGAATTATCAGAGCGAAGTACAGAGCTGATGGATGTAGATAAAAGCTATATCCACTTTTTACAACTATTTCTGGCACGAAAAAAGACAGAAGGAAAATCTGAAAGGACTCTGGAACAATACAGATTACATCTAACAAATGTACTCCAATACATAAATATGCCGGTAGATAAGATTACAGAAAATGATTTATTTGTGTATTTGGCAAAGTATAAGAAAGAACGAGGAGTGTCTAACGTTTATCTGGATAATATACGCTTGGTATGCAGCAGCTTCTTTGGATGGCTAAATGCGAAAGGGTATATTCCCGTAAACCCGACTATGGGATTAGAACCAATAAAAACGGAAAAAAGAATAAAAAAACCACTGTCCGACGAAGAGTTAGAAAAACTTCGCAGGACGTGTGAAAGAGAACGTGATCTTGCAATGTTGGAATTCCTATATAGCACAGGGGTTCGTGTTAGTGAGCTTGTCGCTTTGAATCGGCAAGACATTGATTTTTATGGAAAGAATGTAGTGGTGTATGGAAAAGGCCACAAAGAAAGAGAAACTTATTTGACAGCAGCCTCATGTCTGCATCTGAGAAATTACCTTGACAGCCGGACAGATAGAAATGAGGCATTATTTGTGAGTTCAAAACAGCCTCATGAACGTCTGACAGTAGCAGGTGTGGAGGGGATACTAAAAAAACTGGGAAAGACCGCTGGAGTCAAAAAGGTGCATCCACATCGTTTCAGACGGACAATGGCTACGAATGCATTAAGAAAGGGAATGCCGCTTGAGGAAGTAAAAGAACTTCTAGGACATACAAAACTTGATACAACAATGATTTACTGTACAGTAAGTCGTGAGAATGTGAAGCACTCACATATGAAATATATGAGCGCATAATTTCAACAGAAATTTTATAAAACTCATTAGTCTGTAGTTTTTACAGACTTATTTTGATGCAAAAAACGGCAAAGGAAAGTGATAATATATATGATTGTTTAGTTTTTGATTTTAAACAGATAAATAGCAATTTAACTTTAAAAAAATATGTAACACCGATGATATTCCTGCGTGATCTTATTTGGAAGGATTCCTATGGAGGAAGAAAATATACCGATGTTGGTTTTGGTACAAATGAAAATGATCTTGGTGGTCCAATTGTAAGTTTTTATATGGAAAAATGGGGCAATTTCCTCCCAAACTTAGATGTAGCTTTAAACACACGAGACGGGGTATTGGAGTTTTCAGTTAATGATGTTTCTAAGCTGGAGGTAGCTGTTTCTTCGGCGATTACTCAAGTTGTTGTTTGGTATTATATACGTGTATAATATGTTGCGCAGATTACAAATTCCTGTATATCGTCATTCGCACCATTATCAACTACAATGGATCCGTCATCCCGAATTCCCGCTGTGGCGCATTTATCTAGAAACCAATTTACATAAATAGAGCAAGAAATAGGTGTCCAATATCTGTTTGTTGGCCATAAAAACTCAGGAAGAGTACCAATATTAATACGTTCTTTGGGGAATATTTTATTGCCATCATTTATAGCAAGACATATTTGAGCAATTCTCCCAATTTTATTATATAAACTATCTCTTATTATGTATTTTGTGTTTAAACCTAATTTACCAGATTGAATGGTTAAATTGCTATTTATCTGCGCAACCTGCCCATTCAAAGCATCATTTAACGAGTACAACAAAGCCGCCGAAGGTATCTTGTTTTCATCATTGATATTTTGCTGCGTAATCATGCCGGTTGTTACGCATAGATCAATTAAAGCTTTTGAACCTGTCATAAATGCTTTTATATGAGACAGAAGATTTTTAAGTTTCTTTTCTTCTGACATAGCGCTGATTGCTTCCGGTACAGTTTCAGAGAGATCAGATAGGGTGATATCGGTTTCGTTAACTTCATTGCTTATTTCTGATTTAGTGATATAGTTCCCCTTTGGCTGAAATTTTTCATTACACCAATTGCGGATGGCTTCCAGATTCGGAATATTAAGTTTTAACATTAGAGTACCTCCTGTCTGAGAATGTTAAGTGTTTCTTCGATTGTCATGGTATGAAGTCCGAGCTGCTCAAAAGAATTCTGATCGGATAATGGGACATCGTTAATTGTTACGTTTTCAATAGAACCTGTATCTCCCCGCGGAATGATAAAGTTTAAAACAGGCTGCTTCATGGTTCCTGTCAGGCTGACTGCTGCCTGTGAGCCTTCTTCTCCCGTTGTCACGGAACCGATTTGAAATGCAGGCGTATCACCGATTAGATTCTGGGATTCAACGGAGGTTCCGTTTCGGTCGGTAATCCGCAGGATAAATGAATTTTCATCTTTTGTACAAGTGATATTTACATTTTCAGCGGCAGCAGCAGCCGTATGAGCATGATTTGATGCATCATTTGCCGATTGGGTGGCGGTATTGCAAAGCTCTGTAGCAGCTTCACATTGCGCTGTCTGTGCTTGTGACCTGTCCATGCATTCTTCTGCATTGGCGATTGTCTTTTCAGCTGTTTCGGAAAAACGGTCCAGTTCATCCCAGTTATCCGAAGAGATAATATGATTTCCGTCATGGACGCGCGGTTCCACCTGAATGTTAAAATTCCAGGTAGTGACAGCCGTATAGTTCTGGTCTGTAATATGCAGTTCGCATCGGTTGATTCCGGGAGCCGATAGAATCTGATTGCCGCTGCCGATAGATGTATCAACCAGAATCGTGGAAGAATCCGCTATCTGTGTACAGTCGTTGCCCTGAAACTGTGTTCCATCTGCTTTTAGTATTCTGATATACGCATTACAATCGGTTAAATCCATACTCTCGCAGGAATCAATAATATTGAATTTAAAGACTCTTCCTGTGTCATATTGTTTTGCCGGTATCGTGAAGATTCCCTGATCGTTGTAAAATCCAAGTGTGTTTTCGCTTATTGTTTTCATTGGGTGTATCCTTTCGTAAGTTTTCATCA
Source organism: bacterium C-53 (assembly GCA_003612525.1). GTDB lineage: Bacteria > Bacillota > Clostridia > Lachnospirales > Lachnospiraceae > C-53. Next base: position 55,295 of record RAZD01000023.1, on the reverse strand, counting down.
TTGGTAGAGTATTTTTCTTTCTGGAAAAATAAAAGAAATTTTGCGGAATAGAGTATAGTGAGGGCGGCTGCCGCAACATAACAGATAGTAATTGATGCTGTCAGCGAGCATGATGCCCAGACATGAAACCGCTATCCAGAGAAAGGAAAAGAGAGGGCATATGACCCCTCTGAAATTCATCCATTCACTGGAATAGTCCCACATGGGAGGGAAATGGCATGCCTGTAAGGTAATGCCGATTATGAGCTCCATGCATGTGATCAGGCAGGAGCCGATCAGTCCCTGTGTGAATAAATCGACTGACCACGGTATACGCTCAATGAAATAATCGAGCAATAATAAAAGAATGCTTCCGCAAACGCCCATCAGCGGATAGGAGTATCCCCGGAAACATACCTCAACGGTGATGTACGTCGTAAATCCGACGTATGCAAGAACTGCAAATTTTGTTGTGTGATTCATTCGTTTCTCCTTTCGTAGTTGATGTATGGATAAGTTTCAACGGCAGAACCGTCAGATTATGGCTGCAATTGCAAGTATGTGTCATCAATGTAAATGTTTATATGACAGCAGAAAACATGCTTATGAAATAGTTTTATGTCCGAGTTTGTAAATGGAGGAGATTACACGATGGAGAACTGTCCAGATTGTGGGGAATTGCTCGGTGATGCTGTAGAACTATGCATATATTGCCGTTATGGTTTTAAATGCAGGAGAGTGATTTCAAATGACGAATATATGAAGCAGCGGAATCAGCAGTTAGAACATCAGTAGAAGCTGATGAAGGAGAGTAAATGAAAAGAAGAACAGAAAAAAGATCAATTGTGTCAAAATGCTCTTTGCATAAGAAAACCACCTCGCCAATTTTGATGAGATGGTTTTCTTATTTATGTATCCTGTTCAATTATAACGGCGGTGCCGCTTGCCACTACGATTGTGAGATCGGGACAGGGCATTATGGTTTCCGTATGGACGCCTGCCACGGCATTAGCGCCTCTTTTTACGCATTTTAATTTTAAGCGTTTCAGTGCATCTTCTCTGGCACTCATTAACTTGCCGGTATAGGTCCCCATATCTTTGTCAGTATCCACAGAATCGGTGTCAGATGAAGCAGTTTTAAACTGGATATCTCCACTGACTATACCCAGATATTTTGTGATTTTATAGCCTTCGAATCGGTCAGTTGTTACGGATATAAAATTCTGTACTCTTTCATTGTATTCCTGAATCGTACTGTTTTTTTCTTCACTGTCTTTTGGTTTTTCACCGTCTTTTGGCTTTTCGCTGTCTTTTCCTTTTTCTGATTCCAGCTTGCCGAGCATATTTTTTAAGGCTTTGACGGAAGCAGCATCATGGATTCCTTCTTTTAACTTGTTCCTGAAATAGCTGATGCTGGTGATTTGTTCTGCCTTATCTGGGGAATTAAGTTTTAGTTTCATATTATTGCATGTGAAACAAAGCTTAAGTTCGGAATGGGATTCTGATAAAGAACTGCTTTCGGTATTTGATGATATTCTGGAATTGCAAATACAGCATTTAGACATGATTCTTCCCTCCTTTACACTAAAATATCGTATCCCATAAAATATATTAATGTAATCATATCATAATTTCCAAAAATTTGGTATAACTGATTTATATGTATGATGATTTATCTGGCATCGACATAAAAAGCACAGAAACATCGTAAAACAAAGAAAATCTCTAATTTTCGCATCTTAATTTATCACTTCTTTCGATTATGGTTGTTTCCCTGCGGGTAATCTGATACAATTTAGAAAAATTATCCATTTATAATAAAAAATGGATAACGCACATTTAAGGAGGAAACAAATATGGTATGTCCAGAGTGCAGTAAGAATCAAGGTTTTGTCGATATTGAGTTTCACGGAATTAAAGCAAAAGCATGTACGTGTGGTGCGATTATGATTATGGAAATAACAGAAGAGTACGATGACTATTTACAGGAAGAACAGATGCAGAAGAGCAAGAGAGGGAGCGATTCCGTTTCGGAATGCCCAAAGTGTTATTTTTGTTTTTAAAAGATCTGGGAGCCGCTATTTAGCGGCTCCTCTTATCAGAGACAGACAATTCCTGCTCATAAGATAATTTTGTTTCCATGCTTTTGATTCTTTGTTTTAATTCCTCGATTTCTTTATGCTGTTCCTGGACAAGCTTTACGACTGCCGGAAATAAATCCGATGGTTCCCAGGTGTCTACATGTTCATGATTTTTGTCCCAGCGTGCCGCAGTGGGAAAATATTTTGCCACATCTTCTGCAAGAAGTCCAATGTGTAATTCACTGCCGTCCCCGCCTCCGTTTTCTTTATTATAACGAAACTGTACTACCGGCAGCTTATAAATTGCGTGGATATCGAAATCCGATAAAGAGTCTGATATATCCTGTTTGTACCGTTTGGATGATGAGGCGGCAGAGATAAGCCCGTTTGACCCGACATAGAGTGTCCTTTTCGACAGACCGCTGAAAGACCGCTGGTTATACGCGCCTCCGCATGCCATTTCATTGTATTTTAATTTGATATTTTGTATATATCCTTCTCCGTTTCCGTCAACTATGAGCGTTTCTTCGTCACCTGCCCATAAGCCTTGATAACCGAGTTCAAATGGGCCGATGTATGTGGCATCTAATCTGGATGCGGTTAAATTGTCTGTCTGTGCATTCACACAGTGCAGGTATCCGCTGTTTGTCACATAAAATTTTGCTGATTCGGGGTGGATTCCGTTTTGATTCGTGTCTGCCCAGAAAGCATAGAAAAGAAAGGGGGCGCCTGTTACGGGTTCATTTGGGTCGATATTCTCCATTTTTTTGTAGCCCATACCACAGGAAGCCCTGCTCCCGGCATAAGTAATCCCATGATTTGTATTCTGGGAGACCGTAAAGTTTCCCAGACGGCTGTTTTGAATTGTGGTGTCTGAGATAACGCCTCCCGTGATAGTAGCCTTATTTGTAGTGATTCCGTCGAAAGTTGCGCTTGTTGTAGTGATTTTTCCTGTAATTTCAGCATTTGATGCTTTTAGAAAACCCTCAGCGGTTACGTTTCCGCTTTCGTCCACTTTGAACTTGTCATTGACGTTTAACATTCCCTGAAACGTTCCGGTAGAGCCGCTGATATCGCCGTTTATATGAAGCGTATGGCCATCCCATGTCAGACCGCCTCCCCCGAAGTTAAAAGTTCCGTTGTCAAGGGAAAGGATGCTTCCTGACGTATTATCAATTTGACAGATACCGCTGTCATTTTGGGAACCGTTATAGTCCGCTGATTTGATCTGGCCTGTGGTCAGGCACCTGCCATCAATTACTGTCTTTCCGACGCTGACACTGTTAGCCATAATATTTGCGGCAAGGATATCCTGAAAATTTCCTTTATTGGCAGTGATACTGTTTAGAACTGCGTCTGTGATCGAAGTCCCGAATTGTTCGGAGGACAGGAGGGCGTTCAACATATTGGAGCTGATTTGAATAATGGAGTCGCGGTTATTGGAAGTGCTGTTTCCGCCGGAAGAGGAGATGCCTGAGCCAGATCCTGACGTTGACGCGCCCTTATATAATTTGGAAAAGATATAGTCGAAGTCATCGGCGCGGCGGTAGGTGTATGCGGTATCTGAAAATTCGATATTAAGGCGTTCTGTGGCTTCGCAGGGGTTTGTTTCTACGGAAATTAAGCGTAGTTTCACAAATTCATCTTTGTAGAGGTCTGTCTGTACCCGAATATAATTTCCTAAATGAAAATCATGTGCTATGTTTGACATTTCAGGGATGTCGAACAGATTATCCGCCTCAATCTGGAAATGCCATTGCGGATGTGCATTCATATACAAAATGTTTTTTGCATCCAGGTAAAGTTCGTTCTGCCTGTCAATTTGTGTGACTGTATTATCAAGACTTGTTAGGAGAATATTGTTATTTTGGTATTCAATTTCTTTTGTAAGGGTTGTGAAAGTTTTCCGTTCTTCCTCGGTAAAATAATTGTAAAAAGTAAAGCGGGAGGAAAGGTCTTTACGCAGGCTGTCAACGGAAGCCATCTCGGATCGTTTCTCAGAAATCTGCGATTCTAATTCTCTGATTTTATCTTCACATTGTCTGACAATTCCTTTTTCCTTCCTGCCTGTTATAGCATTTTCTCTTTCTTCGGATGACATATAATTAAGATATTGGTTCAGCTTTTCAATAAAACTGAATTTGTCTGTGAAGTTTTTCTGATAATGGATATTTTCAATTTCATTCTCCAGAGCATTCCAGCCTTCTTCATCAGGCGTATTGTAACGTAAAGGATTGCCGGACTCGTCCTTTTCCAGAATAAACCCATCGGTATAAAGTGTATCGGCGGTTGTAAGCCAGGCCAGCCTTTTGGCATTCAGTTCATCGAGGCCGTATAAATCAAAATCATAGGAATACGCATCAATCTGTTTTATCAGCGTATCGGAGTAGGCTGGATTTGTGGTGAGTCCGCCGTTGTATGGGACGAGCGTTTTCTCATTTATGATGGTGAGCGAATTTCCGTTTTTATCGCACAGATCGCCATTGTTGTTTGTCTTGCACCATATTTTTAACGCTTCGTATATCTTGGGAAGAATGGTATTTTTATAGGCTGTATAGTCGTACCAGTATACAGTGGCCTTCATTTTTTCTTCATCCGCTGTGGACAGATCGCCGGAATCTTCGATGCCATATTCATTGCGAAAGATTGTGATCAGCGCATACAATGCGTTATGATACGCTTTAAGAGCGGTAATCAGCTCATCATATTTGAAGGTCGTGTAATCAATGATGCATCCGTCATTTGGCACTCTGTGAATCAGCTCCGTCTCTTCCAGGAGGAGCATGTTATATTTTCGGGAAAGGTCCATATACAGTTCACGTCTTGTGTATTCGTTTCCGTTCCAGCTTACCTTTTCCTGATCGGTTTCATATAGGTAGGTATTGTATTTATCAGCAAGTTCGTTGCTGATAAATTTGGCATTTCCGTATTCATCTTTGGCATTTGCGTAATAATCGTAGTCTACGAGGAAACTCTGACCGAAATTCGCGTAATAGATGGAAAGATCCTCTTTACCGGAAGGGTACATTTTTGTGGCTAAAGTGTGATCACTCATGGGAGATTTATCTAGTTTATTCAGCAGACTCCGGTACGAGAGGAAGATTCCGGTATCTTTGCCGTAATCGTTTTTATCGATCAGTGAAACTGTTTTGTTTTTGCGGTCAAATACGATAAAGCACTGACATGTTCCGGCCAGGGACTGTGTGAGAAAAGAATAGATGTCGGCGTGTTCAAGCTGGAAAGCATATTTTCTCTGGCATACCTCTTCTTTGATATTCGGAGCTGTTTTCCAGCCGGTGCCTTCCAGTATAAGGTGCATCAGGCTTTTTTGCGGTTCATTGTAGTTTACAAGTGAAATGTATTCTTTGGGAAGCCCTGTGTAACTGTCCACGTTTTGATCAATGAGGTATTCGGCGGATATTCCTTTGATTCCGGTGTTAATTTGTAAGGTCTTGAAACTATTCTGCAATTCGCATTCGCAAGAGTGGCATGTGACAGATTTCATTTCAAAGTTTCCGTCAATGGTGGATACCGGTTCTTCATTTATGATAAAATAGGCCGGATACATTGCATCGTCAAGATAAAGTTTCATTCCTGATCGAATGGAATCGTAGTAATCGGATGGAACCAGACTGCCGGATACGGTATCATTTATGTAACGATTGACCTCGAAACTCATTTCCCAGATATCTGTTGCGTGGAATTTAACATTAACGGTATCTGTTTTGATACCGTTTGGACATCCGATCAGTTCACCGGATGGTTTTGCAAGGTAAATGTTTGATTTCATTAAATGCTTCCTGCCTTTCTTGGAAATTCCATAATAAATTCTACAGAGCAATTTCCTGTTAGCTTTAAATGGTTTCTACCGCGCAGCAGCCTCGGAAAATACAGGGTGCCGGATTCTGACGTATCAGCGGATTCAGGGCTTTCGGAATGAACTGTAAGCCCCAGTGAATCCAGGTGTATAAGATGGCCTGATGTATCCGAAATCCGGCAGTCGGCGCAGTCGATGATGATTCCATCAGGGTGATGGGTCAGATTAAGGGTTAAAGACTTCTGGTCAGTATGGTTTTTGATTGTGATATCGCTAGTGGACATGTCCGGGATAATTACAATTTTGGGATAATAGTATTTTTCACACGAGTGGGAGTAGAGATCCAGCTCCAATTCTTTGTTTACAGTAACCTTTTTGGACTGCATATCTGCGTATGCGAAAGGAGAGTCCGTTTCAAAGGTCAGTGTTTTTGCATTGCGTCCGTTTATAATCTTGTCTTCAATGTTGGTACATATGGCATAATAGTTGACATAAATGGAACGGTTTGAATTAAAATGCAGGAGAGCAGGAGCGCTGTTTTTTGTAAGCCATTCATTAATCTGGATGCTTTCTTCCTCTGAGAACTCGCGGGCGTCTTTTTTAGCGATTGAAAATTTGAATTCAATACCACCCGTATACCGGCTTCCATAGTATCGTACCTTGCTTCGAGATAAGGTTCTTTCCGTATGCAGCGTTTCTCTCGTCAGTCCTGTATGATATTCCGGAGTGTCAAAAAAAATGATGGTAAGATTGTAATTATCACTGCATGTTCCGTTGTAAATGAATGATTCTGCATTGTACATAATGGTTCATTCCTTTCTGTAGATATAGAAGGGACCATAGTCCCAATGGTTTAACGGTTCATAACACCGACTTTGCCGAGATCAGCAGTAAGACGGCTCTTCGTATAGTTGTATTGGGTTTCCATGTGTTGTTTTAAGTCATTCACGACATAGGAGTCGACATTCCCTTCGACTTTCAACATGGAATCATAGTGAATATCAATGTTTGCCTGTGCGGGCATTGAACCCTCATAGTTAAACTCAGGTATATGGACAGCCGGAATCATGGATTCTGTGATTCCTGATTGAAGATTTATGTCAGAAGGTGTGAAAGTCTGGTCTCTGAGAGCATTATACCCCTGATCAAGATAGTATTGCTCTAGGGAATCAATGATATCGGCAATATCATATCCCTCGGTTATCTGAGAAAGCTGTTCTATGATTTCACGCTGATATTCCAGTGATTTTGTCCTTGCCTCCGTATCTTCAGAGAGCCAATTGCTGAATTGATCAAGCGCCTCTGTCTGCATACTATAGAGATGATCTTCCTTAAGTTCATTGAGCTCTGTTTCTTTATCCTCAAGTTCAGCCCGCAGTGAGGCGAGCTTTGCTTTGGATTCGGCGGTATTGATAGATTCCGTGGCAGCAATCTGCGCCTTCAGTGCGTCAATGTCCTTATTTTTCTCTTTCAGGTTTTTGTCCCAGTTATAGTAGTCTTTCTTCGCCTGTAACGCCTCTTTTCGTTTTGCAATGACTTCTTTTAATGAATTGATTTCCGAATTTTTCTGATTCTGATACAGGGAAACAAGCTGTTCCGTAAAAGATTTCACTTCACCGAGTTCCTGTGAATACTGATTTTTCAGATTATTTAAGTAGTCCTGTTTTTCTTTATCCCCGGCAAAGGTGTCGTCGGATAAGGCACGGTTGTATTTTTCGCGGTATTCAAGAGCAAGTTTTTGTGCATTCTCAAGCTGCTTGATGATGACCGCAGCTTTTTTGACGCCATAATCGGTCAAAGCGCCGTTTTGCGCATACAGAAAGTCATCCTGGAACAGACCGGACATAGAGGAGAGCTGGTCTTTTAAATATCCAAGTTGTGTGACTGCTTCATTGATGGAACGGAACGTGACCTCCTCGCGCATGGTATCCAACAGATCTTGTGTGCTCATATTGAGGTCGTCTATTTCCTGTTCAATTGCGCTGAATGCCTGTTCCCATTCTTTGACCCATTCCTGAGAATAACCGTCGAAAGTATTGTCTTTTAGAAGTGCAATCACCTTATCAAACGTATCACCGTACTCTGCAAATATTCCGTTTGAGTACATTTCCTTTATACTGGAATAATCATGTGCGTTTACGGAATCGATCAGCTTTCGGTAAATATCTCTTTGGCTCGTCAGCTTCTCTTTCTTTGCATTGAAACTATCAAGATAGTTCCTGAATTCCTGCATAATGAGTTCCGATTGTGATGCATTCATATCGCCTTCGATATACCCAAGCTTTTTCAGTGTATCCACTCCGAATTTCTGGTACAGTGTCAGACGCTTTTCAATTCCCGCCATGCAGGAATCAAGCAGGTTAAGCTCACTTTCCAGTGTGGTTGCGCCGATTTCAGCAATCCGTTTTGCCGTTTCATATGCTTTTTTCTGGTTTTCTGCAATTTTAGCGGTAGAATCGTTCGCGGCTTTTTCCTGTTCGGTATTTAAATTTTCGATGGTATCATCCATCTCTGACCGTAATTGACCGAGTGCGTCCTGTTTTTCTTTATTCCATTGTCTCAACTGTGACGCAAGGGTGTCATATTCGATTTGCTGTTTTGCGCTTAATTTTTTCTTTCCGGAGAGTTCCGTCAGGCGTCTGAATGCTTTCAGATATTCGCTGATATTTGCTGAAGTGCCGCCGTTTTCCAAAGCTTCGAGCTCCAGGCGCCGCTGCTGCAGCTTTTGTTCCTGGCTTTTTGTCCGTTTGCTTTTGGATTCAAGATTTTCAATGTCTGCTTTAATTTCTTTGTACTGTTTTGTATTTCTGACATCGCTTTCGGCATCTGCAATCTGTTTTTCATAAGAGTTTTTCACTTCATTTTTACGTTTTTCGTAGGATTCTGTAGGGTCCGTTATTTTTTCGGAAGAATTATCAAGCACATTTTGCAGGTCATCAATCTGGTCTTGCCGCTGCTGTGAGAATTGATTGAGACTGGCTTTATACTGGTCGTATTTCATGCGTTGTTCCCGGGTCAGGGATTTTCCACTATCAAGTTTCGTCTGTAGTTTCATGTATGCATCATAAGTTGTGCTATACTGTGCAGCTGTATCGGCCGTAGCATTTTCTTCCAGAGCGGATTTTTTAGAGTAATAGGATGCAAGTGTTTCTTCCTCTTTCTTTGAAAGCTTTCCTTTTTTGGCGCGCTTTTTTTCGAGTTTTTCAATATTGGCCAGAAGCCCTTTGTAGACGGCAGTTTCTTTTACGCCATCTGTGACCGCATCCTGAATGGAAGGATCAGCGGCTTTTGTGTGCATTCCTTCTGTTTCGATTCCGGAGTTCCCGACTTCGATCGTTTCGCTTCCGTCAGGCTTTGCATTGCCTGGTGTCATGTCGGTATTCTGCAATTGTCCTACGGTATCATATGAATTGAATTCCTCCAACAGGTCGTTGATATCTAGTTGTTTTCCACGTGCTTCTTTCAGCCCCATCAGAGATTCTATTTTATCAATCACAGATTGTACTTTGCTGTCCAGAGAATCATAGAATTCAAGCATATTATCGTATTTCTGATTGGTCATTTCACGCTCTGCATCGTATAGCTCCATGACGGCATCTTTACAATCCTGTGCTTTGTCCCACCAGTCCTGATATTTTTCAATCTTATCTGCCAGTCCTTCATCTTTGATATCCTGTATTCTTATGGTGCCTTCTTGTATAAGCCTCTTATATTTCTTGTTTAGTCCGGTTTTGTCCGCTTTTCTGATATAGTAATAATAGGCGTCCTGGTTTCCGGCAATTTCTTTTCTGGCTGCCTTGATTGCCTGATCAAGCGCCTTGTTTTTTCTCCACCACGAAATGAAGCGGTCTGCGCTGTCTTTTAGTTTTTCTGTCGTTTTATTCAGCTGATTTATAAGTTTTTCAATCCAGTTGAATTCTTTGGAAAATGTTTTTTCCGTTTCTTTTTGCACATTTTCTTTTGGCTTTGTGTCTGCTGTGCCCGTACTTTGCGGAATCTGGAATCCGAAATCCACCTGTGAAAGCATCATAGCGCCATTCTGATAGCCTTTCAGTATGGTGTCGGCAGCCTGTCCCTGCATCGTTCCGCGCAGCTTTGCTGCCGCAACTGCCTGCTGAAGCATTGCTTCCGTCGCAGACAGAGAGGACCCTGCCAGATGTTCATTGACGCCTGCCAGATACTCTGTCGCCTGGGCTTCGGAAGTGATCTGGTTTATCGTATCCACCGCGTTGCGCGCAAGCTGTATCTGCATTTCATTTAATTTGGCTTGTCCAAGATTCTCGAGAGCCGCTTCTTCATTTTCGTAGGCGGCTAAAAGCTTAAAGTCCGCATCAAGGATATTTTTTGCCTGATCGACAGTTATTTTGCCGTACTGATTGTAGGTTTCCCTTGCTTCCTGGACTGCTTTTAATTTGGAGCGGTATTTTTCGAGTTCGGAGTTTAGAGCGGACATGTGGTCAGTTTCTTCCTTGACAGCTTTGGAGGCGGAAGAGTTGGAGGCGCCGGATTTTCTGGGCAGAGAATTTTTGGTTGTATTTGTATTTTTAGGTGCATGTTTTTCCTTAGCCGCTTTTACTTCTTTTATGGCCTGTTCCTTGAGTCTGTCGTTATAAGAACCGCTGGGGTTTTTGGTTTTATTTCCGCTTTTCGGACCTGTTTCCTGGCTGCCTTTCATAGAAGCATAACGGGTTAGTGCATCGGTGGAATCACCGAGATAGTCCATCAGGGCAAGCAGGTTATTAATATCGGTATCTGTATCAAGTGTGACACCGTTTGCCGTAAGTTTTGCCAGCATATACTGGGCAAAAGCATTGCTGGCTTCCTGTGAGGAAAAGGGAATACTATTAAGCGCTTCGACGTCTCCATTTAGCACAGTATTTAAATCAAAGCCGGCATTTCTCACGTCATCAAGCCCCTGTGCGAGTTCCGAGGTAGCGATAGCGGAAGCGTTGGTAACTCCTTTTAGTTCAAGCCGTTTTACGATCATGTCATGGTTTGATGCGCTGAGTTCATTCAGGATACCGCTGGCATTTATGTACTGTGTGTAAAGTGCGTTAAAAGCTTCCTGTATTTGTTCTGTACCTGCCGTACCAGAGGTAACAATGTTTTCAAATTCATTGAATTGCTCTTCTGTCACTCCAAACTGAGGCGTCTCGCCATTCATTTCTACGAGAGTGTCGCGCATTTCTTCGATAGTGGAGGGATCAAGCACCGGAGATTCGGTTTTGCTTAGCTGAGCAGTGAATGTTTCGTATGCGGATGTGATTTTGGATATTTTTTCCGTAGGGTCTGAAAAGGTGTCAGGAAAAGGTGAGTCCGCATCGGATAGCTGACCGGCGGCCTCAGCACATCTGGCGATTTCCTCACAGAAAGCTTCTGCAGCAGTTTGACCTTTTTTCAAAAATAGTTCACTGTTTTGAACAGCCTGATTCAGGTTTGGGTAGTTTTCAATTGACTCGGGTGTCAATTTTCCGGCTGTCGACATTGCAGTAAGTTCATCTTTTGTTTTTTCGATATTTTCTGTATAAAAAATATCTGAAATCTCCATCTTATTCCATTGATCCGGATCTGTAAATTCATATATCAATTTTAAACTATCACATATAGACTGATAGGTATCTACAATGGCTTGGTCAGGGGGAGAAAGCGTATCACCGCTGTTCAGTTTTTCAGTCACTTTGTTATACTCATCTGACAAGATAAAGCGTTTGTTACTTAAGTCGTCAATGGTATTATCCAGCATCTCAGATTTTTCAATAGTAATTTTTTCATAGGAACTTAGAGTATCGGATAACCATTGTGTATCTTTTCCATTCTTTGCAGCGTCTTCATATTCTTTTTTGGATTTTTCATATGATTCTTTTGCGCTAAGAAACGCGGCAATATTACCGGCAATGTCGTCTTCTCCATGTGCTATCGGGGTCATTTCAAAAGCTTTTGCATGTTCAAGCTTTTCATTCACATTTTCTCTGGAAAAGTCATATTTGCTATACTGTTTCTGGTAGGCTATCACAGCTTTGTTTGCTGCTTCTTTTGATGTTCTTTCGGCCTGCCTTTGTTCGATATCCTGCTGAATAGACAGTTCTTTGGTGATATCCTTAAGGTTTTTAAGCTGCCCCTTTTCCGCATATGTTAATTTGTCTTTGGAAAGCAATTCATCCATTTTTTGCTTCTGTTCATTTAGTGCGGAAGTAATATGGTCAAGATTTGATTTTGCGGATTCATGCTGGGAAAAGGCATCCTGCATTGCTTCATTGGCCTTTTCTGTCTGATGGATGTAATCATCTATTGCAGTGGCAATGAACTCGATACCTTTTGCGACAAGGATTTCGGCGACCATAGTTCCGGCATTGGCGAAAGCTTTCAGTGCGATTTGGCCGGCCTGGGCGGAGAGTGTCTGTGCTTTGAGGGCATCATTGTATTCAAGAGCAGAGTCACGGGCTGTTTGACTGGCTTTGATCAAATCTTCAGTGCTTGCTTTTTGAAGGTCAGTGTTTTGGATAAAATTGACCTGCCATTTCTCGTTGTCTTTTAATGATTTAAAGTAGTCATCCCATGTGGCTTTACCCAAATTTACAGCTTTTTGATGTTCCTGAAAAGTTTTCAACATAGTTCCTGCGCTATCTTTGTTTAATTCGGAAATATATGTATTGATATTATCTTTAGAAACAATTTCTCCAAATGAATTTTTAATGAAATCGGTTGCATCATTATTTTTAAAAGCGCTGGTTAACAGGTTTTTTAATTTTTCGGCAATAGTATTTTTTTCCTGGAATACTGATTGAATTATTGTATTCCATTCTGAAAAACTTTGCTGTTGAACCTCTGATTTATTATGAATACCGTCTAAGGATGTTTCATTTGATTTGAATATCTTACTGTATTTAGTGGTGAGCAGTTGTGGATTCTGCTTGAAATAAGTCTTTTTTTACATTCAATAATAAACAGGAGGATGTGATTCTATGGGTTATAGGATATAAATGTGTTGTGATTAGATTGAAAAATCACGCTGATGCACTAATTTTTCAATCGGGCAATTTGAGTCAGGGCCTCAAATATGCCTTGATCGCAGTCGGAAATTTGAGATTTTCGACGCGTGTCATCGCAGTAAACTGTTCTGACATGGAAGATTAGTGTGGAAAGTTTTGGTTGCCTCATATTTTCTAATGAAAAGTCACTGCCTTCCTACCGGCTCCGGCAGCAGGAGCTCCACTTCATGTAAACACAGGAGGTAAGATTCCCTGCGGCAGTTACTAACCGTTACACCCGGCAAAGTCCAGACTATTCCTTACAGCATCAGGAATTGCACCTGAAGCCGTCCACCCTGGTAGTCGTTGGGATTAGCACTCATAAAGAGATTTCCATCCTTAAAAGGATTTCTGTACATATGGTACGCTGTCATCTGCTCGTAACCTGAGTCTCTGCATTGTCACAAACCAGACATGTCGCCATGTCGGGAGAGTAGCAGAGAGTTTACAGGTCTTCAAGACGCTTAACTGCAAAAGCGTGCATCCATATGCAGAGGGATGCCATATCTGTGGTTTTCCACAATGTATTTCATTGTGTACCGTACCGGAAAACTTGTGCTTTGCATAAGAAACAGTACAGTTCTCGGCATATTCATTTCACAGAGGGCTGACCTTTTACCCTACCGAGGTTTTTTGAACTGGGGAAAGTTCCACATGACCCTAATGCTTCTGTAACATTTTGAACGGCATCCGAAAGGTTGTTTAGTCCTTTGATTTCCGTCATAATAGTATCTGAATCTGTGAGGTCTGCAATGGTTTGGTTCCATGCATTGGAGAGTCGTGTCAGAGAATCTTCCCAGCTGTCAGCGATTTTGACGGCAGTCTGAGTCAGAGAGTTGGAGCTGTTTTCATACTCTGCAAGCATGGTTTTGTACAGGTTCCAGTTTTTTAGGAGTGTGTCCAGAGTCGTTGCTTCCTCGAAGCTTCCGGATGCGCCAAACAAATCTGAAAATTTAGAGTCGCCAGAGCCAAGTGCGTGGTACTGTATGGAAAGATCTTCGAGAATTGCCATCGGTTCACGAAGGGAGGCGATGCCATCTTTGGTTTCTGTCAGGGATACACCGAGTGCTCTGCATGCCTCCTCATATTGTTGTAACCCTTCGGAGGTGATTCCGCGGTCTGCATCGGTGATCTGCCTCAGGTTTGACAGAATGTTTCCAAATGCATCTGCTGCTTCCCGACCGGTTAAATTCGTTGTTTCAGCGACCGCTGCCAAAGCGGAAATAGTTTCGCGAACGGAAAGGCCAGATTCCACGGCCCTGCTTCCAAGAGTAGACATGGCTTCTGCAAGCTCCGATAACTGAATGGTGTGATTTAATGCAATACTGTTGCTTCCGTCTAGGATTCGAGTCATTTCGTTGATATTACCATTTAAGCCGTAAGCCTTATCAGCTGTGATGATATACTGATCTGCGAGAGCGGCTGACATGTTTCCAGCATTTTGGAGAGCGGAGGAGAGTCTGGCAAGGCCTTCGGCAGTCTGGTATCCTTCCTGCATCATCTTAAGCACGCCGGAGAGATAATCATTTGCCTTCGTACCGTAGGCGCTGCTGGTGGTGAAGGCATTTGTGGCGAGGGACAGAAGGTCTGTTTCGGAAAGGGCAGTGTTTGTTTTGCTGATTTCAGTAAGAAGGGAATCGGTGGTTTTGAGTGCGTAGAGCGTCTTTTCAATGCGTGAGATTCCTTTCATGAGTATGGAAGAGAGGGAGGCCCAATTGTCGAGGGTATTGGAGGCATTTGAAAATTGCTTGTGTATGGACTTGTTTAAGTTATCATAATTATTGTCTGTCATGAATACGGACTCCTTTCACGGGTGGTTATTTAACGTTTAGTGATGTGTTGGCTGTATGGCTTCAAGTGAATTCATTTGTTACAGGCTAGGCTACCATCCTGTATGACCCCATTTTAATATTTTGTAAAAATTGGAGCTGCCATAAAGACAGCTCCATGATGGAAAAGATTAGTTGGATTCGCCAGTAAGCTCGATCATGTCAAGCACATTACCGTCATCATCCACGAGTGCATCACATGTAATTGTGATTTCAGCAGGATCGCCGTCAGAAGAAAAGCTGAGTTCGAGATTCCTCTGAGGGCTGGCTTTATAGGCTGTGATTTTTACCGGTACAAGTTCTCCGTTCTCGTTTTTATCAAGTGTAGACATCTGAATATAGAAGTTCTTCGGAATTTTTTTGTTATTGAAGGATACCTTCTGAACACCGGATGTTTTTTCCTCAAGGTAAGCAACCGTATAGACGGAGTCTGTTTTGATGGAATCAGCAGTGAATGTACTGCCGCTCAGGGTTCCTTCGATGGCTGTGCCGCCGAAATCATCTTCCGCATAGACATAGAGTGTTCCTGCCACAGGGGTATTGCTTACAGTGATGGAACCGTCAGCCGCTGCTGTGATTGTTTCTTTGCGTGCAATTACGGCGGAAGTCTCGATTTCACCGTCGCTTAACATTGCATAGACTTTGAACGGATGCACCTGGAAGGTCATAGCAATCGTACCATCTAACGGGTTATCGAATTTAATGCATTTCTGTCCTTTCTTATTTGCGTAAGTAGATTCGCTGGAAAATCCCATTGTTGTCGTGTTGCAGAAATCTGCGAACATCCAGGGAGCTTTTGTTTTGTAGTCTCTGATGTCAAGATCGCAGCACTGTCTGTTTGCCATGTTAATGTCGTTCATAATTATCCTCTTTTCTGCGCCGCTGATGCTGGTTGATTGGTAAGTGTGGTCTGCCGGAGCGTGATAACGGCGCTGACACGGCCGGCAGAAGGAAAGAGCAGGTCAGGCATCTGTGTTCCGCATATAGTCAAGCGGTTTGTAATCCGAAGACTTTTTGTAGGAAAACGTGTTTGCAGCCATCATGTCGTTGAAGTCACACTGCCTGGCGTTCTGGTATTCACCGAACATGCTTATGAATTGATAGTAGGTCATATCCCACACATTCAGGATATTGATTCCTGATTTATTATGGGTGCAGAATTTCCGAACCATATTATCAAGCGAGTAATCGGCGTCCTGCTTTTTCTTTTTGGACAGAGGGTTGTTTTTCAGCTTTTCATAAAGCTTTGCAGCGTGCTTGTTTTTGAACTTCGGCTCCCTGTCCTCAGACTTTTGTATGCCCATGATACACAGAACCGCGTCACAAAACAGATTGAAATTATCGCTGCCAATATGACCATTGAAATGCTTGTTTCCCTCCCTGTCCTGTGAAAAGGTCAGGAAGGAGGATGTATCGCGGTCAAACTCAATAGAATCTGAGAGAAAGAAATGAAGGATCCCTAACAGTAATTGTGGATTTTCATATAATAGAAGTCCGTACAGTGATTTTGTATTCCCTTCCTGGTGATTGCGACTCTCTGTTTCAGGAACGCAAAGTTTTGCGTAATCCTCCGTAGAGGCGGAAAGCATGTTCAGATAGAAACAGAATTGCAGATACGTTAATCTGCGGATATCCCGAAGTGTCGGACATCGTATGCTGCCGATTCCGTTTATCAGGAATGGCTCATTGCACAGATAGTCAAAAGAGCTGTAACCGTTCATTTTGCATCCTCCTTTTTGGTTATTTCGTGTCTTTCCACTTCTGATAACTGTGAAGGAGAAAAGCGCTTCGGATATAGGAAAAGTCTGCTTTCAGACAAAAATCAGCCTGCGTTACATTTCTGCTTTTCACGATATTTCTGAACGCGCAGACGGGTTTGTTCGCGCGCTTTTATCTTCTTACAGTAAGGGCAGCAGCGTCCGGCATAATCTTTGGCTTTCTTTTCATATAGAGCGCCGCATTCGCAGCAGCGCCCGAGTGGTTTGTGGCCTTTTACTCCATAGAAACTGCGCTGCCACTGTTTCATCTCATGGTCCAGGTATTTGCAGAAATATCGGATATAAAGATTATCTTCGCACACGAAATCAAGATTTCCTGTCAGGCTGCATTCACGCTCGTCGATTAATTTGGCATTCTGAAATGCTTTTGACAGGAAGTGCTCGATCAGCTGTGTATAATCCGTAAAAGAAAGTTCTATTTTCTGCTTTTGATATTGTTCCTTTAATAGGTGTGCCTTGCTCATGGCATTATGTATGAAGGTTTCAGCCTCATCCGGAGTCATTTCCTGACCGCGCACCCAGTCAAAGTAAAGACGCTTCGGGGTTCTCAACAATTCCATGTAGTCCGGATGAAGGATGACTTCCCGGTCAAAGTATTTGGTATAGAGATTATTGATTTTCTGATGCAAAAGACTTAGGGAATCTGTGCTGGCACATCGCGATTTGACACTTTTATATTCAATTTCCGACCATGCGTTGAATATGCGTCCTGTTTCTGTGGACAGCAGGTCTTTTTTTACCTGAAACCGGATTGCTTTTGTGTAGAGCCGTCTCTTATTATTGTTCTGCCAGAGACTGTGACAGAATTGCTTAAAAATGAAAGATTGCTCTTCAGCAGATTCGGCATATTTGTAATCTTCAATGATTTCGTATAAAAAAATGTCTGATGGGTCAGTGGTTTGAATTTGGCTGTTCATATGTATTTCCTTCTTTCATTTCATAATACTTTCCCAGATACTCGCAGGCGGTATCTGACGGATGGGCGGTTTCCGTAATAAAAGTACAATTTTTTGTACTTGTGTGATTTTTTAAGTTGTGCAGGATAAAGTCGCCGTAGGCAGCCCATGCGAAAGATTTACTGACTGACAGGTTTGCGTACGATACTTTGATTACATAATTGGCGATAAGTTCTTCTTCTATTTGAAGCTCATCGCGCAGATGGATTTTCAAACGTTCAGTCAGATCATTTCGGTCAAAGTGAGAGTCATTGGAACGCTCCGTGTCCTTCTGGTCAAGGTGGGCGCGAAGTTCGTTCGCATAAAGGTTGATGGCATGTCTGACTGTTCGTGTGATTTTCCGGTCAGAAAGATCAAGTGCATTATTGACGATCATCAGACGGATATCCGAAAGTTCGATATCTGTATTGTCCCATCGTATTTTTTCCCGTTCCCACGCACAGATATAGTTGCATAATTCATTCATCGGAGAAGGGGAGTGGTATGCATTTTTCTCATAGGATTCCTCTTTTTCCCGGAGGGATTCGTATCGTTTTAACTTTTCAGGATAATTATATAAAAGAAAATAGGGCAATTGCTTTAAATGTTTTCTGAGTCCGGCATTCATCTGTAATCGCAGTCCTGTTTTTAAAAAGTCAATTTCCTTTCCCTGAAACAGACGGAGGAGGGATGCATAATTTTCATATAGTGTTTTCACTTTTTCATTGGATGTGTATTTGTTTTCTATGCTTGTTGCGGCATTTGTGATTTCTCCGATGCGGTTATCGCGTGTTAAAACTTCATATTCAATAATATTTTCTTTTGTATATGGTTTTGCGGTGGTCATTGCCTTGTCATCCATATCGATAATGATCGGTTTGTCAATTTTGGACGATACCACCGTGGGGTCGTTGCACAGAAGGACGATGTCGCCGTCGTAATCCATTCCGCCCTGTTGCGGCGCCGAAAGATCATACATATTGAGCATAACGATGTCCTGGCCGCTGAAACCGGAAAGCCATTCTCCTGTGATTTCATTCGAGACAATAGAGATTTTATTCACCTCCGACGGGCACACAAGAGGGGAACGGAAAGAAAGGCATTCCCCTTTCGGCATTGTCGTGCAAAAGAATTCATGTGCCTTTAAGCAGCCGACAGGCGTGAGTCCGGCGGCATATTCGAGATAACCGATCATATCGCCGACAACCGTGTGATAGAAGCCGTCGACGTATATTTTACCAACTTTTGCTTCATTTACAGCTTTTTGAAGTTTTCGACAAAGATAACGGCGTACGGCAGGATCTTTCAGCATGATATCGTTTGTAAGGGCGGCTTTTAAATAGGCGCTTTCAGGTTCCTTACTTTCCGTATCATGTATGCCAAGAAATTTTAAGGTGAAGAATTTATCGCCTTTCAAAATCTTTTCATATAAATCGGTCGTGTAGCGGGCAAGCGTGATGATTTTACCTGCGTTTTCCGGTGAGAGAATATTATAATCTTTCAGAGATTTCGTTTCATACGCAT
The DNA here is from genome assembly GCA_003612525.1 of bacterium C-53. Taxonomy (GTDB): domain Bacteria; phylum Bacillota; class Clostridia; order Lachnospirales; family Lachnospiraceae; genus C-53. The sequence goes on along the minus strand of RAZD01000023.1, from coordinate 36,324 downwards.
TGATATAGCGGGGATTCCAAAGGTCGAGGCATTGCAGGTACTGGAAGTTTACGCGCGCTTTTCTGTGCAAACGGGAAACAGAGTGGCTGTATTTACTGATTCCAATTTTAAACCGGTATTTGTGAAATGTTCGTATATACGCATTCCAGGCGTCCCTGCCGTATGTATTGAAAAAGAGGTTATGTCCTTTAAACATCGTAGTATTCCAGATACAATCGACTTCCTCTATGTTGTGTATATGCCCGTAAATATCAGTGATCGTATCAAACCCCCATTCCTTTAACAGCCTGCGAAACGGAAGACAGACGGAATAGCCTTTGATGAAGGGCAGACGTACCTGTACACCGACGGGGGTATAATCAAGGGAAAGCGCTTGTGCGGCCTGTTTTGAAAATTCTTTTTCGTGACACCCGCATCCGTCAAAAGGGGAGAGAGGGATATCACGGTATCCCTCCTCAATATCCCGTATCTTTGCCGTTTTCTGTTCGCCGGTTTCTTTGTCTGTAAAGGTATGTTCTTTTTCAACCATATATTTTACCTTTTGATGGAAAAGAGTCTTTTGATATTCACCAATAATTACGATATGTGGGAAAAAGTCACGTATCAGGGTACAGGAACTGAAAAGCAGACAGCGCTGAGCCTCGTATTTGGAAATGACACATTCTTTTACAGGGATATCCATCTGACTGATCTGATATAATGTGTCAAACATTTCATCGCATACAAAGGCAGTGATTCCTGCTTTTCCCTGCGAGGCGGATTTCCCGAAACGGGAGTAATGGATACCGTTTAGGGAAAAGCCGTTGAGGAGGATATGGCGAAGCTCATTCTCTTGTCTTGGATTTTTTCTGGCTTCAACGAGAACAATTTCCTTCATATGGCGGGCAGGTTTACCGCGAAGCCGTTCAATCTGATCAAAAAAGAGGGAATCCCCCTGCTTGATGAGATATTCATGGTCAAGCGCCGTGTTCCTGTCCATTTGTACATGATAATTCTGTGCGATAATCTCTTTGATCGGAAGTTTGAAAAGTGTATATTGCTTTGGTTTCATGCTGTTTCACCGCCTTTCTTTCTGTGATTTATGCCGGTAAGGTCATCAGGAACCCAGGGGCCTTTGGCGCCTGTATGCAAGCGAAGGGCGCTTACCGTTTTTTTTACATGGCAATAGGGCGCACATCCGCTTGTGTTGAAGTCCTGAACGGTGAGCAGTCCGGAATAGGTACGGTGCTGTTCTTCGCGGGTTGGAATGGTCAGGTGATTTGTTTGTGGTAAGATTGTTTTTTTCATTTGTAAGTAGTTCCTCCTTTATTTGTGAATCATCCGGGAATCTTCCTGTGTCTTTTTACATCTCAGAATTCCGAACATACATTCTGATTCTTGTTTCTTCTTTTTCGAAAAAACCATGTGAGAAATTAGAACATTTGTTCTGAAAAGGGTATTGACACGAACAAATGTTTGAAATATACTGATTACAGAAAATGAGAAATCGGTTTTTAAGAACAGATTTGGGAGATATATAATATAGAAAGAGGTGAATGGACGTGGAAATGGAAAGCGTTATTTTGGAATATTATGATAAAAACGGCAGACGATTGCGAAAGATCGTAAACAATATACTGGCGCGTTTTGGTGGAATATCCCAGAAGGATTATGACGACTTTTATAGTCTGGCCAACGAGGTTTTCGTGGAGGCAATGAGAAAATATGATGATTCCTGCAAATTTGACACATATCTTTTTTCCTGTCTGACGAATCAGATTAAAACGGAGATGACAAGGCGGAATCGCCGCAAGCGAAGGCCGGATAACGGAATCTGGTCAATTGAACAGATGGAGGAGGAAGGGAAATGTCCGGAGGATTTAGGGAGGACGGATTTCTATGTGGAATGGATATGCGACACATATGCACAGGAGGCGTCTGACGGCCGCGTCGAGGTGTATATGAGGGGGCTTTCACAGCTACAGAGGCAGATTGTGGAGCGAAGGGTGGATGGGATGACGAAACAGGAGATTCTGCAGGAACTGGGCATCTCAGAATATACATATAACAGAAATTTATCACAGCTTAAATCATATGACAGGGCAAAGACACTTTTTAACCGTGAAGACAGAGATTGTACAAAGGAGGCGCGTATGGTGGGGGTACAGACAGCAGAAATCAGTAAATGCACGAACTATTCGGTTTCTTCTTATATTAAAAAACTAAAGAATTATTCAATACGGGGCGATCACCCGCTTCAGAGAAATTCTGGTCAGTGGAGCAGTGTGCAGAAATATAATCTGATCACGACAGTTCTGAACCGGTATCCGATTCCGGAGGTGATTCTGGCCGAACAGATTCGTGATAACGGTACGGAAAACTGGCTGATTGACGGAAAGCAGAGGCTGACAAATCTCCTCGAATATGAGGAAGGCGCATTTAAGATTGGAAAAGCTGCAGAGCGTCCGCTTATCCACTACCAGACTGTGCGCCGTGATGAGGCAGGGGCTGTTGTTCTTGATGCGGACGGCACGCCGGAATACGAGCAGTGTACAGTGGATGTGAGAGGAAAATATTTCCATGATCTTCCAGAGGCGCTGAAAGAGCGGTTCAATGACTACACAATTACGGCTGTGCAGTATTTGAATTGCAGTGATGATGATATTGAGTATCATATTCGCAGATACAATGCGGCTAAGCCCATGTCGCCTGCGCAGAAGGGCGTAACACACCTGGGCGAGCGTTATGCACGTATGGTGAAACGGATTGCGTGCCATCCGTTTTTTGAAAGATGTGCGCCGTTTAAACTGTCGGAGTTTTCAAACGGTACAATTGACCGGGTGATTACGGAGAGCATCATGGTGATCTGGTTTTTAAATGACTGGAAGAAGAAACAGGAGGACATCTGTGAATTTCTGAAAGTCAATGCGCAGCCGAAGCACTTTGAGGAGTTTGAACGTATGATTGGCAGGCTTTCAACAGTGATAACGAAAGAGGGGGCTGAGCTTTTTCATTCAAAAGATGCGTTTTTGTGGTTTGGGCTTTTTCACCGCTTTGACAAGAGCGAGGCGGATGATTGCTGTTTTGTGGAATTTCTGGCGTCATTTAAAGATGAACTCCATAAGAAAGTGGTGGACGGGCAGTCCTACGACAGCCTATGCCAGAAGGGGACGAAGGATAAGGCAGCTGTTTTTCACAAGCTTATGACGATGGAGAAATTGATGGAAGAATTTTTAGAAAATAAATGAAAAAAGATACAATATTACGAAAATTATATTTTTATAATTTTTTTCGAAAAAAGACTTGCATTTTATGAAATTATATATTAAAATGCAATAGTGTCATGGGTAACACAGTTACCGTGATCGTCTGGCTCGTTGGTCAAGCGGTTAAGACGCCGCCCTCTCACGGCGGAAACAGGGGTTCGATTCCCCTACGAGCTGTTTATTCTTAATTGAATAGCCCAACCCTGAAAAGTGCTGGAAACCTGATAAACAGAAGGTTTGTAGCATTTTTTGTTGTATGAAAAAAGGGTTTTGGATAAGGAAGTGTTTATAGCAGGAAAAGGATGGTGAGTCAGTTTATAGAAAGTATCTCAGAAATATTCCGATGGAGCGGTGTAACGGTAAGACTTGCCAAAACACAATTATCAAAGCCTTTACGTGGACAGCAAACAAACTCTAAACTGTGAGTGTTCCCGCTGGCAGCAGTGGGAGCAGTCACCCAATAACAATTCACATGGAAAGGAAGGCATCAGGAATGAATACAGTGAAAAGTTCCCTGAAATTTTGGTGATTGTGCGTTGCTGGAAATTTTCAGTCAATGCTGATTGATAAAACAGAGAGACAAATGTTATAATACTCATGAATAGAATATATGAATATCGTTGATAAGAGAAGAAGTTGCCTGATGGATAGGAGGTTATTATTATGTTAGCAGCAGTAAAAGGAGTGGTACAGGGTAATACAGTTGTTATTAAGGATGATGATATAAGGGAATATGACGGAGCTGAGGTGGTTGTTACATTACTGAATTATCCGCAGAAGAAAACCAAGAAAGTATCTGTTGATTGGGATAGTTTTGTTATGCCAAGTGAGCGCGGAAAACATGTTGATGAATATATGAAGGAGATGCGTGAAAATGATAGACTTTAAGAAAGGTTTTGTTGATACAGCACCGTTTATATATTTTATTGAAAAGGACAGTAATAATCCACAATACCATGAAAAGGTAAAGTCATTTTTTAAATATGGATATGATAATGATAGAAAGTTTGTATCATCTGTAATTACTTATGGAAGAGTATTTTGTATTTCCATATAGAAATAAAGCATATTCGTTCATAGAAATGTTTAATCGTTTAATAGTCACAACTAATATGGAAATTGTGGAAATAAATCAGGAGATTGCGAAGAAAGCTGCACAAATAAGAGCAGAATATAAAGGATTTAAAGCAATGGATGCATTACAGCTTGCAACAGCTTGTCTATCAGGATGTGATCTGCTCTTGACGAATGATAAGCAGTTGAAACAATTTAAAGAAATGAAGTGTCTTACGGTAGAGGAATTATAAGAATTTAACATTTTGAAAATCAGTCTATCTTGTTTAGTTGGAAAATAAGAATGTTAAAAATGTGGGAAGTACCAACAGATTAATTATCTGAAGGTGCTTCTTTTGTGCTTTGCTGCTAGTGCGGTTTTTAGTTAAAAAAATTTAAAGATGTATTTTTTATTGTTGCGGAAGGACACATATCTTTTTGGTATGGGACCAGATCACAATATTATATCACTTGAAAAAGCGAAATACTTGTTCAGACATATCGCAGGATTTCTCTTGATAATATATACATATTAAGATACAATGTGACTATATTAATATCAGGAGGAACACCATATGGAAGCAATCCGGCCATCTTCAGATTTAAGGAACCATTATAATGAAATATCTAAGCAGTGTCATGAGGAAAGAACTCCCGTAATTATTACCGTGAATGGAAGAGGCGATACCGCTATATTAGGTTTACAGGATTATTACCAGATGAAGTCGGAACTGGAATTATTACGTACACTGGCAGAAGCGGAAGAAGATGCTGCAAATGGAAGGGTAGCACCGATGCAGAATACGTTTGATGATATACGGAAATCTCTCTTGGAAAGGAGAGATAATGAAGTATAAAATTGTCAGGACGGATAAAGCAGATGAACTGATACGAAAGATCATCTTTTATATAGCGGATGATTCAGGGAGTGTGGATGTTGCATTGAATTATCTGGATAAGATTGAAAAAGCAGTTAACTGTTTAGTGGATTTTCCTATATCCGGGAGCATTCCGAGATATTCTATTTTGCGGAAACAGGGCTATCGTGTACTTATTGTGGAGAGACATCTTGTATTCTATAAAGTTAATGAGGATGAAAAAGTCGTAACCATATATGCTGTTGTTGATGGCAGACAGGAATATAAGAATCTGATTTGAGAATATTTGATTGTGCGAATGGGGTAAAAAGGATAGTAAATGAAGCCAGTCCTGATTAGTGGGCTGGCTTGTATTATAATGTTGACAGATTTGAATTGCAGAATATATAAATTAGGACTTTTATTGAATACATGGAAATGTAAAAAATAGAAACGTATCGAAAAGAATAAACAGGAAATTTATAATTTCTGTTAAAATTGTCAAAATATTTGTCACAACTCAAAATCCCAATTTTATAGTGCTATTTTATTATGAGTGCATCCTTGACAAATAGTTTAATGAGAGTATAATATAATGATTTAACAAAGTTAAATGGTTGGCATGGGGATAAATTTTAAAAGGAGAAAAAAGATGTATAATTTTAGGTATGTAACAGAAAAACAATTATCCCCTGTGAAGAACGATTTAATATTAATCATGAATTCTGTACGGGCTCAGCTTTGCAAGGAATTTACGTTCCAATTTGAATTCATAGGCAGTGCGAAACGGAATATGGTAACATATGACGAAGGGATGAATATCGGTTTTGACTTCGATGTGAACATCCAAATCAATGCTAATGGAATTCAGTATTCTGCAAAAGATATCAGGACAAAAATAAGAACATCATTAGACAAAATTGCGCCTCATTTTGGATATGACCATGCAGAGGATTCCACTCGTGTTATTACAATTAAGTTGAAAGACAAACGGAATTCAAAAATATTGCATAGTGCTGATTTTGCAATAGTAAACAATTACATAGATAAAAAGGGGAATAAACAGCAAAGATATATACGATTTCATAAAAAACATAGTAAATATGTATGGGAAAAACAGCCGAAAAAATATTATTTATTAGAGAAGAAAGTAGAATGGGTTAGAAATGAAGGGTTTTGGAATGAGGTGCGAAAATTATATTTAGAAAAAAAGAATCGGAATACTGTTCCTGGAAAGTGTTCCCAGAGTATTTATGCTGAAACAATACATGAGATATGTCAAAAGCGTGGATATTATGAATAAGGGGTACAAAATTTTTCTTTAATAACATATAATATTCCATATGGCTCACATTAGGTCAGCTTATAAGAAACTACACGCAGACCGTGAAACGGTCTGTTGACAACAAACGGCGCTATGCTCCCGGCAGGGTGGCATAGCGCTTGTTTGCTGTGGGGTATCCAAAGGGGGAAGCGCCTCACTTGGCACACGATTTTGCGAAGCAACGTGTAGTGTGTTATACGCTTTGTTTGGGGCAGGAAAACCGGAAACAAAGGGCTGGTTTCAGCAGCAGATAGGGCATATATGAAAGTTCCCTCCGCCCCGCTGGACGGGCGGATAAGGCAGCCAATCCCTAAAAGTGCTTAGCCGCAACTTATTCATTTTTAGGGCCGTTCCTTTCTCAAAATTGAAATAGGCGGCAAAGCTATTTAATGCTCATCACTAACAATTTCAGTGTCTATTACAAAATCATTTTTTCCAAGCAAGTGATATGCTCTATCTTCCTTTTGGTCTTCGACCGCATTAAATCCACTTCTAATAATGGTCATCATTTGGACATATAACTCTTTTCAGTTATGCTTAATCCTATGTCACTTCCGATTTATTTGACTTTTTCAGGCACAAGTTGACCTGCCTTTGTTCCTAATTTAGCAATCATGCTTGGTTCAATCAATTTATTGTATATTTCTGTCGGGTTATTAAAGTGTAGTAATGTCTTTACTATCTATAATCGGAGAAGGTTCTTTAAAATCACCAAAAAGTCCCACAGTAATGTACTTTCACTATTTAAATGCAAAGTTTGACAAAATCCGGGTGCGCCGCCAGCTTACACAAGAGGGGATTATCCACCCGCCCGCTTTTCAAGAGTTCAATCATGTCATTACTCAAACGCAGGTCTTTCAAGCGTTCTTGTATGGATAGTTCCATGCTCCCCCTCCTTGTCCGACTGATAAATGGAAAACCCGATAGTTACCAATCCCGTTCTCGAATAGCTTCCTCCACATCAATAGGAATACCAAACCATTCCAATACATATCCCACATTTTCTCCTATGCAGTCACGAGCCACCGTTTCAATTTCGCTGTCATTCTCGTCAAATTCTTCCTGTAAGTTGTTAATGGCACAGACCACCTCGTCCAACTTTTCTTGAATAACCTCGGTATCTGTTTCGCCGGTTTCCAACAGGTCAATCACCTTTTGGAGTTCGTTTTTTACCTTGTCTACCAGAAAGTTTGGATAATATTCGTCCTGATACATCTCGTCTAACAATTTGTAATTTTTATCAAACGATTTCATTTTAGCTATCCTTTCAAATCTGTATCTGCTATTTGCTGTTTCCATCCTACCACAATTCCAAGAGCGTGGAAATAGCAAGTTTTCCAGGCTGTTTCCCTCTCCAAACAGGCGCGGGCAATCGAAGTGGCGTTGAACAGCAGTACCCCGCTGAACGCCGGGAAGAAGAAAGCGGAAGCCCTATAATGTAATGGAACACAAGGTCTGTGACATTTTTATTTGGAAAAAAGCCAACCTGTAATAATTACAGACAATCGTGAAAAAATAGTGTTCTTATATCTGGTAAAGTTAATAACAGTTTTTAAGGATTATGGCAATAAAATATGATACAATAAATTATAAAAATGTATGGGAGGAAACGGTATGTTAATTACATCTGGATATAATTTTGAAGGATACGATATTGTAAATTATTTAGGACATGAAAGCGTTCAGGTAGTATTGGGGACAGGCATTTTTAGTTCATTCGATGCGTCTATATCTGATTTATTAGGTACCAGAAGCAGTGCCTATGAGGACAAGTTAAATCTGGCTGAGAAGGCGGGTAAAGAAAAACTTATGGAAAAGGCAGGAAATAATGGCGGGAATGCTATTATAGGGCTTGACATTGATTATACAACATTTACGAATGATGTAATAGCGGTGATTGTAGGTGGGACAATTGTTAAAGTTGAAAGAAAAATGCCTGAAAAAGAGGTTAAGAAAGTATGCAGTATGGAATATAATACAACAGTTCCAATCAGGATTTTAGAAAGTCTTATAGTTTATCAAATAAGCACAGATAAAATGTTTCTGAGATTATACGGGAAGAACTATTCTGACAGTAAAGTGAAGGGGCTGGAAGTAAAAATAAAGATTGAAACAATCTTCAACGATATAGTAGAAATACCAGAAATGACGTTTGCTGATATTTGTGAAAGTGAAGAAAAGGAAATTGTTACAGAATATAACAATTTGAAATTAGAGAATAACGTTTTTAAACTTATTAAGTCTGTATCTGTTCAAATGATGAAATATGTTACGGAAAAAAATGAGATTGTTGAGATTGCTGCAGACCAATATAAAAAAATAGACTTAACACAGGAACAATTGACAGATATAAGGAAAATATATGGAAATGATGCAGTGAACAGAGCATATAAGAGTGACTCTGGATGGGTTTGTTACTGTGGTATGGAAAATGAGAATAAAGAACATAAATGTCATTTATGTAAGCGTGAGGTACAAGTTGAAGCGCTGCGCCCAATCTCAATGAATGATTCAGAGGGTACATTCTGCTTATACGATCATATAGATTATATAGAAAATCTGAAAAATGCAAAGGAAATTTATGATTATTTAGAGAAATTAAATTGTACAGATGTGTATTTTAATGGGATAATATTGGCTGAAATAAAAAAATTGGTAGATGGTGAGCGTATGTATGGTTCAATGAAAAGATCTGCAATTATAAAATTGAAAGAATTGTACGAAAAAGAATAAATATGTTGTAAAATGATTTAACAGGACACAGAGCTGGAGTTTGCAGCGGCATCATCGTCGGATACATATAGTTAGTAACATTTTTCTTGCAATATGATTCAAAGTATAATATACTAAAAAATATATTAAATAAATAAAATTTTTATAAAGGAGAAAATTATGATCAAGGAAAGAAACATAGCGCTTTGTATTGTATTTTCCCTTATTACGTGCGGCATTTACGCGATTTACTGGTTTATTTGTCTTACGAACGAGGTAAATGACGCGGCGGATGTTGAGGGAACGTCAGGCGGAATGGCATTTTTATTCACAATGATTACCTGTGGGATTTATAGCTTTTACTGGGCTTACAGGCAGGGAGAGAAGCTTGAAAAAGCAAAGAGCGATAAGGGGATGAGTAATGGTTCAGGCAGTCTTAGCATTGTATATTTACTGCTCTGCATCTTTGGGCTTGGAATTGTTGCTTATGGGTTAATGCAGAATGAGCTGAATCAGCTTGCATAATTGTCGATAAAATACATAAAAATACGGAGACCGGGCTGGAATTTGCAGTCCGGTCTGTTTATGCTCATAAAAACACTCGGATAATTTAATAGAATCTTCATGATATATCCATATTTTCTGTGCTATGATGGATAAATAATATTTTTTGAATGAAAATAGATCATAGAATTCAGGCAAAAAGAAAGGTACGGTTATTGTATGAACAAAAAAACGGCGGTATTTTACTGGCTGATTGCGGGATTGATTGCAGTTTTGCTGCTGCTCAATCTTCCAAATGAGAAATATCATATTTTTACAGAGGTTGATCTGCAGGAATCTGAATATGAAAGCGGTACATACCACACAAAGAAATTGTCTGTTCCGAAAGGCAGATACCGCATTGTTTTGAATTATAATGTGAAAAAAGATACGACAGTGAACATATGTGCAGGACAAAGGTGCGTTGAAGAAGGAATTCTTACAAAGGATGATATATATCATGAAAGTTTTGTAACGATTGAAAAGGATACGGATCTTTTTCATTTTGAATTCCCTGATATCAAAGAGGATGATCTTGAAATATATAATTATGAAATTTTTGGTGAAAAGCCGTTGATCTACGATGCTGCATATGTTGCAGGGGCATTTTTGATTCTGGCTCTGATCTACTTTCTGTTGGCGCAGTATGGTGTGGTCAAGAAAGCGGACAAGAGAACACAGACCGTGTTTCTGCTTGGCGTTGGCCTGATTATATTTACAAGCTACCCGCTGTTTACCGGTTATCTTGTGTACAGTCACGATTTAAGTGTGCATTTGATGCGGATAGAAGGTGTAAAGTCAGCGATTCTGGACGGTCAGTGGCTGGCAGTCATCTATCCTGAGTGCAATAACGGGTATGGCCTTCTGGGATTTCTGTATCCGAATCTTTTTCTTTATTTTCCGGCGATATTAAGAATTTTTAATGTATCTATGGTGACAAGTTATCAGCTTCTTCTGATCCTGATTAATCTGTCAACCGCAGTTGTTACGTACTTTTCTGTAAAATCAATCACGAAGATGGGCTACCCGGCTTTAGTTGCGACGATTTTGTACATGCTGGCGCCTTACCGTCTGTGTAACCTTTATTTCAGAGGGGCGCTTGGTGAAGTGATTGCGATGGTGTTTCTGCCGCTTGTGGTCGCAGGCATTTATCATATTTTTCTGGGAGAAAAAAAGAAATGGTACATACTTGCGATTGGCTATACGGGGATTCTTCAGTCACATATGCTAAGCTGTCTGATGGTGGCGCTTCTTTCTGTGGGAATGGGGGTTATGCTGTTTAAGTATATATTTGATGATAAGCGGTATCTGTCGCTGATCAAGGCGCTTTGCCTTTTCTGTGTTATAAACGGCGGCTTTTTTATAGCCCTGATTCGATTTTCCGAGGCAGCAATGGGTGTCAGCACGATATTAAATGAAGATTTTTATGAGGATGCAGTTTACCCGGGACAGTTTCTTATGACGAAGGCATCATCCGCCCATACACAGCATCTCTCTTATGGAATTCATGATGAACTCTCATTGTCGATTGGCATTATAGGCGGAATCACAATCTTGATTTTGATTCTGTATCTGATGTGCTATAAAAAGAGAGACGGGATTAACAGAGACTGTACGCATACATTTATTGTGATATTGACATGTATTTGCGGAGTATTGCTTTTCTGCGCATCGACATTATTTCCCTGGAAGGGACTTGCACATATACAGATTGTGAGAGAACTTTTGAGCACGATTCAGTTTACGTTCCGGTTTCTGGGAATTGTGTCCGTACTGCTTGCTGTGACGTGTGGCCTTGCGATTGCGAAGACCGATATGCTGAATCAGTATCGGAGGGAGCTTTTTCTCATAATACTTGTGATTGGACTAATCAGCGCTGCCGATATTATGGATGAGTATGCGACACAGGAGGTATATGTTACAAAATATGACGGAGGATTTTCCGATTGCAGACTACCGGAATACTGGCCGCTTGAAACAACGGAAGAGTTGTTTGCAGACGTGAAACCGTGGCCGTCAAATGCGGAAATCGTAAACTATGAAAAAAACGGAACAAAAGTCAGCTTTTCTTATAAAACGGATGGAGCGGAAGAAACTTATGTGGATTTGCCGCTTCTGTATTATCCGGGATATTATGCTTTGGATGCAGATGGAACGGAACTGACTGTTGAGAAAGGGGAAAAGAACCGGGTGAGAGTGTATTTAAAAGAAACGTCGGAAGAGAATACGGTATCTGTCAGGTATTCTCTGCGTTTTACGATGAATAAATAAAACATTTTATTGACTTTTTCCATAGGCGAGTGTATAGTGTCACTGACAAGACAGAAGTATATACAGTGAAGTGAAAGGTACATAAGGATATGGAAAAGTGTAAGAGGATTTTGAGAGAGATATTTATTGACGGCCTGTCGGGAATGGCGCTGGGATTGTTCTCGACATTGATTATTGGAACGATTCTTGCGCAGGCCGGGACATTGATCGGCGGTGTGGCCGGCGCTTATATTACGGCAGTTGCAAATGCTGCAAAGACAATGACAGGAGCCGGGATTGGCGTAGGCGTGGCCTGTAAGTTCAGACAGGGGCCGCTCGTGACGGTTTCTGCCGCTGTATCAGGTATGATCGGCGCATTTCCGGCGGTAACATCATTGGAAAGTTATGCGCTTGGAAAACCGGGCGAACCGCTGGGCGCATTTATTGCGGCGCTTGTGGCAATTGAAGCAGGCAGACTGATTGCCGGGAAGACACAGATTGACATTATCCTGACCCCGTTTGTGTCGATTTGTACAGGGGCATTTGCCGGAATTGTTGCCGGACCGCCAATTACCGCATTTATGACATGGGTAGGTGCGATGGTCAATTTCAATGTGGAGATGCATCCCGTGATCGGCGGCGTAGTGGTGTCTGTGCTGATGGGAGTGATTCTGACGCTTCCGATCAGTTCGGCGGCGATTGGAATTTCTATGGGGATTACGGGTCTTGCGGCAGGGGCGGCGACAGTCGGGTGCTGTTGTCAGATGGTAGGATTTGCCGTGGCAAGTTACCGTGAAAATAAAGTGGGTGGTTTGATTGCGCAGGGGGTCGGAACCTCCATGCTCCAGATTCCGAATATTGTGAAGAAGCCCCTAATCTGGGTTCCGCCGATTGCTTCGAGTGCGGTTCTGGGGCCTGTGGCATCGGCGGTTTTGAAAATGCAGAGTACGCCCGTCGGTTCGGGTATGGGTTCCGCCGGATTTGTCGGACAGATTGCCGCATACCAGACAATGACTTTATCCATGAGTTCCGCAGCGGCGATGATTCAGATTCTTTTGATGCATTTTATTCTTCCGGCTGTGTTTACGCTTACATTTTCCGGGTTTATGAGGAAAAAGGGGTGGATTCAGTTCGGCGATATGAAACTTTCGATAGAATAGTGGACAAAGAGGTTAAGTTTTCCTGTAGTCTGACGATATATTAATTAAGTAAAGGGAATTACCAATTATTGTTGTGCTAAGGAGGGCGAAACAATGAATACAATTTCAGGATTTGGTGCTTATCAGTCAAGTTTTTATCAGAATACGCTTCAGGAACGCAAGGAGAAGAACAGTGTAGAGGAGAAGAAGACGGATAAGACGGAGAAGAATCCGGTGCAGCTGAGCAGTGCGGCGAAGAAGCTCTTAAAAGAGATTCAGAAAAAGTACGGCGATATGGATATTATGGTGGGCAGATATGAGACAGAAGAAGAGGCAACTGCTTATCTGGCAAAGGGAACGAAGTCATTCGGCGTTCTGATTGACCCGGAAGAGCTTGAGGAGATGGCTCAGGATGAGGATTTGAAGGAAAAGAATCTGAATCTGATTGATGAGGCAGTCGGAAAACTTTCCGATATGCAGGACCAGTTGGGCGATAAGAAAGATGATGTCGCTTATATGGGCGTTTCAATCGGCAAAGACGGCAAGGTATCCTATTTTGCGGAACTTGAGAAGGGAAGTGCGCAGCAGAAAGAACGCATTGAAGAGTCAAGGGAAGCGAAGAAAGAGCAGGCTGCACAGGAAGAGAAGAAGAAAAGGACAAGAGTGCGTGCGGAATCTGTGGAGGAGTTGATTGAGAAAATCCGTGCAGTGGACTGGAATAATATTAAGGAAGAGAAAACCACTGTAGCGGCAAGTAAATTTGATTTCAGCATATAATATGAAAAAACAGAAGACGCCTTTCCGGTTACTGACAACCGGAAAGGCGTCTTTTTAATTAAAGATCATGTGTGCGTACAGAAGGGCGTCCGCCATTTTCGTTGCGCCACTGCCTCGGTGAAATGCCATATACATTTTTAAATGCTCTTGAGAAGTGCAGCTGGTTTGGATAGCCGGTTGCGTTACCGATGTCTGCAATGGATAATCCGGTCAGCTTTAGAAGCTGCGCTGCTTTTGACATACGGTAGGAAATAAGGAACTCTTGCGGGGTCTTCCCCATATTTTCATGAAAAATTTTTCCGAAATAACTTCGGTTCAGTCCGCAGGATGCGGCAATATCCTCAACAGTAATATTGTTTTGGAAATTCTGTTCAATAAAGGCAAAAGCTTCCTTAATATAGAAGTCTCGCAGACTGTTTCCTTTTCCAAGCTGTGCAGAGGAAGCCGAGCGGACAAAACTGTCAATAAACAAATAAAGGTGGCCGATCAGATGAAACGGCGATGCATCTTTATGATTTATAATATACATCATTTCTGATTTCATGGTTTCTGCAATATCTTTATAGCGCGCTTTATAGATGGGATTATTTTGAGTGATTCCGGTCAGCTCAACCGTCTCCTTGGCGCGCAGCCCGTCAAATTCAATCCACACGTATTCCCAGGGGATTTCACTGTCTGCAATATAGGTGCAGATCTGGTTAGGAAATATCATGAACCCCTGTCCGCTTTTTACCTGATAGGAAACCGTCTCGCCGTTTGTATTATGGGCGAACAGAGTGCCGGTGCCGGAGAGACACAGATGGAACAGATAATGGTTTCTGGAAGCAGGACCAAATGAGTGGGACGGGTCGCATTGCTCCCATCCAAACTGGTATAAACCGAGATCAATAAAGTTTTCACTTGGAAAAACAGAGAAGATAACTTCGCTCATAGTGTACCTCGCATTTCCGATTTTGGGATGGTTTTCCATATGGTCTATATCACGGATAGTATTATATACCATAATGCGTTATGACTTCAACATATTAATGTAAAAATCGCAAAAAGAGATAAAACACCTTAAATATCGCTATTTCCAGTAGCATTAAGGTATGTTACAATACAGTTACTAAAGAGAGGAAGGAGATTTTCTATGAAAGGAAAGAGAAAAAAATACCTGGGAGCAGCATTATGCTTGATTGCGGCATTTTTCATGCTCTCTGGGTGCACAGCTTCTGACAATAGTGGAAAGATCGAGATTGAAATAGTCCAGTATAAGCCGGAAGCAGCAAATTATTTCACTACGGTACAGGATGAATTCAATGCAACACATGATAATATCCGGCTGAAGATCAGTTCCCCGAATGATGCGATGACAATTTTGAAGACACGGTTCATCAGGGAAGACTATCCGGATATCATAGGAATCGGCG
Organism: bacterium C-53; assembly: GCA_003612525.1. Lineage (GTDB taxonomy): Bacteria > Bacillota > Clostridia > Lachnospirales > Lachnospiraceae > C-53. Next base: position 21,012 of record RAZD01000023.1, on the reverse strand, counting down.
GTGATATTAACTATTCCTATTTTGTGGATGCGGAAATTCTTGCGGATGTTTCTGATTATGAAGGTTTAAACCAGATTAAACAGGCATACCGGGATATTGATGAAGCGCTTGAACTTGTACCGGTAGACGGAACTTTCGCGGTGCCTTATGTGGCGAATGCCGCAGGCGTTCTTTACAACCGTGATATGTTTGAGGAGCATGGATGGCAGATTCCGACGAACTGGGACGAACTGAATGCACTCTGTGCACAGATACAGTCTGAGGGGATTCTCCCATTTTACTTCGGTTTCAAGGATACCTGGACGTGTCTTGCACCGTGGAATGCTATGGCAGTCGATCTTGCACCGGCAGATACCGCAAAACAGGTAAATAAAGGCCAGACGACATTTGCAAAGGAATATCGTGAAGTATCCGAAAAATATCTGGAGCTTCTGCAATATGGACCGGAAGACCCGTTTGCATTTGCCTACAATGATGCATGTACCGCATTTGCGAGAGGAGAGTCTGCAATGTATCCGATCGGAAGCTATGCGGCTCCGCAGATTTTGTCAGTAAATCCGGAATTGAATATCGATTCGTTTGTAATGCCGGCGAGTGATGACAGCAACGGCAATACGTTGAACTCAGGTATTGACCTTCAGTTCTGTGTAATGGCGGACTGCAAGAATAAAGAGGCGGCGTATGAGGTATTGGATTTCCTTTATGCGGATGAGAATATCCAGAAATATATTGATGCACAGACAGCGATTCCCTGTAAGGAAGGCGACTTCACGCTTCCATCTATTCTGGATGGCATGAGCGATTTTATTGCAGAAGGGAATATGACAGATTATCAGGATCATTATTATCCGTCTGAAATGGCAGTGGATGCACAGATTCAGACATTCCTTCTCCAGAAGGATGTGGATGCATTCCTGACAAAATTTGATACGGACTGGCAGAGGTATAACAGAGATATCATCCGTATGGTACAGGAATATGAGAAACAACATGGAAACGCGAATTAGGAAAGGAGAGAGGAAGAAATGAAGAATGAGAGAAAACGAACATTTTTAATGATCACAATTCCGATTCTTGCATTGTTTGTCTGCTTTAATACCATTCCGCTGATTCGCGGTGTGATATACAGCTTTACAAACTTTAAGGGATTTGGTACATACGACTGGGTTGGCTTCCGTAACTATGCGGATTTGTTTACGGATGCACGTGTCGGAAAATCCTATTGGTTTACATTTAAACTGGCTATTGTAACGACTGTGGTAGTAAATGTTATAAGTCTGCTTCTGGCTCTGGCTTTGAACAGCAAAATACGGGCGAAGAGCTTCTTCCGGGGCGCTTACTTCCTTCCGAATATATTAGGAGCGCTTGTAGTCGGTTATATTTTCAACTACTTTTTCACCTATATTCTTCCGGCAATGGCAAGCGCGATTGGAATTGATGCGTTAAGCACAAGTATTCTGTCCAATCCGGGCGCTGCATGGATTGGAATTATGGTTGTATGTGCATGGCAGGCGATTGCAATGAATACGATTATTTATATCTCCGGTTTGCAGACAGTGCCGGAAGATGTGTATGAAGCGGGCGGGCTTGACGGAGCGACCGGATGGAAGCGGTTCCGCTACCTGACATTCCCACTGATTATTCCGTTCTTTTCCATCAATATGGTGCTCTGCGTGAAGAACTTTTTGATGGTATTTGATCAGATCATGGCTTTGACAAAAGGTGGTCCTGCACAGAGTACGGAATCTATTTCCTACCTGATTTATAATAACGGTATGTCAGGCGGACAGTTTGGATTCCAGAGTGCGAATGCGGTAGTCTTCTTTATCGTAATTGTAGTGGTTTCTGTGGCACAGATGAAATTTTCAGGTAGTAAGGAGGAACAGTTATGACAGACGCACCGAAAAAAACAAATACGGCAGCGATGATAATATTGATACTTGGACTTTCTACGATTATTTTTCCGTTGTATCTGACAGTTGTAATCGCGTTCAAACAGCCGTCTGAAATGACAAACAGCATTGGCGGTATTTTATCACTCCCACAGACATGGAGTTTCAGCAATTTCAGAGAAGCTATGAAGGTTACGGATTTCTGGCATTCTCTTGGCAACAGTCTTCTGATCACGCTGCTTACGGTTGTGGTATCGATAGCGATCCACTCTCTGATGGGGTATGCACTTGGAAGAAATAAGGCAAAAAGCAAATTCTACAGTTTTGTATATTTGTTTATTGTAAGCGGTATGTTTGTTCCTTTCGCAATCCTGATGATGCCTCTGGCAAAACAGACAGCAGAGATGGGACTTGCAAATTGGGTTGGCGTTATTCTCTTATATGTGGTATTCTATATGCCAATGAATGTCCTTTTATATTCGGGCTATCTTGTGAATATACCGATGGCTCTTGAGGAAGCAGCAAGAGTTGACGGAGCTTCGACATGGAGAACGTACTGGAAGATTATCTTTCCGATCATGAAGCCAATGCATGCAACAGTTGCAGTTCTGACAGCGCTGTCTGTATGGAACGATGTTATGACGCCGCTTGTAATTATGGCAGGTTCCGAGCAGAATACGCTGCCGCTTGCACAGCTTAACTTCCAGTCACAGTTTGGAACGAATTATAATCTGGCATTTGCATCCTATCTGCTTGCGTTAATTCCGATTCTTATTTTCTATATAATCTGTCAGAAACAGATTCTGAACGGTGTTGTAAACGGAGCAGTTAAATAAGATAAAAGGTTTGAGGTATATATGGCAATTATTTTTCAGGAGCGAAATCGAATTTTTACATTAACGACGGAGCATACGCTTTATCAGATGAAGGTGGATGATTTTGGCTTTCTTCTGCATCTGTATTATGGGAAAAAGGCGCCCGGAGATTTTGAGTATCTGCTTACTTACTATGATAGAGGCTTTTCCGGAAACCCATATGATGCGGGGGAGGACAGGACCTACTCTCTGGATGTATTGCCGCAGGAATATCCGGGCATAGGAACAGGAGATTACAGAAGCAGTGCGCTCATCATACGCAATCATGACGGGACGCAATGTTGTGACCTGCGCTATGCCGGTTATGAAATAAAAAAAGGGAAATACGGGCTGCCGGGGCTGCCGGCAGTCTATGCCTCGGACGAGGAGGCGGATACACTGGAAATCCTTCTAAAAGACTCCGTAAGTCATGTACGTGTAAAGCTTTTGTACGGGGTGCTTTGGAAGGAAGATATCATTACGAGGAGCGCCGTAATCATAAATGGTGGTGAGTATCCGGTTACAGTGGAGAAGGCGGCGTCTGCCTGTCTTGATTTTCTGTCCGGAGAGTATGATATGATAAGTTTTTATGGAAGGCATGCAATGGAACGCAGTTTCCAGCGTACGCCGATCGCACATGGAAGCTTCGGAATCGGGAGCCGGAGAGGGGCATCAAGCCATCAGTACAATCCGGGAGTGGTTCTGGCAGAGAAAGATGCGACAGAGGATCATGGTATGTGTTACGGCATGCTTTTTGTCTACAGCGGGAATTTCATGTGCGAGGCCGAAAAGGATCAGTATGGCCAGACAAGAGCGCTAATGGGACTTCACAGTGATTTGTTCAGTTATCCTCTGGAAAAAGAGAAAGAATTTGTTGTTCCTGAGACGATTCTGTGTTGTTCTGACAGCGGATTGGGTGATTTGTCTGTGAAGTACCACCGTTGTATCAGGGAACATCTGTGCAGAGGCCGGTATCGTAACAGTCCAAGACCGGTGCTGATTAACAGCTGGGAGGCTGCATACTTTGATTTTAATGGGGAAACGGTATGCGGGCTTGCAAAAGAGGCGGCGGAACTTGGAATGGATATGGTTGTTATGGACGACGGGTGGTTTGGAAAGCGCGGCGACGATAACAGCGGACTGGGCGACTGGCATGTGAACGAAGAGAAACTTGGCTGTACGCTTTCAGAACTGATTCGCAAGGTGAATGATACCGGTGTGAAATTCGGAATATGGATTGAACCGGAGATGGTATCGGAGGACAGCAATCTCTATAGGGAACATCCGGACTGGGCGATTCAGATTCCGGGCAGGGCGCCTGTTCGGGGAAGGAATCAGCTTGTGCTCGACTTCTCAAGAGAAGAAGTAAGAGATTATATATATGAGCTGATCTGTGATATTCTCGATCAGGGCAATGTGGAATATATAAAATGGGATATGAACAGAAGCCTTTCCGACATATATTCGTCGAAAACCAGTCAGGGAAAAGTGATATACGATTACGTACTCGGAGTATATGATTTTCTGGAGAAACTGACAAACCGGTATCCGGATATTCTTCTGGAAGGATGTTGTGGCGGCGGCGGAAGATTTGATGCGGGAATGATGTATTATACGCCACAGATCTGGTGCAGTGATAATACGGATGCTGTCGACAGGGTACGGATTCAGTATGGAACGTCGTTCTTTTACCCGATGTCCGCAGTTGGCGCGCATGTATCGGCTGTGCCAAATCATCAGACGGGGCGAAGCGCCAGTCTGAATACCCGGGGTGTTGTGGCAATGACCGGTGCATTTGGTTATGAGCTTTCGCCTGAGAAGCTTACCAAAGAGGAAAAGGAAGAAATTAAGAAACAGATCAGGCAGTATAAATATTATGAAGGATTAATCCATACAGGTGATTATTATCGTCTGTCAAATCCGTTTCAGGATAATTTGGCGGCATGGATGTCGGTGTCAGAAGATGCGGACCGCGCGCTGCTTAGCGTGGTGATGCTCGAGATACATGGAAATATGACCGTGAATTATGTGAAAATGAAGGGGCTTGAAGCGGATGCGATATACGAAGAGATGGGAAGCGGTAAGCGCTATTATGGGATGGCGCTAATGGAAGCGGGATTTCCCGTTCCGGTTGAGATGGGTGAATACCGCGCCTATCAGTTTGAATTTCAAAGAAAGAAACTTTAGGGGAGTTTCAAAATAGGGCTGCTGCACGAACGATTGAAAAATCAGGAGGGCAGCAGCTTTTTAGCGGATTTAATGGCATCGGACTTGCAAAGGCGCTGATTTGACAAAAACTGACGTCGAAAAAGACTTTAAAAATTACATTATCTCTGATAAAATGCTATAGGGCAAATACATTGCCTGTGGATAAATGGAGGGGCATAATTATGAAGATCATTATTGTGGGCTGTGGAAATGTAGGCGCAACACTTGCGGAGCAGCTCGACAAAGAAGGACATGATGTCACAGTGATTGATGTGAAAGAGAAGCTTGTAAACAATCTATCAGATGCCTGTGACGTGCTGGGTGTGGTAGGAAACGGAGCAAGCTATAGTGTACAGATGGAGGCGGATGTCAACCATGCGGATATTCTGATCGCAGTGACCGGCTCAGATGAGCTGAATCTGCTATGCTGTCTGATTGCGAAGAAGGCGGGCGGATGCCATACGATTGCAAGAGTCAGCAATCCGGTCTACAGCAGAGAAATCTCTTTTATCAGAGAGGAGCTGGGGCTGTCCATGATTATTAATCCGCAGCAGGCAGCCGCGCGTGAGATGGCGAGAATTCTGAAATTTCCGTCTGCATTAAAGATTGATTTCTTTGCCAAAAGCCGTGCAGAGCTTGTTACATACAGACTGGAGGAGGGAAGTCCTCTCTGTAATATGCAGCTTAAGAATATGGGAAGCCGCCTGAAAAGTTCTGTTCTTGTCGCAATTGTGGAGCGTGAAGATCAGGTTATTATACCAAACGGAGAATTTGAGCTGAAGGCAAAGGATATTATTTCCATAGTTGGTACGCCGGTGAAGACAATTGAATTTTTCAGGAAACTGGGAATCCCGACTGCTTCAGCAAGAGATGTTATTGTAGTAGGAGGCGGGCGTACGACCATTTATCTGGCGAAACAGCTTCTTGAGATGGGAGTCAGGGTAAAGATCATTGAGAGGGATAAGGAGCGCTGTGATGAGCTCAGCGAGATGCTTCCGAAGGCAACGATTATCAACGGGGACGGAACAGATAAGGAACTTCTGATGGAGGAGGGTATGACCCGCACGGAAGCGTTTCTTTCCATGACGGACTTTGATGAGGAAAATATAATGCTTGCGCTCTTTGCAAAGAGTCTTTCCAGAGCGAAATTGATTACAAAGGTACATCGGGTTGCCTATGACGAAATTATTGACAATCTTGATGTAGGCAGTGTCGTATATCCGAAATTTATTACGGCAGAGACAATTATCAAATATATACGTGCGATGTACAATTCAATGGGAAGTAATATTGAAACGCTCTACCGACTGTGTGATAACAGAGTGGAGGCGCTAGAATTTTATATCAAGGCAGATTCGCCTGTTGTCGGGATTCCGCTGCAGGATCTGAAGCTAAAGAAAAATATGCTGATCGGATGTATTACGCACAGAGGTCAGGTATCGATTCCAAAAGGCCAGAGCGTAATTGAAGTGGGAGATACCGTGATTTTGATTACGACAACAACCGGACTTCATGATATACGTGATGCGATTCGGTAGTGGAGGCGAAGAATGAATTTTTCAATCATACGATATATATTGAGCAGTGTTCTTGCTTTTGAGGGAATTTTTCTGCTGCTTCCCTGCGCGGTTGGGGCAATTTATGGTGAAAGAGAGGCATTTGCCTATTTATTCGTGGCGGCGCTATCGATCTGTTTCGGTTTTCTTGGCAGAGTGAAAAAACCGAAGAGTAAGGAAATTTATTCAAAAGGGGGGCTTGTCACCGTATCGTTCAGCTGGATTTTGTTGAGTCTTGTAGGGGCGGTTCCATTTGTTCTAACCGGAGAAATTCCCCGGTACGAGGATGCTTTGTTTGAGGTAATTTCCGGTCTGACGACGACGGGAGCCAGTATTTTAAATGATGTGGAAGCAATTTCGAGATGTACGGCATTCTGGCGCTGCTTTACCCACTGGATTGGCGGAATGGGGGTTCTTGTACTGATACTCGCGATACTTCCTTTATCCGGCAGCTATAATATGCATCTGATGAGAGCGGAGAGCCCGGGGCCTTCGGTCGGGAAACTTGTTCCGAAAGTCAGACAGACGGCAATGATTTTGTACGCCATTTATGGCGTGATTACGGTGGTGGAGATTGTGGCGCTTATGATTGCAGGTCTTCCGTTGTTCGATGCGGCGACATTGACATTTGCCACGGTGGGTACGGGAGGATTTGGACTGCTCAATTCAAGCATTGCGTCCTACAGCCTTGCCATTCAGATTATTTTTACCATATTTATGCTTTTAAGCTCGATTAATTTCAGTGTGTATTATCTGATTCTTGTCCGTAAAGCGGGAGAAGCGTTTCGGTTTGAGGAGATGAGATGGTTTCTGGCGATTGTGTTCGGCTCGGCTTTACTGATTACTTTTAATATAAAAGACGGATTTGACAGCCTGTTTATGGCGTTTCATACAGCGCTGTTTCAGGTAGCTACGGTGATTTCAACTACAGGATTTGCAACGGTTGATTTTAATCTCTGGCCCGAATTTTCGAAGTCTGTTCTTCTTTTTCTGATGTTTGTAGGAGCCTGTGCGGGCAGCACGGGCGGCGGATTTAAGGTATCAAGGCTTATGCTTCTGGCACGGTCGATCAAAAATGAGATCATCTGTGTGGCACATCCTCGTACGGTCAAGAAGGTGCATATGAATGGCAGGATGATGTCAGAGACGGTGTTAAAGACAGTACACGTTTATCTGGGCGCGTATGTGATGATTTTGATTGTGTCAGTGATTCTGATCAGCATTGACGGTTTTGACCTGGAAACAAATTTTTCTGCGGTCATGGCGACGCTGAATAATATTGGTCCAGGGTTTGGAAAGGTAGGGCCTACCGGGAACTTCAGCGGATTCAGTGTCTTTTCAAAAGTGGTTCTGATGTTTGACATGCTGGCGGGACGTCTTGAACTGTTTCCGATTCTGGTGCTGTTTCATCCTGGAATCTGGCAGATTAAATACGGATGGCGCAGTGACCGTGAGGTCAGTGAACAAGAGGCTTGACATTTCAGGCTTTTTCAGGTATATTCATTAAAGTTGATGGATTCATAGAAAGAGAACTGTTCATACGACAGTTCTTTTTTTTGACTTAACGGAGTGTGGGAAGAATTTCTAAAGGGTGATATGCCGGAAAGACTGGACTTTCGCATCCGGGAATTATTTTGTGTAAGGAAAGAAGGAAAGTAATGGAAGAATTGAGATATGAAGATTCTGCAATTGATGAACGTATTCTGCGCGCGGTAAAGGAGATTGGATTTGAGATGATGACGCCGATTCAGGCACAGGCGATTCCGGTGCTTTTGCGCGGGAAGGATATTATTGGACAGGCGCAGACTGGCACGGGGAAGACAGCGGCATTCGGTATTCCGGCGCTTCAGTCGGCGGACCCGGAGAACCCGGCGCTGCAGTGCCTGATTCTCTGTCCCACCAGAGAACTTGCAATACAGGCGGCGGAGGAAATCCGGCGGTTTGCGAAATATATGCACGGAATTAAGGTGCTGCCCGTATATGGCGGACAGGATATTACGAAGCAGATACGTTCCCTGAAAGGAAACGTACAGATTGTGGTCGGGACGCCGGGAAGGGTGATGGACCATATGCGCCGCCATACATTGAAATTTGACAGTCTGAAGACGGTTGTGCTTGACGAAGCGGATGAGATGCTGAATATGGGATTCCGTGAAGATATCGAGATGATTTTGAAAGATATGCCGAGGGAGCATCAGACAGCGCTTTTTTCCGCAACGATGCCGAAACCGATTCTGGAGATTACGAATTTATACCAGAAACCGGATGCGGTTTTCATAAAGATTCAGGCGAAGGAGCTTACGATTCCGCTTGTGAAGCAGTATTATTATGAGGTGAGCCGCAAAAATAAGGAAGAAGTCGTTGCAAGGCTTCTTGATTACTATAATCCGAAGCGCAGTCTTATTTTCTGCAATACGAAACGGATGGTAGATGAACTTTCCGAGAATCTGACTGGGCGGGGATATTTTGCCGAGGGACTTCACGGAGACTTGTCGCAGGCGCAGAGAGACCGCGTGATGGCAGGGTTCCGCAATGGTACGGTGGATATCCTGATTGCTACGGATGTTGCGGCGCGGGGAATTGATGTAGATGATGTCGAGGCGGTCTTTAACTATGACGTGCCGCAGGACATTGAATATTATGTACACCGGATCGGGCGTACCGGAAGGGCCGGACGAAAGGGCCGTTCTTTCACGCTTGTTGTCGGAAGAGAGATCTATAAAATACGTGATATCGAGAGGAGCTGCAAGACAAAGATCAAGGCGCGCACCGTACCGTCAGCGGCGGATATTACGGCGGCCAAGTCAGAAAAGATATTAAATGAGGCGCTTGACGTAATGCATGAGAATGATCTGTCTCAGATGATACGCCTGATTGAGCAGAAACTGAATGATGAAGACTGTACGGCAATGGAGCTTGCCGCCGCATTTTTGAAACAGCAAATGGGTGAAGAAATCAAAGAGATGGTATTGGACGAGCCGATGCAGAAGAAAAAATCTCTTTTCCGTGACGGCGGCAGGAAAAAAGAAGAGGGAAAAGACAAGCACGGCAGAAAAGGACACAGGGAATTGAAAGAGCGCAGAGAGCGCAGGGGATTTAGGGATTCAAAAGACCGGAAAGAGAAGGAACGCAGAGAGCCGAGAGAACGCAGGGAACTTCTGGAAGCATGGGAGGCAATCGAGCGCAAAGACAGGCGTGGAAAACACGGGTTCGGTAAGATTCAGAAGCGTTTTGAAGAAGCTCCGAAAAAGAAGAAAAAGAAATAGCAGATAGCATTTATAGTGGTTTTGTGATAAAATATATGGGACGTTTTCGTCCCATATATTTTATTTGACAGGAAAATGCAGTGAATGGAGAAAGATATCATGATTTGGTCAAAAGAAGAGACAATGTCCAGGGAGGACATGACGGCCCTGCAGACGGCAAGGCTTAGGGAAACCGTAAACAGAGTGTATGAAAAGGTTCCGTATTACCGTGCAAAGATGGACGAGATCGGTTTAAAGCCGGAACATATAAAAGAGTTGTCCGATCTTTCGAAGCTTCCATTTCTGACGAAGCAGGACATGAGAGATACATATCCTTTCGGATTGTTTGCTGTACCGAAGGAAGAACTGGTGCGTATTCATGCAAGTTCGGGGACGACCGGAAAACCGACGGTAGTAGGTTATACGCGCAATGACCTGAATATGTGGACAGAGTGCGTATCACGTATCGCCGCGGCAGGCGGCGCTACTTCGAAAGATGTCGCACAAATCTGTTTCGGTTACGGAATGTTCACAGGCGCGCTGGGCCTGCATTTTGGCCTCGAAAATATTGGCGCCGCAATGGTTCCGTCGTCAACAGGAAATACAGAAAAACAGCTGATGTATATGAAAGATTTCGGTACGACGCTTCTTGTCGCAACACCCTCCTATGCACTTCGCATTGCAGAAGTGGCACAGCAGATTGGCATGGATGTAAAAAAGGAGATTAATCTTCGGATTGGCCTTCTTGGTAGCGAGATGCTGACAGACGCGATGCGCAATGAGATGAATAAAGCGTGGGGAGAGGATGTGCTTGTAACATCTAATTATGGTATGAGTGAGCTCATGGGCCCCGGTGTATCGGGAGAGTGTGAGTATCTGGACGGGATGCATATCAATGAGGATTACTTCATTCCGGAGATTATTGACCCGAAGACGGGAGAAGTCCTTCCCGCAGGTGAAAAAGGTGAACTTGTCATCACCTGCATTAAAAAGGAAGCGCTTCCGCTGATTCGCTACAGAACGAAAGATATTACCCGTCTGATTTATGAACCGTGTAAGTGTGGGCGGACCAATGTCCGGATGGAGAACTTAAGCGGCAGAAGCGATGATATGCTGAAGATTCGCGGCGTCAACGTATTCCCGACGCAGATTGAGGAAGTGCTTCTTGCAATGGATGAAATTGCGCCTCATTATGAGCTTGTTCTCACAAGGAAGAACCATACGGATTCTATGGAAATCAAAGTGGAACTCCTGCCGGATAAGATGACGGATTCTTATCAGGAGCTGGAGGCGCTTCGAAATAAAATTGTGCACAAATTGCGGATTGTGCTTGGACTTTCGGCGAAAGTTACGCTTGTGTCGCCAAATACGTTGCAGCGTTTTGAGGGCAAGGCGAAGAGAATTACGGATTTGAGAAAGGATGGAGAATAAAAGTGGCAGAAGTGAAAATCATGCTTGGAAATGAGGCGATTGCGCGCGGCGCATACGAGGCGGGTGTAAAAGTATCGGCGGCATATCCGGGTACACCAAGTACGGAAATCAGTGAAAACATTGTAAAATATAAAGATGTGATTTATGCGGAGTGGTCCCCGAATGAGAAAGTGGCAGCAGAGGTTGCAATCGGCGCATCCATAAGCGGTGTCCGTGCAATGTGTTCGATGAAGCATGTCGGCGTCAATGTGGCGAGCGACCCTCTGTATACAATTGCATATGGCGGTGTGAATGGCGGCCTTGTGCTTGTGGCGGCGGATGACCCTGGACTTTACAGCTCACAGAATGAACAGGATACCAGGTGCATTGCCCGCGCAGCGATGGTGCCTGTGTTAGAGCCTTCCGATTCACAGGAAGCGAAGGACTTTATGAAAACTGCGTTTGAGCTCAGCGAGAAATACGATACACCGGTGATTGTGCGTACCACGACGAGACTGTCCCATTCACAGGGGCCGGTTACTTTGTGCGACAGGGTGGAGATAGAGGATAAGCCTTATGAGAGGAATCCCGCCAAATTCGTAATGATGCCTGCAAATGCGAAAGGACGCCATTTGGCTGTTGAACAGCGCATGAAACAGATGGCGGAAGACGCCTGTACGATGGAGATTAACAGGGCGGAATATAAGGATACAAATATTGGTTTTATTGCAAGCGGTATCGCTTACCAGTATGTGAAAGAGGTATGTCCGGACGCTTCCGTATTAAAGCTCGGGCTTGTGCATCCGCTTCCGAGAAAACTGATTGAGGAATTTGCATCTAAGGTGGACCGGTTGATTATCTTTGAGGAACTTGAGCCTGTTTACGAGGAGCAGATTAAATCATGGGGCATTCGGTGTGAGGGAAAAGAATTATTTACCGTGCAGGGAGAGTACAGCGCAAATATGCTCAGAAAAGCGCTTCAGATGGTTGTAGAGAGTGTTCCGGCCGCTGTCGTTCCGGCAAGGCCTCCGATTCTCTGTCCGGGATGTCCGCACAGGAGCGTGTATTCCGTATTGAAGAAGCTTGGGATTCATGCGGCCGGCGATATCGGCTGTTATACGCTTGGCGCGGTGCCGCCGCTGAATGTCGTGGATACGACTATCTGTATGGGCGCGAGCATTTCTTCGCTTCACGGGATGGAGAAGGCAAAGGGAAAGGACTATATTAAGAACTGGGTGGCTGTGATTGGCGATTCTACCTTTATGCATACAGGCGTTAATTCTCTCATGAACATGGTTTATAATCAGGGAACGGGAACTGTTATGATTCTTGATAATTCGACGACAGGCATGACGGGACATCAGGACCATGCGGCGACGGGTAAGACATTGCAGGGGGACGTGGTGTCTGCGATCAGCATTTACCATCTCTGCAAATCTATGGGAATTGAGAATGTGGTTGAGGTCAATGCTTTTGATACGGAAGAGCTTGAGCGGATTGTCAGGGAAGAGACTGCCCGCGACAAGGTGTCTGTGATCATCACAAAATCGCCCTGCGTTCTCTTAAAGGGCCAGACATTTCCGGATAAATGCGTTCCGGTTCCTGAAAAATGCAAGAAGTGCGGCGCATGCCTGAAACCGGGATGCCCGGCGCTTACGAAGAATGAGGATGGAACCATTTCAATTGACGAGACAATGTGCAACGGATGCGGTCTGTGCAAATCATACTGTAAATTTGATGCAATTGAGACAAAAGCAAAGTAAGGAGAATTTCACAATGACAAAGAATATTATGATCGTCGGTGTGGGCGGGCAGGGTACGCTGCTTACCAGCCGGATTTTAGGCGGTATTATGGTGGATGCCGGATATGATGTAAAACTTTCCGAGGTACATGGAATGGCACAGCGCGGGGGCAGTGTGGTTACATTTGTGAGGTACGGCGAGAAAGTTTATGAACCGATTGTGGAGGAAGGCCAGGCGGATGTGCTGATTGCATTTGAGCGTCTTGAGGCGTACCGGTACGCGCATTTTCTGAAAAAGGGAGGCGCGATTGTTGTAAATGACCAGAGAATTGATCCGATTACGGTCGTGACGGGAGCGGCGGAGTATCCTGAACACATTATTGAGATTCTGGAAAAAGATCATAATGTATACCGCGTAGATGCGCAGGCGATGGCAAAGGAAATGGGAAATTCCAAAGTATTTAATATTATTGTTTTGGGGCTTGCTGCACAGCATATGGACTTTGATAAAGAAGAATGGCTTAGGGTTATTGAAAAGACAGTACCGCAGAAGACAATAGAGATCAATAAAAAAGCGTTTCTGGCCGGATACGCAATGAAGTAGGAGGGGATGTCCATGATTTGGAATGAGTCGAAGGAATGCATGAGCCGTGATGAGCTTCAGGCGCTCCAGAGCAAACGTCTGGTGAAGACGGTGAACCGGGTTTACCATAATGTGGAGTATTACAGAAAGAGAATGCAGAAGGAGGGAATTGAACCGGGGGATATCAGAGGGATTGAAGATCTTTCCAAGCTTCCGTACACAACGAAGGATGACTTGAGAGAGACTTATCCGTTTGGCCTGTTTGCAGCGCCTCAGTCGGAGATTGTGAGGATTCATGCAAGTTCGGGAACCACCGGAAAAGCAACGGTAGTCGGATACACGAGGAAGGATATTGATATCTGGGCTGAGTGTGTGGCACGGGCGCTGACACAGGCGGGAGTGACAAGAGATGACACCGTGCAGGTCGCATACGGCTATGGACTTTTTACGGGAGGGCTTGGCGCACATTATGGCGCAGAATATCTGGGTGCGAGAGTAGTACCACAGTCTACTGGAAATACGAAGAAACTGGTTACTATGATGAAGGATTTCGGAGTGACAGCGATTGCGTGTACGCCGTCTTATCTGCTCCATATTGCCGAACTTCTGGAGGAGATGGGAGAAATTGACAATATCAAACTGAAGGCGGCAGTCTGTGGCGCAGAACCCTGGACGGACAATATGCGTAGACAGATAGAAGAGAAGCTGCATATCAATGCGTTTGATATCTACGGTCTGTCCGAAGTGATGGGACCTGGCGTGGCGTGTGACTGCCAGTATCACAAAGGCCTTCATGTATATGAAGATCATTTCCTTCCTGAGATAATAAGTCCTGAGACACTTTTGCCGGTAGGTGAGAATGAGACGGGTGAGCTTGTATTCACGACACTTACGAAAGAGGGACTGCCGTTAATCCGTTACCGTACGAAGGACCTGACGAGCATTCATTACGACCAATGTGAGTGCGGACGTACGCTTGCAAGAATCAGCCGTTTCACAGGCCGTACCGATGATATGCTGATTATTCGCGGTGTCAATGTATTTCCGAGTCAGATTGAGTCGGCGCTTCTTGAGATGGCGGGAACGACACCTCACTATCTGATGATTGTAGACCGTGTCGGAAATCTTGACACGCTTGAGGTACAGGTGGAAGTGGAAGAGCGTTTTTTCTCCGATGAAATAAAGGAGCTTGAAAGCCTGACAAAGAAGATTTCACATGTATTGCAGAATGCAATCGGCCTCGCCGTGAAGGTGAAACTGGTTGAACCGAGGACAATTGAACGGTCGATGGGAAAAGCCGTGCACGTAATTGATAATCGAAAGTTAGTTTAGATGGGAGCACGGCTTTGCCGTGCACGTAATTGATAATCGAAAGTTAGTTTAGGTTCAGCACGGCATGCCGTGCATGTAATTGACAGCCATAAGCGAATCCAAAAAGGATAAGGAGGGTTTTTTATGTTTATCAAACAGTTATCTGTTTTTATTGAGAACAGGGAAGGGCGTCTTGAGGAGGTACTCGAGGCTTTGAAGAGAGAGCAGGTTAATATTGTGTCCCTGAGCCTTGCAGATACGAGTGAGTATGGGGTGCTGCGCATGATTGTATCGAATCCCGAAGGAGGGAAAGAAGCGTTGAAAGCGGGCGGATTTTCTGCGATGCTCACAGATGTGCTTGCTGTGAAGCTTTCCCACAGAGTCGGGTATTTGCAGGAGCTTCTGGGGGCAATCTGCAGAGCCGGCATTAACATTGAGTATATGTATGCGTTATCTACAGGAACGGATGATGCGTCTATTGTTTTGAAAGCGTCTGATCTTGCGAAGGCGGAGGCAGTGCTCAGACAGGACGGTGTGGAAATTTTTACAAATACAGATCTTGCCAAAATGAGTTGACAGTGTGAGAGACACAAAGTGGGTTTTGCTGTAAAAAATGTGCATTTTTCATCTGAATTGGCACGAGAGAGACGGAGGCATATGAATGGTCATTGACTTCCATACGCATACCTTTCCAGACTCGATTGCTGCGAAAACAATCAAGGTTCTGGAAGGAAATGCAGATATAAAGGCTTTTACGGACGGGACGCTTCAGGGACTGAAAGAATCAATGGATGGTTTCATTGACTTGTCGGTGATTCTTCCGGTGGTGACAAAAACGTCTCAGTTTGCTACGATCAACCGGTTTGCCGCTTCACTGAATGAAAAAGAACGTGATGTGATTTCTTTTGGCGGGATGCATCCGGATACTTCTGATTATAAGGCAGAGCTCAGAGAGATAAAGGTGCTTGGACTTAAGGGGATTAAGCTCCATCCCGCTTATCAGAAGACCAGGATTGACGATCCTGCCTATATGAAAATTGTTGATTATGCGTCGGAGCTTGGGCTGATTATAAGTGTCCATGCAGGAATTGACATCGGCCTGCCGGACCCTGTTTACTGTACGCCCAAACACGCGTCGGCGCTTATAAGGGAAGTAAAACCGGAGAAACTTGTACTTGCGCATATGGGAGGATGGAAACTCTGGGATGAAGTGGAGGAATGCCTGGTTGGTGGGAATGTTTGGTTTGACACTTCATTTACACATGGCTATATGGGGGAACACCAGATGCTTTCCATTCTTAGAAATCATGGAGCGGATAAAATATTGTTCGGTTCGGATTCTCCCTGGAGCGGTCAGGCGGAAAGCCTTAAGGCATTTTGCAGGCTTCCGCTGACGGAAGAGGAAAGAGAAAGCATTCTTTGGCGGAATGCGGCGAAGCTTCTTAAACTTGAATAAATGATGTCTTTAAAAGAAAGGTAATTCAGGATTTATATAAATCCTTATAAGTCTATACATCTTGATAAAACCGCATAGTATAAGGGTTTGAGATTTGCTAAGCTATATGAATCTCTATAAAAATCCATATACTTTCATAACAAATTGGTGTAGAAGTGGTGTAGTGTGACAGCAACAAAAAGAGTTTGATATGAACAGGTATACCCATAAATGAATATTTGGATATCTGAATAAGTCCAT
This sequence comes from bacterium C-53, assembly GCA_003612525.1. Lineage (GTDB taxonomy): Bacteria > Bacillota > Clostridia > Lachnospirales > Lachnospiraceae > C-53. The sequence continues at coordinate 4,515 of RAZD01000023.1, read as the reverse complement.
TATCAATTGTAGAAATATGATTGATAGTGGGCTTATTCTAGTGCGCAAAAATATTTTGCCAATGAAAAAAAGTAAAAATAAAATAACAGGAGGCAACAGAATGAAAATTATAAACTTTGAAGAAGCAAAAGCAAGAAAATACTCGAAGAAAAAGGCTGCAAAGCAATTGACAGAGGTAGATAATGGTGTGCTGGAATTGCAAAAGCAATATCAAGCGTATGCTCAGTTTTGTAATCAATGGTATGACGAACATATAGCAGGGCAGGATGAAAACGGGAAACAGATATATAAAGATTGATTTATAAAATCCTGCTTGGCACAGGCCCTGTATATTCCATGAGAAATAGAATTGGTAGTGGGCTTATTTTAATACCTGAATGCATTAACAGAATATACATAACTGGGTTTAAAATGCCTCTATGCGCCTCACAGAGCGTCAGAGAGGGTATTAAAATTATGTAACATGAAAACTACATTTTATTGACCAATTTTACAAAGTAAAACAAAGAAGGAGGAACCAAAAAACTATGGCAGCAAATAACGGACTATCTTCAAACAAAATGGCATCAAGGATTTACAAGCGTGAGGACAACCAGTATAAACAAAGTATGATCAAAGAAATTCTGGACATGTATGCGAATGAGATTTACAAAGCAATCCTGCATGGTGAGAGAGTACAGATTTCAAAAGTAGGGACTATTATTCCCGAAGTTAAAACACATATGGGGAATTATAATCTGCCTGTATGTAATGCAAACGGCGGCAATCTGCCTTATACGAAAATGAGAATCTCGCGCAACAATACTCTCAAGGAAAAAATGAATAAGACGTTATTAGAGAATGTTGAAAAAGGGATTCTGGGACTGGAGAAGCTTCCGTTTGATATTCAGCAGATCAGAATATTAAAGAAGAGTGGAATCATATCGGAAGATGTGGCAGAAGGAAGAGAGGAATAGAAGATGGCAGTACATGTAAGTAATGTAGAACAGTTAGCAAAGGCATTACAGCCGACATTATTAAAAATGACAGACCAGTTAGCGGATAAAGTATATGAGACATTGAATTATTTCCTGCTTGATTATTATAGCGGATGGGAACCATCAAGTTACAAAAGAACACAGGAATTTCTCCGTTCGGCGGTGAAGGTAGATGCAAAACCATACAGGGGTGGTGTAAAAGCAAGTGTGTATATTGATTATGAGTCGTTGGACAATTATGTAAATGCTACGGGGTATCAGGTGGCATTGTGGGCGAATCAGGGAAAACATGGAGGATTGTCAGTGAGCCATAAGCCGCATGTATGGGATGATACGATGGATAAGACTGTAAAGAATGGAACTTTATTAAAAATGGCAATGGAATACTTAAAAAGCAAAGGATTTTCAGTGAGAAATTAGATGTATTGGAGAGAAAAGATAAATAGTGAAATTAAATGAACGAGTAACAATTATTACAGAAGAAAATATAAGCAGATTGTCGTGAGTTTCGACTGTCCAAATCTGGACAGTGAAATTCCATAAAATATGATGAAAACTGAATATTTGAAAATATGAGTAAGGTAAAAGATTGCGCCATTTTTGGTGTGATCTTTTTAACGTGCAAAAATCAAAAACTTAACATTTCTGAAATTTAACTAAGCAAGATAAGCACAAAAATTTTGTTAAATCTAAATATTTCTTGAATTTCTGGTAATCTAGCAGGTTCAAATGAACCTGGCAAATACAGATTGTGCGGAACATAATTTCCTTTGCAAATATTAAAATGTGTGTCAGATTTGACGCTGCTTAACATGTGCCAAAAAGTATGGCTTCGACAGAATTGTCGGAGCGAATTATAGGGCTTGTAGGTATCCTGATTGGGACTACCTTGTTTAGGGCAGTGGTCGCCCTTCAATTGGAGGGAAGGCATTATAAGCGTATCCTTTGAAATATACGATTATTTGTTGCAACTTCCTGCAATGGTTGTGACACTATGACACAACGCCTGCTGCCATCGTAAATATTATAGGTGTGCTGCATATCACAGTATACTGTAGCCCCGTGGGACGGTGGTTTCCCGCGGGAAACTGGGATATTTTATAACTGTGATTTGCTCTTTATGTAACGGAAGTGGTCTAAAAAAGACTTCCACTCTAAAGTATACAACGAGAATATCTGAAATCTGATAAGCGAACAGTTTAAAATGTTTGCGTACCTGTTTTGGAGTGAAAATATTCACATAAAGCGAAAAGCTTGTATCGGCTGAGTTTTCGGCGATTAGCCCAAGTGAACGAAAACTTTTCGTTCACGTAAAAATAGTGTATTTCACTTCAAAACAAAATACCTTAAACCTTGCAAAGGGTTTAAACCAAACGCTTATAAAGGGATGAGTTTTTCACAGAATTGTGAAAAAAATTGTCACACGGTGACAACTGCAAATCAATGTAAATTTAGTCCGTGATGGTCTAATCATAAGTCGTTGCAAATGACTTCAAAAATATCAAATCTTCCACCATCATATCACGATTTCGTGGCTAGTTATCTAAAGACATATCGAAAGGAAGTATCTAACAAAACAATGCAGGAAATAAAGATATTAGATTTAAAGCGTACAGGCATAAAGCCATTAAACAAACTTGAAACATTCATGCTGATAGAAGGAACAAAACATTATTACATTTCATCCGAGGGCAGATTAGCCAATGATATAAAGGGCAAATTCTATGTACATAATGAAACATTGGTAAAATCGACAAATAGGGTTCATTGGAAGGTATTCTATAAAGATGAAAGTGGAGTGGAATATAAAAGAGATGTATATGCGGATAATTTAGTAGCGCAGACTTTTTTAGAGCCAGTAAAGGGTAAAAACAGGGTATATCATATTGACGGTGACAGTTCCAATAGCAAATATAATAATCTGATTTATGTATCTGACAGGGAATTTTATAATTTAAGGAACGGAAAGATCAGTGTAGAAGATTTAGGCAGAGAACAGAAGTATATACCATTCCTGAATAATAACCGCATGAAAGCAAGAAGATTATGGAATGATATGCATTCACGCTGTTACAATGAGAAATTACATAAGAGATTTCCAGAGTACATAGGCTGTACCATTTGTGATTACTGGTTAGAGGATAAAGAACGGTTCTATAAATGGGTGGAAGAGAATTATTATATGATCGGTAATGAGCAGATGGACTTAGATAAAGATATTTTGTGCAAGGGTAATAAGGTATACAGTCCTGAGACTTGCGTATTTGTTCCGCATACAATCAACACTTTATTGCTGAACTGCAAAAGAAAACGCGGCAAATATCCAGTCAGAGTAAGTTTTGATAAAGGTAAATATCGTGCGGCATTGAATGTTGACAGTAAGACTGTAAAATTAGGATATTTCAATACATGCAAAGAGGCATTTTTTGAGTATAAGAAGCATAAGGAAGCCCTTATTATCGTTGTTGCAGATAGATATAAGGGAAAGATTCCAGATAGGGTGTATGAAGCAATGATGAATTGGAAGATTGAAATTGATGATTAAGTGATGGGTTAATTGATTATAAGGCATATCGGATGTAAAAGTCTGGTATGCCTTATTGTTTATATAGTTTGCTGGTTGTTATCTGAATTGGAATATAATTTTTTATTTATTAATTCCAAAATAGCATTTAGTGCATCAACATCATCAAATACTGACGCTGCCAATAAAGCATTAATTATTCCCCAATAAGTGTTAATAGAATTCCACCAATTATTGATATTGATATTATGTGTTAAAAGATTCGTTATTTCATCAAAATAAAATGGAATATGGTTTTTATGCTTATTAATAATTATTTCTGTCATTTTACAAAAAACACATTCTTTATTGTAATCGTTTGAAGTAGCCCACAGGAATATATTCTGAAAAAGTGTGACTCTTTGAGCAGTATCCATTTTATTATCTAAAGAATTTATACTAGCAGTATTGTTATCATACATATAAGAAACTTGTTTTTCTACATTATTGATAGATTGAGTAATTTGAGTTAGCTGTTCTTGCACATTTTTTAGTTCGCTTAATTGTGTATCCATCGTTTTTTTATGATTATTGTTAAGAATCTCTATTTCTTTTGTTGTCAATGATAAACGTTCAGCAGAGTCAGAAATTTTTGACTTAATATCATTTGTAGTACGTTCTCCAGAAATACTCATCCATATTGCAACAACGGATAAGATTATTGAAGTTATTGTACTTGCAAAAGAGACCTGTGCAACAAACGCAGATTGACCATAGGTAGTTAGAATAATCATTCCAGACAAAAGAATAGATACAATTACGACTAAGTATTTATAATGTAATGTAAGCTTTTCAAATTTTATATTATTATCATTTTTATTATTTTCCATAATATACCATCCCTTTTTTATTGTATCATAATAGGAATTGGAAAGGAATAATTATATTTAAAAAATTTATTTCACCTGAAATGAAATCTTAAATTCCACCTTCTCCAACTACAGTAGCATTTACCTCTGCATAAGTAGAGTTTAC
>RAZD01000022.1 GCA_003612525.1 bacterium C-53 | reverse complement strand
TTATGATAATGCAGTGGCGGAAGCAACATTTAAAATCATAAAAACAGAATTCGTATGGAATGAAACATTTACGAATTTAAAGGAATTGAAATTGAAGTTATGGGATTATGTGAACTGGTATAATCATCACAGAATACATTCTTCCCTCGGATATCAAACTCCGGTACAGTATAGGGAAAACAACCTTAAAAAAGTTGTCTAAAAAAATGTTGACAATCCACCCTGTGGCCCCCGTGGTCCCTGGTCTCCTTTCGGACCGGCAGGCCCGCGTTCACAGCAAGGATGAAAGCACTGATTGTTACCATAATTTTGGTTACAGTTATATAGATTATTTTGGTTCATATACACACATCCTTTTTACTAATTGACAAAGATTACTTAACGAAATATTGCATCTGTCCGGATCAGTTGCAGTCGCTTTCGCAAAAATTCTTTATAAAAATAATGTATGAATAATTTTCCTTTTTGCCACATAAAATAGTAAGTTGCATAAATTTCAATTTTTAAAGAACAGTATCAAAATATTTTTTATTGTAGAGATATGCTTTCGAATATGGCTTACATAATCCAGCCTTTTCGTTGTATTTTCTTGCTGTTTCCCTATCCCCCAATCTGTCATGGCAGACGCACAGCTGCAATAATGGGATGTAATCATAACAGTCCGGCAGAATGAATCCTCCTGTATGGTCCCTTCTTTCTCTGCTCAATGCAGTTTCATACCAATAAATCGCATTCTGATAGTTTTCGCATTTCATGAAATAATTTCCGATATCACAGCATAGTTCTGCCCGAGGTGTGTCAAAGCTCAGGCTGTGAAGCAGCATTGAAAGTGATAACTCTTTTTTGTCTAACCTGTAATAACAATCAGCACAGATTGAACAGGTTTCAATTTTGTTTTCTATCCATCCATCTGGCATACTTAAAAACTGTTCGAAAACGGATGCAGCTTCGTCGTATTTTTTGTGATAATACAATTCACGTCCGTAATAGTACAGCTGGCGAGCGTTTAAGGTTTTTCCGTTTTCAATCATTTTTTGGTATATCCGAAGGTTTCTGTCAGGGTCCCCTGGACCGTCTTTTTTATGGGAAACTGCAATATCGGAGTAGAAAATTTTTCCGGCCGGAGTTATTGCCTCATGGACTTCCCCTGCCCATCGATATTCCGGTGCATTTTTAATCAGACGTTCCCGGTAGTAAGAAAAGAGGGGAGTTCCTTTTTCGTCAAAGGAAGTATTATACTTCATCATTACTATGTCTGTGTCTGAAGGCAGTGATTGCTTAAGCTGAAGAAACTTTTCTCTTTCCGTTTGCTCAAGAATATCGTCGGCATCCAGCCACATACAATACTTCATGGAGGCTTTGGAAAAAGAAACATTTCTGGCAGCGGCAAAATCATCTGTCCATGAATGATTATATATTTTGGAAGTGAATTTTGCTGCAATTTCTGTTGTCCGGTCAGAAGAACCAGTGTCTACAATTATAATCTCATCCACGAGATCATGTACGCTGTCAAGACAGCGCGCTAAAGTTTTCTCTTCGTTTTTTACAATCATACAGAGACTTATTGTTGTCATAGGTCAAGACCCCATTTCTTTTTTCCCATGAGCATTTTGAAAAGGAGTGTAAGGAGCATTTTATCTGCACAATTTTTGTACTGTTATATTCATATTGACATCCGAAACGATTTGCGAACAGCGCCATGAGAACGATAAAGATGAAGAATCATATATTTCCACAATAAAATATCTGGACAGTTTAATCTGTTTATGGCGTCTGCTTGTTGCAACATATTCGGTATAGTCTGATTGCAGACAATTATTAAATATGGGCGTGAGCTTTACAGACCCAGGTGCTTTGAATTCGGCGGAAACATAATAATAAATTGCATAGAATCCGGGATTCAGTGTAGCAGAGTGATTGCTGCATTGGATAATGTTTCCTGTCGTATCTGGAATGATTGGCAGGAGAGGGAGCCTGGCATTCTTAGGCATAGTAAATTTTGGATTTGAAAAGGTTGCAAAAATGCTGTTTTGAGGATATCCGGGCGGCCCTTGTGGTCCGCGGAGTCCCTGTTCGCCCCGGGGTCCCTGCGGCCCTGTGGCTCCTTGCGGTCCCTGTGGCCCCGTAACTCCCTGTGGTCCGGGGATGCCACGTTCTCCGGGACTGCCAGGTGGTCCTGGTTCGCCTCTTGGTCCCATAGGCCCCATAAGTTCTGCGGACTCTATAAGATTTATAGGACATGTTTGCTCGAATGTCATTCCGGAATTTTCCTGATCTGGAATGATATGCCTGTTGTAATAATTCAATAAAAGTCACCTCTTTGTATTTGATTTTGTCAGATATATAATTTATAAGACCGGCTGTTTCAACTTGCTATTAGGAAAAAATATTTTGTATTCAATTATCATTATATGTGGGAGAAACAAGAAATGTTGAAAAGAAACTATAAAAAAGCTGAAATTTGTAAAAAACTATGGAGTTGAATTTATACAGTTTTGAAAAACAGGAGCTGGATATTTGGAATGTTTTTTATATTTTTCCAAATGGTCTCAAAGATCAATAAAGTCAAAAAAGAATCCCGTCTGGAAAGTCAGAATTTTGTATCTCTGATTCCAGCGGGATTTTCTTAGATTATGCCAAAATAGTACGAACTGAGGGTTCCTGTTTAATATTACGGAACAAGCAGAAGATTCTGAAGTGCGGAACCTGCAATAATTACTTCTCCATGTTCTTCCAGAAATGCTTCCGATGCAGGAGTGTATTTTTCCATATGGCCGTATTCGGACATAATATTACATACTTTATTAAATTCCTCCGGAGTGTGGTCTGACTTACGAAGGAGAAGTACATAACCGGCACCATTCGTGCTGTGATACAGTGTATTTTCACCACGATAATATTCCTTCAGAACATGCGCAAGACGAATTGCCTCATCGATATCATTCAGATAAAACATTTTTGTTAAATTCACAGGGACAGTAACAGCCTGCTCGGTATCAGAACCTGAGGACTTTGAGGCTAACTTCTCCTGCTCTGCGTGAAGCTTGCGGAACAAATCCATTACTTCATCGGCGCCTTCCAATAAAGATTGTGTATCCGATTCATCAGAAGATTCATTCTCGTCATCCCGGACAGACGGTGCAAATTTGGAAAAACGCGTGTCTAATTCATCAGGGTCTTCTACTTTGGTAATAATCAGAACAATACAATCGCCTGACAGGGGAATGGCTTCTATCATCAACGGAATATCTTCTGCCTCAAATCCAAATTCATAGGATGCCTGCTGCATCATGTCACGAAACAGGTTTTTTGCTTTTTCCGTTCCATAGGCAAGTTCGCTGATCTTTAATTCTCGGTCGGCTAAATCAGCCTTTGTAAGAGTACAACGGATTTGCTGATCGTTTACTTTTTCGATTTTCATTTATTTTCACATCCTTTACATGCTATGATGATGTTGTTTTAAACCTTTTCAAAGTATAGAAAGTATATACTTTTGAAGGGGTTTCGTCAATAGTGCTTACAGGCTTTCTTTATCTTTTTATAAAAAATTTAATATTTTGGCTTGCATTTCCAACAGAATTGTTATATATTGTAAAAATAAGAGATGCCGAACAAACTATGGTGCAGAGGGAGGCATGTCATTAGCAGTTATTCGTCATTTTTGAGAGCAATTCTTTTTTTATCTTATTCCTTTAAATTAGGAATATCAAGCAGGCGAAAGCCAATCATTAATTTTCCAAGATTCAGGTTATGACCATTCACAATATAATGATTTAATTTTTAATGGAAGTTAAAGATCTCTGACTGCGCACCTTTTCGCATCTCTTACGTAGTATCCACATCTTTTGGAATTTCAATCAAAATAAGCTCCTGTCTGTGTGAAAATATATCACAACCTCTTTTATAAAAAGGAACATGCAGATGGAGAAAGGAGTCATTTCCATGAATGATAAAATGCAGATGGAGTTCGAGTTGTTTCAAACATTGGAAAATCATGTAAACAATGGAATTTCTCTTTATCTGGCAGGAAAAAAGTCTACACCGCTTGAGGTTGTGGATGCTGTATTGGTAAAGGAAGAAAATGTTTACATGGCGGATTATGTCAGAGATGACGAGGGCAGTTTGGTGCAGGTCAGGTATGACAAGATTGATGCCATGTAGTACGGACCGGTCAGGGATTCTATTGGCAGTCGTGTTGTATGCGCCCCTCTTTGCTAAACAGCAGCTGACAATCGGGGAAAAATATCGGGTGGATGATAACCGGGAAGGTTTTTGTCATTTTTTAGTGACGCAATGTTAAAATTTTGTTATAATAAGACAATTGCAGATAATGGAAAGGCATGGTTACTTTTATGGCAGAGGGCAAAGGTAGAAAAAAATCAAAACGTGTCAGGAGGAGAATCATCAGAAGATTGATTCCAATTATGGTGGCTCTTGTATTGATAGCGGTTGTTATTGTATTTAGTGCGGCAACCGGTTTGCTTCAAAAATATTCTCATTCGACGGAGAAGGCCGATTTGAATGAATATTTTGGGCTCGAGGAAGAGAATGAAGCGGCGGTGCTGCTGGATAATGCGTATAGTGATGAAAAGGCTATTATCGAAAATGATCGTTATTATATCAGTTATTCAATGGTAAAAGACAAACTGAATGATAATTTTTATTTTGACAGCAATGAAAAGCTTCTTTTATATACTACTCCGACGGAAACAATTCGTGCGGATTCCGGAAGCAATGAATTTATCGAACGTAATGATACGGTTTATCTTGCGCTTGACTATGTAAAGAAATATACAAATTTGGAGTATAATGCGTACGATACTCCCAACCATTTGGAGATAAAATACAAATGGGGTACGGTGAATCGAGCAGATGTTACGAAAAATACGCAGGTACGTCTTGCGCCGGATACGAAAAGTCCGGTATTGACGGAGGCAGCTTCCGGGGATGTAGTAGAAGTTCTTGATTCGCAGGATGCCTGGACTCAGGTAAAGTCGGCAGACGGATATCTGGGCTACATGGAAAATAAAATGCTTGATAATTACCGTGAGGAGCAGGAAAATCCTGTTATGAATGTGGCAGACATGGTATTTCCTTCACAGACGCGGGATTCAAAAATTTGTCTGGGGTGGCATCAGGTAACAAATGAAGCAGCGAACGGGACATTGACGGATGTGATGGCGCAGACCCTGGGGGTCAATGTGATTTCGCCGACATGGTTTTCCCTGTCTGATAACGAAGGCCATATTTCATCAATTGCAAGCGCTTCGTATGTGCAGCAGGCGCATGAGATGGGACTCGAAGTATGGGGGCTTGCGGATAATTTTAATCCTGAGACAGATACGTATGAGGTCTTATCCTATACATCAAAACGTGCGGTACTGATTCAGGAGTTGATTGGCAAGGCGGGGGAATTGCAGCTTGACGGAATTAATGTGGATTTTGAAAATCTGTCTACAGAAACAGGTGATCATTTTGCGCAGTTTATCAGGGAGCTGTCCATACCATGCAGAGAAAGGGGAATTGTCCTTTCCGTTGATAATTATGTACCGAAAGAGTATACGGAACATTACAATCGTGCGACGCAGGGGAAGTTTGCTGATTATGTAATTATAATGGGATATGACGAACATTATGCCGGCTCAAAAGAAAGTGGCTCCGTGGCTTCAGTTGATTTTGTAAGAGATGGTATTGAACAGACTTTGAAGGATGTGCCGGCAGAGAAAGTCATTAACGCGATTCCATTTTATACAAGGATATGGAAGGAAACGGCAAAAACGCAGGCGGAGCTTGAGCAGGATTCAACCTATACAATGAATGTCACAAGTGAGGCGGTTGGAATGGCAGCAGCAGAAAAATTAATTGCAGATCATGGGGTAACAGCCCAGTGGGATGATATGGCCGCCCAGAATTATGCAGAATTCCAGCTTGATAATGCACTTGTTAAGATCTGGCTTGAGGATGAGGCATCTATTGATGTAAAGATGCAACTGATCAAGAACAATAATCTGGCTGGAGTAGCGTGCTGGAAGCTTGGGTTTGAAAAGTCTTCCGTATGGGAAGTGATACAAAAATATCTGTGATAAAGATGAATAAATCGACCCTGATTTTTCATTTTCTGTATTCTGTTTCATAAAATATATTAATGCATGAACTTTGGCTCGCAATGCCTGTATTGGTAATGCGGGCCATATCCATTCGTAAAATTAATGCGGGGGAATCATATGGAACAGAAAAAAAAGGAAATTATTCTGGGGGCTATTGTACTTGCAGCGATAGGTCTGATTACGGTTCATGGAGTCAGATATGCACAAACGATGCGGATGACAAAAGAGATAAAAACGGTAGTTATTGATGCCGGACATGGGGGTGCAGATCCGGGAAAAGTAGGGGTGAATCAGGCTCTGGAGAAAGATATCAATTTGTCAATCGCAAAACTGGTCAGCCAGTATCTTCAACAGAATGATATCCATGTGATCATGACACGTGAAAGTGATACCGGACTGAATGATGAAGGAGTGCGGAATAAAAAAGTGCAGGACCTAAAGCGAAGACTTCAAAAGATTGAAGAGTCCGGTGCGGTATTCGCTGTGAGCATTCATCAGAACAGCTACCATGAGGAAGGGGTAAAAGGGGCCCAGGTCTTTTATCACGGTTCTTCAGAAGCAGGGAAAAAACTTGCCGATATCCTTCAGGACCAGCTGATAACCGGAGTAGACCCGGATAATCGGCGTGTTGCGAAAGCAAATACTTCCTATTATCTATTAAAGGAGACAACGGTTCCAACTGTGATTGTTGAATGTGGGTTTCTATCAAACTGGGAGGAGGCGGCACTTTTAATAGAAGAAGAATATCAGGAGAAAATGGCCTGGAATATTGCGCTTGGAATTATGAGGTACTTGAATGAAAGCAAAAGTGTGGTATAATGTTCATGACAGTGAAGAGAAATAAATTAAGGAAGAATTAAGAATGAATACAAAACTCCGTATATTAACAGGGACACAGTCCGATCTCAGGCTGTTAAGGGAGGCGGCTGATGTCATCAGTGGGGGAGGGCTTGTGGCATTTCCCACGGAAACTGTGTATGGTTTGGGCGCAGATGCTTTGAACAGGGAAGCGTCGGAGAAAATCTATGCGGCGAAAGGGCGCCCGTCTGATAATCCTCTGATTGTTCATATTGCAGACATAGAAGCTCTTTTTCGCATTGTAAAATATGTGCCGGAGTATGCGCTGCGCCTTTCGGAACATTTTTGGCCGGGCCCGCTGACAATGATATTTGAGAAGACAGATATGGTGCCCAAAGAAACGACGGGAGGTTTATCGACTGTGGCTGTCCGGATGCCGAATCATAAAGCGGCTCTTGAATTTATTCGCGCGGCAGGCGGATATATTGCTGCGCCGAGTGCAAATATTTCAGGAAGGCCCAGCCCTACGACTGCTCAGCATGTCTTTGAAGATATGAATGGCAGAATTGATCTGATTCTGGATGGCGGCGCCGTTGGAATTGGTGTGGAATCAACAATTATAGACCTGACAGCTGATGTGCCGATGATTCTAAGGCCCGGGTTTGTAAATGAGGAGATGCTTGCCAAAGTATTAGGAAAAGTCATAATGGACCCGGCGGTCAGCCAGAAGCCGAAGGAAGGCATCCGCCCCAAAGCGCCGGGAATGAAATACAGGCATTATGCACCGAAAGGTTTGCTGTCGCTGGTAAGGGGCGATACGGAGAGTGTTGTGTCAAAGATTAACTGTCTTGTCAGGGAGAAAGAGTCAGCGGGGAAAAAGACAGCGGTGATAGCGACGGATGAAACAAAAGCCAGATACAACTGTGCAAATGTAAAGAGTATTGGAACGCGCGAGGATGAAGAGGGGATTGCACGGCGTCTTTACGCGATTCTGAGGGAGTTTGATACGATGGGGGCTGAGTTTATTTATTCCGAGGAATTTGATACTCCTCAAATGGGCGCGGCGATTATGAACCGTCTGCTGAAAGCGGCGGGTCACAACGTAATAGATACAATTTAGATAAAAATTTTGAAACGGAGGCAGATGATATGATAGCAATCGGAAGCGATCATGGCGGATTTGAATTGAAGCAGTTCATCATTTCGCACCTGAAAGAGCGGGGAATGGAAGTAAAAGACATGGGATGCCAGGATAAGAGTTCCTGTGATTATCCCATATACGGACGTGCTGTTGCCAAAGCAGTTGCAGATGGCGAATGTGAGAAAGGCATTGTGATCTGTACGACAGGTATTGGAATTTCAATGGTGGCAAATAAGGTAAAGGGGGTCAGATGCGCACTTTGTACAAATGGTTTGATGGCTAAAATGACACGTCTGCATAACGATGCGAATGTATTGGCTCTCGGCGCGAATATGATCGGACCGGGTTTGGCGGAGGAAATTACGGATATCTTTCTCGATACGCAGTTTTCAGGCGAAGAAAAACATTGCAGAAGAGTGGCAATGCTGGACGCGGAACTTTAAGAAAGAATCCGGCGGATTATGGAGAGGCAGGGCTGTTGTGAGATGAGTGAAAAGAGACAGGACTATATTTCATGGGATGAATATTTTATGGGAGTGTCGATACTTTCAGGCATGCGTTCAAAAGACCCAAATACGCAGGTTGGAGCGTGCATTGTGAGTGAAGACAATAAAATATTGTCAATGGGATACAATGGTTTTCCGAATGGGTGTTCTGATGATGAGTATCCGTGGTGCAGAGAAGGGGAACCACTGGATAATAAATACTTTTATTCGACGCATAGTGAGTTGAATGCCATATTGAATTATCGCGGCGGAAGTCTCGAGAGGGCCAAAATCTATGTATCGCTTTTTCCCTGCAACGAGTGTGCAAAGGCGATTATTCAGGCGGGTATCCGGACTGTGATATACGATAGCGACAAATATGCGGGAACTCCTTCCAATATTGCATCCAAGAGGATGTTTGACAGTGCAGGCGTAAAATATTACCAGTACCAACGTACCGGGAGGGTAGTGCAAATGGTACTGTAGTTTAAGGATAAGAATCAGCGTATGAGAAAACATATATGGAAAAAGCAGACAGCAGTATTCGTCTTATTTGCAGTTATACTGTCAGCGCTGCCTTCGGCTGTGTATGCCAAGACGACATCAGAAAAAATTAAAGAGGCTGAAAGAGAAAAGCAGGAGACAGAAGGCAAGCTTTCAGAGACAGAAGGAAGGCTGAACGGACTTAGAAATTCAAAAATGCAGCTTCAGGACAAACTTTCAGAACTGAATGAGAATTTGGAGAAGATTAGTAAAAGGCTTTCAGAGCTGGAAAGTCAGCTTACAGAAAAAGAAGAACAGATAGAGAAGAAGACGCAGGAACTTTCAGAGGTTATAGAAGAAATGGATACGCAGTATGCGTATATGAAAGTCCGTATTAAACGAATGTACGAAAAAGGGGACAGTTCCTATGAGGAGCTTTTCTTTGCGAATGCGAATTTTGGTGACTTTTTAAATCGTGCAACGTATATTGAAAAGGTAAACGAGTATGATCAGAAAATGCTTGAAAAGCTGACGGAATTAAAGGAAGAAACAGCGAGACGCAAAGCCGAACTGGAAGAGGAAGAGGCAGAGCTTCAAAAACTCCGGGAAGAAGCGTCAAAAGAGCAGGAAAAAGTGCAGGGACTGATTGACGATACGAGCAGCAGCATTTCCGGCTATTCCGGGCAGATTTCTGCTACAGAGCAGGAGGCTCTTCTCTATGAAACAGCGATTCATGCGAAGGAAAACGATATAGCCACACTTAAGGTACAGCTTGAAAAAGAGAAGGAAATTGCACGAAGAGCAGCTCAGATGCGGAAAAAGGATTTATCCGAAATCAATATTGACGTCAGTGACCGGGAACTTCTCGCGTGTCTGATTCAGTGCGAGGCGGACGGTGAACCGTGGGAGGGTAAAATTGCTGTGGGCTCTGTCGTTCTAAACAGAGCACGTAGCGGTGTTTATCCGGATACCATTGTGGGTGTTATTTACCAATCAGGGCAATTCGCTCCGGTGGCGAGCGGAAGACTTGCCATGCGTCTGGCGGCCGGAGCAAATGAGACGTGCTTAAGAGCGGCTGATGAAGTGCTTGCCGGAGCAAATAATATTGGTGATTGCCTGTTTTTCAGAACCGTGATTCCTGAGATCCAGGGAACTATAATAGGAAACCATGTTTTTTATTAGAATGAAAGCATATAGTTTAGAAACCGGAGTAAGTTATTCTCTGGTTTCTATTTCTTTTTTCAGGGTTTCAAATTCACCGTTATAAATAATTTTAAGAAGTTTGTCCAGACTTCGGAGCGCCTTTTTCACATCTTCAAAGGTGATGCTGCCATTTTCCAGCGCTTTTTCAAATTCATCAAGGTCGACTACTTTGACGAATCCGTCAGGATAAACGATAACATCGGCCAGAAGATCACGGACAATATATTCGCCCGTATCGATACGGTACTCATAGTCAATAATATCACAGTACCAGTAAAGCAAACGATTATCCTCATAAAGAAATTTGCTCACCTTATACCCCTCATTTAAGAAGTAGCAGGAATAACCGTGATGAAGCTTCTTTTTTGGATGAAGCGTGTTCCATTTTGTCACAATAATATCCATATTGTAAAAAAGTATTTCATCATCTTTTAAAAGGATACACTCTTCGGGGATGATACGTCTGCGGAATAGAATCGGTTTTTGCATAAGTTCTCCTTAAAATACATTTATTTTAAGTATAAACGTGAGAATAATAAAAGTCTATTCCTTATTTGGAAAAAATAAATATATTTTCAATGTAAAACCTTTTGCTGGACTTTATGCACAAAAATGGTATAATGATGTGTGTATGAGAAAATATAAACCAAATGTGTATAAATCACTTACATTAATAACTCAGTTCAGCATTAATATGCTGGTGCCCATATTTCTTTGTACTTTCCTGGGAATTTTTCTGGACCGGCGTCTGGGTACATCCTACATAGTTATTGTGATGTTTTTTTTAGGGGCTGCAGGAGGATTTCGGAATATTTATATAATGGCAAAGGATATCTATGATGATAAGGGAAAAAATAAAAAAATTTGATGAGACGTTGGTGATACTGATCGCAGAAATCATACTATACGGTATTGTTGCGCAGGTTCTGGGGATCTTCCTGGCAGATAACCGGGCGGTATTTTCAACCGGGTTATGGTGTGGATGTCTGGCCGCCGTATTTATGGCGGTTCATATGTATCATTCCATATGCAGAATGCTTATGCTTGAGGAGAGCGATGCGGCTAATATTACACGAAGCCACGCCGTAATTCGTTATCTGGCAGTTGTGGGCGGATTTTTTTTGCTGTTTTTTACCGGCATTGGAAGCCCTCTTTCTTATGTAATAGGAATTTTTTCGTTGAAAGCTGCGGCTTACCTACAGCCTTTTTTCAAAAGCATATATGAAAAAATAACAGGAACTGGTGAGGAAACTTAAATGAGGAGGTGAAGATATATGAATAATGGGATTTTGTTATCCGGTGAAGTGGACTTTATGGTCAAGGGAGTTTTTTCGTACCATATATTCGGTCAGGAAGTCTGGATAACGACGACTCATGTCTGCATGTCAATCGTGATTTTGTCCATTATTGTTTTTTGTGTATTGGCGAAACGATCAATGCTGCGTGCTGAGGCGGTTCCGGGAGGATTTCAAAACATTGCCGAGCTTGTTGTAGAGCTGCTCGATGGTGTTGTAGAGGGATCAATGGGTAAGAATGCCATAAAGTTTGCCAATTATATAGGCACAATTTTTATTTTTATTCTGCTCAGTAATATTTCGGGACTTTTTGGCCTGAGGCCGCCGACTGCTGACTATGGGGTGACGCTTCCGCTTGGCGTGATAACGTTTTGCCTGATCTTCTTTAATAAGATCAAGTATCAGAAGGTAAGCGGATTCTTAAAAGGCTTGTGTGAACCGTGGCCAATATGGGCGCCAATTAACGTGATCGGTGATGTGGCGGTACCGATTTCGCTTTCGCTGCGTTTGTTTGCGAATGTATTGTCGGGGACGGTAATGATGGCGCTTGTGTACAGTTTGCTGTCGAAGATTGCGATTGCATGGCCGGCAGCGCTCCATGTGTATTTTGATTTGTTCTCAGGAGCAATTCAAACCTATGTATTCTGTATGCTGACAATGACATATATTACAGATGCGATAGGGGATAAGTAATCTAAACAATTTTAAGGAGGAATTTATTTATGAATGGTATTACAGGAACAGATTTAATCAAAGCTTGTTCAGCAATCGGTGCGGGTCTCGCGGTTATCGCCGGTATCGGACCTGGTATTGGACAGGGTATTGCAGCAGGTCATGCGGCAGCAGCAGTTGGAAGGAATCCCGGAGCAAAATCCGATATTACATCTACGATGCTTCTGGGTCAGGCAGTTGCGGAGACGACAGGTCTTTACGGTTTGCTGATTGCAATGCTTCTGTTGTTTGTACAGCCTTTAGCGAAATAAGAATGCTTCCCAAAATTAATCGAAAGGAGGCAGAATTTTGGAGAGATTATTTGACCTGGATTTCCAATTGATTCATGATGCCGTGCTGACGCTGATTTCTGTGTTTGTATTGGTGCTTGTAGCATCATATTGTCTGTTTAATCCGGTAAGAGAATTCCTGAATAAAAGAAGGGAAGGAATTAAGAATGACCTTGACACCGCGGCAAAAGACAAAGAAGATGCGGCAGCTTTGAAAGCGGAGTACGAACAGAAACTTGGCGGAATCAATAAAGAAGCGGAAGAAATTCTTGCGGAGGCGAGAAAGAAAGCAGTTGCAAACGAGACAAAAATCGTAAATGAAGCGAAAGCGGAAGCCGCGCGGATTATTGAGAGAGCTCATGTTGAAGCAGAATTGGAAAAGAAGAAAGCAGTAGATGACATGAAGCAGGAAATCATTTCCGTCGCATCTATGATGGCAGGTAAAGTGGTTGCCGCTTCCATGAATACGGAGATTCAGAATACGCTGGTAGATGAAACTCTAAAGGAAATGGGTGATCGTACATGGCTAAGTTGATATCGAAGACGTATGGCGAAGCTTTGTATGAGCTTGCTGTTGAAGAGAACAAAGTAGATTTGTTATTGGAAGAGGTGCAGACTGTCCGCACCGTTATTGCGGATGATGAACAGCTGTCTGCATTCATGAACCATCCAAGAATAGACAAAGAGGAGAAACTGAAATTAATCGAAGCATCCTTTAAAGGAAGAGTTTGCGATGAATTGACCGGTTTCTTATGCCTGATTGTTGAAAAAGGACGGTTTCGTGAGATTCTGCCGGTTCTTGACTATTTTATTGATGCAGTAAAAGAGCTTAAGAATATTGGCGTTGCGTATGTCGAGACTGCGATTGAAATGAATGAATCCAGAAAAAAGCAGATAGAGAAAAGACTGCTTGAAACAACGTCTTATACATCGATGGAAATGCATTTTTCCGTTGATGAGTCGCTGATCGGGGGTATGGTAATCCGTATCAAAGACCGCGTAGTGGACAGCAGTGTGAAAACAAAATTATACGAATTAATGAAGGATTTGCAGAAAATCCAGTTAAAATAAGAAAGAAGGTGCCAGAACTCCATGAATTTAAGACCGGAAGAAATCAGTTCCGTAATTAAGGATCAGATTAAGAGATATTCTGCGCAGCTTGAAGTATCTGATGTAGGCACAGTTATCCAGGTGGCTGACGGTATTGCCCGTGTACATGGCCTTGAGAATGCGATGCAGGGAGAATTGCTGGAATTTCCCGGCGAAGTATTCGGCATGGTTATGAACCTTGAGGAAGATAACGTAGGTGCTGTTTTGCTTGGCAGCCAGAAGAATATCAATGAGGGAGATACTGTTAAGACTACAGGGCGAGTTGTTGAGGTTCCCGTTGGGGATGCCATGATCGGACGTGTCGTAAATGCTTTGGGGCAGCCTATTGATGGCAAGGGTCCTATTGCTACGGACAGATTCCGTCAGATAGAAAGAGTTGCGTCTGGTGTTATTACGAGAAAATCCGTAGATACACCACTACAGACAGGTATAAAAGCGATTGATTCCATGGTTCCGATCGGAAGAGGTCAGCGTGAGTTGATTATCGGTGACAGACAGACCGGTAAGACTGCAATTGCAATTGATACGATTATTAATCAGAAGGGTCAGGGTGTAAAATGTATTTATGTTGCGATCGGGCAAAAAGCATCGACGGTTGCGACGATTGTGAAAACTCTGGAAGAATACGGCGCTATGGCGTATACAACCGTAGTTGCGGCAACCGCAAGTGAACTTGCGCCGCTCCAGTATATTGCACCCTATTCGGGTTGTGCAATTGGTGAGGAATGGATGGAGAACGGAGAAGATGTTCTTGTTATCTATGACGACCTGAGCAAGCATGCTACGGCATACCGTACGCTTTCCCTGCTGCTCAGACGTCCGCCCGGGCGTGAGGCTTATCCTGGTGATGTATTCTATCTTCACTCAAGACTGCTTGAGAGAGCTGCACGTATGTCGGATGAATATGGCGGAGGTTCTCTGACTGCGCTTCCGATCATCGAGACGCAGGCAGGCGATGTGTCCGCATACATCCCGACAAATGTTATATCAATTACCGATGGCCAGATCTATCTGGAAACTGAAATGTTTAATTCTGGTTTCCGTCCTGCCGTTAATGCCGGCCTTTCCGTATCACGTGTAGGCGGTGCGGCACAGATTAAGGCTATGAAGAAGATTGCAGCGCCAATCCGTGTCGATCTGGCACAGTACAGAGAGCTTGCATCTTTTGCACAGTTTGGCTCGGAATTGGATGCGGATACGAAGGAAAAGCTTGCACAGGGTGAAAGAATTAAGGAAATCCTGAAGCAGCCACAGTATCAGCCGATGCCGGTAGAGTATCAGGTTATTATTATTTATGCGGCAACCAAGAAATACCTGCTTGATATTGCGGTGGAGGATATTACAAGATTTGAGAAGGAATTCTTTGAGTATCTGGATACAAAATATGCCGAGATTCCAAAGGCAATTAAAGAGACCCAGGTAATTTCCGATGAAACTGAGACCGCGCTTATCCAGGCAATCACAGAATTCAAAGGGCAGTTTAAATAGTATTGCGAAAGGCATGGTTATAGATTATGGCTTCAATGAGAGATATAAAACGACGTAAAGTCAGTATACAGAGCACTCAGCAGATAACAAAAGCCATGAAGCTTGTTTCAACGGTAAAACTCCAGAGGGCAAAAAACCGTGCGGATCGTTCAAAGGCCTACTTTGAATGTATGTATAAAACGGTTTGTTCCATGCTTATGCGTTCGGGAAATATAAATCATCCCTATCTTGTAAAAGGAAGCTCAGACAGGAAAGCTGTCATCGTCATTACTTCAAACAGAGGTCTGGCGGGTGGATTTAATTCCAATATTGTGAAATTAATTACAAAAGGTGAATTAAAGAAAGAAGAACTTGACATTTATGCAGTCGGGCATAAGGGCCGTGACGCTTTAAATCGGTATGGATACACGATTAAGGCCGATGGCTCCGACATTGTGGAAGAGCCGGTTTATGCGGATGCGCAGGCGCTTGCAATGAAAGTTCTTGCTTCCTATAAGGCAGGAGAAATCGGGGAGATTTACCTTGCATATACCGCTTTTAAGAACACTGTAGTTCATATACCTACGTTGATAAAACTGCTTCCGGTTGACCGGGAAGCGGCAGCGGCGGATAATGAGGACAGTAAGGTTCTGATGAATTATGAACCTGCGGAGGACGAGGCGCTGGAGATGATAATTCCGAAATATGTGACGAGTCTGATCTATGGTGCGCTGGTGGAGTCGGTAGCGAGTGAAAACGGAGCCAGAATGCAGGCAATGGATTCGGCTACAAGCAATGCTGAGGAAATGATCAGTCATCTGGAACTGCAGTATAACAGAGCCCGTCAGGGTTCCATTACACAGGAGCTGACAGAAATCATAGCCGGTGCGGAAGCAATCTCCTGATTTGGAGATTTGCTTCTTATCCGAAAACATATATCGTAGAAGGAGTGAGAAGAAAAAGATGGCAGATAAGAATGTTGGTAAAATCACCCAGATTATCGGCGCCGTGCTTGACATAAAATTTTCGGAAGGCAACCTTCCTGAAATTTATGAAGCGATCAATGTCCCAAAAGCGGACGGCGGGGTTCTTGCAGTTGAAGTAGCACAGCATCTGGGCGATGATACGGTAAGATGTATTGCCATGGGTCCTACGGACGGACTTGTAAGAGGGATGCAGGCGGAAGCTACCGGCGCCCCGATTACGGTTCCCGTAGGCGAAAATACATTGGGACGTATGTTCAACGTGTTGGGCCAGCCGATTGACAATAAAGCAGCGCCTGACAATGTGGGATATTCTCCGATTCACAGACCCGCGCCGGAATTTGAGGAGCAGTCAACAACGACGGAGCTTCTTGAGACCGGAATTAAGGTGGTTGACCTGCTTTGCCCTTATCAGAAGGGTGGTAAAATCGGTTTGTTCGGTGGAGCAGGCGTTGGTAAAACTGTTTTGATTCAGGAGCTGATTCGAAATATTGCAACGGAGCATGGCGGATACTCCGTATTTACGGGCGTAGGTGAGCGTACCCGTGAAGGAAATGACCTTTACTATGAGATGAAGGAGTCGGGTGTTATTGATAAGACGACTATGGTATTCGGGCAGATGAATGAGCCGCCGGGAGCCAGAATGAGAGTTGGACTTACAGGTCTTACGATGGCGGAGTATTTCCGTGATAAAGGCGGTAAAGACGTACTTCTTTTCATTGATAATATTTTCCGGTTTACCCAGGCTGGTTCTGAGGTATCTGCGCTTTTGGGACGTATGCCTTCTGCCGTAGGTTATCAGCCAACGCTACAAACGGAAATGGGCGCTTTACAGGAGCGTATTACATCCACGAAGAGCGGTTCCATCACATCTGTACAGGCTGTTTATGTGCCTGCCGACGACCTTACGGACCCTGCTCCGGCAACAACGTTTGCCCATTTGGATGCGACAACGGTGCTTTCCCGTGCCATAGTGGAGCTTGGTATCTACCCGGCGGTAGATCCGCTGGAGTCGACTTCGAGAATTCTGGATCCCAGAATTGTGGGTGAGGAACATTATAAAGTTGCCCGTGGTGTACAGGAAATTCTTCAGAAATATAAGGAATTACAGGATATTATCGCAATTCTTGGTATGGATGAACTGTCGGAGGAAGACAAACTTGTCGTTTCCCGTGCAAGAAAGGTACAGAGATTCCTTTCACAGCCATTCTTTGTTGCGGGACAGTTTACCGGACTTGAGGGCCGTTATGTTCCGATTGCTGAGACTATTCAGGGATTCAAAGAGATCATTGAAGGCAAACATGATGATATACCGGAAAGTTATTTCCTGAATGCCGGAAATATTGATGACGTATTGGCTAGAGTGAAATAAGAAAGGTATGATTCTATGGCAGAAGAGAGTAAAATGTTTGAACTTCGTGTGATCTGCCCGGACAGGGTATTTTACGAAGGGCAGGCATCTATGGTGGAATTTAATACTACCGAGGGCGAAGTGGGTATCTACAGGGATCATATTCCCATGACTTTGATCGTGGCGCCCGGAGTTCTGACAATCACTGAGGAGGAAGGGCCTAAGAATGCGGCGCTTCATGCGGGGTTTGTTGAGATTTTAAAGGACAAAGTGACAATACTTGCGGAAGTTGTGGAATGGCCATCTGAGATAGACCTTGACAGGGCGGAAAAGGCGAAGGAGAGAGCGGAAAAACGTCTGGAAGAAAAAGCTTCCGATACCGATATCGCAAGAGCTGAAACTGCTTTGCAGAGAGCGATCGCAAGAATTGTTACCGTAAAATAGCTGAATAAAGAGAGGGATAAAATCTGAAATTTTCGGGTTTTATCTCTTTTTATTTGACAGGAAAGCATGGCATCTTGGCAGAGGACATTTTTGAAAATGCTGCATATGATAAAGCATAAGAGAGATTGCCTTGAATGTGAATGCAGGCGGAAATGGAGAACATATGGATATAAATAATCATCCGGTGCCCTTTTACATGACGTATCCGCTTCCATTGTATTTTGAAGAAGAACGGAGACGGGCCAGAGAAGCGGAGTACTTAAAGTCCATGTATCCGGCGGATGCCCGAAAAATACAGGGAATAGTGGAGAATGCGATGCAGATACTGGATTATGAGGGAAGCATGATATATGACGAATATCCTGATAAGATAATGATGAGAAGGCTGATGACAATTATATATGATCAGATTAAAGATGATGAAAGCATGAAAAATAAGAGAGATATTGTGGATATTCTTGTCATTGAAGATATACTGAACAGAAGGCAGAAGAGTCAACAGCAGAAAATATAGGTTGAGATTTTGATCAAAACAAATTAAAATAGATACAAAAGCTTCCGCAGGGCAAACTGTTGTCCTGCGGAAAATCGGAGGAGTTTGATTCAGTGAGAAAACAGATCATAAAGGCGGCAGGATTCATAGGAATGCTCCTGATTGCGCTGATGGCTGTCAGCAGAATTGTAAATAAAGGGAATACTGACCTGACGGTGGAAATGGAGCCGGCTTCACTCCCGCTTGTTTCAATGAAACTGGATGGAGAACGTGTGAACTGTCTTCGCGGCTACAGTGAGGACATGCAGGCGAATTATCTGAGAGATACCCTGACACCGCTTCCAGAGAACCGCTGCCTGTCCGTGGAGATCGATACATTTGGAACAGAGATTACAGGGATATCGTATGAAGTCAGAAGCCTTGATATGACACGTCTGGTAGAGAATACGGAAGTCTATAATTATGCGACAGATCACGAGAGAATCAATGCAGAATTTAATATAAAAGATTTGATAGACGATAATCGTGAATATATACTTACCACTATTTTGGAGATGTCTGACGGAGAGAAAATCAGATATTATACGAGGATCGTATACAGAGAAGATCTCCCTGTGAGAGAAGAGCTTGCATACATCATGAATTTTCATAATAAAACATTTGACAAATCACAGGCCAAAGAACTGGTGACTTACCTTGAAAGTAATGAGGAGGGTGACAATTCCTCTTTTCATTATGTCAATATTCATTCGAACTTTAACCAGATTACATGGGGAGAATTGAATGTAAAAGAGGTGAATAAGCCTGAAGTGGATATTCTTGAGATGGATGCATCGACTGCCTCTGTAAAAGTCCGTTTTCTTGTTTCCAGAAAGGATACCCGGAATGACGAGTTATATGCGGCGGAAGAATTTTTCCGTATACGTTATACGCCGGAGAGAATTTATCTTCTGGATTATGAACGCACCATGAATCAGATTTTTGTCCCGGATGGCGCGTTTGCCAATAATAAGATACTGCTTGGCATTACGGCAAGCGAACTGGAATTTATGGAAAATGCCGATGGTTCTGTCATTGCTTTTGTTCAGGAAAACGCTTTGTATATGTATATGAACGGTGCGAACCGGCTGGCGCGTCTGTTCTGCTTTTATGACGAAGACAATCTGGATGCGAGGACAACCTACGGAAAGCATGATATCAAAATATTATCTGTGGATGAAGCGGGAAATGTACGTTTTCTGGTAGCAGGGTATATGAACCGCGGACGCCATGAAGGGAATGTTGGTGTATCTGTATACTATTATGACAGCGCCATGAATACGATAGAGGAGGAAATCTATCTTCCGTATCGCAAATCATATCAGCTGTTAAAAGAAAACATGAATATGCTTTCCTATATTAATCGTAATAATTCTCTGTACCTTTATCTGGACGGAACAATTTACGGGATATCTCTTGAGGATAAGAGTTATACAGAAGTTGTCAGTGGGCTGACAGATGATATGATTGTAGTCTCCGACAGTAATCAGATGGCAGCATGGCAGGAAGAAGATGTCATACGCCTGATTGATTTTGGCACAGGGAAGGTGCGCAGGATTGAGACAAAAGGAGAGGACAGGAACAGGGCGCTTGGATTTATCGGTGAGGATATTGTATATGGAAGCTATCGTGTAAATGAAGTAATAAGAGAGGCATCGGGGACGGTAACAATACCGATGCATACAATTACGATTGAAAATAAGAAAGGGGAATTACTTAAAACATATCATAAAGAGAATATTTATGTAACACATGTGTCAATTGAGGAAAA
Source organism: bacterium C-53 (assembly GCA_003612525.1). Classification (GTDB taxonomy): domain Bacteria; phylum Bacillota; class Clostridia; order Lachnospirales; family Lachnospiraceae; genus C-53. Next base: position 43,200 of record RAZD01000022.1, on the reverse strand, counting down.
CAGCATAAATATGAAACGGATTCAGATAAATGAAGAATCTGGCGGTTATGTGGTGGTAGAGGATGATCAGATTAAAAACAATCAGATCAAAGAGGTGACGAAAAATACAATTACAACAGCTGTGACGGAGTTGAAAGAACGGCTTGTCGAAATCGTGCTCACGGGAAGTACGAACCCGCGTCTGATTAAGTTTCTGACACCGAAGGAAGTATTGTTTGAGGGAGGAAGGGATCTTGAATTTGCAGAGCCGTCAGAAGAGAAGGCGCCTCAGTTTTACGTATATGCCAAAGGAGAGATTGCAGGCATTCATGAAAAAGAGGCTGAGGCAGTAAATGATGCGTTTTCTGTGGCGGGTGTTGTGGTGAATGACGTGCAGGAATATATCTGGCAGAGAGGAGACCGGGATATGAGGACTCAGATCAATGAGATAGAGCCCGTTGCGGCGGATGAGGAGAGAAACAGTCTTGCGGCCTGCCTTGATGCACTGTTGTTATATGAGGGCACGCCGAGAAATGATGCGTATTTGCTGAGTCAGGGGCAGACGGCCATGCAGATTCTGGAAGAAAATATAGAAGGACAGGTGCTTGATCTTTCAGGATGCAGTCTAAGTGCGATACTGTATTATATCAGTCAAAAGACGCCGGTAATCGCGCGTGTCGAGAATAATCAAAGCGTTTTGATTGTGGGCTACGATGAAAAGAATACGATTGTAATGGACCCAATGACCGGAACGATTTATCGGAAGGGAATGAATGACTCAACAGAGTGGTTTGAAAGAAGCGGAAATAAGTTTATTGCATATGTGAAGGCGGAGTAGAAATCAAAGACAGAGGAGAATGCGTTCAGGCTTTTCTCCTCTGTTTTGGCTTTCCACTATTTAATTTTCAACAATATTTAATAACTTACCGGTAATATCGGCCATATTCGATGAGACCTGTTTTGTCTCATGGGAAATCTGTACGTTTTGTTCTACAACATCGGAGATTTGAACGATCTGGCTGACCGCATTTGTTACAATATTCATATTCTGGCTGACCATTTTGGTGATTTCTCTGACGTCCTTATTTGCCTTTTTGATATTTTCCACAGCCATCCCAAATGCATTGGCAGTCCGGTCTGTAATTTCTTTTCCCTCTTCTACTGCTTTTATAGAATTCGTAATTAGTTCATTGGTTTCCTGAGCAGCCTGTGAGCTTCGTGCGGCAAGTTCTCCTACCTGAGCAGCCACAACTGCAAATCCTTTTCCCATTTCACCGGCTCTGGCAGCCTCTATGGAAGCATTCAGAGATAGCATGTTTGTCTGCTGGGCTATAGAATTAATATCTCCAATAATAGTTTCAGGAGAGGGACATTTCACTGATTTTCTGCATTGAGATTTTCAACTGCTCCATTTGAGCCTGAGTCTGTATAATGTTTGCCACAGTATCCCCGGTTGTTGTCGTAACCTTCGTCGAAACGTCCACACTGCTGTTTAACTCGTCCGTCAGCTGCTGCATGATTTGTTTTAAATCTTTCACAGCCGTTTTCTGCTGTCCTGTCCCATGATAGATTTGTTCTGCATTTTCAAGCGTTTCCCCTGAGACGCGATTCAGGTCTACGCATGCATTTTTTACATTCTGGATTAATGTTCGAATATTTTCCATATCATCTTCCTGATGATTGAGTAGCAGCTCATTTTCCTGCATTTTTTGCAGAATATTTTCCACCATTTTATTGATGCTGTCGGAAAGCTGGATAAATTCAGGATTTCCCTGTTCATTTATGCGAATCTCAAAGTTCCCATCCGAAATTTCTTTGGTGGAACTGGTAATCCGGTTAATACCAAGCACAATTTTATTGTCCACCATTCGATTGATTGTGATCAGCAATACACTGAAAATGATCAGCATACTGAAAGAAACTACCAAAGTCTGATTCAGCCGTTCCCGATAATATTCATTCGCCGGCAAGAATGTTCCGATGATCTGTCCCTCGTACTCCTCAGCCACATAATAACCGTTGATTCCGTTGACGACTGCTCTGCCATTTCCCGTCAGATGGTCAGGATAACCCGCATCGGCGGCGGATGTGCCAATTAATGAACTGTCTGGATGTGCCAGTATGGAGCCGTCGGATGCATCAATTGCATATATATATCCGTTTTCTCCAAAATCAAGGTCTTTCAGTACGACGTCAATTTCTGTGTTAGCCAGCATTTCTGCTAATACTTCCGGCTGAATGCCAACTTGCACGAGACCTTTTTCATCAGACCGTGCGACACCAATGTACTGCATAACAATACCTTCGGCGGCATTCATTTGGGGCTCCTGTACGATTTCAATGTCGGGGTCATCAACGATTGCCATGAATGCATTTGACTGTTCACCGCTTTTCATATCAAATCCAATGTAAGCGTCTACCGTACTGTTGGTTATAATTCCATTTTGATCAATAATATGTAATTCGGATACCATCAGCCTGTCTTTTACTTCATTAAGCTTTACGGTATCATTTTTTATAGATGGGTCAGCAGCAAGCATATCTGCAAATGCCCTTGTCCTTGCCAGATTATCTTCGCTCAGATTCTTTGTAAGCATTGATATATTATTTTGATTGCTAATTAATCTTTGTTTTACGGTCTGAAGCTTGTCCTGACTGGAAACTGTATTGTTTTTTTTCGTAACAAATGTTTGCAGGAGAAAAATAGCGGTAATTGTAAAAAACAGCGCTGCCAGCATATAGATAAAGAGGCGCCGCGTGAAGATTTTTTTCATTTGTGCCTTCCTTTCCGAATCTATTCTTTACTTAATCATCTCCGTATTTATAAGTTGATATAATGGATTGAATTTTTTCATTTGGATTTAACAGGTCGCTGATTGAACTATCGTGATTCAATGTATCAATAATGTAGGCAATATATTTGCTCATATCACAGTTAATATACCAGGGCTTCTTTAGAAGTTCAGGAGTCTGATAGATCAAATTAGTGGTGAGGATGCCCGATATGATTCCGTCTTTATATGCGGCATCAAACGTTTCCAGGCCTTTTGTAAAGATACCAAAAGTAGCGGCGGCATAAATCCGTCTTGCTTTGCGGCGCTTTAACTCCGTAGCGACATCAATGACGCTTTCGCCGGAAGCAATCATATCGTCCACAATCACTACGTCCTTTCCCTCTACTGAGGAGCCTAAAAATTCATGCGCAACAATAGGGTTTCTCCCGTCAACGACTCTGGTATAATCGCGGCGTTTATAAAACATGCCCATATCAAGGCCGAGAACATTGGCAAAATAGATCGAACGTTCCATTGCACCCTCATCAGGACTGATTACCATCATATGATCGGCATCAACCGTAAGATCTTTTACACTTTTAAGAAGCGCTTTGACAAACTGGTAAGCAGGCCTTACCGTTTCGAATCCATGTAGAGGAATGGCATTCTGCACCCTGGCATCATGTGCATCGAAAGTAATGATGTTATCAACACCCATGTGTACAAGTTCCTGGAGCGCAATTGCGCAATCAAGAGATTCCCTTGTGTTGCGCTTGTGCTGGCGGCTCTCATACAGAAAAGGCATAATGACGGTAATTCTCCGTGCTTTACCGCCTACGGCAGCGATAATGCGTTTTAGATTCTGATAATGGTCGTCGGGAGACATGTGATTTTCGTGGCCGCAGAGCGTATAGGTCATGCTGTAATTGCATACATCAACTAAAAGATAGAGGTCCATACCCCGGACAGATTCCATGATAATTCCTTTTCCTTCACCGGAACCAAACCTTGGAACCCTTGCATCTAAAATATAGCTGTTGCGCTGATAGCCGGAAAAAGCAAGACTGTTTTTGTGTTCATTTTCCCTTTCGGTTCTCCATGTGACAAGGTACTGATCAATTTTTTTCCCCAGTTCCGTACATCCCTCCAACGGGATCATTCCAAGAGAACCTACAGGTATAGTTTCGAGATTTCGCTTTTCCTCACGAGATGGCATTCTTTGTCCTCACTTTCTTTGTGCCTTTTCCTGTTCCATTTTGCGGGGACGAATATCCCTGCCTTTAAATAAAAATAATTCATAACTTCCGAGAATTCTTGATACGGAGCGTTCCGAATACGTATCATTCAGCATTTGAATGGACATATTTGTTGAAATAATTGTAGCATGCTTCCTCAGATGACGTTCATTTAAGATTAGAAAGAACTGGGAGGAAGTAAATGAGTTTGCATTTTCTGTTCCCAGATCATCAATGATCAGGAGATCACATTCAAAAATATCAGAATACAGACGTTTGGATTCCTCGGATTGTGACGAGGGGTCAAATGTTATTCTGGCAAGAAGATTAAATAGTTGAAATGCGGTGAAATAAATAACGGAATAACCGGATTCAATTAATTCCTTTGCAATGCAGTTGGAAAGAAATGTTTTTCCGTTTCCGGTATCACCGAAAAAGAGAAGATTGCTATAATGCAGGCCGAATTCCCTGATAAAGCGTCTGGATTCGGCAACAACGGTTTTCATTCGCTCCGTTTCTTCTTCATTATAATATTCATAGGAAAAAAAAGCAAAGTTTTCCCGCAATAATACTTCTTTTATATTGGACTGCTCATAGAGAAGCTCTGTTTGCCGCTGTTTCAGACAATGGCATTTATGATTTTCGATATAACCTGTATCCTTACAATCCGGGCATACATAGGCAGGTTCGAGATAGCCTGACGGAAATCCATGTGCCGTAAGAAGGCTGTTTTTCTTCTTTCCGAGTGAAGAAAGTTCTTGCTTTAAAAGGGGGAGGGCATTGATGTCCCCCTGAATCAATTTCTTTGCCTGCCTGACGGAAAGATCGGCAATCTGGTCGTCGAGCGCTTTATATTCGGGAATCTTACGATATACCTCATGTAAATGCTCTGTACGAAGGTAATTCCTGTCGAGCCGGCGCTGCTCATATTCACGCATGATTTCATTATATTTTGTATTGCTTAAACCCATGAATTCCTCCGCTAATTTCTGATTAATCTCATAGCCAGCTCATCGAAGTCACAATCATGTTCTTTGAAATTCTTAAAACGATTTGGCTTCGGCGCTGCAGGCGCTTTGTTGATATGGGTGTTTGTCCGCTCTTTCTGAAAAGTGCGGTCCAGCTCTTCTAGCTCGGATTTATGATGGATATTTCGACTTTTCCAGTTCTTTAAAATACTGTCCGCATAGGGAAAACTTGGTTTGGCAATTGCTTTCATGGTGCGGTCACAGGCTTCAAGAATAATATCAATGTCAAATCCGTATTCATTCTCCCAGCGCTTTATGTAATCAATATCGGATTCAACCGGATTTCTGCCGCTGATTCCGAACGCTTTTAATACTGCAAAATATTCTTTTTTGTATCGATTATTATTATCTTTTGCTTCTTTTACCGTGCGTATTCCCTCTTCCGCCCAGCCCAGTGCGGTTTTCTCAATATAACGCATGCTTTTATGATTATTATTGACACAATATTCAATTAAATATTCAATCAGATCAAGAGGAAATTCCAGGTGGTCATACATATAGAGCAGTACATTGAGATCGGAAGCGCTTAATGTCTTTCCCATATAATGCTCGGTCATAAATATCAGCTGCTGTACCGCCTCTCTTGATTTGAACTCTTTGAGCCTGTCCTGGGAGTAAGGCTTCTTTTCTGCCACAGAGACATTCGACGGTTCCTGGATTGCCGGTTCTGGCACAGGTTCAGGAGCCGGCGTCGTAAATTCATTGATGTATATTTCCACAATCGTATTGCTTTCGTCAAATTCCAGTGAAATCAGATTATGCCTGTCCCAGTAGAGAAGTGCACGAAAGATATCTTTTTCCGTATAATTAAACCGATCTGCGATAGAGGATACGGATACCGAAGCATTTGTCCCAAAGCATCTTAACAGATAAAGGTAAATCTTTATCTGGGCTTCATTTGCATTGATCATGTAATTGTCAATAAAATAATTTGATACCAAAGTGGTATCGGAATAGCGACTTCCTTTAAGTGTGATTGTACTCAAATTTCTCACCTGTTTCCGCAGTGAAAACTGCAATATTTATTTTGAAAGCAACTGCATTATATCATAAGAATTTTTAAAAAGAAATAGGCAGTTGGGCTTAAAACCGCAGAGTATCGGGCGTTCGCATAAATGTGGAAAATGTGGAAAGTGTGGATAACTATCTTTATAACCCGAAAAACACCAAAAAAGAATCCACATTTTTACAGTCAGTTTATACACCTAAAAATGTGGATAATGTGGATAAATTATTTTTTTAAAAGGTTTTCTCCGATTTTAACTACATCTCCGGCTCCCATAGTTATCAACAAATCCTTGCGGATACAATTTTTTAATAAAAAATTTTCGATTTCTTCAAAAGAAGGAAAATAGAAAACATCTTTTCCAAGTTTTTTAATCTCTTCGGCAAGTGTCAGGGAACTGATGCCCAGAGTATCCGTTTCTCTCGCCGGATAAATATCAGCCAGAACAATCCGGTCAGCCAGAGAAAGAGATTTGGCAAAATCGGTCAGAAACGCTTTCGTGCGTGTGTACGTGTGCGGTTGAAATACACACCAGATCTGGTTATGAGGATAGTTCTGCGCCGCGGTCAGTGTTGCGGTAATTTCGGTAGGATGATGTGCGTAGTCATCAATAACGGTTACGCCGTTAAATTCACCTTTTTGCTCGAAACGCCGTACGGTGCCGCCAAAGTGCAGCAATGATTCGCTTATGACAGAGAGCGGGATGTTAAGAAGCCTTGCAAGCGCTATGGAGGAAAGGGCGTTTAATACGTTATGGCGGCCTGTTACGCCAAGTGTAATCCGTCCAAGCATAGCCCCCTTTTCAAAAAGGGAAAAGGATGGACGTGCCTGTTCGTCAAATGTAATGTCATCGGCGCGGTAATCGTCAGTTTCTGAAAAGCCACATGTAAGAATATTGCAGGAGAGGCCCTGCGTAATGGAATTGAGATCATCAATTTCTCCGTTTACAATCAGCGTGCCGTCAGAGGGAATCAGAGATGCAAATTTATGGAAAGAGTTTCTGATATCATGAATATCTTTAAAAAAGTCCAGGTGGTCTTCCTCTACGTTCAGAATAATGCCTATTTTTGGGAAAAAGCTTAAGAAACTATTTGTATACTCACATGCCTCCGTAACAAAGAGACCAGAATGGCCGATACGGAAATTCCCCCCGATTGACTTCAATATACCGCCAATGGAAAGGGTAGGATCTGATTCTCCGGCGAGAAGAATTTCAGAAATCATGGAGGTTGTCGTAGTCTTTCCATGTGTTCCGGATATGGCGACGGGTGTTTCATAGCTGCGCATAATCTGTCCCAGAAGTTCGGCGCGTGTGAGTGTGGGTATATTCTGGCGGCGGATTTCTAAAAGCTCGGGGTTATCTTCATGTATTGCGGCCGTGTAAACGGCGCAGTCTATATTTGTCCGAATATTGGAAGCTTTTTGCCCATAGAATATAACAGCCCCCTTGGAGGCCAACTCTCTTGTGAGCGCTGTTTCCTGTGCATCCGAACCTGATACGCAAAATCCTCTGGAGAGAAGAAGCTCAGCAAGACCACTCATGCTGATACCGCCGATGCCGATAAAATGAATCTTTATTTTTTGATTAAAGTCTATTGTGTACATAATGAAACAGGGTGCCCTTTCTTCTAATTTCAAGTAAAAAAATTTACACTCTGTTTATTATATGCATTTCATGCATAAATTGCAAGCTATACAAATAGTTTGCAATTGAGAGGATGAAAATTATGCAAAAATACAGAGAATGATGGAACAAACAATATGTAAATTATTGTAAAATTATAGGATATGTCAAAAAAACATAAAAAACACATAGAAAATTTGTAAAAATATTCACAAAAACTCTTTTAGGTGATATAATTAATGAAAATATAAAGAACATGAGGTGATGACATGATTAAAAAAGAGATGATAGCAATGCTGCTTGCGGGGGGTCAGGGCAGCAGATTGGGGGTCCTGACAACAAAAGTGGCCAAGCCGGCTGTATCTTTTGGTGGAAAATACCGCATTATCGATTTCCCGCTCAGCAATTGCATCAATTCAGGAATTGATACGGTAGGGGTATTAACGCAGTATCAGCCTCTTCGCCTGAATACTCACATCGGCATCGGCATACCGTGGGATTTGGATCGTAATATTGGGGGTGTTACGATTCTTCCTCCGTTTGAAAAAAGCGTAAACAGCGAATGGTATACGGGTACTGCGAATGCAATCTATCAGAACATAGAATATATGGAGAGTTTCAATCCTGACTATGTATTGATTCTTTCCGGTGATCATATTTACAAGATGGATTATGAAGTGATGCTTGATTTTCATAAGCAGAATGATGCGGTTGTTACGATTGCGGCCATGCCTGTTCCGTTTGAGGAGGCAAAGCGATTTGGAATCCTGATTACGGATGAGAACAGAAAGATTGTGGATTTTGAGGAAAAGCCTGAGAATCCAAGAAGCAATCTTGCATCAATGGGAATCTATATCTTTAGCTGGAAGGTGCTAAGAGAGGCGCTTATTGCAAATGCCAATCAGCCGAATCTTGACTTTGGAAAGCATATTATACCGCACTGCCATGAAGCGGGACAGCGCCTGTTTGCTTATGAGTATAACGGATACTGGAAAGATGTCGGAACCTTGAATTCTTATTGGGAAGCAAATATGGAGCTGGTAGACATTATACCGGAGTTTAATCTGTATGAGGAATACTGGAGAATTTACACAAAAAGCAATACGCTTCCTCCTCAGTATATTTCAAGTGAAAGTGTTGTGGAAAAGAGTATTATCGGTGAGGGGTCCGATATTTGCGGAAAGGTGTATAATTCGGTAATCGGATGTGGTGTACATATCGGAAAAGATACGGTTGTGCGTGATTCTATCATAATGAACGAGACGAGTATCGGTGAAGGCTGTACGATAGAGAAGGGTATCATTGCTGAGAATGTCGTAATTGGTGATCATGTTCATCTGGGAGCCGGCCAGGAAGCGGAGAATGAAACGGATCCACATATTTATAACAATGGAATCGTTACCGTTGGCGAACGTTCCACTGTTCCGGGAGGAGTTACGGTTGGCAAGAATACGGTAATTTCAGGAAAAACAGTATTGGAAGATTATCCTGACGGACAGATAGTCAGCGGAAAGACATTGATTAAGGCAGGTGAGGAACGATGAGAGCGATAGGTATTATTTTAGCAGGTGGAAACAACCATCGGATGAAAGAACTTTCACAGAAAAGAGCGATTGCGGCTATGCCCGTTGCGGGAAGCTATCGAAGCATTGATTTTGCGCTCAGTAACATGACTAATTCTCATGTGCAGAAAGTGGGTGTGTTTACTCAGTATAACGCACGCAGTTTAAATGAACATCTGAGTTCCTCAAAATGGTGGGATTTCGGCCGCAAGCAAGGTGGTCTGTATGTGTTTACACCGACAATGACAGCAGAAAACAGCTATTGGTATCGCGGGACGGCAGATGCTATTTATCAGAATCTTTCTTTCCTGAGAAACAGTCATGAACCATATGTAATTATTGCGTCTGGTGACGGTGTTTATAAGATGGATTATAATAAGGTTCTGGAATATCACATCAGCAAGAAAGCGGACGTTACCGTAGTCTGTAAGGATATGGATCCACATGAGAATGTGGAACGCTATGGTATCCTTAAGATGAACGAGGAATCGCGGATTGAAGATTTTGAGGAAAAGCCGGTTGTGGCTAAGACAAACACCGTATCATGCGGTATTTATGTGATCAGAAGGCGCCAACTGATTGAGCTGATTGAGAAGAGTGCGGAGGAAGACCGCTACGATTTTGTGCGGGACATACTGGTGCGTTATAAGAATCTGAAACGGATTTATGGGTATAAGATAAAGGAATACTGGAGAAATATCGCGACAGTGGAGGACTATTTCCGTACAAATATGGACTTTTTGAAACCGGATGTGAGAGACTATTTTTTCAGGCAGTATCCGGATGTGTATTCCAAAGTGGATGATCTGCCGCCGGCAAAATATAATGTCGGCGCCAATATCAGAAACAGCCTGATTTCTTCAGGATGTATCGTTAACGGTACGGTAGAGGATTCCGTAGTATTTAAGAAGGCGTTTATAGGAAATAATTGTTACATAAAGAATTCAATTATTTTGAATGACGTCTATATTGGAGACAATACACATATTGAGAACTGCATTGTGGAGAGCCGTGATACAATCAGAGCAAATTCCTATCACAAAGGTGAAGATGGCATTAAGATTGTAATGGAGAAGAATGAACGTTATGTTTTGTAGGATGTTTGCGGAAAGGGGAACACGATGAAGATTACGGATGTACGTGTAAGAAAAGTTACGAAGGAAGGTAAAATGAAAGCCGTAGTTTCAATAACGATAGATGATGAATTTGTCGTTCATGATATTAAGGTCATTGATGGGGAAAAAGGATTATTTATTGCCATGCCAAGCAGGAAGGCAGCTGACGGAGAGTATCGTGACATCGCGCATCCCATTAATTCGGGAACAAGGGAGAGGATTCAAGAAATAATCCTTGAGCAATATGAAAAAGCATTGACGGAAGAGATTGAAGAGACAGAAGAATAAAAGTGTATGGACAACCACAGAGTCTGGTGTGCCATAACATTTGGGGAATCATGGAGAAGATCATAAATAGATTTGCAGGTGCAGGACCGGATTACTTCCGGTCCTGCACCTCTTTTCATTTGAAGGGGCATATGCTAGAATAGCAGATAGATAAGGAGAGAATGCTATCCTTAAATATGATTTCAGGAAAGGAAAACCAGAGATGTATATTATTGTCGGTCTGGGAAACCCAACAAAAGAGTATAAAAATACAAGGCATAATATAGGATTTGATGTCATAGATACTATTGCAAAAGAAAACAATATCGATGTCAGCACAAAAAAGTTTAAAGCCCTGATCGGGAAAGGTATTGTTGCAGGACAGAAGGTTGTCCTGGCGAAACCTTTGACTTATATGAACCTGAGTGGGGAGAGTGTGCGGGAACTCGTGGATTATTATAAAATATCGGTGGAAGATGAGCTGATTGTTTTATTTGATGATGTCAGCCTTGACGTAGGACAGATCCGCATTCGGAAGAAAGGGAGCGCGGGAGGGCACAATGGGGTGAAAAGCATTATTGCTCATGTAAATACACAGGAATTTAAACGCATCAAAATAGGTGTCGGAGAAAAACCGAAAGCATTTGACTTAGCCAACTATGTATTAGGACATTTTTCCAAAGAGGAGAGAGAAATAATGGATGAAAGCGCTCTGAAAGCGGAAAAGGCAGTAGGACTGATGGTTCAGAATGAGACAGATCAGGCAATGAATCTGTACAATAAAAAGTCAGAAAGGCATGGGGATTAATGTGAAAGTATTTACGGAGCCTTTAAAGGGATTGGCCGAATTTGAAGATATACGAAAGACCTTTTATGGAAAAAACGGAATCGTAGATTTGGATGGCTGTATTGATTCACAGAAGCTTCATATGATTTATGGACTAGGCGATGGTTTGAAGTATAAAATCATCGTTACTTTTAACGATAAAAAAGCGAGAGAACTTTATGAGGACTATAAATTATATGATAAAGAAGTGATGTTGTATCCTGCAAAAGATCTTATTTTTTATCAGGCGGATATCAGAGGAAATCAAATCACAAAAGAGAGAATGTCGTGTGTCAGGGAAATACTCGAAAGGGATTCTCTGACGTTGATTACAACCTTTGATGCATTTATGGAGCATGTAGTTTCGCTGGAGAGGATACGGAACCATGTGATTTATCTGGATACCGGTTCAGTGCTTAAAGAGAGTATTCTGGCAGAGCGTCTTGTCAATTTGGGATATGAACGGGTTCCTCAGGTGGAGAGTGCGGGACAATTTTCGGTACGGGGCGGCATTATCGACATCTATATGCTGACCGGGGAAAATCCATGCAGGGTTGAACTATGGGGAGATGAAATTGATTCTATCCGAAGCTTTGATGTGTTAAGCCAGCGGTCGGTTGAAAAGCTGGAGAGCATAGCGGTCTATCCTGCGACGGAAATGATTCTTACAAAAGAAGAGAAGCGTCAGGGAATCAGGAGGATAGAGGAAGATGCAGAAAGTTTCGAGGGGAAACTCCGCGAACAGTTCAAGACAGAAGAGGCGCATCGGATAAAAATGATTGCGTCACAGCTGATAGAGGAACTGGAAGAATATGGAACAAAGAAAAATATAGAAGGATTTTCTCCGTATTTTTTTGCAGACAGGCATTCGTTCCTTGAGTATTTCACGGCGGAGAGTACGGGCATTTTTCTGGATGAGCCATCGCGTATTGCAGAGAAGGGACGGACGGTCGAGCTGGAATTCAGGGAAAGCATGTCCCAGCGTCTGGAAAAGGGCTATCTTCTGCCTGGGCAGCTCGATATTATCTATTCTACTCAGGAAATCTTTGCGAAGATACAAGATTTTGCCTGTGTTTCATTATCTACGATATTGCAGAAGCAGAGCTTGTATAAGGCAAAGAGTAAGTTCAGTATAACGGCACGATTGATTAATTCTTATAATAATAGTTTTGAAGCGCTTCTTTCTGATTTAAAGAGGTATAAGAGAAACCAGTTCAGGGCGGTTCTTCTGTCCGGCTCGCATACGAGAGCAAAGCGTCTTACGGAAGACTTGCGGGATAATGGACTGAATGCCTTTTATACGGAAGATATGGATCATGAAATATCGCCGGGAGAAATCATGGTGACATACGGACGGGTATTCAAGGGTTTTGAATATCCGATGATTAAGTTTGTTGTGATTTCTGAAACGGATATTTTCGGTGAAGTAAAGAAGAAAAAGAGAAAAAGAAAAACATATGAAGGGCAGAAAATTCAAAGTTTTACGGATTTGTCACCGGGAGACTATGTGGTCCATGAAAATCATGGTCTGGGCGTGTATCAGGGAATTGAACATATTGAGATTGACCATGTGACAAAAGATTACATTAAAATACAGTACCGGGACGGAGGGAATCTGTATATTCTTGCAACAGGGCTTGACGTGATACAAAAGTATGCTTCGGCGGATGCAAAGAAGCCGAAACTTAACAAACTTGGGACGCAGGAATGGAATAAGACAAAGACGCGCGTGCGCGGCGCGGTGGCGGATATTGCCAGAGATCTGGTCAGTCTGTATGCGGCAAGACAGCAGGAAAACGGATTTGTGTACGGGGCGGATACGGTCTGGCAGAAGGAATTCGAAGAATTGTTTCCTTTCGAGGAGACGGAAGATCAGTTAGCGGCAATTGAGGAAACAAAGCGGGATATGGAAAGCAAAAAGATTATGGACCGTCTGATCTGTGGAGATGTCGGGTATGGAAAGACGGAAATCGCAATCCGGGCTTCTTTTAAAGCAGTTCAGGAAGGGAAACAGGTCGCTTATCTGGTGCCGACAACGATTCTGGCGCAGCAGCATTACAATACGTTTATACAGAGAATGAAAGATTTTCCGGTGCGTGTGGACCTGCTTTGCCGTTTTCGTTCGGCGGCGGAACAGAAAAAGACAGTGGAAGATCTGAAAAAGGGACTGGTGGATATTGTAATTGGCACGCACCGTCTTTTGTCAAAGGATGTTTTATTTAAAGATCTCGGATTGCTTGTGATTGATGAGGAACAGCGTTTCGGCGTGGCACACAAGGAAAAGATCAAGCAGATGAGAGAGAATGTGGATGTATTGACACTGACAGCGACGCCGATACCCCGGACGCTGCATATGAGTCTCATCGGGATACGTGATATGAGCGTGCTTGAGGAGGCGCCGATGGACCGCATGCCGATTCAGACTTTTGTCATGGAATACAATGAGGAGATGGTGAGGGAGGCTGTCTGTCGGGAACTTGCGCGCGGAGGGCAGGTTTATTATGTATATAACAAGGTAAATACGATTTCAGATATGGCGGCGAACATCAAGAATCTCGTTCCGGAAGCAAATGTGGGGTATGCACATGGGCAGATGAAGGAGACGGAGCTTGAGAAAATCATGTATGATTTCATAAACGGAGAGATTGATGTCCTTGTTTCAACGACAATTATCGAAACCGGGCTTGATATTTCCAATGTAAATACAATGATTATTCACGACTCCGATCATATGGGACTGTCACAGCTCTATCAGCTTCGGGGGCGTGTTGGGCGTTCGAACCGTACCGCATACGCATTTCTGATGTATAAACGTGACAAGATGCTGCGTGAGGTGGCGGAAAAACGCCTGGCTGCAATCAAGGAATTCACAGATCTTGGAAGCGGGTTTAAGATTGCGATGAAAGACCTTGAAATCAGAGGGGCAGGCAGTCTTCTTGGGGCAAAACAGAGCGGGCATATGGAAGCGGTTGGTTATGACCTTTACTGTAAGATGTTGAATGAGGCGGTGAAGCGGGAAAAGGGGATGCGCGTGGATGACGGATTTCAGACTACGGTGGATATGGATATTGACGCGTTTATTCCCGACGCATATGTAAAGGATGAATTTACGAAGCTTGATCTCTATAAAAGAATTGCAGGCGTGGAGAACGATGCGGAAGCGGAAGACATGATCGAGGAGATGGAGGACCGATTCGGGAAAGTGCCGCAGTCTGTTGTAAATTTGATTGATATTGCGTTAATCCGCGTATTGGCGCATACGGTTTTTGTGGAGGAACTGTCAGCGAAAAAGCTTACCATACAATTTAATATCTATGAGAAGGCGGCCATGAATCCGGCCAATATTCCGGAGGTGCTCTATAAGGTTGGAGAGTGCCTTCAGTTTAAGGCGTCAGGGAAACCGTATTTTCTTTACCGAAGAAAAACGGAAGACGAAAGGAGCCCGGTTGAGATCTGCCGCGAGGTGCTTTCAGCCATGCAGATTCTGTTGTGACCTTTGAACAAGAATATACAAATATTCACATGACAGACACTTACTCTCTCTATGATCTCTGCTTATAATGAATCTATAAAAGTCGGGCCGTATATGTATACGGGGAATGGAGAAGAGTATGAAATATGGACATTTTGATAATGAGCGCAGGGAGTATGTAATTGACAGAGTGGACATCCCTGTTTCCTGGACCAATTATCTGGGACTTGAGAATATGTGTGTTGTAGTGAATCATACCGCAGGCGGCTATATGTTTTATAAATCACCGGAATACCACAGGGTTACGCGGTTTCGCGGAAACAGTATTCCGATGGACAGGCCGGGGCATTATGTGTATCTTAGAGATCAGGAAGACGGAGATTATTGGAGCGTATCGTGGCAGCCTGTGGGAAAGCCGCTTTGTGAAGCTTCCTACAGGTGCCGGCATGGACTTTCGTATTCGGTATATGAATGTGAGTACAAGGGGATTTCCGCTTCCCAGACGCTTTGCGTCCCGCTCGGCGAGGATGTCGAACTCTGGGATGTGAAGATCAGGAATGACAGCGGCCGCAGAAGGGAGCTGAACGTATTTTCCTACTGTGAATTTTCATTCCATCATATAATGATTGACAATCAGAATTTTCAGATGAGCATGTATTGTGCGGGCAGCAGTTATGAGGACGGAATTATTGAACATGATCTCTTTTATGAAGAGTTTGGATATCAGTATTTCACATTAAATGTGGAACCGGATGATTACGACTGCCTTCGCGACCGGTTTATCGGACCATACCGCACGGAGGATAATCCAATCGCAGTCGAGGCGGGCCGCTGCAGCCAGTCTTTTGAAAAGGGAAATAATCATTGCGGAGCGTTTATGAAAACGCTTGTCCTGGAGCCGGGGCAGGAAGTACGTGTGATTTTTATGCTGGGGGAAGGCGCGCGTGAAAAGGGGCGAGCTGTCCGCGAAAAGTTCAGTACAGGGGCTGCAGTTGATCAGGCCTATGAGGAACTTCACAGATACTGGGACAGAAAGTTAAGTAAATTGCAGATTCAGACACCGAATGAGGGAATGAATACACTGATTAATACATGGACGCTTTATCAGGCGGAAATCAATGTGATGTTTTCCAGGTTCGCATCTTTTATTGAGCTGGGGGGAAGAACCGGACTTGGCTACCGCGATACGGCGCAGGATGCAATGACGATACCACATTCCAATCCTGAAATGTGCAGAAACCGGATTGTGCAGCTTCTGAAGGGTCTTGTAAAGCAGGGGTATGGGCTGCATCTGTTTCAGCCGGAATGGTTTGAACCGGCGTCTGATGTAAAGCCTTTCCGGTCTCCGACGGTTGTTCCGACGCCGGATAAAGACAGTATGATTCATGGAATCAAGGATGCCTGTTCAGACGATGCCCTTTGGCTTGTAGGAGCGATTGTCGAGTACATAAAGGAAACAGGACAGCTGGAGTTTGCAGATGAGATTGTTACATATGCAGATGGCGGCGAAGGAAGCGTATATGAACATATAAAGCGTATCCTTGATTTTTCAGCGCAGCAGGTCGGACAGACGGGAATCTGTAAAGGGCTTCGCGCGGATTGGAATGACTGTCTGAATCTCGGCGGCGGGGAGAGTGCGCTTGTATCTTTCCTGCATTACTGGGCGCTGAATCATTTTATCGGGCTTGCGGAATGTCTCGGACGTAAGGAAGATGCCGTCCGGTATGGCCAGATGGCGGAACACGTGAAGGAAATATGCAATACCAAGCTTTGGGATGAAGAATGGTTTATCCGCGGGGTGACGAAAAACGGAAAGAAAATCGGTACGATGCAAGATAAGGAAGGGAAAATCCACCTGGAGAGCAATGCATGGGCGGTGCTTTCCGGCGCGGCTGAACCTGAGTTTGGAAGGCGCGCAATGGACAGCGTGGAGAAGTATCTCTACACGCCGTATGGCATTATGCTGAACGGTCCTTCTTACACAGAACCGGATGACGATATCGGATTTGTTACGCGTGTATATCCCGGCGTCAAAGAAAATGGGGCCGTTTTTTCACACCCGAATCCCTGGGCGTGGGCGGCGGAGTGTGAACTTGGACGCGGTGACAGGGCAATGAAATTTTATGATGCATTGTCTCCGTACAATCAAAATGATAAAATAGAAATAAGGGAGGCGGAGCCATACTCCTACTGTCAGTTCATTATGGGAAAAGACCATACGGCGTTTGGAAGGGCACGGCATCCGTTTATGACAGGAACCGGAGGATGGGCGTATTTTTCGGCAACGAGATATATTCTTGGCATGAAACCGCAGTTTGACCATTTTGTAATAAATCCCTGTATTCCCGGAGAATGGGACGGATTTACCTGTACCCGGGAATGGAGAGGGGCAGTCTTTTGCATTACGGTAAAAAATCCGGAGCATGTAATGAAGGGTGTAAAAGAGATCGTTCTGGACGGCAAAAAAACGGAGAAAATCCCTGTGCAGGAAAAGGGCAGTACACATGAGGTAGTTGTTATTCTTGGAAAGTGAAGGAATGGGGAAAGGAAGGTACAGTATGATTAACTTTGGTACGGGTGGATGGAGAGCCATCATTGGCGATGAGTTCACGAAAAAGAATATTCAGATTATGTCAAAAGCAATCGCGGATAAAATGAAGAGCGAGGGCGTGGAAAAGCAGGGGATTGTTCTGGGATATGACAGAAGGTTTCTTTCAAAGGAAGCGATGCGGTGGGCAGGACAGGTTTTTGCAGCGGAGGGAATTACATCCTATCTGATCAATAAATCTTCGCCGACGCCGCTTGTAATGTTCTATGTGATGAAGCATAAGCTTCCTTACGGAATGATGATAACGGCCAGCCATAACCCGGCTGTCTATAACGGAATCAAGGTGTTTACAAAGGGCGGACGTGATGCGGATGCGGAACAGACAAAGGATATTGAGGAATATATTGCGGATGTCAGGGAAGATCAGGTAAAGGATATGGAATATGACAAGGCAGTTCTGGCAGGACTGATTCAGGAGATTTATCCGCTGAATGAATACCTGGATAATATTATTGCGGCCGTTGACATGGACGTGATACGCCGGAAGGGGCTTAAGATAGTCATTGATCCCATGTATGGCGTGAGTGAAACCTCGCTGACCACAATCTTTCACACGGCAAGGTGCGAGGTAGAGACGATTAATGAGCGTCATGATACGCTGTTTGGCGGTAAGCTTCCGGCGCCAAGCGCTGCCACGCTTCACGGGCTGCAGAACGCTGTGGTGGACAAAAGGGCGGATATTGGAATTGCGACGGACGGAGATGCCGACCGGATTGGCGTGATTGATGATACGGGGCGGTTCCTTCATCCCAATGATATATTAGTGCTTCTCTATTATTATCTTGTAAAGTATAAGGGATGGCGCGGCCCTGTGGTAAGAAATATTGCAACGACGCATCTTCTTGACCGCGTTGCAGAGACATTCGGAGAAACGTGTTATGAGGTCCCGGTCGGGTTTAAATACATATCGTCTAAAATGAATGAGACGGATGCGGTGATTGGCGGTGAATCCTCCGGAGGGCTCACAGTCAGGGGCCATATCAAAGGAAAAGACGGCATTTATGCAGCGGCTCTTCTGGTGGAAATGGTTGCGGCGACAGGAAAAAAACTTTCCGAGATATACAGGGATATCAAAGCGGAATGCGGCGATATTTATATGGAGGAGCGCGATTACAAATTTAACCAGGAGAAGAAAGATGAAATTTACAAGCTTCTTATGGAGGATAAGAAGCTGCCTGAACTCGATTTTGAGATGGAAAAGATTTCTTACCTTGATGGAAGCAAGGTTTATTTAAAAAATGGCGGATGGGTCATTGCACGTTTTTCCGGTACGGAACCGCTTCTTCGTATTTTCTGTGAGATGCCGACAAGGGAAGAAGCAAAGAAAATAGTAAAGACATACGAAACGTTTCTTGGCTTATAGAAAAATTCATGACATAAGGATAAGGTCAGGGACTGCCATGACGGGCGAAGAAGGAATTGGAAACAATCCGGATTTATCCGCTATGGTAGTCTCTTTGTGTTACAGGCGGACACGCTGAAAACGGGAGGAGGTATACCTGAATGAAAATCAGACCCTTAAAACAAAAAATAATCGTGTACTTTGTGGTTGGATGGCTGATTCCGATCGGCATTTTTATTTATTTTCTGCTTTTTTTCGTATGGTGGGGCTTATGTTGAAAGGACGGAGAAACTGATCACAAACGGTGTAAAGAATGCGGCGTTTTTGACGGCAAATAAAATTGATGACAGTATACAGCTGGTGCAGAGTCCGTCGTATGAACGGGATTGGGAGAAGGCGTGGAAACTGTATGAGGGCCGGAAACTGACACAGAATGATTTTCTCACGGTAGTTCGTAATTCTCTGAAAACAAAGTATTACATGAATGAGACGTTTGATTTATATGCATTTTATCTGAAGGGGAATGATGTTCCAAAGTGTTACTCATCACGTGTCGGATACAGTTACAATGAATATTTAAGGAAAGCGGACGGAGCGGTTCAGGAAATTATAGCGGATGGTACGAATTATGTGCAGGTGAAAGTGATTGAAAATCATCTTTATCTGATCCGAAACCTTTATACGATTGCAGATTATGAAATGTATGGAACACTTGTAGTACGGTTAAACTCCCGGTTTCTGTTTGATGGTTTTCCGATGGAGCAGCCGGAGAATACGGCGCTTAGCTTCAGCGGAAGTCCTCTGTTGTTCGTAGACGGCGTTTCGGCAGAGAAAGCGGAAGGGGTAGAAATTTATAACATTCTGAGGGAAGAGGCGGATGGAAAAACAGATGAATGTTTCCGCACGCGGAGCCAGAACGGATTCAGAGGATATATGTATGAGATGCGACGCGAACATTATTCAATTGCAGTGGTTCATGTACTGCAAAACAGATTTATATTTCAAAATTTATATGAGCTCTATCGCATTACCCTTATCATGCTGATCTTTCTGCTCCCGTTTATTATCTATGCATTTTTCTTTCTGCAAAAGCAGATTGAGGTTCCTGTGATGCGTCTGGTTTATGTATCAAAAGTGATATCAGAGGGGAAAATCGGCACAAAGGTAGAGGGGGAGAGAATGCCGAATACGGAATTTGCGTATCTTGTTGAATCGTTTAATAAGATGTCCGGTCAGGTGAAGTATCTGTTTGACTCTGTCTATAAGGAACAGATTATGCGAAAGGATGCGCAGATTATGGCGCTTCAGGCACAGATTAATCCGCATTTTCTGAATAATACACTTGAAATGATGAACTGGCAGGCGCGCATGGCAGATGATCTGAAGGTGTGCCGTATGATTGAAGCGCTTGGAACGGTTCTTGATCACAGTATGAACCGTTCCGGACGGAAAACGGTTTATCTGTCGGAGGAGCTTCGGTGTGTGGATTCCTACCTTTATATTATGTCTATGCGGTTCGGGCAGAGAATGCAGGCGGAGCGGGAGGTGGATGAAGGGCTTCTCAGGATGGAAGTGCCACAGCTGATTTTGCAGCCGATTATAGAGAATGCGATTCTGCATGGAGTAGAACGTGTAAAGTCAGGCGTTATCCGGCTTTATATTTATCATGATGATAAAAATGTGTATCTGGAAGTGATTAACACCTGCAAAGATATCTCTCCTGAGAGAATTGGTCGCATTCAGAGGATGCTTTCCGGCGATGAGAGCGCTGTTTTGCAGGGAAGCGGAAAACATACCTCCATAGGAATGAGAAATGTCAATGAGAGAATTAAACTTGTATATGGGGATGAATACGGGCTTTTTGTCAGTGTTCTTGACAATAACAGATTTTTGTCACGAATTGTGCTTCCCTATGCATCAACATAGCAAGAATAAACAAATAATGTCAAGACGGTCTAATGCTTTTTGGTAATATTTTTCCTATAATGAGACCATAGCAAATAACAGATGAGCAAAGTGCTTAAACCAATCAGGAGGTAGATACTATGAAAAAGAAAGCATTATCCATTTTATTGGCAGCAGCGATGATGGCATCCGTGTTGGCAGGATGCGGCAGCAGTGCAAACAATGCGCCGGCGTCAGGCGGCAAAACAGAAGCGGACGACGGAAAGAAACCGGTAACGATCAAAACCGTATCAATGTTTGGGGGAACGGACCCGAACGCGGCTATTTATCAGGACATTAACGAACAATTCAGTAAAGAATATCCTTACATAACCTTAGAAGACAACTCACAGTCGTCCGATGAAGAGTGGAAAGCATCCGTAGCGGCGAATTTCTCCGTAGGAAATGAGCCGGATGTATTGCAGTTCTTTACGGACGCGACTGCGAATACGATTGTGGCGACAGACAAGTTTGTCACGATTGATGAGATTAAAGCCGAGTATCCCGATTATGCGGGTGATACGCTTCCGGCGGCGTTAGAGGCGGTTATTAATACGGATGGTGTCAGCAGAGCGGTTCCGACGACGGGGTACTGGGAAGGTCTTTTCTGCAACTAGGATTTATTTGATCAGTACAATCTGGAACTGCCGACAGACTGGGATTCTCTGGTGACAGCAATCGAAACATTTAAGGAGAACGGAATTATACCAATCGCATGTTCTTTGAACAATGTGCCTCATTACTGGGTAGAGTTCTTAATGTTATATGCGGCGGGGCCTGACGGATATACGGAAGTTCCTCAAACAGCTCCGGCGGATTGGGTAAAAGGTCTTGAAACATTTAAAACACTCAGAGATTTAGGCGCATTTCCGGAAGATACCGATACGGTAGACGATGCATATGTAGGACAGCTGTTTAAAGATAAGAAGGCTGCGATGCAATTGGACGGCAGTTGGTATTTAGGCGGTGTAACAGCGACTGATACGACGGTTGTGATTCCTTTCCCAGGCATTGAGGGACAGAAGGCGGAAGCAGGCGCAATGGTTGGCGGTATCTCTTCCGGATTCTATATCACAAAGAAAGCATGGGACGACCCGGATAAACGGGATGCGGCAGTAAAATTCGTAATGGCTCATACAAATAAAGATGCGGTTCAGAAATATTGGAATGGAAACGGCCAGGCAGCGTGTGCGGTAGAGCCAATCGACGGAATGTCCCCTTTGGCAATTTCGGGACTGGATTACAGCAGCGCGGCGACAAGTATCAGTGCACCGACGGATGCAAGGATTGACCCTGAAGCCTATAAGGTGATTATCGGCGGTATCGTAGGCATCTCTACAGGTGCAACATCCGCAGAAGATGTAATCAATGAAGCGCTGACATTAAATGCAGAGAGACAGGCGCAGTAGAACAGGAGGCCGCTTTGCGGCACAGAGAAAAGGCGGAGGGGATTCCCCTCTGCCTTATATAAACAAAGTGTATTTATAAATATAAGAAGAAAGGCGGAAGAAAGATGTTATATAAAAAGAAATGGCCGTTGCTCGTCTTTTTAGTTCCTGGGATACTGTTTATGCTGGTCTTTCTCTACATACCGTTTTTAAATAATATAAAAAACAGTTTTTATGATATGACCGGCATTGTAGAGCTGCCGGGAATGAACTGGAAATTTCTCGGGCTTGATAATTATAAGAAAATGCTTTCTGATGTAAATGTGAGAATTGCAATTTTAAACTCTGTGAAGATGATGGTTCTGACTGTTGTCTTTGAGGTGGGAATTGGATTTGTGCTCGCTGTTATGGTAAGCAATATCAAAAAAGGGCAGCAGTTTTTCCGTACCGTATATTTTTTCCCGATTGTTATATCGGCAACCGCGATCGGTTTAATGTTTAAATTGTTCTATAATTATAACGGCGGTATGTTGAACCAGATTCTGGAGGCTTTCGGGAAGGAGCCTGTGAACTGGCTGAAACCGGAGCTTGCTTTGCTGATGGTATGTGTTCCGACATTGTGGAGTTACGTAGGCTTTTACTTTGTCATCCTTCTGACAGGATTGAGCGATATTTCTGATGATATCTATGAAGCGGCATCGATTGATGGATGTACGAAATTTAAGCAGGTATTTTATATTACACTGCCGATGATGAAAACTGTGATTGGCACATGCGTCACGCTGGCAGTTACGGGTGCGCTGAAAGTATTTGACCTTCCGTGGGTGATGGTTCCGAATGGAGCGCCGCAAGGACTGACCCATTTTATGGGAACGTATATGTACCAAACAGCATTTGCGATGAACAACTATGACTATGGTTCAACGATTGCGGTCGTGATTGTAATTCTTGGTATTGTGGTGGCGAAGGCAGTAGACTTTATAACGAAAGAAAGGAGCTAAGGAGAAACCATGAAAAAAAAGAAATTTAATGTGGGTATAACAGTTATCTATATCGTACTGATTTTATGGGCTCTGACGACGATCTTTCCGTTTGTGTGGGTTATCCTGAATTCATTTAAGCCGTCGGCGGAGGTGCTTACATCCTCTTTTTCCCTGCCGAAAGAATTTACCTTAATGAATTACGAAAATGCATTCGGCAATATGAATGTGTTAAATGCTTATAAAAACAGCTCTGTTATTTCGGGCAGTGTTACGGTTGGCGTTATGTTCTTCTCTTCTATGATGGCATTTGCTTTGACGAGGTATGATTTTAAGGGGAAGAAGATCTTAAAGAGTCTGATCGTGGCCAGTTTGATGTTCCCTGTGTTTTCGACGATTATTCCGGTGTTTCAGATGATTGTCAGGATGAATCTTGCCAATAAGAATATTGCGGTTATTCTTCCGCAGATTGCCGGAAATTTAAGTTTTGCCACAATTGTTATGATGGGGTTTCTGTCAAGTGTTCCGATCGAGATGGAAGAGGCGGCTTATATGGAGGGGGCTTCCCCGTTTCAGGTATTTGCAAAGATTATAGTTCCGATTTGTAAAGCATCTTTGTCCACGGTAGCGATTTTCAGCTTCCTCTGGTCATATAATGATTTGTTTGTGCAGAAGATTATGATCAGTGATAATATGAAGTTTCCTGTTTCGACATTGCTTGAGGATATCAGTTCCAAGTATGGAACCGATTTTGGATTAATGGCAGCCAGCGTAACGATTATTCTTGTTCCGGTATTGGTTGTGTACTGTTTCTTGCAGAAGAATATCATTAAAGGGTTAACGGCGGGAGCCGTAAAGGGATGATGTCCCTTTTAGGAGGTGAAAGATAAGAGACATAGTTGTGAGTTTGTGATAAAATAAAATCAGGCGGATGCTTAGCGCTGCCTGATTTTTGGTATTGGTGCGTTTAACTGTGTATGTTTTTTCGGAAGGAGCGGCACATTTTTATGTACAGGGTTATGATTATCGACGATGAACCGATTATTGTGGAGGGGTTATCGCGGAGTGTATCGTGGGAAAAGTATGGATGTGAGGTTGTCGGGACGGCAAATGACGGTGTGGAAGGAAAGGCAATGATTGAGGAAAAATGTCCGCATCTGGTTTTCATTGATATCTGTATGCCGGAAATGGATGGTCTTACAATGGTAGCAGGGCTGAAATCGGAATTTGCAGACATGGAAGTGAGTGTGCTGACCGGTTATCGAGAGTTTGATTATGCTCAGCGGGCGCTGCATCTTGGTGTGACAAGGTTTCTTTTGAAGCCATCGAATATGAAAGAAATTGAGGAAGCCGTACAGGTAATGGTGGATAATCTGAAAAAGAAAAATATTCATGGCGCAGAGCCGGATGAGGAGAGGAATGAAAGCGCGGCAAGCAGCTTTATTGTAAAGAATGCATTAGCGTATATTGAGGAAAATTACAGGGAGAAACTTCTTCTGTCTGATGTGGCGGAAAAGACATATGTCAGTCAATGGCATTTGAGTAAACTTTTAAATCGCTATACCGGTCAGAACTTTTCGGAAATTCTAAATTCTGTCCGTATTAATAAGGCAAAGGAAATGCTTAAGGATCCTTCCTTGCGGATTGGTGATATTGCCGATGATGTGGGGTTTCTGGATATGGCACATTTCTCCAGGGTGTTTAAAAAACAAGTTGGCATTTCTGCAAATCAGTACCGCAATACGGTTCTTGGGAGCGATGGGGAAAAATAAGAGACAGGTATGTATCTGCGTTTCATGGTAAGCGTTTCGGATACATACCTGTTTTTTCATTTTATGACATTGAAACTTTCTGCCCTTTTGCAATAATTGTGCGTATGGACAGATCTTTATTCAGAATCAGAATATCTGCATCTTTTCCTGCCGCAATGGAACCTGCATGAGAATCAATTCCAATGGAGCGTGCGGGATTCATGGAAGCGGCTCTTAATGCGCTTTCAAGAGGAATTCCCATTGAAACTGCAGTACGCATACAGTCAAAAAGGTTGGTTGCAGACCCTGCGATCGTTCCGCTTTCGAGTGTTGCGAGATTTCCGGTCACTTTGACAGCCTGTCCGCCCAGTGTATAATCGCCGTCTGGCATTCCAGTAGCCATCATACTGTCGCTTACGAGGATGACGTGCTGATCGGAGAACAGCTGAAAGACAGCACGGACCATGGACGGATTGATATGGATGCCGTCACAGATCAGCTCCACATCACAGCCTGGCGCATCAAAGGCGGCTCCGACAACTCCCGGCACCCTGTGCGAAAAGGGATTCATTGCATTGAAGAGATGCGTCACATGGGAAGCGCCCTGCTTAAATGCTTCTGATGCTAAGTCATAGTCGGCTGCCGTATGAGCCACGGAAATGACAATTTTATCTTTCAGCGCCGCGATTGCTTCCATGCTTCCAGGGAGTTCCGGTGCAATGGAGAGAATTTTCACAAGATGATTGGACGCGCTGATCAGGTGTTCTACTTCGTCGATATCCGGGTCACGCAGGAATTCAGGGTTCTGCGCACCGCGTTTTTCATAGGAGAAATAGGGACCTTCGAGATGGATGCCTGCGAGGGCGGAACCTTTCGTGTGGTCATTGTCTTTTTTCTGAGCTTCTGCGAATGCGGAAGCATTCTGGCAGATTTTTGTAAGCTCTTCTTTAGAGAGGGTCATTGTCGCGGGACAGACAGATGTAATTCCGTGTGTCAGCTCATAGCGTGTGATCTTCCGGAATGCCTCTTCGGTTGCTTCGCAGAAATCATGTCCGTCGCATCCGTGGAAATGAATGTCCACAAGACCCGGCACAACATAACAATCTTCCGCATTCAGGATATTCTCGTCTGCCTGGGCAGCATCTGTCGTGATTGTTTCAATTCTGCTTTCGGTTATGATTACATCGGACTTTTTAAAGGTCCCTTCTTCCGTAAATACATTTCCATTTCTAATAATCATATAATACCTCCATTGATTCACATTTTACGGGTCTGATCAACAAACCGGTTGTGTGAAAAGATCAGGGAATCAGGCTCAATGCTTCCTCGTCGCCAACCAGTACAAAGTCACTGTGAAGCTGGAGTATAGAAGCCGGTACCTGAGGAGTCACATCACCGAAAAATGCTTTTTTTACGATTTCGGCTTTTCCGGCTCCTGTGGCAAGAAGAACCACTTTTTTCGCCTGCATGATTGTCTTAATTCCCATAGTATACGCCTGTTTTGGAACTTCATCCATAGATGCAAAGAAACGTGAATTGGCGTCTATGGTGCTTTGCGTCAGATCTACGCAGTGTGTTTCCTTCTCAAATACATCTGCAGGTTCATTGAAACCGATATGGCCGTTTAATCCAAGTCCAAGCAGCTGCAGGTCAATTCCGCCGTGATCGTTTATAATTTTATTATAATCGCCGCATGCTTTTTCCGAATCGGGTTCAAGGCCGTTTGGTACATGCGTACGGTTTTTGTCAATGTTGATGTGATTGAAAAGATGCTCATTCATAAAATAACGGTAACTCTGATCGTTTTCCGGTGAAAGTCCTTTGTACTCGTCAAGGTTGATTGAAGACACCTGGGAGAAGTCGAGGTCTCCATTTTTGTACCGCTCAATCAGGCTCTCATATGTGCCGATCGGGGTAGAGCCGGTTGCCAGACCCAATACACAGTCAGGTTTCAGAATAACCTGTGCGGCAATAATGTTTGCAGCCATGCGGCTTGCAGCGTTGTAATCCTTTGCTTTGATGATTTTCATTTTTCCTCCATTCCGCTCTGCCTAAACGGGAGCATATACATTAAAGTGATAAAACAGAAATACCTGACTCTATGGTAACAGAGTAGAGCGGGAACTTCAACTGCTTTCTTTGAGGGAAGCAATAAAAGATAACAAAAAGCAGATTTATTCTATTCCAGGTGAGTCTGTTTGACGAAACAGCGGATTGCGGATGGTTTTTATCAGAAGAGGAATCACCATAATACACCATACGATTGGTTCTGACAAAATAATGCCCCAATATCCCACGGCAGGCGCAAAGAACATGGCAGCGAGCACTTTTCCAACCAACTCTATGATACTGGAAAAGACAGGGGTAATATGGTCGCCGATACCCTGCATGCCGTTGCGCAGAAGACAGATTACCGCAGGAACAAAATAAAGAAGGGAGTTGACCCGCAGGTAGAGGGTGGCTGTATCCAGGATCTCAGGGTTTGTGGTTGTAGTAATTAAATGAATCAGAAGGGGTGCGCATGTATAGACGATAATCAATATAACTGCACACCAGGCCCATGTAAGCAGTATTGTGTTCAGGATTCCCTTTTTTATGCGTGAGGGTTTTCCGGCTCCGAGATTCTGCCCGCAGTAGGTTGCAAGCGTGGTGCCAAACACGCCGAAGGGGAGCATGAAAATACTTGTAGCCTTGCGTGCGGCAGAATGTGCAACGATAATATCATTGCCAAATGTATTGATTGAGGTCTGAAGCGCAAGCGTACCGAATGAGACAAATGAAACCATAAATGCCATAGACAGTCCGGTTTTGATCAGACGGGACAACAGGGCCGGCGAAATCCGAAAGTCCTCCGGCTTAAGACGCAGAACCGGATATTTAACTACCATATAAATAAGACACAGAATCATAGAGATAATTTGTGATATAACGGTAGCAAGCGCCGCTCCTTCCACACCAAAATGAAAGCCTTTGATAAAGGCATAATCGAGAAATATGTTCAGGAAGGAAGACAGAATCAGAAAAATAAGCGGGGTCACGGAGTCGCCGACTGCTCTCAGGATACTGGCGCATGCATTGTATAAAGCAGAGGCGGCAAGACCGAGTATAATAATACGTATGTACGAAGAAGCTTCCACAAGGATGGTCTCTGGTGTGTTCAGAAAACCCAGGATTGGGTAGAGGAATATGGTTCCGAGTACGGTAAGAACGATTGCGGTCAGAAGGCCGAGAAGAAGCGTTCCGGCAGCCGATTTTTTCAGCGCTTT
Organism: bacterium C-53; assembly: GCA_003612525.1. Classification (GTDB taxonomy): domain Bacteria; phylum Bacillota; class Clostridia; order Lachnospirales; family Lachnospiraceae; genus C-53. The sequence continues at coordinate 15,033 of RAZD01000022.1, read as the reverse complement.
TTCATCTTCTGCACCGAAAAAGGTTGCAACGATAATGGCAAAACCATTTGTAAGACCATTCATGAAATGAATCATCAGGTCGCTGACGGCGGTAGTGGAGCCGACCGCTGCAAGCGAAGTTTCACCGAGGGTTTCTCCGACGATGCGTGTATCGACAAGGCCATAAAAAAGCTGAAAGATCTGCCCGATAAAAAGAGGCAGGGCAAATAATAAAATCAGTTTCAGTGGATTTCCTTTTGTAAGATTTTTCATCGGTATTGAAAACTCCTTATTGCTTTGAATTGTATTATAGTATATCATGAAAAACGTTTTGAAGGTAGAGAAATTGTTTTTAAATGTGTATACTATACATGTGCGAAGATATATCCTGTAAATCAGGAAAGGAAAGGATTATGAAGTATGGAGAATAAACGGGAAGAACGGCTGGGCACGGAAAAAATTTTGAAACTGATGTTGACAATGGGACTGCCGTCTCTTGTGGCGCAGCTGATTAACCTCCTGTATAATATTGTTGACAGGAGTTATATTGGACATATCACGGGTGTCGGCGCGGCGGCTCTTACCGGAGTTGGATTGTCGCTGCCGATTATTGTGATCGTGACGGCTTTCAGTGCATTTGTAGGTGGCGGCGGCGCCCCTTTAGCGGCAATTGCGCTTGGACGCGGTGACAGGGAAAGAGCGGAAAAAATACTGGGGAACGGTGTAACAACCCTTCTTTTTTTATCCATATCACTGATGGTGGTGTTCTTTTTCATCAAGGAACCGTTCCTTTACCTGGTCGGGGCCAGTCATGCGACGTTTCCTTATGCAAATGATTATATTTCCATTTATCTCTGTGGAACGGTATTTGTACAGATAACAGTCGGACTGAATACGTTTATTACGGCACAGGGGAATTCAAAGACGGCTATGTTGTCGGTTCTGATCGGGGCCGTGATCAATATTATTTTGGACCCGATTTTTATCTTTGTGTGCGGTATGGGTGTAAAGGGAGCCGCGCTTGCAACTGTGATTTCACAGGGATGCAGCGCAGCCTGGGTCATACGTTTTCTCACCTCTTCAAAGGCAAGCCTGCGCATTCGCAGGAAATATTTAAGGCCGGAGTGGAAAATTGTGTCAGGCACGGCCGCACTTGGCATATCACCGTTTATTATGCAGGCGACAGAGGCATTGATTTCGGTGACAATGAACAGCGGGCTTTCCAGGTATGGCGGAGATATGTATGTCGGCACATTGACGATTATGCAGAGTGTCATGCAGTTTGTAAGCGTGCCGGCAAACGGATTTTCACAGGGAGTGCAGCCAATCATGAGTTATAATTACGGCGCAGGAAATATAGACCGTGTGAAGGAAACATTTCGAAAGCTGTTTCTTTTTACGGAAACGGTAAGTGGACTCATTGCACTTTCGGCGATTCTGTTTCCGACAGTGTTTGGCCGCCTGTTTACAAATGATGAGAATCTGCTTGCAATGGTCGGACGTGTGATGCCTGTGTTTATGGCAGGAATGGTTATTTTTGGTGTACAGATGACGTGCCAGTCAACTTTTATGGCGCTTGGACAAGCGAAAATCTCACTTTTTGTCGCGATGCTCAGGAAAGTAATTCTGCTGGCTCCGCTGGCGTTTTTTCTTCCAAGAATTACGAACAGCGCAATGAGTATTTACTATGCGGAACCGATTTCTGACTTTACGTCGGTTACTGTGTGCAGCCTGTTGTTTTTGCTGAATTTCAAAAAAATTCTGTCGAATGGCGAAAAAAAGAAAATCGAAAAAAATCCTGTATAATAATCCACCGTTTACAAATACTAGCAATACAGCATTTGAAATGGAGGAAAAGGAATTGAAAGCGACAGGTATTGTTAGACGAATAGATGATCTAGGCAGAGTCGTAGTTCCGAAGGAAATACGCAGGACATTGAGAATCAGAGAAGGCGATCCGCTGGAAATCTTTACGGACCGCGAAGGTGAAATTATTTTAAAAAAATATTCTCCGATCGGAGAAATGGGTGTATTTGCGAAGCAGTATGCGGACAGTCTTTCACAGACGACGGGACATATTGCATGTATCGCGGACAGAGATCAGTTTATTGCGGCGGCAGGCGGCGGAAAGCTCCTGATAGGAAAGGCGGTCAGCCGGAAGCTTGAGGAGGCGGTAGACGAGAGAGTCAACATTATTGCTTCTAAAGACGACAGAAAATTTATTCCAATTGCGGATGATATGGTAGAGGAATTTGAACATGAGGCTATCTGCCCGATTATCTGTGAAGGAGATGCGATCGGAGCGGTTGTTCTGCTCAGCAAAGATCGTAACACCAAAATGGGTGAGGTGGAGCAAAAACTGATTCAGTCAGCAGCAGGATTTCTGGGAAGACAGATGGAACAGTAAAGAAGAAGTGTATTGCGAAGGAAGAGAGCGCAATACACTTCTTTTATTTAACTCTGACTCATGCGGTCAAGCAGTTCAATTTTAATATCATATAGTTTCTTAGAGAGGTCAATATATACAAGATGGGGATTGACAAGACGTCTGGTTTCGTCCCATAAAGTATCCAGTTCTCTCTGGCAGAATTCCCGAATGTCCATAACTTTTGGTGAAGTATAGACACAGTTTCCTTTTTGAAAAACAGGAATCATAAGTTCTTTTAAAGTATATTCTCCGGGCTGCAGTTTTGTTTTTTTCCAGGGTTCAACGGGATCAAAGAGCAGAAGCGGTTCATTCTCGCTGAATTGTTCTCCGACAAGACAGATCAAATCGGCTTTGATCTTTCCGGTGGCTTTTTCGTAAACACGGTAAATTGTTTTATTGCCGGGGTTTGTAACTTTTTCAGTGTTTTCGGAGAGTTTGATTTTAGGAATAAAATTTCCGTCTTCTCCCTGTATGGCCGATAATTTGTAAACGCCGCCAAAAGCCGGCCAGTCTTTGGAGGTAATCAGGTTCGTTCCGACGCCCCAGGAAGTAATAGCGGCTTCCTGCGCCTTCAGGCTGTCAATCAGATATTCGTCGAGGTCATTGCTGGCCGATATGACAGCGTCATGGAAACCGGCCGCATCCAACATTTTTCGGGCTTTTTTAGAAAGGTATGCAAGGTCGCCGCTGTCAAGGCGGATTCCGTATCCTTTGTGGAGTGTTCCGGCTTCGCTCATTTCCCTGAAAACCCGGATTGCATTCGGAACGCCGGATTTCAGTGTATCATAGGTGTCAACAAGAAGAATACAGGCGTTCGGATAAAGTTCGGCATACTTTTTGAATGCCGTGTATTCATCCGGAAAACTCATAATCCAGCTATGCGCATGCGTGCCCTTGACCGGTACGTCGAAAAGTTGTCCGCAGAGTACGTTAGAAGTTCCGATACATCCTCCGATCATAGCGGCCCTCGCTCCGTAGGTTCCGGCATCCGGACCCTGTGCACGGCGCAGACCGAATTCCATAATTCCGTCGCCTCGTGCCGCATGGCAGACACGGGAAGTTTTTGTGGCGATTAAGGACTGGTGATTGATTATATTCAGGATAGCGGTTTCAATCAGCTGCGCCTCCATAATCGGTGCAATTACTTTTACAATCGGTTCTCTCGGGAAAATTACGGTTCCTTCGGGAAGAGAATAGATATCGCCTGAAAAATGGAAATCTTTCAGATAGTCAAGAAAATCCTGCTCAAAAATATGGAGGCTCTTCAGGTATTCAATATCCTGCTCGGCAAAGTGCAGTTCTTTGATATAGGCAATCACCTGTTCCAGTCCGGCGAAAACCGCATAGCCGCTTTCCAGCGGGTTTGTCCGGTAGAACATGTCGAAAATAACGGTCTGGTTTTCCTCTTTGTTTTTAAAATATCCCTGCATCATGGTGAGCTCATACAGGTCGGTTAATAGCGTTAGATTTTGTCTATCCATCGTTTCCCTCTTCTTTCGGTTTTGATTTGACTTAACTATATTCTTTTCAGTCAAGAATGTCAATACAACTGACAATACAGATGCTGCGAATAAATAATTCTGACAGTTGAAACCTGACTTTTTTCTTTATATAATAATAGATAATTTGGAAATGTAACTGATGAAGGCAGAAAAGGTTGTGGAGGTTTCATTATGAAATATAAACACATTGTGTTTGACATTGACGGTACTTTGATTGACAGTGAAAACGCTATTTTACGTTCTTTGCAGGAGGTGCTGCTCCGGGTGACAGGAAAGCAGTATACATTTGACGAGCTGTCATTTGCGCTCGGAATAACGGGTGAGGATGCATTGGAGAGACTTCATATAGAGAATGTCCCGGACGTAATGCGGATGTGGCTGGAAATTTTACGTCGGCATGATGGTATGATATCGATTTATGAGGGCATAGAAACGCTTCTTCAGTATCTTGCAGGAAAGGGATACAGACTTGGCATTGTGTCATCAAAGACAAGAGACATGTATGATAATGATTTTGCAAGGTTTGGAGTCAGTCATTATTTTGACATATCCGTCTGTTCAGATGATACAGAGGGTCATAAGCCAACGGCGGATCCGCTTCTGAAATATATGGAATGGGCCGGCGCAAAGCGTCATGAAGTGCTTTATGTGGGGGACAGTGTGCATGACAGCCAGTGTGCGGAAAATGCGGGGGTGGATTTTGCCCTTGCGGTCTGGGGCAGTCATACGGAGACGACGCGGGCGGATTATTTATTGAAACAGCCGTCGGAATTAACTGCGATTTTAGATCGCAGGGAACAGTATATGCTGGAGTGTTGTGTGGACAGCGTGGAGTCTGCGATAGCAGCGCAGGCGGGAGGCGCTGACCGTCTGGAACTGTGCGCGGCACTTATAATAGGAGGGACATCACCCGGGATGGCGCTTTTTGAGAAGATCAGGGAAAATTGCAGTTTGCCTGTGAGAGTATTGCTGCGTCCCCGTTTTGGAGACTTTCTCTATACGGAATATGAATTCGAAATCCTGAAAAGAGAAGTTGCGATTTTCAGGGAAGCCGGGGCCGAAGGGGTAGTGATCGGGTGTCTTTCGGAAGACGGGAATCTGCATATGGACCAGATGCGGGCGCTGATTGCGGAAGCCGGAACTATGAAAGTCACGTTGCATCGCGCCTTTGATGTATGTGCAGATCCAATACGGGCATACAGGCAGGCCAGGGAGCTTGGGATTGACACAATTCTGACATCCGGGCAGCAAAGCTGCTGCGAGGACGGGATACATTTGTTAGAACAATTGTGTGAAATACGGAAGGAAGAGGGCGGCCCCCGGATTATGGCGGGCGCAGGCGTGACGCCGGATGTAATTCGCAGATTCCTTTCACAGACAGAAATCACATGTTATCATCTGTCAGCGAAAATGAATGTTGACAGCGGTATGAAATACCGCCGGGAAGGGGTCCCGATGGGATTGCCCGCCATGAGTGAGTACAGTATTCTGAGAACGGATAAGAGGATTGTATCTGAGGCGAATCGGGCGCTGATGCTGGAAGGAATATGAGCAGGAATGGGGGATTCTTATGAAAAAGAGGAATGTGCATGTGAAACCAAAGCAGGTGAGGAAAGCGGCTCTGCTGATTGCTGTCAGTCTGTTTACAACTCAGATCTTTCGTATTCCGGTGAGCGCACAGGAAGTTTACAGCGAAGAGGTCATCGAGGCAGAAGTGGAGAATACACTGGAAAGCGAACCGGACGAAATTACGGATGCGGTTTCCGAGCCGGCGCCGGAAGCGGATATATGGACGGAGCAGCTGCCGGAGGAAGAAGAGCCGGTTGGAGCCGGGGAGGAGAGTATCATTACGCCACTGACGGGGACGGAAGATTCTACAGGATATGATGAATACGATAGCCCTTCTCTGTCAGGCACATCGTTTACGGTTACGGACGTCAGGGATTCGTCCAGATCGAAGCTGCTTGATACGGATAATGGAAAACAGGCGGTTTATTTGTTTGGAGGCATTGTTACGTGCGGGAATACGAGGGGGACACTGGCGGCGCTTTCAAAGTGCATTGAGTATTATAATAAAAATAAACTGGATGTTTTTGCATTCGAAATTCAGAGAAGCACAAGCTCACAGGTCGCTTCACAGCTTGATTCACTCGGTATATCAGAGGATATTATTGTAGGGACAAAGGAGGATTCAAGAGAAGCGCAAACATTTTATGACAGATGCTTTATGAAGACGGTGGCAGGCGGGTTTACAATGCCGCTGATCGTATATAAAGATACGAATGGCGACATCTATACCTACACCACATCAGTTCAGTCGGTGGAAGCTTTATGCAGCAACATTGAGAAGGGTGGTTTGAAAAAGGGCAGCGGCGACGGGAAGTTTACGGTAAAATTTGATACGGATGGCGGTTCGCCCATTGCCCCTCTGGAGGTATCTCCGGATGAGACTGTGGAGGAACCGGAGGAACCTGTGAAAGAGGGATATCATTTTGCCGGATGGTATTTGGATGGTGAGGTTTATGATTTTGGCAGTCCTGTAACGGCGGATATAACCTTAAGGGCGGTGTGGAAGGAATACGAGACACTTACGGAGCCAACATCGGAACTGAGGTCGGAGATGGTTCTGGAATCGGGTACGAGAGTGAGGCTTACACATCCAATGAGCGGAGTCACAATCTATTATACCACGGATGGCAGCTCGCCTGCCGAAACGGGTGTGGAATATAGAAGAGCTGTTATTATAGACAAAGAAACCACAATCAGAGCGATTGCGGTGCGGCAAGGTTATAAAAACAGCGCGGAGGCGCTCTTTCACTATACGGTAGCGGACAGGGGCAGCCTTTGGGGAGAAGTGCAGCCTGAGGATATTCCGGAAAATGGAATCATTCCTGATGGCATATGGGTCGCAGAAGTGAAGGATGCGGTATATACCGGAAAGGCTGTCAAACCAAATATTCGTGTATATGATGGACATACGCTTTTGCATGAAAAGAAAGATTACACCGTATCCTATAAAAATAATGTGAAGGCTGCAAAGAAGTCGGATGCAAAAGCTCCGTCAGTCATCGTAAGCGGAAAAGGCTGTTATAATCAGAAAAGAACCATTTTGTTTAACATAAATCCGAAGAATATCGGTGACAGTGATGTGACGGCCGATGCAATGACAGTCGCGTATACCGGCAACCCGGTAAAAGCCGTTCCGGTGATTATCAGCGGGAGTAAAAAGCTTTCGAAGAACAAGGATTTTACCATCACAAATCCATCTGTCTTCAAAGACGCCAAAAATTATACGATAAGGGTAGAGGGGAAGGGGAATTATACAGGCACAAGGGACGTAAAACTGACAATTACCAAAAAGATACCTGTCAGTAAAGCGTCTGTCATGAAGATACCCGATCAGGTATACGACGGAAGGGCCAAGACACCTGAAATAAAAGTGAAACTGAAAAAGGAACTCAGCCTGAATAAAGATTATACGCTTCTTTATGAGAATAACAAGAAAGTCGGAAACGCATCCGTAATCGTGAAGGGCAAGGGAGAATATGCGGGAACGAAACGGGTTTCCTTTAAAATTGTGAGTCCATATAAAAACGGAAAGTACGATATTGGTGAAGATAAGGAAAAGCTGATTGATCTTGATCTGGTAAGCAGGGTTGAATATAAAAAAGGCGGAAATACTCCGGCAGTCAGAGTGAGTTTTGACGGAAAGCGTCTGGTGAAGGGGAAAGACTATACGGTAAGCTTCAGGGATTACAAGACGGCGTACGAGGTATCGGGAAAAGATGCATCGGCAGTGATTACAGGTAAGGGAAAATATTGCGGAAAGATTATGAAAAATTTCCGGATTGAGGCAAAGGATATTTCGAAAACAACACTTCTGGTAAACGACAGGATTTATACCGGTAAGCCGAATGGATCTATACCGAAGTTCAGTCTGACGGATACCAATGGAAAAAGATTGAAAGCAGGCACGGATTTTGAGCGGGAAGCTGTTTACACTTATGTGAATGCGGTAAATCTTGAGAACGGTGAAATACGAAATGCCGGGGATAGCGTAAAAGAAAGTGACATGGTGCCGAAGGGAACGGCAATTAAAATAACAATAACAGGGCGCGGATGCTATAATAAAACCGTGACAGGGGAATACAGAGTGGCCGCGCAGGAGAATAATATCAGTAAGGCAAAAGTCACTTTAAAGAGTCCTCAATACTACACGGGGAGAGAGGTAAGGCCCGACCAGAGCCAGCTTGAGGTAAAACTTGGAGAAAAGGTACTTGGCGGGTCGGATTATTCCATCGTATGCTACACAAATAATATCAAAAAAGGAAGTGCATTTATCACAATCAGGGGAGAAGGATCATATGGAGGTACCAAAACGGCGAAATTTATAATACAATCCAAAACGATTGACACAATAGGGGTAGGGGAGAATTAAAAATTAAACTGGGAAATGGGGCTGCTATAGAATAGGGCAGCCTCATTTTTTGCAGATACTGCCTATTTACATTTCTTTATATACAATGTTATGATAAGGCGGAGAGTATAATTTGGAGGAGGACAACAGAAGATGAAAGAAGGCAAGGATACTGGCAGTTTGCATTCAGGGAAGCTGCGCAGCAGCTTTTCGGGGAAAGTGGGATACGTTCTGGCTGTGGCAGGGTCCGCAGTGGGACTTGGAAATATTTGGAGATTTCCTTATCTGGCTGCGAAATATGGAGGAGGCATCTTTCTTTTGGTGTATCTGATATTGATGCTGACGTTCGGATATGCATTGATTATTTCAGAAACCGCCATTGGACGTATGACAAAGAGGAGTCCGGTAGGTGCGTTTGGTGCGTTTGGGAAGAGCTTTCCATTCCGGTTCGGCGGATGGGTGAATGCCGTAATTCCCATGCTGATTGTGCCGTATTACAGTGTAATTGGCGGGTGGGTTGTAAAATATCTGTTTGAATATTTGCGTGGAAGTACAGAAGCTTTGGCGGAAGATGATTATTTCTCAGGCTTTATCTCGAACGGGGTAAGCGCTGAGATCTGGTTTCTTTTGTTCAGTCTGATGGTTGTGGCAGTGCTTTTTGCAGGGGTAAAGCAAGGGGTCGAACGCGTTTCGAAAGTGATGATGCCTTTGCTTGTGATTCTGGCGGTTTTTGTTGCAGGATATTCGATGACAAGGCCGGGAGCATGGGAAGGTGTGAAGTATTTTCTGATACCGAATTTAGATAACTTTTCATGGATGACCGTGGTAGCTGCAATGGGACAGATGTTCTATTCCCTGTCTATTGCGATGGGTATTTTGTATACGTATGGTTCGTACATTAAAAAAGATGTGGATATTGAAAAATCCACCGGGCAGGTGGAAATATTCGATACGGCGATTGCCATGCTCGCAGGACTTATGATTATTCCGGCCGTCTTTGCCTTTTCAGGCGGTGACCCTGATACATTGAAGGCCGGGCCGTCTTTAATGTTTATTACGATCCCGAAGGTATTTGCAAGTATGGGATTCGGAACCGGTGCGGGTATTATGTTTTTCCTTCTGGTGCTGCTTGCAGCCTTAACCAGTGCAATTTCCCTTGCGGAGTCTGGCGTTTCCACATTTGAAGATCAGCTTGGATGGAACCGCCATAAAGCGACGCTTTTGATGGGGGCCATTATTGTTCTGTTTGGTTCGGCTTCCGCGCTTGGATTTGGCGTGCTTGACTTTGTTTCCGTGCTGGGTATGACGATTCTGGATTTCTTTGATTTTCTGACGAATTCATTGTTGATGCCGTTTGCAGCTTTGTCAACCTGTCTTCTGATTACGCGGGTTATAGGGCTTGACAGAATCGCGAAGGAAATAGAACAGTCGTCTGATTTTAAACGTAAGAAAATGTACTGCTTCTTTATGAAGTTTCTGGCGCCGGTCTGCATTGTAATCATTCTTTTAAGCTCGATTGCGAGTGTGTTTGGATGGATTTCCATGTAGGAGGAGCAGCGATGTCAGAAAGTACACGGCGGAAAAGTGCTTTGAAGGCTGCATTTCCTCATACCATTCCGATTTTTGCCGGATTCTGGTTTCTTGGTATGACTTATGGGATTTATATGAATGTATCCGGTTTTGCGTTCTGGTATCCGATGATCATGAGCCTGACTATTTTTGCGGGTTCTGTCGAATTTGTTGCGGTGAATCTTCTGCTTGGTTCATTCCATCCGCTTCAGGCGCTCGCCATGACGCTTATGATCAATGCGAGGCATATATTTTACGGTATCTCCATGTTGGACAAATACCGCGGGAATGGTTGGAAAGATATTTATATGATATTCGGAATGTGCGATGAGAGTTTTTCTATCAATTATACTGCTGATATTCCGAAAGACATTGACCGGGGATGGTTTATGTTTTTTGTGACATTGTTAAATCATTTTTACTGGTTTTTTGGCGCTACACTTGGTGGAATTTTCGGGTCTCTGATCCACTTTAATACGGAAGGGCTGGATTTTGTGATGACTGCCATGTTTGTTGTGATTTTTTTGGAGCAGTGGCTGAAGGATAAAAATCACGTAAGCGCATTGGCAGGAATTGGGGTTTCTGTGTTGTGTCTGCTGGCTTTTGGGGCGGAGGACTTTATGATTCCGGCTATGGCGGCCATACTCGGTGTACTGACGCTGCTTAGAAGACCTTTGGAAGCGGGAGGGGAAAGACAGTGACGATGACATTCATGGAACAGGCGGCTATGATAGGCATGATTGTATTTGGAACGGCTCTGACGAGGTTTCTTCCGTTTCTTCTCTTCCCGGCGGGAAAACCTACACCCCGGTACATTCAGTATCTTGGCAGGGTTCTTCCGCCGGCGGTGTTTGGCCTGCTCGTGGTATATTGCTTAAAAAGTGTCAGTTTGTTTACGGGGAACCACGGAGTGCCGGAGGCGGTGAGTATAGCGGCGGTGATCGCCCTGCATCTTTGGAAGCGGCAGATGTTGATTTCCATAGCGGGTGGAACGGTCTGCTATATGATATTGGTACAGCTGGTCTTTTAGGAGGATACACAATTGAATATGAAGTTTGACAATCATGATACGCGTATAAAATATTATGAGTTGCTGCTTGAGCGCGATTTGGAACAGATTCCGTCTTATGATCTTCCGGACGGGTTTCGGTTTGTATTTTACGAAAAGGGAGATCGTGATGCATGGATTGCGATTGAGATGTCTGCGAGAGAATTTACGGATTATGAGCAGGGCCTTAATGCATGGAGGAAGTATTATGCAGATCATGAACAGGAACTGCCCAAACGGATGATCTTTATTGAGAACGCGGATGGGGAGAAGATTGCTACGGCAACGGCGTTTTACGATGTAATCAACGGAGATGCGTCGGGAGATGGATGGCTGCATTGGGTAGCTGTCAGCAGAGAGTGTCAGGGAAAGGGGCTTTCGAAACCCTTAATCTCATATACAATGGAAACGTTGCGGAATCTCGGTTACACACATATGAAAGTTCCGACGCAGACAACAACATGGCTTGCCTGCAAATTGTATCTTGATTTTGGATTTTATCCCCAGTCTCAGAACGCCGTTGAGAGCAGAGATGGCTGGCGGATTATAAAAGCGCTCACGAATCACCGCTCACTTGGTGAGTTTGATTGTGCAGCTATGGATGAGATTACGATTGATTAAAGTTTTGCATGAAAGGATAAAATTGTTGTAATTTGCCATTTGCGATGAAAGCAGTCTGAAATCAGGCTGCTTTTTGTAATAAAAAAACAGAATCTCTTGACATTATACTAACTATATCCTTTATAGTCTGCTTAAAGGATACACAAAAGGAAGGAGGCTATACCGTTGAATATCAATGAACTGGAACATCGTACCGGAATTACGAAGCAGAATATCCGGTTCTATGAAAAAAAGGATTTGGTCCATCCTGTGAGGAATTCAGTAAACAATTACCGTGAGTATACGGAGGAAGATGTTAAAACACTGAAAATGATCAGGCTTCTCAGAAAATTAGATTTGCCGTTGGAAGATATTCGAAAAATTTTATCGGAAGACGCGTCGCTGAATGCGGTCATGGAAGAGCATATGAATGTATTGCAGAAGCGGCGGAGCGAATTAAATGCCTGCATTAGTTTCTGCAAAGATCTGATTGGCACAGAGATGAATAGGCTGGATGTGGATGATATGCTTTCAAAAATGGATGTGGTTGAAAAGAATGGAGGGAGATTTATGTCAATCATTCAGGATTATAAGCGATTTGCGGCAGCAGAAAATTTAAAACATTTTTCATTTAAACCAGACACTATGGTTATGAATTCAGGTGAATTTACGGAGGCGCTTCTTCAATATGCAGAGGAGAATCATCTGAATCTTGTTCTTAAGAAGGAGGGGATGAACCCTGTTTTTGAGATCGACGGACGGGAATATAAGGCATACCGGGCATTTGACCGATTTGGCGCAACGGTTCACTGCAGCCTGACCCATCCTGAGAGTGTTGAAGTCGGCGGCATTTCTCAAAAAAGAGGCAGGATATATCGATTTATACACGGCCCGTACCTGTTCATGGCTGGTTTGGTGGGTATTATGGCAGCCAGCAGGCAGAGCCTGGGATGGGCTTTGGTAGTGGCGGTTATGATTTTCCCGTATCTGTTTTTTATGTTTTCAATGCATAGGGGGATTAAGTAGAAATGTGTTTTGACAGGGGAATTTGTATGAAACATTAAAATAAATAGATGATAAATGCCGCCGGATGATATATAATATTGAATACGAGAAGAAAAATGCCCTGTAAAGGGCGGATTCGTATACAAAAGGAGATTAAAAAAATGATGTGGAAAAACAGGTTTTTAAGGTTTGGCGGCATACTCTTTCTTATGATGACTGTACTTCTGACGGGATGCGGAGGAACCGCTGATGGTGCAAAGCAGGCGGAGAATTCTGAAACAGGGCAGGAAGTGCAGAATTCAGAGAACAACAGTGCGGAGGAACCTTATAACAATTGGAAGATGCCTGCCTTTACAACAAAAGATTTAGATGGAAATGAGGTTACAGAGGAAATTTTTGCAAAAAAAGATCTGACGGTGGTGAACATCTGGGGCACGTTCTGTACACCATGCATAGGTGAAATGCCGGCGCTTGGAGAGTGGGCGGAATCGCTGCCGGATAATGTACAGCTGATCGGGCTTATTTCTGATTTTGAAGGGGAGGATGACACAGAACATCACGAACTGGCGTCCGCTATTTTGGAGAAGGCAGATGCGGATTTTCTCCAGATCATTGCAAACGCGGATTTTGGCCCGGTTATGAGATGGGTGGTAGGTGTGCCGACAACATTGTTTGTAGATAAGGAAGGCAATATTGTAGGTGACCCGATTGTCGGAGCAGATGTGGAAGGCTATAAGCAATTTGTGGAGGATTATTTTGGCGAATAGTACAGGGGGACTTCCCGGAGTATTCTTACAGGTTTGTGCTGTGATTTTGCCGCGACATGGCAGTCAATATAAGTTTTAAGGAGGAAGACAATGAGAATTGCAGTAACTTATGAAAATGGGGAAATATTCCAGCACTTTGGACATACCGCACAGTTTAAATTTTATGACATTGAAGAAGGCAAAATTGTGAAAGAGCAGGTTGTGGATACGAACGGACAGGGACATGGTGCATTGGCCGGGTTCCTGGCAGGGGAGAAGACGGAAGCGCTGATTTGCGGCGGGATTGGCAAGGGAGCGCAGGACGCGCTGGCGGATGCCGGAATCCGGCTGCTGGGAGGTGTCTCCGGCAGTGCAGATGGTGCGGTAAAGGATTTTCTCGAGGGAAATCTGGTATTTAATCCGAATGTGCATTGTGATCATCACAATCATGAGCATTCGTGTGGAGAACATCACTGTACGGAAAACAAGCACGGCTGTCCGGGCAGCCATTCCTGATCTTTCGGGATGAAACCGGGTGTAAGAAAAGGTTATGGATTGGCAGGAGTATGGATGTTTCTCCTGCCTTTGTCTGCGTTTTTTACGATTCTGTGATTTGTGAGGTTTACATGAATGAATAAGAAAAGAAAACGATTCCTGCGAGTGGTGATTGCTGTGGTCTCATGCGTATGTATTTTGCATGGGACGGCCAGAGGAGAAGTTGAGACGGTATGGAACAAAGCGGTTAATATCTGCCTGGAATGTATTGGCCTGGGCTAGAGGCCGTGGTTTTGAAAGGGCGGCAGAATGTGAGGAGATATGAAACAATCAATCAAGAGAAAAGTAATTCAATGCATTGCCTTCGGATATTCGAATACACATCTTCTGAATTTTAAAGGCGGAAGGATTTATGAGGGAAAATGGAAACGGTTTTGTAATCCGGGGCTGAACTGTTATTCCTGTCCGGCGGCCGGGTTTGCATGTCCGATTGGTGCGCTTCAGGCGGTAAGCGGTTCGATGAAGTTTGATTTCAGTTTTTATGTGGTGGGACTTCTTCTGGCATTCGGAGTGCTTTTGGGAAGGGCGGTTTGCGGCTGGCTGTGCCCTTTTGGATTGATACAGGAGCTGATTCATAAGATTCCATCCGTTAAATTCAGGCTGAAAAAAGGTTTTCTACTTGTGAAGTATGTTATTCTCGTTGTTTTTGTCCTGGCGCTTCCGGTTGTGGCTACAAATTATATGGGAATGGGCAAACCGGCATTCTGCCAGTTTATCTGTCCGGCAGGCACTTTGCAGGGCGGAATTCCGCTGTTGGGGACACATGAGGAGCTGCGTCAGACCATTGGGCCGCTTTTCTTTCTGAAACTGACCATTCTGATTGTGACAATCGTTGGCTGTATTTTTGTTTATCGTTTTTTCTGTCGTGTGGGGTGTCCGCTGGGGGCTGTTTACGGCATTATGAATAAAGTCAGTTTGTATCACCTGGAAGTCAACCGGCATCAGTGTGTCAATTGCGGAAAGTGCAGGGAGGTATGCAAAATGGAGGTTGACCCTGTGAAGGAGCCGGATTCGGCGGAGTGCATCCGATGCGGCGCATGTGCGGCTGCCTGCCCGAAAGAGGCGATTCATACTGGCTTTCCGGCACATAAAAAAGCGGAAGAACACAAGGCTGCTGACTTGAAAAAGTAAATTCCAGTGCAGGACTAAATTCCACCGTATTTTAATAGTTGGCGATTTTATCA
>RAZD01000021.1 GCA_003612525.1 bacterium C-53 | reverse complement strand
AAGGTGGAAAATATCAATTTCGGGTGGCTCTCAAGCGGGAAACTGGTGGCTCCCAAGGAGGATAATATTCAGTAACTGTACCAAAGGACGCAGAACGCAAAAAAGCCGCCTACTCTTAAAATCCATAAGAATAAGCGGCTTCATGGTGATGTGCCTTAGACATATTCGATTTTCACTTTCTTTATCGGGGCGTTAGCTACCTTGAAGATAATCTCGTCAACGCAGTCCCCGTACCTGCCCTGCTGTATGAGCTGGTTTTTCAGCTCCACAAGGCTATGTAAGAGTAATGTCCGCTCCCTGCTGTCTACATATAAGTGAGTGGTCTTTTCCCTCATACCGTCCACCGTCCTTTCTTGGCTTCATTATACCGTTATGGGGAAGTTCGGTCAAAACTGTAACTTTGCATTTCTTGGTATTTTACCGTATCAAGGCTCATTCCCCAGTAGTAAATAAGTAGTAAATAGGGGTTGCAGTCCTCAAGAAATGCGGGGAAATGCTTTGTTTTGCGGGGATAGTTGCTTATTTACTTGATTTTTCCAAAAATTCCAAATATGATTTAATTGCTGCAACAGTCGAGAGCGTCTGGTATGATATCTTTCATTTCCCTGAAAATAAGGAAATGTTTGACACCCTTATCAGCTGTGTGAAATGGACATTTGACAGCCTGAGAAAGGGTGACGAAAAATATCCCGGCTTCTTCACAATGCATTCTGTAAGCTTTATCGGAGAAGAAAAGTCAGACGGACAGCAGCGCATGGCCCAGTCATGGATACACATTAAGGAGGTCCTTTCTACTGCCTTAGCAAACGATCCGAATGTGCGCCCTGACGCTTTTGACGACAGCTTTACCCAAAGGGATTTCACGGAGATTCTGTTTTCTCTGATCATTTCCGCATTGTTGCAGCATAACTATGATTGCAGCGGGATTCTGGGTCTGATCCGCCGGGTAATCTATTTATAAAAATTCCCGTAAGTATCCGGGAATTTTTTACAAGCATAAGTGAACATTGTTCAGAAAGAGAGGAATTTCTATGCAGGCTATTGCAGAAACACTATTTGATATCGTATATTTAACCTCTGTTATTACCATCGGAATCATTATGGTGGTAAAAAGTAAAGGAAACAGGGAATACCGGCTGTTTGGCATCATGTCCATTGTACTTGGCGCCGGCGATTCTTTCCACCTCATCCCCCGCGCTCTGGCGCTGTGTACATCAGGACTTGAAAACTTTACCACCGCTCTTGGCATTGGCAAACTGATTACTTCCATTACAATGACTGTTTTTTATATTATCCTGTACTATGTATGGCGAATCCGGTACAAAATAAACGGCCAAAACAGCCTGACTGTCGTCATTTATCTGCTTTCCGCACTGCGTATTATTTTGTGCCTGCTCCCGCAGAATGAATGGCTGAGTGCAGAAGCCCCTCTCTCCTGGAGCATTTACCGCAATCTTCCATTCGCATTATTGGGGCATTTGATCATCCTCCTGTTTTATAAAAGCGCGAAGGAATGCGGGGATACTCAATTCAAATATATGTGGCTGACCATTGTGTTAAGCTTTGGATTCTATATACCTGTTGTACTGTGGGCGGATACCATTCCAATGGTCGGTATGCTCATGATTCCCAAAACCTGTGCCTATGTATGGACAATTCTAATCGGCTTTCATGCCATGAGAAAGGATACTGCCAAATGAAAAAACTAATTCATACCGCAATGATCTATTCCATAGCTGCCATAGCAGCGGGAGTTTTCTACAGAGAATTCACAAAATTCGATGGATATACGGGCGAAACCGTACTCCGGTATATTCATGTGCACCTGTTCGCACTTGGAATGTTCCTGTTCCTGATTCTCGCCTTGTTTTGCAGGCAGGAGCACGGTCTGACTGAGACGAAAATTTTTAAGCGGTTCTACGTGCTTTATAATATTTCTCTTCCGCTTATGGTCTGTACCATGCTAACGAGAGGAATTCTGCAGGTCCAAAACGCAGATCTTACCAGAGCGGTTGATGCCTCTGTCTCCGGCATAGCAGGTATTTCCCATATTTTATTCACGGTGTCTTTGTTTATGCTTTTTAAAGCGCTAATGAAAGATACCCCCTGAATCGTCTGTCAGAAGATGAACCTGTTCCGCTTATACCCCCGGTATCCGCACACGATTCCCACCACCAGAAGGGTGATTGCGAATGTAAGCGAAATTACCCGCAGTATCTGAAATAGCAAAAGTTCCAGTGTGTTATTGTAAAATATCAGAAAAACAGGAGTGCCTGCCATAAGCGCATATGCAAATCTTCCAAAAAAGATTCGTATCATGACAGGCATTCCCCAACAGGCGGAAGATACCATAACAGCATGGAAGCAGCTGTGAAAATGCGCTGAAACACATAAAGTAACTGCGCACAGTACCAATATGGCCAGAAGGCTGACGATGAGCAGAATTCCAATAAATGAACCTGTCTGCATACAAGCCTCCGGATGTGGCACATTTCTGTCCAAAGAGAGTTGCTGGTTCATTGTAATTCCAAGCGGACAGCTCAGTCCATCCAGACCGAATACTGCCGCACACATCACCAAATCCAGTACAACCGCTCCGAAATAAATGCAGACTGTCAGCGTAAATGCCGCCGCTGTTTTTGCTGCGATATCTTTCTGTATGCCTTCCTTTGTTGTAAAAATCAGCTGCTTCATCCCGGTCTGCCCTTCCTCAGCAAAAAGCACGGATATCCCGGACAGAATTAAGACGCTTGCCATAATCATCGCGTATTGAAGCACTTCAATAAATGTTTTCCATCCTCTCGCATAATATAGGCTTATTTGCTCTCCCGATGCCTCCTCAAGCTCTCCGATGACGGTTTCCGAAATCGGATAAATGCGCGTCGGAATCCTGTAATTATCCCAGTCATAAAGATAGCCATCCGATAAATAGTCTGTCACAAAAGCATTCAGATAATTTTCATCGCAAAAACCGGGATAATCTCTTTCCACCTTTTTCGGAAGCCCGTATTTTCCGACAATATCCCGTACTTTTTCATCGGTCAGCACGCCTTTGTACGCTTCCGTAATCTGTCGGTTCTTTCGGACTGCCTCTAACCCTCTGAAATTTGTCCCTTCAATTGCACAAAGACCGTCCACCCGAATGCTTTTCACATTGGGTGAGACGGTCTTTTCATTCATATTTATCTGTATCATCCTGCTATGTACAATCTCATATATTCAATTCTTATCGCAGCAAATCCCATATAGATAACTCATTCCTTCGAATTTTTGCGATTCTTCTGTATTCGCGCAAAGCGCTTATTAAAACAGACATATCAGAAAAATATTCCTTAACAAATTCATAACTTTTTACATTTTTGTACTTCAAATTGGTTCTGCAATATATGTTTGGTTTTAAATTGGGATTTTTTCCTTTTTCTTTTTTATATTCCGCATACTTACCTTCATTACAAATAATAAGCATTTCAATCTCAGGAGCAGTCACTACATTTTTAATATCCACTTTATGTTCATATGCTTTACTTAAATTGAATTTTTCACTATGAGAATCTAAGACCCTGTATATAGTAATTTTCCCCGCAAACCCCTTTCTTAAGTATCTTTCCTGAAATTCCTTTCCACTCCTGCTGCTTATTACTTCCTCCTCTATTAAATCTTCCCGTTCAAAAATCAATTTCTGATTATCAAGCAGTAAATCTAAAATTGCCCTTTCCGCACCACCTTCACAAATACATGCTATATATTTTCCCATGTATAAAATCTCCTGTTATTGTACATCCGTCAAAACTTTCTTCAACGCTAAGTATGCCTCATATCCTGGAACTGTTCCTTCTAAATAACCGCTGTCATATACTTCACTTTTTTTCATATCATTCCTTTTCAACAGATCAGATAAGTTTTCCGCTGTTATTCCATTTCTGTTTCTGACAATATAAATTCCGTCATTTCTGTCAAATTCATCCAATAATTCTGAGTAATGAGTGGAAAGTAAGAGCGTTGCACCATTTTTGTTCACTTTAGGAGTCATAAAAAATCGTATCAATGTTGCAACAATCTCCCGATTAAAGTGATTTTCTATCTCATCAACAATCAAATATCCTCCCTCAATAAACGCAAACACAGCACTCATAAACACGCTTAATCCCTTTATTGTACCTGAAGAAAGATAATTTTCAAGCACTCTTGGACTATTGATCAATATTTCATCCTTTCCGTAAAACTTTAACTGTATATCGACTTTTTTCTCTTTTACATTACAATGAATATATTCTATGCTGGGGTCTAAAAAGCTCAAAAGTTCCTTTGGAAACTGTCCCAGGACATTTAACATATTGTGATCTGTCCATTTTGACATATCTCGAATAAAAAAACCACCGTTATTTCTTTTATTTTCCGCAACCATTATGCTCACATCATTCATTAGATACTGCTCGTTTTGATTCCTTCTTTCTTTTAAATCAGACTCCTTAAAATCAAACACACTCTTCTTTGTCTTGATCTTTTTCAGTTCTTTTGACCACAAAGATTCGTCTAAAATAACAAATTTTTCACTTCCATCTAAACTGTTTACTTCTTTTCCAATAAAAGTTTCCAGTTTATATACAAAATCAGAATCACAAAAATAGGATGTAAGAATTACTTGCTGAGACGGTTTCAATTCACTCAAAATTTCTTTCGACTGACTGTTATTAATCGATTCATTATTTAACATTTTTATGGCAAAAGAAATCACTTTCAGTATCGTTGTCTTTCCCGAAGCATTTATTCCAATAAACGAAATGATCTGATTCAAATATATTTTGGAAAAGACGGGATAAAGCCGCTGTTTATCATCTTCATCTACTCTCTGTTTTGCCACAAAATCTATATCCAGCACATTATAAAACTGCGGCAGGCCTTCGAATACCATTCTTAAAAGTCTCATAGCTTTCTCCATCCTTATTCACATATGTAATGTTATTATACTCAATATTATACCTTTTTTTCTTTATTTTCAATTATTATTTACGCATTTTTCGTTTTTAATCATAATATTGATCATTTTCATCTATATGCAAAACTGCGCAAAGACCGTCCACCCGAATGCTTTTCACATTGGGTGAGACGGTCTTTTCATTCAAGGTACCCCATATGTATTCTTTTCTATACCACAATTCTGCTCTTTCCTGCATCATACTCGGAAATATGTCTGTCAAACTGTATCGTACTCTCCATTGTAAAATCAAATTCCAGTTTTGAACTTGGCACATAATAAAAATGTTCCATAATAAATTTTACAAACTGTATCGGCGCGATTGGCCGATCGGCCGGAATTCTGCAATTTTTGTATCCGCCCAAAGTAATATGCGAAAATGGATGGTGGAAGCCGCCTTCCACCTCCTCACTATTATAATCCGCCCGTATCATGACCGGAAGTACGCTCTTATTCAATATATCTCCATAGATGTAATCAGCATCATACAACTCGGCATCATTCTGATAAATCTCATATGAAGGTGAAGGATAGAATGCAAGCCTGTGTGATTTAAGCATCGCGCCGTGTCCGTCAAACCGATACATCATTTGAAGAATCCCTCCGTCCGGCAGCTTGATATTAAAATTATGATTCTTTTCTATTTCCTCGTATATGGTCTTGTACTCCATATTTTTTAAATACAGTGAAATATCATTATAATGCTCCCATATAATATCCGTATTTTTCATTACGGGAAAATTATACTCTTCTGCCAGTCCGCATCGAATTAATTCCTGTGTGACTTTTCTTACTTCTCTAAATACCTTTTCCTTTTTTCTCAATTAAACAGCACTTCCCTCAACGCTTTTATTGTATTCTCATCCAGGTCTTCTTTCTGTATTTCTCCTTTTTTAATTTTTTCCAGAATATCAGCCAGACTGACGTTGCTTTTTTTAATATCACGAATTTCATTTTGAGTCATATCTCTGTGAATGATACGCATATTTTGCCTCTGCAGTTCATCCGGATACGTAAACTGCAACCGGAAATTCCTGCTCTTCACCTCTTCATACTCCTTCATCAAAAGTTCCATATTTTCCCCCAGGCCGCTGACGCGCACCCACGCCTTTGATCTGGTTATCGCAGTGAACAATATATTCCTTTTTCGTGACAAATTGACTCCTCTTGCACAGACATCCGCATTAATCAGATAGACAACCGCCGCTTCATTTCCCTTTGCCCTGTAAATCTGCGAGACCGCAATTGAATCCTCCTGAAAAAAATCATCGGGCGTCGTCTGCACTCCTACAATGTGTGATCTTATATCTCTCTCCATCAGCATTACACGGATATACGACACATAACTTTTCGTAGTTCTGGGATCCGGATGGACAACCATTATATCCTGATACCTTAATTCTTCCTCTTTTAAATTTCTTTCAATATCATCTACAACCCACTTTGCCTCTTCCTCAGCAGAATCAAATTTTCTAAATTGAATCAAATCATCAACCGGCGAATGATTCTCCAGAAATTCAGGACTGTTTTCACCTGTTCTGTACAATGTAACAGGTCTGCCGTCCTCAATCACGCCTTCCTCCATCGTATACCCTATGTCCTCCCAAAGCTTTTTGTCCTCGAATAACTGAACGAGCGCCGTTACCTCACGCGCTTCCTTATCCCTGTATATCCCAAATCCCAGGCTGTGTGCCGTAATCAGTACAGGGCGCGAGTTACGGTAACATTTTGACAGAACAATATCCTCCTCTTTCCCGTTGCCATTATCCAGTACCACATTTGGCTTTCCATCTGTGCTTCCAAAGATTATTTCCGGAGATTCGACATTTTTATTATCCAGGCTTTGCAGTTCATCATACGCATAAACAAGCATGCGGCTTTGGGGCGGGAGAGACATATAACACATCTGTAAAAAATATTTCGAAAAATCCTGAGCTTCATCTACCAAAATCACATCGTACAGCGTCCGAGGCGCAGTCACCATTTCCACCGCCTCCTGGCAGACCTTATCAAATGCCAACTCATTACGGCCAAATTTCCGGCATGCATCATTGTAATCATAGCAGACCAAATTGTTTGCCCTACAGAAATTAAAGTATAATCCTTCCGAATTCCTGCTTCCCCATGCATGAATAACCCGAATCCGGTCCCAATCCGGCTCCTCATTTGTATTTTCAATAATAAAGTTCGTAATTAACTGTATAAACTGCCCTTTTAAAGCCCTGCTGTTAAACGTAACCGCAATCGTCTTCTCCTCATACGTTGTATAAAGGTAGGCAACCTTCAGGGCCAGCACAATTGTCTTTCCCGAGCCAGCCAGTCCGCGAATCCGCTGAACTCCGTCAACCGTTTCAATCACCGCCTTACTCTGCTGCTTGTCAAGACACGAAATCTGATTTTCAAGCATTTTCAACTTTGAGCCTTTGGAGAAAACATTCTGAAGATTTGACCGGCAGCCCCGCTTTTTGATCTGAGAAATCATCTGAATTGCTTCCAGGAGCTTATCGTAATAATCCTCACTTGCATCCCAGTTAAGATTCTCCAGATGTTCTTTTACCGCCTGGCCCGAATGATAAATCTCTTCCCCGCACGCTCCATAACGCGGCGCATAGCAAATCACATGAATAGGCACCTGAAGTTTTCTACGGTTTGACAGGTAACCGTATCGCTTCAATCTGGCTTCCATATTATTATACAGATTATCTAACAGTGAAAGCTTATCTTCCATTCCATTTTCATCGGCGGATGACATTTCAAGATCGAAAATCACAAGTCCGCATTGTCTGCATACCAAGAGCGCATCCACCTTTATTTTGCCATCCATACCTCCCAAAACAGGATACCCCAAATAAAAATATCCGTCCAAATCCATTGTATTCAGAACCGCAATCATCTCGTCTGCGAGCACCTGTTTCGATGTAACGCCATGAATAACTGTAACCATACTAATCCTCCATGTCAGAATTCTTTACAACGATACTTATCTCTAAGTATAGCATCCCCTGTTTCAATTTTCAATTCTCAGGAATTATGGCAGAACATGCCGGAAAAATGATAAGAAATAGAATTATGTGTTTATGATACACGAATTCAGACATAGTATCAAGCGCTTTTTCATCTCATTTATTGAATCAGACGAATTCAATAAAGAAAAACCGGAACACCAAATCATGTCCCGGTCTTTTCCACCATAGCGTATAGTTACAGATTTCCTTTAATCACCGGCGAAATTCTCTTATACACCAAAAACGTAATTGCAACGCTGAACATAGCCTTCACAAATGTAAACGGCATATTAAACACAACCAACGCCTGCCACAGATTCCGGATATTCGAATTGATTGCCTGATATGCGGCAATAATAGCTTCCATAGGCATAAATGCCGTATATACTGGATACACAAGATAATAATTTGAAAATATACTGACGACTGCCATTACCACCGCTCCCGCAAGTGAGCCGATCAGCGCGCCTTTTCTCGTATTTACTTTCTTATAAATCATTCCCGCCGTAAACACAAACACAGCACCCAGTATAAAATTCGAGAGTTCCCCGACGCCGCCTGTCGATGTCTTCATCAGATGAAGAATATTCTTGATCAGGCAGATGACCACTCCTGCCACCGGCCCCATAGCAAACGAACCAATCAGCGCCGGAAGCTCCGATAAATCCATTTTGATAAACGCAGGCATCAGCGGCACGCTGAAATCAAAGAACATCAATAGAAATGCAACAGCGGATAATAATCCCGTCATTGTCATCTTCCTTACATTTGTCGTTCC
This sequence comes from bacterium C-53, assembly GCA_003612525.1. Lineage (GTDB taxonomy): Bacteria > Bacillota > Clostridia > Lachnospirales > Lachnospiraceae > C-53. Next base: position 58,352 of record RAZD01000021.1, on the reverse strand, counting down.
TGTGTCGTTTTTCACTGTTACTGTTTGACTGCTCATACTCTTATTCCCCTTTTCCTTAAATTATGTACTTCAAAAGTACAGATTTTTGTGCAGGAAATCCTGTTACGGCATATCATAATTTTTGCGTCCATGTACATAAAAAACTCCGGATAACATAAAATTACCCGGAGTCGTCATGCATACAAAGATACAGACAATTTTCTTCTTTCATCCAGACTTTACTGTCGGTTTTGGATTCTACCAAATCAGCCGCATGTTGCCATGCGGGTCGTGGACTCGTTCTCCATAAGAGACTTCACCACCGGTTGGGACTTTCACCCGACCCCGAAGAATTTCCTGTTCAGTTAAATTACTACGTATTGTATCTTACCCGCTTATGTATTTTTTGTCAATAGATTTTTTCCGAACAATTTCTGGAAAACAAGCTTCTACTTTGACGCACTCTTTCCCACCGACTGCTGAATCTTCATCGTAAGGCCAATCCTCTTTTTCGCCGCATCGACCGTGAGCACCTGCACATCCACAATATCCCCTACAGCGACCGCTTCCAATGGATGTTTAATAAAGCGGTCCGTAATCTGCGAAATATGAACAAGTCCGTCCTGATGCACACCGATGTCAACAAAAGCGCCGAAATCAATTACATTTCGCACCGTTCCTTTCAGAATCATCCCCGGCTTTAAATCCTTCATATCAAGAACATCGCTTCTTAAAATCGGCTTCGGCATATCATCACGAGGGTCACGCGCCGGTTTTTCAAGTTCCTTTAAGATATCCGTGAGCGTAATCTCACCGATGCCAAGCTCCTGCGCTATTTTCTTCTTATCTTTCACGCGTTTTTCAAGACTTCCCACACCGGCGCTTTCTATTGCAGCAGGTCCTTTCGTCTCTTCCAAAAGCGCCGTGCCTCCCATCGCTTCCAAAAGCGCTTTGCCCATTGCGGTATTCTGGTTTTTAATCACAACCTGTTTTTTCTGCGGCTTCTGTGGTTTTGGCGCTGTCTTTGCCCTTCCCTTCTCTTTTGCAGCCTTCGCCTGCGCCGCTTTCACATCCTCCATTGTAAGATTCAGTTTTAAAAGCAGCTTCCCTGCCGCCTCGTACGACTCAGGGTGGACACTTGTCGCGTCAAGCGGATTATCGCCGTCCGCAATGCGCATAAATCCTGCGCACTGTTCAAATGCTTTCGGACCGAGTTTTGCCACCTTGAGAAGCTGTTTCCGGTTTGTAAAGCGTCCGTTCTGCTCTCTGTACTCCACAATATTCTTAGCGATCACCTTCGAAATACCGGAAATATATTCAAGCAGGGAAGCAGACGCCGTGTTTAAGTCTACTCCGACTTTATTCACACAATCTTCCACCACACCATTTAACGCTTCACCAAGCTTCTTCTGATTCATATCATGCTGATATTGTCCCACACCGATGGACTTCGGGTCGATTTTCACAAGTTCCGCAAGCGGGTCCTGAATGCGCCGCGCAATCGACGCCGCACTTCTCTGTCCCACATCAAAATTCGGGAATTCCTCCGTCGCAAGTTTACTCGCTGAATAAACGGAAGCGCCCGCCTCGTTTACGATCACATACTGAACCTTCTCCGGTATCTCCTTCAAAAGCTCTACGATCACCTGCTCCGACTCCCTTGACGCCGTTCCATTCCCAACAGAGATCAGAGAAATATTATATTTCTGTATCAGTTTCTTAAGCTCCCGCTTTGCCTCCTCAACCTTATTCTGTGGCTGTGTAGGGAAAATCACCTTCGTATCAAGCACTTTTCCGGTTGGGTCAACCACTGCAAGCTTGCATCCCGTACGGAATGCCGGGTCCCAGCCAAGAACCACCTGACCCGCAATCGGAGGCTGCATCAGAAGCTGCTCCAGATTCTTTCCGAATACGGTAATCGCCCCGTCCTCCGCCTTCTCTGTCAGATCATTTCTGATCTCACGCTCAATCGCCGGCGCGATCAGGCGTTTATAACTGTCCTCTATCACTGCCTGCAACACCGGAGCCGTGTTCGGATTCTCCTTTGTAATCACTTTCTTCGCCAGAAAAGTAAGGATTCTCTCCTCCGGCGCCTCCACCTTCACCGTAAGGAATTTTTCGGCTTCGCCGCGGTTTAAGGCAAGCACGCGATGCCCTGCAATTTTGCTGACTGGCTCTTCAAAATTATAATACATCTCATAGACAGACTCAGCTTTTTCATCTTTCGCCGTCGAAAGTATTCTGCCTTCCTTCATTGTAATATCCCGGATATAAATACGGTAATCCGCCTCATCCGAAACCATCTCCGCAAGAATATCCTTCGCGCCGTTCACTGCATCCGACACACTTGTCACTTCTTTTTCTTCGTTTAAGAAGGCCTCCGCCTCCTTCTCTATGGATTGACCGGTTTCCTGCAAAAGTATGATATCTGCAAGCCCCTCCAGTCCCTTTTCCTTCGCAATTGTAGCCCGTGTCCGCCTCTTCGGACGATACGGCCGGTATAAATCATCCACAACCACGAGCGTTTCCGCCGCAAGAATCTGGGCTTTGAGTTCCTCCGTCAATTTTCCCTGTTCCTCTATGCTGGAAAGCACCTGCTCCTTTTTCTCCTCCAGATTGCGAAGGTAATTCAGGCGTTCAAAAAGATTTCGTAAGACCTCATCATTCAGCGACCCCGTTACTTCCTTTCGATATCTTGAGATAAACGGAATCGTATTTCCCTCATCAATCAGCTTTACGGCAGCCTCTGCCTGCCATCTCTGTATTCCAAGCTCTTCTGTTAATTTTCCGTAAATGTCCATTTTTGCACCTTACTTTCATCCTTCCTGGTATACTGCTCACAGCATTCTTCTGCGATCTGCTTTAACGGTATTACACACCGTATTTTACTATTATAGTAAAAAAAATGATTTGAAGCAATAAGGATTTGTCAATCGTCCCGTAAAATGCTATAATCACTAGAGTTATAAGTGAAAATCAAGTTATTATGATGGAGGCATCTTATGGACTACTCGACACCTGACAATACACAAAATACACCGCCGAAGGGAAACGGCATGGCTATTGGCGCGCTGGTGTGCGGCATTCTGTCGCTTGCCGGACTTCTCTGCATGTTTCCGAGTTTTATCTTCGGAGGTTTTGCCATTGTATTCGCACTTTTGTCAAAAGGGAAAGAACGCAGAATCCTATCCGTCGCCAAAGCCGGTCTCACACTCGGCAGCATCGGAATTGTTCTTGCAGCTGGCATTATGATTACTTCCGTGTATACGGTACTTTCGAATCCCCAGCTTATGGAACAGTATGAAACCCTTTATGAGCAAATTTATGGAAGTGACTTTGAGAATGATTTAAACAGTATTTTTCCCTTCACTCCTGAAGAGAATGGTCTTGATCGCTATTCCCCCTTCCCCGAGGATACATTTTAATTGAAAAAAATGGAGGAACATTTATGAAACATACACAATCTGTGTCAGACCTAAAAGCAATGGCACGCGAATATATGCTTGGAAAATACGGCACCGCCATTGTGCTCGCCATTACGCTGAATGCAATTTCCATCTTTATCGGCATTGCATGTGAATTTACAATCGACACAAATACAATTTTCGGAATCGTTGTCTTTTATATTGTCCAGTTTCTTCTCTCTTTGGTCACCTGCATTTTTTCCGTCGGTGTCTACCGGTTTTATCTGAATATCTGCCAGAATCGGCCTTTCAATATTTCAGACCTGTTCTATGGGTTTTCACACCACCCTGACAAGGCAATACTCATTGAACTGATCCTTTCACTGATTGGTTTTGGCTGCCTGCTGCCATTTATTGGTTTTCTGGCTGCCTATATTTTATTGAAACGCACGATTCTCATTGTACTGTTTACGGTTGCGCTGGTACTCGGTATTCTTGTTTTCTTTTACTTTTCACTTACGTACAGTTTCGCAATCGCTCTGCTTGCCGACAACAAAGATCATCTCTCTGTGACGGAGCTTCTTCGGGAAAGCCGCCGCCTGATGACGGGAAACAAATTCCGCTATTTTTATATGATGGTCTCGTTTCTGGGCTGGATGTTTTTAGGCCTTCTCACATGCGGTATCGCATATTTGTGGATTAATTCCTATATAAATTGTACTTCCGCGCTCTTTTACCTTGATATTTCCGGCCGCTATCCTTTTGGCAGGCAGGAAACGGCAGATGAACCTTCCCCGGAAAATCATGAGGATTTTCCGGACTACAGCAACCTGTACTAATTATTTAGAAAGCGAGAGTAAAAGCATGTATTTTTCCAGGAAAAAGGCTGCTTTTTTTAATCTTTCATTAACTTCAAAACTGAAATATATATATACCGCCCTGATATTTTTCTGTATTTCGTGCAACCTCTTAATTTTATATGGTTTCTTTTCACGCGAAGAGCAGAAAACAATTGCCGGCCTGACCTCCCAGACGATTGAGACTGTTTCACGAAACGTAGACCACTCTCTGTCTACGATCTCAAAAACATCAACGTATCTGCTTGGTACTGCGGAAGTGCAGAATTACCTTCAAAATACAAACCGATCTGCATACGCGATTGTGTCGAAACAACTGCGCAACTCTCTCTATTTATCACTGGAATCCATGCCACTCGTATCTTCCATCATTATCATGGACTCATCCGGCACATATGAAGGCGCAGCAAGATACGAGTTGCCGCTTGCGGCTATGGAGGCTCCTGAAAGCACGTCCTGGTATGAAAAAGTTGTAAGCAAAAAGGGGGCCCCTATTCTGGAGATAAATGGTGGGGGATGTCTGAAGTTTGAAGACGGATGCAACTACATCACCCTGATACGTCTCATAAACAGCACGGAAGACGCCCATCCTCTGGGCTACATGTTTATTAATGTTTCTGTAGATTCGCTCCTTTCATTCGCTCGCGATGACAACAGCGAATATTCCGACTTTTGTGTAATTTCAGAAACGAATACAATTCTTCCTTTTTACAATGATGATTTAAATCATTGGCTTTTAGATAAATCCGCCTATTCCGCCGCCGAAAATAATACAGTGCAGATCAGAAAGGATCGTTATCTTTTACTCAACTTTCAGGATTCCAACTTTGGATGGAATTATATTGCAGCGATTAACTATCACAGTTTCACAGCGCAATATAAAGCATTCATTGTCATTTCCATTGTGATTCTCCTTATCAGCTCCTGCTTTTTTATGTTAATTGCACTTAGTACCAATCATTTTATCACAACTCCTCTTTGCCGTCTTATGAATGCAATGGAAAAATCTGAAACCGGAAATTTTAATCACGCTAACGTGACCCCATATCATGATGAAATCGGACAACTACAGAATGCTTACAATGATATGGTTGACAAAATTCAAAATCTTCTTGATGCAAAAGTCTCTGAGCAAAAAATGCTTCGGAAAGCCGAGTTAAACGTCTTACAAGAACAGATTAAGCCTCATTTTCTGTATAATAGTTTAAATGCTATTTCATACCTTGTAACCTCACAGCAAAATGATCAAGCGTATGACCTGATCTTATCGCTGTCCGAATATTACCGTGAAAGTCTGAGTAAAGGCAGCAACATTATCCTGCTGTCCACTGAGATTAATATCGTAAAAAACTATTTAAAACTGCAAAAAATGCGCTTCCCTGATGCATTCACAGATGAGTATGAATTACAGGACAATGTCCTCTCCTATAAAATTCCCAGACTGATTCTCCAGCCTCTCGTCGAAAATTCCATCTACCACGGCATTATTCCTGCCTGTGATTCCGGAATTATAAAGATAAGCGCCTTTACAGACACTCATAACTTCATCATTCGTATTTCAGACAATGGCGTCGGCATGACAGAAACAGTCCTACACGATATCATGACGACAAAAATTGAAACCAATCCTAAAAGTTTTGGCCTGAGAGGGACAATTGAAAGAATGCAGATTTTTTACGAAACGCAAAATATTTATACCATTAAAAGCAGTCCCAGCCAGGGTACAGACATTACATTTTTAATTCCTATCAATAAAGTGGAGAAATAAAATGAAAGAACTGAATCTTAAAGTCATAATTGTCGATGACGAAGAGCTAACACGAAAAATGTTGATTACAAGCATTGACTGGAGCGCTCTCAATATGGAAATTATCGCAGAAGCGGTATCAGGGCAGGATGCTCTTTCCATCATGGAGGAACAGCTCCCGGATATTCTTTTTACAGATATACGAATGCCTTATATGGACGGCCTAAAATTATGCCGTATCGTAACTCAGCAATATCCGCATATCAGGATTGTAATCCTGACCGCTTTCAAAGATTTTGATTATGCGCACCAAAGCATCGAACTTGGCATCTCAAATTTTCTTTTAAAGCCAATTAATCGCAATGATTTAAAATCAACCCTTTTAAAGCTACGGGAGCAGATCGAAATTGAGCGCCGCCAATGGTTTGAATATGATCATCTGAAAAAAATATTGGAAAAAAACTATTCCGTCCTACGGGAACGCTTTTTACTCGAATTCTGCGAGAACAGCGCTCACACGGCATCTACGGAAAGGCAAATCACCTACTATTATCCGTCGGGAATTCCTTCTTACATTCAGATCACGCTCATAGAAGCCCATGCTCCCCATCTGGGCAGCCTGACAGAAGAAGAACGAATTCTTCAGGATATGAAAAATCTGGAATTTATCAAAAATTATCTGACCGGAAATCCGCAGATCGAAGTTCTTGCAGACAATAACCACCACCTGATTCTTCTTGCCTATTCACCTGCCATCCGAGTTGTTACGCTGTGCGAACAAATCCAACGCAGTATTTACCAGACATCTGGAAATACCATTTTATTTGGCATTGGAAACCCATACGACAATTTCTACAAAGCTGAAAATTCATATTTTGAGGCACTGGAGTCCTTAAAATTCAGCCAGTATACGCCGAATCAGCCGATCGTCATCTATCAGAACGATATCCATGTGCAGAATACTATCTGGAATTCCACACCAGAAGGGCTTGAGGACATCAGGTTTTATGTAAAAGCCGGACTCCCTGATTCCGTTCAGAAACTACTTCCCTCGCTATATCTTAACAGTGACGGGAATCTGATCTCTCTAGAGCATGCAAGGCTCTTATCCATGACCTTGTTATCTTCCGCCATTAACGTGGCAAACGATATTGGAATTCCACTTAAGGAACTGTTTCCGAATTCGGGAAATTCATTTCTCTCCATACTGCTTGAACCAGAAAGCGCTGACTTGCGCAATCAGACGAGCGCCTTCCTGACCAGACTTACTTCAGAAATTGCCACATACAGGACAAACAAGAGTAAATCCATGTTGTGGGATGTCATGCATTATATTCAGGAAGAAATTACGAATCCGGCGCTATCTCTTGGTTTTGTGGCTGAAAAATTCCATATGAATGACAGTTATTTAAGTCGTATTTTTAAAAGAGAACTTGGATTCAGCTTTTCCAAATACTTAAATCGCCTTCGTATGGAACGCGCCATTGAGCTTCTGAATACAACTGATTTAAAAGCGTACCAAATTGCGGAATCCGTCGGTATACCCGATGCATATTATTTCAGTAACTGTTTTAAAAAATATACCGGCAAATCTGTCAGGGATTACAGAAAAGGGACAACCTAGTGCTGTCCCTCTTTCCTTTATATATACTTTCCGTCTACCTTCGCATTGAGCTCTTTATAAATAAAATAATCGAAATCAGCAGGAATTGCCGTCCCCAGTCCGTCAACATTCACCATACCCACAAATGCTCCCGTGAACGCTGCATCATAAACTGCTTTAATGTATTCATCTGACAGTCCCGCGGAATCAAAAATATAATTTGTTCCGTTCCATGTTTTCCCGTCAAAAGAATAGAAATATTGATAATGGATTCCTCTGACTTCTACCTTCAGAAACACATATTCTGCATCCACCGGAACAGGAACCGGGGTATCCTTATACACACTGAATGTTTTTCCCAAATCCGTTGCCACCACATCGATGACTCTTCCATATGTTTCGTTCCATGTCACCTGAATGCAAGACCAGTTCTTCGTATTATAATAACAGGTAAGACCTGCTGCCTGCTGAATCGTAACCGGTCGGTATGCAACCTTCGTCTGTGCATCAAAAGTGAAGCTCTGCCACCTTCTGGCCACATGCGCCTGTAAAAATGCAGACGCCAAAGACTGCCTTCCATAGAGTCGCAAATGCCCCGGACAATCCTTAAGTGAAAGCGTATGTTCATCTAATGGTACCCTTAATGTCTGGAAATGATGATTTAGCTTCTCATCGTCAAAATCATCCTTTTCCGGGCAGTCTGGCTCCCATATACACTCTTGCACATCCTGTGGTGCCTCTACTTCCTCCATTCCTTTATGCCCACCGACAATGTGCGGCCACCCGTCATCATCCCAAATCACCTTTTGAATCCCGGTCTCGCGTCCAAGCGGACACCATCCCCTCACCTCTGCAACAGATTCTGTATCATGATGAAGCGGCCGGCCCATCAAATGTGCAAAGTACCATTCGCCTGCTGCCGTCTGCACCAGTGACCCATGTCCCGCCTTCTGAATCGAGTGAAATGGCGCATCAAGTGTCGTCAAAAACGGCTCTCCCGGCTGTGTCTCAAATATGCCATCGAGAGATTCAGCCCTCGCTACGCGCTCCTGATGTGCATATACGGTCCCGCCCTGTGCCACAAACAAATAGTAATATCCGTTTATTTTGTATAAATGAGGACCTTCAGTAAAACGATCAATCGTACCTCTGTAAATTACACGCGGTTCCCCGATGAGGCGTTGCTCTTGCTCCGAATATTCGGTGCACAAAATCCCGTAAAATGGATGATGAAAGCTTCTTGGGTCCCAATACTGATTAACAAGATATTTTCTCCCGTCATCATCATGAAAAAGCGACGCATCAAACCCTGCCGTATTTAATACAACCGGATCAGACCACGGCCCCATAATATCTACCGCTGTGGTCAGATAATTAACACAATCTTTGTAAGAACCGTCTGTTACCTTGACATCCGTATATACCAGATAAAACTTCCCCTCATAATAAGATAAATCCGGCGCCCAGATTCCGCCAGAATCTGGATTGCCTGTCATATCAAGCAGCCGCTTCTCATTCAGCGGGCAGGTAAGTAACCGCCAGTTTACCATGTCCTTTGATTCATGTATCCTCACGCCAGGCCACCACTCAAAAGTTGAAGACGCAATATAATACGTCTCTCCTACCCTTATCATACTCGGATCAGGATGAAATCCTCTTAATACCGGATTCTTTAATTTCATGATCATATCCTTCCTTTCCAAATTTTTATCCCTTTACAGCCCCTGCTACCATACCGCTCTGCACCTGATTACTGAATAACAGATAGATGATAACCGTCGGCAGCGTCGCAACCACCAGTCCTGCCCCCATGCTTCCCCAGTCCGTTGTATACTGACCTACCATCTGCATGATTCCGACAGTCAGTGTCCTGTATTTCTCAGAATTGATGAATGTGATTGCAAACATCATCTCATTCCATGTAGACAAGAACGTAAATATCGAGATTGTTGCAAGCGCCGGTTTTACAAGTGGCAGTATAATCGTAAAGAACGTCCTGAATATACCACAACCGTCCAAAAATGCCGATTCCTCCAATTCAAGCGGCAGTGTTTGGAAAAATCCGATCATGAAGAAAATTGCCATTGGCAGCGCAAACGCAATATATGGAACAATGATCGCTTGATATGTATCTAACATTTTCAGATTTCGAAGCATAATAAACACAGGAAGCAGTACTGCATGGAGTGGTATCATAAGACCGATCGAAAAAAATGTTTTTACAATATTATTACCTCTTACTCGCATCCTCGCAATCGCATACGAAACCATACATGCAAGGATACCCGATACCACAATAACAACTGCCGTCACAAAAATGCTGTTCACCAGATAATGTCCCACATTAGCATTAAATAACGCATTATGGTAATTTTCCCAGTGGAGTTTATGTGGAACTCCCATCACATTTCCACTATATATTTCATTATTGTCCTTCAGTGAAAAAAACAAAAGAAAAATCAGAGGGTAAACCTGCACAATTGCAAATGCTGCCAATAAAATATGTAAAAATACTTTTGTTACGTTTATTTTCATTTTCCTCCCCCTCTAATATGTAATAGCTTCTACTTTAAAAAACTTCTCAATGACAAAATAGAAGAGCAGACATTCCACCACAATAAATACTGCCATTGCACTCCCCATTCCGTATTCCATTCGGGTAAATATGGAGGTATACATCAATGTACTTGGCACCTCACTTGCATGAAGCGGCCCACCCTTTGTTAATACCCAGATCAGATCAAATAACTTTAAAGAACCGATCACAGCAAATGTCAGACTTACTTTCATCGTATTTTTAATCAAGGGAATTGTAACATGAACTGCCATCTGAGTTTCCGTTGCACCGTCAATCTGAGCTGCCTCATATATTTCTGAAGGAACACTTTTGATTCCCGTATAAAGAATCAACATATGATAACCAATATACTGCCAGATAATCGGGAAGAACGAAGCCGCAAGCACAAATCGTTTATCACCGAGCCAGTCCGCTCCTTTTCCTCCGAAACATTTTATAATCGCATTCAATGCACCATAATCTGGATTATATATCTTCAAAAACAACTGGCCGATCACTACTGTGGAGAGTAACACCGGTATAAAATAAATGGTACGATAAACCTTCTCTCCCTTTACGTTTCTTGCAAGCACAAGGGCAAAAAATAGCGCCGGAATTAACTGGCCGACAATCGAAGCCACAGCCAGAATCAGTGAATTTCTGGCTGAAAGCAGAAATGCTTCATCTTTTACCAGCTCCAGATAATTGCTGATGCCTGTATAAACCTTATCTCCGATTCCATCCCACTCCATTACGCTATAATATCCAGATATCATGATCGGCACAAAAGCCATCACAACATATATAATAAATGCTGGAAGAACAAATACCAGATACGCTTTTTTATTTCCTAAAATCCGCTGCATAGACTCTCTCCTTTCCAAAAACTGATTACAAAAAGAATCCGAAAATGAATTCCGGATTCTTCTTTGCATATTTACTCGTTTAACGTCTGAAGGTTTATACAGAAGTCTTCCGGTGTTACGGAACCATCGATTAGTTTTGCAATTTCATCCATGATCGTATCCGCTTTAGCACCTCCGGTTAAAGAATCCAACCAGTATACGTATCCTGTCGCATCTGCTGTCAAAGATGCAATTTCCTGCGACAGACGGTTCACATCCGAAGTATTTCCCATGTCCGCTTCCCAAGCAGGCATTCCAGAGCCTGCCAAGTACTGGTCTTTTGACATTTTCTCACAGATATACTGTGCAACTGCCGCTGCTTCCGCTGGATACTCTGTACCACTGCTTACCAGAAAGGTTTCACCGGAACCCCCGTGGAATTCATCTTCCGTACCTTTGCCACCGTCGACAGCCGGGAATTTAATGACATTGATTTTCCCTTTTACTGCTGCATCATCCGCTTCACAATCACCGTTTAACCAACTTCCCATAAACATCATTGCCGCTTTTCCCTGCTTAAATGCTGCGACTGCATCATCTTCCGAGGTACCCATTGCACTTTCACCAAAACCGCCTCTTGCTGCCAGCTCCTGCACAAGCTTCGCCGCTTCCACAAGCTCAGGTGTGTTAAAGGACGCTGTGCCATTCAACGCTGCATTAAAGTCCGTTGCCCCTGCCATACGGATTGCATGAATTCCATAGATCATAAGTCCCGGCCACAAATCTTTTTCTCCAAGCGAAATCGGTGTGATGCCGGCAGACTTAAATGCATCTACCGCCTCAAGAAGCTCTGCATATGTTTCTGGCACCTTTACATTATTCTGTTCAAACAGCTCCGTATTGACATAAAGAGAAGCAACTGCAACACTGTACGGATACCCGTATGTATTTCCGTCAAAGATAAAATTGTCAAGCGTTCCCCCCAGAATCCTGCCCTTAATATCATCTGTCATGTACTCGTCAAGAGGCAGCACCAATCCTGCATCCACATACGGCTTCATCGTTCCCGCACCCCAGTTAAAGAACACATCGGGAAGTTCATTCCCTGCCATAGCCGTCTTAAGCTTTACTTTATAAGATTCCGATTCCGTTCCTTCATGTACTACCTCCACATCAGGCATATCTGTCTTTATGGATTCAAGCGCATTATAAAAAGCAACATAATTGCCGTCCGTTGAATTCGGATCAGAAAACTGTGACCACAATGTAATTGTTACCTTTTCACCTGATGCCTGTGCATCATCTTCTTCCACCGGCGTTCCATTATCTTCCGACTCTGTTATCGGCGCTTCGTTGCCACTATCCGCCGGCGCGCTGCTGCTACCGCATCCCGTACATCCCAGAACAAGCGCCGCCGACATAAACAATCCCAGCCATTTTAATAAACCTTTTTTCATTGTCTTCTCCTTTCAAAATATCTCCTTTTGATACATTTATTTTATCTTCTCCAAATTTGCATTGAAATAGAATTGTTTGACTGTTTCTTAGAGATTTTTGACCAGGAACAGGAAAACATATAATTTCCTGACTCTTCATAGATTATTTTTACCTTTTTCACACAAAAGAAGCGGCATCCCATCCCTCTGGGAAACCGCTTCGGGCCTAATACAGATAAAGTTTTTTATAAGTCATAATACATCTTAAATTCCGCCGGATTTGGAATCTGCAGAAGTTTCTTTAACTCTTCCCTCTTGCGTGCAACCCATACGTCAATAAGCCGCTGCGGGAATACGCCTCCCTTTGTAAGATACTCATGATCCGCCTCAAGCGCATCCAAAGCTTCACCAAGAGATTTTGGAAGTCCCTGAATCTTCTTCTGTTCCTCCTCTGACAAAGTATATAAATTGAAATCATACGGACCCCAGCCGTTTTCTGCCGGGTCAATCTGATTCTCAATGCCGTCAAGCCCTGCCATAAGAATTGCGGCATACGCATAATAAGGATTTGCAGTCGCATCAGGATTGCGGAGCTCAAACCGCTTTGTTTCCGGTGATTTGGCATAGGCAGGAATCCGGATTACAGCGCTTCTGTTCGATGTCGCATACCCGATCGTAACAGGGGCCTCATACCCTGGGACAAGACGTTTAAAAGAATTTGTGGACGGATTTGTAAACGCACACAAAGACGCAATATGCTTTAACAGTCCCCCGATAAAATAATGGGCAGTACGGCTTAATCCCGAATAACCATTCTCATCATAGAACAAAGGTTTACCGTCTTTTAAAAGCAGCATATGCACATGCATGCCGCTTCCGGCTTCCTGATAAATCGGTTTTGGCAGGAAGGTAGCTGTCTTTCCCTCCTTTGCCGCCATATTCTTAATAATATATTTGATAATCATCGTATTATCCGCCATATCAGGCATATCCGCAAGCTCAACCTCAATTTCCATCTGGCCCGGTCCACCCACTTCATGATGGTGATATTTTACCTGAATCCCCCAGTCTTCCATCATCATGCACATGCGGCTTCTTAAATCATATCCCACATCCTGAGGCGATGACACATGATATCCTCCCTTATAAGGCACCTCATAACCATTGTTTCCCGGTGTATCCAGACTGCAGTTCCAGTCCGCCTGCTTCGTATCAATCTGGTATCCACAACGCTGGGGCGACACTTCAAAACGTGCCTGATCGAACAGATAGAATTCGAACTCAGGTCCGATAACCATCTGATCTGCAATGCCGCTTTCCTTCATGTATTCTACTGCCCGTAAGCTTACATTCTTCGGATACTGGTCAAACGGCTTATTTTCCCCTGCCCCTATCGTACAGACATTTCCGCACATTGTAAGCGTAGGCACCTCGGCAAACGGGTCCACATAAGCAGTATCCGGGTCCGGCAGAAATACCATATCGCTCTTTTCAATCGGCGCGTACCCATAGTTTGAACCATCAAACCCAATCCCATAAGTAAAAACATTTTCGTTGAAGCGTTCAACCGGAATTGTGATATGACGCCACCGCCCGTCGATATCCGTCATCTTGAAATCAATCATGCGGATCTGCTTTTCCTCACACAACTTTTGAATCGTTTCACTTCTGTCCATAAACCTTCCCCCTTTTTTGTTTTTAATCTTCAAGGCCAAATGCTTCATGTACCGCATTTATAGCCTTTTCTACTTCCTTTTCATCAATCAGCACCGTAACGCGGATTTCTGATGTCGAGATCATATTAATATTGATATTGGAGTTATAAAGGCACTCAAACATCTTTGCAGCAACACCCGGATTGGACATCATACCGGCTCCGACAACAGATACTTTCGCCACGTTTCGTTTGCAGTCCACTTTCTCCGCCTTCAATCTCTCCATATTTTTCTCAATGACATTCAACGCTTCGTCCGCAACATCCTCCGGAATCGTAAACGAAATATCCTTCTTTCCCTCACGCCCGATTGACTGCAGGATCATATCCACGTTAATATTGGCTTTTGCAAGCGCATCAAACAGCCGGAACGCCACACCCGGTCTGTCCTCCAGTCCAACTACTGAAATTCTCGTCGCATTCTTATCCGCGGCAACACCGCTGACTAACATTCTCTCCACTTTTACATCCTCCTTCACTACGGTTCCTTCTGCATCTGTCAGACTGGAACGAACGACTAACGGTACATTATATTTCTTGGCCATCTCCACCGAACGATTATGGAGCACACCTGCTCCGAGTGTGGCAAGATCAAGCATCTCATCATACGTAATTTCTTTCATTTTACGCGCTTTCTTCACAAGCCTCGGGTCGGCGGTATAAATGCCGTCCACATCCGTATATATTTCACAGGAATCCGCGTGGAGCGCTGCAGCAAGGGCAACCGCTGTCGTATCGGAACCGCCTCTTCCCAGTGTCGTATAATCATCATACTTGTTGACACCCTGAAATCCTGTAATAATTACGATCTTCCTCTGATCAAGCTCATGACGTATTCTCTCGGAATCAATTCTCTTGATTCTCGCATTTCCACAGTTTGACGTCGTATGCATCGCCACCTGAAACGCATTCAGGGAGATCGCCGGCACGCCAAGCGAATGAAGCGCCATCGCCATAAGCGCAACTGACGTCTGCTCTCCTGTAGTCAGAAGCATATCAAGCTCTCTCTTTGAGGGATTTGGATTGATATCTTTTGCCTGATCAATCAGCACATCTGTCATTTTTCCCATTGCGGAGAGAACGACGACTACATCATCCCCTGCCTGATAGGATTTCATGCACCTTTTTGCAACATTGAAAATCCTTTCCTTATCGGCCACACTCGTTCCGCCAAACTTTTTTACTACTAACATAAGTTCCTCCTCTTAATATGATAAACGTATCAATACCTACTCCTTGTGAAACAGCCTGTCTATCAGCATCGGCCCTTCCGCCAGATCATTCCCTGACATCTGCGCATCTTTTTCAGTATAATGCCACCCGCCGCCTGAATCTCTCGTACTGTCATATAACATATAGGGAACCGGGTCTGCCGAATGTGTCCGGATAGAGATCGGTGTCGGATGGTCAGGAAGTACCGCCATACGATAAGGCTCTTTCGAAACGTCCAGCGCATCCCGGACACGTCTGATTACTCTGTTGTCCAGATATTCAATTGACTGAACCTTCTTTTCCACGCTGCCCTGATGCCCCATCTCATCCGGCGCTTCCACATGAATGTATGCAAAATCATAACCTTCCTGCAGCAAAGCATTCACAGCCGCATCTGCCTTACCCTCATAATTCGTGTCAAGACCTCCGTTGGCTCCTTCTACCTCTACAACCTTCATATTCGCACCAACCGCGATTCCCTTTAAAAGATCAACGGCAGAAATCATTACGCCCCGTTTCCCCGTCTTCTCCTCAAATGAATCCAGAAGCGGTTTCGTCCCCGCTCCCCAGAACCAGCAGCAGTTTGCAGGATTCAAACCCTTTTTCTTCCGTTCAATGTTGAGCGGATGATCTTTTAATATCTCAAAGCTTCGCTTCATCATATGAAGGAACCTCTCGTCTTCCGGCAGCCACTCTCCAATGACCTGCCCCAGATGATCATGAGGCTGGCTTAAATCAAGCGTCCTTCCATGATTCCAGATCAGACAGTGACGGTAACTTGTGCCCGCATAAAAATGATACTCTTCTGTCTCAAGTTCCTCCTTTACCGCATTTAAAAGGACCGTACAGTCTTCCGTACTGATCTCGCCGGAACTATGGTCGAGAATTGTTCTTTGCTCAAACGGTACGTCCTCCTCGCTCAATGTCACAATATTACAGCGAAATGCAACGTCACTGTCCAGCATCGGCACCCCGATGCTTAAAGCCTCAAGCGGAGAACGTCCTGAATAATATTTTTTCGGACTGTACCCCAGTACGGAAAGATTCGCCGTATCGGACCCCGGTTTCATTCCCAGCGGTATCGTGTGCAAAAGCCCGATCTCAGACTTTCCCGCCAGTTCATCCATCACAGGAGTATCCGCATATGCAAGCGGAGTCTTTCCTCCCAGTTCATCCACCGGCCGGTCCGCCATTCCGTCACCTAGTATGATTACATATTTCATATCTTTTCTTTCTCCTCATTTATACCAGACGGATTCTGCTGATTACTCCGCCAAGTTTCTGCGCCTTTTCCTCAAACGCTTTCTCACTCATTTGATCGCTCACAAGCGCACACTCCTCCGGAAGCTCTGCCACTCTTACCACTTCCGAGCCCGGGAACAGCGCCTGCGCCTCCGAAAGCTTCACCACAGGAATCCTTAAGAAAAATCTGCGCTCCGCATTCTCAATACTTGACAAAGATAACTTCCTGCTGCTCCAGAAAGTCATAACCGTGCGGTTCAAATGCTTCACCGCATCTACCACATCTGCCACAACCGCACTCGCTGTCGGAAGTTTTCCCGCGCCGCTTCCGTAAAACATTGCATCACCCAATACGTTTCCATGTACAAAAATAGCATTAAACACTCCGTTTACACTGTAGAGAGGATGACTGTCATCCATCAGGAACGGAGCCACCATTGCATAAAACTGGTCGTTTACTTTCCGGCTTGATGCCAGAAGTTTAACCGCCATATGCATCTCATTTGCATACAGAATATCCTGTGCCGTAATCCTGGTAATTCCTTCCGTATAAATTTCTTCAAAATCCACATTATTTCCAAAGGCAAGAGAAGAAAGAATCGCAATTTTACGGCATGCATCATATCCCTCAACATCCGCTTCGGGATTCCTCTCCGCATAACCCTTCTCCTGTGCATCTTTCAACACATCATCAAATTCCAGGCCCTCTTTCGACATCTTCGTCAGAATGTAATTGGTCGTTCCGTTTAATATGCCCGTAATTTCATCAATCTCATCTGCTGTCAGAGACGAATTCAATGGCCGGATAATCGGAATACCACCACCGCAGCTTGCTTCAAATAAAAAATTAATATTCTTTTCACGTGCAATCTCAAGCAGTTCAGGACCATGTTTTGCAACCAGCTCTTTATTTGATGTACATACGCTCTTGCCGGCAAGAAGCGCTCTCTTTACAAAGGTATATGCCGGTTCCACACCGCCCATCACTTCCACTACCACTCTGATCTCTTTATCATTTAAAATGACATCTGCGTCATGGACAATCTTCTCCTGAATCGGATCGCCGGGAAAATCTCTCAAGTCAAGTACATACTTGATATTGATCTCCTCACCCGCCTTTTTATTGATGCTCTCCTGATTCGTATTTAATACCTCAACAACTCCGGAACCTACCGTACCGTATCCTAAAACTGCAATTTGAACCATATTTCCTCCATTCCGCCGCCAATGCAGCTCTTTGTAACTATTCTTTTGCCAATATCTTTACATAACGGACACCTGGCTGCTGTTCCATCCTTGCAACCATCTCCGATACATTTCCAGTTGCTTCCAGAACCTGAACACTGATGCTTAAAGACGCTACTCCGCTTAGCGGAATGCTCTGATGAATGGTCAAAATGTTCGCTTTATATTCCGCCACAATCTTCAAAACATCCGAAAGCAGTCCCGGCTCATCATTCATTTGAACGGTCAGGGTGATCGTCGTACCTTTGGAATTCTCATGAAACGGAAAGATATCGTCCTTATATTTATAGAAAGAACTTCTGCTGATGCCGATTGACTCCGTCGCTTCCTGAACAGTCTCCACTTTGCCGGAATCCAGCATCTTTTTCGCTTCAACCACTTTCAACAGAACTTCCGGAATTGCCTTTTTTCTGACTACATAATATTGTGTCTTATCTTCCATACATAATCTCCATTTACCAACAACCTGCATATTTGTAAATACACAAACAATATGTGAGAAAACACCTGTTTTTGTATTTCCTTCAAAGACACTTGTTTGCTGACGAGGGATATTCTAGCACAATTACCCTGTGAACGCAAGACTTAATTCCTTAAGAAAAGCACAGGAATCCGGAGATACCATATTTCACATATCTCCGGATTCCTGTTTCCTTTCAGGCGCCTATGCTCTTCCACTTTAAATACGCATTGATAAATGGGTCAATATTTCCGTCGAGGACAGAATCCGCCTGCGCAACCTCCTGATTGGTTCTGTGATCTTTCACCATCGTGTAGGGCTGCAATACATATGAACGAATCTGACTGCCCCATGCAATATCTTTCACTTCACCGCGGATATCGGAAAGTTTCTCCGCATTTGCCTCTTTCTGAAGGAGGTAAAGTTTCGCCCTCAGCATCTGCATTGCCTTATCCTTATTCTGAAACTGAGAACGTTCATTCTGGCACTGTACGACAATTCCTGTTGGAAGATGTGTAATGCGGATTGCGGAAGATGTCTTATTAATATGCTGTCCGCCCGCACCGCTCGAACGATACGTATCAATACGCAAATCTTCCTCATTAATCTCCACGTCAAGATCTTCCTCAATATCCGGCATCACGTCAAGCGATACAAACGATGTCTGGCGTTTTCCCTGGGCATTAAAGGGAGAAATCCGCACCAGACGGTGCACCCCCTTCTCCGATTTCAGATACCCGTATGCATTCCCGCCGTTCACCTGGAATGTAACGGATTTGATTCCTGCCTCATCGCCGTCCAGATAATCAAGAACCTCCACCGAATATCCTTTTGCCTCCGCCCAGCGTGTGTACATGCGATATAGCATCGAGCACCAGTCGCATGACTCCGTTCCGCCCGCACCGGCATTCAGTTTCAAAATCGCATTATCCTTATCGTATTCCTCAGACAGAAGCGTTTTGATACGCACGGCTTCAAACAGTTTGACGAAGGACTCGTATTCTTCCTGAATATCGGCAACCATTGTCTCGTCATTCTCCTCCACCGCCATCTGAATCAATGTAAGAATATCCTCATGCTGCGTCTCAAGCGAGACGCACGTTTCAATATCATTTTTCTTATCTTTCAGCTCTTTCATATAAGCCTGCGACCGTTCTGTATTATCCCAGAACCCCGGAACTTCCATCTCACGCTCAAGCTCCTCCACCCGCTGGCTCTTATTCACCAAATCCAGAGAATCCCGAAGTTCTTTCAAAGGTTGTGCATATCCTGCCAATTCCGATTTAATCTGATCTAATTCTACCATAAAAATCCCTTTGCTTTCTCACTGGCTCTTACGTCCGCAGCACTGTTTATATTTCTTTCCGCTTCCGCACGGACACGGGTCATTCGGATATACTTTTGCCTCCGACCTCTTCTGAGGCACTTTCGCGGCAGATTCGTCCTTATTGGTTCCTGTTACTTTTGCAACCTGCTCCCGCTCCACCTTCTCTTCCACCCGGACATGGAATAACAATTTTATCGTATCCTCCTGAATGCTGGAAATCAGGCTGTCAAACATCTCATAACCATTCATCTTATATTCAACAACAGGATCTCTCTGACCGTAAGCCTGAAGTCCGATCCCCTGACGCAGCTGATCCATATCGTCAATGTGATCCATCCACTTGCGGTCGATCACCTTTAACAGCACCACACGCTCAAGCTCCCGAAGCGCCTCCGGCTCCGGAAATTCAGTTTCCTTCTGCTCATAAAGTTTCACCGCATTTTCTTTAAGATAATGCTTTAACTCATTTTTGTTCATGCCCTTGATGTCAGGCGTTTTCACAGGTGCAACCGGAATAATCGGAAGAAGAAGTCCGTTTAACTCTCTCAAATCCCAGTCTTCATACGTACCGTCGTCCCCGATGCAGGTATCTACCGCACCTTCCACAATATCCGTAATCATCTTGTAAATCGCATCCCGCATATTCTCACCGTCAAGAACACGCCGTCTTTCCGCGTAAATGATTTCTCTCTGGTCATTGTTCACCTGATCGTACTCTAACAGATTCTTGCGGATACCAAAGTTGTTATTCTCTATTTTCTTCTGTGCCTTCTCAATCGCACTTGTCAGCATCTTGTGCTCTATCTGCTCATTTTCCGGCACGCCGAGCGCATTGAAGATATCCATAAGACGGTCAGACCCGAACAGACGCATCAAATCGTCCTCCAGAGAAATGTAGAACCTTGATTCACCGGGATCTCCCTGACGCCCGGAACGCCCGCGAAGCTGATTGTCAATGCGTCTTGATTCATGGCGTTCCGTTCCGATAATCTTAAGTCCGCCTGCCGCTCTTGATTCTTCATCCAGCTTAATATCCGTACCACGTCCTGCCATATTCGTAGCAATTGTAACCGCGCCATGTACGCCTGCGTCCGCTACGATTTCCGCCTCCAGTTCATGAAATTTGGCATTCAGCACTTTATGGGGAACCCCTCTTTTCTTTAAAAGCGCACTCAGTTCCTCAGACGCCTCAATCGTAATCGTACCTACCAGAATCGGCTGTCCCGTCTCATGCGTACGTATGATCTCTTCCACAATCGCATGCTGCTTTTCCTTCTTTGTCTTATATACGGCATCCTGAAGGTCATTTCTGGCAATCGGACAATTGGTCGGAATTTCAATTACATCCATTCCATAAATATCTCGGAACTCCTGTTCCTCTGTAAGTGCCGTACCTGTCATACCGCATTTCTTCGTAAATTTATTAAAAAAGTTCTGGAACGTAATCGTTGCCAGTGTCTTACTCTCTCTTTTTACCTTCACATGCTCTTTTGCCTCAATCGCCTGATGAAGGCCGTCCGAGTAACGGCGTCCCGGCATAATTCGCCCGGTAAACTCGTCCACGATCATAACCTGATCGTCCTTTACAACATAATCTTTATCACGGAACATCAGATTGTGCGCACGAAGCGCCAGAATGATATTGTGCTGAATCTCAAGATTTTCCGCATCCGCGAGATTTTCAATATGAAAGAACTTCTCTGTCTTCTCCACGCCCCGCGCAGTAAGATTTACAACCTTGTCCTTCTCATTTACAATGAAATCGCCTGTCTCCTCGCGCTCAACGCCCATAATGGCATCCATTTTTGAAAGATCTTCCATATCCTCGCCGCGTTCCAACTGATTGGCAAGGATATCACACGCCTCATAAAGTTTCGTTGATTTCCCGCTCTGGCCCGAGATAATAAGAGGCGTTCTGGCCTCATCAATCAAAACGGAGTCAACCTCATCGATAATTGCATAATGAAGGTCGCGAAGAACAAGCTGTTCTTTATAAATCACCATATTATCTCTCAGATAATCAAAACCAAGTTCATTATTGGTGACATAAGTAATGTCGCAGGCATACGCCTCCCTGCGCTCGTCACTTTTCATATCATTTAAGACAACACCGACTTTGAGTCCGAGAAACTCATGTACCTGTCCCATCCATTCAGCGTCACGCTTTGCCAGATAATCGTTGACGGTTACAACATTCACGCCTTTTCCCAGAAGTGCATTCAGATATGCCGGCAGAGTGGAAACAAGCGTTTTTCCTTCACCGGTCCTCATCTCTGCGATACGTCCCTGATGCAGGATGACCCCGCCAATCAGCTGCACACGGTAATGCTCCATCTGAAGCGCCCTGCGCGCTGCCTCCCTGACTGTTGCATATGCTTCAGGAAGCAGATCGTCAAGCGTTTCACCGTCTGCGAGTCTTTTTTTATATTCCGTTGTCTTATCCCGAAGCTGTTCATCTGAAAGCTCCATCATAGACGGCCTCAAAGATTCAATCCTGTCAACGATCGGTTCAATCCTCTTCAACTCTCTCTGACTATGCGTGCCAAAGACTTTTTCAAAAACATTCATATCGGATAGTTTATCCTTTCATTTTTAGTATAACCTGTATTGTAACAGAAATGTTCGTTTTATTCAACCTCTCAGAAAAAAGCCGTAAAACGGACACAAACCGAGCTTTCAGCCTGTGTCCGCACTGTCAGCTTCTTAACAATTCTTCCATATCTTCCACCATTTGATTCAAAATATCCACCTGTGCCGTCATTTGCAGAATATCTGATGTATTGCTGTCCACCATGCAGGAAATATTTCCAAATTCCTCATTTTCCAAATTGATATCTTCTGCTATGCTCTCACTGATCGATACCGTCTGTCTGATCACATCATCCTGCCTTCTGTGCACCTGGTTCATAGATTCGACTGCTTTCATTGAACGGTCAAGCAGAGCCACCATTTCTTTCATCCCATCGAACGTCCTTATAAATACCTCATTCTGCTTCTTCAGCTTCTTCGTATTTCCTTCCATATAAGTGGTCATATTCCCGACGTTTTCCTGCACCTTGCCAATCACCTTCTGCACTTCCGACAGCGAATCCGACGTATTGTTTGCAAGCTTTCCGACCTCCTGAGCAACGACTGCAAACCCTTTTCCCGCCTCTCCTGCTCTGGCTGCTTCAACCGACGCATTCAACGCAAGCAGGTTCGTAGATTCCGATATCTCATTGATCAGATTCAGCGTAATACCGATTGCATCTACTGCCTCCACCAGTCGTTCTGCCACAGTATTTGTATCATTCATCGATTCAATCACCTGAGCATTGATGGTTCGAAGCTCTGAGAGAAGCGATTCATTTTCCTCAGACTTATGAAGCAGGTCCTTTGAGGCATTCTCTACCTGTTCTACATTCTCATTCATCGTCTGAACGCAATGTTTCAGTTCATTCAGATTTTCCATACTTTCATTCGCCCTGCGAATCAGACCATTGCTCTTTTCAAGCAAAGACTGACTGGTAGCGGTCAGCTGCTGGGCGGACGCGCTCTCATTCTGCGCCACTTCCGCAAGCGACGCGCTTGCATTTCCCAATCCAGAAGCCAGTTGTGACGCCCTTGAAAGAACCTTCTGCACTCTTTCATTGTTGGCCTCCAGTTCATCCTTCTTCACACTCACCAGAAAATGGCCAATCAGAAATGTCATTAAAAGAATCAGGGCAAGTGACAACACAATGGCTATCACCCGCAAAATAATTTCCGGCACAAAATAAGCATTGCGTACAGGCAGGCATTCATCTGCCCTCACCAGACCAGACACAAACAGTGAAGCCAGAATCCCGCCCGTCTCCACTGCAACCAGTTTAAAATCCAGAAACATGGCTGTAAGCAGCAGAAAGAAAAAGGTATAAGCCCAGAATTCTCTTGACGGAACCAGATAAGAAATAAAATTAAACTGTATAATAAGAACGACACCGATAAAGATTTTGTCCCCCTTTCATCATCTCAGGCCGCAAAATCTTCTGTCCCGTATCCTCATAAACCACATACGCATGCTGCACAAACCATACCGCGGTCAAAAAGTAAAGAGCACAGGTCCCAATAAAAATCCCCAACGCTACCCATGAAATATGAGGATAAAACCCCATAAATTTTAACGTTCCGAATGTAACGCCTGCACACAGGCAGGCTCCTGTCACTGTAAACATGACAATCGCATATACTTTTGCCAGATACTCTTCAATTACTGAACCCATATCTAATCCCCTTTTCCGACAATTTTCTGGTAATTTTACCACAATTCAGACTTTCTATAAAGTGTTTTCCCAGATTTTCTCTTAAGATTCTTTTCAGGCACAACTCCTTGACCTTATACATAAGAAGTGTTATTATTTTAACGATTGGATAAATGATTTCCAAATCATCGAAAACAGAATAATAATAAGAGGTGTAAACAAATGAGCAGAACTTTTGATGAATTAATCTCCAAAGTAAAAGAAATTCCCATGAAAAAGGTATCCGTTGCCGTTGCCCAAGATTCCGCAGTGCTTGAGGCTGTAAGAGCGGCAAAAGACAGAAACATTGCAGATGCGATTCTTGTCGGCAATGAAGAAAAAATTCGTGAAGTTGCAGCAGGCATTCATGTAGATATCAGTGATTTTGAATTAGTCAACGTGGAAGATGATATTGAAGCATCCCTTGCTGCAGTTAAGCTGGTTCATGACGGCAAAGCAGACATGTACATGAAGGGACTGATTGACACAAAACATTTCTTAAAAAGCGTTCTTGATAAAGAAGCAGGCCTTCGTACAGGAAAACCGCTCTCCCATGTCTGCGTTTTTGATGTGGAAGGAATCGATCATCTTCTTTTCCTGACGGATGTCGCTTTTATCCCTTATCCTACATTGGAAGACAAGGTAAATATTATCAATAATACGCTGGAAATCACAAAAGCATGCGGGATTGAGAACCCAAAAGTAGCTCCGCTCGCCGCCGTTGAAGTTGTAAATCCGAAAATGCCCGCTACCGTAGAAGCTGCCGAACTGACAAAGATGAATCAGGATGGCAGGATTACAGGATGTATCGTTGACGGCCCTCTTTCGCTTGATCTGGCAATTGACGCTGAAGCTGCCAAGCATAAAGGCGCAACAGACAGACCTATCCAGGGTGATGCAGACATCCTGCTCTTCCCGGACATTCACGCAGGCAATCTTGTATATAAAGCAATGGTACATACGGCAAAGCTTAAGAATGGCAATATCCTCACAGGTACAAAAGCACCCGTTATTTTAACTTCCCGTTCCGATTCTGTGGAAGTAAAAGTAAATTCACTTGCGCTCGGCGCTGTTGTTGCAGCATCATTAAAATAAACGAAAAGGAGAACCAGACATGTCAGTAAAAAGCTTAATTATCAATCCGGGTTCCACATCCACCAAAATCGGTGTATTTGAGGATGAGACCTTATTATTTGAAGAAACTTTGAGACATTCAACGGAAGAAATTGCACAGTATGCAGCTATCGTAGACCAGAAAGATTTTCGTAAGAACATCATTATTGATCTGTTAAAGAAAAAAGATTTCGACATTCATTCTCTGAATGTCATCGTCGGACGCGGCGGTATGTTAAAACCGATTCCCGGCGGTACATATGCCGTGACGGATGATCTGTTAAATGACCTGAAAGTGGGAATACAGGGACAGCATGCATCCAACCTCGGCGGTATTCTTGCAAAAGAGATCGGCGATTCCATCGGTGTTCCTTCCTATATTGTAGATCCTGTCGTAGTAGATGAATTAGAACCTGCAGCAAGGTATTCAGGCGTTCCCGAACTTCCAAGAACAAGTGTATTCCATGCATTAAACCAGAAAGCAGTTGCAAAACGTTACGCAAAGGAAAAAGGCGTATCTTACGATTCTCTCGACCTGGTTGTCGTACATATGGGCGGCGGTGTTTCTGTAGGACCCCATAAACACGGAAAAGTTGTGGATATTTTCAATGCACTGGACGGCGATGGCGCTTTCTCACCGGAGCGTGCAGGAGCAGTTCCTTCCGGAGCATTAGTGAAAATGTGCTTCTCCGGACAGTATACGGAAAAAGAAGTCTACAAAAAACTGGTTGGAAACGGCGGTTTTAACGCATACTGCAATACCAACGATATGCGGGATGTTGACAAGATGGTGGAAAATGGTGACGCACATGCAAAAGAAGTACGCGACGCATTTATCCAGCAGGTTGCAAAAGATATCGGTGCAATGGCATGCGTACTGAAAGGCAAAGTAGATCAGATTATCGTAACGGGGGGAATCGCCTATGATAAGGCAGTTGTTGCAGGTCTGAAAGAATCCTGCGAATGGATTGCTCCTTTCACAGTTTATCCTGGTGAGGATGAACTGCTTGCTCTGGCTCAGGGCGCTCTACGTGTTTTAAACGGTGAAGAAAAAGCAATGGAATATTAAAATTCTATCAAAATTACAGTTGCGGAAAGAACCGGCTCGGCGGCTTACTCAAAAAGCTGCAGGGCCGGTTTTTTGTCCCTCATTTCGAGTGTGAGAAAACAATTTCTGCTTAAATACCCAACCTGTATATTTCTGAATATAACTATAATTTTTGCTTATAAAAATATCATTTTGGGCATTCCATGCAAAAATCTGTATATTTGGGTATATTTGACAATGTTGTCTTACCATTATACAATAAAAGATAGTACTATTCAACTACAAAAGCAAGATCAGGTGCAGAAAGATTCCACAGTACATAATATCAAGATCAAAAAGGAGGGAAATCATCTTGAATATCAATGCAATGACTCATAACCTGATAGCAATGAATACGCAGCGGTCTCTGGGAATCAACACACAAAACAAAGCAAAATCCGTGGAGAAATTATCTTCCGGATACAGAATCAACCGCGGGGCGGACGACGCGGCCGGTCTCGCTATTTCTGAGAAAATGCGCAAAATGATCAGAGGACTGAATCAAGGCACCGAAAATGCGCAGGATGGCATTTCCTGGGTTCAGATCGGTGACGGTTCTCTGGACGAAACGCACTCTCTTCTACACAGAATGACAGAACTGACCGTAAAATCATTAAATGGAACGTGGGCTGATTCTGACAGGGCAGCCATGCAAAATGAATTTAAACAGCTTCAGACAGAAATTAACCGCGTCTCAGATCAATCTAAATTTAATGATAAACATATTTTTGCCAAACATCAAAGCCCCGCCTACCAGTTTCAGGGGAATATTGAATGGCTGCCAAACCAAAAACACCTGATTACGGATGAGATGAATGATTTGACCATAACCTTCAGCCCGTCGGAGTATTCTCCTCCCCAGACCGCAACCATTCGCGTGCCGCCGGGACAGTACACCACTTTAGAACTGATTGACGAAATTGATACGGCAATCGAAAATGCCGGACTCAGAGAAAAAGGACTTCTATTTGAGTATACAGCCAACGGAACCTGCAATCTGAACCTGGAGGGCGGACTCTGTATTAACGAAGCCGTCGGCGGATTGTCCTACCTTCTGTATGATGTTTATAAAGGCGGAAGCACGGGCGCACTGATCGGAACCACCCAGTTCCTGTCCGATACGGCAAAACTTCCCATCCGTGCAGGTCTGAACGATAATCTTGAATTTGATATTGAAAGCCTCGGCGGACAATCCATACATAAAAATCTGACGGTTCCGGCCGGAAATTACACAAGAGATGAACTGATCGAATGGCTGAATACAAATCTGCAGGATACTTCTGCCGTAGCAATCAAATACGGTCAGGGTATTAAACTGACCAGTGACGACAGTATCATTACCGGTTTGAAAGGCAATATGTTCAAAGTGGATAATCCGGAAAAAGGAGAAGTCATATCGACTTCCATATTCTATGATAATATCGGATATGGACCGGTTACAATGATTCCTGCATCCCTTACAGGAGGAGGCGTACTGACTACTGATATTACGGATGTGGAGCATGGCTATTTTCACATTGAACCATCCAATAACCAGCTTACCGTACGTCCGAATGGCAGCTCTGCTGCAACAACGCTTGTGATACCTGACGGATATTATACCGCCGAAAGTATGAAAGACAAGCTGAATGAGCTGTTTGCAAATCAGAATATAGAGCTGCAGGCAGATATTTACACCGATAAGGACAAATATCAGGGCCTGATTATTACCTCGACCGTAAAAGGACTGGAGAGTGATGTTGGCATTGATAAAACAAGCAGTGCATACAACACACTGTTTGTGACACGCGCATACAATAAGCTTCAGGAATCCGAAAAATATGTAAGAGATAAAATTTATGATTCCAATGCCTACTTTATAGGCGGTAAATCCTTCTATAACGACAGCTGGCCTATGACAGTTGAACCAGGTGTCAATGATACGTTTCAGCTTTCGGTCAACGGAGTATTACATGAGATCTCTCTGGCCAAAGGTGACTATAATAATATGACTGATTTTGTTACCGCTATCAATAAGGCAATAACGGACGCGAAGGCAACCGCCATGCTCAAGTATCCGAACAATCCCGAAATTCCGGAATTGCTCGGTTCCGTACAGGCAACAGCCTATGGCTCCAATGTTCGGCTCATTTCCAGCCATAAAGATGTAACTACCGTAATGCCATCCGCGTACACGGATAAAAACAATAAGGTAAATGACGGGTTTGCCAATATATTCACCACTCATATTACCTATACTTCAACCTCTTCGCAATATTATTCCCCAGGCGTTGTGACGACAAACACTCCGATCAACCTCCCTGCAACGATTACAGATAATAAAAAACTCCTTTCGGTCTATGTGGATAACAAACCATACTCAGTTACGATTCCACCCGGAAAGTACAACGATTATAATTCTCTCCTGGATGTTATCAATAAGCAGCTTCCCACTGCCAGCTACCAAAGTGTGCCTATTACATTTTCAAATGTCAACACATACGGAGTCAATAATACCTTTACAAACACCAGCACAGGGCAAACCGTACCACCTTCACAGCCGATTCAATATCTCGGCGCAGGCAAGAGTGACCTGAATCAGGGTCAGGTCGGCGATAATTCCAAAGATACGGCAGCAGAGGTGAAACTGGATATCCCTTATTTTCCATCCTCTGGAGGCCTTACGCTTACAAACAGCAATAATGCCATTGATTTTGAAATCAACGGTCTGAAAAAAACAATTTACCTCGACGCAAACAAAAAATTCAACAGTATGACTGACCTGAAAAACAATCTTCAGTCAAAACTCAACGACTGGCTGGGTACAGGCGACAATGGCGTTCAGGTAACTGTCAGCGGCTCAAAGCTGGTACTGACAACGAATCAGAAGGGCGACGGCGCTCTTATCAAATGCGGTACGGATACTTCCAACTTCCTGTACAGCATGAACACCAAGATCACGACCGCTTCCATACAACTGTCTAAACCTTTGCAGTCCTCTATGGCAATCAAAACAGGCGACAATGATACCTTTAAATTTAAGTATAACGGAAGCGACGTAAACATAACGCTCCCGGCCGGCAATTACAACCGGGATCAATTGCGCACAGAAATTAATAATCAGCTCATCGCCAAAGGAATTGACGTACGGGTGGAAATGAATGGTTCTTCCTTTCTGACCCTCAAAGCCACCACGCCCGGTGCAGGACATAAACTTGAGTTTGACTCGACGAATGGCGGCACATGTATTACATCCGTTTTCCAGAATGCAGACAGCAAATTACAGCCTGCAACCGCCACCCTTGATGCGAATATTCAGGACCCGATTACAATTGATTCATCATCTGATAAATTTACAATTATAATAAACCATACAGCTCACACCGTAACGCTGGATGCAGGCACGTATAACAGGTCCAATTTTGCCAGTCATCTGAATACCAAACTTCAAGGCGCCGGGGTCAGTGTAACATTAGACGGCAATAAGCTGAAATTCACCACGACTGCAATAGGCACAAGCGCACATATTCAAATGACCCATGCAGGCGGCGGCAGTTCAATGAAAGCGATTTTTGGTGAAAAGCAGCAGCTGTTCCGGGGAGTAGAAGCCAGTTTCTCCCCCGATCATAAATTGCTGCTGACTGCACTCGACCAAAACGGAAACCCGGACTCAAACGGTCAGGTAGCTGTATATTCAAGCAATGGCAGTATCTTTCAGCTGCCGAAACAGAGTCCGCCTCAGACCCATAATGGAACGGCGAACACAGGGTATCACTCCAAAATATATTCCTGTATCGACGGAGCATCTTTAAAAAACACGCCGATAAAGATCACCCAATGGAATAACAATTTGTCGTTCAATTATTATTACAACGGATATTCACGCAATGTCAGTATCACACTGGACCAGAAAGAATATACCTACGAGGAACTGGAGAAAGCGCTGCAGGAGAAACTGGATGCAAGCACGGGCACCGGAAACAGCCGTTTGACGGTGAAGGTGGATTCAAACGGCGTTAATATTCTGGCCGGATCTCCGGGCAGGGATTTTTATTTCGACGAAACCAGTTTTCGGGGAGGTTTTTATTACAACATACTGCGTCATACGCCTGAACAGAAATACGATACGACCGCGTACATTCGAAAAGGCGGAAGTGACGGCGACGTATATGCCGTAGGCAGAAAAGATATTCGAAATACCATCACGGAAATCACACAAGGCGTCAATGATACCTTAAGATTCGATTTCACCTATGATGGCACAGTTGAGCGTCTTACCATGACACTCGACCCGGGCAAATACAGCGGTGCAAGCCTTATTACACACTTACAGGAGAAATTAAACGAACAGCTTGTGAAAAAAGGATTTGAGCCAAATACCATCCTGGCCAGCATTGGCGGCGTCAACACGGGTGTTACAGGCAACAATGACAACAATGCACTTGTATTTAAGCTAAACAATTATGTCAAACTCCCTAAGGTTGATGTGGAATACAAGATCGATGGCATTGGCGGAAGCGCCGCATTCAGTGTTTTTTATCAGACAGACGGCGATATCAAGGTTGCATATATTACAGGGACAAAAGATATCTCTAATGGCGTTACCATTCCCAAAAACAGCAATTTCTCATTTGATACGGACGGAAAACATTATTCCATCACTGTACCTGCCGGAAAATATACTGCAGATGGTATTATTAAAGAACTGAATAAGCAGTTTAAGGCGGCAAATGCCCCTATTCTCGCAAAACTGGAAGGAAAAAACCTGAAGTTGACACACACCAAATATGGAGAACACCATATTACCAATATCTCCGGCGATGCAAAGCGGTATCTTTTCTTCCAGGAAAACAGCTTTTTTGACGAGGAACAGAAAATTAATATTATGCCAAGCGATAACTCTAACGACAAAATCGTAATTGATAAGCCTGCGGTAAATACGGCTACGCTTGGAATACATTCTGTTATTATCACGAATCCAAAGTATGCAAAGAAAGCTCTGACCCGAATCGGGGAAGCTGTATCATCTGTGTCGGAAATCAGAGGAATGTTTGGCGCCGTACAGAACCGGCTTGAGCACACGATTGACAGCAATAATAATACGGCTGAAAATCTACAGGCCTCCGAATCCATTATCAGGGACACGGACATGTCCAGAGAGGCTCTTGAAATGTCCAGATCCAATATTCTTGAAAACGTAGGCCAAATTGTACTCACACAGGCAAATCAGGCAAAACGCGATGTGCTTCGTTTACTGGAATAATCATCTGACTTTAACATTTATAACGAGGCCTTCCCTAATGAAGTAATAGTAGAAAGAAACATCCTCTCACTTTCCGTGATGATGTTTCTTTTTTCTCAGAAAAATGTTTCTGTCAAAATATCACCGGAAATATTGACCATTGCGCAGGAAATGTGTAAAATAAAAGAGGATGTGATGAAGATGTACTTAATGTTAGTAGATACAGAAGTTCTGTATTTTAATTTAGAAGACTGCGTAGTAGAAGTGATCAGAAATGACCTGCTTCCTTTTTCTCTGCGTTCCAATATACGGAAATCAGCAAACATCAAAGATATTCTGCATAATATCCAATCGGTCAAAGATTATTTAAGCAGCAGAGTACTATCTCTTTCAAGAGATAATGCAAAGCAAATCTATACGGCATTTCAAATACCTCAAATAGATTCCACCAGCAACAGAGTAAATATTTGTATTAAATGCAAAGGGATATCCATCGAGGACAGTTACTGGATTAAAGATGACAACGAAACTGTCAAATGGTGTGATATTAATATTCGTGAAAATAAATTGCATGATATCGTAGATATTTCTCTGACTGGTTTCGACCCAACCATTACCACCAGTGTCATATGTCCGGAACTAACGACAAAAGGTATGTTTCGAAAAGGTTGGATACGCCTGGGCGACACGTTATATCTGCTGAAATCTGACAGAACAAGTAATTATGTAAATACAAGAATGGAAATACTCGCTTCTGATATACTGGACTGTTTTGACAATGTAATTGACAGCATCACATATGTGGGAGATACAAAAATAACCTCCGAAGGCAAAGAATTTGTATCCATCTGCCGAAATTTCATTGAAGAAAAGTATTCCTTTGTGGAAGCGTGGGAAGTGCTTGATTATTCAAAAAGACTGGAAATTGACTTTTCGGCGTGTTGCATGCTGCAATTCGGCTCTATATTTGCAAGTATTCCCGTGCTTGATTATATTATCATAAATACGGACAGACATACGCAGAACTATGGTTTCCTGATGAATAATGAAACCGGAAAAATTGAGAAAATGGCGCCTTTATTTGATTATAACTGTGCGCTCGTTGCTGATTATTTCTCGCGTGACGCAAGAGATACTCTAAGCCAGATGTTTAACACGGCAGATACTCTGCGCGATTTAGCCTATAGATTTTTGCCGGATACGAAGATTAAATTCAGGGAAGATCAATTTTCCAGGCTGTTGGAAGAGAACAGAAATTATGAATTCATATTTGACAGGGTGTATGACAGAATAAAAGAACTTCATATTGTATAACATGTATTTCGTGTATTTTAGAAAACCCCTCCAGGCCGATATGAGGCCCGGAAGGGGTTTTTTACACTTTATTTTGCAGCGATTTCTGCTTTCAATTTCTCAGTAAGAGCCGGTACGATCTTATTCAGATCGCCTACGATACCATAATCTGCCACATCAAAAATCGGAGCTGTCTCATCTTTATTAATTGCAATGATCAGATCAGATTCTTCCATGCCGGCCAGATGCTGAATCGCACCGGAAATACCGATTGCAAAGTATACATTCGGACGAACAGTCTTACCTGTCTGTCCTACTTGAAGATCTTTCGCTTTCCATCCTGCGTCAACAACCGCACGTGAACAGCTGACTGTTGCGCCAAGCACCTCTGCAAGATCTTCAAGAATCTTAAAGTTCTCCGGACTCCCCACTCCACGTCCGCCAGAAACAAGAATCTTTGCATCCATAATATCAACGGTATCAACAACCGATTTTACAACTTCAAGAATCTCTACATATTTATCATCTGGTGTGAATCCAGGATTAAACTCTTCCACTACGGCCTTAGCGCCTTCCACCTTCGGAGCCTTCTGCATAACGCCAGGACGAACAGTCGCCATCTGAGGACGGAACTCCGGACAGGCAATTGTTGCAATCGTGTTGCCGCCAAATGCAGGACGTGTCATAAGTAACTGGTTATGAAGCTGCTCTTTCCCAGGAATCGGATTAATCGGGAAATCGCCGATCTCAAGCTGTGTACAATCTGCTGTAAGACCTGTATGGATTCTTGCGGATACACGAGGACCTAAATCACGTCCGATTGCTGTAGCGCCAACCAGGAAAATCTCCGGTTTATACTTCTCGATGACAGAAGAAAGTGCATGCGCATAAGGCTCTGTTCTGTACTCTTTTAACTCAGGGTCATCTACAAGGATTACCTTGTCTGCACCGTAAGCTGCAAGCTCATCTGCCAGATCTTTTACGCCTGAACCAACTAATACTGCCGTAACTTCTGTTCCTAAATCTTTTGCAAGGTCTTTTCCTTTGCCAACCAGCTCTAATGCGATTCCGCTCAATACGTTATCCACCTGCTGTGCAAAGACAAATACTCCTTTATATTCTGCTATATTCATAATCTTTCACCACACTCTTCCTTCATTTTTTTATATAACGTGTTTCACTTTTAATTTGTCAATAATATAATCAACGGATTCTGTAGGATCAAGAGTAACTTTCTCGCCTGCACCCTTTCTTACTTTATCGGAAGCTCTTGCGATCTGTGTCGGAGAACCTTTCAGACCCAGATTGGAATCATCCACGTCAACAAGGTTTGCTCTTCCCCATACAGTGATCTCTGCGCTATACGCATCAAAGATTCCGCCAGGAGTCATGTAGCGGGGCTCATTTAACTCAGCAAGCGCTGTAATGAGACACGGCATTTTCGCTTTTAACACATGGTATCTATCATCAAACTGACGCTCAACGATCACACTGTCTCCCTCAATCTTGATGTTCTGTGCATAAGAAATTACCGGAATTCCAAGATGCTCGGAAATCTGAGGACCTACCTGTGCCGTATCACCGTCAATTGCCTGACGTCCTGTAATGATCAGATCATATTCAAGATTGCGAATTGCACCAGCAAGCGTCTGGGATGTAGCCCATGTATCTGCTCCGCCAAGCACTCTGTCCGTTACAAGGATTCCCTTGTCTGCACCCATAGCCATAGCCTCACGAAGCACTTCTTCTGCCTTCGGAAGACCCATTGTGATAACCGTTACTTCCGCGCCATACTGATCTTTTAATCTAAGCGCTGCCTCAAGACCAGCTTTATCATCAGGATTCATGATCGTGAGCATCGCGCCTCTGTCAAGCGTACCATCGGGATTGAATTTTACACCGCCCTTTGTATCAGGTACCTGTTTAATACAAACAACAATTTTCATTGTATTTTCCACTCCTTATATTTTGTTAGATTTCATCTGGTTTCTATTTCAATAATGCACCGGAAATTACCATACGCTGAACTTCGCTTGTTCCTTCGTAGATCTCCGTGATCTTTGCATCGCGCATCATACGCTCTACATCGTATTCTCTTGTGTAACCATATCCGCCGTGAAGCTGAACAGCCTTTGTCGTAACTTCCATAGCAACTTCTGCCGCATACAGTTTTGCCTTTGCTGCTTCTACAGAATATACTTTCTGAGTGCTCTTTGCAATTGCTGCCTTATAAACAAGTAACTGCGCTGCCTCAACCTTTGTTGCCATATCAGCAAGCTGGAACTGTGTATTCTGGAACTGTCCAATTGCTCTGCCGAACTGTTTTCTCTCTTTTACATACTCTACGGTTCTCTCAAGAGCGCCCTCAGCCAGACCAAGCGCCTGAGAAGCGATACCGATACGTCCGCCGTCCAGAGTATGCATTGCAATGTTAAAGCCCTTACCCTGCTGTCCTAACAGATTCTCCTTCGGAATTCTGCAGTCTGTGAAAATCAGCTCGTAGGTGGATGAGCCACGGATACCCATTTTCTTCTCTTTTGTACCAAATGTAAATCCAGGTGTTCCCTTCTCAACGATGAAAGCGGAGATTTCCTTCACCAGTCTGCCGCGTTTCTCAATCGTTCCCGTAACAGCGAAAATTACATACACGTCTGCTTCCTTACCGTTTGTGATAAAGATCTTGGAGCCGTTGATCACCCACTCGTCTCCCTCAAGAACAGCCTTTGTCTGCTGTCCCTGCGCATCTGTACCAGCGCCCGGCTCTGTAAGTCCGAATGCGCCAATTTTCTTTCCGCTTGCAAGATCAGGAAGATATTTCTGCTTCTGCTCTTCTGTACCATATGTTAATATCGGATCACAGCAAAGTGATGTATGTGCAGATACGATAACACCTGTTGTACCGCATACTTTCGAAAGCTCTTCAACACACATAGCATAAGTCAGAATATCACATCCCTGTCCGCCGTACTCCTTCGGAATCGGAATGCCCAAAAATCCTGCTTTTGCCATCTTCTCAACAGTTCCTCTAGGGAAAACTTCTGTTTCATCAACCTCCTGAGCCAGAGGTTTTACTTCCTTTTCAGCAAATTCTCTGAAAAGTGTTCTTGCCATTTCATGTTGTTTTGTTAACATAAAATCCATGATTTTATTTCCTCCATATCTTTTCTATTGAAATCCTGTTTACTTTGAATAATCGTAGAATCCTTTGCCTGTCTTCTGTCCAAGCTGTCCGCCGCGAACCATCTTACGAAGAAGCGGATGAGGACGGTACTTTGTATCGCCTGTCTCAGCCTGAAGCACTTCCATGATCGCAAGCACGATGTCAAGACCAACCAGATCGCCAAGCGCAAGAGGTCCCATCGGATGATTTGCACCGAGTTTCATAGCTGTATCAATATCTTCTACGGTTGCAACGCCTTCTGCATAGATACCGATTGCTTCATTAATCATAGGAATCAGGATTCTATTTACAACAAAGCCTGCAGCTTCATTTACCTGAACAGGAGTCTTTCCGATTTCCGTTGAGATCGCTTTGATCTTCTCCACTGTCTCATCCGGCGTATTCAAGCCTGCAATTACCTCAACAAGCTTCATAACAGGAGCCGGATTGAAGAAATGCATGCCGATAACCGGTCTGTCTAATCCTGCACCAATTTCCGTAATGGAAAGGGAGGAAGTATTGGTAGCAAAGATACAGTCTTTTTTGCAGATATCCTGAAGCTCTTTAAATGTCTGTTTTTTGATATCCATAACCTCAAGAGCAGCCTCCACTACAAGATCACAGTCCGTGCAAATTGTCTTTACGCCTGTTGTAATCTTTGCAAGAATTGCATCTGCGGATGCCTGATCCATTTTTCCCTTTGCAACACGTTTCTCAAATCCCTTTGCAATTCTGTTTTTTCCGTTTGCTGCGAATTCTTCATTGATATCGCATAAAAATACTTCATAGCCTTCCGTCTGAGCAAAAGCCTGTGCAATACCGGAACCCATTGTGCCGGCGCCAATAATACCTACTTTCATGTCGTTTCCTCCTAAAATTTTCTATAATTCTATGAGCAATCGGGAAAGTTCCCGAAATACTTTTTATTTAGAAATACTTTTTATTTATTGATGAAATTCTTCTCTTTTCTCTTCTCAAGAAAAGCGCTCATGCCTTCCTGCTGATCATGGCTCTCGAAGCAGTCACCGAACAGCTTCTCCTCAATCACGATTGCCTGATCCATGTCGACATCAAGTCCTTCATTCATTGCCTTCTTGCAATTGCGAACCGCAATCGGTGCATTCTTCGCAATTCCTGCTGCCATCTTCTCTGCTGCCGGCATTAACTCCTCGATCGGATATACGGCATTTACAAGGCCGATGCGGTAAGCTTCATCCGCTTTGATATTCCGCGCCGTGTAGATCATCTGTTTTGCCATACCTGCGCCGACAAGTCTTGCAAGCCTCTGTGTTCCGCCAAATCCCGGTGTAATTCCAAGTCCCACTTCCGGCTGTCCGAACACTGCGTTGTCAGAGCAGATTCTGATATCACAGCTCATGGAGATCTCGCATCCGCCGCCAAGAGCGAATCCGTTAATTGCAGCAATCACAGGAATCGGGAATGTTTCAAGCTTGCGGAATACATCATTGCCCTTCTTTCCAAATGCTTCTCCCTCTGCCTTTGTAAGCGTGCTCATCTCAGCGATATCCGCGCCCGCAACAAATGATTTCTCACCTGCACCTGTCAAAATCAGGCATCTCACTTCCTCAAGATTTACACTGTCCAGAGTCTGGTCAAGCTCCTCCAGAACAGCTGAATTCAATGCATTCAATGCTTTCTCACGGCTGATCGTAATAACGCCTACAGCGCCTTTCTGCTCATATAATACAAATTCCATTCTTACTCTTTCCTCCATTCTGCCATGCGGCATAATCAATCTGCAAACACAACAAAAACACCGGGACCACCGGGCGCCGCCCGGCAGTCTTGGTGATTTACATTTCTCTCAATTATTCACGTGTTACGATAGTTGCGCATCCCATTCCGCCGCCGATGCAGAGCGTTGCAAGACCCGTCTTCGCATCTTTTGCTTCCATCTCATGAAGCAGTGTAACAAGAATACGGCATCCGGATGCTCCTACGGGATGTCCGAGCGCGATCGCACCACCGTTCGGATTCAGCTGCTTGTCTACATCAATTCCAAGATCTTTTCCTACTGCAACAGACTGAGCCGCAAATGCCTCATTTGCCTCGATGATCTCAAAGTCTTCGATCTTCATGCCAGTCTTCGCCATTACCTTCTGTGTAGCTGCTACAGGACCAATTCCCATTACTTCCGGTCTTACACCTGCAAGCGCTCCTGCAACAAATGTAGCCATCGGCTTCACACCGAGCTCTTTTGCTTTCTCTTCACTCATAACAACAATTGCAGCCGCACCATCATTGATTCCTGATGCATTTCCTGCCGTTACAAATCCGCCTGGATTAATCGCACGAAGTTTTGCAAGACCTTCAATTGTAGAATTTGCTCTCGGGCCTTCATCCGTATCGAATACAATTGTTTCTTTTTTCTTCTTTATTTCTACAGGAACAATTTCGTTCTTGAATGCACCGGACTCAATAGCAGCGCACGCTTTCTGCTGGCTCTTTAAAGCAAACTCATCCAGTTCTTCACGTGTTAATCCCCACTCTTCACAGATATTGTCTGCTGTCTTAATCATATGGTAATCATTGAATGCATCCCAGAGGGCATCTTTGATCATAGTATCCACCATTATTGCATTCCCCATTCTGTATCCGTAACGTCCCTGAGGAATTGCATAAGGAGCCATAGACATATTCTCCATTCCGCCTGCAACCACAATGTCCGCATCTCCTGCCATGATCATCTGTGCTGCCTGATTGACACAGTTCAAACCGGAGCCACAAACAACATTCATAGTAACTGCCGGCACCTCAATCGGCAGACCTGCTTTGATTGATGCCTGACGCGCCACGTTCTGACCAAGACCAGCCTGAATTACACATCCCATGTATACCTGATCTACCTGATCGGGAGCAACTCCCGCTCTGTTAAGCGCTTCCTTAATCACGATTGCACCAAGTTCCGCTGCCGGGGTCGTGCTCAGTGTTCCGCCCATTGTACCGATAGCCGTACGGCAAGCTCCTGCCAAAACTACTTTCTTTGCCATTTAAATGTCCTCCTTCAATGTTATCAAATGCCTGTTTTTCAAGGCTTTGCAATGATTGTTATTTTTTTATCATTGTCACCTTTTATCATTTTATCATAGGCATTTTAATTTTGCAATAAGTTTCATTTCATTCTCCCAAAAACCGTTCTCCCCGCATAAATTTAAGAGACATCCCAAAGCCAAAAGCAGGCTTTCGGATGTCTTCCTGTCCACATTAAAACTCCGGTTCAATTAATCCGTAGGTATTTCCCTTTCTCTTATATACCACATTCACTTCATCCGTTTCCGCATTGCGGAATACGAAAAAGCTGTGTCCGAGAAGCTCCATCTGTATGCAGGCATCTTCCGGATACATCGGCTTGATTCCAAAACGTTTGGTTCTTATAATCTGTACTTCCTCACTGTCCGCATAATCTTTTTCAATAAATTCCTGGCGCAGATTTCCGGAACCCTGCTCCTTCTCAACAATCTTATTCTTGT
This sequence comes from bacterium C-53, assembly GCA_003612525.1. Lineage (GTDB taxonomy): Bacteria > Bacillota > Clostridia > Lachnospirales > Lachnospiraceae > C-53. The sequence continues at coordinate 19,100 of RAZD01000021.1, read as the reverse complement.
ATTTTTTGAGCTGTCTCTCTATAATCTCTTCCACAAGATCAATTGAAACATACATATCATTGCTGACCTGCTCACTTCGGATAATATTTCCCTTCACAGGAATTGTTACTTCAATCTTCTGTCTATCCTTCTCAACGCTTAGCGTTACTTGCACTTCTGTATCAGGTGTAAAGTACCTCTCCAGCTTTCCGATTTTATCCTGTACTGCGGTCCTGAGACCATCTGTCACATCGATGTTTTTCCCACTGATTGTAAAACGCATTGCGACCAACTCCTTTACTTTTATTATGCACCGCGGTACGCTGCTCCCGCATATCCGTCGTTTTTGGTGCCTGTTTGTAAATTATACCATAAAACTTGTCCTGCCGCAATGAAATTGCCATTCTCCTTTTGACAAAATGTGTCAAGACTTTTTTGATACTCTTTTGTCATATTTTGTATTTTTTACCTTTCATACAAAACATATGTTTCTTTTGTTTCCATAATATTTCGCTATTTTTTATCAAAATCCTGTGGATAATGTGTATAACTTCGTGTATAAGTCCATTTTATCCGTTTTTCCACGCTTTTTTATGTGGATAACTTATGTGGATTCGACAAGTATAACTTTCGACATAATTGCAGATATTTTGATTTTTTGTGCATCTTTACTAATCGGGCAGGTATATGGGGCAGGCAAAAATATTCCATACAGCATACGGAATTCTCCGTCAAACAAAAAAGCGTCTCTGAATGCAATCATTCGAGACGCTTTTACTGTGTTTTCTTTTTTAGATTAGAATATTCTTCTTACCGCCAGTACATTTCTGTAATTTGCATTGGATACTTTGATTCCGGTTGCCGCTGTGCTGGCATGTACAATCTGTCCGTTTCCAATATAAATTCCAACATGACCGGAGTAACATACGATGTCACCTGCCTGAGCATTTCCCAGTCCGCCTACATCATAGCCCACGCTTCTGTCACCACCGGAAGAATGGGGAAGTGATACACCAAAGTTGCGGTATACACTCATAACAAATCCGGAACAGTCCGCACCGTTTGTAAGCGAAGTACCTCCATATACGTAAGGATTTCCCACAAACTGCAATGCAAAGTTCGCTACTGACGCTCCCGTACCGCTTCCTGCCGCCGAATATGTCGCACCGGAAGATGCTGAACGTTTGCTGCTCTTTGATTTATTCTTTGCTACGGCCTTTTCAGCCGCTTCTCTCGCTGCTTTTCTTTCAGCCTCCTCTTTTGCAAGACGGGCTTCTTCTTCTGCTTTCGATTCTGCTCTCACAAAATCAGTATATAATCTTACATAATCTGTAGAAACATATCCATCACCTTCCTCGATCGATACACGAGCCCATCCTTCGATCTCCTCAGATACGGTCAGCTCGTCCTCGATTGGAACCATACCAATTACGGCAGCTCCCATTGAAGGCGCTTCTCTTACATATAAAGTCGTGGTAGTGACAACAGCCATTCTGACACCGACTTCCTTCGCCAGTGCAACGGCTTCCTCACCTGTCACTACATATTCTCCTTTTACATATCCTGTTGTGTTGCCGGATGTAATTTTAATCCAGTCTCCTTCCGTTTCCAAAAGATCTCCCACGGAATGATTGTAAAGCTTTCCGACAATTTCACTTTCCTCGCTTGCTTCCGCCCTTACATTCACATAATCATTCACCTGTGCAATAACAAGATTCCGAAAGCTCTCTTCCTCTGCCTTCTTCTCTTCTTCTCTTGTCATTTCCGAATCTGTCTCATCTACAATCGTTTCTTCAGATGAAATGCTGCCGTCCTCACCAACTACAACTTCTTCCGAACCGCCTTCCTCTGTTTCTTCAACAGTCTCTACGGATACTTCCGACTCTGCGGTCTCCGTTGTTGTCACTGACCCTGCACCGACTGTAATAATCGCCGGATCATCATTCGATGTCGCATCTTTTATTGTCGAATCCTTTGTTTCCGGCTCTTTTACGATTGAATCTGTATTCTCTTCTTCATCCTCCAACGCTTCCGGTATACTTCCCGCCGAAATCGACGTAAGCTGATTTCCGGGAACAGATACCTTAATTTTATCTGCCTTAACTGCCGTTGCTGATTTCCCCTCGTTCAATGCCCTCGCAATTCCTGCCACCGGCAGAAGAGAAGATAAATTGGAAGCATCCGTTCTATAAGAAAATCCCACTGCCGCGATCGAAGTCGCAAGACAGCATGCTGTTATCCGAGTAAAAATTTTATTCATGATGATATCAGTCTCCTGTAAACTGAGTTGTTTGTTACAAATTTGTTACATCTGTAAGATAATATAACATCAGATGTAATATTTGTCAACAACCAGAACTGATTTTAAGTTAACATAAAAACAATAATATTTAATTTATTTTAAGAATTTCCGCTTTTTTTGCTATATAAATTTTTTAATTATTGTCGATTAAGTACCTTTGAACCGATGTAACCGCATTCGCCCCGTCCGCAACCGCTGTAACAATTTGCCGCAGGCTCTTCTCTCTCACGTCACCGGCCGCAAATACACCCGGAACAGAAGACGCACAGTCTTCACCCGCAATAATATATCCCTGTCCATTCATAGAAATTTTTCCCGAATACTCATTGGAATTCGGAAGAATTCCTACCGCGATAAATACACCGTCCACCGGAAGCTCGGACTGGCTTTTCGTCTGTACATCCTGAATTGCAAGCCCCTCCACCTGATCTGTACCCCTAATTTCCTCCACCACAGTATTCCACAAGATTTCCACATTCGGAAGCTGGAATAAAGCCTCCTGTAATGACTTTGCCGCACGCAGCTCATTTCGACGATGTATAAGGTAGACTTTTGAACATCCCCTCGCAAGAAAAATGGCATCTTCCACCGCCACGTCACCACCGCCGACAACCGCCGCAACACGATTTCTGAAAAAAGCGCCGTCACATGTGGCGCAGTAGGAAACGCCCATACCCGAAAATTCCTTTTCTCCCGGCACCTGAAGTTTTGCATGTCTGGCTCCTGTTGCAATAATCATTGTTCTGCATTTGTATTCCGTATCCTGCCCGTACACAGTTTTCACGCTGAATGCAGGATCAATTCCTATCACCTCATCCGTCACAAATGTGACATCAAGGCGGTCCGCATGTTCCCTTATTTTCTGCCCGAGATCAAAACCTCCGATTCCCGGAAGTCCCGGATAATTGTCAACTTCATACGTATTTAAAATCTGACCGCCGCTCATCCCGGTCTTTTCAATTACAAGCACATTCAGACGTGCACGCTTCGCATAAATGGCAGCGGATAATCCTGCCGGTCCCGAACCAATAATGATTAAATCATATATATTTCCCATTCCAATGCCGTTCCTTTCAAAATCATTTTCTTTATTCTATCAGTTTTCCCATTTCATGTACAGTTATAGACAAACACATTTACCCATATTTTCAAATAAAAAAAAATCCTGTATAATACCATTCTATACAGGAGAATTTTGTTTGAATAATCCACATGCGGAAAATTTTTTAATATATTCTGTATGTGATGCGCAATATTTGCGCCTGCGCCAAAATTCGCAAATTGAGCAAAAACGGGGGATTATTGTTATGAAAGAAACATATGCACTTGTTACGGGAGCCTCCCGCGGCATCGGCCGGGCAATTGCCTGCGCCCTGGCAAAAGAAGGATTCCATTTGATATGCACATGTCTGAAATCAGAAGAAGAACTGCTAAAGTTGAAAACCGAACTGGAACATTCCTATCCCATCACATGCCGGACCTATATCGGCGATGTCGGCGATTATGAATTCGTCAGCAAAATTTTTGAAGACATTCGTTCTCTGGATATCCTTGTCAATAACGCCGGAATTTCTCATATCGGACTGCTGTCAGACATGACGCCTGAAGAATGGGATCGTGTTATCCGCACCAATCTGACCGCCGTCTACAACACCTGCCATTTTGCATCAAAAATAATGGTGCATAACAAGCGGGGAAAGATTCTTAATATCTCATCCATATGGGGAACATCAGGAGCCTCTATGGAAGCCGCCTATTCCGCATCAAAAGGTGGGGTCAACGCACTTACCAGAGCGCTTGCAAAAGAGCTTGCGCCAAGCGGCATCCAGGTGAATGCGCTTGCCTGCGGCGTCATCGACACGGACATGAACCGGTGTTTTACCGATAAGGAACGCCGTGCGCTCATAGAAGAAATACCGGCAGACCGTTTCGGTACACCGGAAGATGTCGCACAGGCGCTTGTGTCCCTCCTGCATGCCGGCGACTACCTGACAGGACAGGTGATTCATGTAGACGGTGCTTTCCTGTGATTTTCACAGATGCCATCTTGCATGGGCATCAATATCCTGCTCCGCAAATAATCGTTCCACCGCTGCCTTATAATCCGCAAGATGATCTGCCTTGCGGATTTTCTTCCAGTATCTTTCATAATCCGTAAACATCTGCACCATGTAAACCCACAATTCTTTCATCTTAAACAGCAGGTTTCTTTCTCCGAAAAGCTCCCCTGCATAATCATTGTACAACCTGTCGTGAAACTTTCTGAGGGTTTCTTTCGTGAGCATCCCTCTCTTCTCTATCATATCCACCAGGCATGGATTTGCAAGAATTCCCCGTCCGATCATCACCGACGTAATTTCCGGAAATGCATTTACAAACCGTTCGTAATCTGCCACGGTAAACAAATCCCCATTATATACGACAGGGTTTACACTGTTATCGACCGCATACCGGAACGCATCAAGATTCGGCATATTCTTATACTGATCCCGCCGCACACGCGGGTGTACAATCAATTCACTGATCGGATACCGGTTGAAAATTTCAAGAATCTCCGGAAATTCTTCCGAAGATTCCATGCCAATTCTTGTCTTCACTGATATTCTGCATTCTACCGTTGAAAATACTTCCTCAAAGAAACGGTTCAGTTCCTCTTTTCTGCCGAGGAATCCCGACCCCCGTCCTTTTGATACCACGGTGCCGGAAGGACAGCCCAGATTCAGATTGACCTCTTCATAACCGTACTTTTGAAGTTCCGTCACAACTCTGATCATATCCTCCGCACGGTTTGTGAGGACTTGCGGAACAGTCTTTTGTCCACGATTATTTTCCGGCAAAATGTCCTCCCGCTCTTTCTTATTCAGGCTCCGCTTCTCATGCGGTGTGATAAACGGAGTGAAGTACTTATCCATACTGTGAAAAAAGTCATAGTGAGCCTTCCGGTATATCTGTCCCGAGATCCCCTCCATCGGCGCTAGATAATATTGCACTTTCGTCTAATCCTCCCACATCTGCCATCTGGCTCATTTCAACCTGCATTTCCTGTTCCAGCTCCTGCAGTTCCTTTTCCAAAAGCTTCTTTTCATTATATGCAACGGCAGAATCGCTCATCTCAAGAGCCACTCCTAGATCATCAAAAGGGGAATACGTATCGGAATCTTTTCCTCTTTCTTTCCTGTATTGTGCATCCGCCTTATCAATTTCCGCCTTTTCCTTGATTCGATGCAGCCTCTTCTTTCTCTGAAGCTCCATTTTCTTTAATCTGTACTTGGCTGACTTGATATTATGCTTACGCTCGTCGACACGCTTTTTCTGTTCCTCTTCCTTTAAATGGCCAACCTTAACGCGCGCGCATTTCACAATACGATTCGCATGATTGAGCGCCGCCCTTATTTCCGTCTCGTCATAATCTCCCGTTGCTTTGGACCGCATCAACGCCGCAACCTTTTCTTTTGCGCGCACCAATACCTCTGATGCGCTCAGCGCCTTTGACGCACGCAGAAGCTGTGCAGGTATTTCCCTCGAATTGTATTTCAGCTTCTTTTTTGCTTTTTTCTGCTTCTGTCCAGCGTTTCTTTTTCCCACCGCACTGTTTCTGCTTCTCTCATAAGAGGAGGAAACAGATGCTCTCTGTATCCCGTTCTGTCCTACCCTTACATCCATAATTCTGTTCCTCCATGAACAACAACATTCCTTTTTCTTCTTATGTTTATATCGGCAAAATAGAAGTCAAACATAAGAAAGATGCATATGATAAAAAGAAAAGTAATTCCAGGAGTCAGATTTTATCGTGGATATTTCTATAAATTCAAATCGACCAGATACAATTCAGGCTTTTAACGCGGTCATACAGGAGATCAGCTCTGACCGCGGCACAACTTATGTACTCATTACTTACAGAGAATGTCCCTCCTGTCGGCAGGAGACGACCGTAAACCTCGTTGTGGGCAGAGATACCCTGATCCTTGACGAATCCGGAAACCGTATCCCGGTGCGTGAGCTGCAGACCGGAATGCTTGTCAACGCTTCCTTTTCAAATGCCATGACGCGAAGCATACCTCCGCAATCCGCCGCCTTCCGCATCAGAATTTTACAGCGTCCTGAAAGCGAAAATACTACCATCGGAAGGGTGATTGAAATAAATCAGAGAGGGAACTACATGCTGACAATGAGCACACTTAACCCGTCTTCGATTATCAGGTTTAACCTGACGCCTGATACGGCCATTTTAGACCCGTCCGGCAGGCAAATCTGCTGCCTGCGTTTCCTCATGGGACTCCGCGTAAGAGTGCAGCATGCCGCTTTTATGACAGCAAGCATACCTCCTCAGACAACGGCTTTCTCCATACAGATTCTTCGTTAAGCAGAAACATGAAGGCCATATAAAACGAAGTTCTAAGGCAGCTTTCATAACCCTGCCTTAGAACTTCACCTCACTCAACCCAGGGCGTATCCCACTGGTACTCTTCCATTATCACATGCCCGTCCTGAAAGCGTACGCCGTCCGCCTCAAGCAACTCTACCTGCCGGTTTGCTCCTCCAAAAGCAAACTCATCTGACACCCTTCCATCCTTTGTGACCACACGGTAACACGGTATATTCTCGGAATCGGGATTGACATGAAGCGCGTAGCCAACGACGCGCGCCCATCTCCGGTTTCCTGCCAGCGCAGCAACCTGCCCGTATGTGGCAACCGTTCCTTTCGGAATCCGGCGCACCACATCATATATTTTCTCAAACGTATTCTTCTCCATCTGATAATCCCCTTTATTCATCCGACCGACACACCGTAGGATATACACCAAAAGGCATCGGGCGTTCTCGCTTCCTTACTCCCCTGTTATAGCGTTACACAATTCATTTGTCAAGCTTACGGACCTCAAAGTAAATAAGCTTCTATTGATTTCCTCACAAATTCTGCGGTTCCTTCTCCGCCTGCACGATCAATCGTTTCCTTAAAGCGGCCGTCAGCTGCGTACATCTCCCCTAAGGACTTTAAAATATCATCCGTGCAGTCATAAAAATGATCTGTAATAAACTCCTGAAGTCTGCACACCTGCGTCCGCACCTTCTCATCCTGCGCCTGAAACGTCCGCATTGCGCCAAATTCCGGGAAGATTTCCAGCATTTCATCGTTTATACCCTTGTACAATCAGTATAAAGGATAACGTAAGGTTAGAGTCAATAGTAAGATCAAATTATTGACATTATAATAAATAACAGGATACAATTTAAGAAAAAAGGCGGTGCACATGATGCAGATCTCAAGTCGATTTACATTAGCAGTCCATATCTTTGCCTGCATTGACACTTTCGGAAATGAATATAAAGTGACGAGTGATTTTCTCTCAAAAAGCACGAACGTAAATCCTGTCATAATCAGAAAAATTTTAGGCCAGCTAAAAGGCGCCGGCCTGCTGAAAGTTACGCGGGGAGCCGGCGGCGCTGCTGCCGCCCGGCCATTGCACGAAATCACATTTTTAGACATTTACCGCGCTGTGGAATGTATTGAAGGCGGCGAATTATTTCACTTTCATGAAAATCCAAATCCTGCCTGTCCCGTAGGCATGAATATTCATTTTATTTTGGACGACAAGCTCCTCCGCATACAAAATGCTATGGAAAAGGAACTGGCTTCCATCACATTGGCAGACCTAAAAAAAGATACGGAAAAATATCTGAATCAGGAAACTATGTAAATGGTATGATTTCAAAATATTATTCGAAAAGAATTTCAGAATACTTTGAAAATTTTCTTTGATGTAATCATTGACATTACATCTTTCGGATGTTATATTAATGCTGTCAGTTGTAATATTTATGCTTACAACTGATGAAATTGAACAAACATCAGAAGTTTCCCGCATCCGAAAAGAGGTTGAAAATCATGTGGAAAGAAAAACAGGCATTAAAGATCATTCGCGAAGCAGATACAATACTGATCGGCGCAGGTGCAGGCATTTCCTCCGCCGCCGGACTCACCTACAGCGAAGAACGGTTCACATCTCACTTTCATGAGTTTATCGAAACATATGGCAAAGCAAACATGCCGGATATGTATACTGCCGCTTTCTATCCCTTTCCCACGGAGGAAGCAAAATGGGGATATTGGTCAAAACACAGTATGGTAAATCGTTTCTTACCACCGGCCCTGCCCTTGTACCAACAGCTCTATGAGCTCATAAAAGAGAAACATTACTTTGTACTGACCACAAATGTGGATCATCAATTTCATAAAGCAGGGTTCCAACCGGAACGCATCTTTGCAACGCAGGGCGATTACGGAGAAATACAGTGTGCACGGGGATGCCATCCCCAGGTCTATAATGCCGAAGAACGATTCCACAAGATGGATGATGCAAGGCACAACTGCCTGATTCCCCGCTCACTCGTTCCCAGATGTCCGGTCTGCGGCGGCCATATGGCCATGCATCTGCGCTGTGACCAGTATTTTGTCGAAGACGAGAAATGGCATACTGCTGCTGCCCGCTATCATAGCTTCCTGGATACGGTTCAGGGGAAAAAGATCGTACTCCTGGAGCTTGGCGTTGGATTCAACACACCGGGTATTATTAAATACCCATTCTGGCAGATGACGGCTGAAAACCCAAATGCCACCTACATCTGTATCAATTCCAAAGAGGCATTCTGCCCGAACGAAATTGAAGGACAGTCCGTCTGTATCGGGGGAAACATAGAAGAATTTTTTGATAAACTGCAATGACTCGCGCAATCATAAAAGAGCCTGGGGAGAAAGGAGAACGAAATCATGACACACAGTGAAAAGAGGATATACCTGATAAAAGAACTGTTATCGGAATTGCCGCAATATGATAATCCTGAGCTTCCGGAGAACACGGAGATGCAAAAACAACTTCTGAGAAGCCTTATGAATATTCGCCCTCCGCACTCGGTCGGAGCTGAATTTCTCAGGATACAGGACGAATATCTGAGTGAGGAGGTCAGAGAAAAAGGAATTACGGATAGTGACACCCTGCCCATTTCTCCTGTCAATAATCGCATTGCGCTTTGGCGTGGTGATATTACTACCTTAAAAACAGATGCAATTGTAAATGCCGCCAACAGCGCCCTAAGAGGGTGCTTTATACCTTGTCATTCCTGTGTGGATAATATTATCCACAGCGTAAGCGGTATCCAGCTGCGCCTGACATGCGATGCGCTTATGAAAGAGCAGGGATATGCTGAACCGACAGGAACGGCAAAGATCACGCCTGCCTTCAATCTCCCCTGCAACTATGTGCTTCATACAGTCGGCCCGGTCGTACAGGATAGTTTGACGGAAAAGCACTGTAAGCAGCTTGCAAGCTGTTATCAATCCTGTTTGGAATTAGCTGCAAAGGAAGGCTTAAAGAGCGTTGCCTTTTGCTGTATCTCCACAGGAGAGTTTCATTTTCCGCCGAAAGAGGCAGCAGATATCGCAGTACAGACAGTCACGGATTTTTTGCAAACGGATACACAGATCGAAAAAGTGGTATTTAATGTTTTCAAACAGAACGATTACGATATTTACAAAACGCTCCTGTGTTATGACAGTTAAAGTTACAGATGAATGACTTTTCACACAATGCTGTTTCTGTGCTGTAAATGAATTCCTATATGTCCGATCCCCAAAATAACCGCTGCGATTAACATACAGGCAACTTTCCCATATATTCCCAACACCAAAAACGCAAGAACCGGGAGAGTTGCCCCGGCAAGGGGGATACCTAAAAAATCACTGTAGAAGTCTGATAACTTGCGTTCGCTTTGAAAATAACGCACCCACCATGCCTCATATAGTATCATTAAGATGAAGGCTGCAATCAGCCATAAAGACCAAAGCGTCCATTCATGTACATTAAAATCGGAAAATATCAATGAACAGCAACAGGTCAATGCTTCTCCTGATCTTTCAAAAAGCAACAGGACTTTATTTTCTTTTTCAGCTGTATACCCCTGCGGCTTTTTTCCTGACCATATTATATTGGGAATAAACAACATCACTAAAAACAGAAAGCCGATATATGAAAATCCTAAATTTCCAAACATGCAATCATCTCTCCAAACAGAAACTTATAATATTAGTTCTTATCTCTCAAAAACTACAAAACCACATTCATAAGGATGGTCGCAATACACAGTTTCTTTCTTATCAGTGTGGTAAAACATGCCTTTCAGTATAATTTGAAAATCTCCGCCACCTGATAAAATCATGTATTCTGCCAGGAAAAACAGCAGTAATTGATTTGTCATCACTGCAGCCACTGCACCCCCACCTCCTAAAACCAAAGTAGGCATAGCAGTACCTAACAAATATTGCCACTTTCTCAACGGCTCGGAGCAAGTGCAGTATGGAGAAAAACTACTCCAAATAATTCCAAAATCAATCGAATGAAAATGATTTTTTGCAAAAATGCCCCAAGTAATTCCATGTATTAACTCATGCAGCATAAACAGGCATAAAATAAGCAGAGGTACGGCTATAACAAGCCCCCAGGAAATACGGTCTAAATCTAAATCAAAACCATTCATATTATTGTAAATCCAAAATGCTACAGCCATAAACGGAAACATGATTAAAAGACTGAAATATTTTGCTTGTTGTGTATTGATAATCATACTCTTCATTTTATATCCCTTTTGCTGCATTTCAGAATTGAATTTTTTAAAGCAATCTTTACGTTTTAATTCTTTTTCTGTTAATTTCCTTTCGCCTTTCTCCATACTTAATTCCTCCAAATTCCAGTTTGTTATTACTTTATTATATGTATCCTCCTATATCGCTGTAAAGTGCAAGTTATCTGATTTTCCTAAAAATCAACAATACCTTTTGCTCTTTATTCCGGAATCGTGTGGTACTGACGGTCTGTATCCTGGTTTTGGTTTCTTGCCTCTTTACTGTACATGAGCATTATGACAGCGAATGAAACACCCTTGAATCGAGGACAGGGGAACCTGACAGCATCATAGCGCAGGGAAAGAAGCAGTCAAAAGAGCAAGATATATCATTGTGATCCGGTTGACTGCATGCTATAATCCTGATATTACGAATAACGAAAATTATGGAATCTAACGGAGGAAATGATAATGATTGAGGATTTAATAAAAGAAATGGAAGAACAGATTGACAGTGATGATTTTGAAGAAGCGCAGGAAAAATGTTTGTCTCAAATCGAAAAAGAGGATTGGGGAATTTCTGTTGTTGAACCTCTCTTGCTTTTTATGGAAAGACACCCGTTGAGCGATTTCGGTATGCCCGGCGCTATTGTTCATTATGTAGAACAATTCTATAAAAAGGGATATGAAGATTTGCTGATTGCCTCTGTTACCCGTAGACCAACATTGCATACAGTATGGATGATAAACAGGATAAATAATGCAGGTGAGAACTCTGATAAATACGAAAAAATATTAAATGATATTTTGCAGAAACAAGATGTTGAGGAAGAAATAAAGAACTCTGTAAAAGAATTTTTATCCGAATAACTTTCATTTGTCTAATTTAAAACTAAAATAACAATCAGAAACAAAATAGCGGTAAACCTATCACACAGATTTACCGCTATTTTTTTACCGAATGACAGACAGTGTGAACCGTCTTTTCAAAAAATCACGCCCGCTTTGTTATGACAATTCCTGAGATTTACATTCCCGTTATTTCGTTGAAATTTTTATAAGCTATCGCGTCTTTAAAAGCTCAACCATTTCAAATGCTTTTTGCTTTGTTTGGATTCGCTTCTATTAAATGAGAGCACCGCAAAACTGTAACAACAGGTTTATATAATATCATGGTAAAAGCTGCATTTAAGCCGCCTTTAATTAAGTTAAAAGGCAGAAAAGCCGGAATCAGTAATTTTATGACCTCCTCTCTTGGATAGCCCATATAAATGGGTGTGATTAAGTAATTCCAAAGCAGCATTACTGAAACCATACATCCCCACCCGCAGAACAGACCAAGAATTGCGCCTGATAATTTGCGCTTTTTCTTGTAAATATATGCAGCAGTACAGGCAAAAGAACAGCTTGAAATGACATTCATCAGGAAACCCAGAACACCGTTTTCGCTGATGGTAAACATCTCGGCTAGGGAAACAATCAATGCGATAGAAAGTGGTGTGAGCGGACCGAAAATCAATCCGCTGATTGCAATGATAACATCCTTTGGGTCGTACTTCAGAAAAAGTACGAGTGGAATGCGTCCGACGGCCACTGCCACATAAGCAAGTGCGCACAGCATACCTGTTGTTACAAGTTTCTTTGTTTTACTGATATTCATTCGAATACCTCCTTATAATAAAATTAACACCTGAAAGTATCGAATGCCTTTCAGGTGTTAATTTTAAGGTGTATTGAAAATGTCAACAGAACAATTTGACAAAAAAGAGTGTAAGAATCATAGCCAGATTTAATCTGACAATCTCAATACACCTTCTTTAATCCGGACTATACCGTCGGTTTTGGAATTTCACCAAACCCCGCGCTTCTGCGCCCGCGGACTATAACCGCCGATCGGGAATTTCACCCTGCCCTGAAGACATTTATTCTATTCAGTTGTCATTCTTCATTATAGATTTGCTGCCTGTTCATGTCAATAGAAATATAAAACGGTTTTATGGCATCTGCCATTGCCTGTTCCAACAACGTAATTTTGTATACCTCTCCCATTTTCACACGAATACCGCCCTCATTCTTCCAATAAACTTTTTTATCACAAATGAACTTCTCTCTATTTACTCACATGTTTCCAAATATTCAGACAGCAAGGCTGAATATGGATTCAATCGTAAGGCCCTGCTATACTCTGAGCCATCTCCGTCAGGTGGCGCCTGTTCTACATTAATAACTACGCGCTCACGTTCTTTTCCAGTTCCAAAAAGACCCGAACCATCAAGCCTTTTCATCGCTTCTTCCATGGAATCAATCCGTACACCCCACTCAATCCCATAAAGTTCATCATCCGATAATCCATCTGCTCTTTTGTCCAACAATTCATTTACTTCACCGAAAAACTCGTCATATCCATAATCAGCATAGGGAGAATCTGCGCTGTCCCATTTCCACCAGCTTTTCTCTTCATCAGGTATTTGCTGTTCTATAATTGATTTTTCTAATGCTTCGTAAGACCATGCTGAAATATATGGATGCAAGCCCTCATCGAATATAAACACATAGAAATAAAAATGTTCTTTGGTTGTTTCTTTTAATGACAAAAACGCTGCTCTGGCAGCTTTTACAAGGGCCTCAATAAGTTCCTCGTTATCTTTTTCAGTACACATATCCACTCCAACCTTTCTGCTCCATAGTTCCCGATTTATATACTCAATTATAAAATATTTGCCTGTTGCTTACAATCCATATTTATAAGTTCGTTTTACTTAAACAGAGGCTCAACTTCTCTTTTTATAAAATCTATCCTGTCTTTAACTCTTGGAACAAATAAAGAAGATACAGCAACCACAATTCTGTCTTTCGGATTAACATATATCGCATTCCCTCCGTCACCTAAGGCTGCAAAAGAATGTTCTGTTTCATCTATAATCCACCATAAATACCCGTACTTTAGATGGCGTGCTTTCCAGACACTTTGTACCTGCGTACTCTCGGCAATCCATTTCCCGGAAATAATCTGTCTGCCGTTCCAGTATCCCTCATTCAAACATAACTGCCCTAATTTCGCCATATCCATAGTAGTAAGAGAGAGTCCCCAGCCCGCCGTATTCGTTCCGTTTGAGTCAACAACCCAGTCATTTACACCTTTGGATTTATAAAAATCGACCTGTTCTTCTTTGCTTTGAAAATATATATTTTTATCAACAGAAATCTCCAACGGAGAAAAAAGATTGTCCTGCGCAAATTCTAAAACGGATTTTCCTGTAGCATTGATAAGTATGCCAGACAAAATATCAGCTCCGATTATGGGCGCATATCTGAAAGTTCCAATTTTCCCCTTTCCTCCCAAAAAATCAAGCGAGGATATTACCCAATCCTCACTGGAAAAATATTTTGGATACGGGTTAAATTTATGCTTATAAGGGGCAGTCATTGTAAGCAGATTCCGGATTGTAATATGCTGTATTGTTTTTTCCCTTTTCCTGATTTGATAATCCGGGAAGAAATCAATCACCTTTTCATCAAGATTTTTAATGCAGCCTTTATCTGATGCAATTCCAAATAACATGGAAACGACACTTTTTGTCACCGAAAAGATATGAATAGGTTCATTTTCCAAACACTCATTAAAATATTTTTTGTAAACAACATCCTCATCTTTAGGCACGACTATTCCTGCTATATTTCCATTATCCTTTTTTACTTTGTTTTCCAAAGACGTTTTTGGTTCCTGTCCCATGCTATTGCTCAGCCCCCGTTTCATATCTTTCTAACTGGATAATAGACTTCTGTAATCAATTCATCTTCCCCCGTAACTTGAGAGGGGTCTGTTACATATACCTCAAACAATGCGCCAGTACATCCATACCCTTTCTGCTCTGCCCATTTTGTCTGCTTTGCATATACGGAAGATAAAATTGAATAGCTTCCCTTTATGACGGTTTTCAGACATAGCCCTGCCTTAAAATCTCTTGTTCCGGTTACATATTCCCTGACAGGGACAGCAAATTCCGTATCTAAACCAAACGGGCTGAATTCGTTGCTGTGGAATAAGACCATAGGGAGCTTGTCTATGGTTAAATTTTCTTTTCTCACCCTGCCAAGCAACTCTCCAAAACAGACACTATATTCATCCGCAAAATTATCCGCCTGAACCATTTTGCGGACAGAAAGCAGGCACATCATTGGAACTTCCACAAGCTCCACATCAATATCATCTAAATATGACAGAAAGGGTTTCCCGCTTTTTAAATTCGATATATCACATTCAAGTTGGTACAGGCTCTTTTCCTGCTCATGTAATTGCTTTTTCATATCTTTCCTTTTGCAGGTTAGGGCAACATACAATTTTTCTTCGTTCAATTCTCCTGATTCTATAACCTGCTTTATTTCCTCCAATGTGAAATTGTAGGATTTCAGACGGATAATAAGCAGCATAGTTTCCAACTGTGCAATAGAATAGTACCTATATCCGTTTTCCGGGTTGATTTCACCCGGCAGAATAAGCCCTATTTCAGCGTAGTATCTGAGAGTTTTGGTAGACACTTTGCATATTTTTGAAAACTCGCCAATCGACAGCACTGATAATCGCCTCCCTTTTCTTTCTTAAAGTATACACATTGCCGTAAGGGTAAAGTCAAAGGTATTTTTTTGAATTTTAATAGCAGATCATTCACTTTCAAAGGTGACGAATACGGACAGATAATCAAGGAGCACATCATTTACACAGTTCTTTTTACCTTTGGGAATAACAAAATTTATCCTGTTGTAACGCTCTTTGATGTACTGGTTCTTATACGCTGTTCTATCCATGAAAATACCGCTTTTTCTGATAACCGCATTATACAAAAGACTTCCACAAGACATAAGATTTTTATGCCCTTGTCTGTGTGCTACGCTCCAAAATTCAACACTTTTTACCACAATTTCAACAAACGCAAGCATAAAAAAACCATTGAAAATACTGAATTTTCAATGGCTTTACTAATCTCTTTAATTGTCTTGTAATTATGTCTTGCTTATTATCATAACCTGTCGTTTTGTAATACACTTCCGGGCACGCCAGGTTTATTGGTTACCGATGGTTTCTGATACAATCCCACACTGCTGCATTATTTATATTATACTATCTTTTCTTCTACCACAGGCAATTCATATAACACATCCGGATCAATATCCAAACACGTTGTGTTGTCCCTGTTTCTATTAATATCCCATGCAAGAGTATTGTTTAGCACTGTACAGGTATCTAAAAAAACATGAATATCTTTCAACGGACGAAATACTTCTTTTTCGATTACGGTCATCGTAATACATCGTTACTCTAATTCCATAAAACAGTGATATTTCCGGCATTGCATATTCCTCCTCATTTCTTATCTGTTTTCGACAATATATCCTTGTCATGATAAGCACACCATAATTTTTACTCCATATCTGCCGCAAATTTATCATACCAATTCGGCACATTATGCGAAATCCTGACCGGATTTCCATTCTTATATATTGCAAACCTGCGAAATTCCAATGTGTTATCGTAAAATGCTGCCAGATCGCTTTCCCTCATAATGTAGTTTCCTGATTAAATGTGATACCCTCATCAAAATACCTGGCAATTTTCTTTACCGCCATTTTTCCCGCAGTCATAACGTCAATCATATTTCTCCAATCGCCAATTTCTCTCAATATTTCATCCGTATTCACTCTCGGCATATCATGCAGACTTTGTATTGACTGATATAAAGTTGATCTATCTGCCCCATTGACTCCTGCTATTAAAATATATTTTTTCACTAAAAGAGATCCCTTTCGATTACCTGTCTCTGTTTCTTTTGCAGGAGAAAATCACCAACCATTTCATAAAAATTTCTTTGTTCTTCTGTTTCCGCCTCTGTATGCTCCGGCTTCCACAATATCAAATTTTTTAATAACTCACGCCTTGCCTGTCCGTAACCGCCGCAGTCCTTTTTCCTTTGTCTGTCTTACTCGCTCTATGGTTATGCCCCGCTCTCTGGCTACTGCCGCCATTGTCCGATTATTTATGAATATCTCTTTTATTATGCTATTCTCTCTATTGCTTGTAAAACGCTCAACAATGCTCCATAATTGGCTTTTAGAGTGTTCGGCATACATTTTATCTATTGTTTCATCTTCTAGGCTAAAATCGACTTGTATGGTATCGGAAAGTGTCAAACTGTTATCGTCTGCTAAAGGGGTATCTAAACTGGCTACCCCTTGCATCTGTATTTTCAATTCCGGCAGCAGTCCTACAGGTACACGCATTTTATCAGCTATTTCATTGTCTGTCGGCATTCTGCCTGATTCCTGCTCCAACTCCTGTACGGTTTTCTTGTAACGTGCTATTTTCTGCCTTGTGTGGCTCGGTATTCGCACCGTAGAGCCACATTTTTCAAGATACCGCTGTACTGACTGCCTTATCCAGTATTCCGCATAAGCCATAAACCGCACATTTGCAGACGTTTCATAATGCTGTACCGCTTCCCACAATCCAAAATAGGATTCCTGCAATAAGTCCTCCATAGGCTCATAGGCGGTATATGGCTTTATGAATTTCTTAATCAATGGCAGATTGCTTTCATACAGTAATTGCATATAATCCGTTACAGAATAACCGTTTCTAATTTCAGAAACAATTTGCTCATTCGTCATTGCAATGCACCTACCCCTTTGCTATAATTTGAGTAGATGCAGGATATAAAAAGAAGTCAGCCCGTAAAAGCAACGACTTCTCTTTTATTTTATCACAAAACCGCCTTTTTGCATATTTCAAAAATATTTCAGAATGGCAGTAGGACTAAGCCTTTTTGAAAATGTCCGGCAGAAAAAGGCACTAACTACCCCTATGCGGCGTTTCCCTATAAACCCCCACCGCATGATATTTTATGCAAAACAAAAGGGTATCTATGTAGCCGATACCCTCAATAGGTTTATGTGTTATTATGCTATTTCTTCTTTCAATTCTTTCTTGTATTTGTAGTATGTTCCTTTTGATGTGTTATGCAAATATTCCCTCAATATCTTAGCATCGGAATATTTACCGTCAAAATCCTTTGATAAATCCCTTATAGTTTGCTTTATATGATCTGCTTTATCTGTCTTTATATTGCAACTTCCCTCTGGCCTGCCCTGCCTCTTACTTGAAGTAGCCTTCCCCTCTGTCACTCGTTTAATAAGAAACTGTCTCTCATGCTCTGCCTGTTCAAACGCAAGCCGGATATTGTCTTTCAAGTTCTCCTGCTCAAACTCTGCCACAAGTTCCAGTATTCCGTTTATGAGATTATCCATTTTCTTATTACTGGATGATACTTTCTCTATATGCTTTTGTGTCCGGCGTTTATATTCGTCTGTATCTATATGCCGCTCTTTCAGAAACACAAGGGAAATACCCTTGCTCAAAAGTTCCATATACAGAGAAAAGCCTTCATCAGCATTTCTTGACATTCTACTGACTTCATCAAATATTATTGTATCTCCCGGCTTTACCTTATTCAGCAGCTTTTTAAACTCTGCCCTGTTATCTATGTCTTTGCCAGATTGCTTTTCGGATATAATGATTGCATCCCCATTGAATCCTATAATATTGTTTATCTGCCTTTCTACTTTCTGTTGGATTGTAGAAACTCTTACATAACCGTATATTTTACACATAAGCCGTTCCCTCTCATTCCCCAAAACAGTTCAAAAATAATTATAAATAAATTTATACCAAAATTATACTTATTGTTGCTGTTATTGTCAACAGAAAATAGTATAATTTAATTAATAATATTTTTAGACTATTCAAAAAGAAAAATAATACATGTGGGAAATCTGGGAATTGTCACAAAAGAAAGAATATAGTAGAATATCAAAGAGGAACAAGCGTGTTGCAGGGTGGTAGCCTCCCTAAACTTCATGCCCGGTTTGCCGGAGTACATAAGAGGGGAGGGGGCGCAAATGACAGCTTTTGAAATCATTTCGATTTTCATAGGTATATTGGCTTTGGTAGTTTTGTTATAGCGTTGCTTGCCTTTCTCGATAAGAGGAACAAGCGAAAATAAATAAGCCTACCTTGTTATGAATTGCACCCCAAATATTGGACATGAGAAAAAAATCATGTATAATATTCGGAGGTGCATATTTTATGTCAAAAATAAAATCTGGAAAACATTATCCAAAGGATTTAATCGCCCAGGTAATCAACGATTAT
>RAZD01000020.1 GCA_003612525.1 bacterium C-53 | reverse complement strand
ATAATCGTTGATTACCTGGGCGATTAAATCCTTTGGATAATGTTTTCCAGATTTTATTTTTGACATAAAATTTATGGTGAATTTAGATTATCTCTTTAGAAGTTCTTATATGTCGGTATAGCCCGTATTTTCGGGCTTTTCCGGCATTTTAGATATGGGGAGAAGTTCTTATATACTCTCAAAACCTTTTAGGTTTTCCCTCCGGGCAGTAGTAAAAGAAGTAGTAAATCCGTCTGCGGCTATGCAATCAGCCTTTCCATTTCAGCCCTTGCGGAAGCGAATGTTGCGTGTGCGTAGTAGTTCAGCGTCATGGTGATATTGGAGTGTCCCATGATATACTGTAACGCTTTCGGGTTCATTCCGGCATTGGCTAAATTGGTGCAGAATGTATGACGTAAGGTGTGCGGTGTCATTACTTTGGGTAAGGCTTCCTCATGGCATTTGTTATACTTCTTTGCAAGCCCCCGAAACATACTATCATAGTTTGTCGCCGTTTTCGGGCAACCGTCCCGGTTGAGGAAAAGGAAATTGCTGTACCCATCAATGGTGGTCGCTTTCGCTCCCCTGCGGTTCTCCAACACGCGCCCCAACGCTTCATACACTTTTTCACTCATTGGAATCTGTCTGATACCGCTTTGTGTTTTGGGCTTCTCTATGTAGTACCCGGTTTCCGCGCTCCGTAAAAGCTGGTGGTCTACATTGATTACCCGGTTTTCAAAGTCAAGGTCGGTTTCAGTCAGCCCGCAGAGTTCAGAAATCCGAAGCCCTGTCCCCAGCAGTATGATAACCTCGTCACGGTATTTCTGATAAACGCTATCACTTTGCATAAAGGATAAAAGGCTTTCTTCCTGTTCCGCTGTGAGGGGTACTTTCGGCTCTGTGTCGTCCTCGATCACGGTGTTAAGCTGGAAGTCAAAGGGGTTTTTCCTTATGCAGTCGTCCTGTATCGCTGTATAGAACGCGGCTTTTAAGGATCGCTTGTCGTTGCTTATGGTCTTATAGGATATTCCCTTTTCTTTCATGCGTAACGCCCATTCTTTCGCGTCGGACAGCTTCACACTGTCAATAGGGCAGGAACCAAGTTTATCCGCTTCCAGCAGCTTCATAAGCCGCTTGCGCCCCTGTGTGGTGTTGTACCTTACATTTCCCCGGTGGCGGGTCTGTTTTGCGTAAAGCTCGCAGACCGTCATTTTTTTACCGATTGTGTCTATCCCGTCGTCAAGGTCTTTCTGTATCTCTTTTTCCTTTTCTCTAAGGGATATGTCGTCACGTTTCCCGGCTGGGGTCTTGTCCGTAGGTACTAACTTCCAAGCGTAGACAAATTGCACTTTGCCAAAAGTATCAGTATATTTATAAGCATATCTCCCGTCTTTTCGTTGGCTCTCTCCCGAACGCAAAATGCGGTTTCTGTTATCACGTCTTTTCTCCGACATTGTTTTGCTCCTTTCCGTGTCGGAAAGAGCCTTGATATGCCTACATCTATTATAGCATATTCAAGGCTGCTTTTCACTATCTTTTTCGCTAAATTGCGTCCAGTGTGTCAATGACTTTTTCAAACTGTTTCCTCTTGATCTGAATACGGTTGCCGTTCAGAATCACCCAGCCCGCCGTAGGATTTTCCTCTGCAAGTTTCCGCAGCTTGTTTTCTCCAATGCGGAAATATTTTGACGCTTCCTCAATGGTAAGCGTGTATTTTTCCCAAATAGGCACGTCAGCATTATTCATTCTATAAATCCCCCTTTCAAAATGGGTAAATGGTTAATAGTGAAAAAAGGCTTTAATCGGACGGTTGGTAGCTCAACCTCACGGGAGTTTCACCCCTGCATGGTTCTCATGCAGCCCTACCCATTGCCTGCGACGCTTTTAACGCTCGGACTGTGGCGGTAAGGGAGTATCATTGTATATTCTGCGCTGTCGTCGCCCGCAAGCTGCTAAACTTGCTCCCCGGCGCGGTGTTGGTCGCTCGACTGTCCCGGTGAAGAAAAGAAAACCTCTCCGGGATAGTGTCATGGCGCACCCGCCGTATAGCTCGGCGCAAAAGGGACGTACCCGATCTGCCCTATGCTGCGCCGCCGTTATCTTGCGCCGCTTTCTTTGTCAAAGTACAAAATTCAAGAGCTTATCGGCTCACGGAAGCATACCGCGCTGGCGGTATGCCCCGGTGAAACGACAAGCAACCCATAGCGGGAACACGGAAAGGGGGACGCGCCCCGCAGGGGATAGCCTGTGTTTAGCCTATGTTAAAGGCAAGTGTGCGGGTAATCAGCCGTACTTGCAGCCTGTTCTTCATTTCCTCATCAACGTAGGAATAAGTGTTGCCCGCGTCGTCTTTCAGCGTCCGGGTGCAAAGTGCCGCTATGTAGCCCTCGTAATGCTTCAAGACCGCACACATGGCTTCCGTATCACCGCCCGCCGCCGCTGCAATAACAGGGAACGGCAACAGGGCAGAGGATTTATTATTTCTGTTCATCTGTTTTTCCCTCCATATACAGTTTGATTTTTTCAAGCGCGGTTTTCCTGTGCCGGAAAATCGTACTGCGTACAACATTCAGCAGCCCGCCTATTTCCTCGTCGCTCATTTCCAAGAAGTAGGACAAAAGGATAATGTCACGCTTCTTTTCGGGCAGGGCTTGCAGGGCTTCGCCAAGCAGCTCATTTTTTACAAGCACATCATAGCCGGACACTTCAAAACGGTAATAATCGCTCTCGTATTCGTCCAGCGTATAAAGCTGTGCAAGTTCCGCTTCGCTCATTTCTGAAAAAATCACTTCATGGGCGGCACGTTTAGATAGCTCCCGGTAACAGCTTCTTGCTTCGCCTTTGAGGACTTTTTTTGCAAGCGTGTCATACTGATGTTGGATTGTTTTCATTTCAGAAGAAGATAGCTCCATAGAGTTCACCTCCTTCCTTCGTGGTGTAAAGGACAAAGGGCTTGTCCTTCCGTCCCCTTTCGCACACTATCCGTATGGAAGAAGGTGTTTTGTTGCGTTTTCCTAATGGCTTTTTTAGAAAAATGAAAAGCGCAAAAAAAGCCCATCCACAAAAAATGTGAACAGGCAAAATAGCATTGAAAACCGTATTATAATGATTAGACAGTTCATACTTATGGGCGTAATTTTCCCCGGCGGTGGACGGGCTTTTTTTAATGTGTCAATGACCGTCAGATTTTGTCGATACGCTCTGTGCTTCATGGCGGCTACCTCCTTTAGCCGCCGCTTTAACAAAAACCGCGTATTACTTTAGAGGATAAAAGAAACGGCGGCTTTGATCTCTCAAAAGCCGCCGTGTAAGAATAGGCGCATGAAAACCTCTGCTGTACGACGGCTTTTTTTCTTTTGCCGTCGTGCGGCAGATAAATTCTTTTTCAATATATTAAATTCTATTTTAAGAATTTAACAAAGAGGAATAGCAAGAAATCCCTTAAATAAAATTCCTATTTTTTCAGTTGGTAGAAATTATAAAATGCTGCGTTTTTTGCAATAAGTGTTTCAAAGGTGCCATGCTCAATGATTTTTCCGTCTGCCATAAAGATAATTTCATCATAGAGTTCAAGAATATCTTTGCTCATATTGTGAGTAATAGTGAGTAGCGTTAAATCAGATATTGCTAACAATCTGCTTTCAATATCATACGCAGTTTGCATATCAATAGCAGACGTACCCTCGTCTAAAATTAACAGCGGCTTTTTACGAATTAAAGCCCTTGCTACCGCAATTCGTTGTTTTTGCCCGCCGGAAAGGTTATTACCGTTTTCCCCAACATGATATTCAAGTCCGTTTGGTACTTGCTCAATGAAATGCAATAAGCCACTATCAGACAGTGCAGATTGTAATTCTTCTTTGCTGTAATCTTCGTGTAAGCAAATATTGTCTAAAATGCTTTCGTCAAACATATAGACGTTCTGATGAATGACAGACGACAAGGCAGTTATTTTATCAATATCCACAATGGAAAGATTATCTTCATCATACAGAACATCACCTTTGAAATCAGAATAATATCCGGCAATCAGTTTGATAAGCGTAGATTTTCCGCAACCACTTTTACCAACAAAGGCATATTTTTTCCCTTTTTTAATGGCTAATGAAATACCGTTTATGACTTCATTTTCTTTATCATAGGAAAAATGCAAATCCTCCACACAAATCATCTCATTGAAAGTAGGGGGTTTTTTTGTATCTGTGTCTTGCTTCCGGTAATCTGAAAATTCATTTAACTTCTGTGCAATCGGCTTTATACTCTTGATTTTAGGAATATTACTAAAAATGATTAAAAGCGGATTTGCAAGATTACTGCTAACCTGTACCATGCCTAATAAGGCTCCTGCGCTGATACGTCCGATAATAATGAAATATGCTGAAAGAAAAACAACAACAACTTGAACAAGAAGCGCAAGAACCATAGAAACCGCTTCATTTGCAGCAATCGCTTTGTCAACTGAATATTTTGCTTTTATCGTGTCCTCATTACTTGTTTCAAATCGTAAAAGGACATATTTTTTCATTCGGTACGACTTGATAATTTCAAAGCCGGATAACAGGTCTTTTACATGATTTGTAAAAGAGGATAGCATATCAGAATATTTGTCCTGCCGTTTAGAGAGCAGTCCTCCGAACAGACTGGGGACGATAAGCATAATGGCGATTGCAATAATTACGCATACCGTAACGATAATGTCGAAGTAAATCATTACAGCAAGGGAAGCTATGAAAATAATCGTGTATTGAATGACTTGTAGGAGAGGAAGTAAAAAATTGTCCTCAATCATTTTTACATCATTCGTAATTGCAGATAAGTAATCTGCGGTATTGTTTTTGGAGTAATCCTCAATCGTGTGTTTCTCAATTCCTATAAAGGTTTTAGAACGGACAGCTTTCATAATTTTGCAGACAAATTTTTTGCTGAACAAAGATTGTAGGTACATAAATACTCCCATAAGCGCAAAGTAGGCTAAAGAAAAGAGTAGTATTCTGATGAAGCCGTCCATATCGCCCATATCTACAATGTCCATAACCTGTTGCAACAAGATAGCGATAAACACATAGGATAGAGAACTGATAGCAGTAAATAATACGGTAAGGAAAAGCAGAAATTTGTATTGTTTTAAGTATTGTATCATATAGCGGTGTCCTCCTATTTTCTGTTGAATATCAAATCACAAACAAGCCCTGTCGCACCCAAAACAAACAGACAAGTAGCTGTTGATTTATAGCCCTTTTCAGATAAATGTGCAGCACCTATCATCAGTCCGATTTCTGCCGCAGCAGATACCGATTTAGATACAATGCGGAATGAACGCTTTTTCCATGCTTCATTTGCAACAACTTCAATTTTGTTTGTAGCATTTTCGATTTTTTGGTCTAAGTTTGACATAGTATTCTCCTTTCATACATTAAGACGGTATGTATATGCTTAAAAATAATACCTTACGAATGAATGTAAGATTTGAAAATAAAACTGCCTTTCTCAAGGCAATTTTATTTACTCGCCTACGTTTAAGCGTTCAAAGTAATTCTGTGCCATACCGAAAATTTCATCATCAATAATCGGCAAGTTCATACTATCCAACAGGTATTTGATAAATGCAAACTTTGAAATCAGTTCTTCCGGTGTAGCGGGATAGACAGAGGGAATTAACCAAAAGTTTGTAAGTAAGGGCAAAAGTTCGGATAGTTCTTTTGCATACTCGGTCTGGATAGAACCGTCCTCTATCCCCTCTTGAATAAGCTGTAACCAAAGAGGGGCAATCAATTTTCTATTTGTGTCAGCCAGTTCTGCTAACAAACGGGGGTTTTTCAAAAGGGGAATACTTTGTTTGCCAAGCTCTGTCCTATCAATATCGACATGGTTTAGCTTAATAACTTCTCGCATTTTCTGTAAACCATTCAAGTTCTTCTGCTTCTGAACGGTAACAAACGGGTTATTATCAAAAAAGAGTTTTTCCCCTAATGCGTCGATAATTTCCTCTTTCGATTTGAAATGATGATAAATCGCTCCCTTAGTCAGTCCACCAAGCTCATTTACAATATCCTGTATAGTTGTATTGTCGTACCCTTTTTCCAAGAATAATCGCTGTGATACTTCCAATATCTTCTCAACGGTTACTTCTGGATATTTATTTCGTGCCACACCAATCCTCCTTTCTACTATCATTCGTTTGGTATGTAACCCATCATAACAAGTGAAGCAGATTTTGTCAAGATACATTCAGTAGGTATTTATTTTCTTTTTTTACAAAGCTCCTATAATATGTTCTATTTTGGCTAATAGTAGGTACTGTGTAGACATATCCAAAAAGAAAGGTGAACAGTAATATGGGCGTAATTTTCCCCGGCGGTGGACGGGATTTTTTAATGTGTCAATGACCGTCAGATTTTGTCGATACGTTTTGCGCTTCATGGCGGCTACCTCCTTTAGCCGCCGCTTTAACAAAAACCGCGTATTACTTTAGAGGATAAAAGAAACGGCGGCTTTGATCTCTCAAAAGCCGCCGTGTAAGAATAGGCGCATGAAAACCTCTGCTGTACGACGGCTTTTTTTCTTTTGCCGTCGTGCGGCAGATTATTATTCTATATTCATTTCTAAATGACCTGTAAAGTTATCTCCTGTAATACCGAAATAGTTTCCACCCTCCGGCAATGTTAATGTTTCTGAATAGCTGTCGCTTACTTCAAGTAAAATTACTGGATCATCACTTCCAAAAATCCAAAATACTTGTGCTGTTCCCTCGGTAATTTCCAAGTTGCAGGAAACAGAGATGTCCTTACCATTTTCGCGCTCAATGGAAGTCCCACCAAAGAGATATTCTGTTTTGGAAAAATCCTTATAGTCTGCTGCATAAGTTCCAGTGTAATGATCGTCACCATACGTCCGTTTCCCTTTAAGAGATAAATCCCCTGTCAGAGTTGCATTTCCGGCTAATTGTATAACATTATTGTACTGATCCAGAATTTCATCTTTTGAACATCCTGTAAGGGACAAACCTATTGTGAAAGTACAAACAAGCACAAGAGAAAAAATTTTTTTATGACACATATCATCAACCTTTCCATAATTTATCTGTTTAACAGGCGAGGAATAATTACTGTAACCAAAATTCCTACAACATAAACCGCATTAACACCAAGCGCAATTTTGGTGTTAATATCCCTGAGTTTTATTTTTGCAAAAAGGAAAAGGGCATATATAAAGCTAACCGCAGCGAAAATACAATACCCTATGATAATAGCTGTTGCGGCAGGAGAATCCGGCTTCCATATAAAGGGTGCTGTCAATGGTACAAAGGCAGTAATAAGTGCAATCGTACTTAAAATTTTTTCTTTCATTTGAAAAACTCCTTTCTTGCTATTAGCGTCCATTCATTTTTAAGCGTTCACGTTGTGCAGGACGCAAAGAAATATTGCTTTTTTTATGTTTCGTTTTAGAATTTCCCGGTGTTTTAGAAATCGTAATGATAAATACAGAAATCAACAGCATGATTCCAAGTGAAACAAGCCCTAAAGGAACATTAGCATTGCTTGTTGAATTTATATATGATGTGGTATCAAAACCAATCACCGTGAAAGCGGCTAAAAATGGATAAATATTTCTAAGCAGACCGCTTTTAAAGAACATGCTGCAATATCCTAACACAAATGCAATAATCGAACCTCCCATGAAAAACCCCGGTATTCTTCCGCAAAAAGAAATAATCGGAAGAACAGCAATATAAATACAAATAGATATACCAGCCATATAAAGCAAACCGCTTATCAAGGCAGAAATACTCACGCCGGGCAATCCAGCACAAATGCCAACAATAATTGTAATAACGAAGCTGTATATTCCCAATACAAGGGATAACAGACCGATAGCTGCCAATTTCCCGGTCAATAACTTAGAAAATGAAACGGGAACAGTTAAAATATTTTTCAGTGTATCATCGGTATATTCTCTGTTTATCAGATAACCGCCAATCAAGGTAAAAATAATAGGCATGAATATAGTTGCATTGTTCCAAATCGTACTGTCTACTAATGCGCTAATGTTGAAATTAGGGTTTTTGGCTTCCTCAATCGCAACATTCTGTGTAATTACCCCAAGAACGGGAGAAAGCGTCATTCCGATAATACCAATCAGCAGAATATGATACCGTTTTATCTTTTGAAATTCAGTTAAGACAATGGATAACATATAAAACCTCCTATACTTCCTGTTTTTGATAAACTCTTGTAACCAATGCAATACAGACAACGGCTTCCGCAACTAATATCAAAAAAATTACGGGCGTTGATATAAAATACGGACTTAACCGATTATAAAATTCTGTCATAATTTTTCCTTCCGGCACCTTAAACTGATACAGCCATCTAAAGATAATAGGGACAGGAATAAATGTGCTGATGTTAAGCCCTAATGGTTTCATCATAATTGCATCGCTAAGATGTAGCGCATATCCAAGCAGGGTGTAAAAAAAGGCGATTATGACAGAAATAATATAGGACTTATTACACCAGACCACTAAAATAATACATGGCAAAGCTGCCGCCCATAATAAAATTCCTGTGCAGAGTGTAAGGAACAACTGCAACCCTAATCCATTTAAAGAAATGCCCTGTGTAATGGCAAGCAAGACACTGATACAGAATCCCGCAAGTTCATAAACAGCAGAAAAAAGCACAAGGACAATAACTTTTGCCATAACCAAGCGGCTTTTTAAGACAGGAACACAAACAAGATTTTTTAAGGTATCGTTATCATGTTCTTCAAAAAACAGGTTGGCAGCTATCATTACCAGTATGGGAATCAGAAGCAAAAAGCCGCTTTCTTCACGGGCAACGCTCGCAAAATCTGCAAAATCTCCGTCAGACAAAAGCATAGCGTAAAAAACCGGGAACAGGACAGAGGTAAAAAGAGCAATTTTAAACAGCCCTTTCCGTTTCAGCTTCCAAAACTCACATTTTACAAGTTTAAGCAATCCCCTCACCCCCTGTTACACGTTTGAAATAATCTTCAAGGCTTTCTTCACAAATATAGGCTTGTGATACTTCCAGCTCGTTCTCCACAAAAGCCGTTACAATCTTCCCAACAGAAATATCTAAATTATGCAGCCGCATATTATGGTCGTCCTGTATGGTAAACTGGTTTTCATGGAAGATACGTTCTAAAATTCTTGCCGCTTGTGCCGTATCAGAAACAGTAAAGCGAATATGCTTGCTGCTTTTTGCTTCCAGTTCTGTAAGGCTTTCTTCTTCCAGCAGTACGCCGTGGTCGATAATGCCTATATCGTCAGCCAATAACGCAATCTCGGAAAGAATATGACTGGAAATCAAAATTGTTTTTCCACGCTCACTGCAAAGATCATGGATAAAGGAACGTACCTCTGCAATTCCGATTGGGTCAAGCCCGTTGATTGGTTCGTCCAAAATTAAAAGCTCCGGGTCGTGCATAACGGCAAGCGCAATCGCCAGCCGTTGCTTCATGCCAAGCGAATATTGGGAAAACAGTTTTTTATCTTTATAAGGCAGACCAACTAAATCAAGTGCATTTTTAATTGCGTTGCGGTTTGGCACTCCCCGTAGGGTAGCAAAAATCCGCAGATTTTCCGTTGCTGTCAGATTCGGATAAAAACCGGGGGATTCGATCAGACTGCCGATACGGGGCAGCAGCTTTTTTTCATTCGCCGCTAAAGGTTTCCCCCAAATCGTGACTTCCCCGGAAGTGGGCTGTGTCAGCCCAAGCAGCATTTTCATTGTCGTTGTCTTTCCGGCTCCGTTTCTGCCAAGCAGACCGTAGATGCGTCCTTTTTGGACATGGATATTCAGATCGGCAACGCTTTTTTGTGTTCCGTATTGTTTGGTAAGATTTTTTGTTTCAATTACATATTTGCTCATTGCGAAACCTCCTTTTCATGTCTGCTATTCTATCACGCCAATCTTGCATTAACCTTGCACGAACCTTGCATTAACCTTGCAATTTTGGGAGAACAGATTTTTACAAAGAATTACTCCCGCCATATAGGGCGGGAGCTGGTTAGTCTGTCAGAGGGAAAAGCAGGGTAAAAACGGTTCCTTTCCCCGGTACGCTGTCTACTGTTATGGTTCCGTTCAATTTTTCCACAAGCTGGTGTACGATAGATAGACCAAGACCACTGCCTTTTTCAGATCGCCCTTTATCGCATTTATAAAGCCGCTCGAAAATATGCTTTAAGTCCTCCTTGTCAATTCCCACTCCATTATCACGCAAAAGAATTTTTATGTTCCCGCCCTGCCCGGATAAAGAAATTTCAATTTTATCTGCGTGGCTATGGGAGATTACATTCTGTATCAGATTGTTTAATATCCGCATATATCCGTCCGGGTCAATCCTCACCCGGAAAGGCTGCTCTGGAATATCAATCGAAAAATCCACCTGTGTATCTTCAAATATCGGTATCCAGTCAATCAGTATGTTCCGTGTCAGTTCTGTTAAATCAACGGTGGATATATTCATGGAAAATTCATTTGATCCCAGCTTAAACCAGTCAAACAACACATCTATATATTCTTTTAAGTCATGTGCTTTTCGTCGGGCAGTTTCTATATAGTCGTCGCGTTCCTTTCCGCGGGCGATCCCTTTGTGTGCGGCATCTAAATATCCAATCAGTGTAGTAAGCGGTGTCCTCACATCATGGGAAAGGCTCGTCATAAGCTGCTTGTTTGTTTCTTCTGTCCGGTGATAAGCTAAAAGCCTGTTTTCGTAGGATAGGATAATATCGTTGATCTCATAAGCAAGAGGGGCTACAAGCTCATGTGTTTCTGATAAAATCCGTCTGTTTCCATTCCCTTTTTTTACATCTTCTAAAGCGTCAACCATTTCCAAAATCTGTTTTTTTACACGCCGGACAATAAGCAGGGAGCTGCAAACTGGAAAAAGGACAGCGACAATTATAATCATAATGACAATCTCTATATACAATCCTCATACCTCCTTATTGAAGCGGTAGCCAATCCCTTTTACCGTCTGTATATATTTGGGGGTTCCGGGATTTTCTTCTATCTTTTTTCGTAACCGGCTTATAATTGCCATGATATTGCTGTCATCATAAACATAATCTTCTCCCCATACTTTTTCATAAATCTGCTGTTTTGTCAGTATTTTTCCTTGATTTTTGGCAAGAAACAGGAGCAGGTCAAATTCTTTCGGCGGCAGCTCAAATTCTCCGTTTACCGTGATAATGGAACGGCTGTTAAAGTCGATAGTCAGTCCGTCAAAATCAAATGTCTGTGATTGCCCCTCTTTTTGATTGAAACGGGTATAGCGTCTTATCAGTGAAACAATGCGGGCAATCAGCTCGTCCATATCAAAAGGTTTCGTTAAATAATCGTCGGCTCCTGCCCGCAGCCCCCGCACTTTTGAAGCACTGTCATTTTTTGATGTAAACATCAAAATCGGCAGGCTGTTTTCTTTTCTGATCTGTTCTAATGTTTCAAACCCGTCAAAACCGGGCATCATTACGTCCAGTATGACAAGCTGGTATTCTTTTTCTTTCAGTTGCAGCAAGCCGGATTTGCCGGAATAGCAACAGTCAGCTTCGATACATTCCTGTAAAACGCTTTGCTTGATTAGTGTGCAAAGCTCCTTGTCATCATCTATCACTAAAATCCTATTCATGCTTTTTCGTCCTTTCTGCTTTCATGCGGGCATCTGCTGGCTTCTCCGCGTCTTTTGGTATCAGCCATAAGCGGCTGAACTTTGCTACTCCGGGTATGCGATTTTCCTCGCATAGCTTCTGTACCCGTCTTTCTGAAATACCCCATTTCCTCGCTGCTTCCGGGGCAGAAATAAACTCTAACATCTTCATTCACCCTTTCCCTAATCTATGTCAGTATAATTATATGCGTCCAGCCGAATGACTTCAAGTGGCATTTGCATATTACGGGAATTATTTTGGCTAATCAATAGAACTGTGTAGACATATCCAAAAAGAAAGGTGAACAGTAAAATGTAATAGGGTGAATGAACATGGCAAAAAGACCAGTACCGAAATATGATTTTAAGGCTTTCGGGGCGGCAATTAAAGCCGCACGAAAAGGGCGCAAGGAGAGCAGGAAAAAAGTGTGTGACGAAATGTATATTTCCCCACGTTACCTTGCAAATATTGAAAATAAGGGGCAACACCCCAGCGTACAGATATTTTTTGAGCTTATGCTCCGTTATGATATATCCGTAGACCAGTTTCTTTTTTCGGAAAAGGAAGCGGAGAAGTCCACGCAACGGCGGCAACTTGACGCCTTGCTTGACAGCATGGATAAAAAGGACTTGACGATTATCACCGCTACCGCTAAAGGAATACAGGAAACCAAAGGGACAGACGATTAACCGCTGTTCCCTTTTTCCGTTGTTATTTAGAGAAGTTGCAGCCGTTTTTGTGCTGCAATATTTTTTTGCGCTAAATTCAAGAGATAATGCAACAAATACGCTCTTTTTGAGGGGATAGTAAGTAAAGCAGCAAGCATAGGAAAAGAGTACCCTTTTCCGTATTTCTGCCCGCCCTGTCGGTCAGAAATTGCTTGTTGGGAAGTGTCCCAAACCCTCTATGAAAACGGAAAGGAGCGAAAACCCATGAACGGACGGAAAAGAAAAATACAGGTCAAATTCTATGTGACAGAGGAAGAAAGGAAACTGATTGAGGAAAAAATGAAGCTCGTCCCCACAAACAACATGGCGGCATATCTGCGGAAGATTGCCATTGACGGGTACATTATCCAAGTAGACCATACGGACATAAAGGCAATGACAGCGGAGATACAGAAAATCGGGGTGAATGTAAATCAGATTGCACGCCGCGTAAACGCGACGGGGAACGCCTACAAAGAGGATATAGAGGAAATTAAGGGGGTGCTTGCGGAAATATGGCGGTTACAAAGATTAAGCCTATTAAAAGCACTCTGAGCCAAGCCCTTGACTATATCGAAAACCCGGACAAGACAGACGGAAAAATGCTGGTGTCCTCTTTCGGCTGCAGCCATGAAACGGCAGACATTGAGTTTGGCTATACCCTCTCGCAAGCGCGGGATAAGGGAAATAATTTAGCCTTTCACTTGATACAGTCCTTTGCGCCGGGGGAAGTGGACTATCAGAAAGCCCATGAGATCGGGCGGCAGCTTGCCGACACTGTAACCAAAGGGCAGCATGAGTATGTACTCACGACGCACATTGACAAGGGGCATATCCATAACCACATTATTTTCTGTGCGGTGAATTTCGTGGATCATCACAAGTACGTTTCCAACAAGCGGACGTATTACGGCATACGGAACATGAGCGACAAGCTGTGCCGGGATAATGGATTGTCCGTTGTCGTCCCCGGCAAGGGAAGCAAGGGAAAGAGTTATGCGGAATATCAAGCGGAGAAAACGGGGACAAGCTGGAAAGGCAAGCTAAAGATTGCCGTTGATACGCTCATTCCCCAAGTGTCAAGTTTTGAGGAATTATTACAGCGGTTACAGGCGGCGGGCTATGAAATCAAGCCGGGAAAATATATCTCATGCCGCGCACCGGGACAGGAACGGTTTACACGCCTAAAAACCCTCGGCGCAGACTATACAGAGGAAGCAATAAGGGAACGGATCGCGGGCAAGCGCACCCGTGCCGCCAAAGCTCCAAAGGCAGAGCGCAGGGGCGTTAATCTTCTCATTGATATTGAGAACAGTATCAAGGCGCAGCAGAGCCGGGGATATGAACAGTGGGCGAAAATCCACAATCTGAAACAGGCGGCAAAGACTATGAATTTCCTTACCGAAAACAAGATTGAACAGTACGCCGATCTGCTCACCCGGATAGAGGAAATCACCACGGCAAGCGGACAGGCGGGGGACAGCCTAAAGGAAGTGGAAAAGCGTCTTTCCGATATGGCGGTCTTGATTAAGAATGTCACTACCTACCAAAAGACAAAGCCCCTTTATGAAGCCTACAAGAAAGCCCGGAACAGGGAGAAATACCGGGCAGAGCATGAACGGGGCATTATCCTACATGAAGCCGCTGCAAAGGCACTGAAAGCGGCGCAGATCGGCGGGAAGCTCCCCAGCGTCCCCACGCTGCAAGCAGAGTATGAAAAGCTGCAAGAGCAGAAAGAAGCCCTTTATACCGATTATGGCAAGCTAAAAAAACAGGTACAGGAATATGGCGTTATCAAGCGGAACATAGACAGCATTTTACAGAAAGAGAAGCAGCCGGAACGGGAAAGGGAAACAGAGCGCGAATAAAGGTTTGTAGAAAAATGGGCATGGAAAGCAATAGTTCCCATGCCCTGATCATTACATTTCTAAAATAGATTTATTACAGTTTCCTTCCTCGGCTAAAGCTCTTACTTTACGCTTTAGTACATTTGATAAATCAAATTGTCGTGCCAAAGCGATTGCTAATTCTTGAACTGTCATTAACACAATGTTTACAGTTCTTCCACTTGAAAATGTTGCTAATGCTTCTTCCGAATAGTCAGAAAAGCTGATAAAAAGCCCTCTCGTAAAACCAGATTTTGATGATACCTTTTCGTTAAAAATCACCAAATCACCTTTGTCAATTTTTTTGCTTGTCCATTTTGCTTCTAAAAGATATACTTCATTAAATAGCAAAAAGCTTCCGTCAATTTGTTCGCCAACTATTCTAAAACTTCCTCTCGGTTCTAAACCATTACTTTCAAACAGATTATGTAAATATCTTTCAAATGCAAACCCTCGTTCTTGTGGAGTATCTGCGAAATTGGTTAAACTCTTTAGTTCATTTAAGTATTTATTATAATCTATAACTGGCTTTTTAGTCGCGCCCTGCATTGTATTTTGTGTTGTATTCTTAACAGAAACAGTTTTCCCTATAAGCCTATTACCAATTTCAGCACATTTTTTAAATAATGCGGTATCTTTATCTTCAATCATATTTTTTGCTTGCATATACCGCATTATTTCTAATAATAGCTTTCCGACGGTTACGTTGTCATATTCTGCAATGATTTTTCTTAAAATTTTTGCCTTTGATAATCCATGATATTTTGAATATATATCAATTTTCATTATGCTATAAATAAATTCTTGAAAAGAACTATTTGAAAAATCAAGTACATAGCCCGATCTCATTCCAAATAACTGTTCAAAGTATTCTTTTTCAACAAAATCTATATTTGCCATATCAAACACCTCACCAAAATAAAAATATTATTTTTATTGTATCATAGCAGTATAATTTCGTCTATAAAAAAACCGGGACGCGGCAGCTATCATCATAGCCACCGCGCCCCGGTTTTCTTATGGGTGCAGAGATTGGTTTGTTACGCAATAGAACGGCATTTTCGGGGGTAAAGGTATAAATCCCTTGCCGCCTTATTTTTCCACCCGGAAAGCCGCATAAATCAAGGCTTTTTTCGCCCCTATCGCGTCACATTCGCCCGTAGTTTCCTCATGCGCTCGGCGGTCTGTCTGCGGGTGATCCGCTTCCGGCAGTCCGGGCAGTAGACAGCCCGGTTGGAGCCGGAAGCAAAGGGCGCACCGCATACCTTACAGCGGCGCATATCCTCCGCATGGTAAAGCTCGGCGTACAGTTCCTTATCGGCGGGTAGTACCGCAATGCGGAACCATTTACAGAGCAGGGAATAGGAAATAAGCTGCGGGCATACGCACTCGTCCCCGTCGTCCAGCAAGATACAGTTCCCATTGTCATAATTGCAGCACGTCCGGCGCACAAGGGCGTTGACTTTCCGGCTTTGGGGCGGCGTGAGCCGCTTAATCTCGCTCATACCTCGTCGGCGGGGTAAACGGCAAGCCCCGCAAACTCCGCTTCGGTCATGTGCGCCACTTTTTCAAGGGTGCGGGCGGCAAAGTCCCGCATTTCCCCCTCCATAAAGGGCAGCGCGGCGTTCATAGCCAATATAAGCCCCTCCCTGCTGTCTGCCATGTAGATACTCAAAAGGTTGGTTTCCTCCACCGTGAAATTGCTGTTTATTCTGTTCATGCTCATACCTCCAATCCATGATCTTTTTTCTTTGTTACCGCCTTTTTGGGGGCGGTTCTCTTTTTCTCCTGTGCAAGCTGCGCCCGGACAGAGGGGCGGGGTTTCCGTATGCCCTTATCCCGGTTCTCGTCCTTTCCGATCAGCGCGTAGGTGCCGCGCTGGTCTTTGAGTTCGGAAAAGGCAAGTGTCTTGTAGGGCAGCATGGAGAAAAGCCGTTCCGTGTCCTTTGTGGACGCAAGCCGGGTGAATACCGGGGACAGCTCCACCATGAAATGAGATTTATCCGGGCTGTTGGGTTCGTGCAGTTTTTTCATGTCTGCCACAATGCGCCGCGCTTCCCGTTCAATCAGATTATTGTGCAGGGCTTCGATATGCGCCGGAAAGTTCCCCGGTGTCAGCTTATCCCGGCTTTGCTTTTCCTCCCGTAACAGGGATTGCAGGGCTTCCGGGTCTTTCGGCTGTATTTCAAAGCGTTCAAACTTCCCAAGCTGGGGATC
Organism: bacterium C-53; assembly: GCA_003612525.1. Classification (GTDB taxonomy): domain Bacteria; phylum Bacillota; class Clostridia; order Lachnospirales; family Lachnospiraceae; genus C-53. Next base: position 52,750 of record RAZD01000020.1, on the reverse strand, counting down.
GGGATAACCGTCAAAGGGTCGCTCTGCGGGCTGTTCCCGCGTCCCCTGCTCATAAACAAGCGTCACCGTCCCCGCGTCAACCGTGTTGTCCTTGACGCGCTCATAATGTTTTTCGTAGTCCAGCTCGTACAGGTTGCCCTTGATCTTCCCGTCCCGTACCCCGGTCAGCTCCACGGCGTAAGCAAGGATAGGGTCGCGGGTCTGCTCCTTATAAAACCGCCATGTGTTATTAGGGGCGGTGTCCTTGATGAAAACGTCACGCTCTCTAAAGCAGTAAGTCCCGGACGGGCGGGAAAGCCATAAAAGGGTCTTATCCTCTTTATTGGGGCTTGCCGCCTTTTCCGCAATGATCTGTTTGTCAATGTCAAAGTCACTCTGATAAAATCCCGTGTTCTGCTTCATTATGGCTTCAAGGGAAGCGAACACGTCCATATCTTCAAATTTATTCAGTTTCCCCATAGGGTCAGCTCCTTTCCAAGTCCTGCGACTTACTTCTTGCCTGTTTCCGCTGCGCCGTCCGTTCCTTGTCGGCTTTAAGCTGCGCCCGGATAGAGGGCTTCTTTTCTGTCTTTTTCCCCGGCTTCTTATCCTTTCCCTGTTCCTTTTCCGCTTTGAGTGCGGCGGCATACTCGGCAAGGGAAATCTGTTCCCCGCTTCTTGCTTTTGCTTCCAGCTCGTCAGCGGTTGGGGTGTTGTTGATAATACCGTCAAAATTGTTGTCGTTCTGCTCGATAGCGTCCTCGACGTGCTTCAAGGGGTTTTCCTTTTCCGGCTGTTCCGCGGCAACCGCAAATGCCTGTGTCCCGTTCCCCATAATGAGATATTTCCCGTCCTCCGACGTGTGGTGAAGCCCATACCCGGCTTCTTTCATCTGCTCGGCGGTCATATCCGTTACGGAAAAACTACCTCGCGGCGTTCTGATCTGCTCCCCGGTCATGCGGGAATCGGGGGTAAGCTGGGGTGTCTGCTCCTGTAAAAACTCCGGCACTTCCCGATAGCCGTATCTGTCCGCATAGTGGGCGGTGTCCTGCCCGTTCTGATGAAGCACTACTATATCAGAGGTTGAAAGGCTGTGTCCCCGAAAGTCTGCCGGGTGATCGACATTGAAGCGGATAGAAATATCTTCCAGCGTCATATCCGGCGTAAGGGGCGCAGTATAGATAAGGTCGTAATTCGCCGGGTCAACACAAAGCCCCGCCGCCTGTAAGTGATCGTAAGGCTCAAAGCGATAGTCCCTTGTTTCGTCGCCGCGTTTTAACTGGTAAATGGTAAAGGTGTCATTGTCCGGCTCTTTCCCCGGCTCGGCGGGTTCCGGCGTTTCCTGTCCCGGCTCGGTGTGCTGGGCTTCCTGTGCCTTTGCGTAAAGCTCTTTTACGTCGCCCTGTGTCAGTTCCCCGGCTTCCAGCTTCCCCAAAAGCTCCCGGCATTTCTCCGGCGTTCCCATGTAGAGAATATCCCCCAGCTTCGCCATGCCGTTATCCTGCGCGATATACTCCTGTAAGATATGGCTGTTTTCCCGGCTGTCGCTGTAAGGGTTCTGCCGTACCTTATAGAATGTTTCCGGCGTGGCAGCGTCCCCCGGCTCCGCTTCCTGTGCGGCTCCCTGCTGTGCCTGTTCCGGATCGGCGGTTTTTAATGCGGCGGCTTCCTGCCTTGTCCGTTTCTGTAACTCGGTAGGGCTTTCCCCGGTAAGGGGCTGTATGCACCCTAAACGGTCGGCGGCGTAGATGGCGTTGTCGTTTAGCTGCCGCTGCCATGCTTCCGCGCTGGGCGCATAACGGAATCCGTTCCCTTTTAATTCCTCCCGGATTTCTTTATCCGGCTTTTCATCAAAGAAAATCTGTAAGCGGTTGTCCGTGGTATTGGCTTCCACACGTCCCCCGTCAAACTCCCAGCCCACATAACCTAATTCTTTCCGGCGGGTTAAAGCGGTGATGCGGTCTTTTAACCTGTGGATTTCCGCGTTATTGTTGGATAGCTGGTAGCTCTCAAAGGGTTTCGGGTTCGCCCGGTAGCTCCCGGACATGGCTTCTTTCAGCTTTTCGATCTGCTCTGCGGATAAGTGGGGGCAGCCGTCAAGGGTCTTATGCTTGCGGTAGTAGGCATTGACCGCTTTCATGGTTTCCTGCGCCTGTTCCAGCTTCGCAAGTTTGCTTTCCAGTTTGGAAACGGCGTTCGGGTCGTCGGCACTGATACCGCCCATGCCGGTGCTGCGGATTTTGTCAAGCAAGCCCTGTATCTCGTTAAACTCCTGCATATTTTTATCTGCGGCGGCGTTCTGCTTCTCCTTTTTGCGGACAGGGAAATTAGAACCTCCGGCAATCATAATCGACGGGACGCGGGCGGTGATCTCGTTGCCCTTGTTCATGTTTGCCGCCAGTTTCCGGGCGTAGGCATCAAGCAGCCCGTCGATCTTCGCATGGAAAGAGGGGTCAACACGCTTTTTCTGCCTTGCGGCAAGTTCGGCGGCTTCGTCTACATAGTGGCGGTATTCTGCCGTTGCGCTTCCGGGCTTGTAATCGGAAAAACTGATTGCTTCCTTTGCGCGACGGGCGGCGTTCTCGTTGATCGGGTAGTATGTAACCGTTGTTTCCGGCTGTTCTGCCGTGTGGGTCTGTGGCTCGGTGGTTTTCTCCGGCTGTGCTTCTTTCCTCTGTGCAAGCGTCTTTTCCGCACGTTCCAGCACATCATCACGGACAGGCAGCGAATACAGGTCAGAAGTTGAGGAAAAACCCACGTTGTTGAAAACATAATCAACGTCGGTTTCTTTCAATGCCCCTGCCGGAAAATAGTTTTCCCTTGCGGGGGTATCGCTTACTTTCCCGTCCAGTATGTCATAGTGCAAGCCTGTTTCGATATGGGAGCAGATTTTACCGTCAACGGCAAGGGTCACATAATACCAGCCCAAATGTCCGCTGCTTCTCTCGTCCGTACCGTCGTTAAATTCCACGTTAAGCAGGGTGTAGGGCTTCAATCCCTTTTGTGCGGCAATCTCATTGTCCTTTGCTTCCCGTTTCCTAAGTGCGGCTATGGCGGCTTCCTTTGTGGCGGCTATGATCTCCGGGTTGTAGCGCACCAAAGCACTGTTGACATACTCACTCTGTACCTTTGCGGTTTTGGCTTGCGGTGTCCTTTGATTCCCGATAAATAAAGATACGCCGTTATCAAACTTAATGGAAATGTCGCTTGTGCCGCGCCATTTTCCCGTACAGGGGGAAGTTTCTATTTTTCCCTCCGTGCCGCCAAAAGCCTGTGCGATTATCCCGATCTTGTCCCGCATGGGGAGATTTTCATATTGTGCGGCAATCTCAACCGCTTTTTTCTGTAAGTCCGTGAGGGGCTTATCGGCGGTCTGTCCTGCCTGTTCCGGCGTAGCTGCTTTATCTGCGGCGGCTTCCTGCTGTGCGGTGGTATCAGCTTTTTCCGGCTCCTGCGGCGGTTCCTGTGCTTCGGGCTTCTCCGGCTGTTGCTCGGCGGTCTTTGCGGCTTCCTGTGCCTGTGCAAAAAGTTCTTTCACCTGTTCCTGTGACAGCTCCCCGGTTTCCAGCTTTCCCAAGAGTTCACGGCATTGTTCCGGCGTTCCCATAAAAAGCACGTCGCGGGGGATCGCTTTCCCGTCGTTCCCTTTTTTGTATGCCTGTAAGAAAAAGCGGTCGTAAATCCCGTCTGTCATGGGGTTGGCTTCCATTTTGTAAATATATTCCGGCTCCGGCGCGGCGTAAGGCTCATACCCGTTGGCGGCATATTCCTCTACGGTCATTCCCGCGTCTGCCGCTTCCTGCGCGATTTCCTCCTTGACGTGTTCCTTGTAGGCTTGCAGCTCCACATCAAAATCCGCAAGCTGGGGGACGGGCGGCAAGTGGTATTCGCCTTGATTGATAAGCCCCCGGCACTCGGAAACATAGGATTGTATGGCGGTATGGTAGGCGGTTTCGGTGGGGGTCAGATTATCTTTTTGCAGGGCTTCCCCGGCGGTGCGCTCCATTTCAGAGAGGTTGCAATGCAGTTTCAGATAGGGGACAAATTCATTCAGAAGAAAAGCCCGGTGTTCCTTGTCGGCTTCCAGTGCTTCCTTGCCCTCATGCTCCAAAAGGAAATTATTCCAGTTGGGATCATTGGCATAATAGGTATGGTATTGTTCGATATGCTCCACAAGGGAACCATCCCCGTCGCCTAAATCCTGCCGCCCCTCGTAGTGGTCGGCTTCGCCGTCCATCACAAAATCAATGCGGAACTCGGTCTTGTCGTAGCCGGGGCTTGCAAGGTTGGCTTCATCAAGCCCCGCGATAATCGTATTTGCACGGGAGAGGGGGAATGTTTCGCCCTCATGTAGCTGGCTGCTCTCGCTATAAAGGATTGTGACGGTCGGCTCTGCGGTAAGGTCGGGCGGGGTCTGTGCTTCCTGTTCCTGCTCCGCTTCCCGTTCCTTTCTGATCTCCGCTAAATGCCCGTCAATGGTGTTAATCAGTTCGGCGGCGGTGGCGCGTATGGTCGCAAGGGAGTTTTTCAGCTCCGCAAGCTCCCGCCCGCTGCTCCATGTGGCAATGTAATTGAAAGAGTAGTCCGACGTGTCAAGCCCGTAATGCTGGCACACGGTATAGGCGACGCTTTCCGCCTGTACCTCCCTTGTGCTTCGGTCGGGGCGATCCGGCGCGTCCCGGTCTAAACTATGCAGCGTCGCATGGGCGATCTCATGGATAGCTGTTTTGATGTTCTGAAGCTCGCTCATTCCCTCATTGATCGCTATGCGCTGTTCGTCGTAAAAGCAGCGTCCCTTTACCGTGCCGCCCAATGCTTCAAAGCCCATAGCAAAGGGGGAAGTCCTTTCAAGGGCAGTAAAGAAGTCCCGGTATTGCTCCACGTCGCCCGTCAGCTCATTGTCAGTAATGCCGGGTATCTCTTTCCCCTCGGTCTGTGATACGTCGAAAACAGACACTACCTTAAAGGCGGGGATTTGAAATTCCTTTGTTTCCGTGACGGGCTTCCCGTCCCCTCCGATCACCGTCTGCCCTGTCTGCGGGTCTTTCTTCTCTACCTCCCGCCGGATTTTGTACGGGGACGGTGCAATTATCTTGATTGATTTTTCATTCGGTTTCACATGGCGGTCAAATTCCTTTTTCCATTGCTGGAAGCCTTTCACAAATGTACCGCCCTGCATGGCGATCAGCATGGTATTGTTAAAACTGTAATTGTGAAATTTGGATAGGGTTTGCAGATAATCGGTATATTTCCCACTTTCAAATACACCCATAATTCCATGCTCCAAGCGGTCGGTGATTTCTTTCATTTTGTCAGCGGAATTATTGGCGGCAAGGATAATCGGCTCAACCGGGCGCGGCTCAAAAGCGGGTGCTGCCGCAGCTTCAAAATCGGATTTCTCCGGGGCGGGGCGTTCCGGCTCCGGGAAGCTCATAGCCTTGTATTCCTGCGGTATGTCATTTTCGCGCCCGTTGTACCACTGTGAAAAGGTGTTCCCGTTGTTGTAGATATATCCCTGCTCCGTAAACTGTCCCCTGTCTTTCTGTACCGCGTCATGCCCGTATTCCTCATACTTGAAATATTTCTTTGCTTCTTCGGGCAGCTCCAATTCGTCCAGCTCGTCAATGAGGTAATAACCGTAGTCGGCTTCGCTTTGGACAGTGGGGTATATCCAGTAGCAGTCAAGATTCTGTGCAAGGTTGATAAGGTCTTTCACGCTCCCGGCGTGTTCCCCCAGCGTCACCGCCGCCGTAAATTTATCCCTGTCCTCGTCGCCCTGCATGACAAGCAGACTGCCTAAATAATTCAGCTCGTCAATGGTGCTTTGCTGGATAACGGAAAGCGGCACATCAAAAGGGTATTCCTCGGTATTGGCAAAGCCGTTGATAAAAAAGTCCTGCGGATTGTCCGCAGTAATGCCGACACTTCTCATGGCTTCGTGAAGCTGCTCCGTGGTGGTCGGCATGGGTAGCCATACGCCGCCCGGTTTTCCCGTTTCAAAGCGGCTGCGGCTGTCGATTAAGATTGAAAATGTTTCGCTCATTCGCTTGCTCCTTTCTTCGTTCATCATGCGGTGCATAAGGTCGTAATCATCAATGCTCATGCTCCCGTCAAATACATAGGGGTCAAAGTCCCCGTCCCGGTAAGGCTTTTCCGAAAAGGGAAGCCCTGCGGCATGGGCGGCTTCCCGCGTTTCCCCGATTACCTCCGGGGGAAGCCTGTCGTCGTTGGCTTCGATAAAGTCAGCGATATTGTTATAGCTGTTTTCATAGTGGCGGCGCACTCCGGCGGTCAGCTCCGAAAGGTTCATGTCCTCGCCCAAGTAGCCGCAGTAGTAGCCGTTAAGGACAACGGCGGCGGGGTCTTTTGCCTGTATCTCCTGTAAGCGTCCCCTGTCCTCCGGGGTGAGGGTGTCGTCGGTTTCAAGGTAGATGTAATCGCTGTTCCAAGAACGCCCCTCCCGCCAAAACGCCACCCACGCAATCCCCGCCCGCAGTTCGTCTTGATAGTCCCGTACCGCGTCCCGTAAAGTTGCCATAGCTCATTCCTCCTTTCCGTTGGGGCAGAAAAGGGGCGCGGTATTCCGGCTCCTTTGCCGTACTACACCGCGCCCCTGCGTTCTGCCAAGTTTTTTATTTTTTTCAAGAGGGTTTGGGACACTTCCCAACAAGCAGTTTTCAACCGACGCGCCGCAGCGCATAAGGGCGAAAACACGGAAAAGGGTACTCTTTTCCTATGCTTGCTAAAAAAGTTATTTTTTCTTTTGAATCTCAATCTTATAGTTGACGTACTTCCCGCCCGTGTCCGCTAAAACAACGGTTCCGTCATAGGTTTTGCCTGTTTTCGGGGAATACAAGCCCTTGACGTTTGCCCTGCCGGATTTTAGGAGTGCGGCGGCAATCTTCGCAGTAAAGGCGGTTTTCCGTTCCTCAAAGAAACGGTCGTTTTTCCACATGGTAAAAGCGCACTCCCGGTTAGAACAATAATAATTCTTCTTACCCTCCCGGACGGGGGAACCGCACCGGGGGCATTTGCCAAGAGAGGGCTTTTCGTCCTTATCCGTGAAATGCGCTTTGCTTTTGTTGGCGGCGGTGTTTTCTGTTACCAGCTCCCGCGCCATAGCTTCAATGCCCGCCATAAAGTCCCCGGCACTGGCGGCTCCCTTTGCGATCTGCGTCAGATTGTTTTCCCATTCGGCGGTAAGCTGCGGGGAAGTCAGCAGATCGGGCAGAATGGAGATAAGGGCGTTGCCGTTTTCCGTGGGGATAAGCTGCTTGCCCTTGCGTTCCACAAAGCCGGATTTTACCAGCTTTTCAATGACGGCGGCGCGGGTGGCGGGAGTGCCAAGCCCCCGGCGTTCCGCGTCCGGGTCGGTGTCTGCGTTCCCTGCCCGTTCCATAGCGGCTAACAGGCTTGCTTCGCTGTGGGGCTTCGGCGGGGCTGTGAAATGCTCCGTCACCTTTGCAGACGGGTTTATAAAGGTCTGTCCCTCGGTCAGTTCCGGCAGGGTAGCTTCTCCGTCGCCCTCTGTGTCCTCCGGGTCGGGCTTGCCCTTTAAGGTCGCCCGGAAGCGGCGTTCAAGGTCTTTCCAGCCGCCCGCAAGAACGGTCTTTCCGTGCGCCGTAAACTCCGTACCAGCGCAGGAGAAAACCGCCGTGACCGCTTCAAAGATATGCGGCTCGGCGGCAGCAAATAAAAGACGCGCCCCGGCAAGGGTGAGGATATTCCTTTCACTTTCTGGCAGCGTCGCTATATCCGTTTTTGCAAGCTCCATAGTGGGAATAATGGCGTGGTGGTCGGAAACTTTCTTGCTGTCAAGGACGCGGGAAATATTCGGGGTAAATGCCGCGCCCTCCATAAAGGGGAGCTTGCCGGATAAAAGGGAAACGGTCTTTGCCGCCGTGTCGCCCATGTCGTCTGTCAGATAATTGCTGTCTGTCCGGGGATAGGTAAGCAGCCGTTTTTCGTATAAGGTCTGTGCAAGGTCAAGGGTCTGTTTCGCCGTATAGCCGTACAGTTTATTGGCTTCCCGCTGTAAGGAAGTGAGGTCAAAGAGCTTCGGCGGGGAAGCGGTCTTTTTTTCTTTGGTGAGGGAAGCGCATACCGCCGTTTCCGCTTCGCAAGCCGCTTTCAGCCCGTCAGCGGTTTTCTTATCCGAAATCCTTTCGCTTGCCGCTTCCGCGCCGGATAAGTCAAGCCGCACATGGTAGTATTTTTCTTTCTTGAAATTGTAGATTGCCGCGCCCCGGTCGGTAAGCATTTTCAGTGTGGGGGTCTGTACCCGTCCCACGTTCAAGGTCTTGTCATACAGGCAGGAGAAAAGCCGGGTTGCGTTGATACCAATGATCCAGTCCGCTTTTGCTCGGCATAATGCGGACGCATAGAGCGCGTCATAGTCCCGCCCGTCCCCTAAGTCTGAAAAGCCCGCCTTGATCGCGCTGTCCTCCATTGAGGAAATCCACAAGCGGCGCATGGGCTTGTCGCAGCCCGCCACATGGTAGACAAAACGGAAAATCAGTTCGCCCTCGCGTCCAGCGTCGCAAGCGTTTATAACTTCCGAAACGTCGGCGCGGTGCATAAGCTCCTTTAAGGTGGCAAACTGCTTTTCCTTGTCCTTTGATACGGTGTACTGCCATTCCTCCGGCAGAATGGGTAAGCTCTCATAATTCCATTTTTTATACTGCTCCCCGTAGGCTGCAGCCTCCGCAAGCTCCACCAAATGACCGACACACCAAGAAATGAGGTAGCCCCCGCCCTCGATATACCCGTCTTTTTTCTCTTTCACGCCAAGCGCGGCAGCGATACCCGCCGCGACGCTGGGCTTTTCCGCAATCACTAATCTATGTGAAGTCAATTAAAAATCCTCCTTTCCTTTTTCCCCTTTTTTCTCTGATAACTTCTTGATACAGTACCCAATACAGGGCGGCTCCCGGTTGTAGGGACAGCCCCGGCAGCGCGGGGGAATGGAAGCGGGCGGCGATTTTCCCCGCCGCCCGTCGCCCGGTTTCTGTATCATCATTCTTTCTAAGGGGTTGTCGGTGAACAGCGTCATTCCTCGTCGTCCTCCGTTTCTGTGTCGTCCCCGTCGTCGGGTTCCGGCTCGTCCTCGTCGTAATCGTCAAAGTCGAAATCGTCAAGGTCTGTGCCGCCTTTTACGTCCTGTTTCGGCTTCATAACCTTAAAGTAGTAGAACGCGCCCCCGCCGCCAAGAAGTGCCACAATGAGGAATACGAAAAGCCCGCCTGTATTGTTTTTCTTTTCCGGCTGCTCTGTGGGTTCCTCCGTTTCCGGCTCCGCTGCCTTGCCGCTGCAAGCGGTTAAGTTGGTGCTGCATACCGGGCATAAAGTATTTACTTTCCCGGCTTCGCATTTCTCCGTACAGTTGCAGACAGCGGGCGGCTCTGTGGTGGTGTTCCCGTCCTCCATGAGTGCCATAAGGTCGGCTTCGTCCACTTGATTGAGGAAATGCACGGTATTTTCCCCCTCGTCGTCCCGGTCAATGAGGATATAAAAATAGTTGCCGTTTTTGGTCGTCACGGTGATAAGCTGCTTGTTGCCGCCGAAATCGTCTACAAGGGTCGCGTTCCCGTCCGGGGTAAGGGGTTCTTCCTTTTCGGGTTCCTCATAGACAACGCCGCTGTCGTCGGTGGCATCGTCCGCGCCCTCCGGGACTTGTGCGTAAGCGGTAAAGGAAAAGCCGCCCATAAGGAGAAAGGCGGCGCATAAGGTCAAAAGCATTTTGATTGTTTTCTTATTCTTCATTCTCGGTGTCCTCCATTTCTTCATCAGTCACGCCATTGTAAGCCGGGGCGGGTTCCATGCCGGGGATTGCCCCGCTTTTCAGCATGGAAGTAAGCTCCGCAGGGGAAAGGCGCATGGAGCGCACAAGCTGGACGATCTGTAAATTCTCTGCTTCGGTTTTCTGTGCTTCCAGCCCTTTCAGCTTGTTCTGGTACTCGGTGATCTTCTCGCGGGTCTTTTCAATTTCCCGGTTGATACGGTCGATTTTGTTCATTGCCATAATGCAAAACTCCTTTCATAGTCAAAAAAATGTTGGTTAGTTCCAGTTCATCAGCCCATAGCCTTTGATACAGCGGTAGTCAAGGGGATAGCTTTTGATCTTGCAAGCGTCCCCGGAATTGCCCTCGACGGTGTAAACGCGCTGCCCGTCCGTGCCGATCACAAGCCCTACATGGTCTGCGCTCCCGTCTAAGTCCCAGTCAAAAAAGATTGCGTCGCCGGGTGCGATATTGGCATAGCTTCGGTCGCCCCATTGTCCGTGTGACTGGAACCACGGAATCCCCTGTGACTGGCAGGCGGCAAAGCGCGGCTCGCTTTTCCCGGCTTGATTGTAGCACCATGAAACGAAACAGGCGCACCATTCCACACGGCTGTTAAAGCCGTACCAGCTCCAATAAGGCTGTCCCCCTACGTTTCCTACCTGTGACTTTGCCCGGTCTACTACGGCGGTATTGCCGGGGCGTGTGCCGTTTACAAGCTGCACCCCGCTTAAATCCTCGGACGGGTTCGTGTCCGGGGAACCGCCCCCGAAAATCAAGGGCTTGTTGCCGCTGGTTTCCAAGTACACCCGGAACATTTCAAGCTGCTCCGGCGTGAGTAGCCCCGGTGCAAGGTCGGATATGGGCTTGTTCTCCAGCTTGACATGGAGAATGTAATAGTTATAAGGGACTTCCTCGGTAGTGGTTTCCCCGGTTTCCGGGTCGGTGCTGGTTTCCGTGCGGTAGCGTACCTCCACTTCCTCTGTCAGCGTGAGGGTGTATTGCAGCGAAAAGATACGCTGTATTTCTGCTTGTGCGGTTGCCGGGGTATAGGTCTGTAAGAGCGCGGTCAGATAGGACGCTAATTCATGGGGGTTATGCCCGATACTGTCAAGGTCATAACGGTATTCGTCATAGCCGGGATTGTCGCGCTCGATATTGTCTATCGTGCGTTGCAGCTCTGTTTCCAGTGCCGCATAGCTGTTTTCCACGGCGACTAAATCCGCGTCCTCCGACGTGTAGGAAGTCCCCACAATGCCGTTTATCATGCCGGAAAACATAGCCCCGCAGGAAGATAACGCCGACGATACCATGATGAATAAGAGCAGCGCACCAACGGCGATACATACCCCCGCCGGGTGCCGCCCCACAAAAGCGATTGCCTTTTTGGTTTCCTCGGCGGTCTTTTTGGCGGCTTTCCTTGTGTTCTCCGCTGCGTTCTTGACCGACTTCGCGCCCTGTGCCTTGACGGTCTTTGCATACTGTTTCTTGATACGCTGTTTCTGCATATACCGGGAGAACGGGTTGGACGCGGCGATCTGCGGGTTGTCGTGGAGTGCCTTTTGGTAGAGGTAATTGGCGTTTGCTTTTTCCGCTGCCTTTTCTGCCTTTGCCGCCGCCCGGTAGGGTTTGAGCTTGTGGCTGCGGTAGCCCTCCCGCACTTTCCGCACCGTGAACTTTGCGCCTTTCTCCGCTAATTCCTCGGATTTGTGCGCCCCCTCCACGCCGGAATTATCCTTTTCTACGGAATGTACCTTGTTGTGAACGAAAATACCCGCTTCCTGCACGGGGCGGGACAGCGGGTTTTTATGGGGCTTATTGCCATTCATTGGCTTTTCCCGTTCCTCAAAGTGTAAGCGGGTCTTGCCTTTCCCGGTGGCTTCGTCAAAGGTGCGCTCTTTTACAAGTTTCTTTTCCTTTGGGATATTTGCCCTTGCCTTATCCAGCCTGTCAGCGGCTTTGTCGGATTTCTTGATGTATTTTTCAAGCTCCGGCGTTGCCCGTTCTTCCTCGGTGAATTGCAGCCGGGAAGTGCGGGCGCGGCTCTCGGCTTCTGCCTGTGCTTTCCGTGCCGCCTTTTTACTGGCTCTGCGGGTGTGCGCCCCGTCGATATGCTCATAAATGCGCTCGGCGGTTCCCGTGTCCTGTTCCGGCTCCGTCCCCGGCGAATGGGGCAGGGGCGGCGCGTTGGGGGACTGTTCCGGGGCTGTGCTTCCCGGTGTGGGCGGTAGTGCCTGTATATCCTGCGCCGCCTGTTGCTCCGGCGTTTTCTTTAAGGCAGCGTCCCGCGCCCGTTTGCTGATCCGCTTTTTCGTGCCTCTGGTTTCGTTGATTTCAACGGCTCCGTCACGGGTCATTTTCTGTGTGATTTTGTCGCGGGCTTTGTACTGCTTCATGGTCTGTCACCTCCTGTCTGCGGCGTTGTGGGGATTTTTCGGTGGATAGCCGCGATCCGTTCCTGTGAAGTCTGGAACCACTTTTTTTCAATCTCCACGCCGATAAATTTTCGTCCCGTCAAAAGACACGCTTCCCCAACCGGGCAGCTCCCCATGAATGGGTCAAGGCATATTTCATTTTCCAGCGTAGAGCAGTTGATGAAATGCTCGATCATGGATACGGGCTTTTCGGTCGGGTGCCGCTTTTCTTTCCCCCTCGGTATTTTGGTTTCTATAATGGTTGAGCCACAAAAACGGGTTTTTCTGAAATTTCCTTTTCGGTACATGAGGATAAATTCAGCCCGTTTCGGGTAATAGGTGGATGGCACGGTCATTTTCTTATCCATGACTAAAAGCTCGCAGAATTGAAAATGGTTTTCCATACAGGCGGCATGGAGTGAAAAAAGGTTCCTGTCGTTTGACATGACATAAAAATACCGTCCATGTTTCAAAACCCTGTATATTTCCGGCACCCACTTTTGAAATTCAATCCCTTTCGTACTGAATCCGTTCTTGCAGAATATTTCGCCGCCTTGATAAGATAACTTGCTGTGTTTCATGCCGCCGCCTGTCAGTTCAAACGGCGGGTCGGTAAACACAAAATCAATGCTGTTGTCCTGTATGCTTCCGGCAGCGTCTAAAAAATCAGCATGGTACAGGGTAGCCGCCCCGTCTGTATATACGGTTTCTTTTTTCATACGCCCACTTCCTCCGGCTTCGTCGTCATTACCCGGTAAAGCTCCGTGTCTTTGGGGAAACGGTCTACAAAGGGCAGAATGACGTTGCCATAGAACAAAAGCCCCTCGCCCGCTTCGGAATGGGTGACGTAAGACATCTGCTGCGGGGAGATATTGAGCTGCTTCGCAAGGATCGCCCGGTCGCCCGCCGCTTGATTGAGCATGAGGACAAAATCGCTGTTCTCAAAGATATTTTCCACTTCCCGGCTTGCCAAAAGGTCTTTCACGTTCTGCGTGATCGCTGTGGGTATGCCGCCCCATTTTCTGAAACGCTTCCAAATCTCCACGGAATAGGCGGCGGTCTGCTCGTCTTTCAGTAACAGGTGAAATTCGTCCATAAAATACCTTGTGGACTTCTGCGCCGCCCGGTTCACGGTGACGCGGTTCCAAACTTGATCCTGCACAATGAGCATCCCCAGCTTTTTAAGCTGCTTCCCAAGCTGTTTAATGTCAAAGCACACAAGGCGGTTGTCAAGCTCCACGTTCGTCCTGTGGTTAAAGACGTTAAGGCTCCCGGAAACATACAGCTCCAATGCCGCAGCGATACGCGCCGCTTCCGGCTCCGGCTGCTTCAAAAGCTCGTCGTAGAGGTCGCCCAAAATTGGCATTTTCTCCGGGGCGGGGGAAGCAAGGAAAGGGCGGTACACATTTCTTACAGCGCGGTCAATGACGGTCTTATCTACGGGCTGCAGCCCCTCCTTGCCGCCGACAATCAGCTCACAAAGGGAGAGGATAAAGTCGGATTTCAGCGCAAGGGGGTTGTCGTCCTCGCTGTAATTGAGGTTTATATCCATAGGGTTGACGTAGTGCGGGCTGGTAGGGGAAAGTCTTATCACCTGTCCGTGAAGCCGCTTTACAAGGGGGTAATACTCGGCTTCGGGATCGCAGATAATAATGTCGTCGTCGGTAATGAGGAAAGCGTTTGTCATTTCCCGTTTTGCCGCAAAGGATTTTCCGCTTCCCGGCGTTCCCAAGATTAGCCCGTTGGGATTTTTAAGCTGCTTACGGTCGCAGAGGATCATGTTGTTGGAAAGCGCATTTAAGCCATAGTAAAGGCTCGCGCCCCTCTGAAAAAGCTCCTGCGTGATAAAGGGGATAAAGATTGCCGTGCTGGAAGTCGTCAAGCCCCTTTGGATGGGGATAAGATTCTCCCCGATAGGGACGCTTGACATAAGCCCCGCTTCCTGCTGGTAGTCAAGCCGGGTGAGGGCGCAGTTATATTTCTGTGCAATCCCCGCCGCCGCGAAAATGTCATTTTCCAGTTTCCGCTTCGTGTCTGCCATGTTGACTACAAGGAATGTGAGTAAAAACATTCTTTCGTTTCGGCTCTGTAAATCCTGCAAGAGATTTTTCGCTTCGCCGCCAAACGTGGCAAGGTCGGACGGAATTATATCCATGTCGTACCCTGCGCGGACGGCTTTCTTCTGTTCCTCGATCTTCATTTTGTCAAGGTCGGTAATCTTGCGCTTGACGGTCTTGATTGCTTCGGTCTGGTCGATACTGTGAATGTGCAGGTTGACAATCACGCCCGTTTCAAGGTCTAACATATCCGCTAAGATACGGTCGTTTAACTCCGGCGCAAGAATCTGTAAGAACGACACCGCGCCGATCTTTTTCCCCATGCGGAAGTATCTCCCCTCTCCGAAACGGAATGAGGGCGGGGCGATAAAGTCCTTTGTGGTAAGCCCGGACGGGGCAAGCCAATCAAAGGAGAAGTTGAACGGCTCCCCCTCCGGGTGGAATACCCCGTGCATGGTCTGTAACCGTTCATAGCCTGTCTGCGGGCGGGCAGATACCCCCAGCACCTTGAAATTATTCAGTATGTCCGTTTCAATACGGGAAAGGCGGGATTTTGCCGCCGCCGGGTTGTCGGCTTCGATACTGAATGTGATGTACTTGTGCTTCACAAGCCCGTTGTTCCCTTTGGAAAGCTGGCTTTTGAGCATATCCCCGTATTCCGTGCGGATCGAATTGAAAGCGTCCTCCTGCGCCGGGATATTGATTGCTTTTTCCGCTTCCTCCCGCTGCGTCCCTTGATTGATGAAAGAGAGCTGCACCGAAACGGAAGCGTCAAAGTAGTTGAGGAAGTCACACCAGTTTTCAAAAATGGCGGTCTTGTCGTCTGCCTGTGCAAGCTGGTAGTTTATATCCTCAAAGACAATGCTTTTGCTGTATTTCCGTTCCGTCACCCGGCATATCCCGTCCGGGTACAGGTTGATATAGGGGATTGTCTGCTGGGCGGTGTGCGCCTTTCCGTCCCCCTTTGCCTGTCTGATTACGGCGGCGATCTGTTTCTTCTCGGCGCGGGTCAGTTTCCGCTTCGCCTTATTTCCGGGGCTTTTTCCCGGTGCGCCGTTTTTGGTTGGTTCCTTTGACAATCGCTGATACCTCCTTTTCCAGTTTCCGCTGCTTTTCCAAAACAGCGTATAAGTTCTGTGTCTGATAGGGTCGCTCCTTTGGTCGGACAAATTTTGTCTGAATGATATTCCGTATCACGACTTCAAGGGGCTGTCCATGTTTCTCGTACATTGCCATGAGGAAGCAGGGGAGCATGACGACGATCATCACAAACGCCGCCGCGCTGGTTCCCGCGCTGTCCTTTAGCAAGAAAAAAAGCGGCAATCCCACAATGAGGGCTACCGCGAAACAAACGATCTGCCGCTTCGTAAGGTTGAAAGCGACTTTTGTTTTTATCTTTGATAAATCCTTTGGCACTGGCACATACGCCATACCGAAAACCTCCTTTCCGTCAAAGCTCTATGCTGTTTTTCGTTTCATTCCCCCATGTGTCCCAGCCCGCCGTTTCCTGCCTTGCGAAAAGCTCTATCCGGGGAATGTCGCCCATAAGGGCAACGATTTTTTCCCGCGCAATATCCGGCTTTTTACTGTGCTGCTCAACGGGGGAGATAATGAATTGATGAATCCCCGCCGACTTGCGCTTTGGGTGTCCCCGTGTGGCAAGTAAGCAGATTTCCGCATTTCCCCGCGTCCAAAACCCCAAGCCGTAAAACCATGTATAGGACTTTTTATTGAGCTTCAGCCACACAAAGGCGGCGGTCTTATAGGTAAAGCCCCAAGCATTGACCAGCCGCAAGGCTTCGGGAAGCTGCGGGAATGTCGCCCACAAAAAAAGTGCGCTGTCCTCTGCCGCAAGGCTGGCAACGGGGAGAGCGCATAATTCCTCTATGCTCATGGTCGGGTAATGGTGTTCCGCTGCGCCGGAAAGCCGCTTCTGTGCGTACTTCCACGGGGGATCGGCGTAGATTATGCCGTATTTCTTTTCAATGGTGTTTCGTCCCTCCTTTCTGTGTCTGCTTCCTGTAAGCCCCATGATGGCAGTCAAGGCAAAGGTCAGTTTATGCCCTTTGCCCGTCCCTATTCTATGGGGTTCCTCCCGCGTCAAGGTCGGGTCGTATTTTCGCCGCTTCGCTCTGAAAATCTCCACCCTACCCTTGACACGCCTTTAGTGCGCCGCGAAAATGGACTTTGCAAGTGCGCCGGATTTGAACAGGGAAAAGCAGAGGATCACCGTGTAGGCAGCAAGGGAAAATATCGCGCTGTGTAAGTTGTCCGCTACGGTGATATTGTTCACCAGCACCGCGTAAATGCCGACGCACACCATAATGAGGAAGCCTTGAAAGCCGACGGCGAACAGGGCTTTTAAGTAGTTGTTGCCGATCTGCCCCCATTCCCGGTTAGTCATTGTTGCAAATGGGATAGGCGACACGGAACAGTAAAGGTAAATTTCTATCATTCTGCCGTACAGGATCACCGTGATAAGCACCGACATAATTTTCATGCAAAGGCTCACAAGGCTTGTTTCCATGACAAGCAAAAGTAATTCGGGGATTTCCATAGCGTCAAGCCCGGACTGCATGGAAGCAAGGGCGGCGGCAACGTCGATATTCGTATTGCCGCTTATCACCCCCGCCGCGCCGGAAACGACGTGCTGCGCCACGTCAAACACCGCCATTGTTATGTCAAAGGTGTGGGTGACAAGGTACACCGCCACCCACGCCTTGAAAAACCACTTAAAAAACATGAAAGTGTCAACGTCGTGCATGTTGTTCTTTTCCGTTACCATGCTGATAAGCTCCACGCATAGGACGTAGGTAATGACAAGCCCCGCAATGGGTACGATCACATTCTCGGATAACGTGCGTATCATGGAGAATATGCCCGCGTTCCACCCCTGCGGGGTCTGCCCTACCTCGGCGGCAATGGTGCCGACTTTCTCGTTTACGTCCCCAAACATAGTTGACAGGTTCCCGTTAATGGCTCCGATAAGGATTTCCTTTATCCATTCCGTGATCGCGTCAAGTATGCTCTGCATAGGCTCTTACCCGCGCTTCTTAGCCGAACAGCCCGGAAAGCAGGGGTACAAGGGTCATGCCGATCAGGGCAACGCCGCCGCCCGCCATAAGCTGTTTCATGCCCTGTGATTTCGCGCCGGGGTTGTCGTTGCCGTAACCCTCCATGAGATTGATCACGCCCCAAATGCCAAGCCCTGCTCCAAGAGCGATTACAAGTGTCTGCAAAACGTCTACTGCGCTATTGAAAAATGCCATGTAAAATCCTTTCTGCCGCTGTGCGGCTGTCCGGCAAGCGGACAAAGGCGGTCAGCGGATGGTCGCCGCCGCATAAAAAACCGCCCTGTAAGTAAGGCGGTGTCCCCACGCTGCGTAAGTTCTGCGGCGCGGCGGTATTCAGTTGTAAGGGTTGGGCGGTACGTTCCCCGGTAGGGGCGCGTATCATGTAGCCCGTGTTTACGTTCTTGATGTTTTATCAGCTCCTTTATTCTTTTTTGCTTTTATGAATGACAGGTAGGAAAGGGTGGGATTCCGTAGTCGTCGGCGGTGTGGGAATGTGGGTAACTGGCTGCTTTTTGGGGGCTGTGGGAAACGCTGTTTGCAGGACGTGGGAAAGCTGCATTTTAGCTTTTCCATGTGCTGTGAATGGCGTTTTCCATAGCCCCCATAGCCTGTTATCCACATTTCCATGCCGCAAGTCCTTTCAGCCCTGTCACTGTTTCGGGGTAAGCCCCATACGGCGGGCAAATTCCTCCGCGTAAAGCTGTGCATAGCGTCGCTGCATGGCTTCCCGCCATCGCCAATACTCCTGTATTCCGGCGTCAATAGCGGTCGCCAAGTCCAGCAGACATTTTTCAAGCTGCTTTTGTTTTTTCTTTCTGATCCGCTTATTCATTGCCTGTGTCCTCCTGTCTGTGCGCCCGGTTTTTTTCGTAAAGCCGTTCACAATCCTTGATAAATTTCCGTAAGGCAGCTTGCCGCCGCTGTCCCTCCCGGATTTTCGGGTTGACAAGCACCGTAAACCGCCGTTTGTCTGTGCCGGGGTGTCTACTCATTAAGCTGTTACCTCCCCGGTGGGGAAGCGGACAAGCGGAAGCCCAAAGGGGTGTTGCGGGTCTGTTTCAAGGGCAATCCCGTATTTTGCTTCAAGCCGCCTGTATTTTTCTTCGCGTTCCTGTTCCCACTGGCGGTAACAGGCGGTAAGCTGCCGGACTGCCTGTGCTGTCTGCCGTTGTTCCCGTTTCTTTCTGATACGCTTATTCACTGTCTGCGTCCTCCTGTAAATCTGCCCCGTCGATTTCGTAAAAATCAAATTCCTCGTCCGGCTTCACGATAGCGGGGCGGCGTTTGATGTACTTCTCCATGTCAAAGGCGTTTTTCTTGTCATAATCAGAGAGGTACTTGTATTTCGGGTGCTTTGTAATGTCGAATTTATCACTGAAAAAGGGGCGTACCCCGCGTACCTGTAAGATACATTTCCCTCCGTCCATGACCGCGATCTCGTCCTGCGTCATAAGCTCCTTTCCCAATTTCTGATAATTCAGTCCGTGGGAAAGCTCCCGTCCCCTCGTTTCGGACGTGTTGAAGCTGTCTATGGTTTCCTTGCCTAAAAGCTCCGACATTTCCTTTAGCGTGGATTTCTCCTTGCCGCCAAGAAAAAGGGTGGTGTCGCAATTCCCTATGATCGTGTCCGCGTTGTCCTTGTAAATGGCTTTTAGCTGGCTCTGTGATTGCAGAATGATTGACGCGGATATTTCCCGGCTCCTTATGGTGGCAATGAGCTTTTCAAACTTCGGTATCTGCCCGATATTTGCAAATTCATCAAGTAAGCACCGTACATGGACGGGAAGCCGCCCGCCGTATTCATCATCTGCCTTGTCGCATAAGAGGTTGAATAGCTGGGTGTAGAGTATGCTCACGACAAAGTTAAATGTGTCGTCGGTATCGCTGATAATGACGAAAAGGGCGGTCTTTCGATCCCCCAGCGTGTCAAGCTCCATTTCGTCCGTTTCCATAAGCTCCCGCAGCTCCTTAATGTCAAAGGGGGCTAACCTTGCGCCGCAGGAAATGAGGATAGAGCTTCGCGTCTTGCCCGCCGATAGCAGGAATTTTTTATACTGCCGGACAGCGAAATGCTCCGGGTCTTTTTCTTCCAGCCGTTCAAACATGAGGTCAACCGGGCTTTGAAATTCCGGGTCGTCCTCGCGGGCTTCGCTGGCGTTTATCATTTCAAGCAGCGTGGTAAAATTCTTTTCTTCCTCCGGGGCTTCATAGTGGATATAGCCGATTAAGGCGCAGTAAAAAAGCCGTTCCGACTTCACCCAAAAATCCTCCCCGGATTTCTCCCCGTCGCCTTTCGTGTTTGCGATTATGGTATTTACCAGCTTCAAAATATCCTTTTCACTCCGCAGATAAGCAAAGGGGTTGTATTTCATGGATTTTTTGAAGTTAATCGTATTCAGTGCTTTTATCCGATACCCGTACCGCTGTAACATTTTCCCGGTTTCTAAAATCAGTGTGCCTTTCGGATCAGTGACGATATACGAAGTCGGAAAATCTTTTGATGAACATTGCATAAGCGACGGTTTAACGAAAAAGCGGGTCTTGCCGCTGCCGGAACCGCCGATCACAAGAATGTTTTTGTTCCTCGCGTATTTCGGCTGCTTCGGGCGGCTGTTCATGGTGAGCCGTTCCGTCTGTGTAAGCGGGATATTGTTTTCAAATACAGGGTCTATGTACGGCTTTATATCCTCTGCCGTTCCCCAACGTGCAGAGCCGTACTCAATGCCTTTGCGGTATTTCTTTGCGTTTTTGCCTTTTACATACACCGCAAGCCGGATAACCACCGCCCCGGCAATGCCAATCAGTAAGTCAATGGGGTGGAAGCTGGGGGCAGCGGAAGCAAAGGCGGCGGTGAAGCCCTCCCCAAGATGTAAAATCTTTGCGCTCATGTCTGCGCCGGGGGACAGCCGGACAGCCGCGCCTACTTTGTCAAACAGGTACACAAAGAGCAGATAGGGGGCATTTAGGATAAGCAGCTTTTTAATCTCCGGCTTCATAGCGATACCTCCCTGTCCTTGTGTTTGGTCTGCTGGCGGCTGGCGTTCAGCTCCTTTGCCTTTTCCCGGAAAGCCGCTAATGCCTTTCGGATAGAGGGCTTTTTGTCCTGCGTCAGCTTCTTTGCGGAAAACTCCTTGAAAGCGGCGGTCAGCGCGTCCGCGTCCCTGCCCTTGAAGAATACAAGGTAGCGGGGCGGGGTTTCCGTCGCGTCCTTTTTCAGCGCAAAGTCGATCCCGTACTTTTTCGCGGTACTCTGAAACGCCTTGATATTGTCTTTTGTGATCTCAATGTTGGAAACGCCCGTGTTCTGCTTCATAAGCTGTTTTAGGGTCTGTTTCCCGTGGGGCTGCTTGCCGATCTGTTTCTTTGTCTGCGTGAGTACGGCTTTCATAGCCTTTTGCAGCACTTCGGCGGTCAGCTTCCCGGTCTTGATATATAGGGCAACGGTTTTTTCGTTGATTTCGTCCTGCATGGGGTCGCGTCCTCCTTTCGCGTCAGTTTAAGGGGCGGCGGTCAGATACGCACCCGCAGCCCGTTAAGGTCGTCGGCTCTGATACCTACCAAGTACCATTCCTGCGCCATGTTCATTTCAATGCGGGTCGGCTTCCATTTGCCGCGTGTGAACACGTCGAAACAATCCCCGCAATGCAGCCCGCCGTAGTAGCTGGCAAGGTCAAAGCGAATATCATAGCGGTCTGTGCGCTCGTCAAATACCAATGCTCCCGTCATTTTCTGTGCCATAATAAAATCCTCCTTTTGTGGTTTGTGGTAGTTAAAGGCTTTCGCCCTCGTTGCATGAATAATAGTCTGGGTCGCCGTACTGTGGCTTCTTCGGTGACAGTGCGCCGCTTGCCATGTCGTGAGATACAAGGGACGTGTAATAGTTCCCAATCGTGGACGGGGCATTGAAAAGGGCTGCTTTCAGATATTGCTTGATATTGCGGATTTTGGTGGTGTTCTCCCGCATACAGTCCAGCACAAAGCGGATATGATCACCGTCCAGCTTCATAAACTTTGCTTTTACCAGCTCGGCGGGGTAGTCGTCCCCGGCAACACGGATTGTCTTTCTCCGGGTGCATACGGTTTCAAGCATAAGGTCTACAATCTCATTCAGCCTGTCCCCGTCAAACTTCATATCCTGCATGAGAATGTCATAGCTGATATTGTCCTTGATGATCTCCCGGTAAATCTCAAAAGCTGTCTGTGCGTCCGTTTCCTTTCGTTTCCGTTCCGGCGGCGTAGCCGCTTCCCTGCAAGGTGAGGGGTTAGGGGAAAGGATAGGAATGGAATCGGTACTTTGTGGATCAGTAATTATTTTTTCTTTTTTTGGTAAGTCAGTCTTTTGTATATCTTTATTTAATTGCATTGGATTTTCCGTCGTCGGATAACCCGGTGTCGGATTTTCCAATATCGGATTGCCCGGTGTTGGATTTTCCAATATCGGTTTATCCAATCCCGGCGGGGTGTCCTCCGGCGGCTGGGGCTGCTCGTAAATGGTGTATTCAATGGCGGTCATTTTGCCTTTCTCGTCGCGCCCCTGCCGCCGTTTAATATATCCGGCTTTTTCAAGCTCCCATACGGCGGTGCGAATCGCGTCGATACTTTCCCGGTTGATCTGTGACAGCCCCGCAAGGGTATAGTCCCAATCTTCGGGAAGTGACAGCATTTGAGATAAAAGCCCCTTTGCCTTTAAGGACAGCTCTTTATTGCGTAAGTGGTGGTTGCTCATAACGGTATAGCCCTTGTTGCGTTCCACTCGGAAAACTGCCATAGCTTCATCACTCCTTTGGTTGTGGATTTGTTACGCAATAGAACGGCGATTTGCCGGGTTTAGGTATAAATCCCTGTCCCCGGCAAAAATGCGCCCGCAAAGCCGCTTGTAGCAAGGCTCTTTCTGCCCCTAATGCGTAACATGAGGGCATAAAAAAAGCGGCGTTCCTGTTCTCCCTGTTATGGGATAGAGAAACGCCGCGTTTGCGTCGCATTCAGTTTTCATTTATTTTTCAATGCTGGTGTGCTGTGGTCTTTGGGCTTTCTGTACTCGCAGGGGGTAGGCGCATATCAAGGCTCTTTCCCTCAAAAGTAGTAAATTAGTAGTAAATTCAGCTTGAAATCCTGCGTGTATGCCCGTAAATCAAGGCTTTTTTGAGATAATCAACCATTTTAATACAAAATATGCACCTCCGAATATTATACATGATTTTTTTCTCATGTCCAATATTTGGGGTGCAATTCACAATCGCATGGAGCAGGGTAGATTTCCCTGAACCGGAAGTACCAATAATGGCAGTAAAATCTCCCTTTTCAATATTCAGGGAAACATGGTCTAATGCCGTGACCATATTTTCATCTTTACCATAGACTTTACATAAGTCCACAATTTTCAAAAATTCCATTCTATGAGCCTCCTTGAATCTTTCTGCCAACAGATGACTTATCTGTTGTTTCATCTGTGCTTTACCCATATCATAGGATTTTGAACTTACTTTTCTGTGACTTTTTTGTGACGGATTCGTCACATTTCCATCAGAAATATGTCACTTCAGAAAGCGGACGGAAAATTCGGCCCCTCCCTGCGGATTGTTTTGAGCAAAGATAGTTCCTCCCTGCCGCATGATAATGTTTCTGCAAAGGGCAAGTCCGATTCCATACCCCGTAGCATCCGTATCTTTCCCCCGATAGAAACGTTCAAATAAATGCGGTAAATCCTCCTTTTCAAATCCCGGCCCGTCATCGTGGATTGTAACCTCCGTAAACAATGGATTCTCCGTACAGATGATTTTGATTTCTCCATTGTCACCTACACTCTCTATACTGTTTTTAATAATATTTTGAAATGCTTCTGAAAGCCACCTGAAATCACCTGAAATTTTGATTTCCTCCGGTATGTCAGCCTGTATCTGAATATTATGCAGTTCCATTGAGATCAGAAAAGGACGAAGTGAATCGGATACTAATTCGCCTACATTTATTCGTTCCTTTTTGAAAACCACAATTCCGGCATCCAGACGGGATAACTTTAGCAGGGACGCAAGCAAAAAATCCATCTGCTCAAACAATCCTGCCGCTTCCCTTATTAATGCTTTTTGTTCTTTTTTCTCTGTATCATTTTCTAATAATGACAAAATAATATTCACGGATGTAAGCGGAGTGCGAAGCTGGTGTGAAATATCTGCAAGGGAATCTGCAAGATGCTTTTTTTCTCTTCTTAGCTCATCGTTCTGCTCCCGAATGCGCAGAGTCATTTTCACAATCTCGCTCTGTAAAATAGAAAGTTCACCTTCCTCCGCTTCACTGATATATAAATGTTCGGAATTATGCAGCACCATATCGATCTGCTCGGATAGCTGTGCAATCTTCTTATAACGTGCCTTTGTGAACGCATAAAATACGCCTCCCAGCAGGGCAGACGAGAGAACTTCCAGCACGCCTGCCATTATACTGATTTTAAATCCTATCGTTACTGCCATACAAACGATTGCAAAAAATAATACGGCAATCTGCCTGATTTCTTTATTCCGAAGCATAATTTCCTCCCAGCCGGTAGCCTGTGCCATGAACAGTAAGAATCACCTGCGGTCTGGAAGGATCGTCTTCGATTTTTTCCCGCAACCTCTTAATATAAACGGTTAAAGTATTATTATTTACAAACTCTCCTGCGGCATCCCAGAGCTCATCCAACAGTCTGTCCCTCGTAATAATATTTTTAGGGTTATTAATAAATATCAGCAACAGACGATATTCCAGCGCGGAGAGAAAGACCTCTTTTCCATCCTTTTTTACAATGCCGCTGACGGTATCTACAGAAAGCCCGTTCCTGTCAAACCCGGCAGACACACAATCCGCTTTGCGCAGTGCCGCCCCAATTCTTGCGATCAGTTCCCGTGGCCTGAATGGTTTTGTGATGTAATCATCCGCCCCCATATTCAACCCCGTAACAACACTTGCTTCATCACCGGATGCTGTTAAAAAGATAACCGGAATGTTCTGCATCTGTTTGATTTCTGTACATACAGCGAAACCATTCCCGTCAGGCAGCGAAATATCTACCAGCGCCATATCAAATTTGCTCTCTGCAAGCATATCGACTGCTTCTCTTTGTGTGGAAGCATGACTGACTGCAAACCCTTCTGACCTGAGCAGAAGCATTAGATTCTTAGAAATTGTCTTATCATCTTCAACCAGAAAAATTTTTTTCATCCCGACACCCTCCATTCTTCTTTTACGCTCTCTTTCATTTTTATATACATAATGTCTGCATCCATTTCTTTTTTCTGAAGAGAATCAAAGAAATTACCATGCGTATGCACTCTTCCACAGACAAGACAAGTCCTGGTAAGCGCTCCTAGCATCATCCGCGCCCAGCCTCTTTCCTATCATCACTCCGGCTGCCTGCGATACACCGCTTAACGCTCCCATAACCAGCGTATGAAGAGGATTCGTCAATGTCATGGCGGTAAAGGCTTTCGTTCCCACATGTCCATGTATGGATGCATATACATTTTCGCCAAGACTCCAAAAAATTCACACGCAAGCAGCGGCAATAAAATGACCAGATACTGTTTCATATGAACTTTGTCCATTCTAATCTCAAATGGGATTTTCCATAAATTTTTCCGATGCAAAAGGAAAAAGAACAGAACTGTAAGTATACAGCCCGATAACGGTACCTCTGCTGCACCGGCGCATCTGAGGTACACCGAAAAAATGGATGCAAACTTTCCTCCCCTCCATCATTTTCTGTTTTCACCTATCCATTCCACAGCAAAATCTACCAGTTCCCTTTGGCTCATCATGGAAAGGATACCATTTCCCAAAGATACATGACGCACCTTTCCTGTCTGCTCAAATGCCTCTCCGATTGCCCGAAAATCTTCTCCGTCTACAGCCAGTGTCTCGTAGGATTTCCATGTCCGTTGTCCGTCCAGTTGTATGACACTGCTTTCCATGACCGTGTGCTTGCCTGGATATTCAGCCCTTACATCTGCCAAATGAAGGGAAGTGTTCTTGTCGTAACCAACTCCAACCAGTAAAACATATCCATCAAGTTCATACAGCCTGCCAATGGGTGAACTGTCTCCAAAGATATCAGACAGGTCATGCTTTTCTGTCAGATACTGCGCATAACGTCCCCATGCCGCTACTGACCTTGCCGGGTGATCGCTTCTAAGTGTTCCCGGCCACTGCCGAAACATTTCTGATACGGCGCCCATCGTATTTGTCGGTGTAATCCGTTTGTCATAAGCAGGTATATATTCACGTATGACAGGCCACCATTCCTCCGGTTCCTGCCAGTAAACGCCTGCTGCCGGATCTAAGTTCTTCCATGACTGTGTCGGCATCATAACCGTTCCTTCATCACCAACACTCCCAATCAATGCTTCAATCACTGACTGTGCTCCACCACACACATACCCCAGACTGCTCAGTGATGTATGCGCCATAACAGCTTGCCCTTTTTGAACACCGATGTCCTTCAATGCAATCTTAATATCGTCCGGGGTTACCAGCTTCCATTTTTCCATTTTATGATTCCTCCAATCCACTTTACAGTAGTTGTGATAATCATAAAATGAACCATGACAAATAGCAAAGGTTAAACGCATAACCCACGACAAAATTCAGCCTTATTTTTTGTGCACTTTTGCATCACACACACTGTCACGCTCTATGAGGGTTACGGAAAGCATCACATTTTTATCCCTACAATCTCCATTTCTTAACTGGTTCAACAGTTTAACTGCCAAAGCTGCCTTCTGGCCGTTATCCTGTTTTACTGTGGTCAGCGCCGGTACAAATTTTTCACATTCCCTCACATCATCAAACCCAACTACCGATATATCCTCCGGAACAGAGATCCTCATACTTTTCAGGAACTGGATAAAATCCATTGCATAAAAATCAGACACTGCGAAAACGGCTGAATATTTTTTTATTTCCCCTGAATGTTCCATATAAAAAGCAGTGCGCGCCTCCTGGTCCATAGGTATAACCATAAGTTTCGCATTGGGAATTTCGCTTTTTAATCCCATAAATCTTTCCATATCCATGCAGACTGCATTATCGGATATACATAGCACAGATCTGTGTCCTCTGTTTTTCAGATAACGTCCGGCCTGTGCCCCGCCATCAAAATGATTGACCCCAATATTTACAAGATTCCCGGGACTTTCCATATATCCATCATAGACCACAAACGGGATATGCATCTGTTCTCTTAATTTTTTATAATCCTGTTCACAATAACCAGTCAACACCATTCCTTCCATATTCCACATAGAAGCAAACCTGGGAATTTCATTCCATTTATCAGTAACTTTAAGCATAAGAAATTTTCCCGCCTGCTCTATCTCTTTTGCCAGTGCGTTCAGCGATGCGGCAATAAACGGATCTTCAAGTGTATGTCCTCCGTATTTTTTGTGATCATTGATAACCACCCCGATAATTTTAGAATCATTCTGTGCCAAAAGTATCCCTGCCATACTCGGAATGTACTGCCTCTCTTCCAAAAGCTGCTGCACACGTTTCACCGTTTCATCTGATATTTTCTTTGTCTTCCCATGAATAACATTCGATACGGTAGCTGTACTCACTCCCAGTTCATCGGCAATATCGACAATTCTGATTCTTCCGCTCTCCATCTGCATCAACCATCCTCATATAACTGTTTTCTGTAACCGTATACCCCTCGTCTTTTCTTTTATTCTATCAGATAATTACTTGATCTGAAAACATATTCAGGAAAAATCCGGCACAGCACAGAATCTTTCAAAATCCAAACGCAAAAAGTGTCTGAAAGCTGAAACTCTCAGACACTGTGTAACCGGAAAACAGAATCGTTGTAATGCAACTGCTGAAACCAATCTGTAAAGTACAACAATTTTACATCCCTACACTGGATTTCCATTCAGGCGGTTCACCCACCCGGTTGACGCATCCATAGCAGTGCGGCAGGCATTCGTCTGATCCAGCGCATTCAGCATCACAAAATCATGGATGGCGCCCTGCACCCGCAACGCTGTCACTTCCACGCCTGCACATCGAAGCCTTTCGCCAAAGGCTTCTCCTTCACTGCGTAAAACATCTGCCTGGCCATTTATGATCATCGTCGGCGGAAAACACTTCAGGCAGTCTATGCCCGCCCGAAGAGGAGATGCGGTGATCTCGCTTCTGTCTTTCATAGAAGCCGTATACTGCCCCCAGAACCACTTCATTCCTTCCCGATACAGATAATAGTCGGTTGCGAATTGACGGTAACTGGGTGTGTCAAAACAGGCATTCGTTACCGGATAATATAACAGCAGTCTGTGGATACACGGGCCATGCCGCATGACTGACATCAGAATCATGGCGATTGCCATGTTCCCGCCAACACTGTCGCCTGCCACTGTAAGCGTAGTACTGTTTGCCATTGAAAAACAATCCCCTGTGACATCCCATATATGGGAAAGGATAAAATAGCACTGTTCTATCGCTGTGGGATATTTCGCTTCCGGCGACCGACTGTATTCGGGAAATACGACCAGTGAACCGGTCCTTGCTGAAAGCTCTCTGACTAACTTTTCGTGGGTATGAAAGCTGCCAAACACCCACCCTGCGCCATGAATATAGAATATAATGTTTTTTATTTTTTCACCCCTGGGCGCAATAAAATATACCGGAATACTCCCCCACATCCCGGTATTGACACAAACTGAGGATATATCGGCGGGATATTTATATACCGGCGTATCCTGCAATTCCTCTAATGCCTTCCTGCCCTGCTCAGGCGGCATCTGAAAGATCAGCGGAGGTACAGAACTTTGGTTGCAGACAGCTTCTGCAGCAGGCTCCAACGGAACGCATCGTTTCATATTTCATTCTTCCTTTATACTGTAACTGGTTTTTATTATAATATGTAACTCTTCCGTTTTTGCATATCTGTCAGCAAATTGTTGTGATTGCAGTGGTCAAGGCAATTGAGTGTAGATGATGCCTGCATTCAGCCAAACAACGACTCTCCGCCTGCCGCTGTTTCCGTCATGACATTTGCATCATAGGCGCTGGAAGCCTTCGCCATTCGCTGCTTACTGCTCCACGCCTTTGCCAGCCTGCTTCTCTCCTGCTCCGCCTTTGTAACCCTTTCATCCAAAAATTCCTTCTGCTGCCTCTTGGCCTGCGCCCGCTTTTCCAGATATTCTTCCAGAAGTTCCTTCTGCCCTGCCTTTTTCTCTCGTCCGGCATCAGCCCTCTTTGCGGAGGAACTCCCGGAATAACCCACATTCTCCTTCATGCCCTGCGTATAGCCGTAGCATTTCTCCCATGTGTCGTCTATGTGCATATATGCAATTACCGGAATATTTCCCCCAAAATTAACAGCTTTATTTTGCGCCAAAGCATCCAGAATCTTCTTCTCATATTCCGGGTCTGTCTGCATCCTTTTATAGGCTGCGTCCGTTATGTCAATTACGTCATTCATATTCCGCTGTGAAGGGTGTGTATACAGACTGTTCATCTTTTCGTTAAAATATGCCTTGTACTCATCCAGCGTCATGTCTTTTGGGGAAACGGGGTTCTTCTTTGCAACCCTTTCCGCGACTCCGGCATCTGTCCGCTTTTCTTCCTTCCTCACGCCCTCATAGCCCTTTGCCCCATAATAGCTGCCATACACTGTACCTGCTTCCATTGTCACATTCTCCTTCCTTTTTCATGAAATTTATACTATATCTCCGGCAGGCTGCTGTGCTTCATCGTTACCGAAGCCGCCTCCTCATCCGGCTGTATCTTTCCATAGCATTCTATTTCCCTCCACCTATTTTATCGGCAGATATCAGCAAAAAGAAAGAACGGGTGTTGTATCTGGACACTTGGCGATAGTAACCGGACATTTCTAAAAAAATAACCGTTCCCCGCATGAGAGGGCGGCGCCATACGATGGCAGCCATGTATTAATCTCAGGTTGGGTTGATTTATTCCTTTGCTGCTCTTTCATTACTTTTTTACTGCTTATCGTGAGAGGCATTTATATACCGTTTGCTCATAACACAAATAATTCCAAAATAGCAAATATAGAAAATTATAATGCACGCCCCAAACCCACCAGCTAATTTGAGCAGAATATTATTCAAGGAAACCGGTAAAATTAAGTTCATTTTTCCATTCAGTAACGGTATGCAGAATAAAATAGTCAATAAAGCCATTATCATTGGTGAGATCAACCTTATCGCTATCTGATTATTCACAAGTCCCGCTATCTGCTTATTGCTTTTTCCCATACAGCGCATGATCTGATTGCCTTTTGAATTTTGCCTGACCTCTATAATCTGCTGCAAAGATAATATCGAAAAATAAATAACCAGAAACACAATGCAGATACTTATTTGTGAGGCGCCCATCCACTGCCGCATAACCGTATCAAAAAGCTGAAATTCCGGCTGCAGCATCAGCATCCCAGTTACAAAAGAGCACCCGGAAAATAAGAAACATATGCAAAAAACAGCATTAACCGTAGCAGCCGTTTTGAAATTTGATGTTATATTTGCCGTAATATATAATCTGTCTTTTTGATAGATTTGAACGGGTTTCATTCGCCTGTACGCATATAAATAGCCAAACACCCATCTGTAAAAGGCAAAAACAGACACAATCAATGGTATTGCCACAACAGATACGGGATAAACAATATAAACTTCCGGCCAAAAAACAATGCCAAAAACGCAGCCAATGAAGCACACAAAACATAAAAAGAAGAGAATGCCCCACTTTTTATAGCTGCCTATATTTTTTACGCTTTGACCGCAGTTTCTTTCATACATCAGCTCCCTTATTTGCAGTTTATTTAAGCGCCCCCTCAGCCGAAAAGAACAAACGGTTTCAATTAGGCAAAAAAAGAGAAATGTATAAAACATACTTTTACCATAAAGGAATCCGCACTGTCTCATTCCATGCAGCGGCTCACGGAAATACCACAATCCATAGATGGAGAAACCTATTGTTGTTCCTGCTATGTAGCAGCAAAAACCAATCAACAGGACTTCGCATAAGAACAGCCGGGTTAATCTCTTTTTTTCCATACCTAATAACAAATAGCTTGCAAATTCTTTTGCGCGCTGCTTTAGCATGAAAGCATCTATATATCCGACTAAAATTATTTGAATGGCTCCTATGAACAATGGCAGAGATATTACCTGAAATCCTGCAAATTCTCCTATAATGGTTATACAATTGGATATCTCGATAATCGACACAAGGACGGTCATTGCAGCAACATATAAAAGATAATCTGTAAAAGACCGCCTGGCATTACGGATTGACAACTTCAGGTACATCATGGCTTTCTCCCTCTATCCATTCTATTTTCTTCAAAATATCCGCAAAAAAGATCTGTTTGCTTTCCTGTTCCCGGTTTAAGGCAGTTTTTATTTCACCGTCTTTCATAAACAGAATTCTGTCACAATAGCTGGCTGCCATGACATCATGTGTGACCATCAATATTGTCGCGTTATATTCTCTGCAAAGCATAGCAAAGGTGTCTAAGAGCTGTCTGGCAGCGCCGGAATCCAATGCCCCGGTTGGCTCGTCCGCAAGTATAATATCCGGATTTACCACAATAGCACGGGCGCAGGCACAGCGCTGCCGCTGCCCTCCCGACACCTCATGTGGAAATTTATCTAATATTTCCGATATATCCAGCTTTTCCGATAAGCTTTGAATCATTGGACGAATGCTTTCTTTGGAAACCTCTTTCATTGTCAAAGCAAGCGCAATATTCTCATAGATAGTCAAAGTTTCAAGCAGATTGTATTCCTGGAAAACGAAACCTAAATGTCTGCGTCGAAATTCTGCGGCAGCTTCGTCTGGTATATCCACTATGTTCTGCCCGCTGAGCCGTATCGTCCCATTCGTTGGCTTGTCTATTGTGGCGATTAAATTAAGCAGCGTTGTTTTCCCAGAACCGGAAGCCCCCATAATCCCAACAAAACTGCCTCGCGATATCTGAAAACTTACTTCATTTACAGCTAATACAGAGTTATTTTTTATTTTGTGCTTTTCCAGAATATTTTCATGCCCTGCTGAAACATTTTCATAGAGTCTGGAAACATTTTCAACTTCCAAAACATTTTGGGGCGCTGCATCGCCTTCTTTTGATTCCCATTTATCGTGTCCTAACCAATTTGTAATCACGTCCATAAGCACCTCATCTGCCTTTTCTTTCAACTTTTCTTCTGCAATACACTCACCCGCAAACAGTTCATTCAAAGTAACGTCTAAAAGGGTACATAAAGGCATAAACAAAGATAAATCCGGCATAGACCGTCCTGTTTCCCATTTTGAAACTGCCTTATCAGTTATTTCCAGTTTTTCTGCCAACTGGCTTTGCGTCCAGCCTTTTGCTTTCCGACGTTCAGAAATAAAAGCTCCAATCTTCATTTGATTCATTATTCAGCCCTCCTGCCTGCGCTATATTATATAAATCTGGCATAAAAATGAACACCTACCAACGGTAGAATTGAGTAAAGCAGGCCTTTTATCCCTGCCTACGGTATACTGCCAAATGAATTTCCACTTCATGCTTTCCTATTACTTCGGCAGAATACCTTTCCTGTTAAAGTAAAGGCATCCACTGAATTATACCAAAGAAATTTTTCTGTCTTTTACCCGATGGCATGAAACGACTATTTTTCGGAAATGGAAAGCAAAAAAGAGCTGTCAAACAGCCCCTTCTTCCTATCATCTATCCATTCAATTTTTGCCGCTTTACCCATATGCGAACACGAAAACCCTCAACACGATCAGGCAAAAGAACACCAAAACAACCAAAGTCCTATGGCGCCAATTTGAAACAGCCGCCTGTATATTCCCAGCATTCCTAATTATTTCATCAATCCCTTTTGCTTAGCGTAATCACAAATAAAAGAAACAAATGCCAATATCAACAGTATAAAGATAGACAGCATATCCCATACATCAAGAACAGGCTCCTCTATCATTTTTGATAGTAATACATTGACAAGAATCATAAGGGGAATCGCTGATAAAAAAGTTATTCCTAAAGCAGCTAACTTCCTTTCAATACGCTTAAACACTGCAACTATTATCCACAAGAATGCAACTGAAGCCACTGCCATCACTGCACCAATGGAAAATACTTCTCTCACTTTTAATAAACTGCCCAATAAGAACAAATAGGGAACAATAAAAGCACTTAATGATATTAAACTTACGATAATCCCTCTTTTCCCAAAAAGAATACCTGGAAAAGATATTACCCATGCGAATACAATAGAACTGATCGGAATTAATGACCATGTTAAATTGCCCGATATTGCGATATTGCAAATAAGACATACCATAATCCCTATCAATAGTGTTGCTGAAAAAAGAATTGAAATAATGGCATTCTTTGTCATATTATTTTCGTCTTTCTTTTTTAACGCAATCAAATTTTCATCTGCCTTTTTTTCATAACTTTCCATGTCGATTTCCTCCCCGCTTAACAACTCGTTTACTGTGATTCCCAGTATTTCGCAAAGTTCTAACATTATAGATGAATCAGGCATGCTTTTTCCGGTTTCCCATTTGGATACCGCCCTGTCTGTAATGTCCAGCTTTTCTGCCAACTGTGCTTGAGTTAGTTTTTTCTCTCTCCGACATTTGGCAATAAATTTTCCAATCTCTATCTGGTTCATCATTTTTTCTCCTTTCACCTTAAACAATACACCCGGCTATATGCTTTCTACACGAACCAACGGTTGAATTGGGGAGATTCAACCGTTGGTTGGGAAGTATTTTTGCCGCTTTCTGTATCATTTTAGCTCATGGTTGTTTTCCTACTGTTGCCCTCTTGATCATAAAACCAACAATTGAGCTTAGTAATGTCCCATCCAAATCAAAAGTTGCTGCTTCAAAGTTCATTCACAGACTCTTTCCGGAAAAACAGTGATTTTAAGTCGGCTGCTGACTTTTTTATATCAGGCTGGGCGATCACTGCGGAAACAACAGCCAGACCATCAATCCCCATAGGCTGAAAAAGCATTGCATTTTCCTTGTTAATGCCCCCGATTACAACAATCGGTATATCAACTACCCTGCGGATTTTGCCAAGTTCCTCCATAGATACAAAGCCTGCATCCGGTTTTGTCACCGTTGGAAACATAGCGCCTACGCCCAGATAATCAGCTCCGGCTTTTGCCGCATTTACAGCTTCCGCTACGGAAGTCGCAGAAACACCAAGCAGCATATCTTTACCAATTACTCTCCGGACAATATTTGCAGGAATATCCTTCTGCCCGATATGCACCCCGGCAGCGCCCACCGCCATAGCAATGTCGACACGGTCATTTATGATAAGCGGTATGCTATATATGTCAGTGATCTTTTTCATTTCCGATGCCAGTACATAAAAATCAAATGATGAAATCTCTTTTTCCCGAAGCTGCACCAAAGTGCATCCGCCAGCGATTGCCTGCTCCACTGCTTCCCCCAAAGTCTTTGTACTCATAACCGTACGGTCTGTCACAAGGTATAAAGAATAATCCGGTTTCATTTTCCACCATCCCTTTCTTCCTGCAACCCATATTGGTAGAGGCGCCAGAAATGATGTATCGGTCCGCATCCTTTCCCAATGTCAAGGGAATGCTCAATCGCCATTGTTACATAATCCTTTGCCTTTTGAACTGCCTCCTGTAAATTCATGCCTCTTGCAAGTTGTGAAGCAACCGCCGAGGAAAAAGTACAGCCTGTTCCATGCGTATTTTTCGTATCAATCCGGGCAGTGTCAAAATGACAGATTTCTATCCCGTCAAACAAAATATCCACCGCATTTCCTGCTGCATGACCGCCCTTGACAACAACCGCCCTGCATCCCATTGCATGGATTGCTTTCGCAGCTTTTTCCATGTCCGCAATTGATTTGATTCTGCTTCCTGTTATTTTTTCCGCTTCTGGAATATTCGGTGTCAATACGCCAACAAGCGGGATAACCGTCTCGATCAGCGTTTTAATTGACGCAGGTTCCATGAGCGGGCAGCCGTTCTTTGCATACATCACAGGATCAATCACAATATTTGCCAGGTGGTAATATTTCAGTTTTGTGGCAACTTCATTCATACAGTCCGGTGTAGAAAGCATACCGACTTTCACTGCATCAACCTCAATATCTTCAAAAACGGCATCAATCTGTTTTCCAATCATATCCGTGCTGACATCCTGAATATCGATTACCCTGTCTGTGTTTTCTGCCACAACAGATACAACGACGCTCATTCCAAATACGCTATGTGCAGAAAATGTCTTTAAGTCTGCCTGTATCCCCACATCGGAAGCTATCACAAAATCCCCTGCAACCAGCTGGAAATCAATTCCGTAATTTTCTCCTGCGCCTAACTTCATAACATTTTTTTCCTTCATTGGATTACACCGGCTGACTTCGCTATTTAGCAGCTATTTCTTAAAGCAACAAACACTGTTTTGTATTGCTGACAGCCTTAATATAGCGAACCAATAACTTCCAGCAACCATATCCCACAAGATATAATGCAGCACCAATAATAATGCAGAGAAATAAATAGATTTTGTATTCCAGAAATGCCGATGTAACTGGCATAGGGAATACCTAAATTTAACAATGCGTCAATCAGTTTAACAAATCCCAAAATCGGAGTGGCTACTGCACAAAGAATAAATACAGGTGAACCAATTGCAAGTACCGGAATTACAAACAGACCGGAAAAACTTGCAAGACCATAGTAAGCATAAATTACAAGAACTCTGTTCCAACCCAAAGAATTACTATTAGAAATTAAATCTCCCAAATAAGCTTTTGCTAATTCTTTAGGATTACCCAATCGCTCGCTAATTTCCTCTGCTTTTTTACCGTTATCCTGCAATTCAAGCATTTCACTCTTAATCTCTTTTACAATGTCAACACGTTCCGAAACCGGCAACGGCTTCAAATACTTCTAAATTTTTCAAGATAATCATTCAGAATTTTTTCCATTGTTTTACTCTCCTTTGATTTTACTAATTGCATTTAATAAATTGTTCCATTCATCAGACATTGTAGAAATATATTCAAGCCCTTTGTCTGTAATAGAATAATACTTTCTTGGTGGCAAACCCTCGGAACTTTCCTTCCATGAAGAAGAAATATATTCTTCTTTGAGTAACCGCCTAAGCAACGGATAGATTGTACTCTCTTTCGCAGCTAAAATAGGGTATTCCTCCAAAGTACTGATAATTTCATACCCATAAGACGTTCGCTGTTTTATCATCAACAGAATACAAAATTCAAGCGTCCCCCGTTTGATTTGGGATTTCCAATCGTCAATGTTCATCTACTATACCTCCTTTATATATGTCGTACCACATAGTATGTTATATTTCAACAGTATATCTCAGAGATTCAATGCCTATTCAAAATTTCCCGAAATACCATTTGGGGAATTCATACTCTATTTTGCAAAAGGATAAGGAGTGATAGGGTTTTTCAAGCTCCCTTGAGCGTGCTTCCTTTGCCGCCTGTTTCTCCTACCGGCGGCATTGCTCCGCTACCTCTGCCAGGGTAATGATATGGGCAGGAACTTCAAATACCTCGGTAAAATCCAGATAAATGTCTATCCACCGGCGGCGATCATTCCCTCCACCCCTCGCCCTCACGCATAATCACTTTCTCAATTAACTCGTTGAGCATTTCAGCATACGGATCATCGACATTATCCTGAATGAGGTCCAAATATCCCGATCTCCGGCTTTCCGGTTCCTCTGCAGGTTTCCGGAACATATAAATGTAACTCAGCGTACGCGGAAGTACCGCCATGAGTATCTCATACCCATTTCCATACTCCGCAATTTCAAACAGAAAATCAATATAATTCTGGTTTTCTGGCAACGGATCAATAAATTCTATGTCATCATTCGTCATGCCGAACTGCCTAAGATAATTCAGCCGAATCACCGACTCTGTATCTGTAACAAAGTTCAGGATAGAATAGTAAAACTGGATTTCTCTTAATGTTTCCGCATAGTATATTGCTTTTCCATACACACGGACATAGTTTTTCAAATAGATACTGTCCTGTATTATGTATTCCTTAAAATACTTCATGGGAAGTTTCTCTTCCTTCATATCCTGCACAAACAAAGTGACGATACACTCATCCCAGGCAGACATATTCTATTTCAAAATGCCTTCCATAAATGACATTTTCTTTTCCTCCTCATAACAAAAAATAGAGCTTCCAAATCATCAGAAGCTCTTTCAGACGCAGTACGGCGTAAGAAATTGCTTCCCTACGCCGGTATTAGCCGACAGGTCAAGAGGTCAGGTCTTACCTTTTTCAACTTATTCAGTTCCCTCGCAAACACATATCATTCTTATTCAGTTAAAAACAAAAAGGACATTCCATGTACAGGGAATATCCTAAAAAAATACGGTATCGTATCATTCAGCTCCCTACGTTGGTATTAGCCAACAGGTTCAAAGAGTCAGGTTTTACCTTTTCAACTACACCGTAGTCCCCCAGTTTGAATGATAGTATAGGTGATATGGGATTGAAAGTCAATAGAATTTCGTAAATAAAAACGACTTTGTGTGATGTGACATATATCTTTGCACATCTTCACGAGTCACTACAAAAGTTCCAAAATAGACTGGCTTTTATTCTATTTTCTTACATTGTTTATAGCCGCCTGTGAGGAATTTACCTTTTCCAAGCCAATACTATATTTTACCTGATGCTGCCCATTATGTCACTTTCCATTCCCTTTTAAAATTCTACTTATTTCTGTTTTCAATTCTGGGAAATCATGCTATCTAGTATCCCATGCTGACTGACAGTCCAAATTTGAATACTGATGTGCAAAAATATCCCTGATTCCACACCATTCTTTCCACGGAACAACTTTTTCCTGCAAATTTATTGTAATCATTATCAAACATATCACATGCTTTATCTAACTGCCTGCAATAGTTCAAAATTTTGTTGAGGATATTTACATCTTTACTCTTCATACAATAATATCTCTGTTCCGGCTATTTCCTTCCTGAAGTCGTCTGCAATTCCCACCGTGGTGACTAAATCAACCGAAAGGTTCAATGCCTCCTGAAACATCTGGCGCATCCCGGAGAGTTTAAGCAAGGACATTGGCTTGCCTTTTTCCACAAGTAAATCTACATCACTTTTTTCGCGTGCCGTGCCTTTTGCATAGGAGCCAAACAGATATAATCTTTTTACCCCATACGAATATGCGATAGGAACAACTATCTTCTTGATTTCATTAATATCCGGCATATTAAATCACCTCCATAACTTAATGTGGAAGAAACAAAAAATAACAGGGAAATTCCCCGCCGTTCGGTGGACCAGGGTCTTTCGACCAGTCCAATCAGTTCTATGCCGCTGGCTTATTTATATGTCAATATCAACGGAAATATGTTTTACTGTCAATGTTTCTCAAAAAATATTCTGGCTTTTTTCTTTTCCACTTATCACTCCCCCCCCCCAAAAAAAGCAGAGTTAAGATGCGACGCCACGGAAGGAGAGATTGGATGGGAAAGGATTCTGTATTGTACCGGTTGATGGACATCCGCATGTGCGGTATATCGCGGTTAGTGAGATACCGTATACTGCTAATTTATTCTGTGGTATTAAAATGATTATACGGCTTTCATTTTCTCTAATTTTCTCTGAACTTCTCTTCCTCTCTTATTATAGTAATCCATCCGTTCCTCGTCTGTCATATACTTTGTCATTTCATAATTATGTTCTCTGAGTCTATGGATATCTTCAATGGTAAAATGTGGACTCAAAACAGGTTTTTCCATCATTATCCTTTTTACAGGCTCAGAACACGTTCTTGAAACTTTTCCTTACTTTCGATAATTTCATAAGGTTCGTATTCTCCATAGGCACTGGGGCGGCTGATCGTCACCAACTGCACACCGTTCTCTCCTATCTGTTTTTGTAACTTTTCGGTAAAATCCGCCAATGCTTTACCATGCCTGGTTTTTACTGCAATACAGCCCTTTTTATTAAATTCTTTCGCAGTGAGATAACACATAACTTAGCACCTCCTCAAACTGTTGCTCGCTTAAAATTTTACCACTTTCGTACTCACTCCGCAATATCCCGCCTACAGAATCAGGATATTCCCTTTTATACAGATATTTATGCAGCCAATTATTCAACTGTCTGTCAGCATACGAAACCCTAAAGTTTCTTCCACTGTTGTCGGTTCAGTCTCCAGAATACTCAGCACTTCACCAAACAGCCGATATCTATCTTGTAT
The DNA here is from genome assembly GCA_003612525.1 of bacterium C-53. GTDB lineage: Bacteria > Bacillota > Clostridia > Lachnospirales > Lachnospiraceae > C-53. The sequence goes on along the minus strand of RAZD01000020.1, from coordinate 14,183 downwards.
CTGATCAGCCAATTTCCTCCGAGTTGGCTCTGCTAAAAACTGCATGCCAGCCTCCGACAGCATCAACCGTCCTGCTTGATTTCTTACAAATCCTACCCCCCCCCCTTAAGAAAAGCACCATATGTGCGCCATGATTGCGGTTGTGTTATTTCATAAATATCTGGAACTAAATCTAAATCATATGCCTGCCCTGAATCCACTAATTCAACCAGTTTCTTTACCAGCGTGTACCATATTTGTTTTCCACCTCTAATATCAGGAATAGACCAGCCTTTTTTTCTCCACTCATTTTTTGTTTCTGAATATCAATCATAACGGTCTTTGATCCATTGTCTATATTTTTCTTATTTTCCATGATATCTTCCTTTGCCTACACTCTATGATATTTCGCAACATACCGATATATATTAAGCACTTTTTTCAATTCAGCTTTTCACATATCTTATTCTCGTCAAACACTAAGGGTTAAAACCACGCCATCTTTCAATGGCATATTTTCCTGCATTCGTCTGGAAACTTCTCTGACCACGGCAAAAGGTCGTCAGTTTTGCTTTACTCCACCACCATCAAAAAAGAAAAACCATTCTCTCCTTCTCTTCTCCAAAAAAGAGGACCTTGAAAGTACAGTCTGTCAAGATCCTCGTTTTGATTCATTTCTATTGAGTTCTGGGTTCCATCTCAGCAAAAAATAAATTTTGCGATGAAGAAAAAATTATTTTGCAAAATCATCCGCTTCCAGTGTATTACTTGCTGTTAATAGCCGCCTGCATTTCGGACAGTAAAGAGGATAATTTTTTAATTCCGTATCTGCTCTGATTTTATTGCGTGTCTTATTGTTACAAACAGGACACTGTATCCATCTTGTTTTAATCAATCCCAATTTCTCCAATCCAATTCTGAACGCTTTCTTTTGAAACTTCTGCTGCAAACCTCTTTCCATCTAACCATTCTGTAGACTCCGAACAGAGAGTATGAAGATTGCTTGCACTGGAACCAATCCCACTGCTATGAGAAGTACAGAACGGAATTATTGTTTTCCCTGAAAAATCATAACTCTCTAAAAATGTACTGATAATACGAGGGGCTTGCCCGTGCCAAATCGGATAACCGAGGATTATGGTATCATATGCATCCATATTCTCCACGCCTCCTGAAATTGCCGGACGCGCATCGGGATCATTTTGCTCTTGGTCGGCACGGCCATTCGTATAATACGCCAAATCTGCCTCTGTATATGGATCTTCAGCTACAATCTCGTAAAGATCCGCCCCTGTAATCTCCGCAGCATATTCTGCCAGCAGCTTTGTTGTTCCGGTACATGAAAAATATACAACCAATGTTTTTGCACTCACATCTGCCTCCTGTTCTCCTGTCGAAATGGATTCAGACGGTTCCGTTTCCATTTCTGTATCCGGCTGTGCTTCTGTTTCCTGCTTTTCCGCCTCTGCTCCCGCCCCGTTTTGAGATGTTTCAAACTGTTCTTCTGTTTTCTGTACAGCAGGTTGTGTTTCCTCCCGCTTCTCAGAAGCAGCCGATTGACTACAAGCTGTTAAATCAAAAATTATAATAAAAGAAAGTAATAGACTAACAATTCTTCTCATTATCCATTCCGCCTTTCTTCCAGTGCCTTCAACAAATATGCCATATTCCGGCCAAGATTTTTCATTGTGTCAAGACCTTCTTCGTCTTTCTGAACATCCCCCGGCATCTGCCCATAGCCAAACGCCCAATAAGAAGAACCAACCACAAACATATTTTGCAGCATAAAGAAATGATACATTGCATCAAGTGTAGTAAGTGCGCCTCCTCTGCGTGCCGCCGTGACAGCCGCACCGACTTTGTGCCGAAACAGATTTTCACTCCGGTTCATATCGGTTACTACTGATGCCCGTTCTAAAAATGCCTGCATATTCGCAGAAATGTTTGCCGTATAAACTGGCGATCCGAGAATAATCCCGTCTGCCTGCGTCATCTTCTCAAAAATTTCCTGAAACAAGTCCTTTTTATGCACACAATTTTTTCTCCCGCCACAAGCCCAACAAGCCTTGCAGGGTTCAATAATTTTCCCGGAAAGCTGCACCATTTCCGTTTCAATTCCTGCCTGATGCAATTCCTCAAATACTGTATTGATAAGGATTGCTGTATTTCCGTCTTTTCTTGCACTGCCGTTAATCGCTAAAACTTTCATATATTACCTCATTTCTGCGCTGCTTTTGGCTCAGTCTGTTGAGCCTGCGCATGAACGAGTTTGTGTCAAGCAGCGCGCAGGCACAAATATCGCGATTGAAAATTTCAATTTTCAATCTGTAGCAGCAGCTTCACTGCTTTAATACCAGTCATGTTTCTCTCCACGGTCAAGGGCATTGATACGTTCCATCTCCTCCTCCGTCAATTCAAAATCAAACAATTCTGTGTTTTCCTGAATATGATCGGGATTGCTGGAGCCGGGAATGACTACAACGCCCTTTTGCAGATTCCACCGGAGAATTGCCTGTGCCGATGACTTCCCATGTGCCACAGCAATTTCCGAAATGACTTCATTTCCAAGCAGTTCTGACGTATACCCCCTGCCGCCAAGCGGATACCAGCCCTGTACCACAATCCCAAGACTGTGAATATATGGAATTACATCGTTTTCCTGATAATACGGGTGTATCTCATTCTGAACCAAAGCAGGCGTAATATTTATCTGCGGTAAAAATTCCTCCAGTTCCTCCACATACCAGTTTGATAAGCCAAGTGAACGGATTTTACCGTCCGCAACTGCTTTTTCCATCGCCAGGTAAGCCTCCACATCACCTGCACCGGGGTGATGGAGCAGCATCATGTCAATATAATCTATATCTAATTTGACAAGCGCCTCCTCAATCGCAGCTTCCGCATCAGAAAACTGGTTCGGGTACAGCTTTGTGATAACAAAGATTTCCTCCCTCGGTATGCCGGAGTTCCTGACAGCCTCCCCCACGCTTTCCTCATTATGGTACATATAGGCGGTATCAATCAAGCGGACACCACTGTTTAATGCTGCCGTGACGGATTCTACACAGGTATCCCCGGTCAGGCTGTATGTTCCAATCCCGTATATGGGCATTTCATATCCACTGTTCAATAAAACTGTCTTTGTTTCAAAATTAAAAGAAATATCTCCCGTCACCGTGTTATCACCTCCCTCTATTTTCAGTTCTTCTCTATCAGTCAAAATATTTTCTGTCTGTGCCTCAGTCTGTCCGGCTTCCGATACTGCCGGCTGCTCCTTTTCATTCTGTTCCGTTGTTCCTGCACTTTCTGTCTGCCCATGCTGCTCCATTACTTTATCCGCAGAAGAATCTGCCCATGCCTGCTTTCCACAGGCTGATAACGAAACGATAAGCAGACAAGCCAGTATCAGATTATACAGCCGTTTCATAGCGTTCCTCCTCCTGAATAGTCTTTAAAACTCTTGCGGGAACACCTCCTACTACCGTCATGGCAGGAACATCCCGTGTCACAACGGCTCCCGCCGCAACCACCGCCCAATCGCCAATCGTTACTCCCGGCAATACGGTTGCGTTAGAACCGATCCATACATGAGCGCCAATCCTGATCGGCGCATAATGATTTTTTCTGTTTCCTTTTGGATTCAGGTCATGGTTGATTGTTGCCAGCACAACATTATGACCAATCAATGCACCGTCCCCAATTTCAATCCCTCCCTGATCCTGAAAGTGGCATCCTGAATTGATAAAGACATCTTTCCCGATGGTGATGTTTTTCCCAAAATCCGTATAAAACGGGGGAAACATCCGAAAAGAACGGTCTACCTTTTTTCCTATTAACCTGCCCATAATCTCCCGGAGTTCTTCTGGTGTATGGTACTTCGTATTCAGCTCCATTCCTATACGGACAGCTTCCTGAAAAAGTTCATTTGCATACGCATCACGCTCGGCATTTTCTTCTGCCCCTTCCCGAAATCCGTCTATCACTTCTTTTACTGTCACGGTCTACATCTCCTTTTCCCACTCCCGAAGCGTATGGACACCCGTTTCATCACCAAGCCTTTCCAAACGGCTAATCTCGTCAGCAGTCAGCTCTATCTGCGCTGCCTTTGACGCTTCCTCAACCTGGCGCACTTTCGTCACCCCGATAATCGGCAGTGTACCTTTTGCAATCGCCCATGCTGTCGCAACCTGTGCAGGACTGGCATCAAAACGTGTTCCAATGATTTTCAGTTCATCAATCAATGCTGTCAGTTCTTTCAGATGCGGATTATAAGCCTCTGCCCTCCCGCTTCCCTCCGGGAATGGATTTTCCTCACTGTACCGTCCGGTAAGCGCCCCCTGCTCCAGCACCATGTAGGAATAGAATGTAATACCATTCTCCTTACAGTAATCAAGAATACCCGCACGCTCCGAAGAACGATGTAACAGACTATAATGGTTCTGCACCGCAGAAATTTTCAATCCCTCTGCAGCAAGAATTTCATTTGCCCTTTTTATCTCCATAAGGTTGTGGTTAGAAACGCCGATTGTCTTAATCTGTCCGCTTTTTGCCAGAGGGATTAAATCCGGCGTCCATTTTTCAATATCCATCGGATTGTGTATCCAGTAAACATCAATTACATCGGTATGCAGACGTTCTTTGCTGCCGTCAATCATTTCCTGCATGGCATCCGGCGAACTGCCTGCAATCTGCGGTGTGAATTTCGTGGAAAGGATAACGCTGTTCCGGCGCACATCTTTTACAAAATTACCAAGAATCCGTTCCGAAGTTCCTTCTCCGTAAACCGCCGCCGTATCCCACAGGTTCAGCCCGCACTCCATTGCTTTCTCAAACACAGGCTTCAATTCTTCCTCGAATAAATGGTTTCCGAATACCTGATCCCCTCCGGCTGCTCCCGCACCCCAAGACCAGGCTCCTAATGCAATTTTCGGTATTGTTGTACTCATCTAAAAATCCTCCATTCTGGAGCGTTTTCGCGACAGGGCGACGCAAATATCAAATTTGCGTCTGCCATCAAACAAATTTGTGGCGCTCCGGCACAAATTTGCGTGTGAAAAATCAGCACACCAGTGTGATTTTTCACACTGTCCCCTATCTCAAATTTTCGTTAAAAAACTGTTCCAGCTTATCAAACGGGATTTTTTCCATATTGTCATATAAATCCACATGATCCGCACCCGGAACAATGACCAGCTCCTTCGGTTCTGACGCTACGGCGTAGGCATCTTCCGAATAATAACGGGAATGTGCCTTTTCCCCGGCAACCATCAAAATCGGGCGGGGAGATACCTCTTTGATATTCGCCATCAGCGGAAAATTCCAAAATGACACGGGCATGGTTGCAATCCATGAAGATACAAAATTCACAGCACGAGGGTGTTTCGCTCTTACTGCATAATAGTTGTAGAAAGCTGCAAATGCAGGATCAGCACCCTCCGGCAGTTCCTCCGGAATTTCCATCATTCCTGTAATCGGCTCATCATCCTCATCAAAAGCAATTTCGTGATTGCCCAATGCAAATGTACCGTTTTCTGCATCTTTCCAACGCTGTTCTCCGAGATATTTCTTAATTTTGTTTCTCTGCTCCTTGGTATAATAATCCATGTGTCCTTTACTCATATCACGGGACATATCGTACATGGAGAACGTAGCTACCGCCTTAATTCTGGTATCCGTTCCTGCGGCAGTAATCGCCATTCCTGAAAGCCCGCATATACCGACTGCTCCGATACGTTCCCTGTCAACATAGGGGAGCAGACCAATATAATCCACTGCCGCACTGTAATCTTCCGTAAATATATCCGGTGACGCCGTGTTTCGTACCTCGCCGCCGCTTTCCCCGCCAAAGGACGGATCAAAGGCGATGCTGACAAAACCACGGGCAGCCAGCTCCTGTGCATAAAGACCGGAAGCCTGTTCTTTTACTGCGCCAAAGGGTCCTGCAACAATGACTGCCGGATTCTTCTTATCCTCATAGTTATCCGGCAGATATAAATCGCCCGCCAGTGTAATGCCGTAACGGTTTGTAAAACGTACTTTTTTCATCTCAATCTTAGGGTTAATCTCAAATGTCCTGCTTTCTTTGTTTTCCATTTTTTCATTCTCCTTGTTATAATTTTTTTATTTCCGCTGGCAATGAGCCAAGCGGACGTGCTGGCACATCCATTTGGCGAATGCCGCGAGAGTCAAAAATCTCTCAGCCTGCTGTGAGGTTTTTGACTTTATAAAGCAGATAATCAAGACAGTCTATTCGCTTCTGACTCTCATGGAGGGAACCGAGCAAATCCTTTCTATGCCTTACAAGTATTGGCAGCATATCCGTAAACTGACCGCCCTTTGCAAACACCATACACTGCTCTGCTGTCTGCCTGTCACAACCTGCGTCAATCAAATTTTGGTAAATGCTTCCATACATATCATTTGCTTCCGCCATTTCTTACCCTCCTGACCTTATTGTAATTCGCCACATTCAAAATATCAAATACATATAAAATATCAATTTCCATACCGAAAAAGTATAAATTATTAATACCTTGCTGAAAGGAAAAATGGCATAACCACCAGCACCATATAAGAAGCCAAACGGAACCATTTTACCGCATCCGGTATTTCCTTTCCCATTTTCTTTGAAAGCGCACCTGTTACCACCACCAACAGCAAAACAGGACTTACCATACCAGAAAGGCTAAAGGCAACGCCAGTTATTCCAGCCAAAGAAACCGGAAGTGTAAAACAATAGCCAATCATCAGCAAAAGAGGGGCGCAGGGCGTCATGCCATAAGTCAATCCTGCCGCAAGCATTGGCGCAAAACCTGACTTTCCAGCCATTTTCCCACATTCCTTACAGCCACCGCACTTTTTCTGGTTTTTCAATTCCAAAAACCAGCGAACTACCAAAACGAATCCTATCAAACTCATAGCCGCCTGCGAGAACAGCCGCAGATTAAAAGAACCAATATAACCGCTGTCACTGATAAATCGTCTGCTAACTAACGCAGAAATCATGCACAGCAGCGAAACACTGACCATCTTACCGAAAAAGAAACTTACGAATGACAAAACCCCTTTTTTCACACCGCCTGAATGGGATACCACATAAGTAGAAAGAAACGTACTGATAATCGGGCTGCAACAGGTTCCGCACCCAAGTCCGACGGAAACAGCGGTTGTAACCGCCAACACAAACATATCCATAATCTTACCTCCATTTCTAAACCCGGAAGAACGCCGTTCTTGCGTTCTTCTCCGGAATGATTTTAGTATCTCTTAGGTTGTGTCTTTTACAACCTTAGAGATACTTCATTCCGTTCGCTGGCAATCAAAGCTGCGCCGACCGCACCGTTAAACTGCGGATATTTTGCCACATATACATCTTTCAGCATTTCTTCCTCAAAAGCCCTGTGTATGCCCGTATTCAACGCACCGCCGCCCGTCATCAGAATATCGCCGCCTTTTTCCGACTTTTTCATCATTTTGATAATCCGTTTTGCCATCGACAAGTGCATACCAGCGAGAATATCACGCCTGTCAACTTTTCTTGCCACAAGTGAAATCACTTCCGATTGTGCAAATACCACACAGGTACTGTTGATGTCACACGACGAAGTGCTTTCCAAAGAAAGCGCTCCGACCTGATCGATTGTCGTTTCCAGGATTTGCGCTATAACCTCCATGAACTTTCCTGTTCCTGCAGCACATTTGTCATTCATGGTAAAATTCTTTACATTGTAATTTGCGTCAAGATAGATAATTTTGCTGTCCTGTCCGCCAATATCAATGACCATGCCGGGGCGGTATTCTTTTGGCGCAGTAACCCGCACTCCATAGGCATGAGCCGTAATCTCTGAAATATCATCATCGGCAACCTCAAGAATTTTGCGGCTGTAACCGGTAGCCATGATATAGCCTATATCCGTCCGGCTGATACCATATTTTTTACACAAGGCTGCCACAATTTTCTTTGCCACCCCGTTATTGTCAATTCCCGTAGGATATACCACAGTTCCAACTACTTTTTTATCTTTCATAAGGGCGGCTTTCAGATAAGTAGAGCCGCCATCCAGTCCAAGATAATATTTTTCCATAGCCGTCACGCCTCCTTTTTCAGTTTTTTGCTATCTATCAGAAACGATTTATCGTTTCTGCCTGCGCCGTCCGCAAGCTGCAAATGCAGCTATTTTCCTTATGCGGACGTGCGCATCTTAATCAGTTCAATAAATGCCTCAATGCGGATACGGAGCTGCTCCACATCTTCCTCATTGTAATCACTCTCCACACGGATAATGGGAATATCCATCTTCCCCATTGCCTCCTCCATGAGCTGATATTCATAGTCATACACCAGGCAGCCACGCAGCACATGGTAAATGACTCCCTGAATTTTATGTTCTTTTATCATCTGCTTAATCCGGTAAATACGCTGGCTGTTATCCACAAACACCGGACAGGTACAGGGCTTTGTATATCTTGAGGCAAGAGAACGCATCATCCCGTCAAAACTGGCATCAATGACCGATACCGGATCATATAATCCACGCTCTCCCATACAGGTTTCATCCGCCGCAAGAACCCCTCCCATTTCCTCAATCAGAAGCGGAACCTTAATGTTTGGAAAAGCAATAGGCGAACCTGTCACAAGAATACGGGGCTGGTTTTTCCTACTAACAAAACGCCCCTGTGAAAGCCGCAGCTTCATTTCTTCATTCAGTCTGTGCATCTGCTCCGCCCATATATTGGCAGGCATATAAGAATAGGCATTCATCACTGCCATTACCTGTGTTCCACTCATCAGCGACAGATCATGTCTGCGGTATTTCAGAAACTCCGACATCTCATACTGTGCGTTTCCAACCATGTTAATCCCTTCTGCCAAAGATTTTGCCGTGACCTGTTTTCCCGTTACATTTTCCAGCAACGGTATCAGGCGGTACAACTCTTTCAGAAAAATCTCTGTATCGGCATCGTCCTTTTTCAGCGGTGGAATATGAAGCGGTATGGTATCCTTCACGGAGTCAATCGTTCCAGCAAGTTTCTTTTTACAGTCACAGGTCACAGGCGCAACCAGCAGGGAACAATTATCAAATGCAGGCAGCGCTTTTATCTTACCGAATCCCATAACCGCCTTTACCAAAGGGCAGGCATCACGGGGAATATAATCATCCCCGATAGAATATGCCGTATAACTGCCGGAACACAGGCGTACAGGCATAGCTCCTGCCGCATAAACAAGCTCTGCCGGAACCATGACACATAAAGTTCCAATACTTTTCCTTTCTTCCGGTTTTTGTATGTCTGCCATGCGAAGAAGCTCTGCTCCGCAGCGCGTGAAATCACTTGGCGAGGTATATTCGAGCCCAGTGATTTCCTTCACATTGTTAACGTATGTATTTTCCAATACATCAAAGAAAGGCTTTGCGGCATCCGGCAATTCAGCCAGCTCCTTCGCACGTTTCAGGTAAGCTGCCGCTACCCTTGTGGATTTTCTTATAAATAATTCCCGCTGCCGTTCGTTTATCCCACTCTGATCTGCCATAAAATTACCTCCATTCCTTCAAATTAATGAAGAACGCTGCTCTTGCGTTCTTTGGTGTGAAGTTTTAGAATTTCTTAGTCTGCGTATTTTGCAGGCTTAGAAATTCTCTTCACACTCTACTCCTTTTTTCCAGAAAATTTTGACATAAAAGTTTTCCGGGAAGATTTGTAAATTGTCTTTCCGCAAAATGTCATGGATAACGCATTGTCCTCCGGGCATTTATGGATACACTCTCCGCACATCATACAGTCAACTGTCTGCACATTTTCCTTATCCCTTTCCGTATAAATGCTTTTAATCCGCATCGGGCAGGCATGATAGCAGGCTCCGCATTCCGTACAGGAAGTGCAGTCTTTTTTTAGCTTAAACAGGTTAAACCTTTTGAACAGCCCCATCAGATACCCCATCGGACAAATAATGCACCAAAAGCGTTTGATGAAAAAGCTGCCTACCAAAATCACCACTGCAAAAAATCCGCCAAGATATAAATTTGTCCAATAGCCGCCCTGTGCGGTTGTAAATCCTTTCAGCGGGCAGATGTCACAAAAATCCCCTCCCGCAAAGGCAAACCCCAAAAACAGCAATATCCACACCCATTTAATCGGCTGTAAAAAGCGGTTGAGCCAATCCGTAACAACAATCGGACGGATATGCAGCGCCTGACGCAGTTTATCCATTAAGTCCTGCAAAAGACCAGCCGGACAGAGGAATCCGCAAAGGATACGCCCAAGAAAGATAAAACAGAAAAGTGTTGTCACAATAAACAAGACTCCATATGCTATGTTGCGCTCAGGAAAGTCTGCGCCAAATCTTCCAAACAACGCTGGCAGATGCGATAAATAATAACATGGTACTTCCGCCACCTGATCCAAGTTAAACGGACAACTAAATACAGGTATGGAAATCTCATTCAGCGCCTGCCCCTGATGAATCAGCTTTCCGGCATATGTCCACAAAAACATACCTGCAAACAGGCACAGCCACCGGACAAATAAAAATTTGGAAGTTGTTTTCTGATGTAATGTACCTGGATATATCCCTACACGCTCTCTGGAATAAATTGCGTAAGCCGGATTATGTTTTTCCATGCGGTTCCGTATCAGTTAAACGGCTGCAATACCAATACCTGCCAAAGCAAAAATTACCACTAACGGCAAATGCGCTTTCCAAAAATGTACAGAGAAATACGGATAATCCTCCAGCGCATAGTGCATACGGTACACAACTTCTCCATCAGGAGAATAGACGGCAGTAAAGCCTTCCCGTATATCCCTGTTTGGAAGTCCCTGAATCCACCCGTGTTCATCTGTCTGGTACTTTTTTCGTTCCCCGTTATAAGAGGTTACAAAAATCTCCGCATCCTTCAAAATCTCATTTCCGTAATAAACCATGATATGCTTACGTTCTGCAAACACCAGCTCAAAGGGAATTTCCTCTGCGAGAAATCTCTGTGGTGCGGGATTAAAGGCGTTCAATCCCAAATCTGCCCGTGCATAATCATAGACTTTCTCTGCCTCCCCATCCCCGTCGATGTCAACCTCTGTCATGGGGAGCGTTGCAATAAAATGTCCTAATGAATCCTTCCTGATTGGGTTTTCATTTCCATTCGTTACCGACATTTCTCCAGTCTGCGTCAGTGCATAGACTGTCATGTTTTCTTCCCGTATTTCATCACTTACCCCGTAATAAACTGCTTTTCCTGCATCTCCATAGGAAGACCATACTGAAGTGTCTGCTGACAATGGTTTTTCTTCTTCTGTTTTTGCATAATGGTAGTCCGAAACATTCATATGATAATCATACAAGACAAAATCCTTTGCAAAAAAAGCCGACACAATCAGGAATATACAGACAGCACACACAATCGCTGTTCCTACTTTTCTTTTATACATACCATCACTCCTATTCCATACGAAAAATGCTGTTTTTCAAGCATTTTTCCAAACATTTAGTAACTCTTAGGCTGCGTCTTAATCGAATTTATTCGATTTGCAGCCTTAGTGTTTCTTAATGTTTTTTTCATACCGCCACCGTTTCCTTTCCAAATCTTCTGTATCTGCGCTGGTTCAAAATCTCTGAAAATGCCTCCAACCGGATACGAAGCTGTTCTATATCCTGATAGTTGTAATCCGTTTCCAACCGGAACACCGGAATATTCATCTTTTCAAATAGTTCCTCAAAACGCTCTAATTCAAAGTCATACTCGATCTGCCCTTTCAGGACATGATAAACAACTCCGTCTATCTCTTTTTGGGTAAGCAGCTTTTCAATGCGCTCATACAGAGAACTATTTTTTACATAAGCTGGAGAGGCATCATTCCGATAAAAAATGTCTGCCATGCGCTCTTTCTGCATCCGTTCCAGCCTACAATCCTGCATGGAAAGCGTCGTATAATCCGCCTGCAGGAGCAGCTCAAGCCCGACTTCCTCAATCAAAAACGGAACCTTGTAGTTAGGAAAATATATTGGAGAGCCAAGCAACAGGACTTTACTCTTTTCCGTGTTCCGGCATTTATGCTCCTTTCGCAGCCTTGCCGTCAGACATTCTAACTGAAAGTTCCATTCCGAAAGATTATCCGCACAATAATAGCTGCCTAAAATAAACATTCTGCTTGTTCCGTTCAGTGTATCCTTTGATACTTCCATAAAATCCTGAATCTGCTTTTTTGCCGTAGAAATCTGTTCCTGTGATTTTTGCAGGACTCGTTTTGTCAATGGTCTTTTCAGATGCAGAGCTACCGCTTCCCTGCACACTTCATATTGCCGCCTCCATTCCAAAACTGTCTGAGCGTCTTTCACTGGCGGAAAATGAAAAGTATGTACCTTTAATCCCTTTGATTTCAGGATATAAGCCAGTTTTCTTGTGCTGTCATTCACTAAAGGTATCAAAATCAAAGCATTCTCCGCAAAGCCGGAAACAATCGATCCTAGCCCTGACCTGCTGACCGGATCAGTATCCCTCGGCACAATGTCATCCGCCCACATGGAACTTACCCTGCTTCCGCCCAAAATCCAGTAGGGCATCTTACCCGATACAAGGACTAATTCCTCTGGAATATTGGAACCAATCACAACAATATTGGAATTATTTTTTTCAAAGTCTGTCAGATAGTGATTGATAACGCATTTCACAAAAAACCGCAGTTCCTTATATGCAGGCATTGTTTTCACAAGCCTTTCCAATACGTCCTTCATTTCCTTTTTATATGCACTTAGATTTACCTTATTTTTCATTTCAGACATTCCAATCCACCTCCGGTTATTATCATAAGTGTTTTTATCTTTAATATCAAATACATATATAGAATGGTATTCCATACTTGAAAAGTATCTGTTTTTCTGTTATTCTTGTGACAACGATATTATCAGGGAGGTTTTACGCTTGGACATTCGGGTATTACAGTATTTCCTTGCGGTTGCAAGAGAAGAAAGCATAACAAAGGCGGCGGAAGCCCTACGCATGACACAGCCGCCGCTTTCCAGACAATTAAAAGATTTAGAAGAAGAATTAGGCAAACAGCTACTTATTCGTGGAAGTAAAAAAGTTACGCTGACAGAGGACGGAATGCTGCTTCGTAAACGTGCGGAGGAGTTAGTTGATTTAATGGAAAAGACAAAGGCAGAATTGACATCTTCCAGCGAGAACATAGGCGGTGATATTTATATTGGCTGCGGAGAAACCGAAAGTATTTCCTTTTTGGCACAGGCAGCACAGGATTTGCAGATCAAGCACCCTCTCATTCATTACCATATTTACAGCGGTGATGCGGAGCGTGTTATGGAAAAACTGGATAAGGGCTTAATCGACTTCGGATTGCTGGTTGGAGAAGTAGACATCAGCAAATATGATTACCTCAAACTTCCTCAAAAAGATTTATGGGGCGTGTTGATGCAAAAGGACAGCCCCTTAGCAGAAAAAGAAACAATCTGCGCAGAGGATTTGTGGGATAAGCCCCTTATTGTATCCCATCAAACCTCAATCAATACAGAAATGTTCCGCTGGTTAAAGGCTGATATTTCCAGGCTCAACATCGTGGCAACCTATGACTTGATTTATAACGCTGCCCAATTTGTCAAAAAAGGTTTTGGATATGTAATTGCATTAGACAGGCTGATTAACACAACAGGGGATAGCAATCTATGTTTCAGACCACTTTTCCCCACACTAGAAGCAGAACTTTGTATTGTTTGGAAAAAATATCAGGTTCTTTCGAGAGCCTCCAGTGCTTTCCTCCAACAATTAAAAAGTCAGATTTTAACAAGCGAAACATGATATTTTTTTCTCATATAAAATCCCACAATCGAGTAGGGGAACGACCTTCTCCACTACTCGCGCGCCGGGCACCCGTCGGCTTCTGCTGACATTCTTCCTCTGGGTGCCCGTGCGCATAAAAAGGCAGGAACATAGACAATATCGCTATGTCCTGCCTTTTCACCAGATTATTCTTCCATTATAAATACATATCCTAAAAATTCTTCATCCGTCATTTCCCGCAGCTTTTTAATCACCTTATGACATAACTCTTCCATATCCTAATCATCAAAATGCTTCAAAGCACTTTCTATACCCTCTATGACCTTGCTTCTGCTTTCATCTACATTGGATAGGCTACAATAAACTGGACAGATTTTTTAAGGTCATATAGTATAAAATCAATAAGCAAAGGAGCAA